>NZ_JBIBIZ010000002.1:0-37182 GCF_042958085.1 Streptomyces sp. NPDC008001 | reverse complement strand
CCGTCGTGACGACCGTCGTGATGACAACCGCTCCGGTGGCTTCCGCCGGGATGACCGTCCGTCCGGTGGTTTCCGCCGCGATGAGCGTCGTGACGACAACCGCTCCGCCGGTTTCCGCCGGGATGACCGTCCGTCCGGTGGCTTCCGCCGCGACGACCGCCCGTCCCACGGCGGCGGGTTCCGCTCCGGCGGCAGCGACCGTCCGTTCAACCGTGACCGCCGCGACGACCGCCCGTCGAGCGGCTACCGCGCCGGCGGCCACGACCGCCCGACCGGCCGCCGCGACGACCACCGGGGTGGCACCGGTTCCTTCGGCCGCCGCGACGACAAGCCGCGCTGGAAGCGCAACGGCTGATAACCGCAGGTGATTTGGGGCCCGTACGGCACTTCGGTGCAGTACGGGCCCCGTCGCGTCCGGGCTTCCGTTGCGCCTCCGTTCGACGCATCGGCCATAACGACTCTGGATTACGCGGTCGGCCGGGCTATGCTGCGGGGTGCGGGCCGTTAGCTCAATTGGCAGAGCAGTGGACTTTTAATCCATTGGTTGTGGGTTCGAGTCCCACACGGCCTACCTGACGCGGGTCGGAGATATCCCCTCTGACCTGCGGGAGAGCGCCTCGTCCGGTGGATACCGGGCGGGGCGCTTCTGCATGTCCGGGGCGGATGCCGCCCCGGGCGGCGCCGGGCGGCGGGAGTTCACCGGCGCCACGGCTCCCGGACTGCCCCCGGACTGCCCCTGGACCGCCCTCGGACTGTCCCCGGGCGGCATCGCCGAATTCCTCGCCAAGAGCCCCCACTTCGCCTGCTGGGACGAAGGGTTGGCGAGGGGCGGCGAGAGGTTGGCGGGAGGCGGCGAGGGATCAGCGAAGGGTTCCTGCTTCGGGGAAGCACGCCTGCCGGAGCCGGGCTCGGGCCAGGGGGGCGCACGGGCCGCGCACGCTCCTCCCCCCGAGCCACCGCCGAACGCCCCCCGCGTGTCCGGGGCTCCGCACACCCAGTTCCCCGAAACCCTGCCCCCGTCTCGTGTTCGCGCCGCTACGGTAAGTGCGCGGGGTGGGCGCGGCGAGGGCCGGGAGGTCGGAGGCATGGAGAACTCGCGAGCCGGTGAGAGCGGATGCGGAAGCGAGCGAGGGGAGCGGAGGCATCACAGCCCGGCGTGCAGGGCGCACAGGGGGCGCACGGAGCACGGCCAGGGGCCGGCCGGGCCCACCGGGGCCGAGACCACGCCCGCCGAGCTGGTGGCGGCGCTCCTCAAGCGGGCCCAGAACGGGTTCGAGATCGGCGAGCCGGTCCTGGCCCGGCTGCGGACGGCGCTGATGCATCAGGCGGAGCTCCGCTCGTACCGCCAGCGCAATGACGAGCACCGCCCGCTGCGCTGCAATGCGTACCGGCACGTCTTCCTGCTGGCCGACGGCAGCAGCCTGCTGCTGTTCGAGCTGGAGCACGACACCGGCCCGGAGGACGCCTTCCTCTACGAGCTCTACGCGGACGAGGACGCCCTCGACCGGGCCGAGCGGCGCGTGCACGAACGGATCGGCGGCGGCATCGGGCCCCGGAACGAGGCCGACGAGCTGCCGGCCTGGCTGGCGGAGGAGCTGCTGCTGGCCATGGGGCCGGCCCAGCCCCGCCGGGAGTACGTGGCCGACGCCTCGCCCGATCACGCCCGGCGGCTGCTGCGGCGCGCGGAGAACGAGGACGCGCCCGGCGAGGTGGTGCGGGAGCTGCTCCAGGGGGCGCTCGGGCACCACATCGCGCTGATCACCAAGCCGAGGCGCCGGAGCGCGGGGCGCGACGCCACCTGGTGCCGCTTCTACGAGCACGCGTTCCTGCTGGAGGGCGGGGGTGAGCTCAGTCTCTGGGAGCTGGAGCACAACATGACCGCCGACGGCCGTCTGGTCTGCGAGGTCTATCTGGACGAGGCGGAGGCCGAGGTGGCCGCCGACCGGCACGCCCGCGCGCAGGGCGTGGAGCTGTAGGAGGCGTAAGGGGCCGCAGGGCCGGAAGGCACCGTCGGCGGGCGGCGAAACGGGGGACGCCGACGTGTGCTACGCTTAACTGACGTTTCAGTTGTGGTACCCATGAACTCGTGTGCGCCTGACGGTTATGTGAACCGACGGCGCATTTTTGTTTTTGCCGGTCTATTCCGGTGTGGGGCCCGTTGCATCTGTCAAAGGTGCATCCACTAAGGAGATAGACATGGCTACTGGCACCGTGAAGTGGTTCAACTCGGAAAAGGGCTTCGGCTTCATCGAGCAGGACGGCGGCGGCCCCGACGTCTTCGCCCACTACTCGAACATCGCCTCCAACGGCTTCCGTGAGCTGTTCGAGGGCCAGAAGGTTTCCTTCGACGTCACGCAGGGCCAGAAGGGCCTGCAGGCCGAGAACATCGTCGCTGCCTGACGATGATGCCCGCCCGGTCCGCCTGACGGCGGCCCCGGGCTCTGCATGAAGCACACAGGCAATGGGGCCCGCACCACTGGGTGCGGGCCCCATTGCTGCCCCAGCGCCGGCCGGCGCGCCCACGCACCGGCCGTCGTCCCGCACCAGCGCGCCCAGGCTTTTCCGCCGTCCGACCGTTCCGGCTGTTTCCATTCCAGCCGTCCAGGACGGCCTGCGATGCGAAGTCTCCTTTTCGGGCGTGCCAACCCCATTGAGGGAAGGTCCCACCCGTATGACTCGCTCCGCCCGCCCGTCCCGCGCACCCCGCGGTCCCCAGCAGAACCGCAGCGCCCAGCCGAACCGGTCCGCTCAGCCGGGCCGTGGCTCCCAGCAGGGCCGTGGCGGCGCCCAGCCGGCCCGCCGCCGGCCCGCCGCCGCCCCCCAGGGCGACTTCGAGACCCCGGTGAGCACGACCCCGGGCCTGCCGCCGGTGGAGTCCTTCGCCGACCTGGACATGCCGGCCGGCCTGCTCTCCACGCTGACCCGCGAGGGCGTCACCGAGCCGTTCCCCATCCAGGCCGCGACGCTGCCCAACTCGCTCACCGGCCGTGACGTCCTCGGCCGCGGCCGCACGGGCTCCGGCAAGACCCTCGCGTTCGGCCTGGCCCTGCTGGCCCGTACGGCCGGCCGCCGCGCCGAGCCCGGCCGCCCGCTGGCGCTCGTCCTCGTCCCCACCCGTGAGCTGGCCCAGCAGGTCACCGACTCGCTCGCCCCGTACGCCACCGCCGTGAACCTGCGGCTGGCCACGGTCGTCGGCGGCATGTCCATCGGCCGCCAGGCCCAGACCCTCGCGCGCGGCGCCGAGGTGCTCGTCGCCACCCCGGGCCGCCTCGCCGACCTGATCCAGCGCGGCGACTGCAAGCTCGGCGACGTGCGGATCACCGTCCTGGACGAGGCCGACCAGATGGCCGACATGGGCTTCCTGCCGCAGGTCACCCGCCTGCTGGACCAGGTCGACCCGGAGGGCCAGCGGATGCTGTTCTCCGCGACCCTCGACCGCAACGTCGACCGCCTCGTCCGCCGCTTCCTCTCCGACCCGGTGACGCACTCCGTCGACGCGTCGGTGGGCGCGGTCGTCACGATGGACCACCACCTGCTGCACGTCACCGAGACGGACAAGAAGGACACGGTCACGCGGATCGCCGCCCGCAACGGGCGCGTGATCATGTTCGTGGACACCAAGCGCGGCGCCGACCGGCTGGTGAAGAAGCTGCTCTCCGAGGGCGTCCGCGCCGCCGCGCTGCACGGCGGCAAGAGCCAGCCGCAGCGCAACCGCACGCTCGACCTCTTCCGTACGGAGCAGGTCACGGCGCTGATCGCCACGAACGTCGCCGCGCGCGGCATCCACATCGACGGCCTCGACCTCGTCGTGAACGTCGACCCGCCCATGGACCACAAGGACTACCTGCACCGCGGCGGCCGCACGGCGCGCGCCGGCGAGTCCGGCACGGTCGTCACGCTGGTGCTGCCCGAGCAGCGGCGCGAGATGAGCCGGATGATGGTCACGGCCAAGATCGCCCCGAACGTCGTCACGGTCGGCCCGGAGCACCCGGAGCTCGTCCGCATCACCGGCGCCCAGGCGCCGAGCGGCGTGCCCGTGGTCATCCCGCCGCCGGTGCCGGCCCAGGCGACGCCGCGGAAGCGGAGCGGCGGCGGGGGCTCCGGTGCCGGTACGGGCTCTGCCGGCGGGGCCGCGGCCGCTGCCGGGTCGCGCGGGTCCCGGGGCACGCGTAGCTCGCGGGGCAGCCGTGGCGGGCGCGGCCGGGTGCGTCCCGAGGCGTCCTCCGGTGCGTCCGGTGCGTCGGCCGGGGCTTCGTCCGGTGCGGGTGGTTCCGGTGGCCGCGGTGGTTACGGCCGTGGCAGCGGTGGCGGGAGCGGTTACGGCCGCGGCGGCAGCGGTGGCGGCGGCTCGCGCCGTACGGCTTCCTGACGCGCGGCTCCGTACGTACGGAGGCCCGGCTTCCGTACGTACGGAAGCCCGGCTTCCGTACGTACGGAGGCGCGGCTTCCGTACGTAGGGGGCCCGGCCCCTGCACGTGCTGACGCCCGGCTCCCGCACACACTGATGCCCGGTTCCGGCACGTACTGATGCCTGGTTCCCTTACGCGCTGAGCTGTCCCCGCTCACGCACTGATCTCCCCGGTTGGCCCAGCACCGTTCGCCCGATGACCTCCCGCCCGGAAGGGTGGGAGGGGTGACATGCGGGACGGCCGGTCAGGAGAGGGCGCGGTGGGGAAGCGAGGCGGGCCAGGGAAGAACCCTGCACGGGCCGGTGGCGGTGCGAGCGGGGGCACGGGCGGCGGTGACGGCGGCCCGTGGCGGAGCCGCGCCGTCCGCCGCGCTGCGGCGCACACCGCCCGCCGTGCGGCCCGCAGGCTCCCGGCCGTCCTGATCGCCGGCGGCGTCCTCTTCGACCTGGGGGCGCCCACGCACTACTCGTCCGCCCCCTTCCTCTCCGCCGCGCCCCTCGTGGCGGCGCCCCTGCACACCCTCCGCGCCACCGTCGCGGCCGCCCTGGCCGCGGTGGCGGTCGCCGTCGGTCTCGCGCTCTACCACCGGCCGTCCGGCACCGGTGAGGCGCTGTCCGAGATCGCCACCATCGCCACCATCGGCACGGTCGCCCTGGTCGCCCTGGGCATCAACCGCATCGCCCGTCGCAGTGACCAGCAGCTCGCTTCCGCCCGCGGCATCGCGGAGGCGGCCCAGCGCGCCGTCCTGCCCGCGCCCCCGTCCCGGATCGGCGGCCTGCGGGTGGCCGCGCGCTACGTGGCCGCGCAGGCCGACGCCCGGATCGGCGGCGACCTGTACGCGGTCCAGGACACCCCGCACGGCGTGCGCGTCATCGTCGGCGACGTCCGCGGCAAGGGCCTCGGCGCGGTCGAGGCGGTCGCCGTCGTGATCGGCGCCTTTCGCGAGGCGGCCGAGCAGGAGCCCACGCTGGAGGGGCTCGCGGGCCGGCTGGAACGCGCGCTGCAGCGCGAGGGCAGGCGGCGCGGGAACCTGGACCAGTACGAGGGCTTCACCACGGCCGTCCTCGTGGAACTGCCGCCGGGGAAACCCGTACTCCGCCTGCTGAACCGCGGCCATCCGCCGCCGCTCCTGCTGCACGCCGACGGCAGGGTCGGCGTCGCCGATCCCGCCGTGCCTGCACTGCCGCTCGGGCTGGGGGAGCTGGGGGTGTGGCCGGACCGGGCGGAGGAACGGGAGTTCCCCGCGGGCGCGACGCTGTTGCTGATGACGGACGGGGTGACCGAGGCCAGGGACGCCGACGGCGCCTTCTACGACCCGCGCGCCGGGCTGACGGGACGGCAGTTCAAGAACCCCGAGGCGCTGCTGGACTGCCTGGTCGCGGACGTGGCCCGCCATTCGGGCGGTCAGGCCGCTGACGACATGGCCCTGTTGGCGATCCGGCGCGGCGAGCGAATCGAACAGCATTTCGTGGAAAGCATCGACAGGTTCCGTGGGCGGACGTCCTGTGAAGACCTGTCGGGACGGCCCGGCGGATTCCGGCTTTCGGCTTGGAAACCACCCGGCGCGTCTATTAACGTTCGATAACGGAGCGCGGTCGTCGCAACCGCCGCAAGAGGCGGTGCACCGTGCGCCTTCGCCGAATCCCGCGGGCACAGCACCACCTGATACACCGGCAAGTTCTGGGAACCGGGGAACCACCACCCTGGGGTGAATCGGGCCGCACGCGGCTCGTAGGAGACCTTCCTGCTCCGAACCCGTCAGCTAACCCGGTAGGCGAGAAGGAAGGAAAGGAGTGCCTCCGTGGCATCCAACGAGCCTGACCGCTACGAGCCCGGGGACTACGACCCGCCGCTGGTGCCCGCGTACGCACCGCCGTACGAGCCGGAGGCGGCGGAGCGGGCAGAGTGGGCGGAGCGGGCGGAAGAGGCTGCGTACGAGGGGTCGTACGAGTCGTACGAGCGGCGTTACAAGCAGGGTTACGAACCGCAGGGCCGGGCGGCGGCCGAGGCGGCAGCCCCGTACGAACCCTCCGCCTTCAGCGCTTTCGGCGCGGGCCGCGGGCGCCACCGCGTCGTGAAGCAGCGCGGCGGCACGATGGCCCGCAGCGGTGCCGTGCTCGGCGCGGGCGTCATCGCGGCGGTCGGCGCGGGTGGCATGGCGCATGCGCAGGAGCGTCCCGCGGCCTCCATATCCATGCCCGACCTGGCGCAGTTGCCGGGTGTGGGCTCGTTCTTCGCGGGGAGCGCGGCGGGGGCGGTGGACTCGGCGGACTTGGCGGCTCCGGTGGATTTGGCGGGTCCGGTGGATCCGGCCGACTTGGCCCGGTCCGTCGCCGAGGAGAGCGCGGCGGCCGCTTCGGAGGCGGCGGAGCGCGCGGCGATGGCGGGTGAGGCGCTCCGGGCGAGGCTCCTGGAGCAGGCTGACCACCAGCAGGCCGACTACCAGCAGGTCGATCATCAGCAGGCCGACCACCAGCAGACGCACAAGACCCAGGGGTCTCATACGCCCCAGAAGTCCCAGGGGAGCCATAAGAGCCAGGGGATTCATAAGAGCCAGAAGGTCCAGGGGACCCACAAGAGTCAGAAGGTCCAGGGGACTCATAAGAGCCGGGAGACCCATAAGAGCCAGCGGCCGGAGAAGAGGACCAGGCCCGCCTGGGCCAAGCCCGCGCACGCCCCCGCCCCCGCCCCTGCCCCGGCCCACGCCCGTCACTCCGGCTTGTTCACCCTCCCTGTCGGCTCGTACACCCTGACGGCCGGCTTCGGGCAGGCGGGCAACATGTGGTCCGCGCACCACACGGGCGAGGACTTCGCCGCCCCGACCGGCACGCCGGTGAAGGCGGTGGGCAGCGGCACGATCACGCAGGCCGGCTGGGCCGGGGCGTACGGCTACCGCATCGTGCTGAAGCTCGACGACGGCACTGAGCTGTGGTTCTGCCACCTGTCGTCCATGGTCGTCACGTCGGGCAAGGTCGCGGCGGGCCAGACGATCGGCAGGGTCGGCGCGACCGGCAACGTCACCGGCCCGCACCTGCACCTGGAGGTCCGGCCGGGCGGGGGCGCGCCGATAGACCCCCTGGGGTGGCTGCGGGGCAGGGGCCTGCAGCCGTAGCGCAGGGCATGTTCCGTACGGGACGGGGCACCCGGTAGCGCATGCCCCCCGCGGATGAGGCGACGACGATCACCACTGCCGTACCGGCGCGGCTGGACCGGCTGCCGTGGTCCCGCTGGCACTGGACGGTGGTGATCGGACTCGGCACGGTCTGGATCCTGGACGGCCTGGAAGTGACGGTGGTCGGCAACATCGCCGGCCGCCTCTCCGAGCAGGGGAGCGGGCTGCCGGTCACCTCGGGGCAGGTCACGGGCATCGCGGCGGCGCTGTACGTGGCGGGGGCGTGCTCCGGGGCGCTGTTCTTCGGGCGGCTCACCGACCGTTTCGGCCGCAAGAAACTGTTCCTCGTCACGCTCGCGGTCTATCTCGGCGCGACGGCCCTCACGGCCGTCTCCTTTTCCTCCTGGTGGTTCTTCGCCTTCCGCTTCCTCACCGGATTCGGGATCGGCGGCGAGTACGCGGCGATCAACTCCGCCATCGACGAGCTGATCCCGGCGGCTTTCCGGGGCCGGATCGACCTGGTCATCAACGGCAGTTTCTGGCTCGGAGCGATCGGCGGCTCGCTGCTGTCCGTCCTGATGCTCGACACGGACGTCTTCCCCGCGAACGTGGGATGGCGGCTGACCTTCGGCCTCGGCGTCGTCCTGGGACTGGTCATCCTCTTCGTACGGCGGAAGGTGCCGGAAAGCCCGCGCTGGCTGTTCATCCACGGGCGGGGTGCGGAAGCGGAATCGCTGGTGGAGTCGATCGAGAAGCGTGTGGAACAGGAGAAGGGCGTAGCGCTGCCGCAGCCGGAGGGCGAGATCACGATCCACCAGCGGGGGCTGGTGACGTTCACCGACATCGCCCGGACGGTGTTCTCCGACTACCGGAAGCGGGCGGTCCTCGGCCTGTCCCTCTTCATCGGGCAGGCGTTCCTCTACAACGCGATCACTTTTGGCTTCGGCTCGATCCTGGAGACGTATTTCCACGTCTCCACCTCCCGCACGGGGTACTTCTTCGTCGTCATCGCGGCCGGCAATTTCATGGGGCCGGTGCTGCTGGGCAAGCTCTTCGACACGGTGGGCCGGCGGGTGATGATCTCCTCGACCTATCTGCTGTCGGGCCTGCTCCTCTTCGGCACGGCCTGGCTCTTCGGCACGGACCGGCTGACGGCCGGCACGCTCACCGCCTGCTGGGCGGTCGTGCTGTTCTTCGCCTCGGCAGGGGCCAGCAGCGCCTATCTCACGGTCTCCGAGATCTTCCCCATGGAAACGCGGGCCATGGCCATCGCGTTCTTCTACTCCCTGGGTACGGCGGCGGGCGGCATCAGCGGCCCGCTGCTCTTCGCCGACCTGACGAGCAGCGGGAACGTGGGAGATACCGTCCTGGCCTTCTCGATCGGCGCGTCGCTGATGTGCGGGGCGGGGCTGGTGGCGGCTTTCCTGGCGGTACGGGCGGAGGGGCGGTCGCTGGAGTCGATCGCGGCACCGCTGTCGACGAAGAAACGGGCGGAACCGGTGGCGGCGCCGGCGAAGTAGAAGTAGCGGAACCGGCGCGGCGTTGTCGCCCTCGGCACCCATCGACCTTGGAGAAAGAGCGGAATACCAGCCCCAGTAAGGACGTTGAACGAACACATGGCTGACATTCACAAGAAGATCGGCAATCTTTCCGTCCATCCGCTGGCCCTGGGCGGCAACGTCTTCGGGTGGACCGCGGACGAGACGGAGTCCTTCGCCGTCCTCGACGCCTACGCGGCGGCGGGCGGCAATTTCATCGACACCGCCGACGTCTACTCGGCCTGGGTCCCGGGCAACGAGGGCGGCGAGTCGGAGACCGTCATCGGCAACTGGTTCGCCTCCCGCGGCAACCGCTCCGACATCGTCCTCGCCACCAAGGTCGGCGCGGGCGTCCCGGAACCGCGCGGCCTGCGGGCATCGGTGATCAAGACGGGCGTGGAGGAGTCCCTCCGCCGTCTCCGCACGGACTACATCGACCTCTACTACACGCACTACGACGACCCGTCGGTGCCGGTGGAGGAGTTCATCACCGCCCTCGACGCGCTGGTGAAGGAGGGCAAGGTCCGCGAGATCGCGGCGTCCAACATCACCCCGGAGCGGCTGAAGGAGTCCCTGGAGTTCTCGGACGCGTCCGGCCTGGCCAAGTACGTGGCCATCCAGCCGCACTACAACCTGGTCTCCCGCGACACCTACGAGGGCGACCTGGCGTCCGTGGCGGCGCAGCACGGCCTGGCGGCCGTCCCCTACTGGGCCCTGGCCTCGGGCTTCCTCACCGGCAAGTACCGCCCCGGCGCGGCGGTGGACAGCGCCCGCGCGGGGGCCGCGGGCAAGTACCTGGAGTCCGAGCGCGGCCTCCGGGTCCTGGCGGCCCTGGACGAGGTCGCCGCGGCCCACGACGCCGAGCTCGCAACGGTCGCCCTGGCCTGGCTCGCGGCCCAGCCCACCGTGGCCTCTCCGCTGGCCAGCGCCCGCACGGTGGCGCAGCTGCCGGCGCTGCTGGCGGTGGCGGACCTGAAGCTGACGCAGGAGGAGCTGAAGCGGCTGACGGAGGCGTCGGCGTAAGGGTGAGGGCGGCGCCGAGGGCGTCCGGCTGCGGGCGGTGAGCCCAGGGCCTCGGGCGGGAAGAGCTGTCCGAGGCCCTTACCGGGCCGGGTCAGGCCCTGCTCTCCACGACCCAGGAGGCCAGGGCCACCCCACCGGCGACGGCGAAGACGGAAGGCCAGGCCCCGATCTTCTTGGCCAGCGGATGCGATCCGGCGAACGCGGCCACGTACAGCCCGGTCAGCGCCGCGGCCTTGGGCCCGCCGACCTTCCCGCCCCACTGCCGGGCGGCCACGCCACCGGCCAGCGCCAGCGCCGCCCCGCCGAGCGGCCGCTTCTTCGTCCACCGGGCCACGCCGTACCCGCCGACCAGCCCACTCGCAGCAACCACAGCCGTAGGAACCTGAGCCATCCCGCACCTCCGCATCAAAGGACACCTACCTCCCCCAAGCTAACGTCATGGGCCGGCGCCGCAGGAGAGCGGGTCACTCTCGCCCATGCCGGCCGGCGGCCGTGATCGCCTCACTGCTCATGGAGCGGAAGCAGCCAGTGGGCCTCGTCCCGGTAGTCCGTCGGTGCGCAGGTGAAGTCCAGACTGGTGGAGCCCGGCGGGACGTTGATGTGCATCATCACCGTCACCTTCTGGTGGGGTGCGAGCTCGTCGGGGAACCAGGGGTGGTGCCGGTCCCACTCGGGGCTCATGGGGCCGGCCGGGAAACGGTTCTCCGGCAGGACCTTCTCTTCGCTCCGGATTCCGTTCGATGCGAGGGGCAGGGTCTTCTTCTGGTCGTTGACGTACGTCACCGCGAATTCGTAGGTGATGTCACCCTTCACAAGGGCGACGTCACCGGGAAGGTTCGGCACCCGGCGGGCCTTGCCCACCGTGACCTTCATGCCGTCCCGGTAACGCGCCGTCCCCCCGGGGCCCAGCGGCGTCTCGTACCTGTCGCCGCCGGACACCAGATCCTCCGGCCTGTCGTTGATGTGGGACAGCCCGTTGATGAACCACACCGTCACCCCGATACACGCCACGGCCACAATCGTGCCGATGATCAGCCCCGCAAGCGCCGCGCCCCCTTCGTCCGCCGTGCCGCGCTTCACCTTCGCGCGCCCGATCCCCCCGCAGACAGCGGCAGCCAGCCCGAGCAGAATGGCAAAGGGAATGCCCCACACGGTGCAGGCGACCACAACGGCCATCACACCCAGCGCCAGCGCCGCCATACCGGCGCCATTGGGCTTCTTCGGCATCAGCTCGGGAAGATCGGGCAACGACTTCGTCTCCATAACCCGACCCCACCCCACGCAACGCCTTCCCGGGCAGCGCCGGCTCACTCAACGGACCTGAGTAGCCGTACTCACCTCCGGCCGGCGGTATACCGGCTTCGTCCCACGGCAGGTGGGGCGTTGCTGAATCGAGCGACTACGACAAGGCTGAGCTGGGCCGGCTGCTTCAGTGCGCAAGGGAGATCCTCGCGGTGCACTTCCGCAAGCACGGGGCTTGCGCGGGCGCTTCGCTCAGCTTGGCGCCGTCGTGGTTGCGCGCTCGGCTTTCCCCGGGAGGGTGGCGGGCTGTGTGCTGGCGATCGTGCGTAGCTGGGAGACACGGCTGCGGACGTAGGCCGCGTCCGGCGTGTCAGGCGTTGGACCGTCACCGCGGCAGGTGCGGCACAGGCCGCCAGGAAGCGCTTCGGGGCGGCCCGGGATGCCGCAGTTTGTGCACTCCATGATCCAGCGGGCCGGCGGCGGTGTCTCCCTGGATGCGGTGGGCAGGGGCTCCGGCGGCATCCTGTGGATGAGCCTCTTGCGAGTGAAAGCCCCAGGGCAATGGATGACGTCGGGGAGCCCGGTCGTGAGGATCCGCGCGAACTCCAGAGGTGCCACACCTCGCGCGAACCATTCCGCGGCGAGGTCTTCGAGGGCGGCGCACTCGGCGGCTGACAGTGTCAGGCGGGGATCCGAGCAGCCGAGGGCCGCGAGAGCGATATACGCGGGCGAGCGCTCGGTCCGCTGCTGTTTCCGAGTCGGTTCCTGGGGTTCCCTGGCAGGTTCAGGGCCCAGTCCGGTGATGCCGTCGGCCAGGAACGCCTCCCACCAGGCATCGGCCCGCGCCGTCCGCGAGAAGTACGAGCGGGACACCCACTGCGTACGGCCCTCGCCGACGACCTCGCGGACGCGACGCAGGTGGCCGGCTGCGGACAGCGCCTTGAGCGCAGAGGCGACGGCCTGCTGCCCGTAGGCGGGGAGCTCCCTGGCGAGCGTCTTGATGTCGACGGCGGCGCCATCAGGAAGCCGGTCGATGTGAGCGGCGATGGAGGCTTCGCGGGCGGGCAGGTGCGCGAAGTCGTCCCGGGAACGGGGGGTTTGCTCAGGGGCGGAGCGCTTCCCATACCCAGGGGCAGCCATGGGCGGAGCGGTAAGGTTGGCGATAGCCACGAGATCACGTTTCCTGATCTTGTTGGTCAGACCCCGGCCCGGTGTTGGTAGCACCGACCGGGGTCGCTTTGTTGTGGCGCACGCTACACGGAACAGCAATACGTGGCGACCCGGTTGCGGAAAGTCACCTCGGTGTGCTTACGCGTCCACGCGCTCACCCGCGCGCGAGACTGGGTGGGAGGGTGGGATGAACCCACCACCATTCCACGTATGGATCGCTCGGATCCCGGCCCCCGAACCCCGAAGCTCAGGCCCCACCCCTGTGGCCAGTGCCCCTGGGGGCGGGGCGCTGGCGTCATGACAGTGGAGAGGGGCGGCACCCGAGCTTCGGGGGCGCCGATGCTGCCGCTCCGCGTAGACAACGCCCTTTGTGTATCGGCTACTTCATAGCTGCTCGCAGAACAGCGCCGGCATCGCCGGGCATGCCGAAATCATGCAGCTGCAACGCAACTGACATCACTGCACGCTCAGACTGCTCACGGCCGTAGATCTGAATGAAGGCGTCAGCCAGCTGGTCGTGATGCCTCCGCAACAGGACCAGCGATGCGGCGCTCTCCAGAGGCGTCAGCACATCCGCAGTCCCTTGCAGAAGGGCGAGGGCGGACGCCTCGTCCTCTGCCAGCAGCTCAACCGCCCTCTGAGCCAGTTGCCTGGCGGCGGCAATGTCCGATGCGGTGCGCTGCCGGTCCCCCTGGTCCGGGGGGACCGGCAGGTGTCCTGACAGACCGCTGGCCGCCCAGGTGGCGGCCGGGCCGGCCCCCAGGCGGGCCTCCAGATCCTTGACGGTCAGGCGAAGTGAAGTGGTCTCGGAGTGTGCATGGGCGCGCTCCTCCTTGAGGACGGTGACCTGCTCTTCCAGCGCGCTGATCTCTTGCCGCAGCACTCTGCAGGAGCTGCAGTCCGTCGTCTCCGCGGCCTGGTGCAACGCGAGGTAGTGCGCGAGTGGCTTGAAACCGGCTTTCTCTCCCGAGGTCAGCTCGGCCAGGAAATGCAGGCGCTCTATGAAGCGGTGTGGTGCAGGCAGCCTTCCGCTGAGGTAGCGGTACACCGTGCTCGGCGCAATGCTGTACTGGCAGTGGCTGAAAAGGAGCTCCGCAACTGTCCGGACCGGAGCGGTGGGTGGCTCCAGTAGCGCATGCAGCTCGGCCAGCCCCTCGACAAGGGCCTTTTTGCCTGGCGGCAGGCCACCATCGGGCTCGACCCCAGCTTGACGGCGCTTTCGCATAGTTCGTCCATCCCCCAACGGTTGCCGTGCCGGTACGTGGTCATCAAGTGTGCAGCAGTGGTCTGTTGCGAACTCAGAGGCAACAAGAGTTTCCACTGGATTTTCGATTGATCATGCGCTGAAGTGGTTGTCCAGACGGACTCCGGGGGGTGGCTGGTCTCTAGGGCTGCCAGCGGAGTCGCAGACACTATGAGCGGAGCTCTTGGATGACGCTGCCGTCTTGGCGGGACGGAAAGTACGGGACCAAGGTGCGTGCGGCCCTGTGGCTGGAGACCGAGGTGGGGGAAGGCAACATCTTCACCAAGGCGCAGTTGCGGGAGGCATTCCCGGACGTGGCGCAGATTGACCGCCGGATGCGTGACCTCCGGGATCACGACTGGACGATCCACACGCGCCGTGAGGACCCTGCCCTCAAGCAGGAGGAGCAGAGGTATGTGAAGAAGGGGACCGAGGTCTGGGTCCCCGGCCAGGCGAAGACGCTGAAGTCGAAGTCCAGCCTGACTGCGGCCCAGCGGACCAGGGTCATGATGGCCGACAACTTCCTGTGCCGGTCCTGCGGCATCGGGGCGGGTGAGTCGTACTACGACGGTGGGCAGGACTCCCAGCTCGACGTCGCCCGGCGGAAGGTGGTGCTTGAGGACGGTTCTGCGGAGGTGCAGCTCGTCACCGAGTGCAACCGCTGCCGTGTGGGAGGCCGGGACCGTGAGGTCAACCTCGGTGAACTGATCGGTCAGGTCAAGGCTCTCACTCCCCTGGAGCGCAAGGTGCTTGCCGCCTGGATCGAGGCTGATGGCCGTAAGCCGAGTGCGCTCGAGAAGTTGTGGGGCGTGTTCCGGACCCTTCCTGAGGGGTCGCGGGCGGCCGTCAAGCGAGCCGTGGCCAGCGAAGAAGAGTGAGCGAGGGAGCTGGAATGATGCTGCGAGAGTTTGTGCCGCCGCCGCGGGCGGAGGAGTTCAGTGAGCTGATCAAGAAGAGGCTGGAGGAGGTGAGGAGCTCAGGCGGGACCCGGGAATCCGTCACGATTGACCTGAACGGTCAGCCGCTGCACGTCGAAGTGATCGACCTTCCGCTGAGCGGCCTCTTCTTCAACCCCGGAACTCACCGCATCCGTGCGCAGCGCAGTCACAAGCCGGAGCGCGACGAGGCTCTCGACAAGGATCCGTGGAGCGCCGAGAGCCAGGACTACCTGAAGTTCCTGCTGCAGGCTGAGCCGGCGAACCCCGACCGCCGGGATGCGGACTTCGACAAGCTGAAGGAGAGCCTGAAGGAGTTCGGTCAGAACGACCCGGGGCTGGTGACCCATCACGGCGTACTGGTGAACGGGAACACCCGCGCCGCTGCACTGCGTGAGATCGGTGCGCAGTCCATGCGGGTGGGGGTCCTGCCGGAGTCCTTTACCTGGGCGGACATCAACGCGGTTGAGCTGGCTCTCCAGCTCCGGAAGGACCACCGCCGCGACTACTCCTACATCAACCGCTTGCTGGCCATGGAAGAGCAGGCTTCGCTTGGTCGTACCCCTGATGCGATCGCCAAGGATTTCCGTATCCGCCCTGCGACGTATCACCAGGAGCGCTGGATCCTGAGCACGATCCGGGAACTGATCGAGCGCAGCAGGAGCGGTGGTGGTGTCGCGCTCCGGCTCGTCGACTTCGAGGATGACCAGGAGAAGCTGAAGGAGCTCCACCGGAGCTACGAGAAGCTCGCGGCCGTGGACAAGGACCAGGCAGAGGTCCTCAAGGAGACGCGCCTGGCTGCCATCCTTCTGGGGTTCTCCAAGACGGATGTGCGGCATATCGACGAGGAGTTCCTGAAGAAGGACTACCTGGGGAAGGTGCTCCCGGAAGACCTGAAGACGGCTGCGGACGGAGGCGAGCCGGAGGCGGTGGCTGTTCCCGGTCTGGGGGTATCGGTTCCTGGCGCCACCCAGGCCGTTACGGCTGCGCGTGCACTCAATGACCAGGTGCTCCGCGCCAAGGCCGCTGCCCGCAGCGGAGAAGGTGAGCTGCTGGGCTCGCAGGACGGTACTGCGCAGGGCCTCTACGACCAGGCGAAGGGCGCTTTCGACAGGGCGATCGACTCAGCGGGCAGGGACGCACGGGTGAGGAAGCGGAAGCAGCTCGCTCCCGCGCGGCTCGCTGATGCGTGTGCGGACATTGACCAGTGCGTGGTGGATCTCGTACAGGCCCGCGCCTCGCGGACCCTTGACGAGGAAGCGTTCGATGAGGCCGTGCTGAAGCTCAGGGAGAGCCTCCGCAAGCTGGCCCAGCAGGCTGGCCGCGGCCTTGCCCACCCGGGCGATGGCATCTCGTGGCTGACCGATGCCGTAGCCGTGGAGGTTTCCTGATGGCCGAGCCGGCCACCGAGGCGTCCTTGCGCCTCTCCTTCGACGAGTCGCGCACGAAGGTCATCCTGCGCACCACCGATGGCTATCGCGAGGACCTGGTTCAGCTGGCTGCCCGTTTCCGTACGGGCGGCCAGCTCGGCCCGCTGGCTGTGTCGGTGGACATCGACGACCTGCTCGCGGAGCTGAACGCCATCAGCTCCTGGCCCCATCACACAGGCGTCGAATGGGAACCCGAGCTGCGCGAGCTGGTTCTCGGCATTCTCCAGGACGCCGATACGGTCAAGAAGCGCCTCGACGCTCCTGACCACTCTCCGGAGGTCTCGCCGGACGATGTACCGGGGATGCTCGGGGCGGACTGGAAGGCCGAGCTGAACGCCTTCCAGCGGCGTGACATCGCCAAACTCCTGTCGCTCCAGCACGGTGCGAACTTCAGTGTCCCGGGTGCCGGCAAGACGCGTGTAGCCCTTGCGGTGTACGCAGCTCAGAAGGCACAAGGAAAGGTGAGCAGACTGCTTGTCGTCTGCCCCAAGTCCGCCTATGAGTCCTGGGAGTACGAAACCGGGGCTTGTTTCGTCCACGCCCTGCGTCCGTGGTTCCCCGACCGTCCGCTTGACCCGTTTGCCGAAGTTCTGATCGTTAACTACGAGCGCCTGGACCGCTCTCTGGGCATGCTGGCGTCGTGGCTCCAGGCCGCCCCTTCCATGATCATCCTTGATGAAGCGCACCGCATGAAGCTGGGGGCGCGTGGCACGTACGGAGCGGCGTGCATGGCGCTCGGCCCGCTCGCTCGGCGCCGCCTGATCCTGACGGGTACACCTGCGCCCAACGGGTCGAAGGACCTGGAAAACCTCCTGGGCTTCGTGTGGCCGGGGCACGGCCAGCGGTCTGTGGTGCAGGCGGTGGCTGGAGGGGACCTCCGGCATGCGAGCACTGTGCTGCGGCCGCTCTTCACCCGGACCACCAAACAGGAGCTCGGGCTGCCTCCGATGGACGTGCGTGTCCGCTACCTGGACATGCCCAGCCTGCACGCGGAGATCTACGGCTCTCTGGTGACCGGCATGAACGGAGGGGCGCGCGACGATCTCAGCACGCTGGGCAAGACGGCACTTCGCCTGCTCATGGCCGCGACGAGCCCGGCACTGCTGCTGGAAGGGGCCACTCAGTACGAACCCCTGGCCTACCAGCTGCCGCCGCTCGAGGTTCCGCAGAGCGACTCGCTGTTCACCCTCCTGCAGGATCTTCCTGACTACGAGCTGTCCCCCAAGTACCAGGAGGCCGTGGCGATCGTTGCCGCGAACGCGGCACAGGGGCGTAAGACGCTGGTGTGGACGACTTTCGTGCGGAGCCTGACCACGCTGGAGAAGCTCCTGGAGGCGTACGGGCCGGCGGCTGTCTATGGAGGAACCCCGGACCGGGAAGAGCAGATCCGGCGCTTCCGGGAGGATCCCAGCTGCATGGTGCTGATCTCCAACCCGGCGACCCTGGGTGAGGGCATCAGCCTGCACCACGTATGTCACGACGCTGTCTACGTGGACAGGGACTTCATGGCCGGCCGGTTCCTCCAGAGCCTCGACCGCATCCACCGGCTCGGCCTGGACCCCAGTACTGAGACACGGGTCACGGTGCTTGCCGTGCGTAACACGATTGATCAGGTGGTGGAGGTGCGCCTCGACCAGAAGCTGGAGTTCATGGGCAAGATCCTCGATGACCCCTCCGTGCAGCAGCTCTCTGACCTGCAGGAAGAGCCCTCGGTGGCAGCTGGCCTTGCGGCAGGTGACATTGCGGCCCTGCTGCAGCACATCGGCACGAGCTAGCTGCAAGGCGCGAGCGTTGCCCTGAGGGGGGTGACGAACACCTAGGCTGGGAGACTCCTGGAGCGAGATAGCTGTTGCTCATCGCTGTCTCTGCGAAACTTGAGCATCTGCTTTCGTCGCACCAGGAGGAGCCCGCCGTGACCGCCGGCACTGAAGGACCCCAGCCGTTGACCTCGATTGAGATCTGCGCTGGTGCTGGCGGGCAGGCTGTTGGCCTGCACAACGCCGGTTTCCGTCACCTTGCGCTCTTGGAGATCGACAAGTTCGCGTGCCGGACGCTGCGCGCAAACGTGCGTGATCACCCTGACTGGGCGGGCTGTGAGGTCGTTGAGGGAGACGTGCAGGACGTCGATCCCTTCACGCACGATCAGCTCGTCAAGTTTGGGTTGCAACCGGGGGAGCTGGATCTCCTTGCCGGCGGTGTGCCCTGCCCGCCGTTCTCTGTTGCCGGCAAGCAGCTGGGGGAGGAGGACGAGCGGGATCTCTTCCCGAGGATGCTCGAGCTGGTCGATCAGCTCCGCCCGAAGGCGGTGATGATCGAGAACGTCAAGGGAATCCTGGAGGCGAAGTTCGAGGGCTACCGCAATCGGATCGTCGCAGAGCTGGAGGGGTACGGCTACGACTTCTGCGGCTGGGAGCTGATTGAAGCCTGTCGTTACGGAGTGCCGCAGCTCAGGCCTCGGGCCATTCTTGTCATGATCGCCAAGGAGTTCACCGCTGATGTGAAGTTCGAGTGGCCCGTGGGCGACGACAAGATCTTCACTGTGGCGGACGCTCTCGAGGAAACCATGCGCGAGCGATGCGAGCCCTACGGCGCTGAGGGGCAGGCTCTCTTCGAGAAGTGGCTTGGCAAGGCCAGGGAGCGTGGCACCGAGGCGCCGACGCTTGTGGGCGGCTCCAAGAAGCACGGTGGAGCTGATCTCGGGCCCAGTCGGGCCAAGGCTGCGTGGGCCGCGCTGGGTATCGACGCGATGGGTGTGGCCAACGACCCCGCCGCATGTGTTCCTGAGCGCGATCTCTTCAGGGAGAACGGCCCGATGCTCACGGTCGAGCAGGCCGCCATCATCCAGGGGTTCCCGCGGCACTGGCACTTTGAAGGCGGGAAGACGGCCCGGTACCGCCAGGTCGGCAATGCCTTCCCGCCGCCCGTTGCGGAGGCTGTGGGAAGGGCCATCGCCGCAGTGCTGCGGCCTGACGGCAGCCAGGCTCCGGCGCTTGCGGAGGAGCTACTCCCCGCTGCCCGGCGAGGCGCCGAGCTCGGCACGGCGGCGCCGGACCGTAGCGGCGATCTTGAGGCTGCAGGCGTCTGACGGCTCGTGCTCCCAGAAGCGGAGCACGAGCCAGCCCGCGGCTGCGAGACGTTCGTCCGTGTCGC
This sequence comes from Streptomyces sp. NPDC008001, assembly GCF_042958085.1. Lineage (NCBI taxonomy): Bacteria > Bacillati > Actinomycetota > Actinomycetes > Kitasatosporales > Streptomycetaceae > Streptomyces > Streptomyces sp. NPDC008001. The sequence goes on along the minus strand of NZ_JBIBIZ010000002.1, from coordinate 17,930 downwards.
GGTCGCGGGCCATGTTGCGGGCGACCTTGTCTGACCAGTAGCCCGCATTCATGCGCGGGGCAAGGTAGTGCTCCGGGCAGCCGTGCCAGTAGCAGCCGTCGATGAAGACGGCGACCTTCGCCGGGCGGAAGACGAGGTCTGCCGTGCGGCGAAGGTCTGGCAAGGGGCGCGCGTGGAGGCGGTAGCGGAGGCCTTGGGCATGAACGAGGCGGCGGATCAGCTGCTCGGGCTTGGTGTCCTTGTTACGGATCGCCTGCATGTTCCGGCGCCGGGCCGCTGATGAGGCCCAGGAGCCTTCCGGGGGCGTCCACTCAATCTCTTCGGGCACGTTTCAGAGGGTAGTGCCCATCTGGAGGCTGGCGGTCCGATAAGCCGCCAGCGTGATCCAGTGCTGTCTCAGCGGTACTGGCCCGGGCCCTGGGGCCAGCCCCAGGGCCCGGGCGGTGGAGCGTAGGGCCTCGGCAGGGTGGTTGAGGCTTGGGTGAGGGCTGGTTGGGCTATGTGTTTGCGGGTCCAGAGGTGGTGGAGGAGCTCCTGTTCGCGGGCTGTGAAGTCCGGGCCCGCCGTGCCCCTGTGGGCGCGCTGGCGGAGGAAGGCCAGGGACGTCGCGAACGAGATGTACTCCGCCACCGTGCGGGCGGCCGCCGGGCCGCCGGTGCGGCGGGCCACGTCGCGGGCTATGCCGCGGGCGCGCATCGAGGAGAGGGCGAGCGGCTCGGGCGGGGTGAGCCAGCCGGCGGCCTGGTAGGCCGGGAGAAAGGTGCGTATCGTGCGCAGCTCGTTCTGGCGGGACCAGATCGCGAGCCAGGTCAGGGCGCCGAAGACCGGCACCATGAAGAGGGCGTAGACCGCGAGGAACGCCAGGGGCGACAGGCTGGCCGAGCCGTTCCAGACGGAGTGCAGGACCATCGCCGTGAGCAGGCCCGCCAGGGGCACGAGGACGCGGAGCAGTTTGCGGCGCGGGGCCAGGCTGGCCGCGATGCCGAAGCCGAGGCCCGTCATCGTGGTGAAGAGCGGGTGGGCGAACGGTGACATCAGGACGCGCATGAAGAAGGTCGCCGCCGTGGCCGCCGGCACCCCCTCGTGGCCGAAGCTCTGGTCGCTGGCGAAGGCGTTGCCCAGGTAGAGGATGTTCTCGGTGAACGCGAAGCCCGTGGCCGTGATGCCCGCGAACACCACGCCGTCGACGGTGTTGTTGAAGTCCCGGCGGCGGAAGAGGAAGAGCAGCAGCACCGCGGCCCCCTTGCCGGTCTCCTCCACCACGGGGGCGATGAACGTCGCCCCCCACTTGTCGGCTTCGGGGCGCTTGGCGAGGTCGACGGAGCTGAGCAGCCACTCGGTGGCGTAGCCGTTCGCGATGATGGCCAGCAACGTGGCCGCGCACGCGCCCCACGAGAAGGCGAAGATCAGGTTCCGCCAGGGCTTCGGCTCGACCCGGTCCATCCAGCGGAACGCCGCGACCAGCAGCGGAACGGGCAGCACGGCGAGGCCGAGCCCCACCAGGAACCCCTCCGTGCCGGTCTGCTCCCGCACCAGCGCGAGGATGACCAGGCCGCACAGGGCCAGGAGCAGGATCAGCGCGCCGGCGCGCACCGCCTTGTTGTCCCACAGGGCGCGGCGCGGTTTGTAGCGCCAGCCTGCGGGGGCGGGCATGGCGGAGAAGTTCGGCTGCTGACCGGAGGCGGGCACCGGCCCGGCCGGCGGCTGCTGGTGGGGTGGGGACTCATGCACCCGATGACCCTAACCAAGCGGCGACGGGGCGGCCCCGGTATTCCGGGGCCGGTTCTCCCCACCACGGCCCAGCAGGGCGCGTCAGTGCGCCTTGCGGCGGAACAGCAAGTCGTGGACCACGTGCCCCTTGTCCAGGCCCTGGCCCTCGAACCGCGTCAGCGGACGGAACTCCGGCCGCGGCGCGAAGCCGCCGTCCGGCTGGGTGTTCTCGAAGTCCGGCGCCGCGGAGAGCACCTCCAGCATCTGCTCCGCGTACGGCTCCCAGTCCGTCGCGCAGTGCAGCAGCGCGCCCGGGGCCAGGCGCGTGGCCGCCAGCGCCAGGAACTCCGGCTGGATCAGCCGGCGCTTGTGGTGCCGCTTCTTGGGCCACGGGTCCGGGAAGTAGACGCGCAAACCCGCGAGCGAGTCCGGGGCGAGCATCTCGCGCAGCAGGATGATCGCGTCGCCGTTGGCGACCCGGACGTTCTCCAGGCCGTTCCGCTCCGCGAGACCGAGGAGGTTGCCCTGGCCGGGGGTGTGGACGTCGCAGGCCAGGATGCCCGTGCCCGGGTCGGCCGCCGCCATCTTGGCCGTGGCCTCGCCCATGCCGAAGCCGATCTCCAGCACGACGGGCAGGGCGGGGTCGCCGAAGAGCTCGCCGAGATCCAGCTTGCTCAGGCCGTCGACGTCCAGGCCCCACTTGGGCCACAGGCGGCGCAGCGCTTCGCCCTGGCCGGGCGTGACCCGGCTGCGGCGCGGCTGGAACGAGCGGATGCGCCGCTCGTGGTGCGAGCCCGCCGGGTCCGGCGCGGGACCGTCGGGGAACATCGGCTCACGGCGGCCGCGCGCGGTCTGCGCGGGGACCGGGGCGGCCGGGGCGCTTGCCGGGGCGGGGGCTGAGGGGGAAGCGTGGTTCTCGGACACAGTCCCTCAATTCTACGGGCCCGGCGAAAACGGCCCGGAGGCTTCGGTTTCCGCAGGTCAGAGCCCGGTTGGAGGGCAATCTCCGCTGGAGGGCAATCTCCGCTGGAGGGCAAGGTCCGCCAGGGGGTGATGTCCGCTAGGGGGCAACGTGCGTCAGCGCGCGCAGCGCCCTGCGCGCCACCTCCCGCCCGATCGGCAGTGCAGCTGTCGCCGCGGGCGAGGGTGCGTTCAGCACGTGCACCATCCGCGGAGACCCCGCGAACAGGAAGTCGTCCACGAGCGTGCCGTCCCGCAGCACCGCCTGGGCCCGTACCCCCGGCGGCGCCGGTATCAGGTCTTCCGCCGTCACCTCCGGCAGCAGCCGGCGCGCCGCCTCCGTGAAGGCACGCTTGGACAGCGAGCGCCGCACTTCCCCCGCGCCGTACCGCCAGTGGCGGCGGGCGAGCTGCCAGGAGCCGGGCCAGCCCACCGTCCCCGCCAGCTCGCGGGGGCGCACCGTCAGCCGCCCGTAGCCCTCGCGGGCGAGCGCCGGGACCGCATTCGGGCCCAGGTGGACCGTGCCGTCGATGCCCCGCGTGAGGTGGACGCCCAGGAACGGGAAGGCCGGGTCCGGCACCGGATAGACCAGGCCGCGCACCAGCTCCCTGCGCGCCGGGGCCAGCTCGAAGTACTCCCCGCGGAACGGGACGATCCGCACGCCGGGATCGTCGCCCGCGAGCCGCGCGACGCTGTCGCTGTGCAGCCCCGCGCAATTGACCAGCGCACGGGCGCGCAGCACCTCGCCGAGCCCCGTGCGCACCGCGACCGCCGCACCGCGCCGCCCGATCGCCCGCGCCTCCGCCCCGTACCGCACGGAGGCCCCCGCATCCTCCGCCAGACGGGCCAGACAGCGCGCCACCGCGCCGTAGTCGCACACGCCCGTGGAGCCGACGTGGATGGCCGCCGTGCCGCGGACGTGCGGCTCGTATTCGGCTATCTGGGCGGGGCCGAGCTCGCGCACCGGCACGCCGTTCTCCCGGCCGCGCTGGACGAGGGCGTGCAGCCGGGGCAGCTCCGCCTGGTCCGTGGCCACGATCAGCTTGCCGGTGACCTCGTGCGGCAGGTCGTGCTCGGTGCAGAACTTCACCATCTCCGCCGCGCCCCGCACCGCGAACCGCGCCTTGAGCGACCCCGGGCGGTAATAGATCCCGCTGTGGATCACGCCGCTGTTCCGCCCGGTCTGGTGCAGCGCGGGCCCCGGCTCCTTCTCCAGCACCACGACGTGCGTACCCGGCCGGGCGCGCGTGATCGCATAGGCCGTCGACAGGCCTACGATGCCGCCGCCGACCACCAGCACATCGCAGTCGTACGCCCTCACCACCGTCACCTCCCCGCGCCTCCCGGCACGCCCGCGACCGGGCATCCGGGACCCCTCGGCGCCTCACCCACGCTCCCATCATGACCTGCGCCACTGACAACCGGTCGAAACCCGGGTCGGACGGAGGCCTCAGCCGGGAGGGGACGGGGGACACGGAGGACCAGGGGCGAAGGGCGAGGGGCGGGGGACAGGGGGCCGGGGGGATCCCCGGGAGGAAGCGCTCACACCTTCACGCCAGCGACACCAGCAGTGGCCGCGCCCTCTCCCGCAGCTCCATCACCCGCGGCTCGTCCCCGTACGGCTCCAGCCGGTGCAGCAGATCACGGACGTACTCCGTGGTGCGCGCCGACGAGATCCGGCCCGCGACCTCCACCGCCCGCGTGCCGGCCGCGCAGGCCGCGTCCAGATTGCCGGACTCCAGCTCGGCGACCGCGGACACCACGAGCCGCAGCCCGTGCGAGCGCACGAACTCCTCCGTCGGGCGGGCCAGCGCCTGCTCCGTGAAGCGCTGCACCTGCCGGGGCATGCGCAGGTCGCGGTAGCACTCGGCGGCATCCGCCGCGAACCGCTCGTGCGTGTAGAAGTCGAGCCAGGACGGGTCCGGATCGCCCGTACGGGCCCGCTCCAGCCAGCCCTCGGCGGCCTTCAGGGCGGCACCGCACGCCGGTGCGTCCCCGGCCTTCGCCTGCGCCCGTGCCTCGACCAGACGGAAGAAGCTCATGGTGCGGGCGGTGGCCAGGCCGCGGTTGCGCTCGAGGGCAGCCTGGGCCAGGTCGACGCCGTCGTCGGCGAAGCCGCGGTACGTGGCCTGCAGGCTCATCGAGGCCAGCACGTAGCCGCCCAGGGGCACGTCGGCGGCCGCGCGGGCGAGCCGCAGGGCCTGGATGTAGTAGCGCTGCGCGGCCTCCTGCTGGCCGGTGTCGAAGGCCATCCACCCGGCCAGCCGGGTCAGCTCCGCGGTGGCGCCGAAGAGCGAGCGGCCCACCTCGTCGCTGTACGAACCGAGCAGCAGGGGCGCCGCGTCGACCCGCAGGCACTCGGGGACCATCGAGGAACGCCAGTCGCCCCCGCCGTACTTGGAGTCCCAGCGGCGCGCGTCCTCCGCGGCCTCCCGCAGCTTGCTGACGTCACTGTGGCCCACGCGCTGCGGTATGGGCCCGTCCGGGCCGCCCCCGCTCTCGGCCTCCCTGGCCGCCGTGTGGGCCTCGCGCGCGACCGAACTGTCGGCGGGGGTTATCAGCCAGCGGGAAGCGGGCGTGGCGTAGGCGCTGACCGAGAAGGATCCGGCCAGGCTCTGCCAGATGCCGCCACCCCCTCGGCGACCGGCGAGATCCAGCCTGTAGAGCTCCGTCGCGGACCGCACGGCCTGGCCGACATCGCGCGGAAAGGAGAGTCCTACCTCCGGCGCCGGATCAGCGTCCGCAAGGCCGATCTCGTGCAGCGGGACGGGCCGGCCGAGCTTGCCGGCGATCGCCGCGGCGATCAGATGGGGCGCCGCTCCCTGAGGCACCATGCCCTTCGAGACCCAGCGCGCGACGGACGTCTTGTCATAGCGAAGCGTCAATCCGCGCTGCGCACCGAGGTCGTTGACCCTGCGCGCGAGACCGGCGTTGCTGATCCCGGCGAGGGCGAGGACGGTGCCGAGCTTCTCGTTCGGCCCGCGTGGCTCCCTGGACATGCGCACCCCTCGACGACGCGACGCCCGCCCCGGCATAGGCGCGGGGCATTCGTAAACCCAGCGTAGTTCCCCGCATCCCGACCGTTAAGAGGTGGTGTCCCGGATGGCGAGATTCTGGTCCGTGCGGACGTGCACCGAGGGGCACGTGCTCCGGTTGTGTGTGGCTGTGCGCCCGCCGTGCGCTCTGTCCACGCCATCAAGGGAGCGCTTCCATGGGAGTCGCGTGGGTTGGCCCGCTGCACTGGATCCAGTGGGCTGGGGGAGCCGTCGCCTCATTCCCCGCGGGCGGCGGACCGGTCCGGGAGGCGGCTGACCGCCTCCCGGACCGTGACAAGCGAGGCGAAGCACCGGGCGAGTGCGCCCCCTTCGCCGACACCGCCCCGAGTTTGGCCGGATACCGCCGTCCGGAAGGCGACCCGAGGTCGCCCGGGGTCTGAACTGCCGTCCCGTAGCGACGCGTTCTCGGCGTGCCGCACGCGCGCGTGGGCGTCCCCCGCCTCCATACGTGACAGCATGGCGGTGATGTGCGGCGGCCGCGTGCATACGGTGTGACGCCCCGCCACTTCGCCCCGCAATCACGCAGGTTGCGGTGAAAGGTGTGACCGATGGGTTGCCTCTTTCGTGGTGGTCTCGTTGTGGCAACAGGCGACCTCCTGTGCATGATGACTGCGGATGGCTGCTGACGGCGGCGCTTGGTGGCCGTCCAGTCGGTGCCGGTGCCGGTGCCGGTGCCGGTGCCGGTGCCGGTGCCGGTGGCGTCGCTCGGCCGGTTGTCCGCGCCGGTCGTCCACGTCGATCATTCGTGCCGGTCGTTCACGTCAGTCGTTCACGTCGCTTGTCCGCGTCAGTCGTTGTCCGCGTCAGTTGTCCACAGCCTGTGGAGGCGTCATGCGCTGGGTGGTGGGGTGGAGCAGCACCACCTCGGGGACCGTGCACCAACGCACCGCATCCCCCGGCGACTACGGCAGTGACGGCGACCCCGGCACCCCCACCGTCCACCCCGTAGGCGCCCGCCTCCTGTGGGGCGACCCGGCCCCCCTGTGGGCCGTCGGCGACTGGCGCCCCGACGAGGTCCGCGTCGTCCAGCTCGACCCCCTCACCCGCCTCGCCGTCCTCGGCCGCTGCGGCGCCGGCGACGAGCAGCTGCGTACCGGCCTCGTCGCCGCCCGCGGAGGCGCCCTGCGGCACCTCACCGCCTGGCCCGGCAGCTACACCGCCGTTGCCCAGGTGGGGCGCCGCACCACCGTCGTCGGCGACCTGGCCGGAGCCCGGCCCGTCTTCCACACCGCCTGGGCCGGCGGCACCGCCTACGCCACCGCCGCCCTGCCCCTCGCCGACCTCATCGAGGCCCAGCTCGACGTCGGCCACCTCGCCGCGCTCCTCGCCTGCCCCGACTCCCCCGAGGCCCTCGCCGACGGCACGCCGTACAAGGGCGTACGGCGGGTGCCGCCCGGGCACGCCCTCGTCCTGCGCGACGGCGCCCGGGAGATCACCGGTTACGAGCCGACGGCGTCGCTCGCCGTCTCCGCCGCCCAGCTCCCGCCCGACAAGGCGGTCGAAGGCATACGGGACGCCCTCGTCGAGGCCGTGCGCACCCGCCTCGCCGCCCCCCGGCACGCCCCCGGCCCCGGCTTCGGCACCCTCGACCCCGGCCCCGTGCCCGGCATGGGCCCCGCCCACCGCCGCGCCGCCCGCGGCGGCCCCGTCCCCGGAATCGGCGCCGACCTGTCCGGAGGCAGCGCGTCCGGCACCCTGGCGCTGCTCGCCGCCGGCCTCCCCGGAATGCCCGGCAGCCCGCTCGGTCACGGCAGCGACGGCGAGCGCCTGCTCGCCGTCACCTTCAACGACCTCGTCACCGACGACAGCCGCGTCCGCGAAGCCGAACTCGAACGCGCCCACGCCATCGCCGCCAACCCCCGGCTGCGCCACATCGTCGTCGCCGCGGGCGAAGAAGCCCTGCCCTACGCGGACCTCGCCGGCGGCCCCCTGACCGACGAACCGGGCCCCTCCCTCGTCACCGCCGAACGCCACCGGCACCGGCTGACGGCGGGCGGCACCGACCACCTCGTCGGGCACGGCGCCCGCCAGGTCCTCGACGCCCACCCCGCCCGTCTCGCCGACCTCCTGCTGGACCGCCGCCGGCGCCACCTGCTGCGCCCCGTCTCGGCGCTCGCCCGCGCCGACAGGACCTCCGCACAGGCCCTCGTCATCCCCTTCACCGTCTACCGGGCGGCCCGCCGCCTGGCCCGCACGTCCTACCGGGAAGGCCTCGAAGCGGCAGCCGGTCAGCTACGGGCCACCGCCTTCCCCGCCGGGGACGACGCCCCGGGCGCGGCCGCCCCCGCCGGCGTGGGCGGTGCCGTCGACGCCTCCCTCGCCGCCCTCACCTGGTGCCGGCCCGGTCCCGCGGCGCGCTGGCTCACGGGTGAGGCTCTGGCCGAAGTATCGGTTCGTCTCCAGGCCGCGGCCGTCCGCCCCCAAGGCCTCGCGCAGCGCCCCGGCGAACGCCGCGCGGCCGCCGCCCTCCTCCGCCACGCCGCCGACCACCGCGTCCTGGAACAGGCCGCCGAGGTCCGCAGCCAGCGCCTCCACGCACCGTTCCTCGACAACGCAGTCGTACGGGCCTGCCGTGCCCTTCCCGAGGCGCTCCGGGTGCAGCCGGGGGCGCGCGCCGCGGTCCTGCGCGCCGTCCTCGCCGGGGCAGGCGTCCGTGAACTGCCCCCCGGCTGGGGCGCCACGTCCCACGCCGCGCACGCGGCGGCCGTACGGGCGGGCCTGCGCGCCTCCGCCGACCCCCTGATGGAGCTCTTCGAGGCCCCGCTGCTCGCCGACGCGGGCCTCGTCGAAGCCCGCGCCGTACGGGCGGCGCTGCACGGGGCCGCGAACGGCCGTGCGCTGCCCCTGGACGGCCTCGCGGAGCTCGTCTCCACCGAGGTCTGGCTACGGCGCCTGCTGGCCCGGCGCGGGACGTGCTGGACCGGCTCGGCGGCCCCCCGCCAGCGGGCGGTCGCGGGCGGGGTCGCACCCGGCCCGCCCCTGTGAGGACGCTCCGCCCCTTTCCAGGAGGCCGCGCCCCTGTGAGGATGCTCCGGCGCTCGCCGCCCTCGCGGCGGTCACCCGCAGGAGATCCACGACCGCGCCCAGTCCGACACCGCCGCCCACCCCATGCCGTGCCGCGGCTGCACCGTCAGCCGGATCGTGCGGTATCCGGAGAGCGGCACGTACACCGGGACCGCCGCATCCCCGCCCCGCACCACGCCGGAGCGCCACAGAGGCACCCCGTCGCCGTAGACGGCGAACTGCGCGGCACCGAGCCCCATCGACATGTCGTCGACGCCCACGACGGCACTGAAGGCCGTGCAGGGCCGGTTCAGGCCGATGGTGACGGCCGAGGGCGCGTGCACGCTCACGCCGTGCCCGTACGTGACGCCGCCGACCCGCAGGCCGTACCGCTGCCACAGCCAGCTGCGCACGCCCAGCCGCACTTCCGGCTTCGTGCCGTCGCCGACGCCCACGTACGCGAGCTGGTCGAGGCGGTAGACGGCGGGCGGCCGGGGCGGGGGTGACGGAGTGGGGGAGGGCGACGGAGACGGCGAAGGGGAGGGGGACGGCGACGGCGCCGGGCGGCGGACGGGCGGCGCGGCTGGCGGTGGCGAAGGCTTGGGCCGCGGCGCTGCGACGCGGACCGGGGGAGCAGGGGCCGTCGTGGCGGGACGGGCCTGCACCACCACGGGCGCCTTCGCCTTCGGCAACGGCGGCAGCGTCGAGGCCGCGGGGGTGGGGGTCGGGGAGGGAGCGGGGGAGTGGCTCCGGGAGGGGACGGGCGTCGGCCGGGGCGTCGCCACGGGCGCCACCGGAGCCGTACTGGCTTCCGCCCGCGGCGGCCGGGCGGCCGGCGTGGAGGAGAGCCCGATCAGGGCATAGGCGGCCGCAGCACCGGCAGCGGCCACCACACCGCCGATGATGCCGATCTTCGCGGGCACCCCCAGGCCATGACTCGCAGCGGCACTGCCCGAGCCCCCTCCGGCACCTCCACCGGCTCCGCCCCCGGCGCCCGCGCCGGACGCCCCACCCGCGCTCGACCCCGCCCCGGCGCCCGAAGCGGAGCCCGCGCCCGCACCTGCGGCCCCGGTCGCCCCACCGCTCGCAGCAGCCACACCCGCCCCCGCAGCCGTACCCGCCCCGGCCGCCCCCGCCGCGAGCCCCGCGGCAGCCTTGGCCGAGAACCCGGCGGCGAACCAGCCGATGACCGCCACCGGCAGCAGCGCCCGCAGCCGCTCATTGACATCCGCGACCTCCAGCGCCGCCGTACGGCACCGTGCGCAGTCTTCCAAGTGCTTGCGCAGGCCCCGTTCGGCCCGCATCCGCAGCCCGCCCCGGGCATACGCCCCGAGCCGGTCCGCGAAGCGCGCGCAGTCACCGCCGGCCGTCAGGGCGCTGCTCACATGCGCCTGCAGGTAGGCCTGTTTGAGGCCCTCGCGCGCCCGGTGCGCCAGCACCGCCGTCGCATTGGCCGTCAGCCCCAGCAGCGGCGCGACCTCGCTCGGCGACTCCTCCTCGATCGTGGTGTGCCACAGCACCGTCTGCCAGCGCGGCGGCAGGCTGCGAAACGCCTTCACGGCCAGGGAGTGCTCGGCCTCCTGCATGGCCAGCACGTCCGCGCCCAGCCCGAGCGCCTCACCGTCCTCCCCACCGGCCGGCAGCCGCTCCGCCGACGAGGCGAACTCCGCGAAGTCCTCGACGAGCTGCTCCCGTTTGGCGGTCTTCCCCCACGAGGCGGCGACCCGGCGCACCGTGGTGAGCAGATAGGCCCGCACCGACGACTCCGGCCCCGCGCCGCCCCGCACCGCCTGCAGGGTGCTCGCGAAGACCTCGTTGGTGAGGTCGTCCGCGGTGTGATGGTCACGGCAGCAGCTGCGGGCGTAGCGGCGGACCGCGGGGGCGTGACGGCGGTAGAGCTCCTCGTACGCATCGCTCTCGCCGGCCCGCATCCGGGCCACCAGCTGAATGTCCGTCAGAGGTGCGTCGGCTGCCGCATCCGTACGGCGGTGCTTGCGCCTGCGCTGCCGCGGCACGCCGGCCGCGGCACCCGGGGCCCACTCCCCGGCCGGGACGGAACGATCCTGGGCCGGAACGGAACGATCCTGGCCGGAGGACCGGGGCGATGAGGCTCTGTCCGCCTGCTCGCTTCCGCTCGGCTCTTCCTGCCCGTCAACACCCATAGCGCAGGCCCCTGTACATGCCGGAACACCCGAACACCGGGAGCGTGGCACAGTGGCGCCCGTCATCAGCGCAGCATGGACAGCAACCACTCGTCCGTGGCGACTTCGATTGCATGGAGCACTGGATGTCACCCGAACGGGGAAGGATTTCCGGATGCGCCCGATCGGCCCGAAGAGCCGCACCGGGCGCGCCCGTCACAGCGGGCCGGGCCGGACGGATCTCCGGCCCGCCTCGCGGCCTGCTACTCGGCCGGCCTCGACCGCAGCCCCTCCAGCAGGATGTCCAGCAGCCGCGAGGACGCCGCCGCCTGCTGCACCGCATCCGGCAGCGACGGCGCGGCCGTCGCTATCACCAGCAGCACATCGGCCACCGTGACGTCAGGCCGCAGCTGGCCCGCCGCCCGCGCCCGCTCCACGAGCCGCCCGACGACATCGAGGAGCGCTGCCGCGCCCGCGTCGTGCCGCTCGACGACCGGGGCCGGCCGCTGCTCGACCAGCCGCAGCTCATGCAGCTGGCCACCCGTGGCGCCCGGCTGCCGCTGCTGCGGCACGCGCGCCTCGATCTCCTCGGATTCCCCGTCGACGCCGACCCGCAGCACCTGCGGCGGCAGCAGCCGGCCCGCGCCGGACGCCACGGACGTGCGCAGGAAGCGCGAGAGCGCCGACCACGGCTCGTCCTCCTGGCCGAGCGCCGTGCGGGCCTGCTCGGTCAGCCGGGCCGTCTCCTCCTCGGCTATCCGCCGGACGAGGACGTCCTTGCTGGGGAAGCGGCGGTAGACCGTCCCCACGCCGACGCGGGCGCGGCGTGCCACGTCCTCCATCGGCGCCCCGTAGCCCAGCTCGCCGAAGACCTCGCGGGCCGCGCGCAGCACGTGCTCGAGATTGCGCTGGGCATCCACGCGCAACGGCGTGCTGCGGCCACCGCCCGCCTCCGACGGCGCGACAGCGGTGGACCAATGAGAGCCCTGCATATGCATATGTGTTCCCCCGGTTATGACGTCTCCCCCCGGAGACTCCCCGCCCTGACTGCCGGGGCACGTCTCTGACACCCCGACGGAGTACGAACATAGTTGAGCCCAGGTCAAGAAAGAAGGGGTAGTTCCGCACCGGGCATCCCCGATTGGAGTACATCCCCCCTCCGCACCGATTCTGCACCACCCCACAACCCCACCGCATCCGCCCTGACCTGCGCACCTGTCTCTCGAACCGGTGCGCCCCCCACGGAGGGATCAGCTCCGCCGCCGGTCATACATTTCGCACGGCCTGTGGACAAACTCCGATCGGCGGTGCGTCATGGGGAAGGAGCTGTGCTTGCAGACTGCTCGATGACTGAGGAGTGGCCTTGGTGAAGGAACCGGCGCGCATTCTGGTGGTCGGCGGCGGCTACGTCGGGATGTACACCGCCCTGCGCCTGCAGCGGAAGCTCAGGCGCGGCGAAGCGACCGTCATCGTGATCGATCCCGAGCCGTACATGACGTACCAGCCCTTCCTCCCCGAGGCCGCGGCCGGCTCCATCTCGCCCCGCCACGTCGTCGTCCCCCTGCGCCGCACGCTCGACAAGTGCCAGGTCGTCATCGGCGAGGTCATGTCCATCGACCACGCCAAACGCGCCGCCACCATCAGCACCCTCGCCACGCACGAGGAGGGCACCGGCGCCATCCAGGTCCGCTACGACGAGCTGATCCTCGCGCCCGGTTCCGTCTCCCGCACGCTGCCCGTCCCCGGCCTCGCCGACTACGGCATCGGCTTCAAGACCGTCGAAGAGGCCATCGGCCTGCGCAACCACGTGCTCGAACAGATGGACATCGCCTCCTCCACCCGCGACCCCGCCGTCCGCGACGCGGCCCTGACCTTCGTCTTCGTCGGCGGCGGCTACGCGGGCGTGGAAGCCCTCGCCGAACTCGAGGACATGGCCCGCTACGCCGCCCGGTACTACCACAACCTCGAACCCGAGGACCTGCGGTTCGTCCTGGTCGAGGCCACCGGACGGATCCTCCCCGAAGTCGGCGAGGAGATGGGCCTCTACGCACTGCGCGAGCTGCGCGGGCGCAACATCGACGTCCGCCTCGACACCCGCCTGGAGTCCTGTGCGGACCGCGTCGCCGTCCTCAGCGACGGCTCCCGCTTCCCCACTCGAACGCTCGTCTGGACGGCGGGAGTCAAGGCCCATCCCGTGCTCGCCGCCACCGACCTCCCCCTCAACGGCCGCGGCCGCCTCAAGTGCACCCCCGCCCTCACCGTGGACGGCGCCGAGCACGCCTGGGGCGCCGGCGACGCCGCAGCCGTCCCCGACCTCACCTCGGACGACCCCGAGGCCGTCTGCGCGCCCAACGCCCAGCACGCCGTCCGCCAGGCCAAGGTCCTCGCCGACAACGTCCTCGCCTCCCTGCGCGGCAAGCCGCTCAAGGAATACCGGCACAAGTACGTGGGCTCCGTGGCCTCTCTGGGCCTCCACAAGGGCGTCGCCCACGTCTACGGCAGGAAGCTCAAGGGCTACCCCGCCTGGTTCATGCACCGCGCCTATCACCTCAGCAGGATCCCGACCTTCAACCGGAAGGCCCGCGTCCTTGCCGAGTGGACCCTCACCGGGCTCTTCAAGCGAGAGATCGTCTCCCTCGGCTCGCTCGAAAACCCCCGGGCCGAATTCGAACTCGCCGCAGACACCGGACGTCACCCGGAAGCGAGTTGAAGCAGGTCACGGGCCCTGCGGCGGAGCCGGGAACTCCCCCGGAAGGCCCGACGTCTGACGGATGTCAGTCCGGTCGGCCACACTGGTCGTGTGACCATGGGTGGGCTCGTACCTGCGAAGAGTAACAATTACGAGGATTCGGACGTTTGCTGCATTCCCCCGGGGGCAGTCCCCCGCACCGCCAACCGCGGCCCCGCCACGGGCCCGCGGATCGGCCACGCCACGTCGCCGAGCTGGTCCGGAACGACTCCGCGAGGTAATCCTCTGTGAACTTCACCCGCTGGAGCGCCCGGCTCCCCGGCACACAGCGCCGAGCCGCGGCGCGCGCCGACCGCAAGGACCGCACCGCCGCCCCCGCGCAGCCCGCGCCCGAGACCCCGCCCGGCGGCTCCGTGCCCGCCGCCCGCGCCGAGGCCGCCCCGGCCCCCGCACCGGGCGGCCCCGTCCCCACCCTCGACGGCCTCTCCGTCCACGACACGCTCGGCAAGGTCCCGGCCCTCGTCGCCGTCGTCTACGGCCCCGAGCACCGCATCGCCTACGTCAACGACGCCTACGCCGCCCTCTTCGGCCCCCGCACCCCCGGCACCCCCGCGCGCGAAGCCCTCCCCGAGCTCACCGAACTCGGCCTGCTCCCCCTCATGGACCAGGTTCTGCGCAGCGGCCGGCCCCGCACGGTCAAGTCCCGCCGCGTCACCGCGGACATCAGCGCCGCGATGAACATCGCCGCGGGCCGCCACGCCCCGCCGGCCCCGGGCGACAGCACCCCCATGGCCGACGTCCCCCACCAGACCCCCGCCTCCGCCGCCGCGGACGCCGAAACCCGCCCCCGCAGCGGCTACTACACCTTCACCTGCTCCCCGATCGAAGTCGGCGCCACCGAAGCCAAACAGCCCGGCGTCCTCGTCTTCGCCGCGGACGTCACCGACCAGATCGAAGCCGCCGAACGCCTGCGCGCCAGCGAACGCCGCCAGCGCGAGGCCGCCGTCACCCTCCAGCGCAGCCTCCTTCCCCAGGAGCTCGAACAGCCCGACGACCTGCGCGTCGCCGCCACCTACCAGCCCGGCGGAAGGGACACCGCCGTCGGCGGTGACTGGTACGACGTCATCACCCTCGGCGCCGGCCGCACCGCCCTCGTCATCGGCGACGTCATGGGCCGCGGCGTGCGCGCCGCCGCCGTCATGGGACAGCTCCGCACCGCCGTCCGGGCCTACGCCCGCCTCGACCTCCCGCCCCACGAGGTCCTCCAGCTCCTCGACGGCCTCGCCGGCGAAATCGACGCCACCCAGATCGCCACCTGCATCTACGCCGTCCACGACCCCAACGAGGGCCGCCTGGTCTACGCCTCCGCAGGCCACCTCCCGATCCTCGTCCGCGACCCCGACGGCACCGTCCGCCGCGCCGCCGAACCCACCGGCCCGCCCCTCGGCACCGGCGGCTGGATGCACACCTCCGGCACCATGCCGCTGGGCCCCGGCTCCAGCGCCGTCCTCTACACGGACGGCCTCGTCGAGCGCCGCACCGAGGACATCGACGAAGGCGTCGCCGCCCTGGAGCGCGCCTTCGCCGGCGCCACCGGATCACCCCAGGTCATGTGCGACCGCCTGATCCGCGCCCTCGGCGTGACCGCCGACCACGACGACGACGTCGCCGTCCTCGTCCTCCAGCACCCCGCCCGCACCGGCCACGACGCCGAGCTCTTCCACAACGCCGCCCTGGAGCTCCTCGGCGGCATCGAAGCAGCACCCCGCGCCCGCGCCTTCGCCTCGGGCGTCCTCGTCAGCTGGCGCTTCCCCACCGAGCTGCGCGACCTGGGCGTCCTCGCCGCGAGCGAGCTCGTCGCCAATTCCCTCCAGCACGGCACCCCACCCATGCGGCTGCGCCTGCGCCGCACCGACCGCCGCCTGATCATCGAGGTCACCGACGGAGACGACCACCTCCCCCGGCGCCGCCGCGCCGAGCCCGCCGACGAGGCGGGACGCGGCATCTCGATCATCGCCACGATCGCCTCCTCCTGGGGCTCACGGCGCACCCCGGGCGGCGGAAAGGCCGTCTGGTGCGAATTCGCCTTGCCGGCGGGACACGGGTGACGCAAGAGAGGGAGGGCGCCCGCCGGGCACCCTCCCTCTCCTCTTATATGCGGGCCGCGTTATATGCGGGCCGCGCGTCTCAGACGATCACGGGCGTACGCTCGCCCGCCCCGGCCCTGGCGGCCTCCGCCGCGCGGCGCTGCGCCCGCGCCAGCATCGGGTTGTCCTGTACGGGGGTGAGCCGCCGGCCCAGCCGCAGCGCCAGGGTGGTGATGCCCAGAGAGCACACGATCACCATCGCGATGTACGCGACGTACAGACCGCCACCGGCCATCAGACCGCCCACGAACGGCCCGATCGCCAGCGCGAGCTGCTTCACGAGCGCGAACGCCGAGTT
Organism: Streptomyces sp. NPDC008001; assembly: GCF_042958085.1. Lineage (NCBI taxonomy): Bacteria > Bacillati > Actinomycetota > Actinomycetes > Kitasatosporales > Streptomycetaceae > Streptomyces > Streptomyces sp. NPDC008001. Next base: position 1,926 of record NZ_JBIBIZ010000002.1, on the reverse strand, counting down.
GTACTGACCGACCAGCCGGCCCGGCGCCAGGTCCGCCACCAGCGGCGCCACCGTCGGCGACAGCATCGACTCACCGATACCGAAGAGCGCGTACGTGGAGATCAGCAGCGCGGTCGCCACACCGTGCGCCCCCGGAACGAGCCCCGAGACCCCCGCGGCCACCCACGCAACCGTCCATATGAGACCCACCAGCGCGATGACCCGGCTGCGCCGGTGCCCCTCGACCAGCTTGAGGACGACGAACTGCGCCAGCACGATCGCCGCCGTGTTCGCGGCGAGCGCGATGCCGAGCGTGGCCGGCGAGATCCGGGTGACCTCGACCGCGAAGGCCGCCAGACCCGACTCGAACTGCCCGTAGCAGGCGAAGAACATCACGAAGCCCAGGACACACAGCTGCATCATGGCCCGGTCGCCCAGCAGCGTCCGCCAGCCGCCCTTCGCCGCCTCGTCGGTCGGGACCGCATCCTCGACCTTGGGCGCCTTCGGCAGCCGCACGGTCGCCACCGCGGCACCCAGCACCAGGAACATCGCCGACTCGATCGCGAAGAGCCGCACGAAGCTCGCCGGGTCCGAGGTGTCCACCAGCTGCCCGCCGAGCAGGCCGCCGACGCCGAGACCGAGGTTGTTCAGGAAGAACTGCATCGCGAAGGCACGCGACCGCGTCGTCGGCGTCGAGCACCAGACGATCATCGTGGCCAGCGTCGGCTGGATCACCGCGATGCCCGCACCCAGCGCGGCGGCCGCGGCGAAGACCAGCGGCTTGCTGGACGCCAGCCCGAGCCCCAGCGACCCGACGGCGGCGGAGACCGTACCGGCGACGGCAACAGGCAGCGGACCCCGCCGGTCGATGACACGACCGACGAAGGGCAGCACGACGAGTGCGGACACGGCGAACGTCATGAGCACCAGGCCTGCGGTACTCGCACCGAGATCCCGTACCTGTGACACATAGATGAACAGGAACGGGACGGTGAAGCCGTTGCCGAACGCACTCAGGGCGTTCCCCAGCTGGATCCGGCGCAGAGCTGCGCCCATCGCGGTGGTCACACTCACCTTCCTAGGTCGTGGTTGAGGGGCGGGACTGTCGAGGTCTGAAGACTTCAACAGTAAAGTTCGAACCTAAAGAGTACATGCCGAAGGGCTTTAGCGCGAATCAGTCGTGTCATACTGCCGGGCATGGCTGACACCCCCGGCGCCTCCGAGCCGAGCCTCGACGAACAGATCGCCGCCTATCAGCGCGAATTCCAGGACCTCGACCCCCAGGTGGAGAAGGTCGTCTCCGCGCTCAGCCGCCTCAACCGGCGGATGAACGTCGCCTACGGGCGCCAGACCGCCGAGCTCGGCATCAGCAACGCCGAATGGGAGGTCCTCAAGGCCCTCGTCCTCGCCGGCGACCCGTACCGCCTGGGCCCCGGCGACCTCGCCAAGCGCCTCGGCCTCACTCCCGCCGCCATGACCCACCGCATCGACCGCATGGTCGCGGAGGGCCTGGTGACCCGGGAGCGCGACGAGAACAACCGTGTACGCGTCATCGTCGGCATCACGGAAGACGGCAGGAGCAAGTGGCTGGAGGCCATGCGCATGGCCACGGTCTTCGAGGAGGACCTCCTCCAGGACCTCTCGGGCGAGGAGCGCGGCCACCTCGGCGAGATGCTGACCCGCCTGCTGCGCCGCGTGGAGGACGCCCAGCCGGACGCGGGAGGACGGCTCAGCGACCTCGACTGAGGGGGTGGGTGAGGGGCCGTCAGGGGAGCCGGGCGGGCCGGTTGACACGCCTATGGCGCATGGGTAGTGTTCTCCGAGTTGTCACGGAGCCATGACGGTTCTGAGACAGCCACTCGAGCCGCACCGGCGGCACTCACCACTGCACGGCCCCTGAACGGGATGAATTTCGGCATGCCGGAATTCGGAACGTGAAGGCCTCGG
>NZ_JBIBIZ010000001.1:614062-1209971 GCF_042958085.1 Streptomyces sp. NPDC008001 | reverse complement strand
CAACACCTACTCGCGACCTGGATCGCTACCTGCCCGACCTGCCACCAGCCCACACCCTGGCAGCCCTACGACACCACCTAACAAAGCACTACTAGTGCGCCGGTGGTGCTCAGCACCACTTTCGTACAACCGCTCAACGCCACTGTCGCCCAGGTGACTGTACCGGCGATACAGGCCGACCTGGGCGCCGGGGTCCGGGCACCGTGCAACTGGTCCTCGCCGGATACCCCCTGCGCCACCGCCTGCCCTGCCGGGGCTGACGCGCCGGGGGCCGGGCGCCTGGGGTGTTCAGTGGCCGAGTGCGGTGCGGAGTGTGATTCCGTGGCGGGCGCGCAGGCGGCGCACTTCCCAGACGGAGAGTGCGGTTACCGACAGCGGGCCGCCGAGCATGAAGGTGTACAGCACTTCCGGCGGCGCGGCGACGTCGGGACCGTTGAACACCTGGAAGGCGAGGAGGGACCAGACCAGCAGGGGTGATATGAGCGCTGGGAGCAGCCGGTGCACGTCTCTGGCCATGAAGCAGGTGAAGACGCAGGCGTAGGTGGCCAGGAGGGTGTAGACGCTCGAGCCGAGCAGTACGGCGAGGGCCGCGAGCCAGCCGACCGCCAGGGCCAGGAAGGCCAGTACGGTGCAGATGATGCCGGGGCCGGTGACGGTGGCGAAGAGGTTCTTCAGGTCTTCGCCGTCGACGAGGTCACCTTTGAGGGCTGCGATGGACAGCCAGATGCAGGTGGGGCCCGCGGCCAGCAGGAGGGCGGCCGAGACCGGTCTGCGCAGGCGCCCGGCGAAGTCCCGGCGTCTGTCCGGGGTGCTGGCGATGAGGAAGACGGTGATGCCGGTGATGCTTCCCACGGCCAGGATGGCGCAGGAAAAGGCCAGTTCGAGGAGCTTGCCGAGGATGAACTGCTGCCCGCCGCCGCTCAGCGGGTAGGACGCGATCAGCCAGACGGCGGCGAGCAGGCCGAGTACGGTGCGGGCGGACTGCATCGCGGTGATGAGCCGGTCCTCCACGTGGTCGGCCGTGCGAGCGGGCGTGACGCCCCCCGACCAGGAGCGGAAGAACGCCCATAGCGCACCGTCGGGTGTCGCACGGTTGCCGTCTGTCGTTCTGGACCCGCTCACTTACTGTCTCCCCCATGGCGCGTGCGCATCTTGCGCTCCGTGGGTCACGTGCACACCGTCACGAATATCGAACACTTTACCGGGATGTGTTTGGGCCTCTGCGCGGTCAGACCCACGAACGAGGAGCGGTCGCGACCGCATACCCTCTCCGGAGAACGGTGACGTCCCTGGCCGTGATCCGGGCAGTTCGTCACCGGAGCCCTGGAACCGGAGAGTGTGCAGGGCCCGGACTCCGGCACCAGTCCGGCGACGCCGAGCCTGCGCGTTGCGGGCACCGAATCAGGCTCACCAGGGCAACCGGGTGTCTGCCGTTGTGTCGCCGGAAGACGAGATTCAACCGTTAACGCTGTTATGCGAGCGAACCAGTGGTGTCGGCTGCAGGGGACGAGTTCATTTGCGGTGTGATGGGCGGTGCGGGGGTGCCGGGCAGGTTCGGTCGCGCCAAGGGGCGGTAGCCGCCTTGCCTTTGATCACGATGTCGGTGCGGCGGATGACGTTCTCGTTGATGGTCTGTGCCATCTTGTTCAGGACGCGCACACAGCCGTGCGATGCGGGGTGGCCGCGTACGGGCTGCGAATTGTGGATGCCGATGCCGCGGCCGTCGATGCCGAGGTCCACGTACCAGGACATTGCATCGCCTTTGGTGTTCGTATAACCCGGCCCGCCGAGGAAGGCCGGGTGGAAGGTGCCTTCAGGTGTGCAATTGAGGCTGTTCTGATTGGCGCAGGGGTCGGTCGCCGTGCACGGCCGCCCGCGGCCGGAGGAGATCGGACCCGTCTCTCCGGGAGCGCCGTCGTTCCAGTGGTAGCTGAGCGTTTGCGCGGTGAGGGAGATGTCGATGCGGCTGATCCACCGTGGCAGGGACCCTGGCACGGGGCTTTGGCGGTGGTCGAGAGCCGTTGCCGCAGTAGCTGCAGAGGCACCTGGTCCACCCGCGGGCCCTAGTCCGGCCTCAGGGGATGCAAGCTCGGCGGGGCTGTCGGGCACGGGCCGGATCGGGCCGCCGGGCGGAGTGTCCCCATCGTGGACCGGCAACTCCTGGTCCGTCTCGCCTGTGGTTTCGGCTGCGGCTTCGGTGTCCTGTGTTTGACACTGCACGGCGGTGCCGACCCGTCCGGAGATCCGGGCCCGGCCGCCGGCCGACACCACGGCGGCTGCGGTGTCCGCCTCCCGCTCCAGTCCTTCTGCGGCCACGACCTGCAGAGCGGTCTGCCCCACATGTCCGGCCGCCGGCTGCTGCTGGAGAACATGGGCCAGCTCATGGGCGACGATCCGTTCCCCGCCGCGGCTACCGGGCCTGTACCGGCCGGCTCCGAAGACCACGTTGCGGCCCCATGTGTAGGCGAGTGCTCCCAAGGCACTCGCCGACCTTGCGGCATCCGCGCCGGTGTGGACACGGACACTGGAGAAATCGTGGGAGAAGCCGTACTCCATCCGTGAACGGATGCCTGCTTCCAGCGGTCGTCCGGAGGATGCCGGCGCAACGGTGACGAGGCGCGCTGCGGCTGCCGGTGATACGGCTCGGGTGCTCGGTGGCGAACCGGACAGCAACTGCAGGCCTGTGGTCCCGCGCACTGCCGGGCCACGAGCAGCGAGTGGCTTGGCCGCGGGAGCGTCGCCGTGCACCCTTACCCGGGTGAGGTCCGTTCCTGGACCCGCATGCGCGCAGCAGCCCGCGGTCGACGCGGACGCGGACGATCCGCCATGGTGACAGCCCCTCGTCCCTGGTGCGCAGCCGCATGGCCGGCGGGCGGGGCTCGCGGGCCACCAGGAGGCAGGGCTTGACATCGCCTTGCCGTTGCTGAGCGGCACCCGGACGTGCGAGGTCACCTTTCATTCACCCCATTCACCCTCGTACGGCCGAGGAGATCCGAAAACGCAGCACAAGTGAGGCTATGCCACGAATGCGCCGCGGACAGCCCGGCTGCTGACCTGGTGGCGGTGTTCAATCCGGTTGAGCCCCTCTCGGAACGCGGCGCCGGTGGAGGCGACCTCGAGGCCCGGCTCGCCTCCGCCGGGGGCGGGGCCCCCACTTCCTTGAAGGGGCGCCCCTATGGGTTTCATCAACCCGTAGGGGCGGTTGGAGGTCGTAGAAGGTGCCGTCGCGGAGCATGGTGAAGAGCACGTCTGCTCACCGTCTGGCGAGGCAGAGGAGCGCTTGGGTGGGGTGCTTTCCCTGGGCGGTCTTCTTGTCGTCGCAGGCCTGGGAGACCGGGTCGGCCAGGGCAGCGAACACGGAGAGGAGAAGGCCCGTTTGAGCTGCGGCGCGGCAGCCGCCGCCGGATACGGGGCCTGCCCACCCGACCGCCCCTTCCCGCGCCCGACACCTGCGGAACCCGCCTGCCGGAGGGGATGAACCTGTGCCCCCAGGTCCCGCCGGGGCCGCCATCGTCTACGGCGCGCAGCTCGTACACGGCGTACAGCCGGTGGTCGAGGGGCGGCTGCGCAAGCTCATCACCAACCTTCTGGACGCTCCCCGCCAGGGACGACGTCAGTCGAACGCACGGTTCAATCGGCCGGAGCGAGTGGCCATCCGGCTACTCGCCCTCCTCCTCAGGGATCAATGGCCGCATGTCCCCCTCACAGGAACCCTCGACCACTTGCGCTCTACCCCGAGGTCAAGCCTTCTTGCGGGCACCCCGGCCGAGTCGCCGCAGTGAGGTAATCACGCCACCCACCGGACAATCCCTAACCACCAGGCCAGTGGGGGTTCGGGATGCCCTCATCGCTCATGTGCGCCCGCTGCCAGATCTCGTTCCAGCCGTACGTGGTCTCCGACACGAGCCGGTGCCGGAGACCACACGGGCATGGCGCCGGCGCCCAAGCGCACCCACGGCACAGTTCGATCCAGCCATGCCCGGCCGAGCTCAGCACTCGCGGTCCCTCGTCCCCGCAGGCCGGGCAGCCGGGGAGATCGACGCCGTCCAGGATCGCGTTCTGTCTCCGGACATACTCGGACAGTCGCAGCGACGGGTGGCGGAACGGGTCGTCGTACCAGGCCCGGTCCGGGCCGTCCCACCTGCTCCGCAGCCACCACGGTCGCGGGTTCGCTACGGCCCGCCGCCCGGCCCGCTTCTCCACCCGGCGCTGCATCGTGTACTCCTCCGCCCGCGCGAGCCACAGCACCCGCGCCTCATGCAGTTCCTCCACCGCCCGCACCAGCGCGTCCGGGTCCGCCTCCAGGTGCCGGGGGATCCGGACGCTGAGTGTGAGGTGGTGGTAGGTCGCCCGGAAGCCGTAGGGCGCGAAGAGGGTGATGCACGTCCGCAGCGCGCTGTGCCGGCGGTGGAGGGGGAGCCGGGGGTCGTGCACGCGCGCTCGGTGGGTCAGGAAGCTGGTCATTGTGCGGGCTCCAGGTCCAGTGCCCGGGCCAGAGCGGCAGTGACGGCGGGGGCATGGGCCGGCAGATGTTGTTCGGCCCAGGTTCCGGCGAGGCCGAGAAAGCCCTGCAAGTCCTGCCGGGCACCGGTGACGAGCGCGCGTACCTGGTCCACTGGCAGCTCGACCGTCGGGCTGCCGTCCTTCGCGTGGGCATCGAGAGTCAGCCGGACGGTGTCGCCGACGCGTTCGGCTACCGAGGACGGGTCGTGGCCGAAGGCGGCGTAGCCGGTGCCGTCGAGCACCTCCAGCCAGTCCCGCCAGGTCTCCAGGCCATTGCAGCAGCCCGGCTCGACGAAGACGGTGCCGGTGGCATTGTCGGTCACCCGGAACCCACCGGCGGCGAACAGATCGGGCATGGTGAGCAGCCCGTGCAGGAACGCGCCGAGCGGGTCTGTCGGGCGCGGCCTGTGCTCCTCCTCCGGCTCGAAGTCGTTGCAGTGGGCGATCTGCATAGCCGCCGTGCCGACCTCCGCCGGAGTCAGCTCCCCATCCAGGACCAGATAGCCGTACGACTCGTACTCGCCAACCGGCCAGAGCGCGAAGTCATCGGTAGCGTCGATCTCCAGAACGGGTTGCATCACCAACACACGGCGATCATGCCGGACCCGCTGCCACATCGCCACGGGCTTTAACTGCGGCATCGGGCTCCAGGCAGGCCCGCTACCTGGGCAGTTTCGTGGTTCACTCCGGGCGGGCGGTGCCGGCGTAGCGCATGGCGGTCTGTTCAGCGATGCCGAAGTCCGTGATGCCAGGTGGGGGTCGACGCTGTCGCTCCTCTGAGTGATCCGCGTGGTGATCATGGCTCGGCGGACTCTCATGCGTTGTGCTGCCGAGGATCAGCCGGTGGCGCCTGCCGAGCGGAGCGAGCGGCCGAGATCGCCGACGAGCAGACGAGGATGGCGTCGCCACCACCACATGTCGATGGGGTCGAATCCGCTGATCCGGTGGAACTGCGACAAGGCGATGCCGTCGTCGAAGACGGTGGTGGCCCGGAAGCGGTCGTCGAGGGCTTTGATCTGCGGGGTCCATAGGAGGATCTCGCGCTCGGTGAGGATCGGCCATGCCTGGTGCAGCCAGTTCCGGCTGTAGAGGTCGTTGGTGTACTCGTCGACCAGGTCGCTGTAACCGTCCTCGACTTTACCTACGAGCCAGGCCCACTTGCCGACCATCTCCTGGACGGTGAACGCCCTGCGCCAGCCGCGTTGATGCAGGACCTCGCCTGCGGCCTGCTCGTTGTGGGACTCCATATGCCGGAGCCTGGCATACCGAACGGTCCGGTGGCCACGGGCTTCCCCTGGTCACCGGACCGGGCTGAGCAGTCGCGCGGGTTGTGAGATGCCCACGATCCGGGCTTCGATGTCGACGACGCGACAGTCCTGGAAGCGAAGGCTGGAACGCGCGTACCGCTGACCGCCGACCTTCCAGCACGCCACCTCCCTGCTCAGCCGCGCCCAGCACTGCCACAACACACACTGCGCCCCTGGGCATGGACGCCGTCCCCAACAACGGGCTGCACGTCGCCCTCACGCCCATCGGCTCCATCAACCAGGCCGCCCCCGCCGACCTCGACCGCCTTGTCGATGCCGTGCAGCAGCGCGTCCTCCCAGCCTTCCAGCGGATCTTCCCGAGGGGCCCGTCGGGGGCGAAGGCGGTGCGCAGTGCGTCGGCGGTGACCGATGTCATCTCGCTGAGGCCGCCGGCCGGGTTGAACCGGTCGGCGGTGGCGGGGAGGGTGCGGGGGCGAGGGTCAGGGATGGGTGGTGAGAGCGGGCCAGAGGGTGGCCGCGGTGACGGAGCGGGCCAGGCGGAGCGCCCAGTCGGTTTCGTCGCCGTCCTCGTCGCGCCAGGACCACAGCCGGGTCGTGGCGAGGTGGAGTGGGTTGAGCTGGGTGATGCCGATGGCGCCGTGGAGTTGGTGGGCGATGCGGGCGATCTCGGCGGCCGAGGCGGACGCCTGGGTCTTGGCGGCAGCGACGGCGAAGTGTGCGGCCGGCCCGCCGGTGTCCAGCGGGGTGGCAGCGGCCTGGACGGCAGCGCGGACCAGGGCGGCCTCCTCTACCAGTCGCGCCTCCTCTTGCTTGACCGCCTGGAAGTGGCTGAGCGGACGGCCGAACTGCACGCGGGCGGTGGTGTGGGCGACGGTCAGTTCGACGCAGCGTTCGGCGGCTCCGGCCATCAGGGCGGCTCGGCCCAGGGCCGCGCGGTGTCCGGCTTCCTCCAGCAGTTCGCGGGGGATTCGGCGGACCCGCGCGGCGGGGATCTCCAGGGTGGCGAGGTGCAGGTCGTCGCGGGGTTCCCCGGCGAGGTTGGCGCCGGGGGTGAGAGCGGCCCGGTCCGGGTCGAGGGTGAACAGGACGGGGCCGGAAGGGGCGGTGGCCAGGACGACCACGGCGCCGGCGGCCCGGGCCCAGGGGACACGGTGCAGGGTCCCGGTGACCAGCAGCGTGTCGTCGTCGCCCAGGCAGCCGGCCGAGCCGATGGGAGAAGCAGCGGGGTGGGCGTAGCGGATGGTGAGCTCGGGGGTGACGGCGTAGCTGAGCGGCCCGTCCGGGACGGGGAGGCCGGCGCGGCGCAGCAACGGGCGGGCGACCAGGGCGGTCTCGGCGAACGGGGCCGGGACTGCCCGGCGCCCTGCCTCCTGGACGGCGACGAGGAGTGCGGCGGTGGAAGCGTCCGGGGAGGGTAGGGTCACCGCGTCCGGGGCGGTGGTGTTGGTCACGACGGCGATGGCTTCGGAGCCGGTGAAGAAGGCGGCGGTGTCGTAGGCGTCGGCGGAGATGACGGGGGTGTCCGTGTCGATCGTGTGGGTGTTCATCAGTGCTGCTCCAGACCACGAGTGATGATGCCGCGAAGGATTTCGTTGGTGCCGCCGCGCAGGGTGTAGCCGGGGCTGTGCAGCAGGGCGAAGGCGAGCAGTTCGGCGTGGCTGCCGGGAGTGGCGTGCGGGTCGGCCGGGGTCGGCAGGATGCTGCGGACGGTGTCGACCAGTGTGCCCTCCAGGCGGGTGCCGAGGTCCTTGACCAGGGCGGCCTGGGTGTCGGGTGAGGCGCCGGAGTCCAGGGCGGCGGCCACGCCGAGAGACAGCCGGCGAACACTGTGCAGACGGGCCGTCAGGAGGCCGATCTGGGTGAGCTGGGCGGCCGTGACGGATGTAAGTGACTTGTACGCGACGCGCTGCTCGAGTTCGCGCAGCAGGGAGACGAGCAGGGGGAAGGTGGAGAGATAGCGTTCCGGGCCGCTGCGTTCGAAGGCGAGTTCCCCGGTGACCTGCTTCCAGCCGTCGCCCCGCCGTCCGAGCAGCATGCCGTCCGGGACATCGACGCCGTCCAAGTGGAAGGCGTTGAAGCGGTGCTCGCCGCTCATCAGCCGGATCGGCTCGATCCGCACCCCGGGGGCGCGCAGGTCGACGATGAACTGGCTGAGTCCGGTGTGCTTGTCCTCGGCCTCGTCGGTGCGGGCCAGCACGATGGCGTAGTCGTTGGCATGGGCGCCACCGGTCCACATCTTGGTGCCGGTCAGCCGCCAGCCGTCGGAGGTGCGTTCGGCGCGGGTGCGGACCGACGCGAGATCGGAGCCGCTGCCCTTCTCGCTCATGCCGATGGAGAAGAAGCACCGGCCGGCGGCGATCCGGGGCAGGAAGAAGCGGCGCTGCTCCTCGGTGCCGTGCTGGAGGACGGACGGGCCGGCCTGCCGGTCGGAGACCCAGTGCGCGCTGACCGGGGCGCCGGCGGCGAGCAGTTCCTCGATCACCACATAGCGTTCCAGGAAGCCGCGGCCCGCGCCGCCGTACTCGGTGGGCAGGGCCATGCCGACCCAGCCGCGCTCGGCGAGGCGGCGGCTGAAGCCGGGGTCCCAGCCGGCCAGCCAGGAGTCGGGGCGGCCGAGCACGGTGCCGCGGGCGCGCTCCTCGTCGAGGAAGGCGCGGACCTCGGTGCGCAGCCGGCGGGCTGATTCGGGCAGGGCGGCGTCGGGGATGGTGATCGGTGAAAGCGCCGAAGGGGACATGGTTCGTTCGCTCCAGGGACGGGGGTCTGGCGGTGGTTTCGGTACGGATCCCGTCAGTTCACGGGGTGCAGCAGGGAGGGGTCGAAGCCGGCTTCACGGAGGACTTCGTCGGTGTGCTGGCCGATGGCCGGGCAGGGCCTCAGCTCCGGGTACGGGTCGGCCGAGTAGCGGACCGGGCGGCCGATGACCCGGTAGGGGCCCTCGGTGGGGTGCTCGGCTTCGTGGAGCAGGCCGCCTTCTTGGGCGTAGGCAGTGGTGGCGGCGGACTCCAGGTCGAGCACCGGGGCGGCGGCGATGCCCGAGCGGTCGCAGAACTCCTGCCATTCCGCTGTTGTGTGGCGGGGTGTCAGCTCTGCGAGCAAGGGATAGAACTGGTCGGCGTTGCGGGCCCGGTCGGGTCCGGTGGTGAACCGCGGGTCGTCGGCGAGGTCGGGGCGGCCGACGAAGGCGGTGAAGTCCTGCCAGTTGCGGTCGCTGTGCGGCAGGATGCACATCCAGCCGTCCGCGGTGCGCTGGGCCCGGCGCTGCGGGCTGAGCGAGCGTGCCGAGCCGAACTCCCCGTCGGGCTCCAGGGTGGCCGCGCCCAGGTGCTCGACCAGGTTGAAGGCGAGCATGGTGTCGGCCATCGGGACCTCGATGTGCTGGCCGGTGCCGCCGTGCTCCCGGTAGTGGACCGCGGCCAGTACCGACATGGCGATCTGCATGCCGCAGATCTTGTCGGCCAGCACCGTGGGGACGTAGTGGGGCCGGCCGGAGACCTTGTGGTTGAGCCAGACCAGGCCGCTGGCCGCCTGGATGATGTCGTCGTAGGCGGCGTGGGTGCCGTAGCGGCTGTCGCTGCGGAAGCCTTGGGCGTTCGCGTAGATCAGGCCGGGATTGACGGCCGCCGCGTCGTGGTAGCCCAGGCGGAGCTTCTCCAGGGCCTGCGGGCGCAGGTTGGTGATGAAGACGTCGGCGGTGCGGAGCAGGGCGAGCAGGGCGTCGCGGCCGTGCGGGGCCTTGAGGTCGATGACGGCGCTGCGCTTGTTGCGGTTGAGGTTGAGGGCCGTGCCGCCCATGCCGGGGTTGCGCCGCGGTGGGTAGTGGCGGGTCATGTCACCGGCGGGCGGCTCGACCTTGATCACATCCGCGCCCAGGTCGCCGAGTTGCTGGGCGGCGTACGGGGCCATGATCACGCCGGCCAGTTCTATGACGCGCACTCCGGCGAGGAGTCCGCGGGCGGACGGGCCGCTCGGCTTCTCGGACATCTTCCGGTGCCTCCTGGGGGTATCGGGTGGGATATCGGGCGGGGTATCGAGTGGGGTGGGTGAACGGTGGTGCGGTACGGGCGGCGGCGGGCACGTGATGCCATGCCGGGAGAGCTCACTGACCGATGGCCTGACGCCACCGGAGTTCGGCGGACCCGAGCGGGGAACGATGGCCGGGCTGGGGGACCGTGCGCCCGCTGTACGCGAATGGTGTCGCCGGTTCGGTGAGCGGGCCGAAGTCGGTCCCGGTGGTCGACAGCGCGGCGAACGGCGCGCGCCCGGGCCGGGGCAGGCCGAGGACGTTCTCCCGTTCCAGCAGCCCGAGTTCCTGTACCCAGTGGCACACCCCGGCCAGGGTTACGCGGATCCGCCATGAGCCGCCCTCCGTCGCACGCCGGCGCAGGACCGTTGTGACGGCGGCGGCCCCGAGGTAGGCGGCGAGGTAGTCGTTGAGCAGGTACGTCGGCGGCAGCGACGGCCGGTCCGTCCACTCGTTGACGGCGAATCCGGTTGCAGAACAGGCGAGTTGGTCGAAGCCGCCGCGTTCGCCCCAGGGGCCGTCGGTGCCCCAGGCGTGGTACTCGAGGGTGACGAGTCCGGGGCGGCGCCGGACGAGTTCCTCGGTCGACGCCCCGTGCCGGACGAGTCCCCGGTAGGCGTGCACGAAGACGTCCGCGTCCCGGAGCGCGTCGTGGAAGGCCGCACGGTCGTTGTCGTCGCGCAGGTCGCAGTAGGCGTTGCGCTTGCCGCCGCCGGTCATGGCGATCATCGGGATCGGGTCGGGGCGGTCGGGACGCGTCAGGTGCAGCACGTCGGCGCCGAACTGGGCGAGGAGTCGCGTCGATACGGGGCCCGCGATGACGTGGGTGAGATCCAGTACCCGTACGCCCGTGAGCGCCTCTTCGGCCTCGTCGATCGGCTCCAGAGGCCGGACCGGTCCGTCACCGATGCGTTCGATCTCGACGACCGGGCGCTGCGCGACGTACCGCCCCGCGGGGTGGGCGAGCCACTCGTCCCGGCTGCGCACCACACAGGCGACGCCGCCCCGCGCGCAGATGGCCTCCTCCAGCGTGAAGGCGTCCCAGCCGGCCGTCGCCCGCGCGATCCCCACCTTGTCGGGCCCGCACCTCAGCACGGAGAGGACCGCGTCCCGCAGATGCGGATAGGTGGTGATGATGAAGATCCACCGGCCGTCGCGCGTCCGGTAGAAATCGTTGTTGCCGAGCAGCGTCGGATCGTCGAGCAAGACACCGATCGGGCGTCCCGAGAGCGTCGTGTGATACGTCGCCATGAGCTGGTCTATCGCGGCTCCGGCTCGCACTTCCACCTTCTGGTGCCGGTGACCTCGCTGTTCACCGAGGGTCGCCGTCTGCCGTCCGAAGACACCGATGGCGGCGGACATGGCGTCGGCGAGGCGGTGCACCGAGGGCACCAGGGGGTCGGCCCCGACGACGGTGATGTCCTCGGCTCCCCGGGCCGGATCGGGGTCGCCGAGGGCGTGCAAGAGCCGGGTGACGATCTCTCCGGTGGTTGTCAGCCGCGTCGGTTCGGTCGTGGTCAGCGCGTTGGAGGTCATGCCGGGATGCTCGTTCCCGGCCCTGTGCGAGCGCCCGGATTCACGGATATCCGTGAATCGGTGCGGACGTCAGGTCTGCGTCCCCTGGAGGTGCGCGAGGAGCCGGGCCGCCGCCCGGTCCAGGAACAGCCGCTCCGAGCGGCCGCGACGCCGGTGCGTCAGAACGAGGGCTCCCGTGACGAGGGGGCCCTCGGTGACGGGGATCGCGAGGGCGCTGACCTCGGGATCGGCCAGACCCTCGCTGCGGCTGATCCGCGACGCGCGGATCGCCGGAAGCGCGGAACGAAACTCCGCGACCGCCTCGCGATCGTGACGGGCGAGCTCGTCGAGCAGATCACGGCGCTCCGCCTCGTCGGTGAAGGCCAGCAACAGACGGCCTGCGGCGGTGCGCAGCAGCGGCCGGGCGACATGTCCGTCGGCGAGCGGCACGAGGCGGGGAATCTCGTCCTCGCCACCGCGTGCGAGGTGTACGGCGTCGAGTCCCACCCGAATCGTGAGCAGCACCGGGGTACCCGCGACGCGGCTCAGTTCGTCGAGCTCGGCCTGACTGATCCGCGGGACGACCCGGCCGGCGATGAGGTTGAGGACGTGCGGGGCGGGCCCGAGCCGGAAGCGCCGGTGCTGCTCCAGCAGAAACCCTGTCGCGACAAGGCCGTTGACCAGATCCTGCACCGAACTCGCCGGCGCCCCGACCGCCCGCGCCAGCTCGGCCACGGTCGCCCCGCCCGGCGCCCGCGCGGCGGCCTCCAGGATCCACGCGACCCGGTCCACGGTACGGTGACGCTGCCGTCGGCCGTGCTCGCCCATCCCGACCCACCCTGTCTTTCATGCGCAGCGCCGAGTCTTTCATGCGCATCGCCGACCGCTCGCGCCGGCACGACCCGTCGAACCTTTCCAGCGCTACCCCGACAGGCAGGCCGGCCCCGGCCCCTGCAGATGTCACCAGCCCGGCAGCGGACGGCAGTTTCACGCGAAGGCGGAAGGATCATCTCCGGATCGAAGTTGCCGGCCTTAGGGCGCGTATCGGGTCGTGATCAGTGGGCACCTCGGGTGGGGCCTTTGATCCAGATCATCGGGCGCGAAGGCGGAGGCCGGCGAGGCAGCTCGCGGGGCTTGTCGTCGTACGGCCGTCCTCCTGGGGCGCTCGCGAGGTGGACGGACCAACAAGGTTCACCTCGCCGCCGACTGCAAGTGCCGTCCGCCGGCGCTCGTCCCGACCGCCGGGCAGACAGCCGACAGCCCGCAGTGCATCCCCGTCCCCGGGAAGGTCACGGTCCGCGGGCCCGTCGGCCGTCCCCGCACCCGGCCCGGCGCCGGAGCCGTCCGCTACACGCATTTTCGTCCGAAACGAACTCGACCAGCTGCCGCTGGATCGCGCATTCCCTCAAGGCCGGGCAGTAGGTCTGGTGCGTCGTCGGGATGGAGAATGCCGGGGTCGGGATGGAGGATGCCGGGATGGAAGAATGATCGTGTTTCGGTGGTCCGCGGAAGTCAGGAACCCGTCTCCAATCGGATCGCCGGCACAAGGCCCGCCGGGAAACACCGCGACGGGTTCGTCGGTCGGCAGGAACGGGGCTCACCACGGTTCGGGCTCCAGGGCATAGCACCCCATAGGCATCGTGGAAGGGGCCCCGCGATACCCGTCGGTCCGATTCGCCCGTCGCACTCCGGTCTGACCAGGGTCTCGGACAGCCGTACAGCCCTGGTCTGAGGCGGGCGCAGGCGGTGCGTATAAAAAGCGGTCACATGAAGGAGCGGTTCCTGGGCCATTTCGAACGCCGCAGAGTCTCCCTCGGCACCTGCCGGCCGATCCCACGGGCACTCCCCCACATTCACGAACACGCCCGCTTCTGAACTACGAAGTGGGGTCGGCAGCCGAGGTTGGGTCGTCAGTCGGGCTGCCGCATCGGGCTCGCGGCAATCCGTTCGCGTGGCCCTTGCCCGGCCGCGTACGGTCTGCGCATGACGAGGACCACGCCGGCCAGACCGGTGGCCGTGGAGACCGTGTTTCCGGAACTGGTCCCCTACCGGGCCCGGACGACCCGGTTGCATCCGAGGCCGGGGCGGCCCGGCATGCACGACAGCCACGTCGGCGGGCCGATGCTGTGGCCGGAGGGCGAACCATGGCCGCTCTGCCACGAGCCGCACCAGCGCGAGACCGAGGGGTACGCACCGGAGGAGATCCGCAGTGCTCGGGCCGCAGGCGTCCGGCCGACGAGCCGGCCGTGGCCCCTCGCAGGAAGTGCCGAAGAGGACTGTCCGGTGCCCTTCGCGGGGCTGGCCCAGTTCTTCCGCCGTGACATCCCCGGCCTCACCTGCGGCCCCGGCGGCGCAGACCTGGTGCAGTTCTTCCGCTGCCCGTTCACCCACGGCCCGGGCCTGGAACGCCGGTACTGCCTGTGGTGGCGACAGGCCGGGCAGACCGAGCACGCGCAACGCTTCCTCGCCGCTCCGCCCGAGGTGCCCCTGCTTCGGTGGGAGCACGAACTCCCCGAGCCGTGTGTCCTGCACCCAGAAGAGGTGGACACCTATCCCTGGGCGGAGGACGACACGCTGCCCGCCTCGCTGATCGCGCGCATCGACGCGTGGGACGACGCCCAGGCAGCGGAACACGGCCCCGACGCCCCCAGCTACCAGTACGACCTGTCGATCCCTCCCGGCTGGCGCGTCGGCGGCTACCCCAGCTGGGCGTCGACGGGCCCGATGGCCGTCGACTGCGCGTCCTGCGCAACCCCTATGCGACTGCTGCTGACGGCGGAGGGCTACGAAGTGGACGCCGGCTCGCACAGCTGGGTGCCCCTGGAGGACCGGGACCCAACTACGAGGGGAAAGGCATCGATCCGGGGTGGCCAATCCGTTGCCCACCCCACTCGGCTCCACTTCGGCAGGGACCGAGACCTGCATGTTTTCGCCTGCCCGGCCGACCCCGGGCACCCGCCCCAATGGGTGCTTGCCTAGGCCTGTCCGGCGGATCTTGTCCGTACCGGCGGGATACCTCGCGGGCAACCTGATCTGCCAAACAGACCCTAATGTGAGGCCCCAGCCGCGATGTACTTCGCCTCCGGGCCGTGGTCGTTGCCGCCAAGGATGTGGTTGCTGCCCCAAGCGCCGAGCGAGGCGAGGGCCGCGTTGAGGTGAGTGCCGGAGTCAGTGAGCGAGTACTCGACGCGGGGCGGCACCTCGTCGTACGCGACGCGCCGCACGACGCCGTCCTCCTCCAACTCTCGCAGATGAGAGGCAAGGACCTTGACGGTGATGCCCGGGACCTGTCGTTGCAGCTCCCCGAACCGGATGCCGGGGTGCTCGGCGAGCGCCCAGATCAGCAGCACCTTCCACTTGCCACCGATCACACCGAGTGCGGCGTCGACCCCGCAGTGGTAGCGCCCCGGCCGCATCCGCTCGCTCGCCATCGTCTTCACGTCCTCCCCGTACGGAAAATCCCGCCCCTTCAACACCGCGAGGGCCTGGAAGCTTCCCTCAAGGTAACCAGTGTCTTCACAGTGCCTACTTGTGGGTCCGACCGCGCCGGGCGAGGGTTGCCGACATGACAGAGAACCTGATCAACAAGACCCTGACCAGCAAGAACAACACCGAGACGAAGGGTGGAACGGGCCGGAAGGTCACGCTACTCGGGCTCGGCGCGATGGGCAGCGCCTTCGCCCGCGCATGGCTCGCCGCCGGCTACGAGGTGACGGTGTGGAACCGCACGGCAGCCCGCGCCACCGCCCTCGCAGAGGAAGGTGCGCAGGTCGCGTCGAGCGTCACCGAAGCCGTCGCTGCCAGCCCGCTGGTCGTGACGGTCCTGCTCAACGATGCTTCGGTCACCTCGGCACTCGACGGCGTCGACCTGAAGGGCAAGGACCTGGTCGACCTGACTACCGGAACCCCCGAGTCGGCGCGCGCCCGCGCGCAATGGGCGGCCGAACGCGGCGCACGCTTCGTCGACGGCGGCATCATGGCCGTCCCCCCGATGGTCGGTATCCCGGAGGCCGGCGGCTACGTCTTCTACAGCGGCTCCCGCGAACTGTTCGACGCGCACCGCGACACCCTCGCCGTCCCGCTCGGTACCAACTTCGCCGGTACGGACGCCGGTTTCGCCTCCTTGCACGACATCGCTCTGCTGAGCGGCATGTACGGCATGTTCGCCGGCATCACCCATGCATTCGCCCTGATCCGCGGGGAACAGGACATCAAGCCCACCGAGTTCGCTCCGCTGCTCGTCGGCTGGCTGGGCGCAATGAGCAACATGGTGCATGACACGGCGGCCCGCCTGGAGAGCGGTGACTACACCACCGGCGTGGTCTCCAGCCTGGGGATGCAGGCCGCGGGCGTCCCGACCTTCGCGGGCACGGCCGAGCAGTACGGCGTGAGCAGCGAGTTGCTCTCCCCGGTCTTCGCCCTGATGCAGCGCCACGTTGCAGCAGGCGGCGGCGCGATGGACACCGCAGCCCTCATCGACACCCTGCGTGGCTGACGGCACAGCCGGCTGATCACGGCTTGAGCCGGAGTCGGATTGCGGCGACGGCCCGCAACGATCACCACACATCAGCCCCCGCGACCACACGAAGACAACCTCAGCAGATCCTGTCCTGCGGGGTTCAGCGGGCTGCTACGGCGCCGGCAGCGCCGACCACGTCGTCACCACGGACAACCACGGCCGCGCCCGTGGAATTAGGGCGCGTCTCTTCGATCAGGCGGTGCCAGGGTCCTAACGTGGGTACCGGGATCGCTACGACTTGCCGGAGGGCGCCCATGAAGATTCACCTCACCAGCGTCTTCGTCGACGACCAGGAGAAGGCCCTGCGCTTCTACACCGGCGTGCTGGGCTTCGTAAAGAAGCACGACATCCCCGCGGGCGCAGACCGATGGCTGACCGTGGTCTCGCCGGAGGAGCCCGATGGGACCGAGCTGCTGCTGGAACCCTCCGGGCACCCCGCCGTGCAGCCGTACAAGACGGCACTGGTCAAGGACGGCATCCCGGCCGCCTCCTTCGCCGTGGACGACGTGCGAGCGGAGTTCGAGCGGTTGCGCGGACTCGGGGTGCACTTCACCCAGGAGCCGGTGGAGGCGGACTCGGTCACCATCGCGGTTCTGGACGACACCTGCGGCAATCTGATCCAGATCATGCAGGCCGGGTAGCTGCCGGACCCAGCAGCCACCCCCTGCCGCTACGCCGCGCTGCGAGCGACGGCCTGGCGCTCGGTGTCGGTGCCGGCGCCGAGCTGCCGGACGTGGGCCAACGCAGGATCCAGCGCCTTTCAGCACCCGGGGCGCGGGCCGTTACCCGGACATCGCTACCGTGCGACGAGGCCGATCACCGGCCTCGCGCCTCGGCTCCATCGCCCGGTCGCATTGCGCCGTCAGGCGCAGGCGGCTCCCAGGCGGGCAGCGGTCCGGATGGCGTCGCCGCGCCGGCCGTTTCGGTAGGGGTGATTCGGCTGGTTGCCGCGCGTCTCGCGGAAGGATGCCAGTACCTCCGCGGCCTCGCCGAGGGTGTGTTCCTCGCGGCCGAGGAGTTCACGGACGGCGACGAGCGCCTCGATGCAGTGCAGCGAGCGCGCGGCGAGCCACTGCTCGACGGCCGCCATGCCGCCCGCTTCATGCTCGCCCCGGAGGATGTCCGCGGTGTGGTCGAAGGCCGCGGCCAGTTGCGCGTAGGTGCCGTCCTCCTGCGGGTGGAACCCAGGGGCGAGGGCGACGACCAGGCGTGTCAGCCAGCCCTCCCCGTCCTCGGCGAGGGCCGCGTGGTCCTTGGCGAACTCGTCCCAGTCGGCCTCGGCCGCATGGTCAAGGATGTATCCGAGGTCCGCGGGCTCGCCCGCCTCCGCCAGCACCTGCTCCAGGAGCGGGTACGGGACACGGACGTGCTCCGCGAGCAGCACGGCGTCGTAGAGGTCCTTGGCCTCGGGGTGCATGTCCGTCACCAGCCACAGGAGTTTCCACACGAGCGAGAGCTCCGCACTCGCCGCCGGCATCGGCACCCCGGGGAGCACCTCGGTCCGTACGGGCAGGGCGGGCAGGGCCTCGTTGAAGACGAAGTCGAGTTGGACCGTGCCGGGCGGCACGTCGTGCTCGACAGCCCTCCAGGGTAGGACGAGGCGGCGGCCCGGCACGCGGTCGTACGTCCAGATCTCGTCGCTCACCGCGCCCGCCGCGTCGATCCGGACCGGGCCTCCGGCCTCCCGCGAGCGCTCCTCGGCAGCCCGGGCGATCTCCTCCAGCATGGTGTCGGTGCGGGGGTCGCCGAGCTGCCAGGTGTCGGGTACGACGACGAAGTCCAGGTCGCCCGGCTCTCGGGCGGCGTCCCCGAACCATGCCTTGAGCGGGACGCTCCCGCGCAGTACCAGGTGGCCGGCCCACGGGGAGCCGGCGACCGCCGAGAGGGTGAGGTCGAGGGCGCGGCGCCGGGCGGTGTACCAGGCGCCGCCGACTTCCGGGTCGGTGAACTCGGGCTCGCTCAGCCGCATGCCCAGCGCGTGGTGGTTGGCCGCCGGGTCGTACACCGGGTGCTGGACCACCCCTTCACCCGGCACCGGCAGGAGGGTCGGGGGAAGGTCCCGCTCCGCCCGGGTCGCCTCGTCCGGCGGCAGCTGGGGGACGACTATTTCGGCTTCCCACGGCCCGTACCGGAACCGCTCCCACGGTGTCGTCGTCATGCGCCCGTCCCCTCTCCGTTCTCGCCGATCCAGCCGGCGACGCCGGCGTCGTCCGTCTCGTCGATCCAGCCCGCGTCGAGCGACTCGTCGCTGTCGTGGACGACGAACTCCCGCTCCTCGGACACGAGGGTGTGCCCGCCGACCCGCACAGCCGCCACCAGGGCGTCCAGCCGGGCCCCGGCTGTGCGGCGCCCGACCGCGCGGCAGCGCTGGGTGACGAACCGCTAAACGCGGCCGTCGGTGCGTACACGGCGGGCGTTGCGCGACAGGTGTGCACGGTGGGCGGTGGCGAGGCCCGCCAGCGCCGCAAGGTCCGTATCCGGAGTAAGCAACAGCTTGAGGTGGTGCTCGAAGTAGTAGCGCGCTCCGAGGGCCGTCGCCTGCGCGTCGGTCTCCGGCACCCCGGACGCCCAGGGGGCCGCCTCGATCTTCGTCCGTATGACCGTGAACCCGGCGTCGGCCAGCCCCCGGGCCGCATCGTCCACCGCCTCCCGTACTTGTGGCAGCGTGCCGGACCGGCGCAGGGTGAGCAGCGGCTGGCTGGGGGTGCGCCCCCGGTCCAGCAGGATGTCGGTGAACTTCATGCCGTGGGTGGTCGCGTACCGCTGGAGGGCCTGGTCGTCCCGGGCGTTCGTGGTGGGGCGGACGGTCAGGTGGGCCTCGAAGTCACCGGTGAAGGCCGGTATCGGGGCGGGGGCAGGGACGTGTGCGGGTGCGGTGGTGCTCGGTATCACCGCCACATGATCGCAGGCCGGTGAGGGCAGGGGCCTGGAATTCCACCGCCGCCGCCTTTCCTCGCCCTCGTGGGCATTCGGCCCGGCACCCCCGCCGCCGATCAGCTCCGGTGCGCGCCGGTCTCGGCTTGCGCCCCTCCAGCCGTAGGGCACGGACCGGCCGCGGTCTTTCCGTCACCTTCCGGCCGGCGTCGTTCGGGCGCGCGGCTTGGGGTGCCGGTAAGAACGTTGTTGCCAGCCACAAACGAAGGGGGTCACGTCCGGCGACGTGCGGCGGGATCATGCTCGGCGACGTGACGGGCGGCGGCATCGACACCGGGGCGGTCGCAGCGCTCCAGCGAGCGGACGGAGGCGTGGCGGGAGCCGGCCGGCAGCATGGGTGTGGACGTGTCGTCCTCAGAGGTGTGGGTGAGGGCACTATCGCGAAGCCGGTGGGGGGAGGTCCCGGCCGTCCAGGTCCTCGATGTCCTCGCTGTCCTCGGGTGAGGCGAGCGGGTTGACCGGCAGCCGGTTGTTCTCCTCGAAGGCCTCCTCGGCACGGCGGTAGGAGAATTTCGCCCGGCTGGTCTCCGG
Source organism: Streptomyces sp. NPDC008001 (assembly GCF_042958085.1). Classification (NCBI taxonomy): domain Bacteria; kingdom Bacillati; phylum Actinomycetota; class Actinomycetes; order Kitasatosporales; family Streptomycetaceae; genus Streptomyces; species Streptomyces sp. NPDC008001. Next base: position 1,190,677 of record NZ_JBIBIZ010000001.1, on the reverse strand, counting down.
CCCCACCTCGAGCGTCGGTGTCCCGGCAGAGGCCATGCGGGCGTGGGAGGAACAAGCGGGCCGCGAGCGCGGCCGCTGCAGTTCGGTTCGGGGTGACGGGGCAGGAGCTGGACGGTGTCGGACTGCTCGTGCATCCACTCCCGGGCGACGCCGCCGCAGTGCCCGTCATGGCATGGGCATCGACGATCCACGCCGGAGCGCATCGGGGGCGTGCGGCGCGTGGAGAGTGGAGTGCCCCGAGTCTCGCAACTGCGCTACCAGGCCGAGTGCGCCTGCTCCCCAGGGGCTGGTTTTCGTCTCTGATGGCCGGGAATCGTCGGTGCGGTGAGGATTGCTGGGACAGTGCTTCCCCGTTCTGTCCCACCGGCCCGGCCCTGCGACGCCCACCGGTCGGATCCCGGAAAGACGCAAGGGCCTGCCTGCTGCAGCTGATCGGAGGAGTTCTTTGCCCGCTGCGAGGCCTGGGAAGCGGCCTGCGAACCGCCCCTCCGTGCCCAGTACCTTTCGCTGCCGAAGTGAAGGAACTTATCGAGGTGTTCTCGGCTGCTTCGAGCACGACTCGTCCGGTCGGCTCTCTCCCGACCTGCTGCTGCAGGTGCTGTGCGAGGCGGGCATCCTGCCCGACGACCCCAGGATCGCTGAGACCATCGCCAATCTGGACCTCGCGGGCTCCGCTCGGTTGCCGGCCCAGCCGTTGCTGCTGACAGTGGAGGAATTCTCCGCCGTCACCCAGCGCAACTGCGGCCTCATCGAGCGGGCGGCCCGCGGAGAGCTCGCAGTTCCTGACTTCCCTGCGCTCGTGGAAGATCTCCAGCGCATCCACCAGGAGGTCCGTGCCGACCGAAGGGGCGCGGTCGCCGCGTACATTCCCCAGCTCGCGCGGGTGGATGCAGACCAGTTCGCGATTTCGGTATGCACGGTGGACGGGCAGCGCTTCTCAATCGGGGACGCGGACGTGAACTTCTGCCTGCAGTCGGTGTCCAAGGCCGTCAGTTACTGCCTCGCCTTGGAGGAGCACGGGCTTGACACCGTCCACCGTCACGTGGGACGGGAGCCGAGCGGGCAGGGCTTCAACGAGCTGACCTTCAACAAGGCGGGGTTGCCGCACAATCCGATGATAAACGCCGGGGCCATCATGAGCTGCGCGCTCATCCGGCGCGGCCTGGAGGCCGCGGATCGCTTCGACTACGTGGCCGAGACCTGGAAACGCCTCGCGGGCGGGCGCAGCGTCGGTTTCAATAACTCTGTCTATCTTTCCGAGCGCAACACCGCGGACCGTAACTTCGCCCTCGGCTACTCGATGAGGGAACGCGGCGCCTTCCCGCCCGGCACGGACCTTTTGGCCACACTGGAGTTCTACTTCCAGTGCTGTTCGATCGAGGTGGACGCACAGCGACTGGCCGTTGCGGCGGCTTCTTTGGCCAATGCCGGGGTGTGCCCGTTGACGGAGGACCCCGTGTTCTCCGCCCGGACGGTGCGCCACTGCCTGTCACTGATGTCCTCGTGCGGCATGTACGACTTCTCGGGCGAGTTTGCCTTCACTATCGGGCTGCCCGCGAAGAGCGGGGTATCCGGTGCCTTGATGCTGGTCGTGCCACAGCTGATGGGCATCGCCATCTGGTCGCCCCGCCTGGATGCCCAGGGGAATTCGGTGCGGGGGATCGAGGTCTGCCGGCGCCTGGTCGACTGCTACAACATCCACACCTACGACTTGCTCACCGGTGCCGGGGCCGGGACCGGCAAGCGGGACCCCCGCCTCAAGCGTCAGCAGAGTGCCATCGAAGGCATCGTGGGGCTGTGTTTCGCTGCCAGCCAGGGTGACCTCAACGAGATCCGCCGCCTCGCCGCCTGCAACGTCCCCCTTGGGGCCACCGACTACGACGGACGTACCGCCCTGCACCTGGCCGCGGCGGAGGGGCACCGGGAGACGGTGGAATTTCTCCTCGCCGCAGGGGTCGACCCGAAGCCGGTGGACCGCTGGGGCGGGACGCCCCTGGACGACGCCAACCGGGCTGGTCACCAGCATCTGGCCCAGCTACTCGCCGAAGCCGCAAGGTTGTAACCCGAGCCGGGTGGGGCCTGGGCGGACTCAGGGCCAGTAGGCGTGGCGGAGGGCTACGAGGACGGGCAGCAGTTCCGTGGCCGGCGGCAGGTGTCGGCCACGCGCCGTGACGATGTCCCAGGTGCCGTTGTCGGTGCGGTGGGCAGCCCCCAGGGTGACGGGGCGGGTGATGTCGGTGACGTCGTGAAAGACGACGGTGTCGCCCTGTACCCTGGCACGGTAGGAGCGGCCCATGCACCGGATGTTGACCGGCTGGGCGGTCACCTCCGCGAGCTGAAGCGTTCGGGCGGCGCGAACGGGATCGGCACCGTCTGCGGGCTCCCCCTGCAGGGCATCGCCATCAGACTCCATTGGTTACCTTTTGCATCAGGGTAATTACTATCTGCAATGATAGCGATCCGGGTGAGCTCCTACGAGAGCGCCTACGCGACAGACGGTGGATTCAATGGGCACATAGTGGCGAGAGGGGCGCACAAGGGGACCGAATCAACGCACGAAATGCGACCCCGACGCGCCGGGCCGGCGGGGCAGCAGCGTAACGCGTTCGGTGTGAGCCCTGAGGCGGGCGTGGACGTCCGGCCTCTTCGGGAGTATCCGGCAGGCTCCCGCCGTCAGATGAGGTCGGTGATGCCGACAGTTGGATGCTCAATCTTTCGGTCGGCTGCTGGACGGCAGGCACTCGGGAGCGCGAGGCCCGTGGCGAGCTGCGCAGCTGTCCCTTCGCCGTTCGGCTCGGTCGAGGAAGCGGAGGCTGAGAAGGATCAGCACGCGCTTCACCGTAACCGCTCAGCTCACCGCAAATGCCGGAGGAAGACGTCGCTCCCCCCGTTGGTGTCCTTGGGCACGAGGTTGCTGTCCCCGCTGTCGAACACCGCCGTGCGCCCGGACAGGTCGACACCGAAACTCAACGTGAACTCGTTTGCCTGAATCCCGTCGGACGCGACATTGACGCGCTCCATCGCGCCGGTCCACAGGTCGCGCACGAATACGTCCTCCTTGCCGTTGGTGTCGCCCGGAACCAGGTTGGACGCACCGGAGGTGAAGAACGCGTACCGGTTGTCGGCGCTCATGGCCACGTGCCCGTAGGAGATGCCATTCGCCTCGGCCCCGTCGGCCGCCACGCTGAGCCTCCGGGTGACGCCGGTGCGCAGGTCCGTGGCGAAAGCATCCGCGGTGTTATTGGTGTCGCCGGCGACGATGTCGCTGTTGGCGCTCATGAACAGCGCGTAGCGCCCGTCCGGACTCAGACCGATGTCGGTGAGAACCGCTGCCTTCGACCCGGTGAGGGTGTGCGCTGCCAGTTCCGTGCGGCCGGTGCGCAGCTCGTGCGCGTAGAACACGCGGGCCCGCGGCCGCGCCCGCAGATCCTCGTCAGCGCCCGCCTGGGGGACCAGGTTGGAGGCCCTGCTCTTGAACCCGATGCGGCTGCCGTCCGCGCTCATCACCGGGGAAATGGATTCGCCGTCCGCCTGCTTGCCGTCGGATGCGACGCTGACGCGCTTGACGGTCCCCCGCCACCGGTCCTTCACGAACACGTCCCGCGCGTTGTTAGTGTCCCCGGGAACCAGGTCGCTGCGAGTGGAGAGGAAAGCGACGTAGCGGCCGTCCGCGCTGATCGATGGTTCGCTGTTGTCTACGCGGACCTGCTTCGGATCCCCGATGAGGATCTCGGTGCGCCGGGTCCAGCGGTCACGCACGTACACCTCGGTACTGCCGGTGGGGTTGCCACCCGGCACGAGGTTCGTGGCGTCCGAGCTGAAGACGACATACCGGCCGTTGCCACTGACCGCCGCGTCCCGCGTCGCGCCGTCGGCCGGTGTGCCGTCGGTGGCCACGCCGACCCGCTCGACCTTGCCCGTACGTAACTCCTTCACGAACGGGCCGCCCTTGCGAGGGTCGCCGGGGATCAGATTGTCAGCCCCCGAGCTGAAGACGACGACGCGGCCATCGCCGCTGATCTTCCCTTGCCCCGACTCGCCGTTCGCCTCCGCCCCGTCGGCGGCGACGCTGACCCGCTCGGTGCGTGCCCGGTGCCCTCCCGTTGCGGCGGCCGCCGGCAGCACCGTCACACAGGTCCCTAAGACCGCCGCCACGACGGCCGTCCGTCTGAGATAGCGCATGCGACTCTCCTTGCTGAAGCAACGGATGGTGTACGAGCCGAGGGAAGCCAACAGCCTCGCGAGGCCCGCGGTCAACAGGGAGGAGCCGGCTCCGGACCTCACCTGCCTGCACCGGCAAATACTCATCAGAATGGGCGCGAGCCATGCGGCATTCAGAATCGGCCTGCACGCGCCCGGCCCGGGTGGCCAGTGGCCGGACAGGAAGCGGGAGGAGCCAGTGCTGGGGTGCTGAACTTCGAATTTCACAGACAGGGGCGCAAACGGCACGCGCGTGACGGCAGACGGCATTGTCTGCAACAACTTCACCGGCGCTCGGCGTCTGCTACGGGATGTCTTTGAGGCCGGGGCATCGGACGGGAAAGGCGCAACACTCCCACCGGCGGGTCCGGGCCCGAGTCGGGCACGTCTTCGCCTGTATGAGGAACTGGGCGATCATGCGGGACTGCCGTCTCAAGGGCGACGGCGTCCACCGGGCCGTCCTTCGAGGACGACCGGGGAAGCGAGTACTTGCCGTCGAGGTCCCCGTAACACTCATCTCGCCACTCACGTGAGCGGGGATCAGCAGCGCATGCGCCAGCCGGCTCGCCTGGCCGAACCGGCCACCGCTCCCCTACGACAAGCGACAGTTCTTCTCGGTGACTTCATCGCCGACCGTGCCAGCGTGCCGTCGGCTCTGGGCGCCGGCTTCACCATCGCGGATCTCCCGCCAGACGCCCTGCCCACACGGCCGCACCCGTCAGGCTCGGCCCCACCACGGATCGACCACGTGGTCGTACGAAGCGCTGACGTCAGGGGTACGGCGGTCGAAAGCACGGAGGGCCTCTCGGACCACACCTCGTCCGCGCGACCATCACCGTGTAAGCCCCCACCCAGGTCTTCGGCAACGGGCTCCGCTGGACACCCCAGGCTCCCGGCGCGGGCCGGCCGGCCCGCCAGGAGAATCTCGATGCTGACATGGGCCACGGGCACGTTGTCGCCACCGGTGTGGACATCTCCTATGTGGAGGAGGTCGACCGCCCCCTGGCACTCCTGCTCCACGGAATCCCGGAATCCAGGGAATCCGCCTTCGGCACCTGATCCCGGTGTAGACCGCGGCCGATTACGACGTCACAGGGGACTTCGAGGCGGTCAAGAAGGCCCTCTGGGAGCCGGCGCGGCTGCGCGCCGCGATCAACCTCTGCCGGACGACTTTCGCCCCGCAGGAAATGGGAACGCTGGAATGGCCGACCCAACCCCACCGGCCACTTCGACGCGCTGATCCGGTACATGGCCGAGGATCCGGCAGGGCTGGACTACGCCTCCGCCCCCCGGCAGCCCGCGGGCGCATGGTCCCAGCGTGCGGCGCCACCTTCCGCGCCGCCGGCCACACTCTCGTCGGCAACCGCACTCGGTGCCTCCAGCCACTCGTGGAAACATCCGTAGTCGGCCCCTGTCACGCCGAGATCCCACGTACGCAAATGCGTCTGCACGCCGCCTGAGTGGTCGGCGGCCACTCAGATCGGAAGCCCGATGATCCCCCACCCGCGGTGGTGAGCTTCTGCAACGACCTCGGCCCATCCGTGGAGAAGCGCGGTGAATTCCTCGAACGTACCGACCCAATTCCCGGGGGCAGCCGCGTGGATGTCGAACGGTTCGCGCAGCGCTTGGAGCTGAGGGCCGGCTATTGTCCACGCCTGTGTCAGGGCCGGCACGTCGGGGGGCGGGCAGTAGACCCACATGGCGTCGTACCAGAATTCGGCGTCGTCCTCGTCCTGCGGGTCGCTGTAAGTGCCTGGCAGAACCCAGGTCAGTCCGGCAAGGAAGGTGTCCAGCGCCGTGCGCAGGTCAGCCGGGACGTGCTCGCGAACGGCCTCCCACCGCTCTCCCGCCCAAAAATGCGGCTTGAACGATCCCAGCGTGCCGCCGAACTCGTACCGTGCACACCAGGCCGGGAACGGTTCGGGAGTGGGAGGCAGCCAGGCCCAGCCGTCCTCGAGCGCTCCGTCATAGTCGTCCGGATCCGCGGCCTCTATGAGCGCGCGCTCGCGTTCGAGAACGGGGATGTTCTCCAGTTCGGTCCAGTCCACTATGACGGCCGTGATGTCCACTCCCATGATCACGAGCCTACGTCCTGGTGGGGCTGCCCATGCATCTGCCTGGTGGATCTGCTCGGCGGCGGCAGGGCTCGGCGATCGTCGTGGGAGCCGTCACCCGTTCCTCGCCCTCACCGTCGCCCACTGCGGGACCGCCACGCGGCGCGGCCGGTGGCATGACTCGGGGCGGCCACGCCGCCGGCCCAGCAGTCCCAGCCCATACGCCCGGGCCACCAGCGCCGACCGGTTGGGTACCGCCAGCCGGCGGCACAACCGTGTCGGTGGGTAATTGATCCCGTCCACGCTGATGCCCACCGTACGGGCCATGACCGAGGCGGTGGCGTCGGCGGCGACCAGGGGGAGGATCCGGGGTCTCCTGCGCGCTCAGCACCAGGTGCACGAACTCCTGCTCGGCCACTTCCGAGTCGTCCGGTCGCCGTGGGGGCTGTGGCCGACCGCCGAGGCCCGCACCGACACCGTCATCGGCGGCCGCTACCCGGTCAAGGCCGGTGACCGGCTGGTCGTCCTTCACCCCGATGCTCCGCCAGGACCCGTCCTGGGGCGACAACACCGAGGAGTCCGCCCCGGCCCCGTCTCGCCCCCGAGACCGAGGCCGCCCGCTCCCCGACCACCTACAAGCCCTTCGGCACCGGCGAGCGTGCCTGCATCGGGGAGCAGTTCACCCTCCATGGGGCGACCATGCTCCTCGCCATACTGGTGGACCGCTACCGCTTCATCGACCACGCTCGCTACGACCTGAAGGTCAAAAATCCCCTCACTCTCAAGCCCAAGGGCTTCACGATGGCGCTCGCCCGGCGCTCCCCCGCCGACCGCCCCCGCAATCGGGTGCGCTCGGCGGTCTGACCGCGGCCGGCCCGGACGAACAGCATGCCTCTCAGTCCAAGACCGGCCTACCCACCCGGGCCGTAGCCGGCACCGCCCTGACCCTGCTGCACGGGTCCGGCTTCCGGCGAACTGGGCTTCTAGGGCGTGCATCCAAAGTGTGTGCGGCGGCAGACGTGTCGTAGTACTGCTGGGGAGACACAAAGACAGGTTCGTTCTCGTTTGGAGTCATCGATGGCAGTTCGCCGTGTCGTACCCAACATCCGGTCGGAGGCCGCGCAGGAGAGCCGGGAGTTCTACGGCCTGCTGGGCTTCAAGGAGGTCATGAACCACGGCTGGATCATGACGCTCGCCTCCCCGACCAGCCCGGCAGCACAGATCAGCGTCATGACCAGCGACAAGACCGCGCCCGTCACCCCCGACATGAGCGTCGAGGTGGACGACGTGGACGCGGCTTATACGGTCATGCGGGAGAGCGATGCGGAGATCATTCACCCCTTGCAGGACGAGGAGTGGGGCGTGCGTCGGTTCTTCGTTCGCGACCCCAGCGGACGGGTGGTCAACGTGCTGGGACACCGCTGACGGCCCCTCCCGCGCCCTGGTGAAAGTGCTGGTCACAGCCACCCATTGATGGCGGCGACCAGGACGGTTGCTTCGTAGCGGACGGCGAGTTTCTCGTAGCGCGTGGCAACTGCCCGGTGGCGTTTGAGGCGGTTAATGACACACTCCACCGCATGACGTTCCCGGTAGTAGACCTCATCGAACTTCGGCGGACGGCCGTCGCGAGCGCCGGGCTTCTTGCGGTTGCGGACCTGGTCGGCCTTGTCCGGAATGGTGCAGCGGATCCCGCGTCTGCGCAGGTAGGCACGGTTCTTGCGGGAGGCGTACGCCTTGTCGGCCCGCACCCGATCGGGACGGGTGCGCGGCCTGCCTGTCCCAAGACGAGGGACACGGACCTTGTTCAGGGCCGGCTCGAACTGTGGTGAATCGCCCCGCTGCCCGGCCGTGATCACGATGGACATGGGCTTCTGGCCCTGTTCGACGGCCAGGTGCAGCTTGGTGGTCAGACCGCCGCGCGAGCGCCCGAGTCCGTGGTCGTCCGGCTCGACGCTGACGCCGCCGGGCGGCTCCTTCTGTAGTTCCCCCTTTTCCTCGCACCGGCGGCGTGCTGGTGGGCCCGGCACACAGTGGAGTCGACGTTGATGTCCCAGGTGATCAACTCTTTCGCGTCAGTCTGGGCCTGGAGTTCAGTGAAGATCCGATGCCAGGTGCCGTTCCGCTGCCGGCGGCGGAACAGGTCGTACGCCCGGCCCCAGGGCCCGTACCGTTCCGGGATATCCCGCCATGGCGCCCCGGTCCGCGTCCGCCACCGTATACCGTCGACCAACTGTCAGATCCACTTTCGATACATACCCTAGATCACCGTCGCCCCGCTCCCTTACGGTGTCGTGCTCTCGACGTGCTGCTTGATGAGTTCGTACGAGCGAATGCGGTCGTGGAGGGCGTAGACGGGGGTAGTCAGCATGAGTTCGTCTGCTCCGGTTTCGCCGGCCAGCTGTGCGAGCCGGCGCACGACGGTCTTGGGCGTCCCGATGGCTTGCTTCCCACGGAAGTCGTCCAGCGCTTGCCGTTCTTCCGCAGTGAAGGAGTAGGCGGCCGCATCTGCCGGCGTGGGGAACGGAATCTCACTCTGCCCCTTGAGGAGCCCGGCTTTGACGACTTCCATAGGCCCGACTCGCCGTGCGGCCTCTTCTTCCGTCTCGGCACACACCGCCTCGACGCACACCAGTACCCGGGGTTCCTCGCACCAACGGGACGGGCTGAACGCCTCCCGGTAGCGTTCCAGGACCGCGAGGGTGTTCTGCGGCCGGATGTGGTGCGCGACAGCTATCGGCAGACCGAGCGCGGCGGCCAGGGCGGCACCTGCGGTGCTGGATGCCAGCAACCACGGCTCCGGCAGGGGGCCGAGTGCGACCTCGTCGACCAGGAACGACATGGTCGCGGCAACGTCGCTCCGGTACTCCTCGTCCGTCGTCGGCCCGGCTCCCCGGCGCAGTGCCCGCGCCGTGGCCTCGTCGAAGGTTCCGGGGCCACGGCCGATCCCCAGATCGATGCGATTCTCATGCAGGGCGGCCAGCGTCCCGAACTGCTCCGCCATCGTGATGGGGGCATGGTTGGGGGCCAGCACTCCGCCCGAACCGAGACGGATGGACGAGGTCAGAGCCGCAGCGTGTGCGGTCAATACGACCGGCGGAAACGCGCCGATCGCGGGCGAGTGGTGGTGCTCGGCGTACCAGAGCCGGTGGTAGCCCAGCCGCTCCAATGCCTGCGCGAAGGCTGCGGTGTCACGCAGTGTGTCCACGGCTCGGGTACCGGTCTGGACCATCGCGACTTCCAGCGCCGAAAGTGGGATGTTGATCATATGGTCAGCATAGGGATCAGGCGATCGGTGAGGAGAGGACGGTCTTCCCCGGTTGACGGAGACCGCGTTTGCCGGGGCCGCTGAAAGTGGTGCTGACCGTCGAGGCGTGGGACCAGCCATGAGCACGGACGCCCCGGTCGGCTCAACCACGGCCGAAGCCCGGGGCCGGAGACGCATTGGACATGACGGCGCAGAACCGGCCAGTTCACGCTCAGCCGACCGCAACGCGCCCGCCGGAGCACAAAGAGACACGGAAGCCCAGCAGATCCAACACTGCCCGGGTCCGGTCAACGGCTGCCTCGCCGACACCGGCCTGGTCATGGACGGCTGACCCAACACGAATTCAAGTTCAGTAGCCTGTCCGGTGGGCACATGACCACCTCACCTCGCTGGTGCCTCACCCCCCTCGATGCGAGACGGGAATACCTTTCAGACAGAGAGTGGTCTCGCAGGGGTGGGGCCGGGGAAGCCGCCGGACATCGATTCACGGCCCCGCACCCGGGTAATTCTCTGGAGACACACGACCGGCCACACGGCGCGGTCACCGTCAAAGACCTTCGGCCCTGGAAGGCCGGGCCGTGCCAAGGCCACCGTGATGCCAAGCGCGAACCACTCGCAGCTCTGTTGACAGCAACCCGCTCGTGCCCTTCACAGCAGGCGAAGGCTTGTGCCGGTGTGAACATAGGGTGTCTTCGTGTTCCTTCTCCGCACCCGCGCCGCTTGTGCTGCCATGGTCCTGTCCACATTCTTTGTCGCGGCCTGTTCTGCCACGGGAACGGGCCAGGGCGACGCCCCCCAGGAAACCACCCGTCCCACTGCCGAAGCCCCGGACGCCGACGCCCCGGCGAACGTGCGGCGGCCGAGCCCGGACGCCGTCTTCGACTACCAACTCGGCGGCGCCTACCCGCCTGCCGGCAAGGTGCGGGCTGTCTCCCGTGACCGTGAGGCCAAGCCTGCCGGCGGGCTTTACAACATTTGCTACGTCAACGCCTTCCAGACACAACCGGGCGACGCCGTCGACTGGTGGAAGAAGGAGCATCCGGACCTGCTCCTGAAGAACGACGAGGGCCAACTGATCGTCGACAAGGACTGGGACGAACCCCTCCTGGACATCTCGACCCCGGCCAAGCGCGAGGCCCTGATGAACATCATCGGCCCATGGATTGACGGCTGCGCCGCGGCGCATTACGACGCGGTGGAACCGGACAACCTCGACTCCTACGAGCGCTCCGACGGCAAGCTCACCTCCCAGCACGCGGTCGCCTTCGCTCGTCTCCTGGCCGCCCGCGCACACAAGCGGAACCTGGCCATCGCCCAGAAGAACACCACGGACCTACTTCCCCAGCACACGCGCATCGGGTTCGACTTTGCCGTCGTCGAAGAATGCGGACACTTCAAGGAATGTCCAGAATTCAGCCGCGCCTACGGTGCCAGAGTCTTCGACATCGAGTATGAGAGGAAGGACTTCACCGCTGCTTGCCGGGCGTGGGGGAAGGAGTTGTCCATCACTCTGCGCGATCGGGAGGTCAGCCCCGCCGGTAAGCGCGGTTATGTGTACGAGTCCTGCTGAATGCCTTCCAATGCGGTGCTGCCAGGACCAACCTGTCCTGGCCGGCCCCTCCGCCGAATCCCGGACTCCGGAGAACGAGCTGGACGGAGGTGCGGAAGGGCGCGGCGAGTGAACGGCCGAGCCCTTTGCCCGACGGCACCGGTCTCGGCGCCACGGGCGGATCCGTCGCCTCTGCTCCGCCACGAGCACCCCGTTCCCCGCAAGGAGGAAGAAGCACGACGCAGACCACCGAGGTCGCGGCTACCACTGGTGCGGGCAGCGGCATCGGTGAGGCGACCGCACGCCGTCCGGCGGCCGGCGGGCACCGGAGCTTTCTCGGCGCTCGCCGTACCGGCCGGCTGGAGCGGCTGGCCCGGTGCCACCCGCAGCTCAGGATCATCAGCCCGAGCTTGCACCGCACGCGGAGGGGATCGCAGGGCATCGTGGCGTTCAGATCGTGGCGTTCAGGCGGAAGGCGAAGGCTATCGAATCCAGGCCGTCCTGAGGAGGGGAACCTCTATGGGTGCAGGAGCCGACAACGCGGGTGACGACATGGTCGTGGGCCGGACGAACGAAAGCGAAGAGCGGACCGTCCTCGTCGCCAAAGGCAGTGACGAAGATGGCTACAGCGAGGACTACGTGCTGCGCGTGGCGATCGGCAACGACCGGGTTCTCAGGGATGTACCGAAAGGCGTCGATGCCATTCAGGGCGTTCTCGGTGCCGGCACCACTGCCTTGCCCGGAGTCTTCGCCCGCGGCGCTCCCAGCGTGGTCGGATACTCGCAGGACGCGGCCAGGGACGTCGCCTGGAAGGCAGCCGATCCGTCGGCTGTGTGCGGGCGCGCCACAGGTATCGGTGTCCGCGGGAAAGGCGATGACGGTGGGGTCCGCGGGGAGAGCGGGAACAATTTCGGGGTCGAAGGGACAAGCACCCTTGCCTCCGGCGTCCGCGGTACGAGCGAACAGGCCGTCGGCGTCTTCGGGGAGGGATCTCCCGTCGTGATGGGCAACGGTCCTGGGAACGGCAACGGTGGGGTGTTCGAGTCGGAGAAGGGGGCGCAATTGCGGCTCCCTCCCCGCCGGCTGGACCCCCTTGGTCCGACTGCGCCGACCACGCCCCAGGCGGTCATCGTCAACGACCGCCGACACGGCCCCGGGCTCCCCAAGAACGGACAGGCCGGTGAATTCACCACGCTTGATGACCCGGCGGGGGCATGCACCCTCTGGTTCCGCGTCAGCGGCCCCGGCCCGGGACCGGCACGCTGGGCCCAGGTTCTGCTGGGGCCGGCGTTCGACGGACGGGCCTGAATTCGGATTCTGGTGGCCCTGACCTCGCATACGGACGTCCTCCACCGCGGCGGTGCGGCAGGGCCGGTCGGCGGCCGGCAGAGTGCCGGGCCGGGAGGCCACCAGCGTGGATTCCAGACTCGCGGCCTCGTCCATTGCTGTTGGGCCGTCGCGACGCGCCGCTCGGAGCGGCTCCGCGGAGGTGATGGCTTCCCTGTGTCTGCCGGCCGCAGGCCGTGTCTGCGTGCGGCCGGCAGACATTGCCTGGTCGTGGGGAGTTGACACACAGCGCTACCGACGCCTTGCGCACGCTCACCCGTGAGCACCTGCCCACCGGGATCACCGCGCGCGGGCGGGGCTGCCGGCGGAGCGAGAGGACCTGCCTCCGGGCCACGGACCGACGGCCATCTCGCCCCTCCCCCGTACCCGCTGCCGTCCGCCGGCCGGCTTCCGGTGAGGGCCTCGAGCCCGTCGGCTGCCACCCCTCACAAGGCGGCAGCCGATGGACAGGTCCGGAACCCTCCGCCGATCAGGAGCTGCCCGATTTCACGGGGCTTGCGTTCCGGACGGCCGGGAGCTCCTGGCCGGCTCGGGGGCGGCTTCGCAGTGCGCAGAGGCAGAGCAGGAGCAGTGCCAGGGCGGGCAGGGCGACGGCCAGGGCGAGCATCGGGGCATCAGGAGATCCCGGGATGCCGGTGAGGGCGGTGTAGCAGGCTCCCGATGCCATCTGCAGGAAGAAGAACAGCCCCGAAGCGGCACCGGCGTGCTCGCCCTCGTACCGCATCATCCCGGCCTGGCAGGTGGGGAACAGCGCTCCTACGCCCAGCATGCACACGGCCATCGGCACGACGATGCTCAGCGTGCTGTGCGGCCACAGGCGCACAGTGACCAGCATCAGCGCGGAGGTGCCCGCCGCCACCGCGGCGGCGGTGCGCGCGATGAACTCCAGCGACCGCGTCCTGCCCAGCCGCTTCGCCGTGGTGCTGCCGGCGACGTAGCCCGTGATCACCAGCGTGTACAGGACTCCGTAGAGGGTGGGCGAAGCACCCAGTTGCAGCTGGAGGAGATCGCTGGAGTAGGTGGTGAAGGTGAAGTAGGTGCACCAGGCGAGGCTGATGGCGGCGGCGAACACCGTGAAGTCACGGTTGGTGAGAACCGTGCGGTACGCCCTGCCCAGCCCGGCGAACCCTTCCGGCGCCCGCATGGGACCGCCCGGGGCCCCCTCGGCTTCCCTTGCGGTGCCGACGGTGTCGTCGGCCGGCAGGAGCTTGGCGACCGCGCCGGCGGCGATGGCCCCGAGTACGGCCATGAAGGCGAACAGCACGCGCCAGGAGGTGTGTTCCACGGCCATACCTGCCAGCGGGGGTGATGCGGCCGGGGTCACCGCGATCACTGTGGAGAGTGCGGTCAGCATCGACAGCCGCTGTTCCTTGGGCAGCGCCCGCTGCACCCACAGCCGGGAGATCACCGTGCCCGTACCGGCGCCGAGTGCCTGCAGCACCCGGCCCGCCACGAAGACCCCGTACACGGGGGCCAGCAGGCACAGGACGGACGCACCGGTGAAGAGGAGGAGCCCGGTCAGCTGGACGCGCCGGGAGCCGTAACGGTCCGCCAGATTGCCGGTGAGGATCATGCACACGGCATACGCGGCCATGTAGCCGACGAGTGAGCTGCTGGTGCTGCCCGGCCCTACGCCGAACGACCTGCCGATGGCGGGCAGGGCGGGGACGTAGGCGGCGAGGGCCAGTTGCGGCACGAAGACCAGTGACATCAGGCAGATGGCCAGCCCCCGCGGCAGTCCGGCTCCGGCCTGCTTCACGCGACGGCCCCTACCAGGAGCCGGTCCGAGGCCGGTACGAGCTGCGCCGCCACCTTGGCGGCCTGCCGCGCGACCAGCTCCATCGAGCTCACGTGGAAGTGCTCGCCCGAGGCCAGGTCGCCGAGCACGTAGAGCCGGGGGAACACCGTCCCCGCGGAGCCGCGCACCTGGTTGGTCCCGGGGTCGACCCGGATGCCGCCCAGCGGGTGGGAGACGAAGGTGCCGTTGCGGACCAGCCGCGACGTCAGTGAGGAGGCGGATGCGGCGGCCGTGTTGTTCGTGCGCCCCACCGCGTTGACGACTGCGTCGTAGTGCTCGGTGCGCCCGTCGGCGAAGGTCGCGGTGAAGCCGCCGCCCGTGGCCGCTTGGACGTGGGTGATGCCTCTGGCGAAGTCGAGCCGGCCCGCCTCGTGGAGGCCGAGCAGCCGGTGCGCGTTGGTCACCGGCATCGGATTGCGCAGGCAGTTGTACGTCCGGTAGTGCTCCCGCAGGAAGAGGCGGCGGCTGGCCTCGGGAAGGGCCCGCCACAGCTCCGAGTAGAACGGGGTGAGGGCACCGACGCAACGCTGCGCCAGGCCGCCGGGCAGCGGGTTCTCCAGTCGATGGCGCATCAGGTCGGGTGCGGACCAGGAATCGGTGTACGGGAGCAGCGCCTCGCGCATGCTTGTCCCGCTCAGCCGGAGGGTGGTGTCGACGAGTTCATGAATGCTACGGAGGCTGACGCTGCCACGGGCGAACAGCCGGCGGACACCGGCCATCAATTCCGGCAGTTCGCCGGTACCGAGGTCGGTGCGGACGTCCGGGATCATCCCGGACCGCGAGGCGAGCGTGATCCTGCGCTCCTGCCCGGCGTCCGCCAGGACGACGGCCACGTCGATCGCCGTCAGCCCGGCCCCCAGCACCAGGACCTCCGCACTCCGGTCGACCTGCTCCAGCGAGCTGACCAGGGGGTACGGCTGGGCGACGAATCCGGCGGACCCGTTGAGCCCGTAGACATCGGACGGTGCGATGGCACCGATCGCGAGGACGACCTCGTCGGCGACGAAGCGCTCGCCGTCGGCGGTGGTCAGGAGGTAAGTGTCACTTCCCCCGGCCCCCGCCGTCCCCTCGGTGCCCCCGGTGCCCCCGTCTTCCACGTCTTCCACGGCGAGGTCGACGACGGCCGACGGTACGAGCGTCACCTGCGCTCCGAGCAGCCGCAGGTCCTCCCGGGACTGGGAGAAGACGTTCTCCAGGTACTGTCCGAACAGCGTGCGGGAGACGAAGTGCGAACGCGGTGTGTGCCGCGCCTGCGGGTCGCCGGCCCGGCCGGCGGAGGTCTGCCGGTAGAGCCAGCGGCGGAACTGTCCCGGGTCGCCGTAGTCCACGGACATGGCGGAATAGGGCCGGTTGAGCAAAGCGGTGTCGGCGTCCTCGGCATAGGCGATGCCGGGGCCGAAGCTCTTCCCTGGTTCGAAGACGATGACATCCGCCGCCGCGCCGGCCACGTCGCCCGACAACTGCCGGGCGTACGCTGCGAGGAACGCGGTGCACGCGGCACCGCCTCCGACGACGGCGATGGTTCTTTTCTTCAACACTGCTGCTCCGGTGTGTGGTGGACACGTCCCTCGATACGAGCGGCGGTCCGGCATCGGCGAGAGGGAACGCGAGGGATCACGGTGGTCTTTCCGGCGGGAGGGGCCTCCGGCAGTCGGCTCCACGGGAATTCCGGCATGCGTATCCCGCCGGCTCCTCAACTCCCCTGGTGAGAAGCGATGTCGAACCGGCGTCTAAGGCTTACCTCACCAGTTCGGGAGGAGGTTCCACAGTGACGGAGGCCATAATTCCTCCACCGGGTTTCACCGAACCCCGTTCCGGCGGTAACACGGAGCCCGATGGTCCGGTCCATGGCCTTGCCCACAGCCTCCGGGGCCGCCTGAACCACCCCTCGGGATGCGGTGCCGGCCCGGCGGACGCCGGCATCCCGTACCCCGTACGGGGTCGGGTCAGTGCTCCGGGGCGTATCGCCGCGCGGCCTCTCGTACCGCTTCCGGCTTGATCTCGCCCCGCGGCGCCGGCGCGGCGAACACTGCTGCCGTGACCGACTCTGCGTCGAAGCCGAAGCGGCGCGGACCGCCTCCTACGACATGGCCGGCGCAGCCTACTGCGGGACGACGAGGAGTGACCGACCCGGACGCCGCGCTCCGCGCCGCGGCGGTGGGCAAGCTCGCCGCGGCAGGCTGCTTCGACCGGGCCCCGTGGGCCCGCGAGGCGGTTTCAACGATCGAACGCGAGCGGTTCGTTCCCCGCGACATCTGGGTGTGGACCGGCAACGGCTACCGCGCCGTGTCCTGCAGCGCCGAGCCGCAGGCGTGGGCAGCGGCCGTCTACGACCCCGTCAAGGCCGTCGTCACGCAGATCAACGACGGCGAGCAGAGTCCGCTCACCACGGCCGGCACGGTGCGTGGCTCCGCGACCTCGTCGGTGTCCGCGCTGGACATCGTCTGCGTCAAACTCGGCTTCCTCGGCCTGGAGGCCGGGCACAAGGTTCTCGAGATCGGCACCGGGTCGGGCGTGAACACCGCGCTGCTGGAAGAGCGCGCCGGGCCCGGGAACGTCGTCACCATCGAAGTCGACCGGAGCCTGGCCGAGCAGGCCGAGCACAACCTGCGCACTGCCGGGTACACCGCCCGGGTCGTCTGCTCCGACGGCGAAATGGGATGCGCCGAGGGCGCTCCGTACGACCGGTTGGTCTGCACTGCGTCCGCGCGGAGCATCCCCCGGGCGTGGCGGGAGCAGGTCCGGCCGGGCGGCATCATCCTGACCCCGTACGGATCGCTGTTCTCCAGCAGCGGGCTCTTGCGTCTGTCGGTCGGCTCGGGCGGTGCGGCTGAGGGGCGGTTCGTGCACACGGCCTCGTACATGTGGCTGCGTGCGCACCGGGCATCGGGTGGCCGTCCGCCACGCGATGGCAGGGAGCGGCTGACTGCTTCCCCTGCCGATCCGGACAAGGCCCTGGACGGCGACTGGCATGCGGCCTTTGTCATCGGCCAGTTGATGCCCGGGCTGACGATGCAGCGCACGACCGGCGCGAGTGACCGGCGCATCCTGCTGTGGGACGGTGCAGACTCGTTCGCGTCCGTGTGCTGCGACGGCTGGGACGAGGCCGGCAGCGTCCTGCAACAGGGCCCGCGATCGCTGTGGGACGAGGTCCTGACGGCCCGCACGTGGTGGGACGAGCACGGACGCCCCGAACTCACGCGGTTCGGACTGACCGTCACCGTCGACGGAGAACATCACACCTGGCTCGACACACCCGAGAACCGCCTCCCCCGCGCGAGGACCTGAAAGCCGGCAGGCAGAAACGGTGGGCAGCGCGGGCGGTGCACCGGGCCCGGACCGGACCATGCGCATGGGCCGCGCAGCACGTAGCCTGCCAGGGAGTCGGTAAGCGTTCCCGGAGTGGCCTCATGGAGATCACGTGGCGTCGGATCGAGGAGCAGGACTTCCCTCTGCTGCGGAGGTGGCTTCAGCAGCCCCATGTGAAGCGTTGGTGGAATCACGAGACCACAGCGGAAGCGGTGGCGCGCGACTTCGGCCCCGCTGCCCGGGGCGAGGAGCCCTCGGAGGATCTCCTCGCCTTCCTGGAAGGCCGCCCCGTCGGTCTCGTCCAGCGTTCCCGGCTGATCGACTACCCCGAGTACCTGGCCGAGCTGGCGGCCATCGTCCCTGTGCCTGACGGCGCGATGACCATCGACTACCTGATCGGCGATCCCGGCCGGACCGGCCAGGGCATCGGGACGGCGATGATCCGCTCCGTCATCGTGCGAACCTGGGCCGAACACCCGGCCGCCCCGTGCATTGTCGTCCCGGTGGTGGCAGCCAATCGCCCTTCGTGGCGGGCGCTCGAGCGGGCAGGGTTACGCCGGGTCGGGGCCGGAGACCTGACGCCGGACAATCCGGTCGATGACCGGGCCCACTACCTCTACCGAGTCGACCGGCCGGGGACCGGCGGCTGACGGTCTCACCCGCCCGGCGGGGGTCCTGACGGTGGGGGCGCCGTGCATCGTTGGCGCCCCTTGTCACGCGACGTGCCTCAGGCCTGGTCCAGGCGCGGTGGGCTCGGTTGGGGGAAGGGGGTGCGCAGGTCCCGGATTCCGCGGGTGCCCGGCTCGTCGCCGGGTTCGGCCGGCTTGACGACGGCCAGGGGGGCGTAGTGGTAGTGAACGCCGTGGGGCTCCTTCGGTACGGGCTTGCCCTGGGGGTCGGTCGGCCATTCGACGTCGCTGGTCACCGCTCGGGCGGGGATCAGCCAGTAGTCACCGCTGCGGTATACGCAAGGCTTCTGGGGGTCCTCGCGGGAGAAGCGCACGGCGACCCCGTCCTCCAAGGACAGCCAGGTGTCCTCCTGGACGACGATGGCCCCTTCTCCGTCCGCGGACTCCGGCGGACGGTGGTCCCAGCGACGCAGCACCGGGTGCAGGGCGGGGTCGGTACCGGCGTCCTGGTCCGGGTCCGCGTCCAGGAAGACGTACCGGGCGGTGTGGTCGATGTCCGTCACGCGGTGGAGGCGGGTGCCACCGGGGGCCGTGGACGAGCCCGTCGACATCATCGAGCGGAACGCTGACCACATCGGGGCCAGCAGATGGAGCGAGTGTCCGTGCGATGAGGATCACGGCCAGGCGCAAGCCGACACGACGATCCCCAGCACTGGACGGACAGCGCCCGCGCCGACGTCGCAAGGCTCCCCTGGGACCGCAACCCGCTCGGTGGCACTGCCCGTCGGATCAGGAGCCGATGGACAGCGTTGGCTCAGCTCGGCGAACAGCGCTGTCCAGGACGGTTCCGCCGCCGTGATCACACCAGCCATGCGATATATCATTTTCAGTTGCCGATACATCTCCCCACAGCCGATCATGGGCACCAAGCAAGGAGGACAGGATGGGGCTCATGCTCTGCCCCGGAGACGACGAAGTGACCAGCCCGGATATCTCCTGGTCGCACTACGGGTTCAACCTGTTCAGGAAGTGGCTGGCCGAAACCGAGGGATTCCCCCTTCCCGGGATGGTCGGCTTTGGGGGAAACCGTCCGTGGAGCAGCGTCATCACCACCCTGGCACCGCTACTCGACCATCCAGACCACGAGGGCGACCTCGCACCCGCTCAATGCGCGGCCACGCTGCCCCGGCTGGAAGCAATCATCGGGGAGCGGCCACATACCGCCGACGACCCTATTCTCCAACGGCGCATCGATGACACCCGCCAGCTGATCAACGTCATGAAGTACTGCGTGGACAAGGACGTCACGCTCGACTTCTGCTGACTGCCTGACCGCAGAGCTGATCTCGCCAGGGGTAACCAGGAGTTACGGGACATCCCTTACTGAAGTTCTCGTTAGTTCTGTGGTTGTGGGGGGTGGATGCCGCGTTCGGCGACGTCGGCGAGGTGGTCGCTGGCGAGGTTGGCGAGCTCTCGGGTCTTGATGGACGACCACAGCAGTTCCACCGGGTTGAGCTCGGGTGCGTAGGCGGGCAGTTGCTCCAGGGTGAGCCAGTCCTGCTCGGCTGCCCAGGCGCGCATGCGCCGGCGCCAGTGTGCAGAGAGCCCGTCCCAGACCAGGACTACCGGCTCACCGGCATAGAAGGTTTTGGCCTATTCCAGCACTTGGATCAGGGAGGTGGTGTTGTAGCTGCCGGGTTTGAGGTGGAAGCACAGCCGCGGACCACGGCCGGGGTCGGTTGCGTGGTAGCCCAGCGCGGCGGCCATCGAAGCGCGTTTCCAGTTCAGCCGGTGCCGCAGCACGGGAGTGCGGCCGCGGGTGGCGCGTAGGCGCGGCGTACCTGGGGCAGTAGTGAGACGCCTGATTTGTCGAGGAACACGATCCATGCACGTTTCTTCACCGCCCCTTTTTGATGCGTGGCCACTCCTGGGCGACCCATCGGGCGATCTCCGCCTCGTCCCGTTCCACAGCCTGATGCCTGGGCCGCTGCAGACTCCATCCCAGCCGCCCGGTCAGCAGCCGCCATACCGATGCCCGGGCCAGTGTCACCCCGGTCACCCGCTCAACGACCACTCCGGCCCGCTCCAGGGTCCACAGGTCGGCCTTGAACCCGTGCGCCTGGGCGCCTTGTTCCAACGCAGCCCGGACCGCTTCGACCTGGGAGTCATCCAGCTTGGGCGGCCGGCCGCCGGCCGGCCGTCGCCGCAGTGCTTCAGCCCTGCCTTGCTCCCCCAGGCGTTTCCACCGACGCACGCTCTCGGGGGTGCATCCCCACCATCCGTGCGACCTCGGACTGAGGACGTCCTCGCTCGAACAACCCGACCGCGCGCATACGACGGGCCTCGGCCAACTGCAGCCGCGTCAGCGGCAGAATGGACACTTCGGCAACAACAGACGGAGACTCGGAAGGCACACCAGCATCCTCACACCACTGCAGCCCCTGCACCCACAGGACTAACGACAAACTCAGTAGTTGCGGTACAGGAAGTGCTGCTGAGATTGCATGGTCGGCTAGCACGCAGCGCGGCTGCCACTGAAGTTCGCTGAAAGATCGTCGAGTGGACGTCGGCGCTGGCTACGATCCGGCCGTGCCGGTGGAGTTTCTGACTGACGAGCAGCCCGAGGCGTATGGAACGTTCACCCGGGCGCCCACGCGCCCTCAGCTGGAGCGGTTCTTCTTCCTCGACGTGACGACCGTGACGCGGCCCCGGCCGGGCGGCGCAAAGGCTGGGCTCGGGGTAGAGACGCGGAAGGCCCCGCACGGGGCCGGGAGGCCGGGGGTTCACATGCGGGGCCGCGCTCACGGGGTGGGGGCTGTCAGACTCCGGTCAGGGTGTACGTACCCGTGCCGTCCTGCCTGCCGCTGGAGTACTGGCGGATGAGCTCGCCATCCGCGTACCGGTCGTGGCCCAGCATCGAGCCGGTGTACTTGTTCTGCAGTCCGATGTTCGAGCTGCCGGGTACGTCGCGGTAGACGTAGAACCGCTGGAGGTCGTCCTCCCCGCAGGCGGCCGTGGTCAGGTAGGCCTGCTCCAGGTTGGCGATGTCCGCCGGGATGGTCGCGCAGCCGCCGTTGCCCCAGTTCCACAGGGACGCCTCGATGACCCCGTTGCGCTCCGTCACATTGCACAGCCGCCAGTTGTCCAGGTGGGCGCTGGTCCAGTTGGATTCGCGCAGGCGGATGCCGTCGTTGGCCAGGAGCGGTGCGCTCCAGTTCAGGGGCTTGCCGGGGACGTCGATCCTGTATACGCCGGATTGGCAGTTCAGTGCGGCGGGCGGGGCGGGCTTGGCGGCCCGGGTGGCCTTCATGCTTTGGGCGGCCTTGGCGGCCTTGGCGGCCTTGGCCGCGTTGTCGGCGTCGTGCTTGGCCTGGTCGGCCTTGGCCGAGGGGACGGGCCCTGCCGGGTGCTTCGCGGTTGCGGCGGGGGATCCGCAGTCCAACAGACCCTGGGCCTTGGCCATGATGCTGTTGGCGGGGACCTTGTCCTGGCAGCGCACCGCGCCTTCTTCGAGTGCGGTGTAGGTGGTGTAGCTGCCGGTGTCGGCCCCTTCGATCCACTTCAGCGCCCAACTGCCGTCGCCCTGCAGGACGCGGTTGCAGTTGAGACTGCCATAGGTGCCGGTGACCTTCTTGGTGCCCTTGTACACGCCGTAGTAGCCGGGCTGGTTGAAGTTCCAGTTCACCGTGTCGGACACGCTGGACGTGGAAGAGTAGGTGACCTGGACGTTGAGGCCCAGGCTCGCTCCGACCATGCCGAGGGCCTCACTGCCGAAGCTGCCCTGGATGTTGCCGTTGAGGCCCACCGAGACGGAGATGGACGTTTGGGTGTTGGTGGAGACGGAGTGGCTTCCGGTCGTGCCCTCGGTGACGTACCAGCCCTTGAAGTGAGTGATCGTCGGGGCGACTTCGGTTGACTTGATGAACGGGTGGCGCTTGCCCAGGTCGGCAGCCGTGCAGGACTGCCCGGCCTGAACGGCGCTGGCGCCGACGGCGGGGGTGGCGCCCTGGGCGGCGGCGGGGCCGGCCACGGCAGTTATGGCGGCGAGCGCCGATGCGGCGGTTACGGTGAGGGCAATCAGCCCTCTGGCCTTGCGGCCGGGAGATCTTAAGTGGCTCATCATGCCCTTCCTTTGGCCGGGCGCCATGTCGGCCCTGGGCCGGAACCCTGCCAGTTATGTGGTGGGGAGCGATGGTCGATCGAGGCGAATTTAGCGTCGGCAGCGATGCAGTGACGATGACGGAATCAGCCGGTCCGAGGCGGAACTCATCGCCCTTCATGGACTGTTGGACAGACTTGACCTGCCCGGGGTTCATCAGGATTTCATCTGCGGTGCTAAGATCCGCCACCGCCGCCGCACAGATGGGCTGTTTCAGTCGTGATTCCACTGGCCGCCTCGACGGCCGGCGACCGCCAGAACGGATTTCATCGTCTGCCGGCGCGGCCGACTGCCACCAAGCCATCACAGTATTAGGCCAACTTGCGCATTCTGAAATCGAGGACCTTCGGCGGCCGTGACGCCTTGAATGTTTGCGCGCCAGCGTGAACGGCCCTATGAACGATGGCGGCAGAGAGGCATCAGCACGACAGAAGGGAATCCAGCGAATCGAGCCAGACGGCGTCTGGCGGTGAGCCGGAAGGAGATGCGCCGGTCCCGACGGCCGACCCGGCAGCTTCCGCATGATCCCCGACCGCATCCAGTGCGGGCACGGAACACAACTCATCGGAAAACAAGGAGAAAGCGAACATGCCCTTACCAGGTCTACATCATCACCACGGAGGACGGGACCGAAGACCGAACAGGCGGCGCCGTGCCCTGTCAGGGGCGACGCCGGCCGCCGCTGCCGCATTCGGCGCCCCAGCGACGGCCGCCGTGCCCGCGCATCCTGTCGACCGCGGGAGTCCCGTCGCGAAGACGGGCGGCGGCGTGAAGCCCGAACGGGCCAACGAATGATCGCGGAAGGCCCATCTCCGGCTGACACAGACGGGCACTACGCCGGTTCGATCCCGAGTGGATTTACATGCCACCGGAAAAAGGGGGACCACCTTTGAAACGCGCCAGACGACTGCTGGCGGCTATAGCCGCACTCGCCCTCACCGCAGCTCTTCTCACCCTGAGCACCTCGCCGGCCGCCGCCGCCGCACCGCCGTCGGCCGGCCGGGCGGCCCCCCAAGGCCACGGCACCTGCGCGGCCATCGCCCCTGGCTCCGCACTCCGGCGCCAGGGCGCCGCCTGGTTCTGCTTCAAGACGGGCGGCCCGGCCACCGCCCGCGACCTGGCCGCCATGCACCGCCTGACCGGCGCCCACGGACCGGCTACGGCCCGCGTCGCGGCCCGTGACCCCGACGTCGACCCGGCCGATCCGCTCGATCTGTGCAGGGAGAGCAGGAAGGAGGTCAACACCTCCCGTAGTACGTACTGCGTACAGCACCCGATCGGCTACGAGCTTCTTGGTGCTGACAGGAAGGTGGTCGAGCACGCCGAGGGCGTCGTCGTCACCTCGGCCAGGGTCGGCGTATCCGAGTGGAAGGAGGAGGTCCGTGCGGCCATCACTCAGGAAACACCCAAAATGCCCAAGATGACGATTGGCCTGAGGTCCGACTGCACCGGCCCGTGCACGGGCGGCGCGGCTTTTGGCGGCGGGCAAGCGGTCCTTCCGGCGGTGGGCAGGGAGCTCTTCACGTCGATCACCTACAGGACCACGGTCGTCAAGGGCGGTGAGGCACGGTCCCAGCCCCTCTACCACATGACAGGGGCGATCCTTGTGCCCGCAACGCCCGTCAACACCTCGGACGAGTGGCAGGGCCCCTGGCTTCGATGTGACTACAAGGTCGGTAACGGGCCCGGCTGTGCCGACGATACGCACATGGCCAACGTGACGTTCCACAAGTCGCAATACAGGGCCGCCGCCGTCACCTACGAGTGGGCGCAGAAGAAACTCAAGTCCGCTGTCACCGGCACCAAGGTGAACCCCCTGCATCGCGACCCTAATTCCGATGAGTCCTGGACGGACACCAAGCGCCGTAGGACGTGCAAGAACCTCCCGTTCCCGTTCCCGGCGGACCCTCTTTTGGTACCGGGAGACTCCTGTGACGAGTTCCCCTTTGCCCGGTCCTCTGAGGGCGGCAAGCCCAACAACCTGTGTGTGGACATCCTGCCTAAGGAGGTTGGCGGCGCGTGGGATGTGGCGAATGTGAGGGTCATGCGGGGCGACCCCGACACGGCGGCGTGCGTGCGCTCCCATGTCACCGAGAAGGACAACGAGGCGGCCGGCAACGAGCTGAGCCAAGCGACCCGTTCGGCCCGCATCCTCGATGGTGAGCCGTATTTTGTGATCGTCGACAACTGAGCGGATGTGTGCGGGCCGGTAACCTCGGTTACCGGCCCCGTTACCGCATCCGGTGGGGCACTATGGTCCGCCTCAGGTCATCGCGGCCGAGGTCACCAGCGAGTTGGGATGGCCGACGATCATGGCGGGGCTCGCGCCCACCGCCTCGTAGCCGATGAGGTGGGTCACCACAAGGAGCCCGATCACGGTCAGGGCGTGAAGCCGGTCGAGGGCGATGGACGCGACGGCGCTCGCCGACCCGCCGAGGAGCATCGCCCACCCGATCGAGGCGGGCTCGCGCGGTCGTCCGGTTCGTCCCTCGCAGTGCTCGTATGCGCCGCATCGGCAGGATGGCACCGCCAAGACCGTACCTCCCCTTAGCGGTGGCCCCCGGCATCCCAGAACCGTCCCGCGCGGAACGAGGTGGGTCTGGAGCCACGCGGCCCGCGATTGCCAGTGACATCGGCAGTGCCGCTAGGAATTCTCCGGCCCATCATGTGAACGTCGCCTGCCCGGGTCGTTGCCCAGGGCGCAGACCCCCTGGGCGGCTTGTCCGGGACGGCGCCGGATGTCCGGCCGTCCTCACATCGCCATGCGATCACAGGCTTGACCTCAATCCCGCTTGAGGTGTGACGGTGATCCACATGACCACGGAATCCAAGTCCCACGCGGCAGATGTCGAAGCGATCAGCCGGCTCGTCGCCACCGTCGAGCGCTCTCAGCAGACCAAGGACCCGGAGGAGTTCCTCGGCCTCTTCCACCCGGACGCAATCTGGACGACGGCCCACGGCAAAGTCCTCATCGGCCTCGACGCGATCTCGGAGTTCACCCGCAAGGTCCTCCCTGCGGCGAGCTGGGACGGCAAGGTCACCTACGAGGTGGTCCACGTGCTCTTCATCCGTCCCGACGTCGCTGCGGTCAAGGTCCGTCAGCGTTACCTGGCCCCCGGCGAGGAGAGCGAGGGAGCCCCGCTGTACGTGGTCTCGAAGCAGACCGACGGCCGCTGGCTGCTGACCGCCTGCCAGAACACGGGGGTCGTCACCGGCTAGTGCTGTGACCGTATAGGTGTACCGGATTGCGCGAGGATAGGACGTTATTCCGTTGCTGTCGCTTCCGTCACTACGGCAGGGTCTGCGGCATGATTGAATTTCGCACTTTGGAATCAGATGACTGGCCGATCTGGCGGGAACTGCGGCAGACAGCCCTGGCGGAGGCGCCCTACGCGTTCGGATCGACGCTCGCCCAGTGGCAGGGAGCTGGTGATCGCGAAGACCGCTGGCGTGCCCGTCTGGAGATTCCCGGCGCACACAATGTCGTTGCGGTAGTCGACGGTCGTCCTGCGGGGATGGCCAGCGGCGTTCCAGCTGAGCAGGCAGAGGACAGCGTTGAGCTGATCTCGATGTGGGTCAGTCCCGCGGCCCGCGGCAGAGGGGTCGGCGACTGCCTGATCCGGGAAGTTGCACGGTGGGCTGCAGAGCGCGGTGCCAAGACTTTGCGTTTGTCTGTGATGCCGGACAACGTGAGGGCTGCCGCTCTCTACGAGCGCCACGGGTTCACGGACACCGGTGAGCCGGGGGATCTCCTGCCTGATGGCGTGGGTAGGGAACAGGTCATGGCCAAGGACCTGACGAACGGCTAGTGCTGTGACCGGGAAGGTTCACCGTGATCGCAAGGCGGCTCGTGGGTCGAGCCCACGCGAAACGGCTGGTATTACTGGGGCATGCAGGAAGAGACCGCACGCTCCGCAATCGATACGTTCATCTCCGCGTTCAACGCCCCGGACGACATCTCTGTGACTGCCCTGCTCTCCCAGGCCCTGACCTCAGACGTGGTCTTCTGGGGGCCTTTGGGTCGCAGCGAAGGAATCGCGGCGGTCGAGCGGTTCGTGCTGGACATCCGGCGCCACCCGGCGGGGACCGGCACGATGGTGCGCTGCTCAGCAGTGGACATGCCCGGCGAATGGGCCCGGTACCAGTGGGTCTTCACCACGCCTGACGGAGGCCCCCGCCTGGCGGGAACCGATGTCGTCCATCTGCGACGGAGCCTCATCGACCAGGTCATCGTCTTCGCCGGGGAGATCGAGCCGTTCGCCTCCTGAGCATCCTTCTGTCGCTGTCCTTCTCCTGAACCCGCCCCGTCGGCGTTCGGGATGCCGGATGCCCCGATGCCGCAGGTACGTGCGGCACAATCCGTTGCTGTACGCCTTGTCGGCTGCGACGCTGTCCGGCGTCTTGCGGGGCCTGCCCGGCCTGAGCTTCGGGACGCGAATTTTCTCCGGAACCGGCTTGAACTGCATGCGGTCTGCCCGCTGGGCCGGTGTGACGATCAGGGACTACGGGCGGCAGCGGCCGTCCGTGCTGAGGTGGAGTTCGGTGGTGAAGCCGCCGCGCGAGCGGGCCAGGCCCTCGCCTCCAGCACCACATTTGGCCGACGCCGGCCTGCGCCGGGAGACCCGCGGCGGCCCCCAGGTCGTGGAGAACTGGTCCGGCAGGTTCTGGCCGAACCGGCCTGGGCGAAGAAGCTCAGTGACGAGGACCGGTGCGGCCTGACCGCACCGTCCTGATCCAACGTCAACCCGTACTGCACCTTCCGCCTGGACATGAACAAGCGTCTCGGCCTGGGGCCGGCCGGCGCCGTGCCCGCCCCCGCGCCCCGGCGAACACTGTCGAGGAGGCAGTCGCAGCCGCGCGAGGGCGCTGATCCCCTGCCCAGCGTGATCCGTTATGCGGCGTTCCAGCCGTGCTCGAGAAGTGTGAACGCGGCGTCCACGGCGTACTCGGCGTTGTCGGTGCATTGGGCGAAGGCCGAGGTTTCCAGTGCGAAGTGGGCGAGGGCGGCGCACCGGTAGTCGTCGGGTCGGCTGCCGGTGGCCTCGGCGATGGCGCGGGCGAGTGCGTCTTCGTGGCGCATCCACATGCGGTGCGCGTACTCGCTCAGGGCGGGCGTGTCAGCCACGAGGCGGGTGAAGGCGGCGAACCGTGCGTCGGAGTCGCCGGCACCGATGCGGATCCGCTTGATGTGCGCGCACAGCGCCTGGGGGATGCTCTGCCCTTCCGGCCGGTCGCGGACAGCGGCGACGAGGGCGGTCTCCTGCTCGGCGTCCTCGTCGAAGACCAGGGCTTCCTTGGTGGGGAAGTACTTGAGCA
Source organism: Streptomyces sp. NPDC008001 (assembly GCF_042958085.1). NCBI lineage: Bacteria > Bacillati > Actinomycetota > Actinomycetes > Kitasatosporales > Streptomycetaceae > Streptomyces > Streptomyces sp. NPDC008001. Next base: position 1,163,051 of record NZ_JBIBIZ010000001.1, on the reverse strand, counting down.
GCGTGGTGGTCGACACGTCCACGGCGTCCGCAATGTCGCGGATGGTGACGCGGTCGTAGCCGTGCTCGAGGAACAGGTTCAGGGCGGTATCGGCCAGCGCCTGGCGGGTGGCGGCCTTCTTCCGCTCGCGGCGTCCAAGGGGTGCGCTCATATCCGCATCATACAGAAACCGATGCCATGCAAAAAGTTGTGTCGTTGCATCTTTTGCATGGGTGTGCTTTTTTGGTTAGGCAGGCCGAGGAGGCCACGTCCCGGCCCTGACCAAGGAGAACGACCATGAACACTCCCGCCCTCCGCATCGCGATCATCGGGGCCGGCCCGGGCGGACTGACCTGCGCCCGCATCCTCCAGCAGCACGGCATCCCGGTCACGGTCCACGACCTCGATGCCTCCCGCACCACCCGCAACCAGGGCGGCACCCTCGACATGCACCCCGACACGGGCCAGCACGCCCTGCGCGAAGCCGGACTGTGGGACGCTTTCACCGCGATCTCACGCCCCGAAGGCGAGCAGATGCGTCTGGTCAGCCGCAACGGCCTGGTCATGTTCGACGCCGCACCGCCCCAGGACGGCCAGGGCAATCCCGAGATCGATCGCGGGCAGCTCCGCGACCTCCTCCTGGATTCCCTCACCCCCGGCACCGTGCGCTGGGGCCACAAGCTCGCCCACGCCGAACCGCTCGGCGAAGGCACCCACCGCCTGCACTTCGCCGACGGCTCCACCGCCGACGCCGACCTCGTCGTGGGCGCCGACGGCGCCTGGTCCCAAGTCCGCCGCCTGCTGTCCGACGCGACACCCCTCTACACCGGCGTCACCTTCGTCGAGACCGGCTTCGACGGCGCCGACCACCGTCACCCCGAACTCGCCGACCTCACCGGCAACGGCACCATGATGGCCCTCGACAACAACCAGGGCTTCGTCGCCCAGCGCAACGGCGGCGGCCACATCCGCGCCTACATCGGCATGCGCACCGACGAGGACTGGTACCAGCAGCGCAGCCTCGACCTGGACGACGGCCAAGCCGTCCGCGAAGCGCTGCTGAAGGAATTCGCCGGCTGGAGCGACCACCTGCTCTGCTTCATCACCGACACCGACACCGGCTACATCAACCGGCCCCTGTACGCCCTGCCCGTTCCGCACACCTGGCCCCACACCCCGGGCGTAACCCTCCTCGGCGACGCCGCCCATCTGATGTCCCCGTTCTCCGGCATGGGCGCCAACCTCGCCATGCGCGACGGCGCCGACCTCGCTTCCGCCCTCATCGAGCACCCCACCATCGACGACGCAATCACTGCCTACGAGGACATCCTCCTGCCCCGGTCCACCGAAGCCGCCGAAGGAGCGGCCGAAGGCATCGAAAGCGCCTTCGCCCCCGACAGCGCCAACCGGACCCTCGCCCACATGACCCAGAACCACTGACCAGCGCCAGGGAAGCAGGGGCATCACCACATGGCTCCCCCTCTATCCGGGGTCGGGATTGGTGAGCGTCGATAGTCCTGAGCGCTGAAATGTGGTGGGGCGTGCACGGAACGCGCTCATAGGATGCAGGAACTGCATCGACCACCTGCGGGGGACCTGTTGAGAGAGTTGGCCTGCGTCGCGCCAGAGGTCCGGGACCGGCTCGTCGTTCGGTTCGGCGCTGATGTGCTCGGTTGGTGTGACGAGTTGCCGGCCCTCGTCCATGAGCTCACTGCCCGTTGGAATCTGGACCTTGTTGCGGCGAGCGGTGGAGGCACCTCGCGGGTGTTCCGCTGTCTGCAGCGTGACACTGGTGCCTCGGTGTGGCTGAAGCTCACGCCCGAGCTCTTGATCGCGCGTGAGGAGGCCGAAGCCCTGCGAGCCTGGGCAGATACACCGTCGGTTGTCACTCTGCTGGCAGCGGACCTCTCAGCCGGGGCTCTGCTGCTGGAGAACGTGGAACCCGGAGTGCCGGTGCGGCAGCTCGTTTGGAAGCTGCCCGAGGTCGCAGCCCTGCTGCGAGATCTGCGGACCTCACCTCCCGTGCCAGGGGAACACTCGGTACTGCGGCCTCTCTCGCACCGGATCGACTTCCTGCTCGACTTGACTGAACGGAGGTTGGCGGCGACCCGCGCGAAGGGCCTGGCTGCCCGGGCGGTGCTTGGTCAAGCCCGGGTGGCGGCCCTGAAGCTTGCAGACAGGGGGCCTGTGGGACTCGTGCATGGTGATCTCCATCCGGCCAACGTGCTGTCCGGTCCGGGCTCCCGCCTGGTGGCGATCGATCCGAGGCCGACGTGGGGCGACCCGGACTTCGATGCTGTGGACTGGGTGCTTGAAGGAGTCACAGATCCAGCCATGCTGGAGAAGAGGATCGAGGAACTGGCGGCGCTGGTTCCCGGTCTGTCTCCTCATCGTGTGCTGGATTGGTGCCAGGCCCTGGCCGCCGTCAATGCGGTTCCCGGACTGTGTGCGGGGCGGGACGACGCGAAGACCGAGTTCCTCATGGCCCTGGCCGGCGCCTGACCCGCCCGGTGACTCTGACCGGATCCGCTCAGCCAGTGCTGTACCTGTCAGCTGCTATGAGCGCCTTGTCTGGCACGGTCAACTCTTCCGCCGCCATGCCGTCAGCGGACGCGTGTTTGCCTGGGCGCTCGATTGTGTCATGGCGGTGTGGGCATCTGCCGGACGGGCATCATGACAAGGGCCGGCACTGTCCGCCTGGGGGGTATTTCACAGTCTTGCGCCGTCATCGACTCCGATATACATGCAGACGTGTAGGGGCATGGCGGCTTCACGGAATCCCTTCTGGACGCAGCGGGCCGGGGGCCCGGGGGCCGGCTCAGCAGACATAGACCCGTGGAAAAACATCGGAGGGATGCCTTGTCAAGGCCGGCTAAGAGCACGCGCCTTTTCATCGTCTCTGCTGTCATCGGCATGGGGCTGCAATTCCCCGTCGGCAGCCCGGCTGCGGCGGCATCGTCAGGAGGGTCTCTCACCACTGTCAGTTGCCCCGTCGGATCGCAATTCACCACCTACCAGCCGGGCTTGAACCTCACCTCCAGATACGTCGACTATGTCGCCCACGGGACATTGGCCGCGTGCCTGTCTTCGGGCTCGCAGGACGTGAAAGGGGCAAAATTCACCACCACCGGTTCGGGAAACACGAGCTGTCTGTCGGGGGATGTCACAGAGAAGTCGGTCTACCATTGGAACACCGGCGCCACCAGCGTTGTGGAGAGTAGATTCAAGATCAATCTCAAGCCGAACGGCACAACTGTCGTCGTCTCGACCGGGTCTGTCGTATCCGGCCTGTTCGCAGGTGCCACCACGGTCCAGACGAAAATCCTGCCCAACACCGGCCTGCTGGCCTGTCTCAGCCCTCAAGGCATGACGGGAGCCGGCGGCCCTGTGAGCATGACCGTCACAGGGTAGGGGCAGTCGCCGATCGCTCATCTCTCTCCGAGGAGGCGTCTTGGCGTTCCCTCTCGCCTACAACGACAACGGGCTCCACTGCATCCCTCTCCCCCGCGCCATCGACGAGATCGCCTCCGCGGGATTCGATGCCGTCGAACTATCGCTGGCCCACGGTCGGCTCGACCCATTCGACTTCACAGAATCCCATGCCGCGAATATCCGGCAACGGCTGGCGGAAGCCGGGATCACTGCCTGCGCCCTGGCCACCGGGGACGCGCGATTGCTCGGCGTCGAGCCGTTTGAACCGTCGCTGATTCACCCCGAGGCCGAAGGCCGCAAGCGTCGCCTGGACCTGCTCGTCCGATCCATGGCGATGGCCAGGGCCATCGGAATTCCAGTCGTCAGCTTCGCCAGCGGCAGGCTCCGGCCGCACGTGGAGCCTGCCATGGCTCTGCGTTGGCTCCAGGACGGCATCCGCACCTTGCTGGAATACGCAGGCGACGACATCGCACTATCCCTGGAGCCCGAACCCGGATTTTTGATCGAGACCAACGCTCAAGTCGGCTCGCTACGGGAAAACCCAGGCCTGCACACTCTGACCCTCTGCCAGGACCTCGGTCACTGCCGTGTGGTGGAAGACGACTACCTCGCAGCCAGTGATCAGTGGCTCGCCATCACCAGGCACATTCAGATCGAGGACATCAAGGGCCGACGCCATCACCATGAGATCCCTGGCGACGGTGACATTGACTTCACCTCATTCTTCAGCCTTCTCGCCGGCGGCAGCTATAAGGGCTATGTGAGCGTGGAGCTCTACAACCAGACAGACCGCTATCGCGAGGCGCTGCGCCGCAGCCACGATGTTCTTCGCATCGCTCAGACGAAAACCTCGTGAAGGCCAAAGCTGCCGGCCGGACGGAAGGACCGACGATGCTGCTCGCGCAAGTGATCGCCGTTCTGCACCACCACGCGCCGTGAAGCACACCCATTCCGGGCCCGGACCGGCAGAGCTGGTACTGGCCGGCCCTGGCCGGCTCCGGATTCTGCCGGTCGAGCCGCCATCCGCCACCGGGCCGGACGAGGTGGTGGTCCAGGTGGACTGTGTGAGCCTGTGCGGCAGCGATTACAGGCTCTACCACGGGACTTATGGCGGCCCTCGGACCTACCCCATCCGCTTCGGCCACGAATGGGCGGGCGTCGTTGTGGCCGCAGGCTCCGGCGCAAGCCACCTCCTTGGCCAGGCCGTCACCGGTGACTGCTCACGCTGGTGCGGCCAGTGCGACCAATGCCGCAGCGACCGGAACCTGTGCCGGCACATCGAGAAGTTCGGTCTCACCATGGACGGCTTTTCCAGCCGGTACGTACGCGTACCGGCGCGCTACCTGTACCCCGACCCCTACCCGCTCCCCCCAGAGGTACGAGCGCTGGCCGAACCGTTCGCCGTCGCGTTAAAAGGCCTGCGGCAGGCGCCCCTCGCGCGCTCCGCTCCCGTCCTCATCATCGGCGCCGGCGCCCTCGGCATGGCCGTCTATCTGCTGGTCACCCGCGAAAAACCGGCACTCCAGGTGCACCTGCTGGAAACCGACCAGCTCAAAGTGAAATGCCTGACGCAGCGGATTCCGGCCCTCACCTGGCACGACCCCCTGCACCCGTCCGGCCCGGGCAGCGCTTCCACCACCTACGCCTCGACCGCAGCGCTGGCCCGCTACCCGCTCGTGATCGAATGCGCGGGGGCCGGGGAATCCCTGAACACCGCCCTCCAGCTCGCGGACCTCGGCGGCACCGTCCTGTGCTTCGGCCTGACGCACACCACCCGCATCCGCAGCGGCCTTCTCATCACCAAAGGGCTGACACTCCTGGGATCCGTCGGCGGCACCGGGGCCTTCCCCCAGGCCATGCACTTCCTGAAACGCCACGCCGAGGACGCTCGCCTGCTCCTCACCCACAGCTATCCCGCGCACCACGCTCATGAAGCTTTCCGAACGAAGGCCAGAGCGCGCATCAAAGCCCAGATCACCTTCGATGACTAGCCCCGCATCACCGCAGCACGCCGTGCTTCCGTAACCGGCCACAGGGAGCTGACCGTGCCACTGCACCGACTGGCCTCCATCACCATGGGGGTACCGCGCCCCGAAGAGACAGCCTGCTACTACGCTCACCTGGGCCTGGCCCCGGAGACCGACGGCTGGTTCAGCACGCGAGACGGCGGGCGACAACTGCGCATCATCCCGTCGCCCACCCGTCGTCTGACGGAGATCCATCTTGAGACGGACGACGAAGACGATCTGCACGAGCTCAGGCGCCGACTGGAACAGCTGGGCGTCCCGTCCCGGCTCCTCGCCCAAGAGCTCAGCACCCATGACCTGGCGACCCGCGTCCGCGTGCGTGTGACAACAGGCCCACCCATCGCCCCGCCACCAGCCCCCGCCACCCCCTACAACCGTCCGGGACGCATGGAACGCAGCGGGCGCGCCGCGACGGTGCTGCGAGACCAGCCCGTACGCCCCAGCAAGCTCGGACACGTGGTCATGGGTTCCACCGATGTGGAATCCACCGCGGCCTTCTTCCGTGACGGCCTGGGCTTCAAAGTGTCCGACATCGTCAAGGACCAGGCGGTCTTCCTGCGTTGCTCAAGTGACCACCACAACGTCATGGTGATGGCGGCTCCCGTGCCCTTCCTGCACCACACCTCATGGGAGGTCGACGACATCGATGAGATCGGACGCGGGGCCCACGCCATGCTGGAAGGCCATCCCGAACGGCATGTCTGGGGCCTGGGGCGCCACCATGCCGGCGCCAACTTCTTCTGGTACCTCAAAGACCCCGTCGGCAACTTCACCGAGTACTACAGCGATATGGATTGCATCCCTGACGACCGCCTCTGGACACCACAGGTATTCGACGACGCCAAAGGCCTCTTCAACTGGGGACCACCCCCGCCGCCGTCTTTCCTCCGCCCGGACGACCTGGCAGAACTCATGAGCTCTTCCCATCACCTGGCCTGAACCGCATTGAGTTTCCCCCTGCGGATCCAGCGACGCATGCAGGCCCCTATCGAGGTTGACCTCGCACGTACGTGGAGCCGGGGGCGACCGCGGTCGAGCCCTGGCCCCACAACTCGGTGCTGCGGACGGCGAAGGTGGCGTTCGTGATCCGGATGGTGATGGCACGGGCGACCTCCGCCAGCAGGTACCGGCAGTGCACGTAGCACAGTTCGTCCTCGGTGTGGCCACGCCCGCCGGAGGTGACGGCCTTGATCCCGGTGTTCGTGCCGTAGGCATAGATCACCGAGAGCAGACGCTCGGCCAGGCCGTGCATCAACAGCACGGACGGGCCGGACGATGTGATGTCCAGGTCCGGCCCGTCCGTCCGCGGCTAGAGGTCGAGTTGGTACTGGTGTGTCGTGTGCGTGGGCCTGTAACCGAGACTGTCGTTGATCTGTCTCATGTGCGTGTTGCTGTCGGCGGTGTCAGTCAGGAGGCCGCCGAGGTCCGGATAGCGCCCATGGGCGTGTCGGATCGACTCGGCCTTCATCCATCGGCCGAGGCTGTGTCCACGGTGCTCGGGCAACACGCCGGTGCCGTAGTGCTGGCCATCGCCTCTGCCGTTGCCGGGGACGACCAGCTCGGTGAACCCGGCGATCGAGCCGTCGGAGGCGTCGACGGCAACGACAGTGTGCAGGTGGTCGCCACGCTGTTCGACAGCCTTCGCCGCGGCCCGGACACGCTCCACGTCCCAGGTCACCGTGCCGTAGTCGGTGTCGTCCATGGGCATGTCGTCCATGGCGCGACGCGAGGCGGCAAACGTCTCCGCGAGGCCGTCGGACACGGTTCCGTGCCATGACATCAGCCGGTAGCCGGGATGCGGATGCTCGATGATTTCGGCGAGGGCGGTGGTGTCCACATCGGCCAGTGGCAAGCGGGAGAACCTCAGGGCGAGGACCTTCCTGAAGCCGTGCGCCGGCAGGAAGTGGTCGCCCGGCGATCCGGCCTCGGCCTGCGCGATGACGCAGCGTCGGGCATCGGCCCGGGCAGCGGCCACGGCGGCGTTGAGGAGCTGCGAGCCGATGTGTCGGCGTCGCTCTGCGGGATGGACACCGAGGGTCAGTTCAGCCAGGTGCCCCTGTCCGGGACTGTTGAACAGGCGCAGAAAGGCGGTTCCGATGGGGATGGAATCAGCGTCGGACGCCAGCCATGCGAGACGCCGGCTGTTCGGACCGTGAACGGGGTCGGTCAATGGGGTGATGCGAGACGACAAGGTGTCTCCGTCGTGAGGAAGTGGCAGAAGTCAGTACGCGGACTCAACTGCTGGGCACTCCTGCGCATGTGCTCCACACCTCCTCATCGACAGCGCCGGTCCCGAACACCATCGGACGGCTGGGAGAACTTAGCTGGCCCATCGCCTCCTCGGCAAAGGGATAACGAGAGACCGGGTGCGAACGTGCGGTTACAGCCACTCGTTGATGGCCGCGACCAGCACGGTTGCCTCGTAGCGGACCGTCGGCTTGTCGTACCTGGTGGCCGCGGCCGGTGGCACTTGAGACTCTTACTGAGGTTTTCGTTAGTTCTCACCCGGATTTTCCGGCCCGTTCGCCGTTCGTCAGCGAGGCGACTGGCCTCGCTGACGACACCGCACCGCTTACCCTCAGCTGGTGGCCTGACGGCCCGGCGTCACTTCAGATGCCGGGTGAAGAACTGGGCCGCGGCGTCCCCCGCGAACTGCGGGACGCCGGTGTGCCCGCCCATATTGGCGTGCAGAGTCTTCTCCTTGGAGCCGAAGGCGTCGAACAGGTCCAGGGCCGCCTGACGATCGTTGCCTTCGTCGTCCCACTGCAGCAGGACGTGCAGCGGAGTGGTGACCTGGCGGGCCTCCTCGAACATGGCGCGAGGCACGAAGCTCCCGGCGAACAGAACGGCGGCCGCGATGCGCGGCTCGACCGCCGCAAGGCGAACGCCGATGGAGATCACTCCCCCCGAGTATCCGACGGGGCCGCCGATCTCGGGCAGCGACAGCAGGGCGTCCAGGGCGGCCTGCCATTCCGGGACCGCCTTGTCGACGAGCGGGAGAACGAGAGCGTCAATGATCTCGTCGCCGACCGGTTCGCCGGCATCCATGGCCCGGCGCAGATCGGCGCGGGCCTGCTCGACGGCGGCCCAACGGGGCCGGTCGCCGCTCCCGGGGAGTTCGATGGTGGCCGCGGCGAAGCCGTCCGCCGCGGCTTGCCGGGCACGCCCCACCAGCCGGGGATACATCTTGCGCAGTCCGAGCGGGGGGTGGCCGAGCAGGATCAGCGGTACGGGTGCGGATTCGGATGCGGACGCCGGCGTCCACAGGATGCCGGGGATCTCGCCGAGGGTGAATTCGCGCTCGACGACATCGTCGTCGAGACGCTGCTCAGAAGTGAAATGCATGGTCGTGCCTTTCGGGAGTGCACTGTATGGCGCTCCCGGACGACCTGTCTATCGTCCGACCGTGACCCCGGAGGGGAGCACCCACGTCGATACTGCGTTCACGGGTACCACCTCCTCGATCTCTCGCACGGCCTCCGGAAACGTAGCAGTGGTTGCGGTGGTCCGCCAAACCGGTTTTCACGCGAGGCCGATGGCCGGGCGAGGGCCGAGGCCGAGGCTGCGCACGATCAGCCGAACGTTGCCCCGAGGCGCTCGACCACCTCGTCCTGCAATGCTCGCAGCGTCCCTTCCGCATACGGGCCTCGCGTGGTCAGTTCATAGCCGGTCGGCAGCTGCTCGACCCACAGCTCGAACGTGTCCGCCGATCGAACGCTCCTCCGCTCCACCCCCCGGGTCTCCAGGCCCTCCAGGACCAGCCCGCCCTTCCACGTCTCGTTGAGCGCGAAGTACGGCACTTCCGGATCTGCGTCCAGCAGGTTGCCTCTGTCCGGCCACGCCGCATGCCTGATCCACGCGTACGGCAGACGACTGTGCTCCAGCGCTTCCCACAACTGCCGTTGCACACCGGCCACAGCGTCCAACGACGCGACGCCGACCGACTGCACCGGGATCAGCGTCCTCGACGTGAGGCAACCGACCGTCGCGTAATCGGCCATGGTGAGCCGGCGCCCGAAGCTCGTGGTGACAACGAGGCCGGCTTCGCTCCGGTCGCCGCGCAGCGTCGCGGCCAGCGCGGTCAGCATCAGCGAATAGCCCGTGACGCGGTTCTCCTCCGCCCGCCGCACCTGTCCGGCCAGCTCGTCCGGCAGAGCCCGCCTCACCTCGTGCGACGCGCCGCGCTCCAAGCCCGTCAGAACGGACTGCCGTGCGGAGTCGCGATTCAGCGCGCCCCGCCACCAGTCGGCGTCCTCCTCGGCCTCGGCGCTCCGCAGGTACTCACGCTCTTCGGCCGCCCAAGTGGTGAAGTCGGTCGCCTCACCCAGGTCGGCCGAGGGGTCGTTGTACCGGGCGGCCAGCTCCTTCACCACCAGGGTCATGGAATACGCGTCGACCAGCAGGTGGCTGATCTGCAACCGCAGCAGGTGCCCCTCGGCGACCGGGCGGCAGTGCGCGTCGACCAGGCTGTCGCGGAAGGGGTCCGTCCCGCGAAGGTCCCTGTCCTGGCCGTCGAAGCGCATGGCCGGGGGTTCCGCCTCGCGCAACCAGACGCCGCCGTCCTCGCCGAGCACCGGCCGCAGGCGCAGGATCCTGTGGCGCGCGACCACCCCGGCCCATGCCTTGGCCAGCCGGTCACGGTCGAGGCCGCCCTGGATCTCGAACGTCGCGGTCAGCGGGAAGATCGCTACGCCCGGGTCCTTCCGCCAGGCCAGCAGCCGGTTCTCCATCGCGTCGGAGGTCGCGAGCAGTCCGCGCGCCGCCGCAGCGGCCGCCCGTTCCTCCCACCGCTCAAGGGATTCCTGGGGCCTCATCCGTTGACCTCGTTCCAGCTCAGCAATGTCCAGTCGCCCTTTTCGGATATCTCAAACCTTGAGGTGCCTCCGAAATCGAGGTGGGCACCCTCCAGCACCCTGTCCTCGACGCCCAGGAGCGCCGACGCCGCCGCGGCTTTGATCGGGTTGGAGTGCGACACCACGATCACCGCCTCTTCGCCCGCGCGGGCGATCTCTTTCAGGGCCGCGCACACACGTACCGCGGTCTCGGCGAACGTCTCGCCTCCCGGCGGTCGCGTCGACTTGTCGGCCCGCCAGCGCACGATGAGTTCGGGCCAGCCGGCCACGATCTCCGGGCTGCTGAGGCCGTCCCACGCCCCGAAGTCCGTCTCCGCCAGGTCGGCACACGCCGACAGCGGCAGCCCGAGGCTCTCAGCGATGATCTCTCCGGTCTGCCACGCGCGGGCGACCGGAGAGCTCACCACCCTGGTGGGGCGGCGCCCGGTGCGCGCGGAGAGTGCGCGCACGGTCCGGGACGCCGCCTCCGCATGCCCTCGCCCCGCCTCGGTGAGCGGCGAGTCGTTGTGTCCGCTCAGCCTCTTCTGGACCGCCATCTCGGATTCGCCGTGGCGCACCAGCCACATCTGGCCGTGGGTCATCGGGCCGTCCCTCCTCTCATTCGAATCCCTCGAACCCGCCAACGCGAGCCCTTCGCGTCTCCGCCGCGCAGATCAGTGCACCGGCGGCGAGCCAGGCCGCGCCGACGAGCAGTTCCAAGAACAGCTGGGTCAGGTACGGGCCGCCGACGAGTGCGCTGCGAGCCGCCGCCAGCCCGTGCCGCAGGGTGAGCGCGTTTCCGACCGCGGTGACAGCGCCGCCGATCGCGCCGCTGGGCACGGCGCCGCCGGCCAGCAGCACGACAGAGACCGCGAAATAGCCCACCATCGGCGAACTCGTGCGTCCCAGGCTGAAGGAGGCGAGGCCCAGGCCGAAGCCGCCGGCCGACAGCGTCAGCACCACGAGGAACGGCAGCACGGACACCACGACTGACAGGTAGCCCATGGCCGCCCCCGCGATGCAGCCGGCCACCACTGCGCTGACCAGACCTTCCAGTCCGTACACCCACGCCCGCGCGACCATGATCCCGTAGACCGGGATCCGGCCGAGGTGGAGGCGGTGCAGTACGCCTTGCTGCCGGTCGGGCTGGATCACCTCGACCATGCGCGAGATCGTCGGCTCCACGGCCGCGAAGCCCAGCGCGCCGGCGAAGGCGAGCCGGGGATCGTAGTCGGGGGCCACGTACCGCGAGAACGTCCACAGGAACACGATCTCCACCAGCGACCGGCCCAGTACCGCCCAGGGCAGCGCCCACAATCCGCCGGCCACCAGGTAGTCGCGCACCGCGAGTGCGGCGACGACCCTGATCGCATGCGCCCGGGCCAGCAAGCGCTCACCGGACATCGAGCTCCCCCCTCGTGAGGCAGCGCCTGACCGATACCGCCAGCAGCCGCCTGCCGATCTCCCAGTAGGACGCCGTCAGCACCACGAGCATGGCGACGCTGCCGATCGAGGGAGCACGGCCGACCAGCAGGGCCGACATGACGTCGGCTATCCAGTGCAGGGGGACGAGGTCCGCGAACCACCGCGCGTACGGCGGAAGCGCCGATGCCGGGATGAGGAAACCGCCCAGCAGCAGCATGGGGAAGGTCAGGGTGCTGACCAGCCGGATCCCGGCCCTGGTCACCACCACCAGTGTGGTCAGCAGCAGGCCCATCGCGGTTCCGCACAGGACCGCGGGGCCGGCCAGCAGCACCAGGACCCCGGCCGTCCGCCACGACATGGGCACGCCCATGAGCAGCGCAACGCCGACCGCCGACGGGACGGAGAGCACGAGGCCCGCCGCGGACGCACCGAGCCCCTTCATCGACACCACGGCGAGCATGGGGGTCGGCCGCGACAGGATGCCGCCGAACGTCCCGGCCGTCATCTCACGGCTGACCACCGATCCGGATGCCCACTGCGTGGTCGACCACAGAGCCATGGTGATGGCTCCGACGAGCGCTGACGCCTTCGTGCCGGCGTTCGCTTGCGTGGAGCCGAGCGTGAGCGTCATGTACACCACGGGCTGGATGACGGCGAGGAACACCGTGGTCTCGTTGCGCAGCGACTCCAGGAACTCCGCGTGGAAGGAGACCCACCACGGGAAGAGGCCGCGCTGCCGGTCACCGGGCACTCGCGCCCGCCAGACTGTGCAGGATCGTCTCCACACCGACCGGGTGGACGTGCAGATCGGTGACGGCCGTCGACCGCAGGATCGTACTCAGACAGTCGAACACGGCGGGCTCCCACGACCGCACCCGCAAGGTCGCGGTCCACTGCCCGCCGCTCGATTCGAGGGTGAGGCCCTCGAACGCCGCCGTGTCCGGGCCGGTTCCGGTGCCGGACAGCCGGATCTCCGCGATGTGGCCGACCTGGCGCCGGAATCGGTCCGCCGGCATGTCGCAGCTGATCAGGCCCTTCTCGACGAGGATGATCCGTGTGGCGAGCTGGTCGATGTCCATGGGGTAGTGGCTGGTCAGGAGGACCGTCGTGCCCTGCTGTGCGAGGTGGGCCACGGTCTCGCGGACGCGGCGGGCTTCGAAGATGTCCAGGCCGACAGTGGGCTCGTCCAGCAGAAGCAGCCTCGGCACGCTGATGAGCCCGATGGCGAGGTTCAGCCGCTGGCGCATCCCCTTGGACAGGGTCTCCACCCGCCTGCTCGCGTACTGTTCGAGCTGCACCTGCTCGAGGGCGTCCCTGCAACGCTGCTGCAGGCCGCGCCGGATGCCGTGCAGCGAAGCGAAGAAGCGCAGGTTCTCCAGCACCGACAACCGGTTGTACAGTCCCCGGTCGCCACCGAGGACGACGCTGATGCGGTCGCGCACCTGCCGTGCCTGCCGCACCACGTCGTACCCGTCGACGCGCACACTGCCACCGCTCGGGTACAGCAGGGTCGAGATCGCTTTGATGAGGGTGGTCTTGCCGGCTCCGTTGATGCCGAGCACGCCGAGGATCTCGCCCTGATGCGCACTGAAGCCGATGCCTCGCAACACCTCTGTCGGGGGTTTCGTCGGGTAGGTGTGGACGAGGTCGGTCACTTCCAGCACCGGAGTGCGCGTGTCGTCGGGTGACATGTCGTTCTCGTCAGTCTCCGTCGCGGCCCGAGGGCTTGCCGGATCCGCGTTCAGCGCGCAGCGCCTCGACCCACTCCAGGTAGCTTCCGAACGTCCGGTGGTCGAAGATGGCGCTCATTCGCACGCCCTTCTCCAGCGTGCGCTTGACCTTCGTGGTCAGGATGGCGGCCCGCATCGAGTCGCCGCCCGCCTTGAAGAAGTCGGTGTCGGCGGTCGGCGGCTGCCCGATCACCTCGCGCCAGATCTCCGCGAGGGCTTCCGCCGTCGTCTGCTCGGGTGAACCGGTCATGAGGGTGTGCTCCTCCTCGGGTCTGTCCGTCACCGGCTCTCCAGCAGGGCGGAACGGAACGCCAGGTCCTCGCAGATCAGCCGGCCGGCGTTGATGCCGCTGCTCGCCGCACCCGTCCACATGTAGTACGGGGAGGAGCCGTCGCCGTTCCCTGCGCTGAAGACCAGTGGATCGGACGTCTGGCCGAACAGCGTGGTCTCCGGGAACCCGCTTTCGGTGTCGTCGAGGCCGAGGGCTTCCACGAACTTCCGGTTGGGCCGCACGATGTTGCCGAGCAGCAGCGTGTCGGCGTCGATGGCCGACCCCTGATCCGTGGTCAGCCGCAGGGCCCCGGCGTCCGTGACCACGGCATCGCGCACGGTTCCGTGCACGACCTCGGCGCCCTCGCGCCGGAGCAGGTCGGCCAGGGGGCTTTTGGCAGTGCCGGCGTCCGACACGACGACCGTCAGGGCGCTGGCGTGGACACGCGCGAGGGCGGCCTTCGTCAGCGTTTCGCCGTCGACGCCGACGACGGCGAACCTGCCGCCGCGCCGCTCGTGTGCGTGGCAGTAGGGGCAGTCGAACGCGGACCGTCCCCACACGCCTTCGGGAAGCCAGGCGGGCAGGTCGTCCACGCGGCCGGCCGCGAGCAGCAGCCGCCGCCCCTCGACCTGTTGGCCGGAGCGGATGGCGACCGAGACGTGGCTGTCGAAGGACGACGCGTCGACCGCCTCGTCCCAGATGAACTCGACGCCGCAGTCGAGGGCGTCACGCTCCATCTTGGCGTAGATGACCTCGGGGCTGGTCCCGTGGGCGTACGGCACGTTCTGCACGCTGGAAGCGGTCGAGTTCCGGCGGGTCTTCGTGGCGACGACGCACACGCTGCGCCCGGCACGGCTGATCATGATCGCTGCCGAGAGGCCGGCCGGCCCCGCACCGATGACCACGACGTCGTACATGCTGGTTTCTCCCACCTGTTGTCCGGGCACGGCAGCTACTGGCCGATCGAGCTGGTGAACATGTCGCCGACCGCACGGCGATCGGTCTTGCCGGTGTTGCCGACGGGCAGCGCTCCGAGCACCGCGATCCTGGCGGGGATCATGTAGCCGGGCAGTTTCTCCGCCAGGTGGGCGCGGACCTCGTCAGGGCCGATCGGCTGCGTGGCGCGTACCGCGAGGCACAGGACGGGATCGCGCGGCTCTCCCGCCGTCACCGCGACGGCCTCGGCGATGCCGGGAACACGCCCCGCGCACTGCTCGACCTCGCCCAGCTCGATCCGGAAGCCCCGGACCTTGACCTGTGAGTCGAGGCGGCCGAGGAATTCCACCCATCCTGCCGCGGTCCACTTGGCCTGGTCCCCCGTGCGGTACATGCGCTCACCGGTGGCGCTCCACGGGTCGGGCATGAACCGCTCCGCCGTCAGCTGGGGGTCGTTGATGTAGCCGGCGGCCACGCACGCTCCCGCGATGTACAGCTCCCCCGGCTCGCCGACGGCGCATGGCGTCAGGTCGTCCGAGAGCACGTAGTAGCGCGCGTTGTCCATGGGGTGGCCGTAGGGGATGCTCGGCCACTCGGGGTCGGCCTCCCGCACGGGAAAGTCGTTGGACCACACACATGCCTCGGTCGCCCCGCCGAGGGCGACGAGCAGCGCTTTGGGGAAGATCCGTTCCGTCAGAGCCGGTGTGGTGAGCGGAATCCAGTCGCCGCTGAGGAAGACCCGTCGCATGGTCGTGCTGGCGGGGCCGCCGCCCAGTTCGAGGAACAGCGCGACGGTGGTGAACGCTGCGGGTGCGGTGTTCCACAGGGTCACGTCGTGGCCGGTCACCACGTCGGCGACCTCCTCGGGGTCGTCCATGACCGACTGCGGGAGCAGCAGGATGCTCGCTCCGGCCGCCGGAACCCCGAACAGGTCGTAGACGGACAGGTCGAAGCTCCACGCGGCCAGTTGCAGCAGCACGTCCTCGGGGCCGACCTCGTTGCGGCGGTTGAACCACCTGACGAGATTGACGAGGCTGTCGCGCGTGACGGCGACCGCCTTCGGCGTACCGCTCGATCCGGACGTGAAGATCGTGTACGCGAGGTGGCCCAGCTCCGGCCGGGCAGCGTGCTGCGGCTGCGTCCGGCCCTCGGCGACGAGTGACAGGGTGCCGTCGGCGGCGACCTCGTGGATCGTCAGGCCGCCGTCGTGCTCGGACCACAGCCGATGGGCCAGTTCCCGGTACCCCGGGGTCACGATGAGGTGCGTCACGCCGATCGACGCCACCGCCGATACGGCCCGGGCCACCGGCCATCTCGGGTCGAGAGGAACGTAGAAGGCGTTGTGGCGCACGATCCCGTGGATGACCGCGACCGCCTCGGGCACGTGGTCGACCAGCACGGCGACGGCCTGCCGGTCCCGCACACCGATCCCGGCGAGCTGCGCGGCCACATACCGGCTCGCCCGCGCCAGGCCGGCGTGTGTGAAGGCGACGCCGGCCGTGGTCCGCACGGCGGGCCGGAGCGCGTGCCGCTCGGCGGCGGCATCCAGCAGGTCGACCGGGCTCAGGTCCGCGGAGTACGCACGAGCGGTGCTGTTCCAGCGGGCGACCTCGGGCGGATGCGCCGCAGGTTTTCCTCGCATCACTCTCCTTCCTTGTCAGGATGCCGTGTTGCGCTCATATCGGCGCGCGCCGGCCCTCCGCGAAGGCGCCGTCGACGGTGCGGTACGCACGGTCGGGCTGGGCTTCGTGACACGGCCACGGCCGGCCGCGAATCGGTGATTCTCAGTCAACTGGCCGCCGGGCCAGCAGATATGGAAAGGGTGGGGCCGCATGCACGTCACCGGCCGTTCCACCCCTCCCCCTAAGGTGAACACTCACATGTCCGACGATCAACCTACGTCGCTCTCCTTGCAGGCTGTCAAGGCCAGTTGAGCTCCGATGCTGGTGACCGACAACACTCGCCGGGCCGAGAGAGGGCTGCAGGTACGGCGCCAAACGAGCTGCCTGCAGGGGCCGTTGACTCGCGCCCGCGGTCTACACCATGGCGAGCGGACCGGCCCCGCCCGACGGTCACACCCCACCCAATACGCGACGACCACAATCGGAATTACCTACTACGTTTTCCCTTTACTTTCTTTGCCTCATTACCCAGGGTCACAGCGTGAGGATGACCACACTTGCCATCGGAGCGATCAGAATGATCTACTTCTCGCCTACCTTTCAACAAGCCGCACCTGACCGGGAGCAGATCCACCCCCGGGGTGAAGGGTTATCCGCGCATCGTCGCACCGCTTGATGATTTCGAATGCACGAACCTGCTGCGCTGCAACTCAGGCAGTAGATGCAATGACGCCTCACAGACATGACCGCTGGCCCGAAAGGGCCCTTGGAATCAGATCGAGGGCAGCGTGCAAGCGTTCCTATACCATTTCCACGGACTCGATGACCTCGACTTCTCGAGCCTTTCGCCCGATGAACTACCGAGGCTCCAGAAAGCAGCACAGGCCCGTGACTACGGCATCCTGCCCACGGTCTACCTGCGCCGGGAGAACCTGCCCCGGCTGGTGGAAGTGCTGCGCGAATACGACCGGCTGGCCCAGGCGGGCGCCGTTCCGAACATCGCGGGCTTTGCCATCGAAGGCCCCCTGCTCGGTCCGCAGGGCGGCATCCCCCGGGCCGGCCGCTGGTATCCCTCCGCCGAGGAGTGGGCCGCCATCGCGTCCCTCGGCCCTCTCGGGCTGCGCTACATCGTCATGGCACCGGACGCCCTGGACCTGACCGAAACCGTCGACGGCAGCCTGACCTTCGCCGATCTCCTCGTCAGCTTCTACGAGCAGGGTCTGCGCATCGCCGTGGGCCACTACCACCGCGACGCACCGGAGCGCAGCGCCGGACGTCTGCGCAACGTGCTCGAGTTCCTGCACGGCCGCTACAAGTCGTCGCCGTACCTGGTCCTCACCGACCACCTCTACAACGACACCCCCCGGAGCTTCACGCACGCGTGGCGCACCCCCGAGGCCCGTACGCGCAGGGACGCGGAGCTGCGCCACGTACTCGACCCCGACTGGCACGAGACGGATCTGCGGAGCCTGCTCGGTCCGGTGTCGGCGGAGATGCTGCGGGCCGCCCAGGACTCGCTCCTCTTCCCCTGCATCAATTTCGATGGCTATCACGTCGATCTCGAAATAGCCCGCCGCACGGTCGAATACCTGGGCACCGACAAGCTCATCGCCCTCACCGACCACACCGAGGTCGCGACGATGGCGCAGGAGCCCCTGGAACGCAATGCGGACAATCCGCTGTGGCTGCGTGACGACGGTGCCGTCGCCGCCGGTTCCAGTGGGTTCGAGAAGCAGCGGGAGAACATCCTCTCGCTCGGGTTCGACGAAGCCGCGGTGCGGCGGATGTTCCTCACCAACCCGGTTGCTGCGGTCGATTACCGCATCCAGCCCGCGACGGCGTGAGGAAAGCGCGAGAGGAATGAGATCCGTGGCAGCCCAGCCCTTGTCACCGCGGCGCACGGACGCGGCCGGCACAGCGACCACCTACCTGAGGGACCTGTCGGAACTGGCCCTGCGCATGGACACCGACGCCGTCGGCCGAGCCTGCCGGGAGATCGTCGACGCGGTCCTGGCCGGGCGCACCGTCTTCGTGGCGGGGAACGGCGGCAGCGCCAGTACGGCCGGCCACATCGTGTGCGACCTGCTCGGCACCTGCCGCGTCGCCGGCCATCCGCGTGCCCGCGTCATCGGTCTTGCGGACAACGCCGCCGTGCTCACGGCGCTCGCCAACGACACGTGCTTCGAGGACGTGTTCGCCCACCAGCTCACCCTCCAGGCCTCGGCCGGCGATGTCCTGCTGGTGCTGAGCGTGAGCGGCGAGTCCCCCAACCTCCTGCGGGCCGCCGAGACCGCCGAGGCACTGGGGATGTCCGTCGTCGGCTGGGTGGGTGCAACCTCCAGCAGCCTGGAGAAGTACTGCGACAGCTGTGTCGACATCGGATCCGACGACTACGGCCTGGTCGAGGACCTGCATCTCGCCATGAACCACATCGTGACGCGCGTGCTCACCGGCGGCGAACCGCGCAGGTGTCGTACGGCGTAAGTACCGCGCGCTCCGGCGCAGCGGTTGCGGGGCCGGGTCCATGCCGTGTCCACAAGGGGGAGGAACATGTGCGGAATAGCCGCGGTATGTGATGCCGGCGCCGGTCGCAGGCGGTCGCTGGCCGGCAGTGTGCTGCAAGCCATGGCGCACCGTGGACACCATGGTTCCGGCCGGCTGACCACGGACTCCGGCATGTGGGCCACCACGATGGGCATCAACCGGCTGCCCATCGTGGGTGGCGAGGCGGGGCAGCAGCCGATGGCCTCGCCCCGGGGGCGCTATCTGGTGGTCTTCAACGGGGAAGTGTTCAACCACCAGGAGCTCAGGGACCGCCTGGTCGGGGTCGCACCTTCCTGCGCCGCGCTGCCGGAGAGCGACACAGCCGTGCTCGCCGCCGCCATCGAGCACTTCGGGCCGGTCGCTGCGGTCTCCGAGCTCGTCTGGGAAGGGGTGTACCTCTGCCTGGACACCGAGAGCGGGGTTCTCTGGGCGGCCCGGGACCACCTGGGCATCAAGCCGCTCTACTGGACCGTTGCCGGCGGTTCGGTGCTGTGGGCGTCGGAGATCAAGGCGCTTGCGCCCCACGCGACCGCCGACATCGAACCGGTCGCCCCCGGAAGCCTCATGCGGTGGGCGCCGGACCGGTCCGCCGCCCCCGTCACGACGGTGTGGTGGACGCCGGCGGACCACGCGCCGCCGCCCGGGGGCACCGGCCCGTCACCGGACGGGGAGGACCAGGAAGGTGAGGCGGAGAAGACGGTCGCCCGCCTCGGTGAGCTGCTGCGCAAGGCGGTGCACCTGCGGACGCCGCGGACCCCCTATGCGGTTGCGCTCTCGGGCGGCCTGGACAGCTCGCTGATCCTCCGCCTGGCCCGGGAGGCGAACGATCAGGTGACGGCCTACGTCCTCAACCGGCCCGGCTCTCCCGACCTGCCCTATGCGGTGGAGTTGTGCCGCCGGCTGGACGTGCCCTTGGTGCAGGTCGCCGCCGCGGAGCCGGAGGAGCTGCACAAGCGGATGCCGGACGTGATCCGCACCGTGGAGACCTGGGAGTGGCAGGTGGTCAACCACGCCGCTCCCATGGCCGAGCTGATGGAGGCCATCCGGGCCGACGGCCACCGGGTGGTGCTCACCGGGGAGGGCGCGGACGAGCTGTTCTGCGGCTACCCGGGCTCGGCGGCCCTGCCGGAGAACGAGTTGCAGGCCGAGCGCCTCACCAGGGTCCGGGACCTGCACCGCACCAACTGCCGGCGGCTGGACCGCATGGGCATGCAGGCGACGCTGGAGTGCCGGGTGCCGTTCCTGGACCGCTCGGTCACCGAGTTCGCCCTCGGCCTGTCCTCGCGCTGGCTGGTCCGGGACGGCCGCAACAAGTGGGTGCTCCGCGCCGCGTCACAGGGCCTGCTTCCGCAGCGCATCTCCGCGCGCGAGAAGTTGTCCTTCGCGCGCGGCGCCGGGTACGTCTACTCGGGGAACACCGTGTCCAGCGTCTTCGGGCCGGCCGAGGAGGACGGCGCCGCGCTTCCCCCGGAGTGGGCCTCTCTGCCCCGGTATCCGAGTGAACGGCTGTTCCTGAAGCACTTCCTGGACTACGGCTACGGCCGGGCCCCGTACCTGCGCTCGCACAGTGTGTGAGGCCGCCGGCTCATGGCGAAGGGGGTCAGTGGTCCACGATGTCCAGGAGCCCGGCGAGGGAGGCGACCCGGTACGTTGGTTCGACCGGTGCCGCGACCCGGTGCTGGGTGGCCACACTGCTGTCGGGCAGCAGAGCGGTGCTCATGCCCACGGCCGCGGCCCCGGAGACGTCCTCGAACGCCCGGTCGCCCACGAACAGGCACTCCTGGGCAGGCGGGTCGCCGAGCCGGGCCAGCAGTGCGCGGAACGCATCGGGGTGCGGCTTCGCCACCGCCAGCTCACTGGAGAAGACCGTCGCCGTGAAGAAGTGGTCCACACCGTCACGGACGAGCGCCTCCCGGTGCCACTCGACCGGCCAGATGGTGTTCGAAAGGAGGCCCATGGGCACCCCCGCACTCTGCAGCGCCGCAAGCACCGCCACTGTCTCCGGGGGCACACGGGTGTACGGCTCCCAGGCCCCGCGGTAGGCGGCCACGCCCTCCGGTGTCCACGGTATTCCGGCCAGCTCGAGGACCTTCCCGAAAGTGAAGGACCGCTGCTCGTCCCGGCCTGCCCGGAATGCTTCCATTTCAGCCTCGCGAAGACGGCTCAATTGGTCTTCCGCGTTTTCTCCGGCGAGGGCTTCGACATAGCGCCGCCAGGGTTCGTCCGGGTCCATGGGCGGCATGGGAACGGTCAGGGTACCGGCAAGGTCAAAGAGGACGGATGCGAACTTCAATTTTTCTCCCGAATACTGGATACGGTGCGCCCGTGTGGCCGGCCGTGTTACCCGGAACTGCAGGCCACTGTCACGCCCACGATAAGCGAAAGCATCGGCGGCAACCTTGAAGTAAGTCACTCCACTTGTGAACATTTAGAGATCTTGGAAACGACCCCACCCGCTGATACGATGCACCGGCAAGCCGGTATAGAAACCCTTGAGAAAGCCTCGGCGCATTCCATCTCCGGAATGGTTGGGCCAGGAGACGAGAGGGCGTCAATTCCAGCCCTCCAGCAGCGCGCGGCGCACGGGAAGAGAGGCATGAGGCCGGTCATGGATGAGAAGACCGATCCCTCGGAAATTGAGCTGACGGGCGGCGGGACGACTCAGGTCGTACGCGTCGGAGAGACCGTCAGGAGAACCGTGCGGCCCTGGAGCGGTAATGTGCACCGTCTGCTGGACCACTTGAACCGGGCGGGCATCGCGGGAGTGCCCCGCTGGCACGGCATCGATGACAGCGGACGCGAGGTCCTGGACTACCTGCCCGGCACCGTCGGCAACTATCCGCTCAGCGCCGATGTACGCAGCGAGCAGGCGCTGATCACTGCCGCCCGGCTGCTGCGCAGGCTCCACGATGCCACCGCGGACCTTGCGCAAACCCTCGGCGACGGCTGGCAGGCGCCCCCGATCGATCCGGTCGAGGTGATCTGCCACAGCGACTTCGCACCGTACAACTGCGTCTTCGAGGGCCAGGAGACGGTGGGAGTCATCGACTTCGACTACGCCAGGCCGGGGCCGCGCCACTGGGATCTCGCCTACGCGCTCTACCGGTTCGCCCCGCTGACGCACCCCGCCAACGAAGACGGCTTCGGTGACCTTCGGGAACAGGCGCAGCGCGCCGGTCTCTTCCTCCGGAGCTACGGTTGCACGCCCGCAGAAGGGCAGGCAGCCGTCCGGACGGTGGCGCCTCGGCTCCAAGCCCTCGTCGATCTGATGCGCGAGTCCGCCGCGGGTGGTGACGAGAATTTCCAACGGGCCATCGACGAGGGGCACGTGGACCTGTACCTGCGCGACATCGAGTACGTACAGCGGAACCAGGACTGTCTCCTGGAAGAAGTGCCGTGCGGTGAGGCGTGAACGGGCCCCTCTACCTGCCGGGGGAGGCCGGCCCCGCGGGCGCGACCGCGGCTTCACAGCCCTCAGCGCCCGGCTCCGCCGCGCTCCTGTGCGACCGCGACGGCACCATCATCGAGAACCGTTCCGACTATGTGCGTGAGTTCGCGCACGTCAAGCTTCTGCCCGGCGCGGTGCAAGCCCTCCGCCGGGTCTCGGCGGCGGGGATATCCATCGTCCTGCTCACCAACCAGTCCCCCATCGGCCGCGGGATCCTGTCCCGGGACCACGTCCTGGGCATTCATCGCCGGCTGGTCGACGACCTCGCGTCCGCGGGCGTCCGGATCGCCGGAAGCTTCCTCTGCCCGCACGCACCGGACCGGCTCTGCGACTGCCGGAAGCCCGCACCCGGCATGGTCCACGCCGCACTCGGCAGATTCGGGCTCAACGCCTCCCGGACGCTGATGGTCGGGGATGCCGTCGAGGACATGCTCGCCGCCCGGCGCGGGGGTGTCCGCGGCGTGATGGTGCGCACGGGGCGGGGCGGGGCTCACGCGGACCGGCTCGCCGCGCACCCCGAGGCCGCGGGGACACCGGTCGTGCCCGATCTGGCCGCGGCCGTCGAGTTCGTCCACGGGCTGCCGGCGCAGGATCCGGCGACGCCTTCCGGAGATCCCACGCGGCCGCCGGCGGCCGGCCCGTCGTCCTGAGCGGCCGGGCGCCTTCCCCCGATTCCCTCGTATGCGGCCTGGCCGAACCGGGCACCCCTCGATCGCGGAGTCAGCATTCTCATGTCAGACCTCTTGATTCAGCACGACGGAACACCGCTGAGCGGGAAGATCCGGCTGGACGGCGCGAAGCACGCCTTCGCCCATGCCCTGGCCTGTGCCGCCCTCGCCGATGAGGGCGTCCTCGACGACGTCCCCGACCATGTCGACGCCCGGGCCCTGCGCAGCGCGCTGTCCCTGGTCTTCGGCCGGGTGGACTACGAGACCGCAGCCCGGCGGCTGTCCTTCGGCGAACCGCTGCACCCGCCGCGCGTGACGATATCCGGCGAACTGGCCGGCCGCTCCCGTTCGCTGTTCTGCCTCCTGCCGGCGCTGCTGGCGCGCGCCGGGGAAGTCGTGGTGGAAGCCGCGCCGCAGGGCTGCCGGATCGGTCAGCGGCCCACCGAGTGGTACACACAGATCCTGTCGCAGTTCGGGGTCGAGTCGCGCGCCGAGGGGACGGCCATCGTTCACACGTGGCGCCGCCGCCACGCCGCGCGAATCGCGTTCGACTACCCCTCGATGACGGGCACGGTCATCGCCCTGGCCGCCGCGGCGGTGTCTCCCGGAGCGACCTCGGTGACCAACGCCTCCGTCGAGCCGTCCTGCGCGGAGCAGTTGTCCTGCCTGCGGGCGATGGGCGGCAGAGCGACGGGGACACTGCCGGACGTACGGATCGAGGGCGCCGGGACGTACTCCCGCGTTCAGTGGGCCGTGGGCCCCGACCGGATCCACGCCGTCACCTACCTGACCGCCGGGCTGCTGACCCGGGGCGAGGTCACCGTCTCCGGCGCCGGGCCACTGGACATTCCCCGCTACGTGGAGTTCCTGGACCGCACGGGGGCGCTCGGCGAGGTGACGGCGGACAGCGTCACCGCCGCGTTCCCCGGCTCCGGTTCCCTCCGCCCGGTGGACCTCGCCGCGGGGTCCGAGCCGCTGTTCAGCAGCGACTGGGTGGCCTTCACCTCCCTGCTCCTCGCGATGCGGGGGCAGGGCCGCAGCACGCTCAGCGACGACGTGTTCCCGGGACGCTTCCAGTACACGGAGAATCTGACGGCGCACGGACTGGACGGCATCTCGCTGCGGCACGCACCGCGCGGTGGCCGTTCCGCCGTCCACGCCGACATCCGGGCCAACGGCCGTGATCGCCTCCGTGGTGGCGACCTGGGATCCTGCGCCGACATCCGGGGCAGCGTGTCCCTGGTGCTCGCCGCCCTCGTGGCCGACGGGCCGTGCGTGGTCCGGGACGACTTCCACATCCGGCGGGGCTACACCGACCTCCCCGGCGATCTCTCCGCACTCGGTGTCCACGACATCACGACCCTGGAGGAGCAGAACTCATGAGCAGGATCGTCGTCACCGGCGGAGGCGGCTTCATCGGCTCGCACATCGTCGACCGGCTGCTCGATCAACAGCACGAGGTCCTGGTCGTCGACGACTTCTCGACCGGCGACCCGCGCAACCTGGCCGCGGCACGGGAGGCGCACGCCGGCCTGACCGTTCTGCGGGCCGACGTCGCGGACCCGGGGACGGCCGACGCCGTGGCGGACTTCGCGCCCGACGCCATGCTGCTGCTGGCAGCCCAGTTCAGCGTCAAGGTCTCCATGCGCGACCCGCTGCTGGACGCGCGGGTCAACGTGATCGGTCTCGTCAACATGCTCGAGGCCGCGCGGCGCGGGGGCTGCCGCAAGGTCGTGTTCGCCTCCAGCGGCGGGACGATCTACGGGCAGGCCGCCGAGGAGGAGGCGCTCCTCACGGAGACCACTCCGCGGGTACCGGAGTCGTTCTACGGCCTGACGAAGTCCGCCGCCCTCGACTATCTGCGCATCTACCACCGGATCCACGGCCTGGAGTACGCCGCGCTCGCCCTGGGCAACGTCTACGGCCCGAGGCAGACACCGTTCGGAGAGGCCGGCGTCATCGCCATCTTCGCGCAGCGCATGCTGGACGGGCGCCCGTGCGTCATCAACGGCGACGGGCTGACCACACGTGACTACGTGCACGTCAGCGACGTGGCCGACGCCTTCGTGCGGGCCGTCGGCGCCGGACACGGCCTGATCAACATCTCCTCGGCCACGGAACACTCCGTACAGGAGATCCATGACGCGGTCCGGCAGGAGACCGGTGGCACCGAGCCCCCGCGTTTCGGCCCGGCCCTGCCGGGAGAGGTGCGCCGGGTGCGCCTGGACAACTCCCGCGCCCTCGAACAGCTGGGCTGGGCTCCTCAGGTGCCCCTGCCGAGCGGCATACGCAGCGTGGTCGGCTGGCTGAGGGCGGAAGCCGCGGCCCGTCCGGCGGGAGTGAACGGGACGGAGACGGCCGTATGAGGCTCGCCGGGATGATTCTGGGAGCCGGGCTCGGGAGCCGCATGGGCGACCTGACGGCGGACACGCCCAAGCCCCTCCTCGAAGTGGCCGGGAAGCCGCTCCTCGGGCACCTCACGGACCGTCTCGTCCAAGCGGGCGTCGCGGAGATCTTCGTCAACCTCCACTACCGGGCCGAGCGCATGCGCGCCTATCTCCAGGCACATCCGGTGTCCGTGCCCGTCCACGCCCGCACGGAACCGGAACTGACGGGTCCCGCCGGTGCGTTGCGCCTGTTCGCTACGGAGCTGCGGGAGTACGACGCCGTGCTGGTCGCCTCGGCGGACGTCATCGTCGGGGAACCGCTCGGCGGACTCGTCGCCACACACCTCGCAAGGCCCGCTCCGCTGACCTTCGCCTGCACCCGGGTCCGGGAGGCACGCAGGTACGGCGTGCTGGACATCGGCACGGATGACGAGGTCCGGGGCGCGCAGGAGAAACCCGATGTCCCGGACGACGACTACCGGTGGATCAGCGCCGGCGTCTACTGCCTGGACCCCCGGGTGATCAGCCGGATCCCCGGCGACCGCGTCTACGACTACGCGAAGGACCTCGCTCCGGCCCTGATCGCCGACGGCCGGCGGGTCGGCGTGCACCGGCTCGGCGGCTACTGGCGGGACGTGGGCACCCCGGAGGCGCTGGACGCGGCCCGCGCGGACGCCGCCGCGGGGCGCATCCCCTGGCTCGGCGCCGTGACGGCGGGGACGGAGGCGCAACGGTGAAGATCCTGATGCTCACCTCGACCTACGAACCCCTGACCGGCGGCGCGGAGACCTATGCCCGGCTGCTGTGCGAAGGGCTGGCGGAGCGCGGCCACGACGTGGTCGTCGCGACCGACGGATCGTGGCTCGACGGCCTCCCGCTCACCTCTCAGGAGCCCGCCGGCCGGCTGCTCAGGCTGCGGGAGTTCGCCGGGCGCGTGGACGCGCGCGACAAGGTGAAGTGGCGCCAGATGCAGTACTCCGTCCTGGACGAGCTCGGCGGAGCCCTGGCCGGCGAGAAGTTCGACGTCGTCCATGCGAACAGCCACGAGACCCTGGTGCTGGCGAGCATGGTGGCCCTGGACATGAACGCCGCACTGGTCTGTTCCCTGCACGAGCAGAACCCCGGCCTGGAGCAGTACGGCGAAGGCCGCTGCCGGCTGTCCTACCAAGTCCTGCCCGTCGACATGTACTTCGCGGCCAGCCGCTTCTACGCGGACCGCGCCGTCGGCTACGGCGTACCGGCCGACCGGTTGCGTCTCGTCTACCACGGCGTTCCCGCGGTGCCTGCCGACGCTGCGGTCCGGGCCGCGCTGCGCCGGCGGTACGGGGTCGTGGACGGCCGGCGACTGGTGGTGCTGCCCGGCCGCGTCTACACCCGCAAGGCCCAGCTCGACCTGGCGGCGGCGCTGCCGGCCGTCGTCGCCCGCTGCCCCGACGTCCAGGTGCTGCTGGCCGGCCGGGTGTCGGACTTCGCCTACGAGGAGCGCATGTGGGAGCTCCTCCGGAGTCTGGGGGTCGCCGACCGGGTGACGCTCCGGCAGGACCTGGGCGCCGCCGATATGCCCGGTGTCTACGCGGCCGCCGATCTCGTGGTCCAGCCCTCGCTCGAAGAGGGGCTCGGACTCGCGGTGATCGAGGCCATGAGCGCCGGCAAGCCCGTCGTCGGGACGGAGGTCACCGGCATCAGCGAGGTGATCACTCACGGGGTCAACGGCCTGCTCGTCCCCCCGTCCGACCCCGGGCGGCTGGCCGAGGCCATGGTGCGGGTGCTCTCCGACCCGGAACTTGCCGCGTCGCTCGCATCCGGTGCCCGGGCCTGCGCGGAGGAACGATTCAGCCAGGACCGTATGGTGACGGACACCCTCACCGGTTACGACGCCGCGCTCGCACGCCGGCGGTCACATGCGAACGACGGCCCGGGGAGACAACGGTGACCGGCAGGACGCCGATGCGCAGGCGGGAGCCGTGGCCCGCGGCCGCCCAGGTGCTGCTGCGGCACGTGTCCGGCCGGCGCACCTGGTGCGCACTGCCGGTCACGGTGCTGCACGACGGCCCCGATCGCGCCGTCCTGCGCATCCACGAAGGCACGGACTGGCTCGCGGCGTTCGACCGACGGGGGCGCCGGGCGCACGGCTGGCAGCGCGGCTGGCGGCTGCACCCCACCACGTGGCGCGGCGACCACGGCACGTATGTGATCGAGTGGGGCCGCTGGTACGGCACGGCGGTCTTCTCCGATCCGGTCACCCAGCGGGTGCGCAAGTGGTACGTCAACTGCCAGGATCCCCTGCGCCGGACGGCCTGGGGCTTCGACACCATGGACCGGGAACTGGACGTCGAGCTCCCTGCGAGCGAGCGGTCGCCGCGCTGGAAGGACACGGACCGGTTCCGGCGGCTGGTCGACAGCGGCCACCTCGGCCGGCACACCGCACGCATCATCGTGCGGGAGGCCAGGACGGCGCGGAAGCAGCTCACCGACCCCGGTGTCCGGGACGCGCTCGCCCGGTGGGCCACCTGCCGTTACGACGCGCCCGGCCTGGCGCGGACCCTCGCCGCACGACCGGCACCCGACGATCTCGCACGCTTCGCCCCGGGAGGGCTCAGCTCATGAGCGACCCTGCACCGACCGGCCCCCTCTCTTCCCTCGTGCTCGCGCGGGCTCCGCTGCGGATCTCGCTGGCGGGTGGCGGCACCGATCTGCCGAGCTACGCGGACCAGTTCGGCAGCACCGTCGTCAGCCTGGCCATCGACCAGTACGTCGGCGTCACCGTGCACCCCCGCAGCTTCGACGGAGGCATCCACTTCACCGGCGAGGTGACCGAGCACGTGCCGGACGCGCACAGCATGCGGCACCGCTTCGCACGTGCCGCTCTGCTGCGCACCGGCACCCTGCGCAATGCCCAGATCGCCGTATGCGCGGACGTGCCCAGCGGCACCGGCCTCGGTGGTTCGGGGGCCTTCACCGTGGCCCTCCTGCACGCGCTGCGCTGCCCGGAGGACCCACGGCCCGCGGCCCTGGCCGAGGAGGCCAGCGCCATCGAAATGATCGACCTCGCCCGTCCCGTCGGCAAACACGACCACTACATGGCGGCGTTCGGCGGCATCAGGGCGCTGCGCATCGACCGTTCACGCCGGATCGAGCCGGAGAAGGTCGACGTGCCCGGCGGTGTCCGCCGCTACGTCCGCGACCGGCTCCTGCTCTTCTACACCGGCATGAGCCGTGACGCCGGCCAGACGCTCACCGGGCAGGACCAGCTGACCCGGCACGGCAACCCGGTGACGCTCTCGTCGCTCCACGCGATCGGCGCCCTCGCCGAACGCATGCTCGACGCCCTCCGGTCCGGGCGCGTCGACGAGGTCGGCCCCCTTCTGCACGAGCACTGGGCCAGCAAACAGCGGCTCAGCGAGGGGGTGTCCAATCCCCGGATCGACGCGCTCTACCGGACGGCCATGGCCGCGGGCGGCGACGGCGGAAAGCTCCTGGGTGCCGGCGGCGGTGGATTCCTGCTGATCAGCGCCCGTGCCGGACGCAGTGAGGAACTGCGGGCCGCGATGGCCTCCGAAGGTCTGCGGGAGCTGTCTTTCGACCTGGCGGACAGTGGCTCCCACGCCACCGGTCTGCCTTTGCGCAACGGAGGAGGGACCGGATGACGGTGCGACTGGTGCGGGACGACCTCAGCTCCCGCGAAGTGTTCGTCGCAAGCAACCGGAACAACCGGCCTCAGTCCGGCGGGGAGGAGTGCCCCTTCTGCCCGGGCGGGCTGGAAGCACCCGAGACGGTCACCGGGCCCTACGCCTTCCCCAACCGGTGGCCGCCCCTGGCGGCGGGCCGGTGCGAGATCGTGGTCCATGGCACAGGACACGAGCTGGACTTCTCCCGGATGAACGCGGCGCAGGCACGTGCCGTCATCGACGTGTGGGCCGAGCGCGGCAGCGCCCTGAGGCAGCGGTACACCCCGCCCGTCGTGCTGGTCTTCGAGAACCGCGGCCCGGAGGCGGGAGCGACGGTCGCCCACCCGCACAGTCAGATCTTCGCGCTCCCGACGCTGCCGCCGCTGCTCCAGGACCCGCCGGCACTACGCGACTGCCCCGCCTGCCGGGAGACCCGGGCCGAACTCCACGTCGAAACGGTACGGGGCTGGTCCGTCACCGTTCCCGAGGCGTCGCCCGCCCCGTACACCCTGCGACTGACCCCGGAGGGGCACAGGACCCGCCTGGACGAGCTCGGCGGGGATGAGAGGGACGGACTGACGGAGGCCCTCACGCGCGGCGTGCGGGCGCTCGACGCCCTCTTCGGCCGGCCGATGCCCTATCAGCTGTGGGTCGCCCAGACCGCTTCACACCATCTGGGCGTCACCATCGCGGGACTTCGGCGCACGCCCGACCGGCACCGCGTCCTCGGGGCGGCGGAGCTGGCCACCGGCCTCTACTTCAGCCCCCTCACGGCGGAACACGCCGCGACCGCACTCCGCGCGGCCTTCGCGCACGACCGGAAGGCCGGAGCATGAACACTCTTCCGATCACGCTGGCGGCGGTGGACTCGTTCCTCCCCCGCACGGAGTCCACGATCGACGAAGTGCTGGACGACCACGGGTTGTCGGCCGCGCAGATCCGGGTCTTCCGCCGGGTGCACGGCCTGGACAAGCTGCGACTCGACCCCGGCCTCGGCCTCTTCGACCTGCTGCTGCCGGCCGCCAGGAGCGTGCTGGCCGGGGTCGCGCCCGAGCGCGTCCGGTTCATCATCTACACCCATGCCCTCCAGCAGGTGACACCGGTCGGCATCGACGCCGCGCAGGTCCTCGCCTCCGCCCTCGGCCTGCCGCATGCCGACGCCTTCGCCCTGACCCAGCACAACTGCGCCCAGGCGCTCACGGGTATGGACCTCGCCGGCGAGCTGCTCCGCGCCGAGGGGGCCGAGGGCGACTGCGCATTGATCATCTCCGGGGACCGGGTGTTCACCCCGCTCATTCAACTGGACTACGCCCTGGGGCAGTTGCTCGCCGACGGTGCGGCGGCCTGCCTCGTCTCCCTGGGCGGCCCCGGCGATGTGATCCGCTCCCATGCGGCGCG
Organism: Streptomyces sp. NPDC008001; assembly: GCF_042958085.1. NCBI lineage: Bacteria > Bacillati > Actinomycetota > Actinomycetes > Kitasatosporales > Streptomycetaceae > Streptomyces > Streptomyces sp. NPDC008001. The sequence continues at coordinate 1,132,684 of NZ_JBIBIZ010000001.1, read as the reverse complement.
CAGCGACGACGAGTCCTCCGGGGCTCCGGCGCGGCAGGCCGGTGTGGTCGGGCCGGAACTCCTCGCCGAGACCATGTGCCGGGCCGTCGCGGACGCGGGACTGGACCTCGCCGACATCGACCTCGTGATCCCGCACAACGTGAACATGACGTTCTGGCGGCAGACTGCGAAGGTGCTCGGCATTCCCAGGGAGAAGATCTTCCTGGAGAACATCGCGCGCTACAGCCACTGCTTCTCGGCCGACCCCCTCATCAACTACAGGACGCTCGCCGACGCGGGCCGGCTCGTGGCCGGCGGGAACTACCTGATGGCCGCGGTGGGTGTGGGAGGCAGCTACGGCGCGACCGTCCTCTCGCGTCCCTCCTCCCACCCGCAGCGCCGCAGCATCCAGCCGCCGCCCCGGCCCGCACCACAGCCCCGGCCCGACTCCGCAGGAGACAACTGACCATGGACCACCGCACTGTCGTCTCCGCCATCGAGGCCGGCATCAGCGAGTCGCTCAACCGGCCGGTGACGGGGCTCACCGACGACACCCGCCTCTTCGAGGACCTGCACCTCGATTCCACCACCAGCCTGGAACTGCTGATGGCCATGGAGGACACCTTCGGGCTGCTCGTCGACCCGGACACGCTGGACATGGACGACTTCAGGACCGTGGGCAGCTTCGCGGCCTTCGTGCTGCGCGAACTGCAGGCCTCCCCGGCCGGGGAGGAGCGGGCATGACCACAGGGCTGCGCATCAAGGCCGGCGCGGCGGTTGCCCCAACGGCCCACAAGGCCTGGGTCCCGGCCCCCGAAGAACTGATGTACATCCAGGACCTGTACCGGCCGTTCGGGATCCGCGCCGACGAAGGCCTGCTGAAGTCCGGCGCCGGGATCAGCCACACGGACCTGGCCCGGCTCCTGCTGGAGCACGACCCGGGCACCACCGCAACGGCGCAGCACGCGGACCTCGTCGTGGTGGCCCACGGCCTCCCCGACCTCCATCCGTTCACCCCGGTGTCCCCGTACGTGCTGCACCGGCTCGGAGGCACCGGCCTGCGCTTCGCAGTCTCGGAGCAGGGGGCCTCCGCACCGTTCACCGCGCTGCGGATCGCTTCGGCGTTCCACCGGTCGGGGCGGGCCCGCACCACGGCCGTCGTGATCGTCGAGCAGAGCACCCATCCCGCGCGGGACGCGGCTCTCGACCGCGCCGGTCCCACCGACTCCGGGGCTCTCCTGGTGCTGAGCGCAGAAGGTGACGGCGAGCACGCGGGCCTGCGGATCGACGCGGTATCCGCCGTTCGCGCCGCAAACGAGGCGCAGGCGACGGCATGCCTGAGCCGGGAACTGTCCCGGTACCGGGCCGAAGGAAGCACGCCGCGCACCCTGGCCGTACTCGGCCCGCACGTCTCCCCCGGCCTGCAGATACCGGACGGGATCGCCGTGCACCGCGTCGACCGGCCCGGGTACAGCACGGGCGTCTGGCGGGAACTCGCCGAGCGGCACGCCGACTGGGCGGGCTCGTACGACCAGGTCGTGCTGTGCGAGACCGACGCCCTGCGTCCGGAGCGCGCCGACCTGCTGGCCCTCCGCGGCCCCCGACGCGACGAGCGGGCGGACCGGCGTGCCGCGGGCCTGCCCTCCGGAGGCTGCCGCCCGGGCAGTGAGGAGGACCCGGCATGAACGAGCACGAGTTCCACGTCCAGGGGCTGGCGGTCTCGGCCCTCGCCGAGGAGTTCGGGACCCCCCTCTTCGTGTACGACACGGATGTCGTCGGAGCGGCCTACAGGAGGCTGCGGGAGGGCCTCCGCCCGGCCGTGGACATCATGTACTCGCTGAAGGCCAATCCGAACATCAGCGTCTGCGCCTACCTGCGGTCACTCGGCGCAGGTGCGGAGGTGTCCTCGGAGGCGGAGCTGGTCACCGCCCTGCGGGCGGGTGTCGCACCGTGCGACATCATCTTCCTCGGCCCGGGCAAGACCCGCCGGGAACTCCGGGCGTGCATACGGGCCGGCATCCGCGCGGTGGTGTGCGAATCCCTCGGGGAGCTGCGACTGCTCGACAGCCTCGCGGCGGAGGCCGGCGACGCCGGGCGCGTGCCGGTGATGCTCAGGATCAACCCGGGCTTCTCCGCCCCGGGTTCGGGTCTGGCCATGGGCGGCAAGCCGCGCCAGTTCGGCATCGACACGGACACGGTGCGCCGTTCCCGCGACGAGTTGTCCGCCCTCCGCCATGTCCGGATCACGGGCATCCACGCCTACGTGGGGACGCGGTTCCTGCGGCACGAGCACGTGGTCCACAACACCCGCGGCATCCTGGACGAGGCCGCACGGCTCGCCGCCGATCTGGCGCTGCCGCTGGAAACCGTCGATTTCGGCGGGGGCGTCGGGGTCGCCTACTTCGACAACGAGAAGGACCCGGACGTCCAAGAGCTCGTCTCCGGCGTCAACGAGGCGGTGGACGACTTCTCCCGGAACCACCCGGGCTGCCGGTTCATCATGGAGGCCGGACGCTGGCTCACGGCCGCAGCAGGGACGTACGTCGTGCGGGCGCTCGACGTCAAGGAGTCCATGGGCGAGTCGTTCGTGGTGGCCGACGGCGGCACCCACCATCACATGGCGGCCGTGGGGGTCGGGAGTTTCGTCCGGCGCAACTTCCCCATCAGGGTCCTCAACCGCCTGGGGCAGCCGACGACCGCGCGCTACACGGTCACGGGTCCTCTCTGCACGCCCAATGACGTCCTGGGCAAACGGGTGGAGCTGCCCGTCGTCCGGCCGGGCGACCTGCTGGGCGTCGCCTGTTCGGGCGCCTATGGTCCGACCGCTTCACCGGGGCGCTTTCTCAGCCACGGCTACCCCGCCGAGGTCCTGGTCCACCAGGGCCGTGCCCATCTCGTCCGCAGACGGGACACCGTCGAGGACCTGCTGTCGCCGCAGCGGCTCGTGGAGCTGTAGCCGTGGCGGCGGCACGCAGGCAGGAGATCCACGCCCGGCCGGGCGTGGACGTCCTGTACGTCGGCGAGCTGGACCGGCTGTCGGCCCGCCCCTGGTTCCTCGGCTTCGCCTACAGCGAATGGGAACGCGGTTTCGCCGACACGCTCGGGCCCGCCCGGAGGCGCGAGTTCCTGGCGGGCCGCTTCGCGGCGAAGGAAGCGGTCGTCAAGGCGCTCGGCCACGGCTTCGGCCGGGGCATCACACCGCGGCAGATCGAGATCGGCCGCCTGGACGACGGCGGGCCGGTCGTGCGGCTCTCCGGCCGGGCCGCCGGCCACGCCGCGGAGACCGGTGTCGGCGGGCTCGCCGTGTCGATCGCCCACAAGAACGGACTCGTCATCGCGGTCGCGCTCACCCACCCAATCCTGGAGTGACAACCTCAATGCCAACATCCTCCGACATCACAGCCCGGACACGGCTGCGACTGGGGCAGCAGGACGCCCACTACGGCGGCGGTCTGGTCGACGGTGCCCGCGTGCTCCGCATCTTCGGGGACCTCGCCACCGAGATCGGGATCCGCTCCTGCGGCGACGAAGGGCTGCTGTCCGAGTACACGGGGCTGCGGTTCACCGCGCCGGTGTACCCGGGCGATTTCATCGATGCCACCGCCCGGCTGGTCCGCCGTGCCCGATTGCGCTGCTTCATCGAGTTCGAGGCGCACAAGGTGATCGCCTCCCGCTACGACCAAGGCCCGTCGCGTGCCGAGCTGCTCGACCCGCCGGTCCTCGTCTGCCGGGGAGAAGGAACGCTGGTCCTGCCCGTCTCCGCGGTGTCCAGGTACCGGGCCGTACCGCAGACCCCGGAGGCCGCACGGTGACCGGGCCTGCCACGCTTCTGCACGACCTCCTCGACGCGGCCGGCCGCCGGTGGCCCGACCGGGTCGCGGTGTCCGACGACGAGACCTCGCTCACCCATGCCGAACTGGCCCGGCGCAGCCGCACCCTGGCCACCGCCCTGCACGCCCTGGGCCTTCGGCGCGGCGACCGGATGGTCCTGGCCCTGCCCACCGGCACCCTGATACCGGCGCTGGCGTTCGCCGCGTCGCGGCTCGGGGTGGCGTTCTCCGTCCTGCACGAGCAGGTACGGGGCGTACCGCTGGCCCATGTGCTGGACGACTGCCGGCCCGCGCTCGTGGTCTCCGACGACGACGATGCCCTGGCCGCCGCGGCGGAACGGGGAATCGCGGGTGTGACACCGGCCGGGTTCGACGCCGCCGGCCCGGACGGCGGAGGCGGACACGGCCAGCCCGCCGAGGGAATGGCCGGGCCTCTTTCAGCCGACCCGGTGTGCCTCATCTACACGTCCGGCACCACCTCGGCCCCCAAGGCCGTCGTGAGCACCCATGACCAGGCCGTCTTCGCCGTCACGGCAATCCAGGAAGTCCTGGGGTACAGGGCGGACGACGTGGTCTACTGCCCGCTGCCGCTCTCCTTCGACTACGGCCTCTATCAGGTGTTCCTGGGGGCTTGCTCGGGTGCCCACGTCCGGCTCGGCGGGCAGCGCGACACAGGTCCGGCCCTCCTGCGCAGGCTGGTGGCTTGCGGGGCCACCGTCCTGCCCATGGTGCCGTCCGTCGCCGACAACCTGGCCTGGCTGCTGCGCCGTTCCTCGGGCGGGTGTCCGGATCTGCGGATGCTGACCAACACGGGTGCGCACGTCTCCGCGAAGACCTTGGCGGAACTCCGGGCCTCGCTGCCGGGGGCAGCGGTCCATGTGATGTTCGGGCTGACCGAGTGCAAGCGGGCCACCATCATGCCCGCCGACGGCGACCTGGAACGGCCCGGTTCCTGCGGACTGCCGTTGCCGGGCACGGAAGTGGTCGTCTGCGACGAGGCCGGGGAAGAACTGCCGACGGGCGAGATCGGTGAGCTGACGGTGCGTGGACGGCATGTCATGGCAGGTTACTGGCAGCGCCCCGAGCTGACCGCTGCGCGCTTCCCCCGCCGGCACGGCCTCTTTCCGGAACTGCGCACGGGTGACTACGGCTGGATCGATGCCGACGGCTATGTGTATTTCGTCGGCAGGCGCGACGACCTCTACAAGGAACGCGGGTTCCGTGTCAGCACCACGGAGGTGGAGGCCGCGGCCCGGCGGGTGCCGGGAGTGGACAGGGCGGTGGTCCTCCCTCCGGACGGCGAACGCACGGCGGAACTGGTCGTCGTCTCCTCCCTCGCGCCGGAAGAGGTCCTCACCCTGCTGCGCGAGCAGATCGAGCCGATGAAGATCCCGCGCCGCTGCACCGCCGTGGAAGACCTTCCGCTGAACAGCAATGGCAAAGTCGACCGCAGGGCCCTCGCAGAGCGGCTCAAGGGTGACCAGAGCCGCTCGTGAACGGTGTTCGTGCGGATCTCACGGCCGGCTGCTGCACATCTTCCGGCTGCCCGGCTCCCCGGGTTCTACGACTACCTCATGACCTCTGCAAAATGCCACATGCCATGCCGGTAAATCCTCGCGCCCAGGTTCCCGAGGTCCGTGGTGACACAGACCACAAGGGCGATTGGCCCCAACGCCCGTTAAACTGCCATGAGTTCGCCGCCGCAACTGCTCGGATTCGCTTTGGATTCAAGCTCCGCAGCGAACTTGTGAGCGCGCCACCGGTCACTCGCAAGAATTTGCTTTCACGGCAAAAATGCCGAGGCGCGGGTGGATTGCTTCGCGGGCCCCGAGGGCGGTGATGTGCTCTCCGCCGGGCTGCTGCCCATGCCGTCACCGGCCGGCCGGACGCCCGCCCATGCACGCGCCGAGAAGCGCTGTCAGGACCAAACCACCGGGCAGCGGCCACCCCGCAACGCCCACTCACACGGATCACCACCTCCTCACGAGGGAGCACCCATGCCGATCAGCACCCGAGGATTCACCGTCATCGACCTGCCCGCCGCACCCGCGGAGCTCCTGGAGAGCTACGACGACCTTCCGGTCGACGAGTACATGGGCAACGGCACACGTTTCAAACGGTTCTCGCAGTACCGGTTGTCCCCCGCCGAGGGCGGCAACTGGAACTTCGAGCTGCTGCCCCATCGGGACTACACGGCGTACAAGAAGTTCAACAAGGCCGCCGGAGGCATCCGCAGGGTTTACGAGCCCGTGAAGGCCGACTTCACCGGCCTGATCTCCACGGGGATCTCCGCCCTCGGCCTCGACCGGGGCGAGGACTGGCAGATCAACGTGCACCAGAACCGCACGCGGGCCGAGGCCGGCCGCCCCGGGCCGCTGACTCCCGAGGGCGTGCACCATGACGGCCACGAGTTCGTCATGATCGCCGTGCTGCGCCGGGAGAACGTGGGAGGCGGCCGGACCCGGCTGTGGAACCCCGGTGCGGACGAGCCCTTCTGGTCCGGGACGCTGCAGGCGGGCCAGGCCGTGCTCCTCGACGACAAGGCCATCGCCCACGACGTGACGGACGTGGTCTCCGCGGACGGCCGGCCCGGGCACCGGGACATCGTGATCGTCGCCTTCTCGCGTTGGCGGCACAAGTGGTACGGCGACGAGCACGACTCCGCCGCCCTGTCCGAGGACGCCGGCTGACCCCGGCCCCGCCCCTCCTCCCCCACCATCACCCCTCACCGAGAAGATTGCGCTGATTCCGCATGCCTGAAAACCGGAAGAACCTGCTCGCCGCGGGCCCGCTGTCCGCGGTTCGCGCGCTGGAGTCCTGTACCGCCGGCGAATTGGCCCTGCTGACCGAGGACTACGCGTTCCGCAGCCGACTGGCCACCGCGTGCAAGGAGATCGCCGAGCGCGCGTACGGGCAGAACGACCGCACCGCGCTCGCCGAGGTGCACGAGCTCCTCGCCCACGTCTACGACCGGGACTTCACCGGTGTGGACATCACCGACGTCGACCACGAACGGCAGCCCCTCCTGCGGGACGTGGCCGCGATCCTGGAACAGGCCATGCTGGGCCACGAGCTCTCCCGCATCGACGAGGAGACCGTCACGGGACACCCCCGGTCCGGACCGGAGTACGTCCGCTGGCTCAAGGACCTCGTCAACGCACACCCCGCCGGATGGCACCCGCTCTACCACGAACACATCGCACAGCGAGGCACCCGGGAGGACCTGCGGCTGCTGCTCGCCCAGGAGACCAACCTCGACCCCCGCTTCGACGACATCCTCGCCTCGATGCAGATGGGCCGGACCGGCGGCGAGAAGATGGAGATCGCCGCCAATTACTGGGACGAGATGGGCAACGGCGACACAGGGCTGGTCCACACCAGCCTCTTCGCCCGGACCCTGGATGCCATCGGTGCGGACCGCGCCTTCATCCGGGACAGTTTCATGCTGGAGGCCGGGATCTCCGGAAACCTCTCCGCCTGCCTCGGGCTCGCCCGCCGGCACTACTACAAAGCCGTGGGCTACTTCGGTGTGACGGAGTACCTGGCGCCCCGCCGCTTCCGCTGCGTGGTCGACACCTGGCGCAAGCTGGGCCTGCACGAAGCCGGCATCACCTACCACGACCTCCACATCGGCGTCGATGCCGGTCACGCCTCCGGCTGGTTCAAGAACGTCGTGGCGCCGCTGGTGGACGGCGACGCCCGGATCGGCCGGGACATCGCCCTGGGGGCGATGATCAGGCTCAACACCTCCCAGGACTATCTCGACGAACTGCTGCGGCGCATGCGGGACCGGTCCCCCGTCGCGGTCGGCGCGGAAGCCTGAGGGAGAGGACGTGACGGACTTCCTGCCGCACCCTCGCGGAGCGGTGCACGACGGCCACGACTTCGTGAAGTACGAGGCCCTGGGCAACGACTACCTGGTCATCACCCCGGCCGCCGGTCAGGTGGAGCCGACGCCGGAGAACGTCCGGCTGATCTGCGACCGCCACTACGGGCCCGGCGCCGACGGAATCCTCTACGGCCCCCTCCCCGCGGACGGCGGATTCGGGCTGCGCACCTTCAACTCCGACGGCACCGAGTGCGAGAAGAGCGGCAACGGCCTGCGCATCTTCGGCCGTCACCTGTACGACCACGGCTGGACGGAGGAGCCGGAGTTCACCGTCAACACCCTGGCCGGACCGGTCACCGTGCAGCTGATGGACACTGCCCCGAACGCGCCGGCCGCCGCAGGCGACCCCGCCCCCGTACGCGTCTCCATGGGGCGGGCCTCCCTCGACAGCGAGCTGATCGGCGCCACCGGCCCGCGCCGGGAGATGCTGCACGAGACCCTGCCCGCGCTGGCGCAGGAGTGGACGGCCACCTGTGTCTTCCTGGGCAACCCGCACTGCGTCCTCCCGCTGGACGGCAGCGAGGTGACCGAGGAGCACGCCCGGCGCCTGGGCCCCCTCCTCGCCCGCCACGAACGCTTCCCCGGCAGCATCAACGTCCAGCTGATGGAGGTGCGCGCCACCGACCGCATCCGCATCGAGTGCTACGAACGGGGCGCCGGCTACACGCTCGCCTCCGGCAGCAGCGCCTGCGCGGCGGCCGTCGCCGCCCACACCCTCGGCCTGACCGGCCCCGAGGTCACCGTGGAGATGCCCGGCGGCACGCTCGCCATCGGCATCTCCGGCACCGGCGAAGTCACCCTGACCGGCCCCGCCCGGCCCGTCGTGACCGGCCGGTGGACCCCGGCATTCCGCCGGCGGCTGGCCTCATGACGGTCGGCCGCACGCCCGCCATCACCATGCGGCAGTGGTACTTCGAGGAGGCCCACGGCCACTACGACATCGACCTCGGCGACAGCTACGTGGGCGGCAGCCGCCTCTCCGACCACACCATGCCCGCCGACTGCCTCCTCGACTACGGCAACGGCCGGGGAACCACCCCACTGCGCAGCGTCGTCGCCCGCCTCTACGGCCGGGACCCGTCCCACATCGGCATCACCCACGGCGGGCAGGAAGCCCTCTACCTCCTCTACCGCACCTTGTTCTCCGCAGGCGACCACGCCGTGGTCTTCACCCCCGGCTGGGAGCAGGCGGAGCCGGTGCTGTCCCGGGCCGGATGCCGGGTGGACGCCGTCGGCGTCACCCCCGACGGCCGACCGGACGTCGCCGCAGCACTCCGCCGGATCGGTCCTCGCACCAGGGCCGTGGTGGTCAACTCGCCTTGCAATCCCACCGGCCGGCAGATCACCGCAGCCGGCCTCCGGGACCTGGCCGAGGCGCTGCGACCGCACGGCGGCCATCTCCTCCTCGACGAGGAGTACGTCGCCGACCTCGGCGCCGACTCCCTGGTCGGGGCGTACGAGCACGCCATCTCCGTATCCAGCGTCTCCAAGGTCTACGGAGCCCCGGGGCTGCGCGTCGGCTGGATGTGCGGCCCGCCCGGGGTCGTGGACGCGGCCATGCAGTACAAGCACTTCACCACCGTGACCAACTCCGTACTCCTGGAACGGCTGGCCGCCGGGATGCTGGAGCGCAGCGAGGACCACGTACGGCGCTACCGGCAGCTGATCGCCGAGGGGCTGCGGACGCTGGAGCCGTGGGTCGACCGGCACCGCGGCACGCTGCGGATGTGGCAGCCGGAAGGCACCCCGTACGCCTGGCTGCACACCCCCGGACTGCCGGACTCGCTGGAGTTCTGCCGCGATGTGCTGCACCGGCAGGGCGTTCTGCTGATGCCGGCCGAGGTGTTCGGCGCCGAGCACGGCATCCGCCTCACCTTCGCCCGGGATCCGGACGTCCTGGCGGAGGGCCTGCGGCGCATCGAGACCGTACTGGCCGGCCGTCCCACCGCCGCCGGGCCGGCCACCCCCACCGCCGCCGAGGGCGGCGCCGGCACACAGAGAGCAGGGAGCAACGATGACGGCACGGCTTGAGGAGATGCCCACCGCCTGGTCCCGCGCGCTGGCGCTGGTGGCGCACCCCGACGACATCGAGTACGCCATGGGACCGGCGGTGATCACCTGGACCGGCAGCGGCAAGGAGATCGCGTACGTTCTGGCCACCCGCGGCGAGGCGGGCATCGACGGGTGTGCCCCGGAGAAGGCCGCGCCGCTGAGGGAGCGGGAGCAGCGCGCGAGCTCAGCGGTCGCCGGAGTGACCTCGGTGGACTTCCTGTCCCACCCCGACGGGCTGATCACAGACTCCCTGGCGCTGCGCCGGGAGTTCGCCGCCGCCATCCGCCGCCACCGGCCGGACATCGTGCTCACCATCAACCATCACGACCACTGGCGCGGCGTCTCCTGGAACACCCCGGACCACCGTGTCGTCGGCCGGGCCGCGCTGGACGCCGTCGCCGACGCCGGCAACCGCTACGTCTTCCCCGAGGACGGCCTCGAACCCTGGGAAGGGGTGCGGTGGATGGGCGTCGCCGGCTCGCCCTACCCCACGCATGCCGTGGAGGTCGCCGGCGCCGAGGATCGTGCCGTCGAGGCGGTGCTGCAGCACCGGACCTATCTGGAATCGCTCACCGACGAGGATCCGGAGAGCTACGCCCGGGGGTTCCTGCGGCGCAACATGGCTGCCGCAGGCGCGCTGTTCCACGGCCGTGACGCCGTCGCGTTCCAGCTCTTCGAGCGCGACGCCTACCGTGTCAGGAACGGCGTCACCCACTACCGCTGACCATCTCCCACTCCCCCAGACCGCCCTGTCCCACCGGCAACCACCGGGAATTCCATGCACCTGGCCTTCGTCGACTCCAACCCCGCTGCCCTGCAGGCCATCAGGCTGGCCAAAGAAGCCGGACACCGAGTCACGTATCTGCAGTCCGCACACACCCAGTACCCGCTCACCGACGCCAACCTGGCGCTGGTCTCGTCCGTGGACCGTCTCGTCGACGGGCTGGTCACCACCGATCACGACGTGGTGACCGGGGCACTGGCCGAGTGCCACGCGGAACACCCCATCGACTTCGTCACCACGCAGCACGAGATGTCCGCCGAGGCCGTGGCCGTGGCCTGCCGTGCGCTGGGGCTGCGGGGCACCTGCCCGGAGGCGGTGCTCGTCGCCCGGCGCAAGGACCGCTGCCGGGCGGCGCTTCAGGCCGCGGGCCTGGCCTCCGCGCGCTTCGCGACCGCCGGCGACGAGGCGGCTGCGCTGGCGGCGGCGGAGCGAATCGGCTACCCGGTGGTGTTCAAGCCGCCGTCCGGGGCGGCCGGGATGCTCGCCCGCGTCGTCCACGACGCGGGCGAGGCCCGAGCGGCCTGGTACGCGCTGCAGCACGGCCTCGACGCGGTGCCCGAGGACTGGCGCGGGCAGTTCCGGCGTGGCGTCCTCATCGAGGAGTTCCTGGCCGGGGAGCTGGTCTCGATGGAGTTCGGTGTGCGGGGCGACCGGTTCTTCCCGCTGTGCATCAGCGGCCGTTTCCGCTGGGCGGGCGACGGGGTCACCGCCCTGGGCTCGTTCATCCCCGCCGACCTGGATGCGCAACGAGCCACCGCGTGCTGGGAGTACGCCCGCCAGGTCTGCGCGGCGATCGGTGCCGACGTCGGGGTGTTCCACCTGGAGCTCATGGTCACCCCGCGGGGTCCTGTCCTGGTCGAGTTCAACCCCCGGGTCATGGGCGGCGGGCTGCCCGCCGCGTACCGCCACGCCACCGGGCAGGAGATCTACACCGCGCTGCTGGACATCCTCGCCGGGGCCGACGACGTCCCCGCACCGTCCTTCCGGGCCGGCTGCACCGCGGTCCGCGTCGTCATCCCCCGCGAGGGTGGCCGGCTCGCCCCCGGCGCGACCCTGGCCCCGCTTGCCGAGCACCCCTCAGTGAAGGAGGTCATCGGCTTCGGCGAGTACCGCACCGGCCCCGGCAGCGAAGTGGCCCGGGGCCAGGCGCTGGCCCGGTTCATCGTCCAGGGCGCCGGGCGGGCGGCCGTCGAGCAGACCTCCGAGCGCCTGCTGAGCCGCCTGGAACCACTGCTCGGCGTCCCCTTGATGACCGGCAGCTTGATGACTGGCAGCTTGATGAACGGCAACTACGGTCACGGCGACCTGGAGGGCACGGGGGCCCTCCGGTGAACGACTCCGGGAAACCCCGCACCGCGAGCCCGCGGCGGACGGAAGACGGCACTGCCGCACCGCCCGGCCGCCGTGCCGTCGCCGTCGCCCTGATGACGGCGATGGCGCTGACGGCCCTCGACAGTACGGTGGTGGCCACCGCCGTTCCGCAAATCGTCGCCGACCTCGGCGGATTCTCGTACTTCTCCTGGCTCTTCTCCGGCTACCTGCTCGCCGGAACGGTGTCCTTGCCGGTTTACGGCAAGCTCAGCGACACACTGGGACGCAAGCCGGTCCTCCTGTCCGGCATCACCCTCTTCCTGGCCGGCTCCGCGCTGTGCGCGGGCTCCTGGAACATGGCCGCGCTGATCGTCTTCCGCATCGTCCAGGGCTTCGGCGGAGGCGCGATCCAAAGCACCGTCCAGACCCTCGCCGCCGACCTCTACCCCCTGGAGGAACGCCCGCGGATCCAGGCCGCCATCTCCTCCGTGTGGGCCGGCTCCGCCGTACTCGGCCCGGCAGTGGGCGGCCTCATCACCACCTGGGCCGACTGGCGCCTCGTCTTCCTGCTCAACATCCCGCTCGGCGTGGTCTGCCTCGTACTGCTGACACGCCGCCTGCACGAGTCGCCCCGGAAACCCGCCGCCGAGCGCCCGCGCATCGACTGGGCGGGCGCACTGACCCTCTTCCTGACCGGCTGCGCCCTGCTCACCGCTGTCGTCCAGGGCGGGCACGCCTGGCCCTGGCTCTCCGCGCCGTCCCTCGCCCTCCTCGGCGCGGGCGCCGCACTGCTGGCCGCCACGGTCATGATCGAGCGGCGCGCGGCGGATCCCGTCCTCCCCGGCTGGGTGTGGCGCCGCCGTACCATCGCCTCCGCCAATCTGGCCATGGCGGCCCTCGGCGTGCTGACCATCGCCCCGACGGTCTTCCTCCCCACCTACGCCCAGACCGTGCTCGGCCTCGACCCCCTGCGGGCGGGCTTCGTGCTGGCCGTCATGTCGGTGGCCTGGCCCGTCTCGGCGGCCTTCAGCCAGCACGTCTACCGGCGCATCGGATTCCGCCAGTCGGCAATGACCGGAATGGCCGCCGCCTGCGCCGTTCTCCTGGCGTTCCCCGCCCTCTCCGGCGCCCGCAACGCCTGGTACCCGGCCCTCATCTCGCTGGCCCTCGGCGCCGCCCTGGGAATCACCCAGCTCCCCCTGATCGTCGGAGTCCAGTCGACGGTGCCCCCGTCGGAACGCGGTACGGCAACGGCCTCCCTCCTCTTCTGCCGCCAACTCGGCTCCAGCGTCGGTGCCGCCGTCTTCGGCGCCCTGGCCAATGCCATCCTCACCTCCCGTCTCCGGGATACTTCTTCCGGCCTCCCGTCCACCGGGGGCGCACCCCTCGACTCGCTGTCCTCCCCTGTTGCCTCCCCGTCTGCCGCCGGGCCACTGCGCGATGCCGTCGCCACGGCAGTCGACTGGGTCTACGTGGGCGCCGCAGCGGCGGCGGCCCTCGCCGTAGCCGCGCTCTTTCTGGCCCCGCGCCGCTTTCCCCTGCTCGATTGACTCGATTCGCTCGATTCGCTCGATTGAGGAGAGCTGCGGTGCGCGGCCCGGTCCGGCACCACCCCGCGGCGCCGGCCGTATCAGGTCGCTCTCGCTGCGAGCGGGGGCTGTTCTTGATCCGCTTCGCGGAGCGGATAACGTCGGGACATGGATTCGCCGCTCATGGGCCTCGTCGTGCTCGCCGTCTTCGCGCTCGCCGCGTTCCTCACCGGCAGGGGCGCGGTGCGGGTGATGCACCGCACCGGGCGGTGCTGGTACGCGGTGGTCCCGCTGCTCGTCACCGTCGGCTCCGGCTGCGGCGTGGCCTGGCTGCTGTGGCCTTCCTACTACATCGCGCCCGTAGTGCTCCTGTGGTGGGCGTGCGCGTTCTTCGGGAACATCGCGGGCTGGTTCTGCTCGGCCCGAGGACGGCACGCCTGACGACGCCTGTGCCCGGCTGGGCCTTCGATGCTTCTGCCAAGGGCGGCGGCGCTCGGCGTCACGAGAGATTCCCGCCACGCGGCCGAGGAGAACGCATCCGCGGTGGCTGACGTCAGGTGGCTGCCCTGTCCTGTCCCTGTTCGGATGCGGCGGCAGGCGAGTGCACCAGCCTCCCGTCGGGTTCCAGCGGGTGATCGCGTCCAAGGGCACGTGCCAGGGCCTCGCGGGCAGCCAGATACCCTGCGATCTTGAATGCCAGTTCGTGGGAGCCGAACGACTGGGTTCGGGCCTGCCGCAGGACCACGTGCGTGGCGATGACGAGGCCATGTTCGGGCTGTGCCAACTGTTCTTGCATCCCGGCAGCGGCCGCGGCGAAAAGGCCCTGCAGATCCCCGTAAGCACAAGAGTCGTGCTCAATCATCAGTTCTTCGGCGACCTCGAACGTGAACCCTTCGGCTGCGGGCTCGAAATCCACCGTGATCTCCGCGAAATGCGGGGCGCAGTTCTGCCTCTGATGCAGCACACGCACACCGCGGATCGGATGCACCGGAAAGCGAGGCACTGCTGACGTCATACCGGAACGCTACACCTGCCGCACAGCACGCCCTCATCCGCTATGAAAACGCCCTCGCGGCGGGCCGACGGCTGGTGCGCAGTGAATCAGGCGTCTGATCTCAGGAGCCCCCAGCGCTCAGCTGGACGCCTTCCCGCACCCGAAATGTTCGCCCAGTGGCCTGACGGGACGTCGCAGCCTGCGTCCGGCCCCTGGGGCGCGAACGCTTTTGCGGGGCGGTGACAAGAAGGGGACGGGGCCGCGGACGGCGTGGCCCGTGGAAGGGGAGGTCCGTGGCAACGGACGAGGAACTGCTGGCGCGCTCGGGAACCGACGCGTCGGCCTTCGAACCGCTCGTGGAGCGCCATGCGAGGGCGCTGCACGGCTACTTTGCCCGCCGGGCGCCCGGCGCGGCGGACGATCTGCTGGCCGAGGCGTGGCTGCGGGCCTACGCGGGACGCGGCACGTACGACGCGGCCCGCGGCCCGGTCCGGGCGTGGCTCTTCGGCGTGGCTCGCAACGTGCTGGCCGCGCACTGGCGCGGGCAGGAACGGCCCGCTGCCGCCGCGCTCACCGGTGAGGCGAGCAGCGACCCGTGGCACGCCGTCGACCGGAGGCTGGACGCGGCGGCGGTCGCTCCGCTGATGCGCCGGACCCTGGCCGAGCTGCCGGCCGTCGAGCGTGAGCTGCTGCTCCTGATCGCGTGGGAGCAGCTCAGCCCCACCGAGGCCGCGGCCGTCGTCGGCATCCCCGCGGGCACGGCCAGGTCCCGGCTGCACCGGGCGCGCACCCGGCTGCGTGCGGCGCTCGGCCCCTCCGCCTCGCTTTCCCTGACAGGAGACCTCGCATGACCGGGCAGGACAGCAGCACGGACGGCACGGACTTCCTCGACTTCCCCGGCGCCGGGCAGCTGAAGGCCGCGGGCAAGGTTCCGCCGCCCTCGGCGGGCGCCATCGCCGCGGCGCTGGCCGCGGTGCGATCGGAGGCGGGCCGGGAGGAGGCGGAAGGGCCCGCCGTCGAGCTCCGAGGGGAGCCGGTGGCCGCGGTCGTCCCGGTGCGGACGTGGCGGCGGCGCCTTCCGGTGCTCGTCTCGGCGGCGGCGGTCGTGGTGATCGCGCTGGGTGTCGCGTTCCAGCCCTGGTCGGACTCCGGAGGCGCGCAGAGCTCCCCGGCGGCGGCGGGCGAGCGGACGGAGACGGCACCGTACTGGAAGGTGCGGATGCTCCAGTGGAGCCGGAGCAGCGACAAGGCCCAGCGGCCGGACGGGTCGTACGAGACCGTCTGGCTGAGCCGGAGCGGCACGCTCGAGCAGCGCGGTGACGGCCCGGTCTACGAATACTCCCAGAAGGACACGGGAGGGGTGGCCTACGTGATCTGCGACAAGCCGGTCACGTGGGACGGCCTCAAGGAGCTGCCCACCGACCCGGCGGCACTGCGGGACCGGCTCGTCGGGAAGGCCACCGGAGAGTCGGCCGAGGAGGGGCTCTTCAACGGCATCGAGGACCTGCTCGCCCGCTCCCCCGCCGAACCACGGCTGCGGGCCGCGCTCTTCGAGGTCCTCACCGGGATCCCCGGGGCACGGGTGACGGAGCGCGTCAAGGACAGCACCGGGCGCGTCGGCACGGTCGTCGAGCTGGACGCCGATACCTGGCGCCGGCGACTGATCATCGACACCCAGGCGTTCCATGTTCTGGAGGCCGTGGACACGGCGCGGAACGACGGCCTGCCGTGGGGAACGCAGAAGCTCAGCGCCGGGGACCTCATCCACCGCACCACCTACGTCTCCGTCGGCCCCGCCTGGGAAGCCCCGAAGCCGTCCCCTCGGACATAACGGTCCCTTGGGGCGACACTCGGGTGAGCAGCACCGTGGCCGACGCCGCGCGCTTCGGCCACGGCTGCGCGGGCGCGGTGGACGCCGGCGCCCGAGGCCGGCTCGTCGCTTCCAGGCCGGAGAGCCGGCTGACAGTTGCGTACACGGTCCGTACAGCAGAACCCCGTTGCCCGCCGTCGGGCCCCGTGAGAGCATCAAGGTTCAACGGTCCGTCAACCTTTCATTTTTGTTGCGCAACGCAAATGAAAGAGTGCGGGCCATTGTCGTGCCCACACTTTTGAGAAGTCCACAAGATCTGTGAATGACGGACGGGGACCGTTTGATGTGCACAAGAGAAGCGACAGAAGCCCGCATCGAGGATTCGAGCAACACCTTGGTTGCGCCTTCGACGCTGCAGGACAACGACTTGATCAGGGACTTCTTCGGTTCCGTCATCACGCCGGAGGACCTTGCTTCCGGTTCGCCCGACCTCACACAGAAGACCGTCTACCTGTGTGGCGACATATCCGGGATCAGCAGCCGTCAACTGCGCGCGGCTGCCCGGGTATTCGTTGTCCGGGAGCTGTCACACGGCTATCACGAGGACGTCCACAAACCCTGGCCCCTCGTCGACCTCGGCCGGGTTCCCATCCGCGTACACGGCGTCGGCATGTACTACCGCAACTTTTTCGGACTCGGCACCGATCACTTCGAACGGATCCGCACGGAGCACGCGTTCCAGTCCCTGACGGAGTCCACCAAACCTGGAGCGGCCCATCGCAGCGGAATCTATCTGACGCCCGTCACACGAAACGGTGACGAACTGCATTTCCGCCTGCTTCGATGCTCCACGAATCTCTCGGGGCCGACGGAGAGCTTCGGTCCGACCGACACGCGCATCGTCGAGGCTCTGAACCGTGAGGCGGCCACCGTCTTCCGGGACCAGGCACCGCTGAATCACGTCCTCGCTCAGATCTACCACAACACCCTTGCCACAGCAGAGCGCAAGCAGTCCAAGGCCAAGATCTCGGCTCACGCCGACAAGACCAAGGACATGCCCGTCAATGGCATCATGGCCTTCTGCACCTTCTATGACCGGCTCGACAAGCTGCAGCCCCTGGCCGAGGACGCCTTCGACTACGGCATGAAGGGTGTCAGCGCGCTGACCAAACTCCACTTCCGCCTCAAGGAGCCGGCCGAAAAGCGCGATGGGATTGCCCTCCCCGAGCAGTTCACCCTGACTCTCTACCCCGGCTCCGTATTCTTCATGCCGCTGTCCACCAACCGCCTGTACACGCACGAAATTCGGCCCTCGTCGTTGGAAGCCGAGCTACTCCCGACCCGCCTGGGTTACGTGGTGCGCTGTTCGAGCGCCGAAGCCGTTCACAAGAACGGCCACACGTTCCTCAAGGTGGCCGGAAATTTGACGAAGCTGGGGCCACCCACACCGGCCGGCATGGACGAGCTGCGCAAGCTGTACGCCGAGGAGAACAGGACCTCGTCCTTCATTGATTACGGCGACAAATTCCTCTTCAGCATGAACACGGGAGATTACCTTGCCCCCCGAGCCTAGGATCTCGGACGAGGTCCTCTCGTACGATGTGCCAACCGGTGATGATCTCTTCGCGGAGCTGTCCGCGTCTGTTCGCTGGGAAGAGGTAGGGAAAGGCCGGCGAGGCGCCACGCTCACCAAGGTCGACGAATCGGGTGGCGTGCCTCTCGTACGCACCACGACTCGGTACAGCAACCCGACACAGCGTTTCCGAACGGTGCACGAACGGCTGGCGCAACAGGTTCAGGAGCGTGCGGCACTCCCGGTCGGCTTCAACAACGCTCTCATCGAGAGCTACACGAACGCTTACACCACCATGGGCAGCCATTCCGACCAAGCCCTCGATCTGGCCGGCGAGTCGTTCATCGCCGTCTTCTCCTGTTACCAACACCCCGAAGCGAGCCCACCAAGGAAGCTGGTCTTCGAGTCAAAGGAGTCAGCGGGCGAGCAGTTCGAGGTCCCCCTCGCCCACAACAGCATCGTCGTGTTTTCTACCGACTCGAATCGGCGACTCAGACACAAGATCGTACTGGACACGTCCGTCAAGGCCGTGGACAACCAATGGCTGGGTGTAACGTTTCGAACATCAAAGACCTTCGTCCAGTTTCGCGACGGACATGCATACCTCCCGCAGGGTGCACGCCTCACGTCGGCCGACGATGAGCAGAGGCGCGAGTTCTACCAACTACGGCGCCGTGAGAACAAAGAAACGGACTTCGTCTACCCCCTGCTGACGTACACCGTCAGCGAGAGTGATCTGCTGCCGCCCGTCTAAGCTTGAGGGTTTTTGAACAACTCTCCCCATTCGGTGCATGCAGACCGCAACGTCGAAGGCTGGCGGGAGCCCGCGGGCGCGCCCTCGCCGCAAAGGGCGGCCGCCCCGGTCGGCGGGCTGCGGGCTGCGGGCTGCGGGCTGCGGGCTGACCGCACGGACGTTGCGGCTACGAAGCTACTCACGGATCGCGCGGGAAGCGCAGAGGGTACGGGGGCGGGCGGCATCTCTCGAGCTCCTCGTCGCCCGCGTCGTAGTCGCGACCCGCTGGCGTGTCCGAGAGCTTGTCCCGTATAAGCGCGTGACCTGTGGCTTTGTCTGACGGTACGGTCGCCGGGTGGAGTCGAAGGGGGTGAACGAGTGCCCGTTGCACGGAGCCGGAGTGCGTCCTGATTACCTGATCGGGAGACGCCTTGAACGCGTGCTTGTGTCGTGGCACCTGGACGGTACGGAGCCCCGGACCGGCCCGCTGGATGTGTGGATGATCGACAACGAGGAAGCCGCCACCCACGTGACGACGGGATCGGACTGGTGCCTGGTCGTAGAGACATCGGTCCCCGTGGAGGGATACGACATGGCGGAGTCCGGCCGCGTAGAAGTGGCGCCGGTGCACAGGGAGACCCCGTTCGCAGACCATATCGGCGAGACGGTCCTGGCGGTACACGAAGAAGCAGCCCCGGACACCGGCCGACTCGCGCTTGAGCTCACCTTCGAATCGGGCCGCGTCCGATGTGAGACCTGGGCCGGGGACCTGCGCCTGTCCAGCAACTGACTTCGCCCGGTGACCACTCCGGCCCGAACATGCCGGCCGATGGCCTGTGATGCCCACATCGACCGGTGTAGTCGCGGCCCCTCTGAGTACGAGGACTCATGACGCCCGCCTCGGAGCGGGAGAGGATCGGCGAATGATGACGAAGAGGACAACGACGGGGCTCCGGCGCGGGATGCTGCCGGTGGCAGTGCTGGCTGTGCTGGCGGTGGGATGCGGAACAGAGCGGCCTGGGGATACCGCCGACGCATACCGGAGTTCGCATCCCACGCCGACCGGGAGCGCGACGACAAGCACACCGGCTGACTTCCCGTGTCCGGGTGAGAGTCCCACGCCGACGCCTCCGCGGACGGCAGGTACGACGGGGTCGGCTGCGCCTGGTGACCACTACGCCGAGAATCACGGTTTCAGGGTCCCCTTCCCGTTGCACGGCCGACGCCGCTGCGACGGGCTGGCGGCCGTCGGACGCATCCAGGCCGCGCTCGAACCACTCCGCCGGCGCGGCGACTTCGCCCCGGAACACACCCGCAGCGCACTCACCGGTCTCGGCTACCCCGCCGAGAAGGTCCGCTCGTACGAGAACGGCCCCACCGGGGTGGGCTTCCTCATAGAGGTCGACACCTCACCGCTGTGTGTGGAGGGCACGATGAACCGCGACTCCACCCGGGCGGACTCCTTCGGTGGCTACCCCGACCACTCCGGGTGCGACACCCCCAGCGGCGGCCACTGACCAGAGCCGTGGCCCCACTCGGGCAAACGTTACTCGCAGTGGATTAGCCATTGCTGTCACGAGATACCGGCAGACTTACACACGCACTATGGTGAACCGATGACGTCTATCAAACAGTTCCAAGTCACCTTCGACTGCGCCGAACCTGCGCGCCTCGCCGCCTTCTGGTGCGAGGTGCTGGGGTACGTCGTACCGGCAGTCCCGGAGGGCTTTACCACGTGGGAGGAGTACCACCACTCGCTGCCGCCTGAGGATGAGATCTACTTCGCGTGCACCGATCCCTCGGGTGTGGGCCCGCGCCTGCTCTTCCAGCGAGTTCCCGAAGCCAAGGTCGTCAAGAACCGCGTGCATCTCGATGTGCGGGTCGGCACCGGCCTCGTGGGTGACGAGCGCCTGGCCACGCTCGAAGCCGAATGCGCACGGCTGATGGCGCTCGGCGCGAAACACGTGCTGACGCAGCGCGCCGATGGCGTCAACGAGTCGTGCATCACGATGCAGGACATCGAGGGCAACGAGTTCTGTCTCGACTGAGGGGTTGAACGTACCCCTCGGTCTCTCGCCACAGTGGGTGCCGATGGTGGACCACACGGCGAGGATTTTTGAACGTCTCCGATGTCGCGACGCGGGCCCGCTCGTCAGCCCAGTGACGTGAGCGGGCAGTCCCTCGGCATCCCGGAGCCGAGGGACTTCTTCATGTGGAAGGCCCGCATGCGGTCCACCTCCCCGCGCGGCGGTCGGTGGCGGAGAGCCCCCGCACGCAGGGGCGTGCGCCCGATGAGGCTGGTGGGACAGGGACGAGCAGCCGGACTCCTCTTATGGGCGAGTTATCGGCATAGAGGGTGTCGATGCTTGACACGCCCGTACTGTCCTTGACGCGCCCCGCGCCCAAGGAGGCGACTCATGCGGCTCTCACGCCAGGTGAAGGCGACATCCCCGAACACCCCAGACGTCCGGGACATCCGAGATATCCGAGACGTCACTCCGTCCGTCGGCTCCAGGAGATCCCGCACGGCCGGCGCGGCGCTGTCCGCCCTGGCCCTCGCGGTCTCCGGCCTGGCGCTCGCCCCGGCCGTGGCGGCCGCGCCGCGCGGTGCCGCCGGGACCGAGTACTGCGCCGCGACGCAGGGCTTCTACGGCAAGGGCCAGTACACGTACCTGGACGTCACGCCCTGCGTGGACCCCGCCTCGAGCAGGGCGTACATCAAGTTCGAGCGCGTCACGTACTACTGGGGCGGAGCCTGGTACAGCGCGTCGAGCTCCAACGAGGCTCTGATCGAGATGTGGTCCGTCAACCTGACCGCGTGACGGCCGCTCCATCGCCGGCAGCGGCCACATGGCGACGACGGCCACGGAGCGGAACGTCACCAAGGAGATCTACAGCGGCTCCGACGTCGGCTGCGGCGCGTACCGTGTGACCCTGCGCGTCACGATGAACGGGCCGTACTGGACCAGTTCCGACTACGACACCAACACCGGCGACCTCTCCTTCGATTTCAGCGCTTGCTGAACCGCAGCCCGGTGGCACGTACGCTCCCTGCGCCCGAGGGCCGGCCGCAGGGAGCAGGCGTCCGTTCCCTGATCAACCTCGACGGCGGGGTGCGCCCGGGGGCGGGGGCGACCGACAAGCGTCTCGTACTCCGACGTGGCCTCCGGCCCGTACAAGATGCTCAGCTTGCGCAAGGCACGGTGGCTGAGCTCGCGCATCGCCTTCGTCTGCCGCTCGACGGCTTCCGCGATTCCCGGGTCGATCCGCTGTGTGCGGACGCGGAAGATCGGTGCACGGCTGGGTTGCGAACGGGCTATGACGGTCGCCGTTGGCCGCTTCAGCTCTTGTCCGCGCTCGGGCAAACCGTGACCGAATTCGCCGCCCTGCACCACCCCGAACGGCCGGACGGCGCCCGTCCCGAGGCCCCGTCCGGCTGCGGCGGCGGCCGTCGGCTCACCTGACCGCATCTCCGGCAGGGCATCCGTGTGCGAGTGTTTCCCGGCTGGTGGGGATCGGTCCCTCAGGCCGCGGCGGTGGTGAGCTCGTCTCGGAGGGCTCGGGCGGTGTGGGAGGCGGTGTGGTGGAGAAGGAGCAGCTTCGACCGGGACGTGCTAGAGGCCGGCCGCGCCCTGCCTGCCCCGGGCGGCGCCGACCTCGTGGGTTGCGGCCGTCCCGTCGGCGCCGATGCCCGCATCATCGATCCCGTCACTTCATGCGTTCTGGAAGATGGTCACATCGGTGAGATCTGGGTGGCCGGTGACTGCGTCGCCGAGGGATACCTCGGCGACCCACAATCCACCGTGGAACACTTCGCCGCCCGCACGGCCGACGGTGACGGGCCTTTCCTGCGCACCGACGATCCTAGGTTTCCTTCAAGGTGGCGAACTGTACGTCACCGGCCGGGCCAAAGACCTGATCATCGTCAACGGACGCAACATCCATCCCCAGGACATCGAGCGCAACAGTGAGAGCGCCGGCCCGGCCACCGGCCCCTGCGCCGCCTTCGCCCTGCCCGACGCTTCTGGTAACGAACGCATCGTCCTGCTCCAGGAGATCCGGCCCCTCCATCTCCACGGCCGCGACCCCGCGACCCTCGCGGGCGTCTTCAGGAAACGCCTGGCCCACGAACTCCGCCTGCCGGTGAGCGTGCTGATCGTCGCCCCGCTCACCGTCCCCCGCACCACCAGCGGCAAGGTCCAACGCGCACAGGCCCGCGACGACCTCCGCGCCGCCCGCTTCACTCCCCTGCACTCCGACCTTCAGGCCCGGGACTTCACTGGCTGATGCACGTACTCCCACGGGTCGGCTCTCCACGCCCGCGGCTCGATCACTACCGCGAGATGCGCGCGAGCCGTTACAGGGGTACGAGCATCTGATCCCGGCCGGCGACCTGCGTGATCGCCGACCTCTCGATTGTTCCGTTGAACGACCGGCCGTCCACAATGGGCCGATGGACGAGACAATGATCAGATCATGCCGAGAGGTGGAGTACGTCGGCCTTCCGGGTAGCGGCACGACCACGCTGATCGAGGCGATCGCCCGGGTCACGGGCCATGTCCCCATGACGCAGCACTTCACGGCACTCGACTGGCCGCCCCGCACGAGCGGTGCCATGAAGCTGACCCGGGGTGATCGCCACGCCGTGGTGCTCGTGCTGTCAGCGACCGACGGACCGACGTCCGCCACCGGGGAGCTGCTGCGGCTCGCCAGGGCCGTCGGCGTGGAGCACGTGGCCGTGTTCGTGAACAAGTCCGACCTGCTGCCGGACCGGGAGCTCCGGCAGGTCCTGGCACTGGAGATCCGCGACCTGCTGCGGCGGCACGCGTACCCGGCCGACGAGGTACCGATCATCTTCGGCTCGGCACGTCAGGAGGCGGACGTCGAGAGGCTGCTGGCCGCCACGGCCGGCTTCCCGGCCGCGCCCCATGAGCGCGACATGCCCTTCCTGATGCCGGTCGAGGACGTCTTCACGCGCTCCGGTCCCCACCCGCGCATGGTCCTCACCGGCCGGATCGAGCGCGGCGTCCTGAAGGTGGGCGACGAGGTGGAGTACGTCGGTCTGCGCGCTTCGGGGACCGCTACCGTCACCGCTGTCGAAAAGTTCGGTGAGTACCTCGAAACGGCGGAGGCCGGGGAAAACGTCGGTCTCGAACTGCGCGGCGTCACCCGCCAGGACGTCGAACGCGGCCAAGTCCTCGCCGCCCCCGGCACGGCCACCACGCATAGCGTCTTCGAAGCGGAGGTGTACGTCCTCCCGGAGGACGACGGCGGCCGCGACGTGACCTTCGCGCGACGCCGAGCCCAGTTCTACTTCCGCACGACGGATGTCACCGGGGAGATCACGGCCCTCCGACAGGGCGGCCAAGACCTCGACGTGTGTCGGGGCGGACCTGCCTCCCTGACGGTGCGGCTCGCCGAGCAGATCGCCATGGAGAAGGGCATGCGGTTCTCCATCCGCGAGGCGGGCACAGCCGTCGGCGGCGGGGTCGTCACAGCAATCCTGCATTAACCCATCGCCCGGGCTGGGCAAAGCCGGTTTCTCTGCTCGGGTCGCGTGCGAGCTGGCAAGGTCGTCGGCCTGCTGGAGACGGCCACGCTGCTGCGGTCCCGGTCAGTCCACCTGGCTCCGGTCCCCCGTCGTCACCCCCGCCCTACCGCCGCAAACGCTCCCGGCGGAAGTCCGCGTAGCCTGCCGCCGTGAGTGACTTGTACGAACTTCAGCTGACCCTCGACCTGCCCGGCTCCCTCACGGACTCCGATCTCGCACTGCTGCGTGGGCACCTCGGAGAAGGGAGCGAGGAGCTCCGGGCCCCCGACGCTTACCCCCTGCTCTCCGCCCGGGGACCTGCACAGCGGATCGGGGGAACACTCATAGGCGACCTCGCACGCAGCGCACAGGGCTGGGCGCTGACCGTGCGGCAGGAGGTTCACCCGGACGAATTCGACGAGCTGCGCGAACTCGTACAGTGGCTCGCCGCGCGCACCACCACCTCCGGCACCATCGGCTACCTGCGGTTCCTCGAGTGGGACGTTCCCGACGTACTCGTCGCCGACCCTGCCGCCGGCACGGCGCAGCGCCTGACCCTGGCGCCCGCGCGCTCAACGGAAGACCAGCTCATCCCTGATCCCTGGAGCTGACCGAGGCAGGCGGCATCAGGCTGGTGGTGGGGCAGCGGGGCAGAGGGAGCGCCGCAGGCCGACCGCTGCGACGAGCCAAACCGAACAGTGCATCCGGGAGGGCGCAACTCCTTCGTCACGGCCCTGGTACCTGCATCCGCTGCTCTCGTATGGTCAGCGCGCCCCCAGACCAGGTCACCCGGGCCTATTGCCAGGCTGCTCTCCCCTCCCCCGAGCCGGGAACCAGCGAGCTTCGACACCCGCTGATGACGGCACGCTGGCGCAGTGATCCGGCCCACAGATGATGGCCACCGGCGCTGACAGTTGTCGACCAGCCGGTCGGCTTCCCTCGACTGCGCAGGTGACCACAGCGCGGAAACCCCGGACATGCGCAAGGCCTTGCCATCCGGCGGCGGACGGGCTGTCCGGCGCCGTCGGTCCGTCCGGCAGAATGGTGTCCCATGTCAGGGGGAAGTGAAGACGCCGCCTTCGCGTAGTTGCTCGCCGGCGCAGGTCTGGAAGCAGGGGATGCCGGGACCGTCGAGGATGTCCTCCTCCGACCCCGGGCCGCCTGGCGGCCCGTCATCGCGGCGGATGCCGTTCCGGCCGTCGCCGTCCGGCGAGACCACCCCGGTCTCGTCGCGGAACTCAACGCACAGTGGTACCGGCTCGCCACCGAGCACGGGCTCATCGGCGCCGACGGCTCGTTCCTGATCAATGTTGCGGGGAGTCGGCGGGGCCCGGCAGCCCGCGGCTGGACGCGCGTCCGGCTCACCTCGCAGTGGGACCTGGCCGGGGCACTGGGCGAACACGCCGGGCAGCCGGAGTTCGTCACCCTGTCGGCCGACGGGGACACCCTGCTGGGGATGACGACCGAGGAGTACGAGGTCTGGATCGTCTCCGTGGTCGGGTTCGACCGGCAGCGGGAGGCGGCCGCGCAAGCCGAGGCCGGTGAGACACCTCAGGAGCGCGAGGCGGCCTGGGCGTCGTTCTTCCGGGGGGCGGGGACCGCGAACTTCCGGGCGTCGAGGCTCATGAAGGCGCTGGGCGAGAAATGGGCAGCAGGGCTGGCCCACAACCCGGCCGCCACCGGTGACGTCCTGCAGGGCCTGCTCGGTCACTCGCACTACCTGCCCTGGCGAAAGGACCTGCCGCCGTCGGTCGTGGACGCCGGGCTCACGCACCCGGAGTGGCGGATACGCGCCCCGTTCCTGGATGCTGAGCGCCCCATCACCCCCGAGCAGTGGACACGCCTCGTCCTCACGGAACAGGACCCCAGGCAGCGCTGGATCCTCGCGATGCTCGCGGCGGACCGCCGCGAAGAGCTCACCGGCCCCGCCTACGAGCAACTCGCCACGGACCCTGCCGCGCAGACACGCGCAGAAGCCGCCCGACTCACAGGTCTGCCCACCCCGCTGCTGACGGCCCTGGCCGCCGACCCCGAGCCCACCGTCCGGGCGTCGGCCTGCCGGCCCGCCTGGCCATACCTGGACGAATCTGCCCGGCAGAGGCTGCTGACCGATTCCGACCCAGAGGTCCGCACCACGGCCCTGCTGAGACACCACGAGGAACTCCCCCTGTCCCGGGCGGCCTTCGAGGCCGAAGGCCTCAAAGCCGCGGCGCTGCAGAACTGCCGCCTCGACCGCGACTTCGCCGAGAGCCTGGCCCGGCGAGGCACCACGGACCAACGCCGCATGCTCGCAGACAACCCGTATCTCGATCCGGACCTCACCACCCTCCTCGCACGCGACCCCGACGACGGCGTCCGGTACATGGTCTCCGTACGGCCCGACCTCACCGAAGCCCAGCGGGCGGACATCCGCATCAATGTCGATCCGGACGCCCGTATATATCCCCTCGACTGGGTGGTGGCGCTCCACGACGACCCCGAGGCGATGCGGCGCCTGGCGGCGTCCTCCCACCCGGTGGTACGCAAGAGCGTGGCCCGCGCCAAACGGCTCCCCGAGGACGTCGTGGCACTGCTCGCCCGGGACGAGGATCGCGTCGTCCAGCTCTTCCTTGCCGAGTCCTGCGAGGACGCGCCCGCCGACATGCTGCTCCGCGTGTGGCAGTGGTGGACCGGCAGCCTCAGCCACCCCGACCGGCCCCGCAGCCACCCCAACTTCCCCCGCCAAGGTCTACTGCAGTACGCCGACGCCCCGGATCCACGCATGCGCCGCCTGGCGCTCGACGACCCCGCGTCCAGTGTCGAGCTCGTAGAGCGGTTCGGCCGTGACACGGACGAGGAGGTGCGCCTGCGGGCGGCGCAGGACCCACGCCTGACCGCCGCGTCCGCAGTCCGGCTGCTCGACGATCCGAGCGGACGCATACGCCGGGCGGCAGCACTGCATCCTGGCCTGCCCGCACGCGTCCTGATCCAGCTCCTGCGCGACGGCGAGACCGCCGAGACCGCGGCGGCGAATCCGTCGTTGCCAGTCGGGATTATGAGGGAGATGCTCCGACTGCTCGCGGTATGAAGTGAAGAGGACCCCAGTCGCGTGCCTTCCTCCTCAGGCGTATCGAGGGTGAGGTGACCTGTAGAGAATGGCCGCAAGCTTCACGCCGACAAGGGTTACGACTACGACCACCTGCGCAGATGGTTCCGCCAACGCGGCATCCGCCATCGCATCGCCCGCAAAGGCATCGAGTCCTCCTCCCGACTGGGCCACCACCGCTGGGTGGTCGAGAGGACCGTCTCCTGGCTGGCCGGGTGCCGACGCCTGCACCGTCGCTACGAGCGCAAACCAGCACACTCCCTCGCCTTCGTCGGCATAGCCGCAACCCTCATCGGATACCGTCGGCTCACCTCATGAGGTCGACCGCTCCCCGCGCCGACGGAACACTGCCGTCCCCGCATCCAGGTCGATGCCCATGCGCGGTGGCGCGGCTCCCTGCACATCGTCCCGCAGCACCAGTTCCACGTGCCGCTGCTCAATCTGCACACGCTTGTTGGCATTCATGAACACGTGCAGTTCCTCGGTCACCGTTGCTCCCAGGCCGACACCGCTCCGCGGCGAGCGCGCAGCCAGCCGGCGGCACAGCCACAAGGGGCGCCCCGACCGCAGGACCACATACCGGACAGAGGCGAACATGAACGGCACGATCACCAGCACTGTCATGAACAGCAAGCCCGACATCATCACCATGACCCGCCAACGCCCAGGATCGACTCGTCAGTTCCCAACGACCGGTGAACGACATGAGGCTACTCGGGCCCCAAACTCCCCCACCATGAGAAACGACGTCGACTGAATTTGCCGTTAGTTCTGTGGGTGCAGGGGCTCCAGCAGTGCGAGGGACCGGCCGACCGCCAAGCTGGGAGGCCCTGCGGCGGCACATACCCGCCACCCGCTCACGACCACGATCACGATCACGACGGATGGATGACGCGATGCATATGTCCACTGACCAGCTGTGCACAAGCCGGGTTCGGAAGCAGCCGGAGCAGCCGTACCGGCCTGGTCAGAGTGGCTTGGGCAAGTGCCTGACGCGGGACGACCAGGGTCGTCATCGGCGCGATCACCTCACCCATTCGGCCTAGTCGCCGTGGCTCGCCCGCCGGGCTACGGCGATGGTGGGAAGGTCCCTCAACACCACTCCGAACACAAAGGTTGATCATGATCAAGAAGCTTCATGACGCAGGCCTGCGCAGTGAGCACGCCTACACCGCCGCGGTAGCCTCGATCGGTCTCTCCTTCCTGACATGGCTCGGCTCCGTCAAGGGCGAGTCCGCCGGGACCGACCGGGCCGACCGATGGGGCATCTTCGTCGGCGAGTGGGCGCCCACGTTCTTCGGCCTGGGACTGGCGCTCGCCAAATACGAAGAGCGCTGACTGCGGTCAGGACTTGCCCGGGCGATCTTTGAATCGACGGTGCCGGGCAAGGGTGAATCTCGTTGTCGAAGGTCTCGCCGAGTGAGATAGAAGGACGGCATGGATACCGCCCTTCTTGAACAGCTGCTGGACGAGACCTTCGATCACGCTGTCGTGCACCACGGACACACCCACTACATGCGTGACTACGAAGACTTCGTCTACGCAACTACGGATCCCGCAGCGGGTTTCCTTGGACGACCGGCTCATCGAGTCCAAGACCGGCGTCGACCTCGACGGATACGTCTGGGGCGTGAAGTGGCCCAGTCTCTATCCGGGAGCCAGGCTTCTCCCTGGGTCGGAGGCGACCCGCCGCTGGTCGAACGCCCTCGGGGTCGACTTCCATGAGGTACGCATGGAGACCAACGCACACAACCTGACCTTGCTCTTCTCGGACCTTCAGGTGAGCGAGGTCCCGGTCGGATACGCACCCTTCGTCACGGAGTAGGGGTCAACGTTCGCGTGATCTTACGACTGACGTGGGTCCGGGTCGTTCTTCCTGCCATGGGGCGGGGCAATCCGAGTGACGCGGAGCGGGAACGGCTGCAGCCGTTCCGGCCGGTCGGCAACAAGCGTTGCGGCCGCTGGCGGGGCCACCGACAGGTGATCGATGGCATTCCGCACTGCCGAGTACGCCGGCAAGACACCGCAAGTCAGCCCCCGTGATCCGGATGCGCCGGCGCCAGGCACACCACCAACTTCGGCCCGCCCGCCAACTCGGTGGGCCCGGCACATGACGGCCTGAGCTTCCAGCGTGATCCGTCCCTGTCACCCCAAGATCCGCGCACTTCGGAACGGGGGACTTCGGCGAATTCCAGCACGCGACGGTGACGCCGCAGGACAGCCAAGGCCACGTCGCCGTGCCCGGGCCCGGTCGGGGCCTCCGCCTGCTCGTAGCTTGAGTCTCGGCGCGTCTCTCAAGCCGGGGTTGCCGACCTGAGAGGACGCTCACACGGTTCTCGTACTCGCGGCGGGCCTTGCTGCCGGGCCGGGAGCACCGGGTCCTCTGGCTGTCGTCGAGGAGGGCCCGCAAGTTGTTACCGACATCGGATGCTCGTCTCCCGAATCGGATAGGACCGGGGACCGATCGCCTCTACGGTTTCGGGGCAATCGGCGCTCGGGAGGCGTATATGGACAGCAGTCGTGCTGCACGGACGGCCGTGGTGGTAGGGGCGGGCATTGCCGGGCTGACGGCGGCCACCGCGCTGGCACGTGGCGGGTGGCAAGTCGAGATCGTCGAGATCAGCCCGGCGGAGGCGACTTCCGGCTGGGGTCTGTGCCTGACCGGTCCTTCGCTGCGCGCGCTGGCAGAACTGAGGCTGGCGGACTCATGTCTGACCGCAGGACTCGGCATGGCCACGGTCACGCATGTGGACGCGTCCGGTGACGTCGTGGACCGTGTCCAGCTGCCGCGCCTGATAGGTGCGCGGCAGCCGGCGATGGCGGGCATCGCGCGCCCCGTACTGCACCGCATCCTGTATGCGGAAGCCGAACGGTGCGGCGTGGTGGTGCACCGGGGACTGACGGTCCTGGCAGTGGAGCAAGCGGAGAGCGCGCGGGCGACCGCCGAGACCTCCGAGCCGGTCCGCGTGCGGCTGTCGGACGGGACGGTCAGACAGGCCGGGCTGATCGTGGGGGCGGACGGGATCGGCTCGTCGGCGCGGACCCTGCTGGGCCTCGACGCCTCGGTCGACTACCACGGGCAGATGGTGTGGCGGGCGCTGCTGCCGCGCCCGCCGTGGGCCACCGGGATCCACCACTTCGCAGGGCAGACCAACACGGCCGGCCTCGTACCCATCTCGGGCAACCTGGCGTATGTGTTCCTGACCGAGAACGGGGTGGACCAGAGCTTCCTCCCGGATGCCGGGCTCGCCCAGCGGCTGCAGCAGCTACTGGAGCCGTTTCCCGGCCGGGTCGAGGAACTCCGTTCACTGCTGACCGGGTCGGATTCGGTCGTACGCCGCCCGGTGCGGACGACGTTCCTGGAAGGTCCCTGGCACCGCGGCAGCGGCGTCGTCATCGGTGACGCCGCGCATGCGCCCGCCCCACAGATGGCCAGCGGCGCGGCACTGGCCATCGAGGACGGGCTGGTACTGGCAGAGGAGTTGGGACGGCACGAGTCGGTCGGCGAAGGGCTTGAGGCGTTCACCGTCCGGCGCCGGCAGCGGTGCCGGACGGTCGTGGAAACCTCTGTGGCGATCGCCGGCCTGGAGCAGGCGCAGCGCCACCACGACGCGTACGCGCTGGTCGACGCCTGCCACCAGCAGATGGCCGAACCCGCGTAATGACGAGGAGCTCCATCTCGGCTACGGATTCCCGAAGCCATCTTCGGCGGCGGCACTGTTGAGTGGCCACGTCGCGCGCCGCCCGGAGCTGTCGCTGCTCGACCGGTGGTGTCCTGAAGCTGCCGTACTGCTGCCAACTGCTGCTGGTCAACGGGAAGGATCACCAGCACGCAACTGCTGACTTGAGAACAGAGCTGACCCGCGCACCTTGGGAGTGGAGTGCACCATGACCAACAGCAGTCTGATCACCCACCTGCGGCACATCGACATCGCCATGCCCAACTTCGCCGAGCAGCGCCGCTTCTACACCGAGCTGTGGGGATTGACGGAGACAGCCGGTGACACCGGAGTCTCGTTCCTGGCCGCGGAGGGCTCACCGGAACAGTACGTGGTGCGGTTGCGCGAGGACACCCGCAAGCGCACCGACCTCATCGCTTTTGGTGCCGCCGGCGCGGACGACGTCGACACCCTGGCCGCGCGGCTGACCGCCGGGGGCGTGCGGCTCGTCCACGAGCCGAAGCCGCTGGACACCCCGGGGGGCGGCTACGGGGTCCGGTTCTTCGACAACGAGGGCCGTGTGGTGGAGGTTTCCGCCTGCGTCACCCCGCGTCGGCACCGCAGGATCGAGGCCCGCGAGCCGGTCCCGGTGCGGCTATCGCACGTGCTGATGAACTCTCCCACCCCCGAGGCCACGGTTGCCTGGTACATCAAGCACTTGGGTTTCCGTCTCTCGGACACCATATGCCTCGGCGGCCGCGGCGAAATCATCTGGTTCCTGCGGTGCAACACCTTCCACCACAGCTTCGGCATCGTGCGCGGACCGCATGCGGCCTTTCACCACGCCTCCTTCGAGATGCGCGGCATCGAAGAGTTCATGCGTGGCACCGGCCGGTTGGGGCGCCTGGGAATCGAGCGTCTGTGGGGACCGGGGCGGCACCGTGCCGGTGACAACGCCTTCAGCTACTTTCTCGACCGGGCCGGCAACACCGTCGAGTACACCACAGAGCTGGAGGTCCTCGACGAGGACACCTGGCACCCGCACGTCTACGACCTGCGCGAACCCGCCAACGCGGATCAGTGGGGCACGGCGAACGAGATGGACGAATTCATCGCCGCCAAGTCCCACAACGACGCCGACCCGGGGCTGTTCGATGCCCCGCCGATGTGACAGCGCCCGCCGCGGCAACCAAATGAGAGCCTGACACACTGGGTTCCGCTTGTCCGCCGTCTCCACTCCTCAGCACCGCGGTAGGGCCCCAAGGGAGGTGAACGCCGTGCCGGAGCCGCTGCGCAACTACCTCATGGCCAAGTCCCGGAACCCCGTAGACCTGCTCAACGCCGCCACCCGGCTGTTCGGCGGCTCGATCACCACGTCACCCCTGAGCGGCCTGAGCGGTCTGAGCTGCGCGGATCACGAACTGCACGGCGTGGTCGCCGATGACTTCGCGGTCGGCTGCTTCGCCTCGCCACTCGATGTGCGCGTCGCCTCCGCCGGCGGCCGCCGCTCCTATTTCGTCAACATCGGCGTGACCGGCGCGGTCAAGGCATCGCGCGGCAGCCTGTCGGCGACCCTCGACAGGACGACGGCGGGAATCGTCAATCCCGGCGACACCCAGGAGCTCCGGCCCGTGCGGAGCACCCGGACGAGGTTCGTGGGGCTGCGGATCGACGCCGCACTCGTGGAGCAGGAGTTCACCGCGCTGACCGGGCATCCGCCGGTATCCACCATTCGATTCGATTTCGCGCTCGACGTGGCCGCCTCCAAGGGCCGGGCGGTGCGGCTGCTGGTGCGTTCGCTGCTGGAACAACTGGACTCGGGAGACCCCCTGTTCCAGCGCCAGGAGCTGCAGCGAAGCCAGCTGCGATGTATCGTCACCGCCCTGCTCCTGGCCCAGCCGCACTCGCACACCGGCGATCTGCGGGACGGTCCGCACCCGGGCCACCCACGCTCCTTGCGCACGGCCCTCGCCTTCATCGAGGCGCACCTCACCGAGCGCATCACCCTGGGTGACATCGCGGAGGCCGCCGCATGCAGCCCACGCACCATCAGTTCCGCATTCCGCGACCGGCTGGGACTCTCGCCCCTGTCGTACGTCCGCAACCTGCGGCTGGACCGGATCCGTGCGGACATCCTCGCCTCCACCGATCCCGTCGGCACGATCGCCTACCGGTGGGGCGTCTCCCATCTGGGGCGTTTCGCAGCCGAGTACCGCGGCCGCTTCGCCGAACTGCCCTCCGACACCGCGTCCCGCAGGTAGCCGGCGTCAGGTCCGACCGGGCGGCAGCGCGGCCGTCTCGTCATGCCCGCAGACCAGCCAGTACCACGTCCACCACCGACTCCACGAACCCTTCCCCGGCCGGGGATTGCCGTAGCAGCACCCGCATCCACACGGCTCCCGCGATGAGGTCGATGAGCAATACGGGGTCAGCGGTCGCGGCGAGTTCGCCGCGCGCGACGGCGCGTGCGAACAGTGGCCTTTCGCGTTCGAGGCGGTCGGCGAAAAAGTCCCGGGCGACGGTGGCGAGTTCGCCCTGTGCACCGTCGCTCAGCATGGCGCGGGCGACTGCGCCGGTTCGCTGATCGCCGACGAGGCGCATCATCTGCCCGGCCAGCGCGATGAGGTCTCCGCGGAGGGTGCCGGTGTCGGGGATCTCGACGTCCAGCACCCGGGAGTGGAGCAGGGCCGACCGCAGCAGTGGCGCCTTGGAGGGCCACCACCGGTAGATCGTCGTCTTGTTGACCCCGGATCGCTCTGCGACGGCCTCTACGGTCAGCCCCTGGTAGCCGTGCTCGGTGAGCAGTTCCAAGGTCGCTTCGTAGATGCGCTCGGCGGCGCGCGGGCCCCTGTTCGCCGCCTGGGCTCGGAGGTTGCTCGTGGTGCGTTCTCGCATGAGACTAGCCTAGAACACAACGCAACGTTACGTTGCATTTTTGAGGAGGGGTCATGACACGCACACCACGCAGAAAGACCTCGGGCCCAGCGGCGGCCGGGGACGCAGGCGCCGTACCCGCACTCGTCTCCTGGGGTCTGTTCGCTGCCTGGGCGGCCAACGACATCGAAGAGATCTTCACCATGGCGCCCTGGTCCCGCGCCGCAGTCCCGCGGCTGAAGGCTCGCTTCCCGAGCGTCCCGGACCGGGTCTGGTCCCGGATGGAAGTCACCCAGCCCCATGCCAGCACCGCGATCGGATTGATGGCCCTTCTGATGGCGGCCGCCGCCGCAGAGGGTGCCCGCACCCGTGGCCAGAGCGTTGTCTTCCGCACGGTTCTGACCGGCTTCGGTCTCCATGGCCTGGTGCACATGGCTCAGGCTGCCGCCTACCGGGGCTACACCCCAGGGGTGGCGACCTCCCCGACCGTCGTCATCCCCTACAGCATCTGGGCCCTCACCCACCTGCGCCGCGCGGGCATTCCGCCCGTCTCCCCGGCTCTCTCCCTCGCCTTGTTCCCGGTGACGGCAGGTGCCGTACACGCCTTGGCGCAACGGCTCACCAAGCCAGGGAGGAAGGACCCTGCAAGGAGGGGATCGGGCCGCGTCCGGGGGTGACGGATTCAGCGGCCGCCGTGGCCCCGCCGTCAGCCCCAGCAGTACCCCCAGCACTCAGGCCGCTGTCCGAGCGACGGCCTCCCGGACGACCGACCGCAAGTCGCCGGAGCGCGCGAAGACCTCCCGCTGTACGCCCGCCCCGCCGCCATGACCCAGCAGTCGGCCCAGTGATTCCTCGACCATCGGCAGGTCCCCCGTTTCCGCGAGCACGTCGGCCACCTGCTCCACCAACGTCTCCGCCACGATCCGCGCCGGCGCCGGCCTCCATGTCAACGGATGGACCAGCTCACCGGCCGGCCCCGACTTCCCCGCCCGCCAGGCGGCTAGGCGCAGCACCCCGACCGGCACGTCCGGCGTCGGCTCGCCGGCCCGCCACGCGCGGGCCGCCGTCTCCACCAGGCCTCTGACCAAGGCCGCGACCAGCACCGTCGTCTCGGCCTCCAGACACACGTCGGCCACCCGTACCTCGACTGTGGGGTAACGACGGGAAAGCCGCGCATCGAAATAGATCATGCCCTCGTCGAGCAGCGCCCCCGTGGCCAGCAAGCTCTCAACCCGCTCGTGATAGTTCCGCGCCGATCCGAAGGCCTCCACCGGCCCCGCCGACGGCCAGCGTCCCCACACCATGCTGCGGTAACTGGCGTAGCCGGTGTCCGTCCCCTGCCAGAAGGGAGAGTTCGCACTCAGTGCCAGCAGCGGGGCCAGCCACGGCCGTATCCGGTCCAGCACCGCCACCCCCTCCTCGTCCGAGGCGACCTCGACGTGAACGTGGCACCCACAGGTGAGCTGTTCCTGCGCGGTCAGCCCGTACGTCGACGCAACTTGCCGAAACCGCCGTCCCGGGCTCAGCGAAGGGTCAGCGGCCAGCACGGACGTGGCCAGGGCAGCCACGTCCGCTCCCGCCTCCCGCGCCCGCTCCGACGCCACGGCGCGCCCCTGGCGGACCTCCCGCGCGAGATCGGCCATCAACCGCTTGGGCCGGGTGGCGGTCTCCACCTGTTCCCGCTGCAGTTCCTTCTCCAGCCCGGCCTCGTCGTCGGCCCCGGCCAGCACCACCTCCGACACGGCCAATGCTTCCCCGCTGCTCCGGTCCACGAGCAGCAGCTCTTCTTCCACCCCGACGCTACGCATTCCAGCCGTCCCCTCTCGGTGGTCCACTGATGTGCTGCTTCCCCCACCGGCCCGGTACACGCCCATGGTGAAGCCACAGCGGAGGTGAAACCGCACCGGTCCGGAGAGTGCCCTGGCCCGTGCCGCGGGCTCAAAGTCCTCGCGTGGCCGGTACTCGCCCCACGTCGTCGTACCGCTGTGCCGGACAGCGGTCTCCGAGCCTGCCGAGAGTCCGGAGCCCGAGTGAGCCGTCCCGGGTGGCAGGCCACAGGGCTCCGTCCGCGAGGTGTGGTGATGGGGCGGGCAGGGGAACGGCGGAGCCTGAGGACGTGGTCACCCGTAGGACGACAGCTCCCGAGCCGCCGACCGAAGTGTCGGCGTGCCTGGGAGCGGACGCGACGGACTGGGCGAAGTTCGCCGCCCACTGGGACGACCTGGTGGCGGATTCGTACGCGGCACAGAGCTCCTGACGGCGTCGGAGTCCTCGCCCCGGCGCTGCGGCTCGACCGACTCAAGCAACCCAAGCGACTCAACCGGCACGAGCCCGCCCCCTCATCCGGCTCACCGGACACACACCGGCCACCGATGCGGCAAACCCCGAACGGCTCACGGCCACGCCTGCCGCCGCCCCGCTTCTCCTCCAAAGGCACCCCCGGTGCGGAGGCCCGCCGTGTTCGAGATATCCGTGTGCGGGAGCTCGCGGCAGTCTGAGATCATCACCCGATGGTCAACCGTCTTGAACCCCTGGTCATACGCCACTCCCACCGTCTTCCCGCTCCTGGCGGGCCCTCCGGCCGGGGTGGCGCCGCGGCGCGGCAGTTCGATTCCGCGCTGATGTCCGTGGGCTTCAAGCTCTCGCCGGAACTGCTGGAGCATCTGTCGGAACTGGACGAGGAGACGGTCGTCGAGACGGCCGTGCGCACGCTCGCCACGGTCCGCGAGATGGTGGGTGACCACGTCCAGCACAACGTCTACTTCGTCGACTTCCCGGCCAACGTGCCGGACACGGTCGCCTTCTGGACGGAATGCATCACCAAGGCGCTCGGCGACGACCTCTCGCGCGAGAACACACTCGCCCAGCTCAGCACCGGCGTGGTCGACCTGCTGACGCTCCCGTCGTACGGCACCTACCAGCACACCTACGCCGAGATGCTCGCCGCGCACGACGAGCTGATCGCCGCCGCAGGCGACCGCATGACGCTCCTGCACCTGGGCGGCGCCCTCGACGACGAGGTCACCGCGCTGTACCTGGCCCTGGCGGGCAGTACCACCCCGCTGGGCGAGGAGGGCCTGCGCGACCTCCGTCTGCTCGCCGGGCACTGCGTCGACGGCCCCCAGCCCGAGGCGATCCCGGTCCGCGAGAACCGTGCGGTCGTCAACCTCGCCCGGCTCGACACCGGCGCGGAGCTCCTGGTGGACACCGTCACCGACGTGCTGCGCCTGGCCTGTGCCCTGTCCGGCGGTGACGTGACGCTCACCGAACCCACCCGCCTGCGCACGCTGCCCCGGCCCGTCCGCCGCGCCCTGCTCGCCGCGCTGGACGCGGTCGTCGCGACATCGCCCGCCAAGCTCGCCGACGTCACCGCGCACCGCGAGATGTTCAAGCGCCTCGGGGAGCGCCTCCACCCGCACGAGCACCGGGCCCGGTGGCCGCACGCCGCCGACGTGTTCGCCGTCGCTCGCGGCGAGAAGCAGGCCCGGTCCATCGACAGCCAGGTCGAGGAGCTGCTCGGCGCGCAGGACGTGACCGGCGCGGTACGCCTGCTGGCGGCCGCCCCCGGAAAGCTGTTCCGCTCCCTGGACCGCCTGCTGCGCGCTTGCCGCACCCAGGAGGAGCGCGACACCGTCGTGGAGGCCGCCGAGCAGGCCGCCCCGCAGGTCTCCGGCCGGGTGCTGCTGTCGGTTCGCGAGCACTTCCACAACCGCACCCGGGAACCCGGCGGGCGCCGCGTCTTCGTCAACCGTCTCGGCCGCGCCTGGGTCACCACCGACGCGCGCGGGCCCGTACTGCCGCCCGAGTGCGAGCGCCTGGTCACGGCTCTGGACGCCGAGGTCTCCCGTCGTCTCCCGGCACCGGGGCACCTGCTGATCGACCCGGACGTCCTCGACGTCGCGCTCCCGCTCAGCGGCAAGGCGACGGCCGCCGGCCTAGGCGTGCTGCCCCGTGGCTCCCTCTCCCCCGTCGACGGCGACCTGCTGCGTTTCTTCGTCCACTGGAAGCAGACGCGCCGCGACACCGACTTCGACCTGTCGGCGCTCATGCTCAACGCCGACTACTCCACCCACTCCTGGCTTTCCTACACCGCTCTCACCCAGGTGGAGGGCGAGCACTCCGGCGACATCACCGAGGCACCCGAGGGCGCCTCGGAGTTCATCAACCTGCGTCTCGGCGCGGTGCGCGGCTCGTTCATCGTCCCTCAGGTCAACATCTTCTCGGGCGAGGGTTTCGAGGAGGTGGAGGAGTCGTTCTTCGGCTTCATGCTGCGCGACGCCGAACAGGGCGGCCGCCCCTTCGAGGCGCGCACGGTGCGCATGAAGTCGGAGCTGCGCGGCCCGGGCAGGGTCGCGCTGCCGCTGGCGTTCCTGCGCGACGACGACGGCCGCTGGCGCGCCAAGTGGCTGCACCTGTACCTCAAGGGAACTCCGAGCGCCAACCGGGTCGAGGGAAACAGGGTGTCGGTCGCCGCGCTGCTGCGCGGCATCGTCGAGCGCGACCACCTCACGGTCCGGTACCTCACCGGCCTGATGGCCGGCAGCGCCACCGCCACCACGCTGTGGGACGGCACGACCGTACCGGACGGCCCCGTAACGTACATCGGCCTGGAGCGCCCGGACGGCCTGCACCCGGACTCCCGGATCGTCACCCCGGAAAACCTGCGCGACCTGATCCCCGGCTAACTGCTAATGTTGACCACGGCGAGGCCATGAGAGGACTTCCTTCTCCAAACTCCTTGAATTAGTTCTTTCGCTTTCCTCGCCCTCGACTTCACGCCGGGATGCCGATAGGCATCCCGGCGTCGTCGTCTCTACGTGCGGTCTCAGGGACCGCAGGCGATCCCCCGTGCGGCAACGGACTCGCCATGCCCGCCGGAAGCAACCGTCAGACGCTTCAGGGTCTCGGCGGCACGTACGGCGGCGTCGGCGCAGCAGTTGTTGAACAGGACGTGGACCTCCGCGGCCCTTGCCGCCAGGGAACTCAGCCGGGGGCACCACTCCTCCAGTTCGCCCACTGTGTAGGTGTGGCGGAACCGGTCTTCCTTACTGCCGGTGCCCCAGGCGGGACTGCGTCCGTGGAGCCGGACCACTGCGAGACCGGAAGACGTGACGGGGGTGACGGGAGGTATGGAGACCGGCAGCCCCTGGGCCATGTCCACGGCCACCGCGGTGGCCTCCAGGTCCGTCAGCAGGGCGGCAGTACTGTTCCGCCGATCGTCCCGCCACCAGTCCGGGTGCCTGAACTCCACGGCCATGGGCCACCCGGAGAAGCGCTGCCTGGTGCGGTGGAGGAAGGTCTCCGCCCGTGGGCCGGGAGAGAACCACGGCGGGAACTGGAACAGCACCGCGCCCAGCCGACCGGCTCGGCGCAGCGGCTGCAGGGCACCGCGAAAGCGGTTCCCCACCTCGTCGAGGAACCCCGGATCACGGCCGTCGCGGCCGCGCAGGTCCAGCGGCAGGGTGCTCTCGCGCGTCGGATGGCCGGTGAGCAGCGAGAACGCCTTGACGTCGAAGAGGAAGCCCGGTGGGGTGCGTTCGGTCCACAGGCGGCTGTTGCGCTCGCTGGGCAGCGCGTAGTAGGTGGAGTCGACCTCCACGACGGGGAACTGTTCGGAGTAGTGCCGAAGCCGTCCCTCCGCGTCGCGCCGCCCTCGCGGGTACCAGCCACTGCTGACGAGCGCTGGGTCCGTCCACGAGCACGTGCCGATGAGGATGCGGCCGGGGGCAGCCGTTGAATCCGTGTTGCGCGTTGTGCATGTGTCTCCCATGCGGCTCGCCTACCCGCCCCTGGCACGGCCACGGGCACGGGTCGACACATGGGGGCCGCCTGCTCGCAACAAGCTGCGGCGGCGCAAGTGGCGGCAGCAAAAGCAAAGGCAAGGAGAAACCTCTCCTTGCCACTCTCAACGTATAACACACTGGGGGGCTTGCCGCAAGGCCCCGGTCATAGCGCAGAATCGTCGGCCGATGCCACAAGCTGCAGAAAACGGGGGCAAGACGTGCATGTGTTGATGTCGACGTATGGGGGACGCGGTGACCGGGCGGAGCGGCCGGCCGGCTCGTCAGCCGGCCGGCACCGAAGCACGACTGCCTCGGAGGCCTCGCGATGACTGAGAAGGCTGAGATGACTGAGCAGTACGTGCTGGATCTTCAAGAGGTTGACGAGTCGCAGGTCGCACTCGTCGGCGGCAAGGGCGCGCACCTGGGCGGGCTGTCACGGATCGCAGGCATCCGCGTGCCGGATGGCTTTTGCGTGACGACGAACGCCTTCCGCCGGATCATGGCGGAAGCTCCGTCGATCGGCGACCGGCTCGATCAGTTGACGCGCCTGAACCCGGACGACCGGGAGGCGATCCGCACGCTCAGCGCACAGATCCGGCGGGCCATCGAAGGGATTGCCATCCCGGGCGATCTCGAGGCGGCGATCACCCGCGCGCTCGCCCGGCTCGGCGAGCAAGCCGCCTACGCCGTCCGGTCCAGCGCGACGGCAGAGGACCTGCCGACGGCCTCCTTCGCCGGCCAGCAGGACACGTACCTGAACGTGGTGGGACCGGCGGCGGTCCTCCGGCACATCAGCCGGTGCTGGGCCTCGCTGTTCACCGAGCGGGCCGTGACCTACCGCCAGCGGAACGGCATCGACCACCGTACGGTTCACATGGCCGTGGTCGTGCAGCACATGGTCGTCCCGCATGCGTCCGGCATCCTGTTCACGGCCGACCCCGTCACGGGCAACCGGAAGGTCGCCACCGTGGACGCCGGCTTCGGACTCGGCGAGGCCCTGGTCTCCGGCCTGGTGAACCCGGACGTCTTCACGGTGCGACACGGCGAAGTCATCGCCAAGTCGATCGCCGCCAAACAGTGTGCGGTTCGCGCCCTGCCGGCCGGCGGTACGCGGGAAGTGGCGATCGACCCGCAGCGGCAGGAGCAGCCGGCACTGACGGATGCGCAGGTCGTGCGGCTCGTGGAGCTCGGTCGGCGGATCGAAGCACACTTCGGCCGTCCGCAGGACATCGAGTGGTGCCTGGTCGACGACGGTTTCCGGCTCGTTCAGAGCCGGCCGATCACGACGCTGTTCCCCGTTCCCGAGTCCGGTGACCAGGAGAATCACGTCTACGTATCCGTTGGTCACGGGCAGATGATGACCGACCCCATCAAGCCCCTGGGCCTTTCCATGTGGCAGTTGACGGCCATGGTGCCGATGCACGAGGCCGGCGGGAGGCTGTTCGTCGACGTCACCCGGCGCCTGGCCACGCCCGCCGGCCGCGCCGGCCTCCTGGACCTCATCGGGAGAGGCGATCCGCTGACCAGGGACGCTCTGGAGACCGTCCTCGACCACGACGATTTCGTCCCCTCGCTCCCGGACGCGGGCCCCGGCGGGCCGCCGGCCAGCGGTGCGTCCGCCCCGATCGAGACCGATCCGGCCGTCGTCACCGAGCTGATCGAGCGCAGCCGGGCGTCCATCGCCGCCCTGGAGCGTGACATCCGGGCGAAGAGCGGACCGGCGCTGTTCGACTTCCTGCTGGAGGCCTTCGAGGAGCACAAGCGCGTCCTCAGTGATCCGCTGAACCTTCAGGCGATCATGGCGGCGATGGAGGCCACATGGTGGCTCAACGACAAGCTGCAGGAGTGGCTGGGCGAGAAGAACGCGGCCGACACGCTCACCCTGTCCGCCCCCGGCAACGTCACGTCGGAGATGGGTCTGGCGCTGCTCGACGTCGCAGACGTGATCCG
Organism: Streptomyces sp. NPDC008001; assembly: GCF_042958085.1. Taxonomy (NCBI): domain Bacteria; kingdom Bacillati; phylum Actinomycetota; class Actinomycetes; order Kitasatosporales; family Streptomycetaceae; genus Streptomyces; species Streptomyces sp. NPDC008001. Next base: position 1,091,319 of record NZ_JBIBIZ010000001.1, on the reverse strand, counting down.
CCCGCATCCGGAGGTGGTGGCGTTCCTGCAGGGCGTCGAAGACGAGGACTTCCTGGACCGGTTGGCGAAGCTCCCGGGCGGGACCGAAGCGCGCGACGCCATAGAGGCCTACCTCGACCGGTACGGCATGCGCTGCGTCGGCGAGATCGACATCACGAGGCCGCGCTGGCGCGAGCGCCCCACCACGCTCGTGCCCGTGATCCTCGACAACGTGAGGATCTTCGAGCCGGGCGCCGCCGAGCGGCGCTTCGAGCAAGGCCGGCAGAAGGCGCAGGAGAAGGAACAGGACGTGCTGTCACGCTTGCGGACCCTGCCGGACGGGGACCGGAAAGCCGCCGAGACCAAGAAGATGATCGACCGGGTCAGAACCTTCATCGGGTACCGGGAGTACCCGAAGTACGGCATCATCAGCCGCTACTTCATCTACAAGCAGGCCCTGCTGGAGGAGGCCGAGCGCCTCGTACAGGCAGGCGTGCTTCGTGAGAAGGAGGACGCCTTCTACCTCACGTTCCAGGAGTTGCACGACGTCGTGCGGTCGAACCACGGCGCAGTGCGGTCGAAACACGGCGTCGCGCGCTCGAACCAGGTGGATGGGCAGCTCATCCAGCAGCGCAAGGACGCGTTTCGGTCGTACCACGCGCTCACACCGCCCCGGGTGCTCACCTCGGACGGTGAGGCCGTCACCGGGGCGTACCGGCGCGACGACGTGCCGTCCGGCGCCCTGATCGGCCTGCCGGTCTCCGCCGGGACCATCGAGGGAAGGGCCCGCGTCATCCTGGACATGGCGGAGGCCGATCTCGAAGCGGGCGACATCCTGGTCACGACCTTCACGGACCCCAGTTGGTCACCGCTGTTCGTCGGAATCGCGGGGCTGGTGACGGAGGTGGGCGGCCTGATGACCCATGGCGCAGTGATCGCCCGGGAGTACGGCTTGCCGGCCGTCGTGGGCGTGGAGCAGGCCACCCGGCTGATCCGGGACGGGCAGCGGATCCGCGTGCACGGAACCGACGGGTACGTCGAGATCCTGCCTTGACCGACCGCACGGTCGCACCGTTCCGGACCCCGGTGTCCTCCCGAACGGCCCGGTTCTACTCACCGGCGGGCCGCCCGACGACAAACCGTCACGGCGGTGCCCGCCGGGGCTGAGCCACCGCGGCGGGCGCCCCCCTGGCAGCCCCGCAAACCCCGTCGCCGCCCGGCCGGACCGTCGCCACAGACATCCGGCGGGCGGCGACGGCATGCCCGGCGCGAGGGCATGCCCGGACCGCTGCCGGACCTGACGGCTCAGGCTGGCACCAGGCATCGCCGTCCAGCGGCGGGACGCCGGGTCCTTCGGCGGCGTTCACGGTGAGGGCTCCGGCCAGGACAGCGCACTACGTGCTCCGCCAACTTGCCGAACGACGACGAAGAACCCCGCACCTGGTACCAGGTGCGGGGTTCTTCTGGCATGGAGGTCCGCAATTTGCCTGCCGGCAACCTCCTTAAGCCGGGTCCTGGCTGTCTCCTGCCAGCAGGAGCTGCGGCACCTGTGTGAACGTCCATCCCGGTCCTGACCGCACCAGCACCCACACCAGGTCGAAGCGTGCGTCGGGCCAGTCCTTCGGCGGGGAGGGCCGCACCTCCCCGCCCAGCCCCTTGACGATCTCCGGAATGGCGTGGTGCTCCCACGAGACCAGCGTGCGGCCGTGCCGCGCGGCGAGTTCCCTGGCCAGTGCCTTCTCGTCGCCGGTGCGGTACGTGACGTTCGTCCGTACCCCCAGCTTCGCCGCCACCGGCGCGACCGTCTCGCTCGGCCGCAGCCCCTTCGCCCCCGGGTGCGGGCCCGCGGCATAGACGGCATCCGGTCGCCGCAGACCCTTGCGCGGCTCACCGCCCTCGGGGGCGAAGAGCGTCACCAGTGCGCCCGCCCGCTGCCAGCCGCGCACGAGCAGGGCGTGGTCGTTCCGCTCGCCGTCCTCGGTGATGCCGAAGGGTGACTTCTTGCCGTTCTCCTTCGGCTTCTCGCCGTGCCGGATGATCATGATCATGTCCGCGTCCCGCCCGGAACCGGCCGCGCCGGCGCGGGAGTCGGACGACGCGGCCGAAGCCTTGCCGCCGCCCTTGCCGCAGGCCGCCGACAGGGACCCGGCCGCCGTCACCAGCCCGCCGAACGTGATCATCCGCAACAGGGCACGGCGGGGCGCCACCGCGGCGTTTTCCATAAGTGGCTCCTTGTGGGTGAGGGCACGTCGGCTCCGTACGCGCCGCCAGGGCGAACTATGCCCCGGATTCCCCCGTACAGGTGATGGTCCGGGGTGGCGCGTCAACCGATTCTGGACGAAGGCGGACGGCGGTCCGGCAGGGGGCCTCCACGCGAGAGCGTGGCACGGTCGAGGGAGAAGATCTGGTGTTCCCGAGGAACAGCCGGCGGTACGGCCGCCGCCTTGCCGTGGCCGTCATGAGCTTGGCGCTCACCGCCGCGGTGAGCGCCCCCGCGGCGGGCAGCGGCGGCGACGCCCCGGCCGGCTGCCGGGCGCGGACCTCGCTCGGCGCGGTGCGGGGTGCCCAGAAGAGCGGTGTGTGCGCCTACCTCGGTGTGCCGTACGCCGCGCCGCCCACCGGCGCCCGCCGGTTCCGGCCCCCCGAGCCGCCCGTCGCCTGGCAGGGCACCCTCCTGGCCGACAAGGCGAAGCCGCCGTGCCCGCAGGACCTCTCCGACGGCGACGGCAGCGGCGTCGAGGACTGCCTGCACGTCAACGTGTGGTCCTCCCGCACACCCGGTGGTCACAAGCCCGTCATGGTCTTCCTGCACGGCGGCGAGGACATCTACGAGTCCGCGAGCGACGCCCTCGACGACGGTGCCGCTCTCGCGGCACGCGGCGACACGGTCGTCGTCTCGGCCGATTACCGCCTGGGGATCCTCGGCTGGACGGAACTCGGCGGTCTGGACCGCTCGTACGCCGGATCCGGCAACAACGGCCTGCGGGACGAGGTCGCCGCGCTCTCCTGGGTGCACGACCACGTCCGCGACTTCGGCGGCGACCCGGGTAACGTCACCGTCTTCGGCCAGTCGGCGGGCGCCGTCTCCATCGACGCCCTGCTCGCCGGGGACCGGCCGGAGCGCCTCTTCCGCCGCGCCATCGCCGAGAGCGGCCCCGCGAACGCCGTGCAAACCGCCCACTCGGCACGGACGGCCGCCGAGCGCGTCTTCACGCTCGGCGGCATCCACGGCGTCGACGATCTCAAAGCCCTGTCCACGCGGCAGATCCTGGAGCTCCAGAAGAAGACCCGGGCCGGCCTGCCGGGATTCGCCGGCGCCGTGTTCTTCGCGCCGTACATCGACGGCTCGCTGGTCCCCGGCCCCGTCGTCGACCGGATCACCGCGGGCAGCGCCCGCAACGTCGACGTCATGGCCGGCACCAACACCAATGAGACGGACTTCTGGGCGCTGTTCACCCCCGGCCTGATCGAGCTCCCGCTCCGCGCCTACCCCTTCTTCCCGCCCGTGCTCGCGGCCCGCAAGCAGCGGATGTACGACGTCTACGCCGCGGACCGTCCCGGGCTGCGCGAGGGCCGGGTGGTGAACGCGATGCTCACCGACCAGCTGGAGCGGGTGCCCACGCTCCGGCTGGCCGAGGCCCAGTCCCGCTGGCGCCCCACGTACGTCTACCAATTCGACTGGCATGTTCCGTATGCGACGGGTGTGCCGGAGGCCCAGAACCTGGGTGCCATGCACCAGTTGGAGATGCCCTTCGTCTTCGGCAACCTCGACCTCGGGTGGGTGCCGCGCGGATCCGCGGCCGTCGCTGCCCAGCGGCCCGCGCTGACGCGCCTGTCGCACGCGATGACGGGCGCCTGGACGGCGTTCGCCCGCCTCGGTACCCCCGGCTGGCGCCCGTACCGGACCACGGACCGTGCCACCCTCATCTGGAACCTGACGCCTCGCGTCGAGCGCGCCCCGCTGGAGAAGGAGCGCGCCCTGTGGGACGACTACTCCTTCCCTTCCCAGGACTGATGAGCACATTGAGCCTCCACCAACCTGAAATCGCAGGTCAAGGGCTGGTGTGCCGATCTGTCGAGGTCCTCACGCTGATCGTGGGCGGCAATCTGCGGGGAAGATCGTCCGCCGGCGTGCGATTTCGAGGTTCGTCGGGACGAGCAGGGCGCGCAGAAGGCGCGTCGCGCGGGCGGGGTTGGTGTGGAGCTTGGCGAGGATCCGCCAGTTCTTGAGGCGGGCGAAGCCGTGCTCGACCGGCGCGCGTCTGATGGCGAGGACGCGGTTGGCGTCCTCTGACTGAGGGTGAGCTTGTGGGCGCGGCCGGCGGTGAAGCCGGTGATGATCACGGGGTCACGGACGTCGTTGTCCAGGCCGCGGTAGCCGAGGTCGGCCACCGCTCCGAGGCCGGCGGCACGCTGCCGCCCGCCCCCGGCCGCACCCACGTGGCGGCGGTGCTTGCCCGAGTAGTTTCGCCGGTTGGACCCTCCAGCGCGGCGCTGGACGAGGATGAAGAAGCCGTCGATCTGGACGGCCTCCCCGCCCCGCGCGGTTCCCGAAGCCGCCACGCGGGCCCGCCCTGAAACCGGCTGCGCCTTACCCCTACGCCCGCTCGATCCCTTCCAGGAACGGGACGATCGCATCGATGAAGTGCTCGTTCCGGTCACCGGCCACCATGTGCCCCGCGTCGGCCACGTCTACGCGCCGCGCGTTGGGAACCCTGTCGCAGAACTGCTCGGCGATGTCTTCGCGCACCACATCGCTGATTCCGCCACGGACAAGCAGGATCGGCACGTCGGTGCGACGCGCGGCGCCGAGGAGACGATCCGCCATGCCGGGCGGGTCCATCCGGCCCTCGAAGCTGTCCAGCATCCGGGGGTCCCAGTGCCAGACCCAGCGATCACCATGGCGCCGCAGGTTGTTCCGCAGGCCCTCAGGATCGTCCGGACGCCCGCGATGCGGCAGAAGGTCGGACACGAGCGCTGCCGCTTCGCCAACACTCGCGAACCCCTCCGGCCGACGACGCATGAACTCGACGATCCGGCGAGCACCGCGGGGGTCCGGTCGATGAGCTACGTCGACGAGCACGAGAGCGCGAATCCGCGCCATGGGTGCCTCTCCGGCGGCCAGCAGTGAACTGAGGCCCCCGAGCGAGGCACCAATGAGTACCGGCCGGTGGCCGAGTTCGGCAACGAGCTCCCGGACGTCCTCGGCGAACAGATCGAGGTCGTAGTCACCGTCGGCCGACCATTCGCTGGCGCCATGCCCGCGCAGGTCCGGGGCGATGACCCGCCACCCCATCCCGGCCAGCCGAGGACCGGTCCGATACCAAGCACGCCGCGTCTGGCCGCCGCCGTGCAGCAGGACAAGGGGCGGCGAGGACGCTGCGCCCCACTCATCCGCCGCGAGCAGGGTCCCTCCGCTGCCTACGAAGCTCCGGGAGCGTGGTGATGCGTCGGCCGTCATACCGCGCCCCGGGTGCGCAGTGGCGCCAGCAACTGGTCGCGGTACGGATCCGCAGCCGCCGCGGCGAGCGCGACATCCAGGGCGAACAGTGCACGAGCGAGGAACCGCTCATCGTCAATCAGGCCGACGACCCACTGGTGCAGCGCGCCCACGCACGCGGTGCCGACAACGGCGGCCAACGCGTCAGTGTCGATGTCGGGGCGCAGAAGGCCCCGTGTCCGTGCATCCGCCATCGCCTGACGGAGCTGGACGAGCGGACTGCGGTCGAGTACGAGGCCGCTTTCCTCCCACTCACGCACCATGCGACGCGACACGACCGGGTCGCCCACGAACAGCCGGACGGTCAGCCGGACGACCTCCCGCGGATCACCGGCTGCCACGCCCGTCAGGCGGCGCTCCAGTTCGTCCATGAACCCGGCGGCGAGCGCCTCCCAGATCTTGTCTCGCGATCCGATCAGGTTGTACACGGTGGCCGGCGCGACCTCCGCTCGCTCGGCGATCCGCTCGGTACTGATCACCGATTCCGGGCCCTGCCGCAGGAGTTCGCGCGCCGCCTCAAGGATCCGGATCCGTCGCCGGGCCTTGTGCTGCTCACGCAGCCCACCTTCGACCGTCTGCATACGCTCACACCCTCCCCCAAAACTTAGAGAGCACTCTAAAATTAGAGACACCTCTAAATATGGTCAAGGGTTGCGGCAGCGCCGCCAATACGAGGCCAATAGCGAAGAAGACTCCTTGGCGTACGAACTCTGCACCCGGCCGGATAGCTCCGGCCCTCGGCGAGGTTCACAGCATCGCAAGGCGGAACCCGGCACCGCCGGATCCCAGTAAGAGGAGTTGAACGCCTCGGCCCGCCCTCAGTATCCGGGGGCCGAGCCCGGCTCCGGCAGGCTCCCCTTCGGCAGGCTGTCCCTCGCCCCCGCGGCCATGGAGCTGCCGATGGACTGTGCCGCCGATCCCGCCGTCTGTCCGAGGGACCGCTGGACGCCGGAGACCGACTGTCTCAGGGTGCCGCCGCCTGCGCTGCCGAGCACGGACAGGGTCCGCCCGAGCTCGCCGCCGGCCGTCCGGCCCAGTCCCGCCGTTGCCTCCTCCAGCGCATCGTCCGCCATCCCGGTCACGGTTTCCGGGTCGACGCCCTTGCCGACCAGGTCGATGCTCGGCGTCCTGCCCGCGGCATGGGCAGCGGCGGCCGGGCCGGTGACGCTTGCGCTCAGCGCGGCCGCAGCCAGGGCAGTCACCGCGAGTACTCGTCGCATCCAGACTCCTTCAGTCAATTCCGGGCAAGCCGGGCTTTTGCAAACAAGAACGAGCCGGAGGAGCTCTCGGACACGCCACCTGTTCGCCACACCCGCCTACAAGCTCGCGGGCCGGCGACGTATCACGCCGACGGTGGTGTGCGTGTGCCCTCGGGCGAGGTTCCGGTGACGGCCCGGGATGCCGGCCGAGGGTCGCAGCGACATGGACACCGCCCAGCCACCAGACTCGTCGGGCACTACCTAGGGGGCCCTGAGGGGGTTCTCCCCCTTGCGGCCCCGGGGGGTCGCTCCATGTCCCGGCGGAGCGGCCGAGGCGCATGATCCATCCATGACTTCACGACGAACAAAAACCCGGATTTTGGCTGGTGCGGCGGTCCTCGGCAGTGTGTCCGCCCTGGCCGCTCCCGCCTCGGCGGCGGTCGGCTCCCCCAGTGAGCGGGCACAAGGCGGGGCAGTCGTCTCCGTCGAGCAAGTGGCCGACCTCACAGCGGAAGAAGTGTCCGGGGAACTCCGGGGAAAAATCGACTCGTCCCAGGTCCGCTACGGCGTGACCGCCTATCGGGTCACCTACCGCACCACCGACAGCGCGGGCTCTCCCACGATTGCAAGCCAGCTCGTCGCCCTGCCCAAGAACAAGGCGCACCGCCTGTCCACCGTCTCCTGGCTGCACGGCACCACCGTCTACCGAAAGGACGTCGCCTCGGAGAATCCGAAGTCCAGCGACCGGCTCGCCGCATTGCTGTTCGCCTCGACCGGGCGCGCCGTTTCGGCGCCCGACTACGTGGGCCTCGGCTCGGGCGAGGGATTCCACCCCTACGGTGACCCTCGTGCCACCATCACGGCCTCGGTGGACGGCCTGCGCGCGGCCCGGACCGTCGCCCACCGGAACGGCCGGGAGCTGAAGCAGAAGGTTCAGGTCAGCGGGTTCTCGCAGGGCGGCCCCGCGACCATGCTGGTAGGCCGGGCGCTTCAGCAGGACGGCGCCGACCGCTACTTCCGGCTTGGGGCACTCGCCCCGGTCAGCGGCCCCTACAACCTCTCGGCCTTCGAGGCCGCCGCAGCCGATGACAAGATCGCCAAATCCGGCATCTACCTCGCCTACTTCGTCACCGCCTGGAACAAGATGTACGGCCTTTACACATCACCCGGCGACGCCTTCCGCTCCCCTTATGACCGCAAGGTGGAGGGCCTCTTCGACGGCCAACACACCGCCGAGCAGATCGTCAGCGAACTTCCGGCGGCCTCCAAGGACCTGTTCACCGAGGACTTCCTGAACAAGATCCGCAAGCCCGAGGGTGTCCTGAAGGACAAGCTGCGCCCGATGGACAACACCTGCGACTGGCGGCCGAACGTACCGGTGAACATCTTCCACGGCCGGGGCGACAAGGACGTCGACTTCAGTCACGCAACCTACTGCGCCGGCCAGTTGACGAGGAACGGTGCAGCAAGCCGGCTGACCGACGTCGGCGACTACGACCACAACGGATCGGTACGGCAAGCCCTGCCCCGGATCATCAGGTTCTTCGACGAGTCGCCGAAGACCGGATAAAGCACGCACCCGGCTGTTCTGTCCTTGCAGGAGCGGTTCGGGTCTCCGGCCCAGGCCCACAGGGCCGGCCGACGGTTGGTCACGCTTTTGCGACCGAAGGCGTCGAGCATGGCCGAACGGCTGATCGAAGAGGCCGTCGCCACCCTGGGTGAGCAGACCGTCGCCGTTCCCGGCACGGGCGCGGCCGCACTGATCGTCCCGACCTGGCCGGATCCCTGGCCGCAGTTCCTGACCAGCGCAAACTGCTGGCTGGGCGGATCGAGGGGCTTCTGGAGGCTGCCCACCCTCCTTCGAAGGTCCTGACGTCCGAAGGTCCTGACGTCCACGCCGGGAGTGGGCGTCAGGACCGGAGCCCGGATCGTGACCGAGGTCGGAGACGGCAGCACATTCCCGTCCGCAGGCCACCTCACTGCCTACGTGGGGCTCGCGCCTTCTCTTCGTCATACTCCGCTGCGGCACTTACTCTCGCGGTACTCGTCCAGGAGCCGGAAAAAGGCGTCCAGCGGAGGTTCGTCCGGCAAGTTCTCCATGATCGCGCCGTCCCACCCGGTCGCCATGGACCACCCACGGGTCCGGCTGAGCCAAGAGGCGAACCCTCCACTCCCATGGTGGAACTCGAACGTCTCACCGACATGGTGGACTTGAAGGGCGAGGTGATATCCGAACATCATCACTGCCAGTTCTTCCAACGAGCCGTTCCGCACCCACGCATTCGGCCGCTGTCGGACAGCGGCCAGCAGGTCATGGACGTCCTGCCATTCTTCGACAGGCCGTATCTCCGACCGTTCGCCTGACGCCCCCACCGCATCCTCCTCCAGCCAGCTGGTCTCACCGGCAACCTAACCCGGCGCCTTGACGAACTGCATAGGGGCCCCGCGCCTCGGGCCGGTCGGGCCTCAGGCCAAGGCCCCCGAAACGGCTGCCCGTGCAGGCAGCGGTCCCGGACGGCCGCGGGTCCGGGACGGTCGTCCGTTGCCGGACGGTCACCGGCCCCGTACGGGGTTCACGGGGTCCGCGTCTTCGGGGAGCTCGTCGAGTTCCCGCAGTTCGGCGGCGGCTTCGATTTGGCGGGGGTGGTTCATCCGGGCGAGGGCCTCGTGGGCGGCCGTCAGGGTTTCCCAGGCTTCCTGGTGACGGCCGAGCCGGCGCAGGACGCGGCCCAGATCGAGACGGGCCGGCTCGCACCAGGCCGGCATCCGCGCCGTCTCGAAGCGGGCCACCGCGAAGCGCAGCGGGGCTTCGGCCTCGTCCCAGCGGTGCAGCGCCGCGAGGTCGTTGCCGATGTGCTGCCGGGAAGACGCGAGATAGAGGCCGATCAGGTCGGGGGACTTCCCTGGTACGCCGGCGCTGCAGATGGCCTCGCTTCGCCGGTGCGTGATCAGAGCCTGGTCGGCGCGGCCGGCCTGGCGCAGATGCCGGCCCAGGTTGTTGAGAGTGGAGAGTTCGGCGAGGCGGCTTTGCGCGTCGCTTCGCCGGCTGAGCTGGTCGGCCGCTTCGTGGAGACGGGTGATGGATTCCTCGAAGCGTCCGAGCCGGTGGAGTGCTTCGGCCGCGTAGTTCAGCGCCCAGCCGATCTGAAGCCGGTCGTCGATCTCGCGCGCCACGTCCAGGGCAGCTTCGGCCGTGTTCAGGGCAGAGGTGTGGTCGTAGAGGCAGGTGTTGTAGGCCCAGGCCAGATAGTTGAGGTGGACGGCCTCGTCCCGCCTGCTGCCCAGCGCGCGAGCGGAGTCGACGCCCCGCCGGAACACCTGTGCCCACAGCTCCCAGTGCAGGGTGCGGTCGGAGAACCAGTGCATGGCCTCGGCCGCCTCGACGATCTCCCGGTGTCGGCCCGCCGCCTGGGCTCGGCCCAGGGCGGCGAGCCACTGGGCCCGCTCCGCCTCCAGCCAGGCGTGGGCCCGTTCGCGATCGGCGGGCGCGGTGGCCGGATCGGGGTCCGAGCCAGTGGTGTCCTGATGGTGTTCGGCGTCGAAAAGCAGCGCGGCGGCGGTCGCCCGCCGCAGTGTCCACCGGTCGGCCCGGTCCCGGGCGGCGGTGACCTGCGCCGGCTCGTCCTCCTCGGCCACCTGCTCGCCGGCGAACAGGGCGAGCAGATCGTGGAAGCGGTAGCGGTCGGCGGTGGGGTGGGGCTGGAGCAGCCCGGCATCGGCCAGGTCCTGCGCGCATCGCGCGGCCTGACGCAACGGCAGGTCCGCCAGCAGCGCGACGGTCTCGGGGCTGAAGTCGGGTCCTGCGGCGAGGGAGGCGCGGCGGAAGACGGTACGGGCGGCCGGGCTCAGCTGCCGGTAGGACAGGTCGAAGGCGGTCCGCACCTGGAGGGAGCCGGCGCGCAGGGTGTCCAGGCGGCGCTCGTGTGCGGCGAGTTGGGTGACGAGCTTGGCGATGCTTTCGCCGGGCCGGGAGGCGAGGCGCTGCCCGGCGATACGGACGGCCAGGGGAAGGTGCCCGCACAGGTCCGCGAGGTCGCGGGCGGCCTGGCTTTCCCTCTGCACGCGCTCGGGGCCGATGATGCGGGTGAGCAGTTCGACCGCTTCTTCGCGGCGCAGCAGTGCCAGTTCGGTGCGGTCGACCGCTTCGAGACCGGCCAGGGTGTGACGGCTGGTGATCAGGGTGAGCGAGGGGCCGTGAGCGGGCAGCAGCGGACGTACCTGCTCCTCGTCGGCGGCGTTGTCCAGCAAAAGCAGCACCCTCCGGTCGTGCAGCACGGAGCGGAGCAGACCACAGCGGTCATCGGTACCGGCCGGGACGGCACTGTCTGCCACGCCCAGAGCCCGTAGCAGCCGGGCGACGGCATCGCGCGGAAGAACCGGTCTGGGGTCCATGCCGCGCAGGTCGACGGCGAACTGCCCGTCGGGGAAGTGGGGTGCCAGGGTGTGGGCGGCGTGGACGGCGAAGGTGGTCTTGCCCAGGCCCGGTTGTCCACAGATCACCGCGACCGGCGGGTGGGCCGGATCGAGTTCGTCAGCCAGCGCCAGCAGCCGGGCCAGGGCCGGGCCGCGGGCGGTGAAGTCGCGCAGATCGCGGGGCAGCGCGAGGGCGTGCGGCACGACCGGCACCGCGATCGGCCCCGTACCCGAGCCGGAGGCCGGCCGGGTGCCCGGCCCGGCGGCCCGTCCGGCCGTCTGTCCGGCGGTGTGCCCGGTGGCCGACTCGGTGGCGGATCCCGCGGCCGACCGAGTACGGGAGCGGGGGCGGCCCAGGCTCGCGGCCCGCTCCAGTTCCCGGGCACCGGCGGCGTCCAGCTTCAACGCGGCTGCCAAGGCCTCCACCGTACGGCGCTGCGGTCCCCGGGCGCGCCCGCGTTCCAGGTCCGACAGCGCCCGTACGCTCACCCCCGCCGCGTGCGCCAGTTCCTCCTGGCTGAGCCCGGCGGCCGTCCGCATACCGTGCAGGCGCTCGCCGAACCCGCCGGTGGCCGCTGTACCGGTGCTCATTCTCAAATAATCCCTGGTTCGTAGGGTCCGGCAGAACTGGTTCCGGCAGAACACCGGGCCCGCCCGGCAGAATTATGACAAGACGTTACTTCTGCCGGTGAAACCGCCTGGTTCGCCCCTTCTCCCTCCGGTTGGCTGAAGGCGCTTCGGACCGGAGAGCCGGCCCCACCCGGCCCCGGTCCGTTGCCCTGCGCACGGACTCCTCGCATGAGGTTCCGCCGCACAACCGACCGCTCGTCTTCCCCTTCTCCAGGAGCACCTTTCCCCATGAGGCTTTCGTTGCCCGCCCACCGGCTCATGAGCCGCGTCCTGATCCTCGCCCTGGCGCTGATGGCCGCCGTCGGCCTGACGCAAGGGTTGTCCCCGAAGGCCCACGCCGACCCCGTGAGTCGTTGGACCCGTATCAACTGGGACATCACCAACCTGCGGCCGGGCACCAGCAGCTTCCCGGCCGGCGTCGCCTACGACGCCATGATCGACGAATTGCGGCGCACCGTCGGCCATGCGGTGGCGCCCAACTTCCCGCACAGCGCCACCAGCAGGGGGCCGGCCAACTACAACTACGTCGAGGTCGCGCTGATCGACCACACACAAACCAACGAGCACCGCCTTTCCCTGATCCTGGACGCGCACAACCTGTACGTGATGGGTTACTTCACCCCTCGGGGCAGGTACATCTTCCACGACCAGGAGTCGGCTCCGGTGCGGGCTGCCTACAACGTCGTGTTCCCCAACAATCGCCTTGCGGCGAGCGACTTCCAGTCGCTCCCGTTCGGGGAGAACTACAACAGTTTTTCCGACGATGCATGGCGGATGAACGACTCCTTCCTTTCGCTTCGCGGCGACATCGACTACCTCGTCAACCTGCCGGCCCGCGCTCCCGCGCAGAACACCCCGCCGGCCCTGGCCGCCGGGCGGACGCTCACCTCCGTTGTCGCGGCCGTGGCCGAAGCAACCCGGTTCCAGTGGATCCAGAACCGCATCGGAAACACGATCCGGTACGGCTACGACAACGATGAGAACGGCCGGCAGACCACCCTCGGTCGTTTTGGCGCGGAGCTCGAAACCAGTTGGAGCAGGCTCTCCCGCATGCTGGCCGAGAACCTCGCCGGCCGCTCGGTTCCTCCCGTCCTGATCGACGGCCGCGAGTACCGCAACCGCACCGACATCGAATTCGGGGACCGCAACCGCGGTCTGCCGGCTCTCGGTATGGCGATCGCTCTGGGGTCCCGCTTCCCCGGGTAGAACCGTCACCGGCGTCCGCCCGTACGCCGGTGACGTCCGCGACCCCACCCGGTGGCCGCCTCGACGACAGGAGTCGAGGCGGCCTTCGGCATGCCCGACGGATCGTTGCATCGCAAGACCATTATTGAACATTCAAACAGTTCCGTTCTAGAGTGAGCCTCGATCTTCTTGAACTTTCAAGATGTTCCCGTCCCCTATGCATGCGTCCATGCATGCGTCTCCCATGCATCCCCATGAAGGAGTCGTCGTGAAGTCCATCCGCAAGGCCTGGGCCGCAGCCGTCGCCCTCGGCGTCGTCGCCGCGAGCGGAGCCGGCGTCGCCGCCGCCGCGCCCTCCCCCGCCCGCGCGACGCAGGGCGCCGGCGAGGACCAGCAGCTGCAGAAGCTGTACAAGGACGCCCTGGCCGAAGGCGGACGACTGGTCGTCTACGCCGGCGGCGACAAGCCGGGCCAGGCCGACTACCTCAAGAACGCCTTCCTCAAGCAGTTCCCCAAGATGAAGGTCGACACCGTCGTCGACTTCAGCAAGAACCACGACGCACGCCTCGACAACCAGATCGCCGAGCACAAGGTCGTCGCCGACGTCGTCCACCTGCAGACCCTCGACGACTTCCCTCGCTGGAAGAAGGAGGGCGCGCTGGAGCAGTACAAGCCCGTCGGCTGGAACAAGGTCTACGACAAGATCAAGGACAAGGACGGCTACTACACCGGCCTGTTCTTCATCGGCTTCGCCAACGTGACCGCCACCACGCTCGGCGGCAACGCTCCCGTCGAGGCCCAGGACTTCCTGAAGCCCGAGTTCAAGGACAAGCTCGTCTTCACGTACCCGAACGACGACGACGCCGTCCTCTACTACTTCAAGCAGCTAACCGACAAGTACGGCTTCGACTACCTGAAGAAGTTGCGCGCCCAGAACCCCAAGTTCGTCCGCGGCACCGCCGACGCCTCCGCCCAGGTCGGCAAGGACGGCTACGTGGCGAACTTCGGCAGCTCGGGCAGCTCCAGCGGCCTGTCGACGACGAGCATCCCGCAGAAGTCGCCGTGGGTCGCCTGGCCGCAGACCGGCGCCATCCTCAAGGACGCCCCGCACAAGGCCGCCGCCAAGCTGTACATGAGCTGGATCCTGTCGAAGCAGTACCAGGAGCGCTCCTACGGCTGGAGCGCCCGCACCGACGTGGCCGCCCCGGCCGGCCGCAAGGGGATCTTCGACTACGACAACATGAACCCGCTCGGCCTCGGCACGTTCATGGGCGACCGTGCCGCCCTCGACCGCTACAAGGCACGCGTCAGCCTCTACGTCGGCGACGTCAAGGGCACGAACCCGGCCGACCCCGAGGGCAAGCTCGGCCTGTACCCCGTCGACCAGAACGGCACCCAGGGCTAGGCCGCGGCCGGCACCACGCACCAGCACCGGCACGGGCACGGGCACTGCCCCGGCGTGCACTGCCCATCAGCGCCGCGGTGTTCACCGGGGCCTTCTCGCTCCTGCCCGCTGCAGCAGTTCGCTGACCGGGCCGGTGAAGCGGCGGCCCTCGACGAGGCGGCAGCCGATGGTCCAGGCACCGGGATCGTCACCCAGATGGTGATCGGCCAGCTTCGTGATGCCCCGGAGCAGCCGCATCGACCCCTCTTCGTCCTGACGCGTGATCACGCACTGCCTCGGATCCCGCCGCACGATGCCGGGCAGCCCGGCCGCGTCCCGCAGCACGAGATCGGCGGGGCGCGCCGTGTCGAGGATGTCGCTGACGCCGACGCCGCCCTCGCTCACGTACGAGAGGGGCATGGCCAGGGAGCGGTCCGACTGCATCGGCAGCGTGCGCAGGAGGTGCAGCCCCGTGGGGCGGTCCGAGAGGAGCCGGGACCACAAGTTGCGGTCGGGCCACTTGGTGGCCAGCAGGACGCGCACGTCCAGGGGGCATTCGGGGTGGGCCGCGAGCTTGGGAGACTGGTCGCGCAGGTCCTTTTCGCCGGCATCCACGGCACGCCGGACGGCCTCCCAGTCGACCGTGATCCACTGTTGGCCGGGGTCCGGGTCGGGCTCCGCGGCGTACGTGCTGAAGACGTGGTCGCGGCGCCGCCGGTCATGGGCGAGGGCCTCACGCAGGGCCCGTATGCTCCTCTCGCGCAGGGAGGCCTCGAAGACCGGGCGCACTTCGTCGAGGAGCGCCCGGTCGCCTGCCTCCACGACCTGTCCCAGCAGGTCGTACCGGTCGCTGCGTGCGAGCAGGAGCCCGGCGGCCAGTTGCTCGCCCGCGTCGAGGTGGATGCGCTCGCGCGTGTAGCCGGGCTCCGGCCAGTCGGGCAGCAGGGCGCGCAGCCGCAGCAACGGATCGTCGGTCAGGATGAAGTCGCGGGGGAAGGGGGCGCCGGCGAAGGGCCAGTCGGTTTCGCCGTCGCGCCAGGACGTCATGAAGGGCGGCCAGTCGGAGCGCGTGAAGAACCCGGCCATGGAACCGGGAGTGAAGCCCGTGGCCTTGCGCGCGTACGCCTGCTGCGGGTCCCACAACAGGTCATCGACCCAGTTGCCTTGCCGGCCCGCCTTCTCCTCGTCCTCGGCCGCTTCCTTCGCGTACCAGCGAACGGTGCGGTTCTTGTCCAGCAGCCTCTCGGGGACGGACTCGCCGGGTGCGATCACGCGCAGGCGTACGGCTACTTCCTTCAGCAGGCTGTACGAGCCCGCGTAGTACAGGAGGGAGGGGATGCGGTGGGCAGCAGACATGAGCACACCGTAGATCCACGGTGTGATGGAGCGTCAAGCATTCCCGCCTGCCCGTTCGCCCGCCCGCCTGTCCGCCCGCCCGCCCGGCCGCGCCCACACCGCGGCTCCCACGTCACGCCGAACGCTCGTCGCGGACCGCCCGGACGTCATGCCGGAGCGGATTTCAGCCCGTCCAGGGTGAGATCGAGAAGGCGTTCCGCCTGCGCGCGCTGTTCGGGCTTGGCCGAGGTGAGGGCGATGCCGGCGAGGGCGGCGAACATGTCCGCCGGGCTGATGTCGGCCCGGATCGCGCCCGCAGCGGCGCATGCGTCCATCAGCGTTGCGATGGCGTCCCGGATCATGTCATGGCTGCGGGCGTACGGGTCGCCCCCCGATGCGGCGAGGGCGCGCAGGGCGTCGGCCATGCCGAGCTTGGCCGTGGCGTAGTCCATGAAGAGCCGCGTCCACGCACGCAGGGCCTCGTACGGCGGCTTCGCCGCCAGGAGTTCGGTCACGACGTCGCACAGCTGGGCCACTTCATTGCGGTGGGCGGCCTCGACCAGCGCCTCCCGGGTGGGGAAGTTGCGGTACAGCGTCGCGGTCCCCACACCCGCCTCCCTGGCGATCCGCTCGAGGTGGGCGTTCAGCCCTTCCTCGGCGAACACGCGCACCGCAGCGGCGAGGATCTTGTCCCTGTTGCGCCGGGCATCGGCCCTCAACGGGCGCTCTTCGTCTCGGACCATCTGCGGTCGCCGTCCCCTTTCAAGGTTGATAAACGGAGGCGCGCCCACTTAGCCTGAACCCAAGTGGTGGCGCCTCCGCTTTCACTGTAGGGCACGGCTCTGCCTGCCCCCGTTCCCCTGGAAGGACTGCCGATCATGCCGGGAACCGAGAAGACCGCAGAGACAGCAGGAACGGCAGAAAGGACGGGAACTGCGGGAAGGGGAGGAAGGGCGGGAACCCCGGGTATCGAGGGCAAAGTCGTAGCGATCACGGGTACCAGCAGTGGCATCGGTGCGGCGACCGCCCTCCTGCTCGCCGAACGAGGTGCCAAAGTCGTTCTCGGAGCGCGCCGGCCGGAGCGGCTCGAAGCCTTGGTCGCCCGCATCGAAGGGACCGGTGGCGAAGCCGCGTGGACACGCACCGACGTCACTGTGCGCGAGGACCTGACCGGGCTCGTCGAGCTGGCGCGCGGCCGGTTCGGGAAGCTCGACACCCTCGTCAGCAATGCCGGCATCGGCCTCATCTCCCCTCTCGACGACCTCCGTGTCGAGGACTGGGAAAGGATGGTCGACGTCAACCTCAAGGGCGTCCTGTACGGGATCGCCGCCGCTCTGCCGGTCTTCCGTGAACAGGGCTTCGGACACTTCGTCAACACCGTCTCCACCGCCGGACTGCGCATCGTCCCGCTCCAGTCGGTGTACGCCGCCACCAAGAACGCCGTGCGCACCCTGTCCGAGGGCCTGCGCCAGGAGGCCGGCGACAGCGTACGCGTGACGGTCGTCTCGCCGGGCGCCACCCGCACCGACTTCACGGACTCCATGGCCCCGGAGATGAAGGCCCGGATCGACGAGTCCTTGGGCCGGATCGCGATCCCGCCCGAGGCCGTCGCGCGCGCCATCGCGTTCGCCATCGAGCAACCGGACAACGTCGACGTGGGTGACATCGTCGTCCGCCCCACCGCGCAGAACTAGGCCGGCCGGCAGGTCTTGGGGCGTCGGCAGAGCCGGAAGCGGGTGTGTGTGCGCCGTGGTCCGCGTCGATCACCTCTGCCGGCCGCACGGATGCGCAAGTGTGGTACGGATGGCCTGTTCCCCGGCCGGAAGACCGCCCGCAGACAGGAGGACGCGACGCATGCTGATTCTCGGACGCTCGCACGTCGAGGCCCTGCTCGACATGGATACCCTGATCGACTCCCTGGGCCCGGCGATGGCGGACCTTTCCGAGGGCAGCGCCTCGGCGCCCGACCGCGTCGCCGCCATGGTGCCCGAGCGGCAGGGGCTCCTGGCGGCCATGCCGGGCTACGTGCCGTCGACGGGTGCGCTCGCGAGCAAGCTGGTCTCCCTCTTCCCGCAGAACGCCGGGACGGCCCTGCCCACCCATCAGGCCGTCATCGTCGTTTTCGACCCGGACACCGGCGAGCCGGTGGCCTTCCTGGACGGTACTGCCATCACCGCGGCTCGGACCGCCGCCTGCTCCGCGCTCTCGGCGCGCCTGCTGGCGCGCGCGGACTCGGCGGTGCTGGCACTGCTCGGGACGGGCGTGCAGGCCCGCGCCCACGCCCACGCCATCTGCCGGGTCCGCCCGATCCGGCAGATCCGGGTGGCCGGCCGGGACGCGGCGAAAGCAGCCGCCTTGGCCGAGGAGTTGTCCTCCGTCCTGGACGCCGACGTCCGGCCGGTGCCCACCTACGCGGAGGCTCTCGACGGCGCGGACATCGCCGCCGCGACCACGCACGCCCTCGAACCCGTGGTCCGCCGCCCGTGGCTCGCCCCCGGCGTGCACGTGACGTCGGTGGGCTACAACCCGGACGGCCGCGAGGTCGACGACGCCACCGTCGCCGAGGCACTGGTGTGCGTCGAAACGCGGCAGGCCGCGCTCGCCCCCTTCCCCGCCGGCAGCAACGACTTGCTGGCGCCGATCCGCGACGGCGTCATCACGGCCGAACACGTGCATGCCGAACTCGGCGAGCTCGTCTCGGGCAGCAAGCCGGGGCGCACGTCGCCGGACCAGATCACGCTGTACAAATCGGTGGGCGTGGCGGTGCAGGACGCCGTGGCCGCGGCACTGGTCGTCGCCGCCGCCCGCGAGCAGTCGGTGGGCGAGGAGATCGTGCTGGGGTGACGGGTGACGCCTCGGGGCCTCGGAGACTTCGGGGGCGGGGGGTCGGGTGTCTCGCCGGGCGCTTCCGTGCCCGTACACGGCTCCTACACGGAGGGGTGGAGGGTGGTGGCCCCCGACCGGAGTTACGGGACGGTGACTTTGTGGACAGTGGTGTCATCGGGGTCGAGCGGTCGCCCGTCCGCGGACAGCACTTGCAAGGGGCGCAAGGGGTGTCCTTGGCGGCGGTCGACCAACTGTGAGTGCGGTTCGCCGGGGGCGAAGAAGTTCTCCTCGCCCCACTGCCTCAGGGCCACGATGACGGGAAAGAGCGCCTTGCCTTTCGACGTCAGTACGTACTCGCGGTAGGCGCTGCCGTCCGAGGCGGGAACGGATTCGAGGACACCGCCGGCCACCAGGGTGCGCAGGCGCGCGGTGAGGATGTTCTTCGCCACGCCGAGGCTGCGCTGGAACTCCCCGAAGCGCCGGCTTCCGTCGAAGGCGTCCCGCACGATCAGCAGGGACCACCAGTCGCCGATCGCGTCCACCGACCGTGCGACGGGACATTCGCTGTCGTCGAAGCGCGTCCTGCTCACCATGACGTCCCTCATCCCTCACTCTCACGATGGTTGCAACATGCTACCAAGGAAGCTACCGTCGCCACTGGTAGCAAGTTGAAACCAGAATGGGTGGGGAGCGCCATGCCCGGCAGCAACCGTGAGGCCGTGACACGACAGACCGAGTCCCGAAGCGCGGCAGAAGAGAAAGAAGGGGAAGAAGGTGCCGCGTCCGTCCTGTCCCGTGGCGTCGTCCTGCTGTTCGCCGTCGCCTGCGGGGCCGCGGTGGCCAACGTCTACTTCTCCCAGCCGCTCCTGGTGACCATCGGCCACGACCTGGCCATGAGCCCGGCACTGGTCGGCAGCGTGGTCACCCTCACGCACGTCGGATACGGGCTGGGGCTGTTCTTCCTCGTACCGCTGGGCGACATGGCCAACCGCGGACGGCTCATCGTGACCCAACTGCTGCTCCTGGTGGCGGCCCTGGCCGTGGTGGCTATCGCCCGCACGGCAGCGGTCCTGCTCGCGGGCATGGCCGCTACGGGACTCCTCGCAGTCGTCACCCAGACGCTGGTGGCCTTCGCGGCGTCATTGGCCCCTCCCACCGAGCGCGGACGGATCGTCGGCCTGGTCACCAGCGGCGTGGTCACCGGCATCCTGCTCGCCCGCACCGCGTCCGGCCTCATCGCCGACCTCGCGGGCTGGCGCTCCGTCTACCTCGCCTCCGCAACACTGACCGCTGTGCTCGCGCTGGTCCTCTACCGGATCCTGCCCCGCCCCGCCGAGCCTCGGCCGGCAACCCTGCACTACGGACAGCTCTTGCGCTCCACCCTCACCTTGTTCGCGCGCGAACCGCTGCTGCGGCTCCGGGCCCTGTTCTGCCTGCTGGTCTTCGCCGCCTTCAGCACCCTGTGGAGCAGCGTCGCGCTGCCGCTCAGCGAGGCCCCGTACTTCCTGTCCCACAGCGCGATCGGCGCGCTGGGGCTGGTCGGAGTCGCCGGCGCCCTGGCCGCGACCGTGGCAGGCCGGCTCAACGACCGCGGACTCTCCCGGCGGACCACCGGCATCGCCCTGGCCCTCCTGACCGCCTCCTGGCTGCCACTGGCCTTCACCCGCACCTCGCTCTGGGCCCTGCTCGCGGGAGTGCTCCTCCTCGACCTCGCCGTCCAGGCGGTCCACGTCACCAACCAGACCCTGATCTACGCGCTGCATCCGGAGGCGGGCAGCCGCCTGATCGGCGGATACATGGTCTTCTACTCGATCGGCAGCGCCACCGGCGCCATCGCCGCGACCTCCCTCTACGCCATGGCCGGCTGGGGCGCCGTCTGCGCCCTGGGAGCCGGGTTCAGCTTCCTCGGGCTCGTGTTGTGGGCGCTCACGCGACACAGCATCGACGTCACGCACCCGGCCCGGCACGGAACGCACGACGGCAGGCGCCTGGTGTCGCGCCGGGCACGCTGAGGAAGCGCCTGCGGAGGTGGGTTGCCGGAGAGCCCGACAGGGCGGACCGCGGCATCCAGCAGCCCCTGCACCGCAGCAATCCGTCGGGCCAGCGCCGGTCCCTGGGCGACCGCACGATCCCCCGAACCCGAGGCGCTCCAACGCCGGCCCCCGCGACCAACCGCTTCCGGACTAGACCGAGAAATTCAGCACATACCACTGCCTGGGAGACGTACCCCGCAGATAGAGGCACTCTCCCCGCCCGACAGGGCGTGCGTACTGCTTGAGCGGAGCACCGTTGGGCATGGTGAGTTCCGCCTCCTCGACGACGACCACTTCGTCGGCGGTGATGTGACAGCGGTGCAGCCAGTCCCTCCGATCACGGGGACCGCCGCCGAGCATGAGGATCTGATCGCCGCGGACTGCCATGCCCAAGGGACTGCGGACGGGGTTCTTCCGCAATCGGACGTGACCGTTGGCGTGCACTTCGATGAGAGGGAACGTGGGATAGTAAACGGCCCAGGCAACAGCGTCAAGGACGTTGAAGGCATAAACGGTGTCGATGTATTCAACCCCTTGCGCGGGCGCATAGCCCCACAGCTGGTTGCCTCCGCTGTCCCAGCGGACCAGTCCCGCGGCGCTGATGGGGTCGACGTAGACCCCTTCGTCGGAGTAGGCGCTCCACAGGTTGTTCCGCCGGTCCGACACCATGAACTCGATCGCCCGCCCCATGGCGAACGTGCGTCGCCGCCGCCCGTCACGGCCGTATATCTGCGCGTTCCGCTCCCCCACGGCCCCGTAGCCCTGCAGGACCAGCCGGCCGTTGGGCAATGCGTCCAGCTTCTGCGGCAGCAGCGTCACGTCCCGCAGGACTCGTTCCCGTACGTCTCCCGCGTTACTGATCACGAGAAGCGCGTCGTACGGATAGCCCCGGGGGCGGGGCCACGGCCTTCCGTACGGGTTCGGTACGGATTCCGCATCCGGGCAGAGCAGCCAGAGGGTTCTGCCCCACGCATCCACCGTGGTGACCAGGACCTTCCGGTCGTCGTACTGCCGAGGCAACAATGCGTAGGGACGCAGTGCCACCTGCCTCAAAAAATCACCTCGCGGGCGAAGGTACGTAGCTGCCTCATCATCACAGATCACCGCAGGCACTCGGCCATGGGGCTCCAGCGACCGAGAGCAAAGGCATTTGCGCCGGGCCTCCCCGGAGATATCTCGTTGTGGGACTGCGAACGCCGACATAGGGTCCGGTCATGTCTCTATATGTTCGAATGCGTCAAACCCTCCCGGAAGCGATGCGCGCCCGCGACAAGACCGCGGTGAGCGCCATACGTGCCACCCTCGCCGCACTGGACAACGCGGGAGCGGTACCGGTGGACGAAGCCGCGTTGGGCAGCCAGGCGCTGGAGCATTCACCGGTGGGTGCCGGTGCCACCGAGGCGGCGCGGCGTGAGCTGAGCGAGACGGCCGTGGCAGACATCGTGCGGGCCGAGGTCAACGAACGGCTGGACGCCGCCGCACAGTTGACCGCGCCCGCTCACGCAGACCGGGTCGCGCAGCTCCGCGCGGAGGCCGATGTGCTGCTTCGCTTCCTGGACGACCGCCCCGCCTCGGCGTAGGGCGTTCCTTGCCGAAGGCGGCGCCGGCTGCCGCCCGCCTCCTGGGCCGCCTTCGTGGTCTGCTTACCCGCCGGCCTCACCCCAGCACACCGAAGCGCGAGGTCATCGGCCCCTTGCTGCCCTCACGCCAGGTCACCTCGGTGAAACCAGACCCCTCCATGCCTGCGGCCAGACGGGACACCGGCTGATGCGGCGTGCGGTATCGCAGCAGTGTCGGAGGCGCCAGCCCGCCATAGACAGGCCAGAACGGCTCAGCCGATTCCCAGGCGGCCAGCTCATCGAGCAGGTCCACGGCCGGCCGCCGCTCCTCCCGGTGGCCGGTGCCGTCGGGGACACCGGCCGCTCGGCAGCGTGCAGGATCACCGGTCCATTCCTCCGACAGGAACAACTGCCAGTGCAGCGGACAGGATGCGGCGTCGGTGGCGGCATGCACACTCACCGCGACCTGGCAGTTCGCCCGTTTGCCCACCGCCCCGCAGTACACGCCGGCCATCCAAGATCCCCAATGGGATCCTGGAGGCCACTGCGGCGGTGTTTCAGTAGCCGATAGTGAAGCGGCGTTGGACGAAGCGGGGCAGTTCCACCTCGTCAACCAAGGCAACGGCGGCGTCCTCCGCGGAGATACGGCTGCGGCCGTCAGCGTCCCTGACCGCCTGATCGCCGCCGACCCGGAAACGACCGGTGCGCTCGCCGGGGGCGATCTCCTCGGCGGGGCTGAAGTAGGTCCAAAGTCGGTTCGACGTGCGCAGGACGTTCAGGCCGTCCCGGGCGCCGCGCGCCGCAGCCGCGTACTCGCGGGGCAACCCCAGCTGATCGAGGGTCTCGTGCATCCGGTCAACATCGTCAGCGAGAACCACTCCGGGCGCTGTCTCCAGACTGCCGGCCCCGCCGATCACGATGAGCCGGGTCCTGGGGTGGCTCTCCAGCGCCTTGAGCAGCGCCCGGGCTGCAATGGAATGGACCGTGGGGTCGGCTATGGACCGACGCACGGTGTCCGCAAGGTCCCTGGCTGCGTTGCCCGGCTGGAACCCACTGATCAGCACGTCCAGGCCGGGCAGGATCGCGGCGATGCTCGCAGGGTCGAGGACGTCCACGCTCGCCCAGGTGACGTTCGCTCGGCTCTCTTCGATCTGCGAGGCATCGCGGCTCAGCGCCGTGACGCGATGCCCGCGGCCGAGCGCCTCCGTGACGACCCTGCTGCCGATGGTGCCGGTGGCCCCGATCACTCCGATGTGCATGGCTCTCCCCTTGTTCATGCCCGGACGTACTGGCCATCGCCGCACGATTGGACGGCGTGCGGAAACTATACGCCGTGAAGTTTCGATACGGCAATCAATGTCGTGACGCTGTAAACTGATCACATGGCGAGCACCGGGACCAAGGGACGGCGTGAGCGGCTGCGGGCCGAGACGACTGCCGAAATCAAGAGCGTGGCACTGGAGTTGATGGCCTCGGGAGGCCCCGGAGCGATCACGCTGCGTGCCATCGCTCGCGAGATGGGCATGACCCCCAACGCCATCTACGGCTACTTCGCCACCCGCGACGACCTGGTCACCACGCTCATCAACGACGTGTACACCTCGCTCGCCGACTCGGTCGACGCCGCCTGGGACGCCACCCCCGCCAAGGATCCGGCCGACCGGATCCGGGCATGGGCACATGCCTTTCGTAACTGGGCGCTGGTCAACCCCGAAGGCTTCCGCCTCATCTACGGTGACCCGGTGCCCGGTTACATCGCTCCCGAGGGCGGCGCCGCCCCGGATGCCGCGCAACGGGTCTGCACGGCCCTGACCGGCCTCGCGGCCGCAGCCTGGCCGCATGCCGAACGTCTCTACGCGGACAGCAACTTCCAGTGGTCCGACTTCGACGCCGGCCTCCTCGACAAGGTCCGCCCCGCCTTCCCCCACCTTCCCCCGGCCGGCGTGGCCCTGGCACTGCGCATCTGGGGTCACCTCCACGGCCTGGTATCACTGGAGATCTACGGCCATCTGCACAACCAGACCGCGAACCCGGAGAAGCTCTTCCACGAGGAACTGACCCAACTCGTCGTTTCACTGGGTCTCGCACCAAAGGGCTGACGGTCTTCGGGACCGCTGGGCCCACGAGGCGGGCAAGATTTCGGCCACCTGCCCCCTCCGCGCTTGGCCGGTGGCGAGGACGCGTCCCACGTCATGGCGGGTGGCGGGCCGTCGGTTCTTCGAGCCGGATGGACGTCCAGGGCCGGGCCGCAACGGTTTCGGTGCACGCGCTGGCGACGGCCCTTTCGCACGGAGGTTCTGAACCTCGCCGGACTCGCGCCGGGGTGAGCTTGTCCGGTGGAGTCGGCTTCTCCCAGGGGCGCCGAAGGTCAGTGGACGGGCAAGGCGGAGCTGGATACGGGCGGCGATCACGAGCCACGTCCAGCGGACCGCCGCCGAGGAGTCCCGGAGACGGGGGGACTTCGCCCTGACGAGACATTCAACGAGGCCTTTGACGGACCTCTGTCGTTCTCCGACGTCGCAGACGGTCGGCTGGTGCACGAGCCGGGAGATGCCCGCCATGTCGCCCGGGCGTATACCGCTCACCGTGGGCACTACGCCCGCGCCGACGTCGTCTCCCTCACCGTGGACATGTACCTCCCGACTGCGGACGCTCTCGAACGCCCCCGCCCTGCCAGCGCCTCGGGCTCATGCCCGGCTTCCCCAGACAGGGACCTAAGCGTCACCGGTCCTGGCTATGGATGCTGCCGTGACACTTTGACGGCAACCCCTAGGCGAGAGCGGTCAGACAGAACCGCACGAGGCCGGCGTCGACGTCGAGGACGATCTTCTTCATCTCCGCCCACGGTGGGTGGAAGTCCATCCCCCACTCGATCGTGAAGGCGAGGATCTTCTCGTCCTCCTGGCCCGAGAGGATGTGGCGCGCGTAGGTGTAGTCGTCGCTGGTTCCGCAGGTCGGGTACAGGTCGAAGCCCTGCTCGGGGGTGTACTCCTTGCCGCGTACGCCCTTCAGGGCCTCGCAGAACTGCTCGGCGAGCACGGCGGAGTCGTCGGCGTCTCCCTCCTCTATGAACTCGGCGTACAGCTGGCCGTCCTTCAGGCCGCGCTTGCCGTCGAAGAGGGGGTTGCGGAAGTTCTTGGCCGGGTCGACGGACTGGTTCTGGTCGTCACCCCACACGTAGAGCATCTTCTGGGTGTAGCTGTGGACGTCGACGAACCAACGGGTGCGGTCGAAGTGGTCCAGCAGCCGGCGCACGTTGCGGGCCTCCGGCTCCGAGAAGGGCTCGGGGCCCTGGTAGACCTGGTCGGGGTTGGCCGGGTCGTCCGAGACCTGGACCGGGGCGGAGGGGTGGAAGGCGGTCCGGTAGTCGAAGAGGTGGTCGTAGTTGCGGTTGAGGTCGACGCCGACCGCGGCCGGATTGCCGCCGGACTGGGCCGGATTGCGGTTCCGCCGCCACATGGGGTCGACGGTCTGGCTGTAGTGCCGGCCGTCCGGGTTGACGAGCGGGAAGACGACGACGTCGAGCTCCTCCATGATCCTTCGGACCTGGGCGGAGGTGAAGCTCGTACCGCCGTACGCCAGACCGGTACCGCCGGCGTGTGCGTGCAACAGGTCGGCGGCGAAGTTGACCAGGATCTCGCAGCTGCCCCACTCGCGGGCGTGTGCGCCGCCGATCAGGACGACGGCGGGCTTCGGCTCCGGGCGGTGGGTGCCGATCCGCAGGGCGTGGCAGGTCCGGCCCTCGAAGGTCCGCTCGGGCAGCTCGATGAGGTCCGCCGTCGGGAACGCGGCGGCCAGGCTGGTCACGCCGGATTCGACCTCGGTGATGTTCAGGTACGGCATGGCGTCCCTCCTAGCTGTCCCGCACCTTGAGGGCGAGTCCCTGCGGAACCGCGTCCTCGGAGGCGAACCGGTCTCCTTCGCCCACCTCGGCCTGGCGGGCACGCCCGGTGGCGGTGGCGTCCTCGACGACCTCGGCCGACACGCCCTCGCGAGCCAGGGTTTCGCCATGCTCGGGGGACACGTAGGCGTCGAAGGTGAGGCTGCCGTCCTCGTTCTGGTGGATCTGGCCGCCGACGTCGGGGCGGGCGTCGCGCAACAACGCGCGCAAGGTGTCGGCGTCCTTGGCCGTGACGCGGACACGCAGGATGGTGTACTCGCTGGACATGACGGGCCCCTCTCGGGCGCCGTCGGGCTCGGAGCTCGGCCATGCCGACCTGGCCGGGGACGGCGCGCTCGCGACAAGTGGACGAATAAACGGAGGAACGAATGGGTGTGTACCCATAGGCACATGCATACGTGGTGCGTACGCTTACATCCACATCCGATGCGCACCTAGTACCTCTTATCCTCAGCGTGCGCTCCGGCCGTAAAACGAGTCAAGCGGCGGGCCGATGCCGTGGCGGGTGCCCGTATTACGTGACGAATCACGCCAGGCTTGACGCTGCCGTTTCGCTCGTACGTTCAAGCAAGTCCTGTGGCCGCTCCCACCGGTTGCGGAGCCCGAATCAGCATGTTCCCTTTGGCAATAGGTGCCAGGAACGACAAACAGCATTCTGGTTCGTTTCCGAGGCCAGGCTACGAGACGTCGCCGGTTGGATATGACGTTGGCTGCCGGAGGGGCGAGGACGCGTGTCCCGGGCGTGCAGCAGTCCCCCGGGCTCGTAAGGCTGACACCGCTCGCCACCCGCCCGGGGAAGAGGTGCTGACCGATGCCGGAGTTCGATCGCGGACCCACGGAGCAGTTCGCCGATCTCCTGGCCGAGGTGCCCGAGCCGCCCGTCAAGACCTCGGGCTGACCCGCTCCTACGTCTGTCTCAACTCCTGGACGTATGCGGTCCACCCCAGTCAGGCCTTCGCGATGAAGGACCGGCTCGACGAACCGGAGCAGATGCAGTGGCGCAACGCCGTCTTCGACGGGGCGACGGACACGGCGCTGCAGGCCGTCGTGGCAATGGGTTTCATGGCCCAGGAAGCGGTACGGCTGTGGAGCGCACGGCCCCAGGTCACGCTCTGCGAAGTGCCCCACCCGTCCAGTCATGACACGGCGGAGTTGCTGAACGCCTGGCGCGACGCCGTCGTACAACTGCGCGCGGTCGTGACACCGGACGACGACGGCGACAACACCGGCCCCAACTACGGAACCGACTTCCAGGAGTCCGACTACAGCGCGATCCCCCGCTGCGACCTGCCCTTCGGCGCCCCTGCGTTCCTGGGCGACGACGCCTGGGTACGTGCCGGGCCGAGCGGGGCGCAGAACTCCGTCGGCCGCCCGTCGCCGGACGACCAGCACACGCTGATCTGGAAGGCGCCGAGCTGATGGCGCTCGTCCTGCAGGGCACGGTGGTCACGTTCGACAGCGACCACCGGATCCTGGACCCCGGTGCCGTGCACGTCGGGGACGACGGCCGCCTTGCGGCGGTGCGGCCGGCCGGGCAGGATCCGCCCGCCGGGTTCTCGGCCGCACCGCGGATCGACACGGGCGCGCTGATCCTCCCCGGCCTGATCGACCTGCACAACCACCTCACCTACAACACATCCGCGCCGCCGTGGAAACGGGCGAGCTGTACTCGCAGGCCTTCCCCCTCACCGACCCCGGGGCGATCACCGCCGGCCTGCCGCGCTACGCCGGCCCGAAGGTCCTGATCACCGACGCCCTGTCCTACTCGGCCGCCGACATCTTCGCCGCCGGTTTCCAGGACAACGGTCTCGGGCCCGTCCTCGGGACCGCCCTGGACACCGGTGCCGGCGGCGCCA
Source organism: Streptomyces sp. NPDC008001 (assembly GCF_042958085.1). Taxonomy (NCBI): domain Bacteria; kingdom Bacillati; phylum Actinomycetota; class Actinomycetes; order Kitasatosporales; family Streptomycetaceae; genus Streptomyces; species Streptomyces sp. NPDC008001. The sequence continues at coordinate 1,063,519 of NZ_JBIBIZ010000001.1, read as the reverse complement.
ACGTATGGACACACGAACTGCTCCGCGGATGGCTGCCCGAGTTGCTCGGCGACCTGCCGCGCGGCGCAGGATTCCGGGTGGCCCTGCGGCGCGCCACGCGGGCACGTGGCAACGTCGACGTGCCTTCGAGGACCTCGGCGTGCAGGCGGACGAACTGCACCGGCTGACGAAGCGTGACATCACCGGAAGCAACGACGATCTGCTGGCGGCAGCCGCCGCACTGTTCGCCTGACACCAAACGCAGGGGCCGGTCCGAACACAGGGCCTGGTCCATGGCCACCTGTCTGCGCGGCCGGCCTTCGGCGAAGCCGGCGGTCCGCGTTTTCCAAGAGCCGCACGCAGTTACGGGGGAACGGGCCGGAGGCGAGAGAAGCCAGGCCGTACAGCAGGAGCACCGGGATAGGCTGAGCCGATGTTCAGCGACATAGGACCGTTCGAGGCAATTGCCATCGGCGTCGTCATCGTGGCCGTGTACGTGGTGCCGTCGGTCATCGCATTCCGACGCAGGCATCCCAACCGGTTGCTCATGTACCTCGCGACCCGCCCCGCCCCGGAGCGTGTGACGGCCGTGTGACGGATCCTCGCCGAATGAGATGACGTCTTGAGCGCTCCGTGACGGCGGTCCCCTAGCCCATACGTCCACTGACCCGCGGCCGGGGCTGGGGCTGAGGCCGCTCACCGTATGACGCGAGACCGTATTCCGGCAGTGCAATGTCTCCGGCCTTGGCGAACTGCGCGGCGAGCAGGTTCCGCATCGGCCAGCGGGTCATCTGCCGCATGGAGAGGTCCCGTAGGCGAATGCCGAGCCGGCCAGATGGCGCGAATCCCGAGGCGCCGCCCGGCGGGAGTTGCTGGGCCTGCTTCACGTACGGGCGCATCACCTCGTCGTAGCGGCGGAAGGCGATGTGATGGTTGCCCTCAGCAGCGGCGATTTCACCGGCCAGTACGTATGCGCCGACCAGAGCCAGGCTGGTCCCCAGGCCGGTCAGCGGGGTCGCGCAGTATCCGGCGTCGCCCAGCAGCGCCACGCGGCCGCGCGACCAGTTGTCGAGGCGGACCTGGCCCATGGAGTCGAAGAAGAAGTCCGGGGCTGAGTGCATCGCCTGCAGCAGGCGAGGGGTCTCCCAGCCCACGTGGGCGAAGCGCCGGTCTATCAGCTTCTGCTGGGCGGCGGAGTCACGGCGGTCGTAGGCGAGCGGTGGTGAGCGGAAGCTGAAGCCGGCCTTGATCTCGCCGGGGAGGCGGCCGGGCCGGGCGGAGACGACCAGGCCGCCGGGCGCGTTGTGCATCTGGAACCAGCCGCCGAGGTCCAGGTCGTCGAAGGCGGTGAACCAGGCCGTGTAGACATCGATCGGGTGGACGAAGTCCCGCTCCGGGCCGAAGGCCAGCGCGCGCACCGTTGAGTGCGGCCCGTCCGCGCCGATGACGAGCGCGAACCGGCGCGGCGCCGCTTTCTCGAAGGTGACGGTGACACCGTCCTCGTCCTGATCGATCTTGGTGATGGTGTCGTCGAAGAGGTACTCCGTGTCCGGCAGGGTGGCCTCGTACAGCAGACGGGCGAGGTCGCCGCGGAGGATCTCGATCTCGGAGACGATCCCCTCGCCCCCGAAGCTGTCGGCGGGCACCCGGGCGGTGATCCGGCCGGATGCGTCCACGAGCGCGAGGCCGTGCTGTTCCACGCTCTCCGCCCTGGCCCGATCCATCAGGCTCATCCGCTCGATCACGGTTCGGCCGGCGCCGCGCAGATCCACGGCCTGCCCGCCCGGCCGGGGTTCCGGCGCACGCTCCACGATCGTGACCGCGAAGCCTCCCTTGCGTAGCCAGTACGCCAGTGCGGGTCCTGCGATGCCGGCGCCGCAGATGAGTATCTCGTTGGTCTTCATGATGCCAAAGTACGGCGTACACCGCGGGGCATGCAAGCATGAACTTGCTTGCCAGCACCATGACTTGGGCGGTGGCGCACTAGTGCGGAGCGGCGGGGAACGAGCTCGTACGCGGAGATCGGCCGGCATCGGCAGCTAGTATCAAGCCCATTCAGGCGCACTAGTGCGGAGGAGTATCGGTGGACGGACAGGCCGTATCTCGATCTCGCTACAGCCAGATCGTCGCCGAACTGCGGCAGCGGATCGAGACGGGCGAACTAGCGCCGGGCGATCGCGTGCCCTCGACCCGCGAGATCACCAAGCAGTGGGGCGTCGCCATGGCGACCGCGACCAAAGTGCTCACCGAACTGCGCCGCGAGGGTGTGGTCCGCGCCGTTCCGGGCGTCGGAACGGTCGTGGCGGTCCCGAGCCGCCCGGTGCGGACCGCCCGCCCCGCTGCCGTCGCGCCCCCGGGCGGGCCGTCCGGCGCGTCCGCGGCCCAGGCGGCGCTCACGCTCGGACGGATCGTCGGTGCCGCCGTCACTGTCGCCGACACGGAGGGGCTGGCCGCGGTCTCGATGCGCCGGGTGGCCGCCGACCTCGGGGTGGCGACCATGTCGCTGTACCGGCACGTGGCCGACAAGGACGACCTGCTCACGCGGATGATGGACGCGGTCATCGGGGAGCATCCGTTGCCTGCCGACCCGCCGGCGGGCTGGCGGGAGGCGATCGAGCTGGCGGCCCGGCAGCTCTGGGGTCTCTTCCGCCGCCACCCGTGGCTCGCTCCGGCCCTGTCGGTGACCCGACCCCAGATGATCACATCGGCGCTGCCGTACAGCGAGTGGATTCTCGCCACCCTGCACGGGCACGGACTTGACCTGCAGTCCGCCTTTACCGCGCACCTCACGCTGCTCAACTACGCCCGTGGAATCGCCGTCAACCTGGAAACGGAACGGGAAGCCGAGGCGTACAGCGGCCTCGACAGCGAGGAGTGGATGGACACCCAGGAGCCCGCACTCCTCACGATTCTGGCCACGGGCCGGTTCCCCGCACTCTCGCGCCTCGCGACGGCCGGGTACGACCTCGACCTCGACGCCCTCTTCGAGTTCGGCCTCCAGCGCCTCCTCGACGGCCTCGCCCCACTCCTCGACGAGAGCTCCGCCAGCTAAAGGGAGAGACCGCCCCGGTACGCCGTTCGAGTGGCCCCGCGACACCCGTGCGGCTTGGCCGGATGTCAGGTGGTCCCGCCCCTGAAAGGCAGGTAATCATGTGGCGACCTAGGCCGGATCCGCTCGCATGATGGGGGAATGCCTTGTTGAGCATGAAATTACGTCGTGCTGTCACAGCCGTCTTCATGACTCTGGCGATCGGAGGCGCGTCGACGCCCGCGATGGCCGCGTCCGTACCGGTTGTGGGCGCGTCGGAGCGCATCCACCAAGGGGACGCCGTACCGGGAGTCGCGCCGCAGGGCATCGACGACACCGCGGTGTACCTTGACGAAAACGGAAAGGTACTCCCCACCGGGAACCCGACGAACGTGGATTCCGAGACGTCACTGGCGGCAGCCTGCACACCTGTGAGCGGGAGAGACAATCCGCACCGGTCCGCCACCGGAGTGGCGGTGTCCGGCCACGGATGGTGGGGCAAGGGAACGTGCACCAAGGACCGCGCCAAGGTGTACAACTGCCTCTACGAGTGGTACACGGACAACACCTGGCGCAGGAAAGCGTGTTCGGAAAAGGAAACGCTCAAGCCCGGCACAGGCGGGAGCAGCAACCGCACGGCAGCACGTCACGACTGCACCAACACCAGCGAGGCATCGTGGCGCAACCACGTGGACGTCGATGTGATCGATGAGGGCGACACGGGCGAGCGCCCGTACCGCCAGGCCGCGGTCGCCTGCCAGGTGTTCTGAGAACGAGCAGATCGAGCAGAACGAGCAGACGGAGAACGGCGCGGCTGCGATGCACAGCGAACAGAGAGGACTCGGCGTGCCGGAGCAGAGCGCCACAGATCAGCCCGGCATGGTGCCTGCGGCCCGACGGACCGCAGGCACCATGTTCGCCGCCCTGCACGGTGAACTCGTTGCGCACGCCTGGAGCGATCCTGGCGTCGAGCATGACGCCTACTCGCTCTTCCTCCAGCGGTCGCTCGCCCTGGGATGGCTCGACGACAGGTCGGCCGGCGGCGGCTCCGAGGACCGTTTGCGGCGGGCCCCCGGTTTGTGGGCCATGAACGACGCCGGGTGGAACGATCCCTCCAAGGTTTCCGGGGCCGGCCTGGTCTCGTGGTTCCAGGTCGAGGCCAGTGCCGTCGCCGATGACCGGCCGCTGCCCGTACGGCCCTTCCTGCAGTGTGCCGAGAGTGCGACCGCGCAGACCGGCACACTGCGTCTAACAGCCGTACAACTCCTCCTGCCTGTTCAGGGGCTCGACGCCGCGGCCCGCCCCGCGTACGCGCCCCTCCCGACGATGCTGACGGCCGACTGGTTCGCCCGGCGCAACCCACGGTCGAAGACGCCGGTTGAGGTCAATATCAACAGCGGCCGGGACACCTCGGTCCCCGACGTCGCCGAACGGATCGCAGACTGCCTTCGCCACTTGGACCAACCGGTTTTCGCCTACGGCTCGCATGACCTCGCCGGCCAGGACGCCGTCCTCGTCCCGCCGTTCGACGACAGTTTCTGGAACGGCCCGCCCCTGCACGGCATGGTGCTGCGCGGAGAACTCACCGAGTGGTCGTGCGACGCGGTCGGCTGGCTGGCCGAGACCATCGCCGACACCGCCGCCTCACTCGGCATCCGCACACCGTTGCTACTCACGGTGACCCGAACCCATTCGGCTGGCTGACCCGAACCACTGCGGGCCGCCCGACCGCCAGGACCCGACGGCGCCCTCGTTGTCCCAGACCAGAGCCTTGGGGACGGCTCCGAGCTCGGTCAGCAGGCGCCAGTGCCTCGCGATCAGATCGGCCGCATTGCGTGAGGGGAGCATGCGGGCGGTGATCCAGTGCGAGTAGCCGCAGACCATCACCAGCACTGGCGGGGAGCCGGTCTGGCCGAAGCCGAGCGGGATCTCCGCGGGTGGGAACCACAGGTCGCACTGGGCGAGTTCGCCCGGCTTATAGACCGTCCTCGAGGCCGGTTCCACCGGCAGATACGCCGGCCGCAGCTCGCAGACGCGGTCCTTGAGCACGGTCAGGCTCCGGTTCCAGCCGATCCGCTCGGCGATCACGGTCGCCGGCATGTCCGGCCACTGCGAGAGCAACTCGCGGACGGCCGGCTCGACCGCGTCCACGATCGAGCCCTTCGGAGCCCGCTGGTTCTTCGGCGGCGCGTAACTGGCCACCGCCTGCCGCACCGTGTTCCTGGAGATCCCAGCTTCCTCGCGATCGCCCTGACCGGCATCTTCTCGGCTCGGGTGATCGCGCCCATGACGATCAGGGCCAAGCCTTAGGCGAATGCGAAGACAACGACGAGCAACACAGCAAGCAGAGCGAACGTCTCCCACCGGGTCGCGCGCCTGAGCGTACGCAGCGACATGGGCCTGCTGGGCCTTGAGGCCGCTGACCGGTTCGGGATGTCGTCGCCGGAAGTGGTGTCGCTCATCCCGCCATGCTAACCGCGTCGCAATCGGCGCTGCCGTCGCCGTTGATCATCACGGCGCCTGCCCCAAGGGATCAAATGATCGCCTGGCCCAGTACCAGGAGGACACGTACCCCCATCGCACTGCGGCACCAGCGACCAGGCCATTGCCGAGCCAGAAGCGGCTAGCCGTACCGTCGTCCAGCAGCAGGACCGACGAGGCCACCCATTCGTCATCCAACCGACCGTCGGTCTCCCGGCGGCCGGAGGTGCCGGCGATATTCCAGCTCCGCTACTGCCGCAGGCGACGGAAGCTCTGCCGGCCCTTGGTGTGATCCCCGCGGAACGTCGCGGGCCGGCTCCGGAACGCAGTGCGCGGTTGTTACCGCATGCGCGCTCTGAGCACGACGCGGCGCAGGCGGCGTAGTGCTCCGCGTGCGAGGAGGGTGCCGGTGGCGCGGTACAGCGCGGCCGCCCCCAGGAGCCGGTTGCCGCGGGGCGATGAGGGTACGCCGGACGGAAGGCCGGTGTGGCGGCTGCGCAAGGCGTTGAGCAACTCGTCGTAGCGGCGTGCGGCGTCGTGAGGGGCGAAGGCCCGGGCGGCGCGTTCGCGAGCGGCTGTTCCCATCCGGGTGCGCAGCTGCTGGTCGTCCATGAGGCGCAGGAGGGCTTCGCTGTACGCGCGGACGTCGTCGCGCGGCACCAGGAGGCCGTCGATCCCGTCGCGAATGATCTCGCGCGGGCCGTGCGGGCAGTCCGTACTGACCACGGGCAGACCGCAGCGCATCGCCTCCACGATCGTCATTCCGAAGGACTCGTGCGCGGAAGTGACCGCGGCTATGGACCCCTTCGCCCACTCGGGATCCAGCGGCGTCCTGGCCCCCATGAGCTGCACGCGGCCGCCCGGGCCCAGGCGTTCGATGTCGGCCGCGAGCCGGTCTTTCTCGGGGCCCCCGCCGTAGATGCGCAGGGTCCAGTCGGGGCGCTGTGTGCTGATACGGGCGAAGGCCTCTATGAGCATGTCGTACCGCTTCACCCGGGCCAGGCGCCCGGCTGCCACGATGACCTTGGCCGTGCAGTCGGCCGGGGGCACGGTAGTGCCTGGCACGCTGTTGGGGATGGCCTCGACCATGTCGTGCGGGAGGTGCAGGCCGGTGCGGTGGGCCCGGGCGTCCGCCCGGGTCATCGTCACCAGTGCGTCGAGGTGCGGATACCAGCGGCGCAGCCGGCGGCGGAGACGGTGCGGGTGGGTGTCGTGCGTGAGGTGCTCCTGGCCGATGCGCAGGGCATGGGAAGGACCGAAACGGGCGAGCAGGACGTTGAGCCCGGTACGGGTACTGATCACGACGTCCGCGTCGGTCTCGGCCAGCCAGTCGATGATCCGCTGCTCGGCGAGGCGGTGGTACTGGCCGACGCGGCTCTCGCCCGCGGGGAAGTACCTGCCGGGCTGCCCGGCGCGTGGGTCCTCCGTGACCGCCGAGGTAACGCGGCGGTCCACCAGGGTGGTGAGGGGCACCTCCGCCGGCGGTTCGAGCAGCGGGGCCGCCCGGTGCCGGAAGACGGAGACGAGGCGCACGTCGTGCCGCTCGGCGAGGGACGCGGCCAGGGTGAACGTCGTTCTGGTCGTGCCACCGATGGCATAGGCGTTGTGCAACAGAAAAGCGATGCGCATCACGAATGCGAACGCTTCCGGGTGCGGGACGCGTATCGAGCGGCGATGAAATTCCTGGAACAGCTCATGAAAGAAACGTTAGGGGCAAAAATTCCTCGCCGCATCGGCAAAAAGTAGGCAGCTGTGCGGTGCCGAACGGATGAGTCGTCGGCGGAGCGATGTACTTAAGTACAGGAATGGGCATGCCGACGAGTTCACAGCGGCGCCAAGAGATATGCGGGGCGGGTGGCGACGTATGCTTCGGTGATGTGAGCCGGAAAGAAAACGACCTCGCCCGTCGTGGTCGCGTCATCGATGCGACGGTGGTGGTCGGGGCTGCGGTTCTCTCCCTGGCAGTGGGCTACGCGCGGACGAAAGGCGTATGGCTGTATCCCCGGCTCACCGGGGTCGTCGCCATGGCGCTGGACCGTGTCCTTCCTCCGCGTTCAAGGGCCGCACGGATCTGCTGATGCCGCTGGTGGGCAGTGCGCTGTTGCGGTGGCGGCGCCGGTGGCCGGTTCCGCTCGCGGTGGCACTGGCGCTCCTGTCGGCCATCTGGCCACTGATTCCCTCGGCGCTCATCGCCCTGTTCACCGCTGCCGCCATGCGGCCCTGGCGGACCACCGCCGTGGTCACGGCGGTCGCGCTGCTGCCCTATGTGCTGTACTTGGCGACGCACGCGCACCTTGTCGGCGTGGATATCCCGCCGGCAGCACCCACGGGAATCGTGCTGGTGGGGGTGCTGGTGGGCGCAGCCGTTGGCTGGGGCCTTTTCGTACGCGTATCGCGGGAGAACGCCGAGCACGCCAGAATGGAGGCGGCCTTGCGCGCCGACCACGTACGCCAACGCGAACGGGAATCGCTCGCACGCGAAATGCACGACGTCCTCGCGCACCGCCTGTCCCTGCTCAGCGAGCACGCCGGAGCTCTGGAGGTGAATCCCCGTGCGCCCGCCGAACAGGTCGGACAGGCAGCGGCGGTCATCCGCTCCAGCGCTCACCAGGCGATGGAGGACCTCCAGGAAGTTCTCGGCGTCCTGCGCGCACCGCTGACCGACACCACGCGTTCGGAACCACCCCAGCCGGTGCTGACCGACCTGCCCGACCTGGTCCAGGAGTCACGCACGGCCGGTATGCGGATCGAGTTGGACGAGTCCGTCACCGACGGGGAGAAGGCGCCCGCTGCCACCGGGCGGACCGCGTACCGGATCGTGCAGGAATGCCTGACCAACGCCCGCAAGCACGCACCCGGACAGCCCGTGACCGTCAGGGTGGACGGGGCACCGGGTTCGGGGCTGACCGTGGAGGTGAGCAACCCCGTGCCCGAAGGCACCAAGCCCTGCGTACCCGGCAGCGAGCTCGGCCTCATCGGCCTGCAGGAGCGCACAGCCCTGGTCGGCGGTGCCCTCACCTACGGCCGTCACGAAAAGTCCCACCGAGTCCGGGCACGGCTGCCATGGCCCGCATGATCCGAATCCTGCTCGTCGACGACGCCCTCGTCCGCGCGGGTCTGCGCATGATGCTCGCCTCCGCCGGCGACATCGAGGTCGTCGCCGAGGCCGCCGACGGAAGCGAAGTGGAGGCGCTGGTGGACCGGCACTCCCCCGACCTCGTCCTCATGGACATCCGGATGCCCACCGTCGACGGCCTGGACGCCACCCGCCGGCTGCGGGCCCGCCCCGAAGCACCGGAGGTCGTGGTGCTGACCACCATCACCACCGACGGCTACGTCCTGCGCGCCCTCCAGGCCGGGGCCGCGGGCTTCCTCCTCAAGCACACCCACCCCGACCGGATCATCGACGCGGTACGGCGGGCCGCGGCCGGCGAGCCGGTCATGTCACCCGAAGCCCTGCACCAACTGATCAGCACGGTCACCGCCGGCTCGTCCGAAGCGGCCTCCCCCGCGCCCGCCTCGGCGCCGAAGCCGACACCGACAACCGCACCCGGCACCGGTTCAGGACGGTGAAGCGCAGCGCCTGCTCGGCCTCCTCGAAGAGCGTGAGCTGGACGTCGCAGTCGCCATCGGCCAAGGCAGGACCAACGCCCAGATCGCGTCCGACCTCTACATGAGTCTCCCCACGGTCAAATCCCACGTCTCACACATCCTGGCCAAGCTCGGCCTGAACAACCGCGTGCAGATCGCTTTGCTGGTCCACCGCTCCGGCAGAGCGTGATCCCGCAAGCACGGCGACCGGACTGTTACGCGGACCGGGACTGACACGAAATGATTGTGGCTGGGGACTACAGGGTGGGGCCCGGTGCGGGTCATGGGACTCCTCAGGCATGCGGGACGAACCAACAAATGCGTGCGTGGAGCACGCTTCTCATACGAAAAAGCGTGCTCGGCGCACGCTAAAGCCGCACCACCGTCACACGCCGCGCCGACCGGCTGGAGCACGCTGGCCTGCTGCGGCGCGACCCCGACCCCACCGACCGCCGCGCAACCCTGCTCGCGTTCACCGGAGAAGGGCGCGACGTAGTGGACACCACCCGGCAACGCCTGGCCGCTCGCATCGAAGACTCCCTCGCCTCCTGGTCACAGGCCGACGCCCGGGCCTTCGCCATCTGGCTGCGACGATTCGTCGGCGAAGGCCCCTTCACAGCCGCCGAACCCCCGAACGGCCAACCGTTGGCGTGCGACATCAGGTCGCATTAGCGGCGACGACCTTGCGAGGATGGACGCATGGTCAGCACCGAAGAGTGGGTCCGGGCCCGAAGAGACCTGCGGTTGGGGCAGAGGCTTTCCGGGACAGTAGCCGCGGTGCCAAATCCGGGCGCAACTGGGCTCTTCGTCGACATCGGCCTCCCAGTTGGTGGGTTCGTCGATGTGCTGCTGCTCCCGGCGGGAGCTATCGCACCCCCGCGACATCAACCACACGTTCCGCACACCAACCGGCAGCCACAGCTCCAACAGACGCGAATCGCCCTTCTGGCGAAGCCGTAACGGCCGGCGAAACCGAGCCGAGGCACCTGGCGGTCGTGGAAGACCGCATCAACTGACGTCGGCACCTCGGGAGGGTCTCAGGCGGTCGCGCAGCCAGGGATCGGTGTGTCACTCGGAAGCGAGAAGCCCTGATCCGTCTGCGGCGGGTGCACCGAAGACTGGTGAACCGACGCCTGAACACCCGTCTTCGGTGCCTTGCCGGCACGCTTACGCGATCACGTGGTGTCGCTTCCCGTGTCGATTTGGTGCCGCTCGATGACAGCATTCGCCCATGGACACATCACGAGCCGGGGGATCACGTCAGCGGGGAACCAGCGCAGCATGACCCCCTCCGTGAGGGGCAGGGTCTCCGCCTCGCCGTCCCAGTGCCCCAGGAAGACCGTGATCTGATCGCTCTCGTCGGCCGGCACGTGGGCCGACACGGTCATGTACCTCTTCAGCTCAGGCAGGACGAGGCCCGCCTCCTCCTTGAGTTCCCGAGCGATCGCCGCCTCGGCCGTCTCCTCGCCCTCCCGGCCGCCGCCGAGCAGCGACCACGTGCCCGGATCGCAGATGCCGGGGATGTTGTCGCGCAGATGCAGCAGGTACTCCCCGCGCGAATTCATGATCAGAGCTGCTGTGCCCGTTGGTTCTTGCATGGCTGTCCTCCTGACGCTCGGATGCTCGGGGCTCGGGGCTCGGGCCGAATACCGACCGAGCGTGATCAGCTTGGCGAGACGGCCCCCGGACTCCTCGGTCGGCCAGTACGGGGCCGACGGGTGTTGGCCAGGTGGCTGGCCTCTCGCAGGTACGGGCACCGTCCGCCGCGCAGGACCTCGGTCGCGATCGCGAGGACGCGGGCTTGCTCGGACGGCACCAGCGGCGCCCACTCTTCGGCGGTGCGCATGCTCCAGGCGTCGTGTTCGTCCGACAGCTTCACCTCGACGGTGCTCGCGTCGACGAGCGGTCCCTTGAACAGGGTGAACACCTCGGGGACACCTTCGGGGTGCAGACCCCAGTCGACGGCCAGCAGTTCCGGCACCTCCGGCATGGCCAGGCCCGTCTCCTCGTACGTCTCGCGCACGGCGGTTTGCCACAGGTCCTCGCCCTCGTCGTGACCGCCACCGGGCCACTGCCAGGCGTCGCCCCAGGAGGTGTGCAGCAGCATGATCCGGTGCTCGGCGTCGTGTACGAAGGATGCAGCGCACTCGAGGATGCGCGCGCGGCCCGCGAGCCATTCGGCCCGGGGAAGCTTCGGGTGCGAGGTCAACGTGTCGTCCTCTCCATCGCGGCACTGGCGCTTCGGGGTGGACTCGAAGGCCGGGGTGAGGGCTCGATGTCTGTACCCGTCACGGTGTCTGTACCCGTCACAGCTGCGGTGGAGGCGCTGCCGGCCCGTACTGTGCTGTGGGCGAGTGGGACATCAGCGCCCAGTAGCGGTCGCCGAGACTCCAGTGCCACCACTCCGTGGGGTAATTCACGAGTCCGGCTCCGGCGAGCACCGAGGCGAGGATGCGCCGGTGGTAGCGCGCCTTGGCGCTGATGTTCTTCGCGTTCATATAGCAGGCACCGTCGCTCTCCTCGGGCGTGGCGTTCGTGCTTGTGCCCAGGTCGAGCTCGTGGCCGTTCGCGTCGGCCAGGGTGATGTCCACGGCGGCCCCGGCAGTATGCGGTGCGATCTCCGGCGGAGCGACGAAGCGGCTGGCCGCCCGGCGCACCTGGTCGCTCGTCCACTGCGGATTCGCTGCCTGCAGTTCCCCGGCGTACTGCGTGAAGTACTGCTCCTGGAGTGCCGGCGGCCGGTAGCCCTCCGCGAGCAGCAACCGCACGCCGTCAGGAAGCGCCGCCTGCGCCCGTAGGAGCCGGTCGAGCACTCCCTCCCGGACGTGCGCGAACACTCCCTCCGGATCTTGCCGACTGTCGTCGACCAGCAAGCGGCTGTAGCGCACGTCCACCAACTTTTCGCCGCACTCGCGGACCGGTATCGCCGCAACGCGCGGATCGCACATCAAGACGATGTCAGACACGGCGCTATCCCCCCCATCAGATGCACCCGAGTAAAGAAGCCCCCGTGACTAACCGGTCTCGGCCCGCGAAGGGCACGGCGTGAGGGCAATGAGATGCGGTCACCATGTGTGCAGCGAATCGGAGCCCTTCCCGAGCGGTGCGAGCAGCCCGGATCGAGCACGCCGCCCACCACCACGGCCTGTCCGACTCCCGGCTCCGGCTCGGTCTTCCGGTCTCACACCATCGAGCGCACGACCGCCGACGAGGTGCGCGGTGCCGCCGCGGGTATGGCTTCTCTGGGCTCTTTGAGGAGCCCACGAGGCACAACACCCGCTCGGGAGATTGCTGCATCCCGAGCAGGTGCCGAGTCGGCCGTCAGGAGGAGTGCGCGCGCTGACCGCTAGGGAATCCCGACCGAGTTGTGCGCGCTGGCTGGGGAGTAATGGTGGTTGCCGTCGAAGGTGGCGTCATACCCGTGGAGGACGAGCTGAGTGAGCGGTCAGAGTGAGCGCGGTGATCGACCGTCCGAAGGAGGCGAGCTTCATTAAGCCCTTCCGTTGGGATGTGGGCAGCAGCTGGAAGGCACAGTGCCCTAGCGCGCGGCCCTACCGTAGAGACGTATCTCCAAACGAAGCTTTCGGCGACCGGGTACGAAACCGGACCGATGCGCTCCGAATGGGTGACACGCTCCTCCTCGCACCTCACCAGCACGGCTCGCCTGCACATTCCTGACGATTCACGTTCCCTGAGGCTGCCCCTGGCCCCTCGGGGTAGCCCAAATCCTTGAGGAGCAACCTTGTCCGGGGGCGGATCACGACCGTCACCGGAGTTCCATAGGCTGTCGCGATGGGCAACGTCTTCGGCAGTGGCGGCACGAGTAACGACCTGTACCTGTCCAACGGCGGGACGGCTGCCTTCCTCGACGTGCTGTGGCTGGCCGTCTCGGACCTCGCCCGCCGGCCGTGGGACTTCCGGTTCGCCGCGCTCCTGGCCCTGCAGGACCAGACCGTCATGGGGCGCGGGGTCGTCGGATTCGACCTGGAGGACATCGACTGGGGCGCCACCCCGGCCGAGCGGGCACGGGCCAAGGACTTCGTACTGCAGGTGATCGACCTCGCGCTGGACCGGCACCGCTGGGACGAACTGAGCTATGAGCCGCCGTACGTACCCGGATACCTGCAGCAGTACCGAGTGGCGGTCGAAGCCTTCACCCCGCCACCGCACCCTGTCGACAAGGAGGTCTTCCCGGGCCCGGACATGGCCGTCACCGCCTCGTGCGTCCGCCACCGGGTTCTGGACGCCCAGCCGTACTGGGAGGGCTGCGTCTTCTGCACCGGCGGGACGATGCGGTCACCCGCCGACCGAGCAGGCGAGGAGCCCGCCACCGCAGTGCAGCGCCCAAGAGGCGATAGCTGATCTGCGCCGTCTCGAAGCACCCCAGACCCAAGCATGAGGCGAACTGGGCAGCCGGGAAACCGGCAGTTGCAAGGTCACGAATCAAGGGGGGAATCTCTGGCTCGAATCTCAACACAGCCAGCGTCTTCCAACCGTGAGGGATCACATCCCACCCGATCCCGAACTGCTGGGTGACCGCCACGACAGTCGTCGCCACCCACACGACATCGCTCTCATCGGAGCGTCGGAAGCAGCAGTCGAACCTTCTCCCCACTGGCACGTCCGCATAGTTGTAAGACAGGAAGAGGACCTGCTCGCTCGCGGAGCACGGGGGAAGCCCTTGACCGATGGTCGCCAGAGCAGTCTTGACGGCACGGCCCTCGATGGCCAGAACGCGTTCGACTACTGGGGTGTCCTCTTCGGTCCTCATGCCGCCATTCTCATGGCCCGGACAACCAGGCTCGGTCTCGTCCCGCCCGCGGTTGGGCTGGTGCCGGCTTCAAAGGGGCCGTCATGGCCTGCCGGGCACCGTGCGCGGACTGCAGGTGGACGAGCCGGGTCGCACATCCGCCGCGGAGAACGTGGCCAACTCAGCGCGCTCCGCGTCCAGGCAAATGTTTCCAGCCGCCGTCGCTGCATCTGCTCCCAAGGCTTACAACCCTTGCACCCGGCACCTCCCACCCATATGCTCGGATCCAAGTAATTGATACCAAGCATTTCACTAAGCAGACGACGCCCTGGAGCTCCATGCCCGCCCGTCCATCCCCTGCCGTCCAGAAGTCCCCGAAACGCCCCGCCAACGCCCTCGCCCTCGCCGTACTCGGGCTGCTGCTGGAACAGCCGATGCACCCCCATGCCATGGCCGGCACCCTCCGCGAGCGCGGCATGGACCGCGCGTTCAAGCTGACGACCGGATCGCTCTACGACACCGTCCGCGCGCTCGCCCGGGACGGGTGGATCGAGGCGGACGGCACCGAGCAGGTCGGCAACCGTCCGGCCCGTACCGTCTACCGCCACACTCGCGCTGGGCGGGACGGCTTCACCGACTGGCTCGACGAGCTGATCCGAGAGCCCTCGCCCGAATACCCGCGGTTCCTCTCCGCCGTCGGGTACCTCGGCGCGCTGGGCCGCGTCCGTGCGGCGGAGGCGCTGCGCGAGCGGGCCGCCGCGCTGCGGGAGCGGATCGCGGAGGATGCCGCGGGCTATCGCGCGGCCCGCGAGGAGCACAAGGCGCCGCGCCTGTTCGTCATCGAGGCCGAGTACGCCGCCGCCATGGCACGTGCCGAGCTGGCCTGGGTCGAGCGCACCGCCGACGAGATCGAGCGCGGGACGCTGACGTGGCCGGAGGGGACCGACGATGAGTGACAACGCATCCCAGGACGAAGTCGTCGACGTCCTGATCGCCGGTGCCGGGCCCGCCGGGCTGACGCTCGGCGGAGAGTTGGCGCGCGCGGGCGTGCGGGCGCTGGTGCTGGAGCGGGATCCCGATCCACCGGGCTTCTGCCGCGGGTTCAACCTCAACGCCCGGAGCCTGGAGCTGCTCGACCGCCGGGGCCTTGCCACCCGCTTCCTCTCCGAGGGACCGACCGTCCCTGCGACAACGTTCGTCGGCCCCTCCCGCCTCAACCTCGTCGCCATGCGCACGGAACACCCCTACGCCCTGGGTATCCCCCAGACGCGCGTGGAGGAGTTGCTCGCCGAGTGGGCCGTAGGGTCGGGTGCGCGAATAGCCCTCGGCCGGCGTCTCACCGGGTTGCGGCAGGACGGTGACGCCGTGACGGTCGAGGTGGACGGCGCGGACGGACCGTCCATCGTGCGCTGCCGATGGCTGGTCGGCTGCGACGGGGGCCGCAGCACAGTGCGGAAGGCGGCCGGGATCGGCTTCCCCGGCACGCCCGCACGGAATTTCACCCTGCTCGGGGACGTGGTACTCGCCGACCCGTCGGTCGTCCCGTTCGGCCCCAATACCGGGCCCGGTGGCCGCTCGGTGTTCGCGATCCCGCGTCCCGGCTACGTCCGTCTCGTCACCGCCGACCCGGAACCGCCCGCAGATCCGCACGAACCGGTGACGCTCGGATCCTTCCAGCGCGCGATCGATGCCGCGTTGGGACACCGGGCCGAGATCGCCGAGGCCCTGTGGCTGACCCGGTTCGGGGACGCGGCGCGGCTCGCCGAACGGTTCCGGGCGGGCCGGGTGCTGCTCGCCGGGGACGCCGCACACATCCACCCCCCGGCCGGTGCCATCGGCGTCAACGCAGCAATCGACGACGCCGTCAACGTGGGCTGGAAGCTCGCCCTGGTGGCGCGCGGGCAGGCGCCGGACACACTGCTCGACACCTACCACGACGAGCGCCACGCGGCCGGCAGGCGTCTGCTCCGCAACACCCGCGCGCAGGCGGTGCTCGCCCAGGCGAACGGGGACGACGACCACCTGACACCCGTCCGCGATCTGCTCTCCGAGCTGGCCGAGTCCGGGGACACGGCCGGGCCGTTGGCCGAAGCAATCACAGGTGTCAGCACCCGTTACTCCGCCTCCGGAGACCCCGGACACCCATGGACGGGACGCATGGTGCCGGACATCCCGATAGGACAGGACGGCGAGGACAGTCTTACGGCCCTGCTGGCCCGCATGCCCGGCGGCGTACTGCTGCTCAACGGCGCGGCCGGCTCGCACGCCCTCTCCTCCGTCGCCAGCCCATGGGCGGACCGGGTCACCACCGCCCGTACCCACCCGCACGCCCTGGAGCGCGCCCACGCGATCCTCGTCCGTCCGGACGGACACGCAGCGTGGATCGGAGCGCCCTCCACACCTGCAGACACGGCCGCGGAGGAGTTGCGGGAGACCCTCGCGCGCTGGTTCGGGCGGCCGGCGGCAACTCTCTGACATCGCCGGATTGTGAGTCACCCGGCTGGCACCTTCCCGCCGCGACCAGGCGCGAGACGGCGCAGCCGACCTCCTCGCCCGCGGAGAGGAGGTTCGGGCTGGTGTCGATGACCCAGGGTCCGGGAATGTGGAGGCCGCCGGAGTCGCCGCACGAGCCGATCTTCGCCAGGCGGCCGATCAGGTCGGCGGTGAGCGGCACCAAGATGGGTGTCGGCGCCTGATAGCGCCGGCGGAGCAGCGTGGGGACCGCGACCTGAAGTGCCGCGAAGACCACCAGCGTGCCGGCAATGGCGGGCACAGCGAGGGAAGAGTTCGTCCGAGTAGTGCGGTGATCTTTCACTGAGTACTGTGAACCACCGAATAGCTGGGCAGCCATCCGTAGGCTGCCCTGTTGACCCCGCACTTGACCGCCGGCACTTGCCATGCACGAAGACGTTCTCTGCGGCGGGGGCGGTGTGCCGCAGGACGACGACTCGGTCCTCGGCCGCGAGGTGGTTCGCGGCATCGGAACGGGCGACGCACCGTGCCACCGACGCCGCAGAGGACAGGAAGTGAGCAGATCAATGCAACCCACGTTCGTACTGGTTCACGGAGCTTTCGCGAGCTCCTTCTCCTTCGCACCGCTCCAAGCCGAACTCGGCCTCCTCGGACACCGCTCCGTCGCCGTCGACCTTCCGGGGCACGGGTTCGCCGCGACGTACCCGCACGCCTACCAGGCGCCGCAGGACCTAGACGGGCTCGCCACCGCGCCCGGGGCCATCAAGGGTGTCACACTCGCCGACAACGCCGCGCACCTCATCGGGATACTGGAGCGGGCCAAGCGGAACGGGCCCGTCATCCTCGTCTCCCACAGCCGCGGCGGCATGACGGCCACCGTCGCGGCCAACCAGCGTCCCGACCTGATCGACCGCATCGTTTACGTCTCCGCCTGGTGCCCCGTCGACCTCGACGTCAGCGCCTACTACGCCGAGCCCGAGATGGCCACGGTCGACGCCACAGGGCTGGCATCGGCGATGGTCGGGAACCCTGCCGAGCTCGGGCTGCTGCGGGCCAACTTTCGCACCGCCGACCCCGGCGTCCTCGCGGCCTTCAAGGCGGCTTTCCTCGCTGACGGGACGGACGAGGAGTTCATGGCTGTCCTCAACACCTTCCAGCCCGACGAGAACCTCGACGTGGGCACGCCCGAAGTCCGGGCACAGGCCGACAGCTGGGGTCGGATCCCCAAGTCGTACGTCCGGCTGACCGAAGACACCAGTGTGCCGCTCGCCATGCAGGACCGGATGATCCGCGAGGGTGACGCGCTGACGCCGGAGAACCCCTACGACGTCCGTACGCTCACCAGTAGCCACCTGAAGTGGCTGGTCGACCCGGCACCAGCGGCCCGAGTGCTGGGGGAAATTGCTGCTCTCTTGCCTGCGGCTTCGTGATCGCGGCTGGATGAGGAGCGCGGCGACGGTGACAGTCTCTTCTCTGCCGTCGTCGATGGCGTGGAGGCGTGGTCGGTGGCCCGGCTTGGGTGAATCGGCGTCCGTGGCCGTGTGGGCGGAGGTGACGCAGCGGCTCGGCTCGGGGGCGCTGAGATGTACGAGCGCCCGGCGCGAATGCGGCCGTTGATCGGCAAGTACACGGCCGCTCCTGGACTATTGGTGGACGGGCAGGCGGTCGACTTCGCCGACCAGATCGTTCGCGGCGATGTCACCAAGCTGTGGAGTCCGGACGCGAACGAGGAGCAGCTGGAGGCCGCGCGGCGGTGATTCGCGCGGTGACCACTCGTGCGGGTGACAAAGAGCTTGCGGTTGTCCGCTGGAGGGGAGAGTCAGTGTCAACGCAACTGTGCTTAACACTAGGGGTGTTCATGCGCCGTCTGTTCGTTGTCCTTCTCGGTGCCCTCGCGTTCTTCGGCTTCGCCGCCACACCGGCAAGTGCTGTGGCCGACCCAGTGACTCTCGTCTCCTGCGCTGCGGGAGAGGTCACGTCTGTCATCGACCCGAGCGCGCCGGGGTTGCCCGGGGAAGTTCCTGTCACCCGCTGCCTCGCGCCGTGACGTCGAGTGGCATCCCCGGCCTCCGGGCGGTGCCACTCGCCACACTGCCTCGCCGGATTCCTCCCTTATCACAGTCACCGCCCCGGCCGCCCTCGCTACCGTCACCGCCCTAATCCACGTAGGACGCGGGTGTGAGGTCGATCGTCGCGGGGTTCCCTGACCGGCATTCCGGCTCTTCAGGCCCACTCGGCTCCTCAGCTTCCACCCCAGCACGCTGCTTGCAGCTCTCCTCTGCCCTCTCGGCTCGCCACGTGAGTGGACCGATCCCCAGTTCACATCAGCCGAACGCGAGCTGCAGAACAGCCCGAACAAGCCTGCAGGATCCCCCAGTCACTGAGCCGGTCCGACCTCGTGGAACCCTCTGAAGCCAGTCCTCCACGAGATCGGAGAGCTTGCCCGGTATGGAGATTCACGGCAGTTGTAACGAACGGTTCAGCGGGGTACGGGAGGCATTCACCGACTCCCTGCGCAGCGAAGAAGTCGGCGCGTCGCTGGCGGTCTTCCTCGACGGCGAGCTCGTCGTCGACCTGTGGGGAGGGTACGCCGATCAGGCCCGTACCCGGCCGTGGCAGCGCGACACCATCACCAACGTTTGGTCCACCACCAAAACAATGACCGCGCTGTGCGCCCTCATGCTCGCCGATCGCGGCGAACTCGACCTCGCCGCAACGGTCGCCACGTACTGGCCCGAGTTCGGCAGCGCAGGAAAAGAAGACGTCGAGATCCGGCATCTGCTCGGCCACACCGCCGGCCTCCCCGACTGGGACCAGCCCATGACGCTCGACGACCTGTGCGACTGGGAGAAAGCCACCACGCTGCTGGCCCGTCAAACGCCCCGCTGGGCACCCGGCACCAGGTCCGGCTACCACCGCTTCACCCACGGCTTCCTGATCGGCGAGGTCATACGCCGCATCTGCGGGCAGTCGATCGGCGCCTTCTTCACCCCAGATCGCCGGCCCCGTGGGAGCCGACTTCCACATCGGACTCGCAGCCGAACACGATCATCGCGTCTCCGACGCCATCCCCGCCGACGGCCCCGCACCCGAGCCCAACCCGCGGGTGACCATCCCGGTCGGCGCCTACGTCACCACCCAGGACACCTGGAGTGCTCAGTGGCGCCGCGCCGAAATCCCCGCCGCAGCCGGCTACGGAAACGCACGATCCGTCGCCGTCCAATCCCTCCTCACCTCCGCAGGCCGGAGGGCCTCGGCTGGCCTTCTTTCGGAGGCTATCCGCCGCACGGTATTCGACGAACAGTCCCATGACGTCGATCTCGTGCTCGGCATCCCCCTGCGTTTCGGCATGGGCTATGCCCTCACGGCCGAGGACGCGCCGGTCCACACGACGAATCGCCATACGTGCTACTGGGGCGGACGAGGCGGATCACTCGTCGTCAACGATCTCGATACAGGCATGACCTTCGCCTACGTCATGAACCGGATGAGCCACCACGGCCTCGCCGACCCACGCAGCCGCACACTTCTCCAAGCCGTCTACAAGGCACTCACTGCCTGACACAAAGCCACATCCTCTTCAGCCGTCCAGCAAGCATGAGCCAGTCGCAGTACGGGTCCACTACGGCTGGCTCATAGCGCCAAGCGATCGGGGCAGCCATACCTCACCTACCGCGTGACCGAGCGGCCCCCATTCGGGGGCAAGGCAGCGTGAAGACACAGCTGTAACCGTCCTCCTGCGGATGTTCGCAACTGCTCTCCGCCTCATTCGGGCCCGCTGCGTCCGCCCTCGGGTGCGTACTGCTGGACGCCTGCGAGGAAGACACGCAGGCCGTAGGAAAACCGCTCGCCGGGGTCGGCGGCGGCCAGTGTCTTCAGTCCCGTTGCGAGCGGGTCGTGGGCGTCCAGCCCGGCGGCCGTCAGGCGTGCAGTCCAGTTGTCGACGGCCGGCATGCGGGACTGGGCCTGTTCCTCGATGGTGTGGCCGAGGACGAAGTAGAACACGGCGAAGGTGATCTCCCAGGCGCGATCCGGCGGGAACCCGGCATCGGTCAGCACCTGCGCCGCACGCCGGCTCGCAGCCATCGTGTGCGGTCCGGGGGCGAAGGTGCCGGAGACCACCCGGGCGCCGTCGCGGCGGCTCAGCAGCGCTGTGTGCAACCGCTCACCCAGAAGCTCCAGCTGATCGGGCCAGGGGAGATCGGACGGCAGCGGCGCACCGACCCCCTCCAGAAGCTGGTCGGCCATCGCGTCCAGCAGCGCCTCCTTGTTGGGGACGTGGCGGTACAGCGCGCCGGCTTGGACGTCCAGCGCGACGCCGAGCTTGCGCATGGTCAGGCCGTCGAGTCCCTCGGCATCGAGGAGGTCGAGGGCCCCGGACACGACGTTGGCCAGGCGCAGCAGCATGCGCTGATCCCTTCTTCTCCGGACGGCCACTTGTGCTGGGTGTCCGCCCACTTCTTGACAGGGTTTCACCCTACTCCTAGCGTGAACAACGTTCACCGTGAACAACGTTCACATCGTGGTTCAGCTTCTCAGGGAGGGTCGCCATGAACCACCCGATCAACTGCCATACCCGACTGCCCGACGATCTCGATGCACTGGCGAGTGCGCCGCTGACCGGCCTGGATCCCGAGCTGGAAGCCGCCGTCCCAGCGTTCCCTCGGGCCGACCTGAGCGATCCCGTCGCCGCGCGCAACGGCCTAGCCCGGTTGGCCGCCACCGCCCCCATACCCGACACCACCGGCTTGGAGATCGAAGAACGCACGGTGGACGCCGACCCGCGGGTGCCGGTGCGGATCTACCGCCCGCGCAAGGCCCACGGCGCGATCCTCTGGCTGCACGGCGGCGGTTTCGTCATGGGCGACCTGGACACCGAGCACCCCTGGGCCGTCCGAATCGCCCACGGCTCCGGCGCCGCGGTGATCTCCGTCGGCTACCGCCGGGCCCCCGAGCACCCCTTCCCGGCCGCCCTGGACGACACCTACGCCGCACTGACCTGGACGGCGGAGCACGCCGGCGAACTCGGCGTCGACCCCGCGCGGATCGCCGTCGGCGGCCACGGCGCCGGCGCGACCCTCGCTGCCGCCGCCGCACTCCAGGCACGCGACCGGCAGGGACCGCCCATCCGCTTCCAACTCCTCAACCAACCCGCACTCGACGACCGCCAACAGACGTGGTCGGCACAGCACTTCACCGCGACTCCATTCATGACACGCGAGAAGGCCGCCGCATCCTGGCGGCACTACCTGGGCCCGCATGCGGACCCGGCGTCCGTCTCGCCGTACGCCGCCCCGGCACGGGCCACCGACCTGTCCGGCCTGCCGGCCGCCCACATCGCCACCGCGCAGTTCGACCCGAACCGCGACGAGGCCATCATCTACGCGCTACGGATGCTGCAGGCGGGCGTACCCGTCGACCTGCACCAGTGGGCCGGCACCTTCCACGGGTCACAGGCCGCGGTATCCGCCGAGGTGTCCCAGCGGCAGATCGACGAACTCGGCGCAGTCCTGCGCCGTGCCCTGGCCTGAAGAGATGGCCGTAGCCAGGGATGAGCTTTCACGGAGAGAAGGAGATTCCGACATGACCACCGCCACGATCGACCTCTTCGAGTCCTTCCTGCATCTTCGGCCCGATGGCCGGGTGCGGGCCGAACAGCCGACCTTCGACCCCGAGAGGGACGGCTGGCAGGTCATGGCGTTCCATGTCGCCACCGACGCCGACGTCCACGCTGACCACTGGGAGATCCATCCCCACGCGGACGAGGTCGTCTCCTGCCTCACGGGCCGGATCCGCCTCTGCTTGCGATCCGTGCAGCCGGGCGGGGAGCAGGAGGAGGTCGAACTGGATGCCGGAAAGGCAGTCATCGTGCCGCGCGGGCGCTGGCACCGCATCGAACTGGTCACCCCGGGCGACATCCTGAGCGTCACCCTGCCGCAAGGCAGCCGCCTTGAGGAGAGGACCCACTCCTGACATGTCCGACGGCCAACAGCCCTACCACCTCGCCGCGAGGTGATGGGCCGTTGGCCGTCTGCTGACTCGTGAACGCCAGACAACGTTAGCCACGGCCACGAACCTTGCGTAGGTGCTCGCCGGCCGCGCGGTTGTTCCGCCAGACGATGTATCGGCGGATCATGCTGCCCGTTGGCTCCTTGTGGCCGGCATGCCGGTGCCATCCAGGGTGAAGTAGCGCAAGGCAGTGAACTGAGCCTCACTGCGGTTCAGCCAGAAGCGGTTGGTCGGCGTTTAGGCGAACTCGACATTGTTCGCTACGGCCCAGTCGCCGCCCCGGCCGTCATTCCTCGAGGGCAGGTACGGGGAGAAGTTGGCGAGCACGATCGAGACGCGGATCGACGGCGGATAGAGGCTGCGCAGGTAGCGACAGGTCTCCAGGAACTTCGTGCGGTTCTTCGTCGGCTTGATGTGACCGTAGAGCTTGTCCTGCCCAAGTCGTAAGCGGCGAAAATCGGGATCCTTGTGCCTCCCGCCGCGCTCGGCCCCATCGCCCGGCCTGGTGGAGACCTGGTCTGTGAGCCTGCGTCCAAACCACACCACGACCGGCCACGACCATGTCTTGCCGGTCCTAGGCGGTGTCTGCAAATGATCACCTGTGCGACGGTTGCCTTGCTGTTGCTCAAGGCGCATCTATGGGCTCGTAGAGCACGTCGGTTCTGAGGATTGTTTTCGTCCCCTCAAGAATCGGGGCCGAGTCGTGAAGCGTCCGGTGCCAGAAGAGGAGGGCATCGCCCGGTTCGGGGCGGTGGGCGCTCACTATTTCCTCAGGCTCTGCGAGCCGGGGCCAGTCCGAGAAGTCGCGTTGCGCAAAGGGAAGATCGTTCTGCTTGTCGGCGATGAATCGTGTCTCTCCACCCACTGCCTCATACGACAGGTAGACGACGACCGTCAGGTGAGTTCGCGTTCCATCGGGGGCGAAATAGGGCGAATCGTAGTGCGGGACAAGCAATCCGCCGTGTTCGTACGTGATGAAGCGCATACGCGGATTGACGGCCGCCGGCTTCCAGTGCCGTCCGTCTGAATCCGTCGGATCGCCCGGCCCTACTTCACGCGACAGAAACGGCCGCAGCCTGCGGTAGAACTCTGCCGCCAAGACTTTAGAGTCAGCCGTGGCGCGGAGAGAGCCGACCGGATCTCCCTCTGCGTAGTTGGCGGCGATGCCGTCCAGACCCACCGGCACAAAGCGCTGGGCAGCGAGTTCGGCCGCGAAGACCTCCACTTCAGCCGGAGTGAGGAAATGGCGAATCACCCTGGCATCGACGTGTGGGATCTTCGACTCGGTCGGGGCCCATGAGCCATCGGCGGATATTCGGCTCAGCGTTTCTTCGGAGAGGTCGAAGGGATTAACCGGAATTGCGAACATGCTCACTTTTTCGTCTTGAGGTCATTGTCGATGCCACCGTGGCCGTGGAGGAGAACAGGGTGCAGCGTGGCGGAGGGGGGGCGGAGGGGGCTGGCGTGGCGCACGAAGCGCTCCTAGCGGGTGGATTTCTCCGGGAGGAGAGGGGGTGCGCCATCCGAGTCCGCACTTCGATCGACGCGCTTCTTCGCGTCGGCACGCGGCGCCACGAGCGCCGGAGTCTTCGAGGGTTTGAAGTGCACGAGCGGTGGATCGGAGAGCAGGGATCGCGCATCAGGGATCAGGCGCTGGGGTGCCGCAGCGTTGAAATGGGGACCGCCTTGTGTCGATCTCTGCTGGTGGTCCGGCGGCAGGCGGCCGCCGGGCGGCTGATGCGCGCGCCGGTATGGCTCCGGGCTCGTGCTCGACGTCACGGCCGTGCGCGCGGCGGCGGATCGAGGCCCCTGGAGTCAATGCCCGCAGGGAGCGGGGGCCACTGAGCGGTTATCGTCATGATGACGAGATTAGACTGGGGTGAACCCGCAAAGCAAGCAGGACGCCCCCAACGCGGCGGAAGGGGACGGGAGGCGGGGCGGGGACCGGCTCCGGGGACTACCGATGCGCGGTAGTCCCAAGCAGCGCTGAGCCGCTCCGTACCGGGTGACCGCACGTGCGGTATGGGAACACCGCTCTGACGCGGGGCCAGGCCGCCCGGCGTCGTTGTCCGTTGCCAATGAAGTCAGTCGAGTGCGGTGTCCTGACCTGGTTCTCCGGTAATTGATCTTGTGGCAGGTCGAGGTGGGTTGACGGACGCAGCGTGGGAGCGGATAGAGCCCTTGTTGCCGCAAGTGGATGGGCGCGTTCCGCCGTGGCGTGATCACCGGCAGGTGGTCAACGGTGTGCTGTGGCGGTTGCGAACCGAGGCTCCGTGGCGTGACCTGCCCGAGCCGTATGGGCCATGGCAGACGGTCTAGGAGCGGTTCGCCCGCTGGGAGGCGGATGGCACGTGGGCAAGGCTGTTGGAGCATGTGCAGGTCCGCGACGACGCGATGGGCCAGGTGGAGTGGGCCGTCACCGTCAACTCCACGGTCAACCCTGCCCACCAGCACGCCGCCGGCAGGGCAGGGGCGGCCTGCAGGTCCACACGGAGGAGAGCGGCTGGCAGAACACCCCTTACGAACCGGAATCCCTGACCGTTAATCGGTGATCTGATGGCTCATTGGCCGGGCGGCCGCTGGTGCGCCGACCGCCACCGCGTGCCGGTAGTCCCGCCCCTCGACGCCCCGTCCGAAGAGCTGACCTCGCTGGTCCATTTCTACGATTGCGACCCGCACACCCTCGTGAAGTCCCTCCCGCGCCCATTGGCCGGGTCCCCCATGCCCCGGTCACTGCCCGCAGCTACGTCCCCTCGAAAGTCGCTGAGTTCAGTCTGACCCGACAGCCCGGACCCATTGCCGCAGAGCTCGAGTCGACTGCGTCGTCGCCTAACCCGGACAACGACCAAGCCCACCCCGGATGCGCCCAGGGTGGTCGCCCCTTCGCTCGGGAGTCGTGGGCGCCGACCAGCGAGAGCACAGGTATCCCCCGCCCCACCTCCTGGGCAGCCTGCTGGTGCCCGTTCCCCCGGCCACCTCGGCCAAGCGCCCTAGCTGATCCGGCAAGCCGGCAATCCCGGTCAGGACGACCACGGGACGGGGACGGCCTGGGCGGCGGCCGGCGCCGTACGGGATGCCCCACGCCCAGGGACGGGCCGGACCACCACCTTCTCGCCCGCCCGGAACATGTGGAGGCGCGAGTAGGTGAATTGGTTACAGGCGCGGGGGTAGCGCTTCGGCTTGCTCCGGGCATCCTCGTCGGCGGGCGTCTACCAGGCCGGTGGCCTACGGTGACATGCGCTGACAGCAGAGCGCCGGGACGCCAGCTCCTTCTCCTGGCACCCCCCCTGTCAGCTGAGGCTGCCTGCAGTACGGCGCGAAGGCTCGGTGACACTCGCAACTGCCGCGTCGGGTCCAGACCAACTCCTTCGGTCTACCGGCGGCCGGTTCTGCCCCCTCCACCGACCTCCTGGCTCAGTGGGGGTGAGCGGCTTCCGCCGTCGCGGGGAGGTGGCTACGAACCGAATCTCACACTGTGGGGGAGGTCGCCGAAGAAGTCGGTGAACTGGCCGGGCTGCAGGCTGCCCCAGGAGTTCCCGCAGTTACCGTCGAAGTAGAGCGTGGCAGTGGCGTTGGTCTGGTTCGAGGCGTTGGTCGCGCCATCGTGGAGGGGCTGGCACACGCCGAGGGGCGGTTCGGTGATCTGGAAGTCCCCCACTGACGAGTGGTAGAAGAACGTGCCGGCGGTGGCGTAGGCGCTGCTCATGGGCAGTGCTGTGAAGAGCGCGAGGGCAGCCCCCGCGGTCAGGGCCAGGCGACCGAGGCGCGTCGCCGGAATGCGTCTGATGGTCATGGGCACAACGGTTCCAGACGGCGCCAAGGCGCCCAAGGTGGTACAACTACCGCGAACCAGGAAGCAGAAAAAGACAGTGCGCGCCCCCGCCGCGCTCCGCACGCCTGTCCAGGCTCCCTGCCAGGTCATTTGAAGCAGTGCACCCGGTCACCTCCACGGGCACCTCGTTCTCGACCAGGACGGATCATGCGCCGAATAGCCATCCAGGTCCACGCCGAGGCGCCCTCTGTTGGTACGATTTTCCATATTAGGGGTGGCCTGACCACTCAGCGGGCCTCGGATCTCACGGAGGCCGGGCGGTGCAGCTCACCTGTCGGAACTTTGGGTTGTCAGACATGCTGCGGCGCGGTATCGCCCCGCAGGAGGCGCCCCTGGACGTGCTGCTCCTCGACATCGACGCGGAGCTATCCATCCGGGAGCAGGGGCGGGAGGTGTGGTCCGAGACGGCGTTCCCCGTGGCCGAGCTGGCGTACCACCTGACGCTCTGGCTCCGGAGCGCGGCTGCCGGCCATGAGGATTTCGCGCTCGACTCGATGCAGGCGGATCCCGGCACGATCCGCATCGTGAGCTCCGATGAGGGCTGGCGGGTCGGCTCCACCTTCACACCCGACTTCTGGACGTCACCCGTGGCCTGGGAGGATCTCGTAGCGGCGATCAAGCACTTCAACCACTCCGTGCGCGAGGGAGTGGCCATGATGGGCATCGACCCCGCCTTCATTCCGGAGCCTTGAGGCTGTTCCAGCCCGACCTCCAGATCCGCGAATCGGCCGCCGTGGTCTCTGCCATTGGGCGAGCGGGTGCTGCTGGTGCTCATGTGCCTGGGGCCCGCTGCTCGATCCGGAGCCTGCCCGGCCGGTGCCCGGCATCACGGCCGACGCCCGCGGGTAGTGGACCCCGGCACGGTGTGACCGGACTCGGGGACGGAGTTACATCGGCGCGGCTCGGCTCATCCCCCATCGCAAACACCTGGGTCAGCCGTTGCTGATGGGCGAGGAAGAGGGCGACGGAAGGTCACCGCGCGCAGCTGCCTGCTTCCTCGCGCGCCCGTACGGTACTCGCCCCCGAAGCTCTTACCATCGGCACCGTGGCCTACCGTCTCCACCGCAGTGCGTCCCTCTCCGCCGCTGCCCAGTACAGCAAGGTGCCGGGGATCGAGTGCGCCCCGCTCCGCGGCCTGCAGGCCCTGACATCCCGGATGGTGGCAATTCGACGTCCGGGTGCGTGTGTACGGTGCACCGTGATCAACGCCGTTGGCGTTCTCCCGGCGACGACAGGGCATCGACGCCGGGCACGACTTCGCGCGCTCAGCCACTTTCAAGAGTCTGCCCTCACGATCGTCTGCCGGGACAGGGCCACCGCATACACCCGCCACACGGTTCCTACGGCATCCGCTTCGCGTCGGCGTGAGGCGGCGCGGGGTTGCCGCGGCGGGCGGCGCGGCGGCCTCCGACCAGCAGCAGGATGTTCGCGAGCAGGAAGAGCGGCCAGGGCGTGGTGATGAGGATGACGGCGTCCACCACGCCCCAGATCCCAAGCGTCCACGCGATGAACGGCGGTGGTGTGATGCCGCGGTGGTCCAGCCACAGGACGATCAGGCCGACCACGACGAGCGGCGGGCCGAAGCTCTCCAACGACAGCCAGAGCGCGCTGTTGGCCGGGCTCATATCGGAGAAGTCTTCGCCCCACAGCGCCCCGCTGAACCACTCCCCGGCGTGGCGTGCCGCTCCCTCCGCCGTCAGGGCGAGGAGCGTGTGCACGGCTCCCAAGAACACAAGGAGCCAGCCGGCACATTTGATCATCGGAATCCTCCCAGCTGTTGCGGATGTGGATCCGTGCGGCTTCACGTGGTTGTCGTTCGGTCGTGGTGCGGGTCGATCCGGGCCGGCGGTTTCTCTTCGTGCGGCGTCTCCGCCCGCCACCGCGGGCGGCTGTGGTCGAGCCAGGCTCGTTCCCATCGGCGGGTCAGCGCCGGGTAGACGATGAGGTACCGGAACGGTGCGATGGCGGCCATGTAGAGCCGTCCGAACAGTCCGTTGGGTTTGACCAGCGCCGCCATGCGCAGTTCGTATCCGCCGCCGTCGGTCGCCACCCAGCCCAGGTGCATGATGATGTGGACGGTTTTGTTGGCCAGTTCGCGAGCCGCTTCGTTGTCGAGCTGGTACACGTCGGAGAACGGGTCGGTACAGGGGGCGGCGTCGTTCGCGGTCCGGGCGAGGTCGCCGGGGAGGCGGTCGCGCAGCGCGACGACCCGCTCGCCCAGACCCGCCCGGGGTGTGTCCCAGCCGAGCAGGGCCCCGAGCTTCCAGCGCACCGCGAACAGGAACCGGACCGCGGCGGGCTCCCTTCGGCTGTCGTACGCCGTCTTCAGCACTTTGATCATCACAGGGAAGTCGTCGGACCCGGCGTCTGGCGCGCGGAAGGACCACACGTCCTCGATCCGGAAGTCGTGAGTGAACTCGTGGATCCGCCAGGGCTGTTCGGCATGGGCGGCTTTCGGGATTCGCATCGGCCATTCCTTCCGAGCGGCTGTGCCCTGTCGGTTGGGCCGGGCCCCACCGGTGGTGTCGCCGGCCATCACCGCATCGACGGTCGGGACGGGGTCGGCGCTGTAGACCACGCCATCGGTGCAGCCGGCTGACGGCTGCACCCATAATGCGAAACCACTAGTTCCGGAACTGTTGGTTTCGATACCCTTGGTTTCGTATGATGCACCCATGCATGCGCGAAAGCAAGCCGGAAACCAGGGGGGTCGCCCTCGGGACAGCCGCGTCGATGACGCCGTCGCCTCCGCCGTCCGAGAGCTGCTGACCGAGGTGGGATACATGCGGCTCACGATGGCCGAGGTGGCCGCGCGAGCGGGCGTGGGCAAGGCGGCGATCTACCGGCGTCACGCCACCAAGCAAGAAATGATCTTTGACGTTCTTCTGCCGGATCAGTTCCTGGCCGTGGCACCCGACCGCGGATCGCTCCGCGCCGACCTGGCCGCCGTGCTCGCCGAGATCGCGGACAGCATGACCCTTCCGCCGCAGGGAACGATCCCGGGCCTGCTGGCCGACATCCACGCCGACCCCGCACTGCGTGACCGGTTCGAAGAGAAATACCTTGGAGCCCAGCGCCGGACCCTCACGGAGATCCTGGACCGCGCGACCGCACGCGGCGAACTCACCACCCGCCCCGACCCGGCCACCCTCAACGCCCTGCTGGTCGGCCCCGTATTCGCCTGGCTGTTCCTGCTGTCCGAATCCCCCGGCCAACTCCCCGCCCTGACCTCCGCACTTCTCGACACGGCACTCGCCCTCACCAGCCCCGGATCTCCCGGCGCACCAGACGGTTCCGGCAGCGAGATCGTGACGTAACCCAGGCCCTCGAAGACGAGCGGCAGGGGCGGGCCGGCCGGCTGGCTGGCTAGTCACGCCAAGTGCCGGTGATTCACGGAATCGCGGTCAGAGCCATTTCCGGAGAGCCTCATCATCATCCGGTCAGCTACGCCGAGTTGCTCGCCATGCCGGCCGATTCGCTGGTCAAGGTGCCTGACGGCATCACGGACGAGACCGCGCCTGTTCTCCCTGCGCCTCGAGGACGTCATGGACCGTACGGCGACCAGCAAGAGCCAGTTGTTCCACTACTTCCCCGGCGGGAAGGAAGAACTGCCGCTGGCCGTGGCCCGCGAACTCCTGCGGCACTGGCAGGATCAGCTCGCAGCCGGCATCCGCCGCATGCAGGACATCGGCGAGGTCACTCCCGAACTGGACGCCGACCGCGAGGCGGCGGCCCTCCTTGCCAGCATCCAAGGCGGAGTGATGATCTTCATGACGACGGGGAGCCTGGAACGCCTGGAAGCAGCCCTGAACCAGAGCATTACCCATCTGCGCGGGATGTCCGCCGAAGCCCCGTCGGTCGTCTCGGCCTGACCGCGCCGAACGACTGGGTGGACTGGAGGCCCCTGGAGCCCGCAGCATCGCTCTAGAGCTGCGGGTCCGTTGGCCCCCAGTTCGTTCTGTCGCCAGGCTGGTGGGCGCGCGGCCTGCCCTGCTCCCCCAGCTGTATCGCGCTCGCGCGGGGACCCGAGTCATCCCTCCTCGATGTCCGAGATGAGTTTGGTGCTCAGGTCGCTCTGCACGGCCAGCCGGGTGTGCCCAGCGTCCGGGCCGGTGCCCCAGGTGAGTGTGACCGTGGTGAACAGGTGCCCAGCCCCGGAGTCGTGATAGCGGACCTCCCAGTGGGTGGGCACGTCCTGGGCGCGCAGCACCCCATCGGCGTGGTTGGCCTCCTCCCAGGCGGCCAGCCGTTGACGGAGGTCCTCCGTGAGGTAGTGGGCGCGAAGCTCCGAGCCCAGGTCATCGGTTCCGTCGAAGACGGCGTCGATGTAGGCACCGTAGAAGTCGGCCACCCTGTCGACTGCAGAGTCCGGGCTCCCCTCGCGCACCGCGGAGCTCGCCTGCTCGTCCGGCATGAATCCCCCTTGAGAACTGCTACTCACTCACATACTTGGCCACAAACTTCCCAAGTTTTCCTGGAATCAGTCCCTTTAGAGGATATGAGGCTGATAGTGAAGTTCTAGCCATGGCCCGCATGTTCTGGAAGGAGAAAAAGGGAGCAGTGGTACGGCTCCTTACGGCCTCTTGAGCCGTGTACGTCGAGAGACGCACGCATGGTTCTGAGGGGGTGGAGGTACCGCAACGCATCCCTGTTACCCGACACTATGGTGCCGCTCGGCCCGGTGCCGAGCGGTCGGGACCAACTGGTCGAAGGGTGGGAGCACGCCAGGGCGTAGCCGGGGCCGTCTCCCGGTCGGGCTTCGACGGCTTCGATGCCCGCGAGGGCTTTACGGGTCCAGGTGACTGTCCAGCCGGCCCTGCGCACCACTTGAGATCAGCGAGGGGTGCCAGGGCCGACCAGGGGCGTAAGTCACGCCTCGGTGGTGGTCACTGTGAGGACCACCAGGTCGACGGGGTAACGGCGGTGAAGCCCAGCGACTCGTACAGCGGCCGTCCGAGCCGTGAGGCGGTGAGTGTCACCGGCAGGTTCGCCAGGGGCGCGAGCGAGCCGAGCATGACGGCCCGCCCGGCACCACGGGAGCGGTGCGCCGAGGCGGTGCCGACCCAGTAGTGGCTGCCGAACCCGTCATGCACGACGGTGACACCGGCTCCGACCGCCTCACCGTCGAGGACCGCGAGAAAGACGTCTACGCCTGGCTGCTCGATCAGTGTCGCGGGGAACATCTCTCCGGGGCTGTAGGGGCTGAATCTGGTCAGCTCGAAGCCCTCGATCAAGATCCGCTCGGCAGCCTGGAGCTCCTGCGTCCGCTCAACTCGGATCACCTCTATCGCGGGGGCGGGGACAGGGCCAGGGGGACGCACCATGATCGGCATCTGCCAGTTGCGCATGCCGAGGGGACTCAGGTCGGTGGAACTGAACGGATCCTCAGCATCCACCGGCCCGGTCGATCGGCCGACCAACTCGGTCAGCTCGGCGAGCTCGTGCGCGTCGGGGTCGGGTTCCTGCAGCAGGATGCGTGTCCCGGCGCGCTGGCCGCCGACCACGGCGAGGAAGCTGCGTCGGCGGATCACCTCGTGGTCGCGGGAGTTTCCGAGTGCGGCCCAGAACGCGGCGGAGTTGCGGGCCTGGCGTATCGCCGCGTCGCCGAAGGCCACGGGGTGATCCGGATGGTCCTGCCTGCTTCGGTCCTCGACACGAGCGTCGGGGCTGGCCTGCCAAGTGTTGGCCACGGATGGCTCCTGTTCAGTCACTGTGCGGTGATCCGGGCGGAGGAGCAGGCGTGGCCCCAGTAGAAGTCGACTCGGGTCTTCGTCACACCTCCGACCTAACGACGTAATGTCTCCGATTGCCGGGCCGATCTCAACCGAGATTGCTGAGCCGCCCGCCTTCTGCCATCTCGGCCGAGCCCGCACCACGCCTCGGCCCTCACCCAGGCGATAAGAAGGCCCCCGAAGGCGCTGCCTACCAGCGAGCCCGAACTCTGCGACGTCCTAACCAAGTTGCAGACCAAACCCTGGCTCTCACCGCGGCCTTCGGACGGCCGGCAGGAAGGCGGCGCACTGCTCCTGTTCGAGGCCTCGCCCCAACGCCTCTGCCACGGCCGCTACCTGTACGACCGGGTCGCGGGGCGCCGGCGGCAATCAGGAGCCCGTCCCTCGTGCTCGATCAAGACGGGCTACTTCCCGGTGGGGCCGAGCGGCTCCTACGACAGCACCGTACGGTTCTTGGAGACCCGGGCATACGCGATCCGTCTTTGATCCGACAGCGTCATCGTTTCGATGTAGGCACCCTCGGTCGATCACGGACCGGCGGAGGGCGTCGAGAACTCGTGACACGGCCTCGTCCCGGACGCACCTGAGGATTTACTCGGAGCGGATCACCGGGGGCAGGGCGTCTCCGCGGGGGGCGCAGGAGGGCCGGGCGTCCCGGCCCTCCTGCCCGGTTCTGTTACGGCCAGCCTTGCAGCACCTTGGCGGGGGCCGTGTTCCAGCTCTTGGGTATGAACGTGATCAGGTAGGTTCCGCGGTCGAAGTCCGCGTACCCGGCAGACCAGTTTTGGAACTTGCTCTCGTACACGTGCATGGGGCCCAGGCCACTATTGGGCGCGTGATAGTGGTCGCCGTGGGTCCATACCGTTTTGTCGGCATCCGCTTCTGTTTGGGCCCCGAACCAGCCGTAGTCGAAGTTGACCCAGCTCTCGCCGGGGCTGGTGGGACTGCGCGGGATGCTTCGGTCCTTCGACATGTCGACCAGGCCGGTACGCTGGTCGGGGCGGAAGGCCTCCGGATCGCCGTACTTCCTCTTGTCGGAGGGGCTCCGCTGGTCCTGGCCGCTCCAGAAGTGTTTCGAGTAGATCACCGCCTTCATCTTGGACGGGTCGTAGTTGCCTCCGTCTCTTTCTTTGAAGGACGGTGTGTTCCTCAGTGCCGAGTAGAAGTTCGAGCGGGTGTCCTCGTAGAGCAGAGCGTCATTTTTGTTCGTGAGCTCCGTCTTGAGGTTGTCGATGTACGTCCCCTCGTCGTGGGCGCTTTCCAGGGCCTTGTTCATGATGGCCGCCACGTCACGCGCCCGCTTGAAGCCCCTCTCCTCGTCGAAACTGTCCTTGGCGATGCGACCCTCGAACTCTGCCCGTGTTTCCCCGGGGCGGAGGCTGGTGTTCTTGAGGTCGTTGTTGTACTTGTTCTCGTCGAAGTACGCGAACGCCAGTTTGTTCATCGGGTAGGGGCCCGAATTGACCCAGGTGACGCCGACGCAACCGTAGGACAGCTTCTCTCGCTGCTCTTGGGTCATTTGCTGCTTCTTGCCGTCGCGGTGGCTGTAGACCTGCTGCCACTTGCGTATGTAGTTGTTGATGATCGTGGTGGCCCTGCCTCCGTAGGGCCGGTACGCATCGGGCATCCTGTCGAGCGGCTCGGCCGGAGGGGTTTCCCTGTCGTCGGTGGTTCCGGGGGCCCGGAAGGACGAGCCGGCGCCCGGAGGCATGGCGCCCGGAGGCCTGCCGGGTTGCCCTGCGGTCAGGGCGCTTTCGTTGAGTGCGTTGATGTTCTTGACGTCATCCGCCGTCAAGCCGTGTGTTTCGGCGTAGGACTCCTTCTCTTCCTTGCCGCTGCTGCCTGCGGCCTGGCTGACCGACGGGATGAATCCTCCGGTGCATATGACTGCACTCGCTGTGGCGAGGGTGAGGAATCTCCGGTGTTTGGACATGAAATCAGCAACTCCTTTGTGGTGGACCTCGTGGAACGCGAGCGTGCGAGGGCACGACGCATTGGAGGGGGTTTGTGGAGACTTGCGGTTCAGGGCCTTGGCAATGGCAATCCGCGCTGTCCTGCGTCGCTACGCCCA
Source organism: Streptomyces sp. NPDC008001 (assembly GCF_042958085.1). Taxonomy (NCBI): domain Bacteria; kingdom Bacillati; phylum Actinomycetota; class Actinomycetes; order Kitasatosporales; family Streptomycetaceae; genus Streptomyces; species Streptomyces sp. NPDC008001. Next base: position 1,029,574 of record NZ_JBIBIZ010000001.1, on the reverse strand, counting down.
CGGCAGGAAGGCCGCCGCCGCGAGGTGGAAGGGGTGGAGTGATACGGGAGCGGCGGTGGCGGTGCGCTCGTCGCCGTTCATGGCCGTGGTGGTCGCCGGGCGGGCCGGCGCGACTCGGTCACCGGCCCGTCATGGGCTGGTCGGCCGAGCCGGGAGGGGTCTACGACCGTTGGCGCTACATCAGCGTTGTCGCCGAAGCGACAACGCGGGCCCGGCCCGGGTGGCCGGGGTTGCCGTAGCGGACCTCGACGCGCGGGTGGGAACGCATGAACTCGGTGTCGACCAGGCGGACCTGGCCGGGGTGGTCAACCGTACGCACGGCGATGTCCGTGTCGAGGAAGAAGCTGAACTCACCCGTGGCCGGTGCGTAGACGAAGAACTTGCCGCCCTCGAACTTCTGCCGCGCGATGTCGTCCGTCAGGACCAGGGACCAGAAGCCCACACAGCGGCCCGCGGGACACATGAAGCGGAAGTCGGCCCGTAGGCCGTCCAGCTCCATCCAGCGGAAGGGGTTGTCGTCTCCCGCACTGATCGTGGCGGGGGTGGCGGCGGCCGCCGGGGCGGTCGTGGCCGGGGTGGCCGCCCGGGCTTCCTGGGCGAGGGGCAGGGCGAGGGCCGCGGTCACGGCAACGGTGGAGACGGTTCGGAGAACGGTTCTGCGTATCACTTATCGACTCCCGGATGAGTGATCGGGTGGATACGAGCAGTGATCATGTCCCCGTGTTAACTCCCCGGCAACATCAGGGCTTTGAAACCGGCCAACCTGCTTCTGAGGCGGTATCTGGCCATGCATCTGATCCGACCCGGCGTGGGAGATGCCATGTTGTCGGGGACTCCACGGCGCGGTCGATGTCGTCGTTGCCGACCGGGAAGAAGAGCCCCATTCGGCGGGCGATCACCCGACCGTAGGAGCTCCAGCGAGTCTGTCACGGCAGGCTCGCGACGCCGACCTGGCCACAACGGGCATGGCAGAACCTCTTGATCCGTGCGGCCGGATTCTGTTCGGGTTCGCTCGCCGACGGGCGTGCGCCCAGCGGCTGTCCGGAGCGGGTGTGGGGCAGCGCGGGTGCCGCGAGGGGCACGGCTGATCCTGTCGGCGGTGCGGGCAGTCGGCGCCCTTGCCCATGTGTCAGTTCGAGGGTGAGTTTTTGCAGGAGGGCTGCCAGCGCACTCGTGGACGGGCGGAGGGCCCAGCTCGGCTGGTGGACCGCGTGGCTGCCCAGGTGGCCCAGGAGGGTACAGGGGGGCGACGGCCGTTGGTCTGCTGGGGTGGAGTCGTCGAACCGTACGCCAGCGGCAGGAGCGACGGCCCTTCTCACGTGACGCAGCGCGCGTCGAGGGCGTGTTTCCGGCCTGCATCGACAGTGGCCGGGTCGCCTTCGGCGATGGCGGCCGGGGTGATCCTGGTGGAGGTGCCGCGGGCCCCGGCATTTTCGGTGGCCGGAGAGTCCAGCAGAGTGTCTACGGCCTCCGTCAGTGCGGAGGTCGGTGTGGAAACCGGGGCTGCGGCGTGCCATAACAGGTCACTGACCGGTGTTTCGTAGGCCGATGGTCGACTTGATGTCGCCTTCGGCATCGTGATCGGAGTGCGAGTGCCCGGGTATCCGCATCGAAGACCTCGGCTTCTCAGCCCTGATCCGTCTCGTCCGCTCCATGAGGAAGCAGAGGGAAGAGGCGGGTGATGAGAGCCACCGGCCGAGCGCCGTCAGGCCGGGCAAGGGGGCGGTGTTCACGGTCCTGATAGGGCGCGAGCGTCCGTCGGATCGCGGACGCGACCCGGCTCATCTCATCCGGCGTCAGGTAGGCGACGGCGCTGAAGGCTTCGTCATGGCGCCATTCGGCGGGCGCCTGGCCTCGCTGGGCCAGCCATCGCTGCCAGCTCTCGTCCTCCAGTCCCCGGGCCAGGCCCCCGAACCCATCCTCAGCGAACGCATCGGCGTCGGGGACGTGTTGCCTCAGACGCCAGGGGCGTGCGCGGCCCCCGCTGTGGGGGGCTTCTTCGATGTGTCCGTGGCGTGCGAGCTGCCGTAGGTGAAACGAGCAGAGTCCGGAGCTGTAGCCCAGCCGGGTGGCGGCTTCGGTCGCCGTGACGGTGCCGACTTCAGCGAGCAGATCCAGCAGGGCCGTACGAACCTCGTGCTCGCGCAGCCCGGCGCCCGCGTCTCCTGTCTGATTGCCCGGAGGGCTGAGGTCTTCTTCAGTCACTTTGCAAAGTCTGCTACTTTGCAAAGCGCTTCGCAAGGGGTCTTGCTCGAAGCATCAGGTCGCAGCGCTGTCCGGGGTGTTGGCATGTGTTGCGTGCGCAGCGTGCGTGGAAGGGGGAGACAGCGATGTCCGTTCGTCATGACCAGTCCCGTCCGGTCGACCGGAGAGTCCGTGTGCAGGGCCGGCCCGTCGACTCATATCCGGCTCTGTCCCCGGAGGCAGAACGGGGGTCGGTACGCAGGATCACAGTGGTGGGTGAGGAGGTCCTGAGCCGTCCGTGCCAGGAAGTGACCGAGTTCGGGACTCCGGAGTTGTCGGCGCTGATCGACGACATGTTCCTGACCATGCACGTGGCCGAAGGAGCCGGCCTGGCCGCCAACCAGGTTGGCGTCAACCTGCGGCTGTTCGTCTACGACTGCCCGGACGATAGCGGGATCCGGCATGTAGGTCACATCATCAATCCGGTGCTGGACTTGCCCGAACCGGGTAGCCGTCGGCTCATCGACGACGGCGAGGGCTGTCTGTCCGTTCCCGGCGCTGTCATGACGGTTCCGCGCACTGATCAGGCTGTTGTTCGCGGGTTCGACAAGGACGGCAACCCGGTCTCCATCGAAGGGACGGGTTACTTCGCCCGATGCCTGCAGCACGAGACCGATCACCTCTTCGGTCACACGTATCTCGACCGACTGCCCAAACGGGACCGCAAGGATGCACTGCGGCAGATGGAAGACCGCCGGGAGAGTGTCTTCGCGCAACGGGCCATCAGGGCCGCCCGCCTGGGCCGGTGAGACGATTTCGCGCGCTTGGTGAGGTCGCGTCACCTCAACGCCTGTGGCTGATCCGTCCCTTCGGCCACACGTCTCGGCATGGGCGGCGTCGACCATCAGGTGGGCGGCCTCACCCAACAAATCGAGCACACAACGCCTCCTTCCCGGCGATGTAGCCCCATAGAGTGTGCGATCAGTACGGCGTATTGAAGGAGGGGCAGTCATGACCATCGCCATAGTCGGAGCCGGCCTCGGCGGCCTTGCCCTCGCCCGTGTGCTGCACGTGAACGGCATGGACGCCGTCGTGTACGAAAGCGAGCCGTCGCGCAACGCGCGTGGTCAGGGCGGCATGCTTGATCTGCACTCCGGGACCGGGCAACGGGCGCTGCGCGAGGCCGGCCTGATCGACCAGTTCCACGCGATTGCCCGGCGCGCAGGGCAGGACATGCGTCTTCTCGAGCCGGACGGCACTCTGCTGCTCCAGGAGGACACCGCCGACGACGCCCCGCTCGAGCGACCCGAGGTCGACCGAGCCGATCTGCGCAACCTGCTACTGGACTCTCTCCCCGAACGCGCGGTGCGCTGGGGCCACACGTTTGAATCCGCCGACAATGGCCTGCTGCGCTTCGCCGACGGCAGCAGCGCAGCGTGTGACCTACTGGTCGGCGCCGACGGCGCAAACTCCCGCGTCCGGGCGCTGCTCACCGACGCCCGACCAGCGCACATTGGCCAAAACACCGTTGAGCTCGGCATTCCCGACATCGACCGCACCCATCCCGACCTGGCGGCGATGGTCGGACGCGGCAACTACTGGGTGCTCGGCAGTGGACAATCCCTGGCGGCGCAGCGCAACGGTGACGGCCGCGTACGCGTGTACCTCAGCTTCTACAACTCCGCCGAGGACTGGCTCGCGACCAGTGGGATCTCGTTCGGTGATCCGGCCGCCGCCCGGGCGCGGCTGATCGACCTGTTCACCGGCTGGGACTCACGGTTCACCGCACTGATCGCTGCCTGCGACGACACGGTCCTGCCACGGCCGATCACCACTCTCCCGGTCGGCCTGACCTGGCCGTCGACGCCAGGCGTCACGCTGATCGGCGATGCCGCGCATCTGATGCCGCCGGTGGGACAGGGCGCCAACATGGCGCTGCTCGACGGCGCCCTGCTCGGCCTGGCGCTGGCCGCGCACCCGGGCGACTTTTCCGCCGCCGTCAAGGAATACGAACGCGAGATGTTCGAACGCACCAGTGCCGCCGGTCGGCAGTCCGCGCGCGTTCAAGAAATCCTGGCGTCACCGGACGCCGGCCGAAAAATGCTCGCTTTCTTTCAGCCTGGCTGAAGGTACCTGGATGCAACGGGCAATCGGCAGCCGGCAAACGCGATCACGACTGCGGTGAGATCGTTGTGTGCTGCCCTTCCGGTGACGGCAGCTCAACTCCCTGGCGTTGCCGAAGGTGCCACGCGACTGCACAGGGAACAGCTCAGGCGACCACGACCCGGCGCCCGCGCGTGTGACCGGCCTGGCTGTCGACGTGCGCCGCCGCGGCCTCGGCAAGCGCGTACGACTTCTCGACCGGAATGTGCAGCTTTCCTCGTGAGATGAGGTCGGCGGCCTCGGCGAGTGCGTCCGGCACGTTCCCGGTCACGCCGGAGAACCGGACACCGAACTGCGGGGCTGTGAGATCGGCGATGGAGACCACCTTCCGCGGATCCCCCGTCAGCTCGACGAGCTCGCGGATCACGCCCGAGCCGGCCAGATCGAGAGCCGCGTCCACTCGGCCGAGCTGCCGCACGCGCTCGACCCAGCCGTCGCCGTACGTCGTGGCGACGGCACCCAGGCCGCGCAGGTAGTCCTGGTTCGCGGCCCCGGCCGTGCCGATCACCGTGATGCCGCGGTCGCGGGCGATCTGCAGCACCGCCGATCCGACTCCCCCGGACGCACCACTGACCAGCAGCGTCTGCCCGGGCTGCACACCGACCTCGCGGATGATGCGCAGTGCGGTCTCCACCACGGAGGGGTATCCGGCGGCCTCTTCGAACGTCAGCCCCTCGGGCATGCGGGCCCAGACCGACAGCACGGCGAACTCGGCGTAGGTGCTCGAACCCCTGCCGAACACGTGGTCGCCGACCTCGACCCCCTCGACGCCCTCGCCGACTTCGTCCACCACCCCGGAGGCGTCCTGCCCGACCCCTGCGGGCAGCTCGACCGGATGGGCCTTGAGGACCTGGCCTTCGCGGATCCGCCAGTCCACAGGATTCACGCCGGCCGCCCGCACGGCGACGCGTACTTGACCGGGGCCCGCGTGGGGCTCCTCGGCATCTATGAGGTGCAGAACGTCCGGACCGCCGAATTCGGCGAAGCTCACCATCTTCATGCGGGCACCATAGCACTAACGGTTAGCTTTTTGGAGTTGATTCGGCTTCACACCTGATAGTGTCCGATCATGACCGTGCCGCCCGGACGCCGCGAACGTAAGAAGGCCGCGACCCGCCAGAAGATCGCTGACACCGCACTGCGGCTCTTCCTGGAACGCGGGTACGACGCGGTGGGCATCCGCGAAGTGGCTGCTGAGGCCGACGTGGCCGTCACCACGCTCTTCTCCCACTTCGCCTCCAAAGAGGCCCTGGTGTTCGAGCAGGACGAAGACTTCGAGCAACGCCTCGCGCTCGCGGTCACCGGCCGGGCACCGCACGAGCCGCTCATCCCTGCACTCCACCGCGAGATCCGGGCCCTGGTGCGGCATTGCACGGCGGACAGCGCCGCCCCGATCTGGCGCATGATCGACGCATCACCCGCCCTGCGGAGGTACGAGGAGTCGATGAGGCTGCGCCATGCGGAGACGCTGGCAGCAGCCATTGCCGCCGATCCTGGACTGTCACAGACCACAACGGCGAGCCGGACGATCGCGAGGTTCGTGATCGACGCCTACTCGCTGGCACGTGAAGCAGCCGATCCGCAGGGCGCGGTGGACGAGATCTTCCAGATGATCGAGGCGGCCTGGGAGGCCGCCTGCTCTTCCCGACGCGCTTGAGGAACTGTTCCTCCAGGTAGGACCATCGCCCCAACCGCCGGACACGCGATCGACATCCGCCCCGTCCTGATACAGCACGGATCTCCGGCGTGCGGGGACCGGCAGAGCCGCGCAGGCCGGCCGCCGGCCTCGCGCCGGCCTCCCGACCCGTGCCGGTCTCTGGTCTCCGGGCTCGCGGTTCGGCAGCTCGGAGGCGGCCGTTGAAGAGGCCTTGAAAAGTCGGTGCGGCGGGTCATGCCCGCGCAGCAGCGGAACGGTTTGCGAGCGATACCTATCAGTTAGGTTCAGGTAAGTGACCCATAGCCGCTTCCGTCGCAGCACGGCCAGAACGCCGGCAGAGAGGCAGGAAAGCCAATGCAGGTCATCGATGCGTGGATGCAGCATCCCACCCTCCGTCACTCCAACCACGAAATGTTCGAGTCGTTACGCCGGTGGACGGGGCAGGGGCTGCTGGAGGAGCCATTGCCGGTCAAGGCCACGGTGGCCGCGATGGTTGCGGCCGGTGTTGAGATCGGACTGTCGGCTGCCTGGTACGGGCCCCGGGGGCCGCTGATCAGCAACGACGACGTTGCCGGATTCGTCGCCCAGGCCGACGGGCGGCTGCGCGGGGTGGCCGGCGCGGATCTCACCCGGCCGGTCCGGGCTGTGCGAGAGCTGCGCCGTGCCGTGGAGGAACTCGGCTTTGTGGCCCTGCGCATCGTGCCCTGGCTGTGGCAACTTCCGCCCACAGACCGGCTGTACTACCCGCTGTACGCAGCCTGCGTCGATCTCGGCATCCCCTTCTGCACCCAGGTCGGACACACCGGCCCGCTGCGCCCCTCCGAGACCGGCCGCCCCATCCCCTACATCGACCAGGTCGCGCTCGACTTCCCCGAGCTGACCATCGTGTGCGGGCACATCGGGTACCCATGGACCACGGAAATGATCGCAGTGGCGGACAAGCACGCGAACGTCTACATCGACACCAGCGCCTACACCGCCCGCCGCTACCCGCCCGAGCTGGTCGACTACTTGCGCGGCCGGGGGCGCAGAAAGGTGCTGTTCGGCACCAACTACCCCATGATCACCCCTTCTCAGGCCCTGGAACACCTCGGCGAACTGAGCCTGGACGAGGAGGCCACCGAGCTGTTCCTGTCCGGCAACGCCCGACGGATCTTCCACCTCTGACCGCACCGGATCAACGCCGGGACCAGATGAGGATGGCCCCGAGAAGGCCACGGATACGGGCACCTCTTCCGCTCATTCCTGCCGAAGGTACGCGCAGCGGGCGTCGACGACGACACCATCAACGCGATGACCCGCCGAAACCCACTGCGGTTTCTGCTCGGGTCAGCTCGGCTGAGGGGCGGTGAATCGCCTGCCTGACGAGACCTTCATGGACGATGCGGATGGGGGCAGCACCGGCCGGCCGGGCGTGGCGCTCGCTCAGGGCCCTGACCTCGGGATCGACCGGCAACTTCACCGAGTGGTACGGGATCGACGGCTACGGCTGCTTCACCACGGTCGGACCATGCCTGCACAGCAGTAGGGATCCCCTCGGTACCGGCCGGCTTCGCCACTCGGGCGCCGCGCACAAGGCAATCCCCCGAAAGGGTCGCCGACACCACACGGGTGAGATCGAACAAGGCCTGGCGACGCCTCTTCCTTGTACTTCCGGGGCCATCACCCTCCCCAGACGCAAGATCGCACATACATACGAGGAATACCCCCGTGACGGAGTAGGGCCGGGCTCGTTCTCCGATCGTCTGTCCGAAGCTTCGTCAATCAAGGAGCACCGTTGAGCCACGCTTTAACCGTCATCGGAGCCCACCTTCTATTCGAACGCGCCGACCACGTACTGCTGGGGCGGAGATCCCCCGAAGCCGCGTTCGCGCCGGACACCTGGCACTTTCCTGCAGGCCACGTCGAGGACGGAGAGAGCGCCCGCCGCTGCGCGGTGCGCGAAAGCGAAGAAGAGCTCGGTATCAGCGTCCGCGAGCACGATCTACAGCTCGTTCACGTGGTGCACCTGCGCGAAGAGGACGGCAGCCCGCGGATGCAGATGGTCTTCCGTGTCCACCGGTGGGCGGGCGAGCCGCAGCTCAAGGAGCCGGACCGGTGCACCGCCTGGGCCTGGTGGCCGCGCGTGGCCCTGCCGGACCCGATCGTCGATTACACAGAGGTGGCGCTGGAGGGGATTGCGGCCGGCTGGTCCTACACCGACATGGGCTGGCGGCAGCCCGCGCCCGAGGGGAGGCGCGCGTGAGCAAGACGGATGCCCACGGGCCGGAGTCCGACGGTGGTGCGGTGCCTGCTCCGCGCCCCATGCCTCTGCAACTGCCGCCGTCGCGGGCTGCGGCGGCGCCCGAGGGTGAGGAGGTGGGTGACGAGCTGAAGAGCGCGTACTGGATGCAGTGGGACGGTGAGGCCGCAAGGACGAGTGTGTGGCGGATTCTGGGCCGGTTGCCGGCGATCAGCCGCAGGGTGCTCGGTCTGGCCTACCGGGCCGACGCGCGGGCTACGGTCATGGTGGTGGTGCTGCAGCTCGCCTCGGCCTTGATGAGCGCCTTCGGGCTGCTGGCCTCGGTGCGGGTGCTCTCGGCGCTCTTCGCCCAGGGCGCGACCTCCGAGCGGATCCACCACGCCCTTCCCTCGCTCGCGCTGGTCGCCGGGCTGATGGCGGTGCAGGGCCTGCTCGATTTCGGTGTCGCCCGCGGGCAGGCTGCGCTGACGCCGAAGGTCCGGCGGGCGGTGGAGCAGGAGTTCTTGCGGCTGAACTGCCACGTGCGCCTCGAAGCGGTCGATGATGCGGCCTTCGCCGATGAGGCCCACAAGGCCAATGACCGCGGGTTGTACTACATGCGTCAGGCCGTGCCGCAGCTGATCCAGCTCGCGCACGCCGTCCTCGGTCTGCTCGGGGCCGCCGGCGTGCTGACCGTCCTGCACCCGGCCCTGCTCCCTCTTCTGGTGCTGTCGGTGGTTCCACAGGGGTACGCGGCGGTGCGCTCGGCGCGGGCGCAGTTCCTCTCCCACAGCCGCTACAGCACTCTCCAGCGCCGGATCCGGCTGTTCACCTGGCTCCTTCTCGACCGCGACTCCGCACCGGAGGTGCGCGCCTCCACGGCGCAGCGGGCGTTGCTGGAGGAGCACGAGCTCTTCGCCCGGCGGATCGAGGAGGAGGACGCCCGGTTGGGGCGGCAGGAGGCGAACGTCGCACTGTGGGGCCGGGCGGTCGGCGGGCTGGCGGTCGGCGGCACGTATGCGGTGCTGGCGTGGATGACGACGAACGGCTGGCTGCCGCTGGCGGCGGGTGGCGGCGCGTTCTTGGCGATCCGCTCCAGCCGGGGCACGCTGGTGAACGTCGTCCTGGCCATGCACCAGATGTACGAACACGCCCTGTGGATCGACGACCTGGAGCGGCATTTGGAGCGCTGCCGGGCCCTGCAGCCGCACCGTACGGGTCGGCGCCTTGCGGACCGGGTGAAGACCATCACCGTATCCGGCGTCCATTACTCCTACCCCGAGGCCGGCCGGGACGCGCTGCGGGGAGTGTCGATGACGCTGGCAGCGGGCTCCACCGTGGCCTTCGTGGGGGCGAACGGGTCCGGGAAGTCGACGATGGCCAAACTCCTGGCAGGGCTGTACACGCCGAGCGAGGGCAGCATCTGCTGGGACGGCGTGGAGGTGCGGGAGGTCGATGCAGAGAGCATCCAGGCCCGAGTCGCCATGGTGCTCCAGGATCCGGTGGCCTGGCCGCTGTCGGCTCTGGCCAACGTCACGATCGGCGCCGGCACCATCACCGAGGCCGATCCGCAGCGCGCCCTGGCGGCCGTGACCGAGTCGGGTGCGGCCCGCGTCATCGCCGGCCTGCCGCAACAGTGGGCCACCCCACTGTCCAAGCGCTTCAAGGGCGGGCAAGAGCTGTCCGGCGGGAACTGGGCGAAGGTGGCCGTGGCCCGGGGCCTGTATCAGGATGCCGCGGTGCTGGTCCTGGACGAACCGACGGCCAGCATGGACGCCCGCGCCGAACACGCCGTCTACGAGGCCGTCCTGCACGGCGAGCGGCGTCCGGACCGCATCACCATCCTGATCTCCCACCGGCTGAGCAGCGTCACCAGTTGCGACACGATCTACGTCTTCCGCGACGGGCGCATCATCGAGTCCGGCACCCACCAGGAGCTGATGAAGCACACCGGCGCCGACGGGCAGCCGGGCGAGTACCAGCAGATGTTCACCCTCCAGGCCGCTGCCTACCAGGCCACGCCCGCGACGGGAGGTGACGGATGACCGGTGCCACGCGCTCGCCGTCGAACGGGCCACCCTGGCAACGCTGCACGGCCACTGCACTGGGAACCGAGCCGAGGCCGCACGTCGTCATGGTCGGCGACTCCCTCACCGCGGACGTCGGCGGGGCACTGGCCGCCGGGCTGTCCGCCGTGTGGATCTCGCACGGCCGCCCGCTGCCGCAGGTCGGGCCGCAGCCCTTCCGGACGGTCGCCACCCTCCGCGACGCTGCCCGCCTGCTGCTGAAAGAGAGCTGACGATCATGCAAGGACCGGTGGGATCGACGGAGACGCGGCTGATGGTGCTGCGCGGCAACTCCGGCTCGGGCAAGACCACCACGGCCCGCGCCGTCCGCGCGCGCTACGGCAGCGGTCTGGCGATCGTGAGCCAGGACACGGTGCGACGGGAGATCCTGTGCGAGGCGCACGGCCCGGTACGGGCCACGCCCGGACTGATCGACGTCATCACCCGCCAGTGCCTGAACGAAGGCTTCCACGTCGTCCTCGAAGGGATCCTCACCGCCGCCCGGTGGGGTGATCTCCTGCGGCAACTGGCCACCGAGCACCGCGGGACGAGCCGGTTCTTCTACTTCGACGTCTCCTTCTCCGAGACGCTGCGCCGGCACGCCACGCGGCCGGAAGCCAAAGCGTTCGGGGAGGCGGAGATGCGCGGCTGGTACCGGCGAGCCGATCTGCTCGACGGCATGAGCGAGACGCTGATCAAGCAGAGCAGCGCGCTGGAGGAGACCGTGTGCTCGGTCATGACCGAGACGGGGCTGGAGCCGAAGCCCATAAGGTGAGTGAGTGCCGAGACGGGCACGGTGCTCTCGTTCGCGCACTCCGTCCGCTGCTGCCGCCGCCGGCCTGCGCCGTCCCGTCGGGTGGGAGACTTGAGGCGCACTCGCGGCCCTCGCAGGAATTTTGGGGATTACGAGCGGTTCCCGCTCGATGAAGCGGCGCCGTGCCCGTTCGCGGGCGGCGGGGTCAGCGGCTTTCAGTGGTTCGCCGAAGCCGTAGTCGAGGGTGCGCTGACAGGCTTCTGCAGGGTCACGCAGGGGCTCGGGATCCTCCCATGTCACCCGTTGGATGTCCTCAACCTCCAGATCAAGGCGGCCGGCCAGTTCGAGCAGCCTCCGCGGCCCGGCACACCAAACGGTTGACGCTGACGCCCTCGGCTGCCGGCACGGTGAACACGATCACCGCCCCAGGACGGAGGAGACGCACATTTACCAGGTCGAACCGGTCCGCACCAAACGGAAGCTGGTGGCCATCGGCGACCGCGTAGAAGCAGTTGCCCGGTGAACGCTCGATGGCGACGCGGAGCATGCCGGGCGAGAGATCCACACCGATCACACGGCCGCGTCCGCCCGTCAGCGCGGCGGCCTCCCGCGCGGCCAGCCCTGTCCCGGTAGCCACGTCGAGGACCCATGTGCGCGGGCGAGGTGCGGCCGGGCGGACGGCTTCCTGCGCCAGCCACCGGTGCATGGCACTGGCGTCGTACGTCGCTGCCCGCCGGTCGAACTCCGCGCCGATCCGCCCTCGCTCTCGCCTCACCCCCTTACCGTTACCACGCCAGTACCCGTCGCCGTTGACCGAGGCAGTAGGGAACCCCAGGCCGGGGGCAGCCGCTGCCGGTGGGTAGACGTGCCTCTGCTGCGCCCGCTGAAGATTCCGCGAGCTGCAGATCACCGGACTCTGCCCGGACCGGCTCAAGCCCACCGAGTCGGCCGGCTCACCCAGGCTCATCCACAAAAGCCCAAAAATCTTGGGCGGCGATGTCGAGAACCCGTGGCCGGCTCCGTCCCCGAGGTGAACGCGACCACAATGGGTCGCACCAGGACCTAGGAGAATCACGATGGCCAAGTACTTGCTGCTCAAGCACTACCGCGGCGCCCCGGCAGCGGTCAACGACGTGCCCATGGACCAGTGGACGCCGGAGGAGATCTCGGCGCACATGCAGTACATGAACGACTTCGCCGCCCGGCTCGAGAAGACCGGAGAGTTCGTCGACGGCCAGGCGCTCGCGCCCGAGGGGACGTGGGTCCGGTACGACGGTGAGGGGCGGCCGCCGGTCACCGACGGCCCGTTCCCCGAGACCAAGGACCTCATCGCCGGCTGGATGGTGATCGACGTCGACACGTACGAGCGTGCCGTCCAGCTGGCCGGGGAGCTGTCGGCCGCCCCCGGGGCGGGCGGGAAGCCGATCCACGAGTGGCTCGAGGTGCGCCCGTTCCTGGCGTGCCCGCCCACCATCACGGAGTGACCTCATCAATGGACGAGGCCCTGCTCCGCAGCCTCACGCCGAGCGTGCTCGCCATCCTCGTCCGCCGCGGAGCCGACTTCGCGGCGGCCGAGGATGCCGTACAGGAGGCGCTCGTCGAGGCGGTCCGTGTCTGGCCTTCCGACCCGCCGCGGGACGCGAAGGGCTGGCTGGTCACCGTGGCCTGGCGCAAGTTCCTCGACCAGGTCCGGTCGGACGCCGCCCGCCGCCGGCGTGAGGACCTCGTCGACGAGGAGCCGGCGCCCGGGCCCGCGCCCGCGGTGGACGACACGCTCCAGCTCTACTTCCTGTGCGCCCACCCGTCACTGACGCCGTCGTCCGCCGTCGCGCTCACGCTGCGCGCCGTCGGCGGGCTCACCACTCGCCAGATCGCCCAGGCCTACCTGGTGCCCGAGGCGACCATGGCGCAGCGGATCAGCCGTGCCAAGCGCACCGTGTCCGGCGTGCGGTTCGACCGGCCCGGCGACGTCGCCACCGTGCTGCGCGTCCTCTACCTCGTCTTCAACGAGGGCTACTCCGGCGACGTCGACCTCGCCGCCGAAGCCATCCGGCTCACCCGTCAGCTCGCGGCCCACGTCGACCATCCGGAGGTGACGGGGCTGCTCGCTCTCATGCTGCTCCACCATGCCCGGCGCGCCGCCCGGATCGCGCTCGACGGCAGCCTGGTGCCGCTCGCCGAGCAGGACCGCAGCCGGTGGGACACCGAGTCGATCGCCGAGGGCGTCGCGATTCTCCAGGCGGCCCTCGCCCGCGACCGGCTGGGCGAGTTCCAGGCCCAGGCCGCCATCGCCGCCCTTCACGCCGACGCGCCCACCGCCGAAGAGACCGACTGGGTGCAGATCGTCGAGTGGTACGACGAGCTCGCGCGCCTGACCGACAACCCCATTGTCCGGCTCAACCGCGCGGTGGCCGTCGGCGAGGCCGACGGACCGCGCGCCGGCCTGGCGGCACTCGCGGCGCTGGACGCCTCACTGCCCCGCTACGCCGCGGTCGCGGCATATCTCCACGAACGCAACGGCGACCTGGCGCGAGCAGCACAGCTGTACGCCGAGGCGGCCCGCAAGGCACCCAACCTCGCCGAGCGCGATCACCTGACGCGCCAGGCCGCCCGGCTCAACGCCCACCGGTGTCGCTGACGGATCACGCTCGAACCTTCGTTCAGCCTTGGCGCGGCCCCGTGACCAGTGCGATCCCTTCCTTCACAGTGAGCGGACAGGGCGGCTCCCTCCCGGCGGACACGGGCCGATGCTCAGACCAGCGGTGGCTGCTCCAGACGTATCATCCGCCACACGATGCGCCGCTCCGCCGGCCTGCGGAGCCGACGCGGAGGCGGAGTACGCACCGGGTTCACAAGGGACCGTCCAGCCATCACCGGGACCGCCCTAGTAGTAGCCCTTCGCGCCGTCGAGGAGCTCCCGGACGATGTCCGCGTGGCCCGCGTGCCGCCCCGTCTCCTCAACGAGGTGGATCAGCATCCAGCGGAGGTTGGCACCACCCGAGCGGAAGCCGGGGTGGCGGCCGGCGTCGTCCAGGGAAGCTGCGGCGACGATCTCGTTGCTGCGGGCGCACTGGGCCTCGTACTCCGCGAGGAGCCCGGCGAGGGGGCGGCCGTCGGTGTGCCAGTCGGCGTCCTCGCTCGCATCGTCGAACGACGGGTTCTGCTTCTCGTCACCGCCGAGGAACAGCACCTCCAGCCACATGTGCTCGGTCCAGCGCATGTGGGAGATGAGGCCGGCCATCGTCATGGCCGGTGAGGTCGGGATGACCGAGCGGTGCGCGTCCTCGTCGGTCAGCCCCTCGCACTTCCAGCGCAGGATCTGCCGCTGCAGGTCCAGCCAGCCGATGAGTGCGGTGCGTTCGTCCGCTCGGAGCGGCGGGCGTTTCAGTTCCGGTGCCATGTCGGCGCAGGCTACCGGGCGGTCCGGAGGGGAGCACCCGGATTACGGGGCGGCCCTACCACACTCCTCGCAGGTTTCGCAGAGGAGGCGCATGCGGCCTGCAGAGGCGGCAGTTGTACCACCAAGCGGAGCTATGCACTCCAAATGCCCCTGTGCGCCCCTGCCCGGGGGGCGATTTCAGGCCTGGAAAATTGCGCAGCGGCCAGAAGTAGCCCTACGTCGCCGCAGTTCGGGGACGCGGTGCCTCCCTGCCGGCCGAGGCCCGTCGGACCCGGACCGGTGTCCCCCACTCCCCCTGTGACCGGACGCCCCCGTACCGACTGGTCCCCTGGCAGGAACCCATGAACTCTCCCTCTGGAACCGCTTCTCAGCCCTCTTCGGTGTCGCTGCGCGATGTCACCTCGCCGCAGGCGCTGCGCGAGCTCGCGGGCGCTCTGCGCCGCGCACGATCGCGGCAGTGCCCGGTGGTGGTGCACGTGGTGACGGTCAAGGGCAAGGGCTACCCTCCGGCCGAGGCCGACGAGGCCGGCCGCTTCCACGCCGTCGGCGTCATCGACCCCGCACCGGATGCCGCGGCGCTGGCGCGGCTGGACGGGATCGATGTGCTTCACCGCAGCGCCCGCCACCCGCTGGATGTTCTCCTGGTGGCGGCGGGCACCACTGCGGAAACGGTCCTGCAGGCGGCCGACGAACTCGAACGGCACGGGGTGGGCTCCACCGTGGTGGACCCGCGGTGGCTGACACGGTGAGCCCCGCCCTCGTCCGTCTGGCAGCCCGCCACCGGCTGGCCGTCACCGTCGAGGACAACACCCGCACAGGAGGACTCGGCAGTCTCCCGGCCCAGGTCATGGCCGACGCCGCCGTCACCACTCCCGTCGTCGGCCTGGGCCTGCCCCATGCCTTCCTTCCGCACGGCCCCCGGCACCGGCTGCTCACCGAGGCGGGCCTCACCCCGGACGCGATCACCCGCACCGTCCTGCGCGCTCGCGACGGAATGCCGCCACGCGACGAACCCGCCTCCGCCGGCTCCCCGGCCGTACCCGGGAGGGCTCGATGAACACCGCCGAGCCTCGGACCGCCCCTCCCAGGGCCCACCGCTCCGGTGCGCCGCCGCACCCGACTGCTCCGCCGACCGGCAAGAATCCGCCGACGCGGCAGCTGAACGCCCGGGTGCCGGCGCCGCCATTCCCGTCGGCGGCCTGGTGCACCTCGGTCAGCTCACCACCGCCGAAGTCTCCGGCGCCATCAAGGTGCCTCTGAAAGTGAAACAACACGGAACGCCACACCGGGAGTCTCCATGACCGCCCCCGTCCCCCCTCTGTACTGCCCGTTCCACCCGCCATCAGCGAGAGCGCCGACATCCTCAACGAGCACGCCGCCCGGTGGCCGGCGGACAACCACCTCTACGCAACCCCCGGCAAGTCATCCGGCACGAGACATCAGAGTTCGGCACCTTCGCCGCCCGTACCTGTCCCCACCCCGGCATTCCCCTGGAACGGATGAAGCTCTACACCGAGTGGCCGGCCTTCGGCTTCTCCTACGACGGCCAGTTCATGGATGAGTCCACCACCACGAACGAAGCCGCCACCGTCGCCGAGGCGGTCATGGTCATGATCTCCGCCTGCACGCCGGCCGGAGGAACCGGCGGAGCACCGGTGTACGCGCACACCGACACCGAACACCACGTGCCGGTCATGCGCGACCTGCTGGAGCGCACCGCCGCCATCGCCAGGCCCGACATGTTCGAACGGCTGCGCACCCACATGATGCTGTGGTGGTACAGCCATCTTTACGAGCCTCTGGTCCGCGCCTCCGGACACCGGGTCGGCCTGGCCGGGTTCTGCGCGAACCGCGTCTACAACATCGCTTCCCTGCCGTACGTCACCGTGGCGCAAATCGTCGCGGACTGCTCGGCGACCGCCGAGGACCTCGCTCATCCCTACGCCGTGCTCATGGGGCACCTGGCCGCGTACGAGATGGCCTGGTGCAACGACATCCACTCCGGCGACCACGAAACGAAGACCAGCAAGGACATCACCCACCTGCCGGGCGCTCTGGCCGCTGAGGGGCTCACCCCGCAGCAGGCGATGGCTCAGGCTGCCGAAATCCACGACACGACCATGCGCACCTATCTCCGGGCCGAGCGAGCAGCCATCGCCACCGGCAATCCGCGCCTGGCCGACTACGCGCGCGTACTGCGCGCATGGATCCGAGGACACTACGACTGGTGCCGGGACACCCACCGCTACATGGCCCCCCTTGCCCCGTCAGGAGAGGAAAGGCTCACCCAGCCGTCATGACGGGCTCTTCCAAAGATTTTAGATTCGAGGGCGGCCACCACCCGGGAACTTGTCCGATAATAACGGTCCGGAATTGCTGAACCCTCTGTTCTTTAACCGTTCTTGAGAGCCCGGCCGCGTCCCGGCGGCCTCGGCGGGCAGTATTCGGAAAACGATAGTTTTTGAAGATCACAAGTTTTGGAGTGATCTATGCCTGACGAGAAGTTCACCTACGGTGCGGTACCGGGCAGATGGCCCCTGTTCGGGCATGCGTGGCCGCTGTTCAAGGATCCTTTCGGGTTCCTCGCGTCATTGCCACGGCACGGTGACCTGGTCCGGATGCGTCTGGGCCCGACAACCGTCTACGTTCCCACCCATCCCGAGTTGTTACGCCGGACGCTCGCGGACGACCGTACCTACGACAAGGGCGGCAAGTACTACGACAAGGCCCGGGAGATGGCGGGCAACGGAATCGCGACCTGCGCCCACAAGGACCACCGGCGACAACGCCGCCTGCTGCAACCCGCTTTCGCCGAGACGCAACTGGTCAAGTACGCCGCTGTCATGCAACAGCAGATCGTCGCCCTCACGGAAACCTGGGGAGCCGGCTGCACTTTCGACGCCTACCCCGCCCTGTACGGGCTGGCGCTGCGGATCGTCACGCGCACCTTGTTCTCCACCCACGTCGACGACGACATCACCGAGGACATCCGCCGGTCATTCGACGTCGCCTTCGGCACCTTCTTCCGGCAGATGTTCCTCCCCCAGTGGACGTACCGGCTCCCGTTGCCCGCGAACCGGCGCCACGCCGAGGCGCTCGCATTGCTGAGGGGCGCCGTGGAGCGCGTCGTCACCGAATCGCGCGGGGATCAGGACGACAGCAACGTCCTCGGTGCGCTGCTGGCGGCGCACCGGGCCGAGGGTGCCACCGTGGTCGACTCCGAACTGCGCGACCACATCGTCACCGTACTTGCTGCCGGCAGCGAGACCGTGGCTTCGACCTTGACCTGGAGTCTGTACCTGCTGTCGCGCGACCCCGATGCGCAGGACGCGCTCCAGCAGGAAGCCGACTCCCGCCTCACCGGCCCGCTCGCCAAGTGGGAGGAGATTCCCGGCCTTTCCTACACCAGCCGGGTGATCACGGAAACCATCCGCCTGTATCCGCCCGGCTGGTTGTTCACCCGGGTCGCGTCGGCCGGCGCCGAGCTCGCCGGACGCTACCTCGAGCCCGGTACCACGGTCGTCATCACCCCCGTGCCCGTGCACCGCAACCCGGCCGTCTTCTCGCGCCCCGACGCGTTCGAACCCGACCGCTGGCTCCCCGAGCGCGCCGCCGAACTGCCGCGGGGGGCCTTCGCCGGTTTCGGCGCAGGTGCGCGCAAGTGCATCGGCGACACCTACGGAACGGGCGAATGCGTCCTCGCCCTGGCGTCCATCGCGCGGCACTGGCAGGTGGAGACCGTCGCGGACCCGGACGTACGGCCCGTGCCGCTGGCCGCCTTCTACCGGCCACGCAGGCTCTTCCTGCGTGTGACACGGCGCGTTGGGACATGAGAGTGACCAAGCACGGTCACGCGCTCGTCGTCGGCGGCGGCTACGCAGGCCTCGTCACCGCGCGCGCCCTCGCCAGCCTCTTCGACGAGGTGAGTGTCCTCGACAAGGACGCCCTTCCCGACCGGGCGGCCCACCGGCCCGGTACGCCGCAAAGCCGGCACCCCCACGCGCTGCTCGCCCGCGGCGCCGAACTCCTGGAAGGCCTCTTCCCCGGACTGCGGGAGGAACTGACCGGGCACGGCGCGCCCGTCTCCGACTTCGGGCACTTCCCCATGCTGTACCCCACCGGATGGTCGCCGACGGTCCGGACAGGGCTCGTGCTGCAAACCTTCAGTCGTCCCCTGCTGGAATTCCTCATCCGCCGCCGTGTGCAGGCGCTGTCCAACGTCAGCTTCCACGCCGCCACCGAAGCGGAAGCTCTCCTCGTCCAGGGCAGCCGCGTCACCGGAGTCGTGGCCCGGTCAAGAAGCACGGGCCGGACCGCCGCACGCGAGGCGGATCTCGTCGTCGTGGCCGACGGCCGCCATTCGCGGCTGCCGAGCTGGCTGGAGAAAGCGGACCGCCCGCCGGCCCGACGGCTCCAAGTCGACGGGAAACTGGCCTACACCTCCCGCCTGTACCGGCGTCCGCCGGGCAGCGACCCGGGCTTTCAGGCATCGCTGCAAGCCACCGTCGCCCCCACCACCCCCAGCGGCGGAACGGTCATCGCCATCGAGGACGACCGCTGGCTCGTCTGCCTCTTCGGCGCCGGCGGAATCTCCGCCCCCACAACGCCCGAAGGCTTCGACGCCTACGCCGCCACCCTCGCCAACCCCCATGTGCAACAGGTCGTGGCGGAGTGCCGGCCCATCGGCGCCATCCATCGCTACTCCGGCCTCGGCGGCCATTGGAACCGCTACGACCGTCTCGCACCTCCCTTGCGTCGCCTCGCCGTCGTCGGGGACGCCCTGTGCGCACTCAATCCCCTCTACGGCCACGGCATGACCGTCGCCGCCCGGCAAGCCCTCCTCCTGCGCAACGCCATCACCGCACACTCCCTGGACGGGGCCTGCGGCGTTTACCACCGGCACGCGGTACGCACTCTGCTGCTGCCGTGGCTCATGACCACCAGCCTCGACCGGGGCTGGAGCCCGGAACCGGCCCCTCTGTCCGCCCGAGCCGGCCGGAGCGTTCTCCTGTACCTGCTGCGCCGCATCCCCAGAAACCCGGGCCTCTACGGGAGGTTTCTGAACGTGCAGCACATGGTGGCCTCCCCCCTGACGCTGTTGCTCCCTTTCCCTCAACGCCAAAGTCACAGCCACAGCCAGGGCCAGAGCCAAGGCCGCCGACCATGACGCGCCCCATCTACTGCCCGATCCCGCCGGCCACGCACCCGGAAGCCGCACAGGTCGAAACGGAGATCATCAAATGGGCGTCCCGGAGCGGGATGTGTCCGCGACCCGAGCACTTGGACAAACTGGCCGGCACGCTGCCTGCCGGACTGACCGGGCAGATCCTCCCCGGCGCGCCGACCGACCGCCTCGTCACCATCGCTCGATTCTTCGCATGGTTGTTCGTCTTCGATGACCGTCACTACGACGAAGTGGTCACGCCACCCAACCCGGCCCGCATGGCGGCCACCTGCGCCCGGCTCGTCCGCGTCCTGGAGACTCGCGCACTGCCCCCCGACGCCACCGCCTTCGAAAGCGTCCTGCACGAGATCACCCACCAGCTCACCGCTCTCGCCGGCCCCGCCCAGTTCCGGCGCTGGCTCACAGCGATGCGGGCCTACCTGTTCAGCCTCGTGTGGAAGGCCTCGAACCGGTGCAGCCACGTCACGCCCGGGCTGGACGAATACGCCCTCATGCGGATCCACGGGGGTGCGGTCATGACCACCGTCACGCTTCTGGACGTAGGCGGCGGATACGAGGTCCCGGAAGAGGACTTCCTGCTCCCCGCCCTGCAGGCCCTCACCGAGATGTGTTCGCTCCTGGTCGGCTGGGACAACGATCTGCTCTCCCGCGCCAAGGAACAACACACCTCGGACCGGCAGAACCTCGTCGACGTTCTCGCCGCCGAATACCGCATCGGCATGGACGAGGCCCTCGACGAAGCCATCGCCCTCCGCAACCTGCTCCTCGCACGCTTCATGGAGCTGCGCGACCGCACCGCCTCCCTGACCGGCAGCTCTACCCGGAGATACCTCACCTCGATGAGCCAGTGGATCCGCGCCAACCTCGACTGGAGCCTGTCCACCTGCCGCTACCAGCTCGCCGGGCCCCTCGCCGAGATCACGGAGCAACCACCTCTCGCAGAGGGCACACGCACCCACCCCTCCCGCCTGTTCTCGATCGGCAACTGGTGGCAGCCCCTGGCACCGACCGGACGTCGATCCACCGACTGCTAGTGAGGTCGCCCGTCCGGACGCGGCTCACGCCACCCGGGACACCACGGCCCGGCCGGCCTCCGAGTCCGCAGGCACTTGTCGGGTGGCCTGTCGGGTGGTTGTCGGTGGCGTCGGCGGTGGTCGGTGAGCTGTCGGTGGCCTATCGCTGATCTGTCGACGGCCACCGGGACATTGGTGTTGGCCGATGCCAGCCGTCAACGGCACCGGCCACCGCAACGCATCGTCCCGGCTCACTGGAACGGCGCTCCCGGCATGACTGCCGGGCGTCCGCACAGCGGTCCAAGAACAAGAAGGAATCTCCCATGACCACCGATGTCACGATCATCGGCGCCGGGCTCGGCGGCCTCGCGCTCGCCCGCGTTCTGCACGTCCACGGAATACCCGCCACGGTCTACGAGGCGGAGTCCTCCCCGGCTGCGCGTTCGCAGGGCGGGATGCTCGACATCCACGATTACAACGGACAACTCGCCCTTGAAGCAGCCGACTTGATGGACGAGTTCCGCGGTCTCATCCTGGAGGGCCGCCAGGCACTGCGGGTCCTCAACCCGGACGGGACCGTCCTGTTCGACAAAGCCGACGACGGCTCGGGGGGACGCCCCGAGGTGCAGCGCGGCGAGCTGCGACAGATGCTGCTCGACTCGCTCCCGTCCGGCACCGTCCGCTGGGGGCACAAGGTCACCGGCACCCGCACCCTCGGCGAAAGCCGCCACGAGGTGACGTTCGCCGACGGCGGCACCGTCGTCACCAGCCTGCTGGTCGGCGCGGACGGCGCGTGGTCACGGGTCCGTCCGCTGCTCTCCACCGCCCTGCCCGAGTACACCGGCAAGTCGGTCGTCGAAACCTACCTGTTCGACGCCGACACCCGGCATCCGGCCGCCGCAAAAACGGTCGGTGGTGGGTCGATGATGGTGCCCACCCCGGGCAGGGAGCTCTTCGCTCACCGGGAAAGGGGTGACACCCTGCACGCCTACGTGGGGCTGTCCGAGCCGCAGGAGTGGTTCGCCGCCATCGATTTCACCGATGCCGCCGCGGCCGCCGCGCGGATCGCGAAGGAGTTCGACGGCTGGGCGCCGGAGCTCACCGCGCTGATCACCGACAGCGACGTCGCACCGGTCCTGCGCCCCCTCTACGCGCTGCCGACCGGCCACCGGTGGGACCGGGTGCCGGGGGTGACCCTGCTCGGCGACGCCGCCCACCTCTCGGCCCCCAACGGCGAAGGCGCCAACCTGGCCATGCTCGACGGCGCCGAACTCGGCAAGGCCCTCGCCGCGCACCCCGGCGACACCGAGGCCGCACTCATGGAATACGAGCAGGCCATGTTCCCCCGCAGCGCCGAGGCTGCCGAGGCACACGAGACCGAGCCCGGCGACGACACGACCCACCCCCTGATCGCCGCCGTCACCCGGCAAGAGCAGCCCCGATAGGGCATGCGCCGCCGTGGTGCGCAGCGCCCTCCGACCGGCCCTCCTGCATGAGGGCACGGTGCCTGGCACGGTATCTATAGCGTCAAAAGGGGTTCCAGCGCGCGGAGCTGCCGGCGGATCTCGTCCAGGGACGGGGTCTGGTCGCGCTCCAGGACGAGGTAGATGAAGATGCCTCCCTCGCGCAGCCGCGGCAGGGGCCGGATCATGTGCAATTCGCTGTCCAGCGTGATCAGGATGTCTTCCACGCTGTCCGGGGGATAGCCGAGGAGCTCAAGCGTGTACAGCTTGGCACGCATGACATCGCTGTCCCCGTAGGCGACCTTGTCCATGTCCAGCCCGCTGCCGCGGTCGAGCCAGCCCAAGACCCTGCGCTGGTGGAAATCGACTATGGCGACACCGGTGGCCCCGCTGATTGCCATTGCCTTCTCCAGGGCAGTCTCAACGGTGTCCATCCGCGCACGACCTCCTTCGACCGGGAGCCCGAGCGGGCGCGCAGTGGCGCCCGGGCTCCCCGGCTGCTCAGAGCATGCACGCTAGCGGAGATGGGGTGCATCGTGCATGCGCCGTCCGGAGCTTCACCGTGCATGCGGCGCCGGCGTGTGGGAGCCCGGGCTTGACGGCTACCGAACCGCCCCGGCCAGGGTGCCGCAGTTCGTCTTGTAGCGGGCCACGACGTAGCCGTCGATCTCGCCGCCCCAGTCGACGCACTTGCCCTTGGCGTCCAGGTAGACCGGCCCCGCGTAGGAGGTGTAGAAGCCGTACTGTTCCTGCTTCGACTTCAGTTCTTGGTTGCGCTGTATCCAGGAGCCCACCCACAGCGGCGAGCCGGTCGAGGTGTTCCGCTTGGTGACCACGCAGTTCTTGCCGGTGGCGGCGCTGTAGGCCAGCAGGACAGACCCGCGGCCGGGGATCGGGATCTGGTTGACCTGCACGTATCCGCTGCCGCATTCCCGGTTGTACGTGGCGGCGGGAGCCGGAGCGGCGCCGGCCGTTCCGGTGCCCACCACCAGGGCGGTGACGGTGGTGGCGGCGAGCAGCGCAGCTCCTGCAACGCGGTGGCGGTCAATACGCTTCACTGTGCCCTCCGTGGAAGTCGCATGGTGCCGGTTGACGGATGTGCGGACGGATGTACGTGGGACGGCCGTCTCCGTGCCCACACAGACACGCCACACCCCAAAGAGGTTGTGCACCCCTTCATCCCCGCAATGCAGAACCGGCCACCCGTAGCACGACGGTGCGTGATGACCGCAGCCCCAGCCTCTTCAGCCGAGTGACGTTAAGCCGTCACTGTGCCGTGAGGGGCGGCAGGCTTGGCTGAGGCAGCACGGGAGAGGCCGACCGCATGATCCCCCTGAGGTGGTGGGTGGCCAGGTACCCACATGCTCCGTATGAGTGGAATCAAGTGAAGCCTCTTCAAAGGGTCTCCATACAAGCGGACTGTCGCCGGGCAATGGCAACTGCTACGTCTTCGACGACGCGGCCACCAGCGCCACCCATCAGACGGTCCAGCGCCGCCCGCAGCCTGGCGTCGAAGGCGGCGGGCTGCTCCTGGTGGGGCATGTGGGCGGCGTCCTCGATGACCTCGAACCCTCTGTGCGGTCCCAGGGCGGCCGGCGTCCGGGAGACCTCGACGGGGATCTGGGTGTCGAGACGGCCGTGCAGGAAGACGGCCGGGTCCCACTGTACCGTCTTCTACGCCACTCAGGCCGCCGTGCTGCCCACGAGCCGTATCGTCTTCCGCCCGTTCACCGAGCCCGCGCCGACCATGCCGACGTACCTGACGGTCCGCGCGAAGGCCACCGCACGCGGCCTTGCCACGCTGCTCGACGCCTGTCACGAAGTCGCCTGACCGAGCCGCATGTAGCGATCGAGCCGGGACGTTCGCACCTTCGCCGCATTCGCATCAGGTAAGCGCCTTGGTGCTTGGCCGGGCTGCCGTGGCGCCTCCGTGCCGCCGTTCCCTGCGCGTGTATTCGGTGATGGCTTCCCACAGGTCGAGGCGGTCGGTGTCGGGCCAGTGCGCGGAGGTGAAGTGGAGTTCCGCGTATGTGGCTTGCCAGGGCAGGAAGTTGGAGGTGCGGTGTTCGCCGCTGGTGCGCCAGAGCAGGTCCACGTCCGGCATGCCCGGCAGGGGCAGGTGCCGGGCGAAGTCGTGCTCGCCGATGCGGCCGGGGTCGAGGTCACCGGCCATGGCCGCGCGGGCGAGGGCGGCCGCGGTGTCCACGATCTCGGCGCGCCCGCCGTAGTTGATGCACAGCGTAAGGGTGAGCTTGGTCTGGTGCCGTGACGTCTCCTCCGCGCGTGTGAGGTGGTCGACTAGATCGGCGGGAAGTCCGTCCGGCCGTCCCGACCAGCGCAAGCGCACCCCGTACGGCTCCTTGTCCTCGTCGCGCAGCTCGTCGCGGAGGCTTTCGAAGAGATAGTCGATCTCGCAGGCGTCCCGCTTCCAGTTCTCGGTGGAAAAGGCGTAGAGCGTCAGGTTCTGCAGGCCGATCTCCAGGGCTCCATGGACCATTTCCCGGAAAGCGACGAATCCGCGGCGGTGACCTTCGGTGGCCGGGAGGCCGTGCGCGACGGCCCAGCGGCGGTTGCCGTCCATGATCACGGCCACGTGGCGGGGCATCTGCTCGGGTGGGATACGGGGCGGCCGGGCACCGCTGGGGTGCGGGCGCGGCGGCAGGACCGGGCGGGCGGGGGCGGAGAGGGAGACTCGGGAAACCGGGCGGGCCGGGGGCGCGTCGAGGGGGGTCAGGCGCCAGGCGAGGGCTGCCCGCGTACGAGCCGGGGCGAGTACGCGCCAGCGCACCAGGGCGGGCGGACGCGGCGTCCTCTTCAGCAGGTTGGATCCCGCTGCGTCGATGGCGTCGAGCTGAGCGAGGGTCCCTCGGGTCGCCCCGCGCAGCAGTGCCAAGGGGCCGGGGTGCATCCCGCGGGTGAGGTCCGGCTGGTGCAGCCAGCGGCGGGCCAGCGTGGTGAGATGGGTGACGAGCTCGGTGGTACCCGGTGTCCAGAGGCGTTCGCGCAGGGCTTGTGCGGCGTCGGGGAAGTGGTCCAGCACCTCGTCGGGGAGGAGTAGGTCGCCGCGGGCGAGGTCGTCGGCGAGGTCGGAAAGGACCTCGGTGAGCCGGTAGCCGTCGACGAGCCGCAGGTAACTGCCATGCCGGTCGAGCCTCGCGGGCAGCGGCACCCCCACTTGCTGCAGAAGCGTCAGGAGCAGGCGGCCCCAGGGGAAGATGTTGGTGCGGCCCCAGGCTCTCCATTCCTGCCAGTCGGCGAAGCGGCGCCCGTACGCGTCGTCACACGTCCCGGCCAGGGAGTCGGCCAGCCCGTCGAGGTCCAGGTTCCAGCGGTGGACCGTGTCGATGAAGGCGCGGCGTACGGGGTCGGTGCTGGTGCCCGTGGGCAGCTCGGTGATGAGGGCGCGGACCCAGGCCCGTACACGAGCGGCACGCTCGTGAGGGGTGCTGTCCATGGTGTCAGCGAGGTCGTCGCTGACCCGGGCGGCGCCCCACATGGCCCAGCAGGCGGGCCGTAGTGGGGGCGGCATCAGCAGGCTGGCGGCATAGATGTCCGGGTCGTTCGCCTTCGTCAGGCGGCGGCAGGTGTCGTAGGCGGCACGCAGTGCGGGATCGTCGATGGCGGCGTGATCGCGGATCGCGGGCATGGGCGGGAACGTCGCTTTCAGACAGTGGGGGTGGGGGGCGGAGTCCAGGCGAAGGCGAGGCAACCGCCGACCATGGCGAGCGCGGTCCCCAGCAGCAGCCCGCCGAGATTGCAGGTGATGAGAGCCAGTACGGCCAGGGCGACGGCGGCCGGTCCGGCGATCGCGTGCAGTTGCGGCAGGCGGAAGAGCACGATCCCGGCGAGGAGGAGCGGCAAACTCACCCCCAGTCCGGCGGCGTCGGCCACGCCGGGGCGCAGGACGGCTGCGGGTGCGCCGAGGAAGGGCAGGAGCATCACCTCCGCACCGCCGGCGGTGACGAGCACGGCACCGGCGAGCGGGCGCCGGCGGCACCAGGTGCGCAGGCGCGGCGGGAGCACGCGCGGTGTCAGAAGCATTCGTGCCGTCCCGGTACCAGGCTCATGCCGAGGCCGGTGAGGTGGAACGAGCCGGCCGTGCCGCGCCAGCCGACGAATCGGGGGTTCTTCACGCTCAGCCGGCCGGTGCGGGCGAAGAATCCGGCACTGTCCGTCGCCTGGGCGAGCACGTTCGTGAAGTCGAGGTCCGCGTTCAGCTGATCGCTGTCCACGACCAGCCCGGTGGCCTTGACCGGCTCGTCCTGCCCTGCGGTCACCCGTACGGTCACCGGACCCAGCGGGGTCTTCACCAGCACGCTCACGCACAGGTTCGTCAGCTGGGCCTGCCGGGCGGTGACGACGACCACCGGGCGCCGCGCGCCGCTGCCGGGATCGGTGTTCACGCCGGGAACGGCGGTGAATCCGGAGCCGCTGAGCCGGTCACCCGACACCTTGAACGCCTCCCCGGAGGCGGCCACGGAAGCGGCGATCGCGCCGGACGCCTCGGCCGCGAGTACGCCGCCCGCTACGACGACGGCGGGGGCCAGCAGCGACCAGAACCGTTTCCGGCTGTGCCGGCGGAGAGCGTGGTCCTCTTTTGGGACCGTCGGATCATAAGCCACGCCTCATCAACGGCCCGGGCCAGCCGACGACACGGGTGATCGATCCTTCATGGTGCACACAGGAGGAGGGCGGGTTCCGCAGGGCCTCGGCCCGCTTGGGACGGTTGCCGTTCGCCACTCTCGGCTCTTCGCCAGGACGTGGTTGTGCAGATCGGCCGACGTCGCTGCTGACCTGCGCGGCGGTGCGGGCGGCCTCCTCTGCTCCGAGGTGTCGGTTGTCGGCTGACCCGCGCTGGCGCGCGTGCGGCGGAGAACGCCGGGACGACGTCACCGCCGATGGCCGATGGTCGATTCCATCCGTCGACCCCTCTGGCCGGACCACAGGCTGCTCCGATGATGTCGTTCACAAGGAGGAGTACTCCATGGCCATAGGCCGGAAGAAGCACCTGGCGGGCAGCGCGCTCGCCATCGCCGGTGCCGCGTTACTGGTGGGCGCTGTCGTCGCCCAGCCGGCTGCGGCAGTCGGCCTGCCTCACGATTCCGTGGCGTACTTCTCTGCGGGGACGGACTTGAGCGGGAGAAAGATGCCGGTCGACATCGGCAACACCGATTGCCAGACCCTCCCGGAACCCGCGCTCTCCGCGGTCAACTTCACGGCTTCGAATATCAAGGTCTACTACAACCACGACTGCCGGACCGGCCTCCCCGACAAGCCCAGCGACTGGTACTACGGACTCGGCAGCTTGAGTTGGGCCAACTTCACCTACCCGGCCCTCAGCTACAGGGTCGTCCCCTAGGAACGTCCTGCGGCCGGCCGACGGAGCACTTCACGGCCGGCCTCAATGGCGTATCAGCGCGAATGCGCCCCAGGGTCGCTCCCAACCCCAGGGCGTTGCCGCCATCAACCAGTAGTGGTGACGTACTGGTCCGACGACAACTCGAACACCCGCACTCGCCGACCGCTGGTGGGATTGACGGTCTCACGGACCGGATGCATCCCCAGCTTGGTCATGATCCGCTCGGAGGCATCGTTGCCCACTTGAGCGATGCTGACGATCCGCTCCAGCCCTCGCTCTTCGAACGCGAACCGTACAGCGGCCGCAGCGGCCTCGGTGGCCAAGCCCTGCCCCCAGTGGGAACGCCCCAGCCGCCAGCCGACCTCGACCGCCGGAAGCACCTCCGGCAAGAAGTGGGGCACCGAAAGGCCGGTGAATCCGGCCAGCTCGCCAGTGGACCGGATCTCCACGGCGAACAGGCCGAAGCCCTGTGACTCCCACTCGCTCTCCCACGCCTGGATCCCGCCGCGAGTCTGCTGTTCGTCACGGACGCTGCCGTCACGGATCCACCGCATGACCTCGGGGTCGGCATTGACGGCAGCCATGGGCGCAACGTCTTCCTCGCGCCAGCGGCGCAGGATCAAACGGGGAGTCTCAAGCGTGACCATCCAGTCATTCTGGATCACACATGGACTCTCCGCCATCCTCACCAGGCACTTTCGATGCACGCCCTGAAGACGGACATGGGCAACGTGCAGTCCTCGGCATAGCCGCGGAGGAGCCCGATCAGAGAGGTAGAGCGTCGACGGCGGGGACCACCGTGCCGAACAGGTCGGTGATGGTGGTCAGGGCGGCGGCCTGGAGGGTGGCGGCGGGCAGGACGGTGCCGTCGGGCGTGGTGAGGTGGCGGGTGGCGGTGGTTTCGGCGACGACAGTGGGGCGGTAGCCGAGGTTGAAGGCGCCCTGGGCTGTGTAGCTGACACACATGTGGGTCATAAAGCCGCCGATGACGAGGTCCTTGCCGCTGCCCGGGGCGGCACCCAGGCCGGTCAGGGTCTTCTCCAGGTCGGTGAGGTGGAAGGCGTTGGGGAACTGCTTGACCACGACCGCCTCGCCGGCCGCCGGGGCGACCTCGTCGCTGATGGCGCCGATGCGGGCGCGGATGTCGTAGGGGGTGTTCGCGCCGCCGTCGTTGATGACGTGGATGACCGGCGTGCCCGCGGCGCGGGCGCGCTCCAGGAGGCGGGCGCCGGCCGCGAGGGCCTCCTCGGCGCCTTCCAGGGCCATGACGCCGGTGCGGTAGGTGTTCTGGAAATCGACCATGACCAGGACGGAGTCGCTGAGCCTGGGCGGTTGGTTGTCCAGGCCGATGATGTCGCGCAGGGTCGTGGACGGCTGGTTACTGCTCACGGTGGTGCCTTTCCAGGGGTAACGGGGAGGGGAAGACGGCATGGCGTAGCTGTCCGCCTTGCCTGCGTGCTGGGAGATGTCGGTGGGTGGAGGGGGCGGGTGAGGGTCAGGTGGCCCGGGTGCGGAAGCGGCGGCGGTAGGCGGCGGGAGTCGTGGCGAGCTGCCGTTTGACCGCTCGGTGGAGGGTCTCCACCGAGCCGAGCCCGGCCGCGGCCGCGACCTGGTCGAGCGGTTCGTCGCTGGTCTCCAGCAGGCGGCGGGCCACCTCGACGCGGACGGCCTCGACGTAGGAAGCGGGGCTGACCCCGGTCTCCTGTTTGAAGACGCGGGCGAAGTGCCGCTCGCTCAGGCACATCCGGGCCGCCAGCCTCTCCGTCGACAGATCCTCGTCAAGGTGGTCGGCGATCCACGCCTGCAGCTCGTCGATGTCACGGCGGGCGGGGGCGGGCCGACTGAGCGGTACGGAGAACTGGCTCTGCCCGCCCTGCCGCTTGAGGTACATCACCAGCTGGCGGGCCACGGCCAGGGCGACGTCCTCGCCCAGGTCCTCGGCCACCAGGGCAAGCGCGAGGTCCAGGCAGGCGCTGATGCCGGCGCCGGTCCACAGGCGGCCGCGGTCGGTCCGGACGAAGATCGGATCCGGGTCGACCGTGACGTCCGGGTGCTCCGCGGCCAGCTGGGCAGCGGTCGACCAGTGCGTGGTCGCGGTCTTCCCGTCCAGCAGCCCGGCCGCCGCCAGCAGGTGCGCGCCCACGCACACCGATGCCACTCGCCGGGCGTGCGTGGCGGTTTCCTTCACCCACGCCACGACGCCGGCGTCGATACGGGCGACGGGGCCGTCGTCCGTCATGTCGACCGCGCCGGGCACCAGCAGGGTGTCCACCTGTCCGCCGACCTCGTCGAAGGCCAGATCGGCCAGCAGCCGCACACCTGCCGACGTCCGCACTTCACCGGCCGCCGGCCCGGCGAGGCGGACCCGGTAGCCGGCACGGCCCGCGGTCTCCCGGTTGGCCAGCGCGAAGACCTCGGCCGGGCCGGCGACGTCGAGGAGATCGACGTCCGGGAAGACCGCGATGACGACACGGTGCGAAAGGGGCATGGACTCATCGTCGTCGCCACCACCCATGACCGCAATGACGGTGATCTGTCACATCCGGACATGCGGTGGGGGCTCCCCCGGCGCCGGGTGACAGCTGCGGCCAGCTCCCACGGCCGCGGCGGTGACTTCAGGGACTGCCGCCACACGCGGTCTGCTGATGCGCTACGGCTCGAGTGCGGAGAGGCCAGGCTGGCGTCCGCCCGTCGCGATGACCGAAGGCGGCCGGCCCCCGGTCGGCCGGCCATCCGCCCGGCCGCCTCACACCGCCGTACGAGAGCGCTTCCCGGTTCGCGTCGTATACGGCCGGGACGGAACGCCTCTAACGTGCTATCAGACGCATGGGTGAGGTCCTTCGGCGCAGTTCGGGAGGAGCGCGCTAGTGGGGGCGCAGCGAGTTTCGCAGGCGCAGGAGGCCGCCAGGGGCCGGTCCGAGCTCTTTCCATCGGTGCACGTGTCCGGTGGCCGCGTGGTGCACCGGGTCGGAGACGGCCAGGTGGCGGAGCCCCAGGCTCGGCGTGTCATCGAGGCCGTCAGCATCGGCGTCCAGCTGATGTGCCGGGCCGGTGTCGACGACGAGGCCGCCCTCGAACGGGTCCTCGCCACCGGATGCGCCCGCTTCAACCTCGGCCGCAGCGCCCTGACCGACCTCCGATGGTGCGCCACGGCAATCGCCCGGCACGGCGAGCGGATCGGCGTCAGCCTGCCCGTCCACCTGACCGATCGTGGCCCGCGCCTGGCCGGGCCGGGGCGGGGCACGGACGCCGGAGACCTGTGGCAGGCGCTCACCGTGAGGACTGGGACCGAGCACGCCTGTACGGGCGCACCGCAACGGGCCTGCTGCGCTACCACTTCTGGATGGCAGACACCTCACCGGCGCGCATGACCCGGCTGTGCGCGCTGCGGGATTCGATGATGGCCCATAACCTCCTCGCCATCGCCGGGCGCGGCCCGGCGCTCGTCCACGCCCACAACTCCCATCTCCAGCGGGAGAAGAGCACGATGCAGATGTGGCAGGGGCCGGTGGAATGGTGGAGCGCCGGCGCGCTGGTGAGTGCCCGGCTCGGCGAGGGGTACGCCTTCGTGGCCACGGCCCTCGGCACGATCCGGCACCGGGGAGTGGGCACCCCACCGCCGGACAGCCTCGAAGGCCTCATGTACGCGCTCCCGGAGGACCACTGCGTCATCGACGCCCCGCGCCTGGCCACCACCCTCGGTGACGCACTGCCCGCGCCCCTCGTGTCTCCCTGGTTCGGCTACTCCCCGCTCGCCCCGGCCCACCTGGTCGCAATCGACGGGATCGTGTTCGTCAGGGACGTCCCGCAAAGCTAGCGCTGCGGTGGTGCTGAGGGGCTACCTCTCCCCCGCCTCCTTCAGTTGGCCCGTGCCGAGAGGGAACCAGCGCAGGCTGTGGGTGCTGGGTGTGGTGCCGGCGCGGGTGATGGTGACGGTGGATCCTCGGGGGACGACGGCGGTGAGTGCGCTGCCGGGGTCGCCCGGTTGCCGTTCGGCCAGGCGTGACTGGACGCTGGCGACGCGGACGGCGCCGCCGGTGGCGACCGTGACGGTCAGGGTGGGGGCGGGGTCCTCGGTGTCGGGCACGTCCTGGTCGGCCCGTACGTGCCCGACGAGGAAGCCGTCGGTCTCGGCGGTGTACGTGCGGCCCGGCTGCTCGCCGAGGTCGAACTGCTCGGGGACGCGGGTGAGGAGGGTGTGCCCTTGGACGGTGAGGTCGTTGACGGTCAGGTCCGGTCGGGCGACCGTCACGGCCGTCGTCATCGCGTGCTCCGCGGTGCCGCCGCCCTCCGTCACCGTGACCACGAGCGCGAAAGCGGTGTCGTGGTGCAGGGGCGGCGACGGCCAGTAGCGGACGTCCGTGACGTCCTGGGGTTCGCCGTCGTGCAGCATCCGGTAGGTGGCACCGGGACGCGACTCGCCGCGCCAGGTGAGCTCGGCCGGGAAACCGCTGCGGACGAGGATGCGCTTGGGCCGGAAGTCACCGACGGTGAAGCCGGCCGGAACCTTGGCCAGGGGCCATACCTCCGTGCCGGGCTCCGGTGCGTCCTTGAGGTGTTCCTCGATGGTGAGCCTGCTGGTGCCGACTGCCGAGCCGATCTCGATGTGGGCGACAGCCAGTTCCAGCTGGCTGCCGGGGGGCAGGGTGGTGCTGGCGCGCCTGGGGCTGAGCACGAGGGTGCCTGGCGCGTCGGTGTCCTGCTCGAAGCGCCACCTGCTGGAGTCCTCCATCTGCGGTTCGGCGCTGCCCGGGTTCGGGGTGAGGTCGTCCGGACCGCTGCCCACGGGGAACGTGAAGCGGGCCCTCTCCAGGTGGACGGCGGCCTGCCGGTGGTTGGTCACGGTGAGGTGGAGCGTGGCCTTCGCCGGGGTGGAGCCCTGGGAGACCTGGATGGGCTCGGGGACGGACGTCACGTCGTAGGTCAGGACGCACGTGCTGTCCTCGGGGCGGCGTACGGTCATGGTCCGCGTCACCCCCAGGCCGGGCCTGCGGTGACGTACGCGTACTGAGTGAGGGCGATCCCGAGGGGGAACTCGGCGACGGGCTCGCCGGTCGAGACCGACAGTTTCTGTACGGAGGTGCCGAGGTAGTCGGTCACGAAGAGGTGCTCGCCGTCCGGGGAGGCGGCGACCGCCGACAGCCGCCGGCCCTCCTGCCCCCGGACGTCCCCCACGTGGCTCCCGCTCGCGAGGTCGATCACCTTGATCTTCCAGTCCAGGTCGGCGACGTACAGCTGCCGCCCGTCCGGCGACACCGCGATGCCCATGACGTCCCGCCCGACGGGGACGAGCCGGGGCGCCCCGCTGCCGGCCGTCATGGCGAGGGCCACGAAGCTGCTGCCGCCGTCGGGGTTGGTGGCGGCCAGTGTGGTGCCGTCGGGGGTGAGGGCGAGCTCCGTCGGCTTGGAACCGCCGTCGAGCCAGCGGGTCACGGTGGCAGTCGTGGTGTCCACGACTGCCACCTGGCCCTTCGTGCGGCAGCTGACGTAGACCACGTCGCTGCCGGGCGCGGCGGCGACGCCGGAGGCTTCCTCGCCGATCTCGACGGAGCGGACCGCGCCGGTGGTGAGGTCGACGGCGTGGACGTCCCTGCCGAAGACGGTGGCTACATAGGCCGCCGAACCGTCGGGCAGCGGCGCCACCCGGTACGGCCACGTGTCGTCGACCTGCACGGACCGCGGCGTGCCGGCGGTGATGTCGAGGAGGGCGAGGCTGCCGTTGCCTCCGCCGGAGGACCTGACGGGCACCAGGGCGCGGAACCCGTCGGCGGAGAGGGCGACACCGCCGGGGTAGGAGCCGGCGACCGTCTGCCGGATCTTCTGCCCGGTGGCGGCGTCGAAGACCCACAGGTGGCCCTCGGTGTCGTCGACCACGGAGACGACGGTGCGGTACGGCCACCGGTCCCGCAGGGCCTTGAGGCCGGAGGTGACGTGGTGGGTTTCGGGTTCGGTGTCGCACTCGGCGTAGCGCGTGCCGTCCGGGGCGACCAGGTAGCCGTTGCGGGTGGCGGGGTGGTTGAACGCGGCGGCGACGCCGCCGAGGACGCCGGGGTCGGGGTGGCCGGGGTCCGCCCAGTCCTTCTCCAGGGTGCCCTGTTCGAGGACCTCGTCGGTTTCCAGGTCGTAGTTGACGTACTGGCCGCCCCGGAACAGGTAGACGGTGCCGTCGGACGCCGCCATGCCGGCGTCGACTCCCTGGGTGAAGTCGGGCGCGCCGTTGCGCAGGCCGGGGAACTTGTCGCCGATCGGCACCGGGGCCGCGCCGCCCACCGGCGCGTTCGCGGCGACGTCGTAGAGCACGCAGGTCGCGCCCTTGAAGAAGTAGACGCGCTGCGTGTCGGTCGAGCAGGTGGCGTCGACTCCGCCGAAATACGCGGCGGGGAGCTGCGGCCACAGCTCGCGGAGGGCGGCGCCGCGCCGGGGCGGGGCGGTCGACGCGGCGTCGTGGTGGACGGCCCAGCCGGCGCGCAGCAGGTAGACGGCGGCGGGAGCGTCCGCCGAGTCGGGGACGCTGAAGGCTGCGTCGATCCCGGCGGGGGTCAGATCGGTGCTGGTTCCGCTCATCAGAAGGGTCCTTCCGGTCGGTGCGGCGCGGTGGGAACGGCGCAGGAGGCGTCGGACGGTGCGGCGGGGTTCACGGCTCGACCACCTGAAGCGGTCCCGACCCGAACGGGAACCAGGTCAGTTCCGCCGTGAAGCCGCCGCCGTCCGACTTCTGCACCACGCTGACCACCGAGCCCCGCGACACGGGAACCAGCAGGCCGGCCTCCCGGTTCTCCATACCGCCCTGCGCGTCCCAGGACTGGGCGGCGAACTTCCGCTGCTTGGTGTCCGGCGGCGTGACGAAGACGTTGAGGGTGGCCGGCGTCCCGGTCTGGTTGGTCTTGATGTAGCCGGTGATGATGCCGTCGGTGGCCGCGCGGTAGGTCCACGTGCCGCTGCCGACGCCCCCGGCGATCTCCTGGATCTCGCCGAACAGCCGGACGGTGCCGTTGGCGTCGAGGCTGCCGACCTCCAGATCGGGCACGTCGACGGTCACGGCGGTGGTCAGTCCGTAGGTGACGGGAGCGCCGTCCTGCTCGGTGGAACCCAGCAGCATGAACGCGGTGGCGGTGTGGAGGCACGGGGAGGTCCAGCTGCCGTGGCCGTCGACGATGCGGTCGTTCACCGTCACGCGCTGGTCGCCGTAGAACAGCTCGTAGTCCGGCCCGTCCACGCACGACCAGGTCAGCGTCACCGTCTCGCCGTTGGGCACGCTGGTGCGGTCGGGCCGGAAGTCCTCCAGCATCGTACCGGTGGGCGCCTTGGCGAGCCTCCAGCTGCCGGCTGTGCGGGTACGCGGAGGTGCGGCCGGGGACCCGGCCGTCGTATCGGCGATCCCGGATGTGGTGTCGGCGACCCCGAGTGTGACGGTGCCCGCTGCCCGGTTCACCACGATGCCGTCGAGCCTGATGACGAAGCTCTCGCCCGGCTTGAGCTCGGCGCCGGGGTCAGCGGGCCGGAGTTGGAAGACGCCGCCTCCCGCGTGCTCGGTCTGCCAGCCGGTGCCACCCTCCACGTGCGCGGTGATCGTCTCGGGCGTGGCGGTCAGTGCGCCGGTGCCGTTCCCGGTCGGCAGGGTGAGGGTGATCAGCTCACAGGCGACCGGGCCGGGGCCGGGGTTGGTCACCGTGACCCGTAGCACGGCCCGGGACTCGGCCTTGTCCGTGCTGACCTTCAGCGGTGCGGGGTCGGTGTGGACGGCGTAGGACAGGGCGGCGGTCATGACGGGCTCCCGGGCTGCTCGTCGGGGGCGGTCGGCGGGGGTGTGCGCCGTGCGGCGGCCCCGGTCCGGACCCCAGGCCCGGACCCGGACCTGGTCCCCGCCCCGGCCTCCGCCTCCTCGCCGAGCGCGCCGGAGAGCAGGAGGAAGCCGTGGCGGGCGGCGGCGGGGCCGTCGGTGAGGGCCAGCGCCGGATCGGGCGTGGCGAGGGGGTACGACGCCCACTGCGCGGGCCCGGCGGCCGGTTCGGCCCACTCCCACGTGCCGCGCCATCCCGAGGGCCCGGGGGCGACCAGGTGTGCGACGGGTGTGCCGTCAGGGTCGCCCGGGTCGCCGGTCCCCGGGCGGGTGCCCGCGAGCAGCGGGCCGGCCCGGAACGCGAGCTTCATCCGGCTCAGCGGTTCGCGCACCCAGGTGGACGGCAGCAGCAGCCGGCCCACGGGGAGGATGTCGGTGACGGCGTGCACGGCGGCCCACGGGTCGGCGAGGAGCGTCACCCAGGCCGCGGCGGTGTCGGCTTCCCGGGCGCGAGCGGGCGGGAGCACGGGCCGGGCCGGGACGCGGACCTCGTGGCCGTCGATCGGGACGACGTACCCCGTGCGCTCGGGCGCGGGTTCGGGAACGGCGTGCAGACGGGTGTAGTCCGAGCCCAGGTAGAAGCCGGCCAGGCCGTCGCCGAGCATGTCACCGGCGCCCAGCCGGACGTTCCAGAGGTAGTCGGTGAACTCCGGCGGGGGCGGGCTGACGACGTCGTCCCAGGACGAGGACGTCATGGCCGGCCCGTTCAGTTCGCACCGCAGCCGGGCCCGCAGCAGCGCCACCGGGCGGCCCGCCAGGCCGGCCAGGCTGTCGTCGTCCTCGCCCGGCGCGGTGGTCGCCAGGCTGTGGTCGAGGCTGCTCAGCAGTTCGGCGAAGGCGTCCGGGCCCGCCTCCAGGAGCTTGCTGACGAAGCCGTGCAGGTGGGGCAGCTCGGCGGCGAAGGCCCGGCCGGAGCCGGTGTCCACGGCGACGTCCGGGTAGGGCGAGTACGGCAGAGCGTCCCAGTCCGTGATCTGCCGGTGTGCGGTGTCGAGGGCCACGCGGATCTCGCCCAGGGCCCGCCCGTCCGGGGCGTGCACGAGCAGGGAGCGGGAGAGGTGGTTGACCAGCAGCCAGCCGCAGACGGGGGTGCGGCCCGCCGCCTCGGCCGGGCCGGCCTCGACGTCGACGCGGTCGTGGTCGTCCGTGGCGGAGACGAAGTCGAAGCGCAGCCGGGCGGGCTGCAGCAGGCGCGGGGGCAGTTCGACGTAGCGGTAGGGGTTCTCGGGGTTCACCGCCATGACGGGGGTGACGCTGTCGGCCCGCTGTACGGGGAAGCGCTCGGCGTTGTCGGGGCTGATGACGGCCAGGGAGCGGCCGAACCGGTCGACCACGTGGAGTTGCTCGAAGGCGAACTGGGCCGCCCGGACCGGCCGGAAGTCACGGTCGTCGCCGCCGGAGGCGGGGCCGGGGTCGGGGGCCTCGCTCAGGGAGACGCGTGAGGTGCGGTTGTCGACGAGTTCGGCCAGGGCGTCCGCCGGGGCGATGTTCGTGGCGACGGTGTGCTGGGCCAGCCAGTCGTTGACACCGTCGATGCGCTGGGAGAGCAGGTCCCATTCCTCGGCCCGGCGGCGCAGTTCGCGGAGTTCGGCCACGGGCGCGCCGGGGCGGGTGTCGGCGTGCTGGGCGAGGCGGGCCCGGGTGTTGAAGGGGATCAGGGGGTTGAGCAGGGCGCGGCCGGTGAGGGTGGCGGGCGGTTCGGCGCTGTCGCGGTTCTCCCAGCGGTAACGGGTGCCGTCGAAACGCCAGTTGTCCCTGCCGTCGCTCCGGTAGGGGGTCGGGTGGCAGTTCATCTTCCAGATGAGGTGCAGCGGTGACCAGGGCTGCCGCCACTGGCGCGTCCAGCGGGCGACGACGCCCTCCACGTGCCCGCCGGTGTCGTCGTCCAGTGCGTCCTGCAGGGCCGTGCGGTCCGGCGCGCTGCCGGGGGCGAGTGCGGCCAGGCCGAGGAGGAAGAACTCGGCGAGGAGCGCGTCCAGCGCGGCCGGTTCGGGCAGGCCGCTGAGGTCGGGGGCGGGCGGCCGGTCGGGCGCGGGGATCATGTCACCGCCGATCCGGATCCGCGTAACCGTCTCGCCGGGGGTACGGCAGAGCAGAGTTTTCTCGTCGGTCAGCGGCCGGTCGAGCCTGGCGCCGCGGACGACGACCGACGGGTCGGGCGTGCTGTGGAAGGGCGGCTCGGCGACCCGCTGGAGTTCGCGGCCCGGTGCCAGGCCGTGCTCGGCCGCGTAGGATGCGACTGCCTCGGCCAGCCGGTCGGCGTCGTCGCCCCAGGGGATGCGGTGCCGCAGGCCGCCCTCGTCGGAGGAGGAGTCGCCGGGCTCGCGGAACAACTCGTCGAGCTTGTCCCGCACCTGGTGGGCGAGGTTGCCCTCGCCGGAGGGGTTGAGCTGTGCTTCGCACGCGGCGTCCCACTCGGGCCCGGGGCGGGTGGGGCGGCCGCTCAGCCACCACAGACCGTACAGCCGGCGCTGGAGGTGGGCCAGTTCGCGGGCGGCGGCGTCGTGTGCGGCCTGGGTGGCGTTCAGCTCGGCGAGCCACTGCTGTTCGGCGGCCGTCTGCTCGGGGGTGAGCGCCGGCCGCGGGCTGCCATGGCCGGCAGGCCGGTCTACGCCGTCGGCGGGCCGGTTTACGCCGTCGATGGGCCCGTCGACGTCGTCGGTGGGCCGGTCGACGATGCGCCAGGTGTAGCCGCCCTGTTCGGCACCGAACCAGGTGCGGCGGAGAGCCTGGTCGAGCGCGGTTTCGTCCTCGCCGTCGAGGACGTCGAGCAGGTCGTAGGAGAAGGCCTCCCATAGGCGCGCGGCTTCGGGGTCGTCCAGGGCGGCCGGGTGGAGGGCGGTTTCGGCGTCGGTGGCGATGTGCCCGAGGGCGACGTCGACGTCAATCGCGGTGTCGTCCTCCCTGTCGCCGGGTTTGTTAGAGGCGGGGCGGTCGCCGTCGAAGTCCCAGGACAGGCCGAGGGCGGTCCCGGCGTAGAGGGACCGGGAGGGGCGGAAGGCGCTGTCGGTGGTGGCCCAGCGCAGCGTGTCCAGCACCTGGCGGACGTCGTTGCCGGGCTCCCGCCGGAGGATGTCCCAGTCCTCCTGCGAGTACCAGCCCGCCACCAGGTAGCTGATCAGGGACGGCTGGTCGAGGCCGGAGAGCGGGTCGTGGAGGGAGAAGACGTTCTGGTTGTAGGGCTGGAACATGGAGAACGTCGGAAGGCCGGGGCCGGCGGCGGTGAGGAACGGCTCGCGGCCGGTGGGTTCGTCCCAGGGGCCGTCGGCGAGGTCGTGGGCCCGGCCGATGTACTCGGGCGTGAGGCGCGCGGCCCGGGGGTCGAGGAACGCCGACGTCCCCTCGTCGTAGTCCAGGTAGTCGCTGTCGACGATCCAGCCTGCGGCGACGGGCGTCGCGCCGGGCTCGGCCGCCGGCCGGCTGTGGCGGACGACGAGCCAGCGGTTGGGGACCAGCGGGAACTCCACCTTTCCGGCCGGGCCGTCCTGCCGGCCGCGCCGCAGCGCGTCGGGCAAAGTCCACTGCAGGTGGATGCCGTGGCCGGGCTTGTCGGAGGCGGAGGACGTGAACGGGTCCGGCTCGGGGGCGTACCGGTCGTCCAGCCGCTCGAAGTCGGCGTACCAGCGGCGCCAGGTCTCGTTGTCGCGCACGCGCTTGTTCACCAGGAGCGCGTCGACCTGCACGGGGACGAGCAGGGGCGGGACGGGGTTCGTCAGGGACGACTCTGGGCTCCTCAGGGACGGCTCAGGGGTCGTCAGAGACGGCTCGGGGTTCGTCAGAGGTGGCTCGGGGTTCACGCGTGGGTTCCTCACTGCCGGCCTGCCTGCTGCGGGGCGAAGGTGATGCGGTGCGGTGCGTTGACGAGCTCCACGGCCAGGACGCTCGGGGACAGCTCCTCGCCGGGGCCCAGATGGCCCGCCGCCCGCAGGGCGGTGGCCAGGCCGTCGACCAGGGACCGGGTGCCGCCGTCGGCGACGTCGAGGACCTCGGGCGTTCCGGTGCCGGTGGCGGTGCGCAGGAAGCGGCTGATGCCCTCTTCGCCCTCGGGCGGGAACCACTGGTCCAGCGACTCCCCCACCGGATCGGTGGGGCGGCGCAGGTTGATGCGGTCGGTGCCGTCGAGCGTGTCGACGCCGAAGTGGACGCCTTCGTACGGCTCGCGGAAGACCGCCTGGTCGGGCACGCCGTCCACCAAGCACAGCAGGAGGTCCGGGCCGGTGATCGTGCGGTGGACGATGTCCATCAGCTCGGGGGTTCCGCCGGTGCCGGTGCGCCGGGGTTCGATCACAACGTCGGGCCAGCCCTTCACCAGAGCCGAGCGCATCAGCAGCCCCGACAGCGGCCGCGGCGGTTCCAGGGCCTCGCGGGCGAGGTCGTTGACGGCGGCGTCGAGCGAGGTGCCGAGGCCGGTGCTGAGCACTCCGTCGCGCAAGGCCTCGCACCACTGCGGGTCGACGTGGAAGAAGCGCAGGCTCTCGGGCGGCAGCATGCGCGCGTCGGGCACCAGATGGCCGAGCGGGGCAGCGGCCAGCAGGGTCACCTGGTCGAGGACGGTCATCAGCGGAGCCAGGGGTTCGCTCAGGGCGCTGCGCAGCACATCGCGCGTGGCGGTGGTGCGGAGCCGGGTGTGGAGGTCGGTGAGGGCGGGCGGCCGGGGTACGCCGCCGGTATGGCGCCGGGGCGCTGGAGCGGGGCCCGTACGCGCCCGGGAGGGTGTGGTGGCGGCGGTGTGGATGCGGGCGCCGAGCCCGTTCTCGATCAGCTCGTGGAACCGGTCGTGGGCCGGGTGGGCTTGTGTGCGGGACCGCAGCAGCGTCCGTTGGGCGATGCGCCGCGCGCGGCCGCGGAAGGCCGAGACGGCGGCGGCCAGGCTGGCGTCGGACAGGGCCAGCGTCCTGCCGAGGGTGAAGGCGGCGGCGTAGCTGACGTCGAACACGCCCGTGTCGGTGAGGTAGACGAGGGCTTCGTCGGCGCTGGTCCAGTGGCCGGAAGCGGGCTTGGGCACGGCGGGTGCGACCACGGGGGTGAAGGGGCCGCGGTACCAGGCGACGGTGTGCTCGCCGGAGGGCAGCACGTGGTCCACGGGCACGTGGCCGAGGTCGAGGCGCCGGGTGGCGGCGGTCGGCGTGGTGGTGCGCGCCGGCTGCGGCCGCAGCCGCAGGCCGAGTCCGCCGGGGTCGTCCGCCATGCGCTGGATGAGCGTGGCGAAGTGGGCGTTCGCGTCGGGCCTGGCCTCGAAGGACCAGGCGTGCAGGGAGACCATGCGCACGACGGACGGGTCGGGCCGGCTGCCGTCGAGGTGGTCGGCGAAGCCCTCCAGCGAGACGAGGTGGGCGGCGTAGCGGCCGGCGGTGCGGGGGAAGCGGTTGGCCACGACGACGGCGTAGTCGCCGGCCTCCAGTTCCTCCCCGGCGCGGCGGACGCGGGCGGCCTGCCGGTCGCTGACCTTGCGGACGTGGCAGAGGTGGGGCAGGTCGGCGCGGCGGGGCACGAGTGCGGCGAAGACGTCCGAGGGGACGTCGAGGGTGGTGCAGGTGCTGTCGTGGAGCTCTGGTGGTACTTCTGCTTCGAGGGTGATGTCGGGGACGAGGGCGTCGGTGGCGGTGAGGAGTTCCCGTACGGTACGGGTCCGGGTGTGTCCCTGGGCCTTGGGGTCGTCGGGGAGTTCCCCTTCGGCGAAGAGGAGCAGGGCGAGCCAGGGCAGTTCGGGGACGGCCGCGTCGAGGGCGCGCTCCCAGGGCAGGATCAGCCGGTTGAGGGTGATGTGCGGCAGGACGTACTCGAAGGCGCCGCTCGCCGCGGGTGCGGGGTGGACGGCGTGGACGAAGGTCCCGTCGAGGGTGAACTGCGGGGCACGGATCTCGAAGGTCTGCCCGGCGGCGGGCAGCTGGTCGCTCCCGACCTTCTCGCCGGACACGAGGTGGTCGAGCGTGACCGTGTAGAACCCGGCCGGGGTGGCGGTGTGGTTGTCGTGGAAGTGGACGCTGAACCGGGGGGTGGCCCCGGCAGCGGCGGGCTGCGTCATGTGGCTTCCCTCGCGGTTCAGATCGTCATCGGTTCGGCCGCCGGTTCGGCCACCAGGGTTTCGGCCGTCAAGGGTTCGGCGGTGAAGGCGCCCGCCGCGGCGAGGGCGGCGAAGCCGTCCAGCCGGTCGTGGCCGGGCGGGGCGATGCCGAGCGCCGTGAGCTCGGCGTACAGGGCGTCCCGGGCGGCGACCGTGGTGGTGGCGATGCCGTCGGCGATCATGCCGATGCCGGTCGGGTCCTGGCCCGGCTGCCAGGCCCGCGGAACCGGGCCGGTGGGCGGGTCGAGCGGGGTGACGGGCAGGGTGTCGCTGGTGCCGAGCTCCTCGAAGCCGAGCGCCACGTCGGTCATCTCGCCCGGCGTGAAACCGTCCTTCGGCGGGGGCACGGTGACGGTGAACCCGATGACGCGGCCGGGCAGGAGCGCCTCGTCGTCGCTGTGCACGGAGGGCTCGCCGGTGCCCCACAGGGCCCGCGGCACGTTGGTGGTGACGGGATCGATGCGCCACCCCCGCCCGACGGGGTCGAAGCCCTCGTCGTCGCCCAGGACGACGGTCAGCCGGTGTTCCGAGGCGAGGCCGGTCGCGCCCATGGGACGGATGTCGAGCGGGGTTCCGCCGGGGATCCGGGTGGTGTTGACGGTCAGTTTCGAGGCAGGCAGCGCGGTCGTGGTGGAGAAGGAGAACCCGTCGGCCGAGACGACCCAGCGGTCGTCACCGGCGTTCCGGCGGCGGGCGCGGGTGGCCTCGTCCTCCGGCAGGATGCCGGAGAGCGGGGTGATGCGCAGCATCCGGTCGCGGGCGGGCAGCTGTTCCTGGAACTCGCCCCAGCCCACCTCCCGGGCGCCGCCCGGGCCGGCGCCGAACGACACGTCGAAGTCGATGCACCACAGATGGACGGTGGCGATGCCGCCGACGGGCGGCCCCCACAGGTCGAGGTCGACGCCGACCTCGCCGCGGACGGTGAACAGCCACAGGTCGACGGCGAAGCCGATGCGTACGCCGATGCCGAGCCGGAACCAGAACGGCTTCCACTGGATGAACGCGTCGAACCGGGCGGTCAGCCAGGCGTCGACGATGCCGGAGTGGAACGCCACCTCCAGCCTGCCGCCGGCCATGAACGCCGAGGGGGTCAGGGCGGTGTACGCCTCGCCGCGGGCGGTGACGCAGTTGGAGATGCCCCACGTGTAGCCGAGCCTGGGGACGTCGGGGTAGTGGCCGGGCGGGTCCCAGCCCGTGGTGTAGCCGCCGAGGCAGAACACGAAGTCGCCCTCGTGGTCGCCACCGAACCAGGTGCGGTAGGCGAGCCCGCCCGTCAGCCGGCATTCGGGGTCGAGGACGTACGACTCGGGGGTGAGCTCCGCGGCCAGGGCGAGCATGCCGTCGCGGGAGGTGTACAGCGCCTGGAGGGCGAGCTGGACGCGGGCGATGGCGGAGTCGCCGTCGCGGCGCAGCGGGAACGAGGCGGTGGCCAGGCCCAGGACGGCGACGGTGAATTCGTCGCCGAACTCGACGAGGGCGAGCACCTTGCCGTCGACGAACTGGAAGACGGTGAAGCCGACGCCGAGCGCGAACCAGATTTGGCCCTCGGCCGGGCTCAGCCACGGGGGCCGGCCGTCGGCGCCGTCGAGGAGGGAATCGAGGACCTCCAGCGGGGGGCGTTCGCTCTCGCTGCCCAGTTCGGCGACGAACGGGAAGTACGGCGTGTCGGCGGGGGCGGGTACGCGGACGGAGCTGTTGTAGCCGAAGCCCGCCGCGATCGCCTTCACCTGGAAGGGCGGCGGGCCCAGGCCCTTGCGGCCGGCCAGCACGCCGTACAGGAACAGGGAGGGGTAGCCGCCCTCGGCGCGGGCGTAGGCGCCGAGCACCTTGACGCTCGCCACCTTGGCCTCGATGACGGCCATGCCGGCGAACAGCATGTCGTAGGGCGGCTGGGACTCCTTGACGAGGAACGCGCCGCCGATGCGCACAGGTGGCCGGTCGAAGGCGAGACCGAGCCCGTCGAGGGTGGGCCGGAAGCTCCAGTCGCCGTCGGCCAAGCGGACGGCGAACCCCAGGCGGGATGCGCTCAGTTGGATACCGCCGGCGTCGATCGTGGCGTCGAGGGTGATGCGGGCAGCGCCGTCCGCGTACGACAGGCCGAGCTCGGCGATCCTGAGCGGGCCGGACTCCAGGCCCAGCGGGATGTTCGCCTGCGCGGGGACGTCCTCCTCGTCCCGTAACGGCCGCGCGACCGCGTCGAGGCGCGGGGGCGGGGTCGGGCCGGGCTGGGTCTTGCGCCGCAGCGGGTAGACGAGGATGCCGTGGTTCTTCTCCGAGAAGGCGGTCGCCGCGGTGACGGCCAGCGAGGCGCCGGCGGTG
Organism: Streptomyces sp. NPDC008001; assembly: GCF_042958085.1. NCBI lineage: Bacteria > Bacillati > Actinomycetota > Actinomycetes > Kitasatosporales > Streptomycetaceae > Streptomyces > Streptomyces sp. NPDC008001. Next base: position 985,886 of record NZ_JBIBIZ010000001.1, on the reverse strand, counting down.
AGGCTGCGCGTGGGCAGCCCGAGCTGCACACCGGCGTTGGCCATGAGGTCGTTGAGGGACTTGACCTTGCGCACCGTCAGCGCCGCGGAGAGGTGGAACGCCTGCAGCCCGGCGAAGACCAGATCGTCCTCGACCGGCGCGTACTCGCCGATCGAGGGCAGGTCGGCGAGCCCGGCCTCGTACGTGCCCTGGAGCAGCACCGCACGCAGGCGCGGCCCGGCGCTGCCGGTGCCGGCCCGGTGCGGCAGGGAGGCGTAGGCGAGCTGGACGTACTCGGTGCGCGCGGAGAAGACGAACGCCCGCTTCCTCTTCTCGTACGCGAACGCGACGTGCGTGAGCACCGGCACCAGCGCGGGCGGCAGGTCGGCGGGGGCGGTGCCCAGGGCGTGGGCGACGTCGTCCCAGGAGATGCCGTCCTCGGAGGAGAGCTCGCCGGTCAGGACGCCGTCCTGATGCCCGGCGCCGAACGTCATCGTCTTGGCCGTGCCGTCGGCGCCGGTGAAGGGGATGAGCAGGGCGGCGCCGAACCCGGTGGCGAGGGCGGAGAGCCGCAGGTGCGGTGCGAAGGTGTCCTCTGCTTCGCCTGAGTCGTCCTCGGTCGACGGGAGGGTGAAGTCCAGGGTGACACCGGTGACGGTCTGGAGTTGTGAGTCGACGGCGAACTCGACGACCACAGGGCAGGGGCCGTCGACGACGGTGAAGGCGAGGGTGCCCTCCACGACGTACGTCGCGCGGTCGGGGATCGCGCCACCCACCGTGAGGTCCGCGGACATCAGCCACTGCTCGAACAGCGGGCCGACACCGGGGATGTATCCGATCAGCTCGCCCGGCAGGGAGAACACCCCGCCGGGGTCCGGAAAGAGATCGAGCAGTTCTTTGAGCGAGAGCGCCATGGGTCTCCCCGGCCTCGGAGGAACGGCGAACGGCTTCCGTGCACCGGCGGCATCATGGCATGCACACAGCGTCACTTCGGGAAAGATGACGAAATGACCTGTGGTAACGGGGATTTTCCGGCCAAGGTGATGTAATGCTCCCCCGGCGGTCCTGACCTGCGGAAGCGCGGGGCGGCTCCGGGCTCATCGGCGCTCGACCGTGCCCGGAAGCGCTCGCCAAGTTGTACAGGGTGCCGGGGGTCGGCTCAATACCGCCCGGGACCGGGCCGTACGGGGCTTCCGTACGGGGCTCGGTGCGACGCCTCCGTACGGGGTTTGGTGCGACGCCTCCGTACGGCGCTTCCGTACGGCGCTCCTGCCGGTGCAGTTGGTGCCGGTGGTGGCCGACCTCCCTGCCTCTCCTACCCCTCGGCTGCCACCAGGCCGTCCTCGACGAGTCCGGCCAGGACCGCTTCCCCGAGGGCGTGGACGGCGGACTGGGGCCGGACCATGACGGTGAATTCCTTGATCCTGCCGTCGTCGGCGAAGTGCAGCAGGTCGATGCCGTGAACCTCCTTGCCGCCCGCCCTGGCACGGAAGAGCAGCACCGCCGAAGAGGCGGGCGTGCCGTCGGCGCTGGTCTGTGCGGTGCCGGTGTAATCACCGATGTAGTGGAAGTCCTCGAAGGTCCGCAACAGGACCCCGAAGAGACCCAGCACCATCGGCTTGCCCACGAACGGGGTGAACTTCACGGGGCTGTAGAGGCAGATGTCCTCGGTGAACAGGTCCTCCAGAGCCGCGAGGTCACGTTGGTCGACAGCGGCACGGAATCGATCGGCGGTGGTCATGGGTCTGCTTCGCCCCTCTTCATGAGTCTCTGTACAGTCGCTTCATAGTCATGAATGTGACTAGTCATTTTCATGACTACCATGGAACGTGCCTCCACCGACAGGGACATGGACGAGGCAGGACAGCGAGGAGGCAATCCCATGGCACTACGGCACGCCCTGCTGGCGGCGCTGCTCGACGGTGAGCTGAGTGGGTATCAGCTGGCCAAGGCGTTCGGCCTCGGCGTGGCGAACTTCTGGCACGCCCAGCCGCAGCAGCTCTACGCCGAGCTGGCCCGGCTGGAGAAGGACGGACTCATCGCAGGCCGCGAGGTCGTCCAGGAATCCCGCCCCAACAAGCGCCTGTTCCAGGTGAGCGACGCTGGAATGGCGGAGCTGGAGAGGTTCACGGCCGCCGCCGCGAAACCCTCCTTCATCCGCGACGACCTGCTCGTCAAGGTCCAGGCCGCCGACCACGTCGACACCGACGCCCTCATCGCGCAGCTCACCGAACGCGCCGCCTTCGCCCGATCCAGGATCGACCTCTTCGGCAAACTGCTGCGCACCATGCGCGGCGACCGTACGGAGGAGGATTTCCTGCGCCACGGCGACCGCATCGGCCCGTACCTGACGTGCCAACGCGGCCTCGCCTTCGAACAAGGAAACCGCGACTGGTGCGAGCACGCGATCGCAGTCATACGCGAGCGGCAGCAGGCTCGTATCCAGCGCTGACTCGCGGCATATGGCCGCTGCGCCCCACCACGCCGGACGGCCCGGCCACAAGACATTAGGGATGGGCGAGCGGTCCCTGCCGGGGTGCATGAAGATGCCGAGTGGCAAGACCGTATTCTTTGGCGGGCCGGACGGGCCTGCTGATGTGTCGTAGCCGTCCGTTGCAGCCGGGCCACCCATTCCGTGCCAGGTGCCCGACGAACGACCAGGAGGTTGACCGTTGATCACTCTGACCGCAGTCGGAGGAGTGGCCCTGGTCGAACTGGGCATGGCCCTCACTCCGGGACCGAACATGATCCACCTCGCCTCCCGTGCGATCACCCAAGGCCGCAGGGCGGGCCTGATCAGCCTCAGCGGGACCGCCGTGGGGTTCGTGTGCTACCTGCTGGCCGCGGCTGCGGGCCTGTCCGCGTTGTTCGCCGCCGTGCCGGTGGCGTTCATGGTGGTCAAGCTTGCCGGAGCCGCCTACCTGGCCTACCTCGCGTGGGGCATGCTCAAGCCCGGCGGCCGCTCGCCCTTCGCTCCGGCCCAGAACCTGCCTCCGGTCTCCGATGCCCGCCTGTTCTCGATGGGGCTGCTGACCAACTTGCTCAACCCCAAGATCGCTCTTATGTACGCCGCCCTTCTGCCCCAATTCCTGGACCCGCAGGCGGGTCCGGCCTGGGGGCAACTGCTCCAGCTCGGTGGTGTGCAGATCATCGTGGGGATCTCCGTGAACGCTCTGATCATGCTGGGCGCAGCACGGGTTTCGGGGTTTCTGGCCGCCCGGCCCCGCGCCATGACCGCCCAGCGGTTCACATCAGGTGGCCTGCTCGGCGTCTTCGCCCTGCGCACCGCCCTGTCCAGGACTCCTGTCTCCGCCTGAGCCGGGCCCGCGTCACCGCAGCACCGCCATAGCCTTCCCGGCAGCCTGCTGGGGTGAGGATTCCTGCAAAATCGCCGCGCCAGAACAAACCTTGATCACTTACAGTGCCCCAGGACTGTCAACTCCCCCACAGGAACAGGGCATTTCATGGCGATCACGCGTAGATCCGTACTCAAGGGCTCGTCGGCCGCGGCGGCCGTCCCGTTCGTCGCCGGTGCCGCCGGGGAGGCCGCCGCTTCCTCTTCATCAGCAGCACCGACGCCCGGGCCGCTGCTGCAGAGCCGACCGCACCGGCTGGGCGCGCCCGGAGTGCTGGGCGTCCACCTGCAGTTCGGCTCGGACCCGTCGTCGGAGATGACCGTCTCGTGGATCACGCCGCAGTCGGTCCGCCGGCCGCAGGTGCAGCTCGGTTCGCCCGCGGGCGGGCACGGCGGCCGGGTCGTCGACGCCGAGACGCGCACCTACCGGGACGGGCTGTCGAAGGAGGAGGTGTACGTCCACCACGCCCGGATCACCGGCCTGCACCCCTCGACCACGTACCTGTACGCGGCCGGGCACGACGGCGCGGCCCCGGAGACCGGTTCGTTCACCACGGCGCCACGCGGCCGCGCCGCCTTCACCTTCACCAGCTTCGGCGACCAGGCGACGCCCAACCTGCGCCGGGTCATCCACCTCCCGGACGGCGTCCCCTCCCCCGTCAACCGCTACCCGCTGCACACCAGCAGCCAGGTCGGCTCGCCCGCCTCCGCGGACATCGTCTCCGCCGTCGAGCGGGTCGCCCCGCTGTTCAACTTCGTCAACGGCGACCTGTGCTACGCCGCGATCGCCGGCGCGTGGGGAACGAGCCGGACGGCGACGTGGGCGGACTGGTTCATCAACAACAGCCGCTCCACCCGGCTGCGCCCCTGGATGCCCTGCGCGGGGAACCACGAGAACGAGAAGGGCAACGGGCCCATCGGCGCCGCCGGTTACCAGACCTACTTCGCACTGCCCGCCTCGTCCGCCTCCTCCGACGAGGAGACCCGGGGCATGTGGTACGCGTTCACGGTCGGCTCGGTCCGCTTCATCAGCCTCGCCAACGACGACGTGGCGCTCCAGGACGGCGGGGACACCTACATCAGCGGCTACTCCGGCGGCGCCCAGCGCCGCTGGCTGGAGCGCGAGCTCAAGGCCGCGCGGGCGGACCGGGGCATCGACTGGGTCGTGGTGTGCATGCACCAGCCGATGATCTCCAGCCACCGGAGCGCCGGCAGTGACCTGGGCGTGCGCCGGGCCTGGGGCCCGCTGTTCGACGCGTACGGCGTCGACCTGGTGGTCAGCGGACACGAGCACCACTACGAGCGGTCGCACCCGGTGCGCGGCACCCTGCCCAACGAGGCCCGCACCCCCGTTCCCGTCTCCACCCGCACCGACCTGGTCGACACGGGCAAGGGCACCGTCCACATGGTCATCGGCGCGGGCGGCAACATCGCCACGAGCCAGGACGACCTCTTCGACACGCCGCAGGCCCGGGTCCTGGTCGGCCTCAAGGACGACAAGTCCTCCTCCGGCCACCGCGAGGCGGTGTGGATCCCCGAGGAGGCGCCCTGGGCTGCCGTTCAGGACCGCAAGTACAACCGCGGCTTCGCCGCGTTCGACGTCGACCCCGGCGACCGCCGCGAGGGCCTGACCCGGATGCGGGTCACCTACTACACGTTCGACGGCCCCCACGGCGACCTGACGCCCGTCGACACCTTCACCCTGCAACGCCCGCGCTCGGACGCGCGCCACTGAACTCCCGGGTCTGCGGGCCGGGCGACATCGCCGAACCGGGCCGGGCCGGCGGGCCTCGACGCTCTCCCCGTGCCGATCCACGTGCCGTCCCTGCGCCCGCTCGACCGCTCAGGCCGTCAGCTCGTCCAGTAGTCACGGTCGGGTAGTTCCACCCAGGCGTCGGGCTGCCCTGTGACGGCGCATGCGTCAGCGGGACGCAGCCCCACCCAGGCGCAGGCGTGGGCTACGGGGTGGCCGCGGTAGAGGTAGGCGAGCAGGACGTCTTCGGACGTGACCGTGTCGAAGGGGTTCGGGCCACCTCCGGGGTGGAGATCCCCTCCTTCGATGACGCCATCGCGGACGAAGCTGCCCTGGTTGCCGCTCTTGGCGTTGGCGTACAGGCCGTAGCAGGCCGTCCCGGCGGATAGCCGTTGCTGCACACCGGAGGCCTGTGGGGTGTAGCCCCAGCGCTGGGTGACGATGCAGCCGCCGGGCACGGTGGTCACGCCCACGATCCGGAGGCGGTGGTCAAAGTCGGCTCCGGCCCAGGGTGCCTCCTGCAGTACACGAAGCCTGTGGCCCCTCAAAGGTGCGGCATCGAGGCGGCGTATGGCCTCTTCGGCGTCGATGCCGGCCACGCACGCCAGGCCCAGGCCCTCGTGGTGGGAGTCTGCCAGGGCAGTGCGAAGGCGTTGGGCCTCGTGCACCGCCGCGTGCTCGGCAGGGCTCAGCCCCCGTTCTCCCTCGGGTACCTCGAACAGGCCCGGCACGGGGCCGGCCAGGCTGAGTCGTCCCGGGGACCAGCCACCGAGCACCGGTTGCCAAGGATCGGCTCCGTCCGCGACGAGCTCCTCCGCGAACTCCAGCTGATCATCCATCAGCACTTGCCACAGACCGATCGTGCCGCCCACCGGCTCGCCCTCGAAATACCAGGCGAACTCTTCGTCCTCGGGCTGCGCTGCCTCGAACGGCACCACCTGACGCAAGGGTGTGCCCGAGCCTCCGGTAACCGGGCCGGCACCGCTCACGGCTTCCCGTAGCCCCTCGTCGTTCTGCCGATCCGCGCTCTCACTGCTGCGGCCTTCCTGTGGTGCCACGCTGTTCCCCTCCCATGCGATGCGGCAGCCGGTACAGTCACCGCGTCACACACCCTCCCATCAGGCACTGACACAGGCATGCCCCCCGGAAGCGACCGGGACCGTCACAGCAAGACTCGGCTTGCGCCGTCGACTGTCGCTCGCGGCCACTACGCCATCGATCCCGAGCCCTGGGGCGCGCCTTTCGTAGCCCCTGGCCCAGGCACCGATACCGCGGGGACGAACGGACACCGGGCTCTCCTCATGCCGCCCAAGATGACGGGCATGATGCCTGCCGGGCCCAGAAACTCTGTGATTGTGCACCCCGAGGACGTACCTCACCTGCAACTGATTGGGTCCCTCGGTATCCATCGAGGGTGCTGCGGACCACTGGGAACCGGCGGACGCAACATGGCGTGTGTGTGCGGGGCCCTCGTGGCCACCCTCGTCGCCGACTGCATGGGCCCGCATGAACTACACCTCGATCCTGTCCGGGTTTACGCCTCCAAAGCCGACGCACAAACATGATCAGGCACCGGCCACCCCTGCGATTTCCTTCACTTCCTCATGGAGGAGTCGAGCCGTAGTCTCCGTTCATGAACGGTGCGCATGACGGGATCGCCTGGCTGACCGAGTCCTACAGTGACGGTTTCACTGTCATCTTCTGTGCAGGCGAAACCCCCGAGGGGCTCTTGCACAGGCTGGGAGCGGATGGTGCGACGGTACGGGAAATGAGCCGGGAGCAGGCAGAGGCCATCGACTTGTTCAACCACTACCAGGACGAGGACTACCTCGAAAGTGCCGGCCTCGACCTGGAGGAACTCCAATGCGACGGGTTCGTTGCCGATGGCGGCGGAGTGGCCCGGGCGGGCGAGATACCCGGGTGGGCATACGCCATCGAGAGCTTCGGCGCTGCGCTGAACGCCCGCGCCCTCGTCGAGCGCGCCTCGGCCGGCACCCGGCTGATCGCCTTTCGCCGGAATATCAACACGGCCTCGTTGCTGACATGTGCAGTGGATGGCCGCATAGTCTGCTCATACGACCCGCTCCACCCGGACGGTCATGAAACGAAGGGCTTCGCCGTCGAAGGACTGGTCGAGGCCGACGATCGCACGGGACGCGTACTTCAAGAGTTGGAAGCCTGGGGGCTGGGCGTGCCCCGGAGCCTGGACTTCGAGGACCTCCCCGCGATCAGGATCGGTACCTGACCACGTGCCGGTGGAGCGTTATCGAGGCCGCCTCCAGCCGCCGTGGGCCCAGCCGCTCCCCGGCCGAGGAAAGCGGTGGGTTGTGGTGGTCGGCACTCGAAATGGACCGCGGCCTGCTCGCCATGACGGCGGACGGACGACCCGTCGGCACTGCCGGCGCGTGCCGGACACATCCGGGCCCACCACCCGGGCGCGGCCGCCCTCGCTGACGCCCTCTTCCGCGCTGACCACTGCCGTTACGTCAGCTCCTGCCCGCCGGGCCGACTTCGCCGCCATGGCGCGCCCGCCACTCACGGCGCAGCATCGCGTAGACGTACTCCTCGCGCCAGGCGCCCTTGAAGATCCCGGTGTCGATGAAGTGCGCCTCACGACGCATGCCCAGCCGTTCCATGAGCCGGGCCGAAGCGCTGTTCCCGGCGTGGCAGCGCCCGATGATCCGGTGCAGACCCAGATCTTCGAAACCGAGCCGCAGGGCCACCGTAGCGGCCTCCGTGGCCAGGCCCTTGCCCTGGTAGTCGGGGTTGAAGACGTATCCGATCTCCCCTTGACGGTCTTCCTTGTCGAGCCATACCAATTCCACCTGGCCTATGACCTTGCCGTGGTCCGGCGAGACCACCGCCAGGCTGAGGCAGTCGCCCTCCCCGGCCAGCCGGACTTCGCCGGACATCTGGTCGACGGACTCCTGGGACTGCCGGCGGTCACGCGGCTCCCATCGCATGTAGCGGGCCACTACCGGCTGCCGCTGGTAGGCCCAAACGTCGTCGATGTCTTCGGAGGTGAAAGGACGCAGCAACAGGCGGTCGGTGAAAAGGGGTTCAGTGACGAGCAGCATCGGCCGACCCTATAAGCGCCGGCGGACTCCAGCCACGGAATTCAGGGTGGCCCTCATGGCTCTTCCCCTTCCCGTTCCGGTCCAGGGAGTGTGTGTCCACGTTCGGCAGAACATCGGTCGGTGCAGGCCGTACGCGCACATCGTCGCCGACTTCGAGCCGCTCGGCGCGGACGACATGCAGCTGGAGCTGCTGGCCACCGCCCCTGAACAACGTCTGCCCCGGGAGTACCTGCCCTCACTTCGGAACGGACTCCTGGAGGAGCTCGGCGGCGCGGGGCTGCTCCCACCGGTGGAGGCCGATGCCCCTAAACGAACGTGCAGGAGGCGCCCCTGCCGGACGGTGGCCCCGGACAGTGCTTCAAGTTCCGCTACCACGGACTGCGGCTGCTCGCGCAGTCCAGCAACCGGATGTTCATCATCCCCGAGGGCTGGAGCACCAGGCAGGGCAGTGTGTTGGTCCTTCCCGCGGATGCGGGTGTCCGCGTCGCATTCCGCCCCGGCTGACCTTTCGAGGGCTTCTCCGCTGTTCAGGGGATCCGTCTTCCCCGGGGCACACGGCTACGGAAGCACGGAAGGCCGTAGGACCGCCGAGCCCCCGGAACGTCCAGACGCCGGCGTAAGTCACCATGGGCTGTCTGCCGACGCATTCCGGGTGTTCGGCCGCAGCCATGAACAGGGGAAGGCCATGTCCGTCGCCATTACCGTCAGAGACTGGATGGAGCAGTACTTCGACATCCGCGACCTCGTCCGCATCCCGCCCGACGCCATCGCGCCCGGCGTCACCGATGCGGCCACGCGGGAGTTCCTGAGCGGGGTCGGCCTGCCCGAGATCGACATGTCGCCGTTCGTCCCCGACGAGCAATTCTCCACGGGCATGCGCACGCTCGCCGAACTGTGCCCCGAGGAACTGCGAGGGCTCCCGGCCCGGTGCGGCGAGTGGCTGCTTCTCGGGCACTTCATGGACATCCCGTACGCGCTCGACGGCACCACCGGCACCGTCCACGCCATTGGCAGGGGTTGCCGGACTGCCGACTCCGTCACCCGGCCGGCCCACCGTGATCTGTTGTCACTGGCCCACGCCCTGCGAGCAGTGCGGCAGCATCTCGGCTTCCTCGAAGACCAGGAGTTCGCCGTGTGGCCTGACGACATCGATGCCGTACTCGATGCGCTGATAGCCGACCTCACCCAAGTCGAGCCCGACTGCATGACCCATCCCGCCGGGATCTGGCCGCCATTGATCGAAGACATCCGCGCCATGTGACGGGGACCGGCCAACGTGTCGGCCGAGGCGGACCGTGTCCGGGCAGCGGCCAGGGTCAAATCCGACGGGGGGCCGCACGGATTCTGTGACGCAATCGGGTGCCGGTGCCTGCGGTACCAGCAATTGGGCAGTGAATCGGGTCGGCCTCATGACCGCAGAACACCTATCTGTGCCGCCACGTGCTCACCGGCAGGACACGTCCGCCGATGCTTCAAGCCCTCCCCGGAGGCGGTCTCCGACCTGGTCATTCTGCTCACATCGAGTGACGCACGGCGCTGAGTCAACGGCTCTGTCCTCCCCCTGTCACGCTGGTGACGAGGTCTACCTCCCCCGGCGCGGCAGCGCGCGACACGAATTACGGGCGCAACGCCGTACTCTCGGCGGGCGGCGTCATCGGCGGCGACAAGGTGAGCGAGGGCGGCCAGCAGGCGCACGACGGCGAAGCAGCCGACCGCGGTCACAGCCTCTCCGGCGATCCGGGCCGGACGATCGTCGGCGACGGCCAGGGCGCGCCGTTGCACCCCGAGCGCTGCCTTAGCCTCGGTGCGCGGTTCACCGGGGCCCTCGCAGCGTCCGCCGGATGCACCTGGTAGCCGGCCTCAGCGGAACTCCGCGAGTCGTGACCGGAGCCCGAGGAGCGTCAGCGCTCCCGCCAGGAGCAGAGCCCCGGCCGCGGTCGGGCGCGGTGCGGCAGGGCCCCTCCTCGACCACAACATCGTCAAGATCGTCGTCGGCGGCAACGACAAGGCGCTCATGTTCTCCCGGCAGCCGATCCCGTATCCGATCCGAAAAGCCACCGTCCCAACTACTTGCGGTAGCCCGGCCTTTAGGGATTCACCCATGACGGGCGCGGACTGTCACTCGGACAGGGCCCCGTGGAACGCTCCGAGGGCGTAGAGACGCTTCATCTGATCGAACACGCCCATGAAGTCCAGATGCTGGCCGTATCCGACAGCGGGATCGCCATCGATACACCTGAAGAGCTCGAAAGGGCGTGCGCGATGCTGTGACGGACTATGTCTATGGACGTCATCCCCATTGGCACTTCTGCCTAACGGTGTCCTATCGGTGCAGGTGAGTCAGAACCTCATCACTCATGGGATAGGGGCGTTCATGCGGCAGGAGTTGCTGGGCAACCTCCAGCTCTCCGCCTTGGACATGGGTGTGGATCATGCGGGCCAGCGCTGTGACATCGGTAATGGAGACGATCCACTCGTCGGCGTAGAGGCGGGCGGCTTCACCGGCGAGGCCGAGCTGGAGTGATCGGTGGGGAAGCGGCTGAAGATGCAGGTCGCGTTCAGGGTCCCATTGCACGCGGGCAGGAGCCCGCTTCAGCCGGCGTCTCCACGCGTCGCGGTCATTGTGGAGTCCACGCTCGTAGTGCGACAGGCAGGCGTGCCGCAGTGCCCACTCGAAGCCTTCCCTGGTGATCTCGACGGCGAGGACATGCTCCTGGCCTTTCTTGGTGCCCCACCCGCAGCGGTACATCATCCACAGGAATGACGGCTTGATCCACGTCATCCGGTCCCGCTTCCACACTGCCGGGAAGCGCCCGTCCCGGGCTGCCGCCAGACCGATCTCCGGCGCGTACGCCTGGTAGACGGTGATCGTGGAGTCCGTGTGAAGGGCTCGGATCTGATGCCTGGGTTCTGTCACTGGATCAGGATGATCACACCGCTTCACGTGCGCCATCGAATTACCGTGGCGGGAGGCCGCCGAGTCTGCGGCAGCAGACGAGGGTTCACGCGACGCCGGCAAAGGCGAGGAAGCGGGCGGCTTCGTTTGCATGCGTAGCGTCGGTGGAGTCGGCGGCAGCCGGCGCGCCAGGCCATGGTGCGTTCGACGGTCCAGCGGTGGCGGACCAACCGTCGCGAGGACTCGACTCCCTTGTGGGCGATGCGGTGGGTGATACCGCGCTCGCGTGAATCATCGTCGCAGGTGAGAGTAGTCGTAGCCCTTGACGCCGTGGAGCTTGCCGGGCTTGCGCCGCCGGGGCCCGCGGTGGACCCGTCAGGTCCCCTGCGAGCACGTGAAAGGCGCCCGGCCAAAGGCCGGGCGCCTTTCACGTCCCGGGGCTACCGGAAGCGGCGGAGCCGGAGGCTGTTGGTGACGACGAAGACGGAGGAGAAGGCCATGGCCGCGCCGGCGATCATCGGGTTGAGCATGCCGGCGGCCGCGAGGGGAAGAGCGGCGATGTTGTAGCCGAAGGCCCAGAAGAGGTTGCCCTTGATGGTGCCGAGGGTGCGGCGGGAGAGCCGGATCGCGTCGGCGGCCACGAGCAGGTCGCCGCGGACGAGGGTGAGGTCGCCGGCCTCGATGGCGGCGTCGGTGCCGGTGCCCATGGCCAGGCCCAGATCGGCGGTGGCCAGGGCGGCCGCGTCGTTCACGCCGTCGCCGACCATGGCGACCGAACGGCCCTCGGCCTGGAGCCGCTTGACGACGTCGACCTTGTCCTGGGGGAGGACCTCGGCGATGACCTCGTCGATGCCCACCTCGCGGGCCACGGCCTCGGCGACGGCCTTGTTGTCCCCGGTCAGGAGGACGGGGGTGAGGCCGAGGCGGCGCAGTTCGGCGACTGCGGCCGTGCTGGTGTCCTTGACGGCGTCGGCGACGGTGAGGACGCCTCGTGCCTCGCCGTCCCATGCGACGGCGACGGCGGTACGGCCCTCGGCCTCGGCGGTGGCCTTGGCGGCGGCGAGCTCGGCGGGAAGCTCGATCGCCCACTCCGAAAGCAGCTTCTCCCGCCCGACGAGGACCGCGTGTCCCTCGACGACGCCCTGGACGCCCAGCCCGGCGATGTTCTCGAAGCCTTCGGAGGCGGGCAGGGTGCCGGTGCGTTCGGTGGCGCCGTCGGCGATGGCGCGGGCGATGGGATGCTCGGAGGCGTGCTCCAGCGCGCCGGCCAGGCGCAGCAGGTCCTGCTCGGTGACGCCGGGGGCGGTGATGACCTCGTGGAGGGCCATGCGGCCGGTGGTGACGGTGCCGGTCTTGTCCAGGACGACGGTGTCGACGCGGCGCGTGGACTCCAGGACCTCGGGGCCCTTGATGAGGATGCCCAGCTGGGCGCCGCGCCCGGTGCCGACCATCAGGGCGGTCGGGGTGGCCAGGCCCAGGGCGCACGGGCAGGCGATGATCAGCACGGCCACGGCGGCGGTGAACGCGGCGGCCGTGTCGCCGGTCACCAGCAGCCAGGTCAGCAGCGTGCCGAGGGCGATCAGCAGGACGACGGGGACGAAGATCCCGGAGATGCGGTCGGCCAGGCGCTGGACAGCGGCCTTGCCGTTCTGCGCGTCCTCCACGAGCTTGGCCATGCGGGACAGCTGGGTGTCGGCGCCGACGCGGGCGGCCTCGACGACCAGGCGGCCGGAGACGTTGACGGTGGCACCGGTGACGGCGTCGCCCACGGTGACGTCCACGGGCACGGACTCGCCGGTCAGCATGGAGGCGTCGACGGCCGAACCGCCCTCGGTGACCGTGCCGTCCGTGGCGATCTTCTCCCCGGGGCGTACGACGAACAGGTCACCGACCGCCAGCTCGGCCACGGGTATGCGGGTCTCGCGCCCTTCGCGCAGCACAGTCACGTCTTTGGCGCCCAGCTCCAGCAGCGCGCGCAGCGCGGCACCCGCCTTGCGCTTGGACTTCGCCTCCAGATAGCGCCCGGCGAGGATGAAGGCGGTCACTCCGGCGGCGGCCTCCAGGTAGATGGAGGACGAGCCGTCCGCCCGCGAGACCGAGAAGTCGAAGCCGTGCCGCATGCCCGGCATCCCTGCGTGGCCGAAGAACAGCGCCCACAGCGACCAGCCGAGCGCGGCGAGCGTACCGATCGACACGAGGGTGTCCATGGTGGCGGCCCCGTGCCGGGCGTTGGTCCACGCCGCCTTGTGGAACGGCAGCGCGCCCCACACCACCACCGGCGCGGCCAGCGTCAGGGACAGCCACTGCCAGTTGTCGAACTGCAGGGCCGGGACCATGGCCATCAACACGACCGGCACCGCGAGGACGAGCGAGACCAGCAGCCGCTGCCGCAGCGCGCCGACCTCTCCCCCGCCGTGGCCGGCCTCCTGCTCCTGCGGCGTCTCCGCTTCCGCGCGGGCCGTCGGCTTGGGCGGCTCCTGAGCGGTGTAGCCGGTCTTCTCGACGGTGGCGATCAGATCGGCGACCTCCACGCCCGGCCCGTAGGCGACCTTGGCCTTCTCGGTCGCGAAGTTGACCGTTGCCGTAACGCCGTCCATCCGGTTGAGCTTCTTCTCGATGCGGGCGGCGCACGAGGCACATGTCATGCCGCCTACGGAGAGCTCGACTTCGGCGGTGGGTACGGCGGGCGTCGCCGTCTTCTCGGGGGCCGTGCTGGTCATCGCGTACTCCTGGGGAGGGCCGGACCGCGCGGCGTCCATATCAGTGGAGCGGCGCGGTCCTGGCAGGGAAACACGGGGGTAATACGGGAGGGGTGATACGGGGGCGGGGTATTTCAGGCGCGGCCGACGAGCTCGTAGCCCGCCTCGTCCACGGCCGCACGCACGGTCTCGTCGTCCAGCGGGCCGGTGGAGGTGACGGTCGCCAGCCCGGTGGCGGCCACGGCCTTCACGGACGTGACACCGGCTATCGCGGAAACCTCCTGGGAGATCGCACCCTCGCAGTGGCCGCAGGTCATGCCGGTCACCTTGTAGACCGTGGTGATGCCGACCTGGACATCGGCCTGGGAGGCGGAGCCGCAAGCGCCGCCCGGAGTGCAGCAGGAGCCGGAGTTCGTCTGGGAGGTCATGGCTGCTTCCTTCACGTTCGTCGGTGCGCGGAATGTCCGAGGAGCCCCGGGTCAGGTGCCCGGCGCCTCCTGCTGAACGCAACTATATACCCCCCGGGGGTATCTCGGAAGGGGTGGCAGGTCGAGCACGTAGGGCCGCGGGATATTGCGGGGGCGGTGAGCTTCACGCCATCGCTGCCTCATGTACCGAGTCCGGCCTGGCTACTCGCGCGCTACGTGCGCCGGGTGGCCGAGTGCCAGCGGCCCAGGCGGGAGGAGTTGGTGACGACGGAGGCGCAGGCGCAGGGGCAGGGGCAGGGGCAGGGGCAGGGGCAGGCAATGATCAGTATTGAAACGGCGGAGACCAGGGCAGGCGTCAAGGCCGGGGCGGGGCCGAGGGTGGGGGGTGACACCATGGCGCCACCCCCAGCCGCGCGTCAGCTGACGTTCAGGTCAGCGCGGCGGTGTGGAGCTTCCCGCCGGTCCGGAACTGCAGGAACATCCGCCAGCTACCAGGCTTGGGCAGCAAGGCCTGGAACGCCGGGTCCGGCCCGCCGTTGCCGTCCTTCGTCTCGGTCTCCGGGTGGAGGTGCGCGAACGCCTGGTCGCCCTCGTGGAAGGCGGTCAGGTGCGCGTAGGTGTCGAGGTAGGGCTGGAGATCGGTGACGGGCTTGCCGTCCTTGCTGATGCTCACCGTCGTGGGGTGCGCCATCCCGGCCATCAGTACGCCCTTGACCGTGACGGTGTAGCCGTCGACCTCGGTGCTCGAGGCAGCCTCCGGCAGCGGGGTCTTCTTGGCCTCGCCGGGCACGGTGACGGTGCGGCTGAGGACAAGGTCCTTGCCCTTGCCCTCGCCGCTGTCCGGGATGAAGGACGCGTACGTCCGCCACGTGCCCGGCTCGAGGGACGACAGGCCGGCGGTCCAGCTGCCGTCGCCGGCCATGGTGGGGTGCAGGTGCTGGAAGCCGGCGAGGTCCGAACGGATGGCGTAGAAGTGCATCTTCTTGGTCTGGTCGGCCGCGAAGGCGGTGACCGGCTTGCCGTCCGGGCCCATGATCTGGAACTTGTAAGCGGTGTCCTTGCCCGCCGGCAGCTCGGTGGTCATGGAGGTCAGCTTGTAACCGTCCTGGGCGTCGGCCAAGCCATCGCCCATGCTGCCGTGATCCATGCCGGGCATCGAACCGTGATCGTGATCCATGCCGGCCGAGGGCGAGGCGAGGGCTTGGAGGCGTGGTCCATGCCCGGCATGGACGAGTCGGAGTCCTTCGACGAGCCGCAGGCTGCAAGCACGACCGCGAGGACGACGGCCGTGCCGGCCGCGGCGAGGCTGCGACGACGGGGAGCAATACGAGAAGTGAACGACACCACAGAAACCTTCGAAGTATGCGCGCCTTCAGCGGCACGCGGATGATCAGGACACATGGCTCGAAGCCTGCCCGCACAACGGGCGGGGGCGAGGTGCCTGTCAGTTCCGCGCTACGCACACCTTCAGCAACAGGTCGCGTCCACCACCCGGGGAAGCGCGCCGCCCCGCGCCTCCCGCCGCGCGGTGCCGCTGCAGGAGTGCCCGGATGCCAACCGCCGCAAAGATGGCGACGGCAAGCAGCCACATCACCGGCAGCGGGATGCCTTCCCGCGGGAGAGTCGCGACGCACAGAGCCCCGTGCTCACCGGTCATGGCCTGCGTTTCGACGTGAGCAGATCCCGCAACGACCATCGGGGCAATGGCAGCGGCCCTCGACGCGGCAACGGGCCCACCGTGATCGGCATGCATGGGGACGGATGCCGAGATCCCGACCCGGAGGCCGGCACAAAAACTCTGCCAGACCATACCCCCTCCGGTACCCGGGTGTGATGCGCTTCACCACCGAAGGGTGCCGGGTCCGCGGTCGGTGAGCCGCTCTAGCGAGTGAATACCCGCAGGGATTCCAGTCCCCGCATGAGTCGCGTGCGGCGCCACCGGAGTTCTTCGGCCGCTACGGCGAGGCGAAGCGCGGGGAACCGGATCAGCAGCGCGCGAAGGGCGATCTCCGCCTCGGCCAGGGCGAGCGGCGCGCCGAGGCATCGGTGGATTCCGTGGCCGAAGGCCAGATGGACCCTGGCATCGCGTTCGGCATCGGGGCGATCGGGAGCCGGGTATTGGGCAGGGTCCCGGTTGGCTGCTCCGGGAGAGATGAGCACGGGGACGCCGGCGGGGATTTCGGTCTCGCCCACGGTGATCGGTCGGGTGGTGTACCGGAAGGTGGCGATGCCGACCGGTGAGTCGTAGCGCAGCAGTTCGTGCAACATGCTGCTCAGCCGGCCGGGCTGGGTTCGTGCGCGGTCGAGGAGCTCCGGGTGCTGGAGGAGGGCCAGGACGGCGTTGCCGATGAAGTTCGTGGTGGTCTCGTGGCCGGCGACGAGCAGGAGGACGGCCAGGGAGACGAGCTCGTCCTCGCCGAGTTGTTCGCCGTCCTCCCGAGCAGCGATGAGGTCGTACAGCAGGCTGCCGTCCGGAGCGCGTCGCTTGTCCTCGATGAGACCGGTCATGTAGCCGGCCACGGCGTGCGAGGCCGTGTCGATCCGCTGGGGCTGCCCGGCGGCGAAGAGGTCGTTCGACCACGTGCGCACCTGAGCTCGGTCGGCCTCGGGCACTCCGAGCATCTGGCAGATCACCGTGACCGGCAGCGGGATGGCGAGACCGGCGACGAGATCGGCCTCACCATCCTTCGGAAGGGCGTCGAGGAGACGGTCGACGGTGTGCTGGATGTACGGGCGCAGGCGGGTGACGGCGCCGGTGGTGAAGGCTTTGGTCACCAGGCGGCGCAGCCGGGTGTGCTCGGGAGGATCGGTGGCGAGCATGGTGTGGGCGACCGCGGGGTGGAGGTTGCGGCCGGAGGAGCGGCCTGCGAAGAACCGGGCGGTGTCCTTGGACAGCCCCGGTTCGCCGAAGGCTGCCTTCGCTTCGGCGTAACCGGTCACGAGGTAGCTGGGCCTGCCCCCGGAACCGGTTTTCACCTGCTGCACCGGAGCTGCCGCCCGGAGTTCGTCGTAGAAGGGGTAGGGGTTTTGGAGGAACTCCGGGCACGACAGCGGGTCACTCATGGCGTCGGTACTGCTTCCTTGTCCTGGGCGGTCTCGATGGCACGCTGATCCGGATCGCGGCGCACTGCTTCCGGGTTTCCCGGATTGAACCCGGCGATGTCTTGATCATCGCTTCCGAGGCCGTCTCGGTCTCCGAAGACCGTTACGTGGCTCTCGACACCGTGACCCCCGGCAGAGCCGGGGGCTGGGCAGGTTCCGTGAGGTGGGTTCGGTGAGCGTTGTGGTCTTGCAGGGGTGCGTCCCAGGTGGCGGTGGTGTCGCGGGCGACGTCGCGCAGGAGGTCGATGAGCTTGTCCGCGAGGGGTGTGAGGCCGGCGTCGGCTTTGGTCACGGCGTAGATCTGGCGGTAGGGCCTGGGGTGGGCCAGTTCGCGATGGGTGGTGCCGGGTGCGTGGGTCAGGGCCAGGCGGGAGACCAGGGCCACTGCGATGCCTGTGCCGACGAGGGCCTGGGCGACGTCGTAGGACTCGGTCTCGAACCGCACTGTGGGAGTGAAGCCGGCCTCGCGGGCGGCGTCGTGGAACTGTTTTCGGGCGGCGTGGCCGGCCAGGATGGAGACCCATGATTCGTCGCGCAGCTGTTCCAGGCGGAGTTCGGTGTGCGCGGGCTGTCCGATGGCCAGTGGGTGGTCGTCGGGAAGGACCACGACCATCGGGTCCAGCAGCAGCGGGTGGGCTCGTACCTGCGGGGACGGTGCGAGCGGCTTGCCCCAGGACGCGACGAGGGCCACGTCCAGGCGCCCCGCGTTGATCTCGTCCGCTCCGCGTCCGGACACCACGTCCACGACGGAGACGTCGGCGTCCGGATGGCGGTGCCGCAGAGCCGTCAGGGCCGGTGGCAGCAGGTGCAGGGCAGCTGCCTGGAACGTTCCGATCCGCAGGCGCAGTGAGAGGTGGCCGAGCAGTGCGGCCAGTTCGGCCTCGGCCTTGTCCGATGTCTCCTCCACGGTTCGGCCGTGGGAGGCGAGCAGCGTGCCGGCCGGGGTGAGCGTCGCTCCGCGAGGACCACGGATGACGAGGGGTACTTGCCAGTCGCGTTCGGCTTTGGCCACCTGCTGGGTGACCGCCGCGGGTGTGAGTTGGAGGGCGTGGGCCGCCGCCGTCATGGAGCCGTGCCGCTCGATCAGCGCGAGAAGCCGCAGCTGTCCCGGATCCATCACCATTCACTAATCCTAACGCTGCACCCTTCTCTTTTAACTTCTCTTAGGGGCGCCGGAGAGGAAGTCTGGAGCACATCCATCACCCGCAATCCCCGGAAGGGTCTCTTCCCCATGCCCACGCACGTGCCCGTTTTCATTGCCACCACCTTGCTGCTGGCAATGCTGCCCGGCGCCAGCCAAGCCCTGATGATTCGTCAGGTTCTGGAAGGCGGCCGACGTACGCTCCGAGGCACGCTCGCGGGCAACGCGAGCGGCTTCCTGCTGTGGTCCACGGCCGCCGCGGCCGGGCTGTCCGCCGTTCTGCTGGCCAACCCCCACGCCTACGCGGTACTCCGGATCGCCGGCGGCATCGTGCTGGTGTTCCTCGGCGTGAACACGCTGCGGACCGCGCTCACCGCCGTCTCCCCCGGTCCGCACCATGAGGGCGGGCGCCGCACCGGGTTCGCAGGCGGTTACCTCACCGGCCTGAGCACCAACCTCGGCAACCCGAAGGCGGGCGTATTCGCCGTCTCAGTGCTGCCCCAGTTCGTGACGGCGAAAGGCCCGGTGTTCCTGTCGACCGTGGCTCTGGGAGCTTTGTGGGCGCTCGTCAGCGTCTCCTGGTACTCGTTGCTCACCTGGGCCGTCGGCCGCGGACGCTCCCTGGTGTCGCGGCCCACTGTCCTGCGGGGACTCCGCGTGACCACCGGCCTCGTCCTGCTGGGACTGGGCGCCACGGTGGCAGCAGGCGTCTGAGGGCCGGGCCAGGGATACTTCCAGCTGTCGGATCGCCTGGCCTCACCGCCCGCTCGGGCCCAGCGGCCACACGGGTACAAGGGGGACGAGTCGGACGAGGGGTTAAGAGGGAACTTACTCAGATCGGCCTGATGTTTGCGGCCTGCAGGCCCTTCGGGCCGGTCTTGACTTCAAACTCGACCTTCTGGTTCTCCTGCAAGGTCTTGAACCCCTCAACCCTGAGCTCCGAGAAGTGGGCGAAGAGGTCATCACCCCCGCCCTCCGGAGTGATGAACCCGAATCCCTTGGCGTCGTTCCACCACTTGACCGTGCCAGTTGCCATCGTTACCGCTCTTCCCGTTCCACGAAGGCCACGCCGGACCCCTACCCCTGCCATGACCATGATCAAATCCTCAGGCTAGCGTCCTCGGCTCACCGAGCGGGTCAGATGCCGGACTCGCGAGCTTGAGTAGTCCGAAAACAGGCTCTGTCCAGGCGCGAACCCGCGCGGCGTTTCAGGCTCAACGACCGCACCCCGCGCGGGCTAAGCCAGGCCGTCGACGCGGCCGTGCTCATAGAGGATCGTCCGGAGTTGCCATGCTGCTGCGGTCGGCACGTGGAGGCGCCGTTCCCCGTTCGTGTCCGTCGGCGGGCTCGTACGTGAACCTGCTGCCGTGGCGAGCAGCGCGAGAGGGTGGTCGTGCCGCGGCTGGCTTCGTCCTGGTGGTGAAGGAAGTCCCTCAGGTAACCGCGGGGCGGGCGGTTCGTGCGGGAGTGCGTCGAAGGCCATCCATCCACTCAGGTAGGTGAGTTCTGCGGCGGCGGAGAAGAGGTCGCGGCGGAGGTCTTCGCTGGGGAAGGTGGCGCTGAGGACAGCGGCGACGCTCGAGCGCAGGTGTGCGACGACGGCGGGCCGCCCATCAGCACCGCCGCGCCGCTGGTCGTGGCGGGAGAAGAAGGCCGTCATCTCCCGGATGGCCTCGACGTCGGCGGCCCCGACGACGCGCGCGGAGGCTGGTGGGCGGGTGCGGACCTGGTGGTGGGCGTCGTCCCACCAGGGGGGTCCGGGCAGGGCGAGCCCTGCGAGCGAGGAGGCCGTGCCGGCCAGGGCCTGCCGGCGGGTGATGTCCAAGTCACTGCTCCTCAGATCCAGCAGCACCGTCCGCGTGTCGACGCCGCGACAGCCTGTTGCGCCTCAGCAGCCGACCCGGGGTCGGCGCGCGCAGTGCCGTGAGCGTCACCCGTCGATGCGCAAATCCGTAACCACCGCCTGCCCGGCGATAGGCGGGCAGAGGCATAGGCCCAGCTGTTTCCGTCAGCAACGCAAGTCCCGAATCGGGTGAGCGGCCCCGCCGGAGTGAATCGCACACCGACCGGCGGGCCGCCCGCCCAGTACCCAGGGGCCGATTGACGCCCACTCGAATTCCTGAACGACAAAGCGCCCCCGAGGGGCCGTGACCACACCCATCCGGGGGCCGTTTTTCCGATCACTCGTCCGACCATCTCGTCAATGAGGAGGCGTAGTGCATCACCGCCAGGACCGGTTCACCAATGCCACGGGGGTGCGTTTGAGATTCGAACACGGCCGGGCGGCCGGTCGCCGCGCTGGGGCGGCCACGGGGAGGCACGCGTGACGAAGCCGCCGCGCTACCGGCTCGTGGTCGACGTGATGGTGCTCATGGTCCGCAGCGACGGGCGGGTCCTGCTGCTTCGCCGGGCCGGGCAGGTATACGCCTCCGGGCTGCTGTGCCCGCCCGGCGGACACCTGGAGCAAGACGAACCCGTCACCGCCGGCGCCCTGCGCGAGGTCGCCGAGGAAGTCGGGGTCACGATCGCGCCCCGGGATCTGGAGTTCTGCCACGCCATCCACCACCGCAGCCCCGAAGGCGAGGGCCGCATGGGGATGGTGTTCACCGCACAGCGGTGGACGGGCGAGCCGGTCAACCGAGAGCCGGAGAAGTGCTCCGCTCTGGTGTGGGTGGACCCCGCCCGGCCGCCGTCCGACTGCGTGCCCTACACCGCCGCCGTCCTGGAGCGCTTCTGCTCCGGCGCCCTGCTGTCCACGCACGGCTGGTCCACCACCCCGGGAGGCGCCGCGTGAAGCTCAAATCCAAGTCCGATCCGGCCGAGCCGGAGGGGTCTGAGTCGGAGCGGCTGCTGTTCGGCGGACCCCTGCTGCACAACGCGCGCTGGGCCGAGCACCACAACGCGTACTTCACGATGTCGCTGTGGGCGATGGCCCTGCAGCTGCCGCGTCTGGTCACGTTCACCGTGCGCCTGGCCCGGCGCGCCGAACGCCGCGCTCTGTGGGTCGTCGGTGCCGGGGAGCTTGCCCGTGGTGTGAGTCAGGCCATCGGCTTGATCGCGATCAACAGCGTGCTGGCCACCGTTCTGGCCACCGGCAGCATCGAGTACCGGGTCCAGGCCGCGGTCCCCGCGATGATCGGCGTGGCCGTCACCGGCATCTTCGGCGCGCTGGCCACAGCGGCCTCCACGGCGGGGTCGGGCCGGCTGGAGCCGAAAGTCGAGCGCGTCGCCACCGAGATGTACCTGGCCCACGTGATGAAGGTCGAACTCGCCGCGATCGAGAATGCCGACTTCCATCGCCTCATGGACTCCGCGCAGTTCGGGGCCGGTGCGGCCCGGCGGATGGTCAACCAGTGCACCGGGGTCGTCGGCTCCCTGGTGAGCTTCGTGGCCGCCGCGGGGGTTCTCACCGTGCTCCACCCGGCGCTGCTACCGATCCTGGCCTTGATGACGGTGCCCCGCTCCTGGGCATCGCTGCGCAACTCCCGGGCCCGGTACGGGAGCTATTTTCAGTGGATGCAGCACGCGCGGGCCGGGCGGCTGCTGAGCCAGACCCTCATGCGCACCGATCCCGCTCCGGAGATCCGGGTGCACAAGGTCGGCCCCCTCCTGCTCCACCACTTCCGGCAGATGTCGGAGGCGTCCGAGGCCGAGCAGTCCCGCCTGGCCGACAGCCGCGCCCGCGTCCGCCTGGCCGCCTCCGCCCTGACCGGCGTCGCCGCGGCCCTCACCTACACCGCCCTCGGGGTGCTGCTGGCCACCGGGGCGATAGCCTTGTCGGTTGCAGGCACCGCGGTGCTGGCGATCCGTACCGGCGGGCAGAGCCTTTCCACCCTCGTACTCCAGGTCAACAACCTCTACGAGGAAGCCTGCTACGTCCAGGACCTCGAACGCCTCTTCCAGGAGGCCGCCCGCCACCAGATCCCGGAAGGCGGCGCGCCGGTCCCCAGCGACCTGGCCGTGATCCGCTTCGAGAACGTCACCTTCCAGTACCCCGACGACAGCGACGAGTACTCCGAGGGCCCCAGGCGTACCGAGCAGGAGAAGCGGCCGGCGCTCAAGAACGTCTCACTCGACGTGCCCGTGGGAAAGATCGTGGCCCTGGTCGGCGAGAACGGCTCGGGAAAGACCACGGTCTCCAAACTCCTGGCCGGCCTCTACCAGCCCGACAGCGGCAGCGTCCGGTGGAACGGGACCGACGCCCGCGAACTGGACCGCGCGCAGCTCTTCCACCGCGTCGGGATGGTCAGCCAGGACTTCCACCGCTGGCCGTTCACCTTCCGCATGAACATCGCCATCGGCCGCCCGGAACGCCCGCTGGACGAGAAGGTGCTCGAGGCAGTTGCCGGGGCGGCCGCTCTGGACGCGAAGGCCGAGCTGGAGGTGTTCGAGCAGATCCGCAAGCTCGCCGACGGCGGCCGGACCGTCATCCTGATCACCCACCGTCTGGCCTCCGTCCGGCACGCCGACCTCATCCACGTCCTGGACAAGGGCGAGCTTCGCGAGTCCGGCACCTTCGAGGAACTGCTGACTCTGCCCGACGGCGCCTTCCGCACCCTGTACGAGATGCAGGCCCGGCAGTTCCGGGACGCCGCTCTGCCCAGCCAGCGCCACCCGGCTGATGCGGCGGAGAGGAGTGACGCGCGATGAGCAGCGCCCCGGTGGGAGAGGGGAGTCTGTGGGGGCACCGGGACTTCGTGCGGTACTGGAGCGCGAACGTGGTCGACCTCGTGGGCAGCGGTGTCACGTCCGTGGCCCTGCCGATGATCGCCGTCGTCGCGCTGCACGTCTCGGTGTGGGAGGCCTCGCTGCTGGCGTTCGCCGAGCGGCTGCCGCCGCTGCTGTTCTCCCTTCCCGCCGGGGCCCTGGCTGACCGGTACCGCAAACGCCCCACGATGATCGCCGCGACCCTCGTCTCCGGCGCGGCCCTCGCGATGGTCCCGTTGGCCGATTCCACCGGCCGCCTGTCGCTGGAGCTGCTGTTCGCGGTGGCGCTGATCGACTCGACGGCGATCGTGTTCGGCTCTACCGCCCGCATCAGTTACCTGCCGTCACTTCTGCCCCGTCAGCGACTACTGGAAGCGAACGCCCATGCCGGTGCCGTAGCGTCCCTGGCCGACAGCGCCGGTGCCCAGCTCGGCGGCTCCGTCGTGGCGGTACTCGGCGCGGCCCGCGCCATCTACTTCGACGTCGCTTCCTATCTGGCGTGCGCCCTGTTGCTTGGCAGCATCCGCACGCCGGAAGCCGCCCCGGAACGGCCGGCGAAGACGGCCACCTTGCGCGACGAGATGAAGGAGGGCGTGCTGTACGTGGTGCGCCACCCGACGATCCGGCCGTTGCTGCTGACCGGCACCGCGTTCACGGCCGTCTTCGCCTTCCTGACCACCGTGTGGTCGGTGTACCTGCTGCGCGAACTCCACTACTCGGCGACCGCGCTGGGCGTGCTGCTGAGCGTGGCTGCGCTTGGCGGCGTCGCCGGCGCACTCGCCGTCCGCCCGCTCGTGACCCGGTACGGGCCGGCCCGCGTCATGCTCACTGCCCTGGCCGTCCTCCCGATCACCGAACTGCCGCTCCTGCTGGTCGGGCCCGGCCGGGCCGGGCAGGTGGCCATCGCCGCGGGAATGTTCGCCCAGCTGGCTGCCTCCACCGCACAGGGCTCCACCCAGCGCAGCATCCGCCAGGCCGTATGCGACCGCGGCATGCAGGGCCGCATGCTCGCCACCGGCCAGTGGATCACCTACGGCACCCGGCCGCTCGCCGCCCTCCTCGCCGGAGCCGCCGGGGCCTGGCTCGGCCTGTGGAACACCCTCGCCATCGGCACCGCAGCCCTCGCCATCCCGTTCCTGGTGCTCCTCGCCTCCTCGATCCGCACCCTGCACCGCGTCCCCGGCGCCTCGTCTGTGCCCCGGCCGCCCGCTCCGGAAGGAGAACCAGCGTGATGATCGAGAACCCTGCCGCCTACTGGGGCGAGCTGTGGGCGTCGGGCCGCCGGTACAGCCCGCTCACCGAGACCGAAGCCGCGCTTCTCGATCATCACGCGGGTCCCGGCCGCGGGCGCCTCGCCCTCGATATCGGGTGCGGCGACGGCGCGCTGGCCCGCTACCTCGCCGGCCTCGGCTACCAGGCGACCGGACTCGACTGCACCCCGGCCGCGCCCGCTCTCGCCGAGCCGAGCGAGGGGGCCGTGCGCTACGTCTGCCAGGACATCGAAGCCCCGCAGCCGCCGTCCCTGCCCCGGCGGTCCTACGCCCTGATCACCGCCCGGCTCGTCTTCGCGTTCATCAAGGACAAACCGGGCTTCCTGTCCCGTGTCCACGGTCTCCTCGCCCCGGGTGGCCTCTTCTGGGTGGTCACGCCCTTGGCCGGCTCTCTCCCTCCGGACCTGGCCTCGGTCGGAATCACCGGTGCCGAAGAGGAGTTGCTGACCGGCCTGTGGTCCACGGTCCGTGCCACGAACGTGGGCACTATGCGCTGCTACGCCCTTCGGGCCTGGAGCGACGCCGATTGCGAGACGAGGGGACGTTGATGCACGAGATGGCCACCAACGGCGAGGTGTGGACGGACCAGCCCGTCGGCCACCCACCCGCCGGCCTCTACCGGGTCACCGCAGGTGGGTGACCCGGCAGCTGATGGCGCAGCTTCCGCCGGCACGGACGGGGTACACCAAAGGCTCGAGCATCGGTAAGGAGACAGGGGCGCGATGCCGCGTCCCGGCTGTGCTCAGTGCGGGTCAGACGATCGCGCCGGCCGGCCTGCCACTCCCCACCCCACCGGAAGCCGGCAGGCCCCCCGTCCCCTGCCGTTGGCGGTTATTCCGGGCCACCCTGCCAAGTCACCCGCATCGCCTCCGGCCCCCGGATGTGCGGCCGTTCTCTCCACGTGATGTTGCGGACGGTCAGCTCCGGGGCTCTGGTGAGCAGCACCCGCAGGCCCTCCTGGAGGTCGATGCGTCCGAGCTGGGCGCCGACGCAGTAGTGGGCGCCATGGCCGAAGGTGAGGTGTCCACCGGGTGGCCGGGTGAAGTCGATCGCGTCGGGGTCCTCGAACCGGGCCGGGTCGTGGTTGGCCGACTCGACGGCGATGGTCAGGGCTTCGCCCGCGCGCACCAGGGTGCCGCCGACGTTGACGTCCTCCCGCGCGTAGCGGACGAACAGGCCGGCACCGGCGGAGGCGTTGTTGCGCAGCAGTTCCTCGACCGCCGCCGGCAGCTCGGCCGGATTCGCACGGAGCCGGTTCCAGAGCGCGCGGTCGCCCCGGGTGAGAACGTAGACGCAGTTCGGGATCTGGGTGATGATCGCCTCGAACCTGGCCAGCAGCATGGTGACGACCAGGTCGATCAGCTCGTTGTCGGTGAGCCGGTCCTCCTCGTCCCGGGCCTGGACCATCGCCGTCATCAGGTCGTCGCGGGGGCGGTCCCGGCGCTCGGCGATGAGCCGCTCGGTGCAGGTGCGCAGGGCACCGAACCGCCGCATCATGTCCTCGGCGCCGACGGCGCTGCCGGGGAGCAGCGCCTCGCTGATCGACTCGAAGACCTCCCGGTCCGAGGCCGGCACACCGAGCAGGTCGCAGATGGTCAGCACGCTCATCGGCTGCGCGTAGTCCAACAGGATGTCCATGCCCGGCCCGGCCTTCATCGCCGACGACAGCAGGGCGTCCGCCGCCGCGTGCACCGTGGGGCGCTGCGCTTCCATACGGGATTTGGTGAGGGCTTTGAGCAACAGCGTGCGCAGCCGGGTGTGTTCGGGGGCGTCCATGGTGATCAGGCCGGCCAGGTCCGTCGCTTCTTCCTGGCGCGGGTAGTCCCGGCCGACCGACATCGCGCGGCTGAACCGCGCGTCGCCCAGCACCAGCCGGGCGTCCGCGTAGCGGGTGACGAGCCAGGTGGGTTCGCCGTAGGCGAGCCGCACCCGGAGCAGCCCCTTGCGCTGCCGCAGCTCCCGGAACCGCTCGTGGACCTCGATGCCGCGGCCGTCGTCGAAGGGGAAGTGTTCCAGTGCCTCTGCGGCGCCGGGAAGATCGGGAAGGGGCGTCATGCGGGCTGCACCTCCGTCAGCCAGTCGTGCAGGTTCGCCGAGATCAGGTCGGCGTGCTGGGAAAGGATGGTGAAGTGATCGCCGGGCAGCCTGCGCACGCGGTGCGCCAGTTCGGCCGGGAACGGGTGGTCCTCCGAACTGGTGGGCAGGCCCGCGACGACCTCGCTGGCGAGCAGGTGCAGGACCGGTGCCTTCAGCGGGCCGGGCCGCCATCCGCTGAAGATCCTGCTGTAGCCGCCCATCGCCGCGATCTGGCCGCTGGTGGTCACCGTCCGGTCCGGACGGTCGAGCGACATGCCCATGAGGTCACGTCGCCGGATCTGCTCGCGCATGAACTCGCTGCGGGTCTCGGTCTGGTCCATCTCCTCCTCCGGAAGGTACGAGTCCAGCAGCAGCAGCGCGGTGACGGGGACGCCGGTCTGCTCCAGGTGCGCGGCCAGGTCGTGCGCCGGCCAGCCGCCCGAGGAGTAGCCCGCGATGATCAGCGGGGTGCCGGCCAGCTCACGGCGCAGTGGTTTCGCCAGCATCCGCACCAGGGCGGCACGGTCGGCGGGCAGCGGGGCCTCACCCGCGAATCCGGGCGACCACAGCGACCACACGTCGGACGCGGGGTCCAGCCCGGCGTGCAGGTAGGAGTAGGGCAGGTCCAGGTTGGGGAAGATCGGCGGGGTGAGGCCGACGATCGTGGGGCCACCCGCGCCCGTCCCCACCCGGCGCAGTTCGGCGAGATCGCGCGGATCGTCCCGGTCGAAGGTGTCGCGGGTCTCGGAGGCCGCGCGGGCCAGGCGGAGGGCGACGTTGATCCGGCCGGTGCGGATCGCCCGGATGTAGAACGAGGCCAGGCTGCCGTCGCTTTCGTCGGCGTTCTCGGGCGCCGGGTCCACCGGCCCGGTGCCGGGTTCCGGGACCTCGTTCCCGGACCGGGCGGTCCCTACGAGCTCGTCGAGCGTGCCCTCCTCGGCGCGGGCGGCCAGCTTTTCCAGCACGCGCTCGGTGAGGTCGACCACCGTGGGATAGTTCAGCACGTCGGCGAGTTCGATCTCCACGCCGGCACCGGTGGTGAGTTGCTCGCGCAGGCCTTCCGCGCCCAGCGAGTCCATCCCGAGATCGCGGAACGTGTCCTCGGCGTCGACCTTGTCATCCGGTCCGTTGCCCAGCGCCCGGTTCAGGCACGCGCGAACCAGCGTCTCGACGTGACCGTTGCGCTCCTGCTCGGGCAGTGCCCACAGCAGAGCCGCGGGCGAGCGCCGACCGGGCTCGCGCGTCCCGGGGTCGCCGGAGATCAGCACCGGCATGGTCCACTCGCGCTCGATCCAGTACCGGCTGCGCTGGAATGCGTAGCCGGGCAACGGGATGCGCCGCGCACCGGTGCCGGCCAGGACGGCACGCCAGTCCACCGGCGCACCCATCACGTACGCGCGGCCCAGCGCGCGCACGATCGCCGCTGAACCGGCCACCGCGCTCTCCGTCTCCCCCGTCTCTCCCGTCTCCCCCGGCACGGCCAGCACGGCCAGCACGGCGGGGCCGTCGGGCAGCGCGGCGGCCATGCCCGCGGTGTCCCCGCCGAACACGAGGAGCAGTCGGTGACCGTCGGCCCGCAGCTCGCGGGCGACCGAGTCGGATGCGGCGGCCGGCACCGTGTGGTAGTCGTCCTCGGCCGGGCGGTCCCGCAGCCAGCGGCCGGTGTCCCCGCACAGCACCGGCACACCGGGCGCGGGGGGCGGGACCTCCACGACGTCGGGTTCGACGCCCGCGGGGCACCCGGCCGCGATCCGCAGCGCCGAGGACAGGGACAGCCACCCGACCGCCCAGGACGCGGCCAACAGGCCGGATCCGTGTCCCGCCAACGCCGCCGGGCGCACCCCTGACGTGCACCACACTCGTGTCACACCGGTCAGCACGGCCAGCGTGGCCGGGGCCAGCACGTCCGGCCGGTCCAGCGGTGGCACGTCCGGGGCACCGCGAAGCACATCCGTCAGGGACCAGCCGGCCGGCCCGGCCAGCGCGGCCTCACATGCGGAGAGGTGCTCGGCGAACGGCTCGGCCTCGGCGTACTGCGCGGCCAGCGCGCGCACCACGGCCGGGGTGCACTCGTGCGGGTACAGGAATGCGGTGGTGCCGTTGCGCACGGCGGTGCCGGAGAGCACCACCGTGGCGCTCCCGGTGTCGTTCCGGCCCGTGCTCAGCGCGGTCAGGCCGGCGGCGAGGTCGGCCGGGCGGGAGCCGAACACCACCGCGCGGTGCGGCAGGTGCGCCCGGGTGGTGGCCAGCGACCACGACAGGTCCAGCAGATCCGGGCGCGCCCGGTCGAGGTGCTCGTGCAGCGCGGCCGCCTGCGCGGACAGCGCCTGTTCGGTCCTGCCCGACAGGGTCCAGGCCAGCAGTGGCGGGACGGCCCGGTCGCCGGGCTCGGTGTCCGGGCCGGGCTCCGGGTCCTCCAGGATCACGTGCGCGTTGGTGCCGCCGACTCCGAACGCGGACACGCCCGCCCGCCGGGGGCGCCCGTCGCGCGGCCACGGGACCGCGCTGGTGAGCAGTTCGACCCCGCCCTGCGCCCAGTCGACCCGGGGGGTCGCCGTGCCGGTGTGCAGGGTCCTGGGCAGCGTGCTGTGCCGCATGGCCAGCACCATCTTCACCACGCCGGCGACTCCGGCCGCGGCCTGGGTGTGGGCGAGGTTCGACTTCACCGCGCCGACCAGCAGCGGCGGCCGGTCGCCGCGGTGGCGGCCGTACCCGGCCAACAGGGCCTGCGCCTCGATCGGGTCGCCGAGCGCGGTGCCCGTGCCGTGTGCCTCCACCGCGTCGACGTCCGCGGGCGACAGGCCGGCCGAAGCGAGCGCGTCGGCGATCACCTGCTGCTGCGCGGTTCCGTTCGGGGCGGTCAGCCCGGAGGAGGTGCCGTCGGAGTTGATCGCCGATCCGCGCAGCACCGCGAGCACCGGGTGGTGGTTGCGGCGCGCGTCGGAAAGCTTCTCCAGCACCAGCATCCCGGCGCCCTCGCCCCACGCGGTGCCGTCGGCGGCCGAGGAGAAGGGCTTGCACCGCCCGTCCGGCGCCAAGGCGTGCTGCCGGGCGTAGTCGATGAACAGCAGCGGGCTGGACAGGACGGTCACCCCGCCCGCGAGCGCCAGGGTGCACTCGCCCGCGCGCAGCGACTGCGCGGCCAGGTGGATGCCGACCAGGGACGAGGAACAGGCGGTGTCCACCGTGAGCACGGGCCCCTGCAGGCCGAACACGTAAGCCAGCCGACCGGAGGTCACGCTGGCCGCGTTGCCGATGGAGAGCTGGCCCAGCATGTCCTCGGGCATCTCGCGGATCGCCGTGGCGTAGTCCGCGTTGGACAGTCCGAGGAACACGCCGGTGCGGCTGCCGCGCAGCCCGGCCGGATCGATGCCGGCGGACTCCAGCGCCTGCCAGGTGACCTCCAGCGCGATCCGCTGCTGCGGGTCCATGCTGAGCGCCTCGCGCGGCGAAATGCCGAAGAACTCGGCATCGAAGTCGGCCGCGTCGTCGAGGAAGGCACCGTGCCGGACGTAGGAGCGGCCCGGTGTGCCCGGTTCCGGGTGGTAGATCTGGTCTTCGGTCCAGCCGCGGTCGGCCGGGAACCCGGTGATCACGTCCTGCTCCGCGGCGAGCAGTTCCCACAGCTCCTCCGGCGAGCCGATCCCGCCGCCGAACCGGCAGCCCATGCCGACCACGGCGACCGGGTCGTCGGCGGGGTTCTCCAGCTGCCGCAATCGCTCCCGGGTGCGCTGGAGTTCCGCGGTGACCCGCTGGAAGTACTTGAGGAGCTTCGGGTCCTCGCCCACGGCTTTCGATTCCTCTCCGGTCGGCCGGGTGGTCCCGGCTGCTGGTTCACGCATCGCCGAGTTCCCGGTCCACGAAGGCGTAGAGCTGGTCCACGGAGGCCGAGCTCAGCTCGTCCGCCCCGGGCGCCGGCTCGCCGTCCAGCGCGCGCAGCGCCGCCCGCAGTCGTCCGCGCAACGCGTCGCGTTGCGCGTCCTCGCCGGCCAGCGCCTCCTCGACCGCCTGCGCGAGTCCGGAGAGCTGATCCGGGCCGGGCTCGGCAGGGCCGTCCGCCGGCTCCTCCGCGCCGGCGGCGTCCGGCGCGACCTCCGTGCCGAGGTGCGCCGCGAGGGTGGCCGGAGTGGGGTGGTCGAACACCAAGGTGGCGGGCAGGTTCAGACCCGTGGCGGTGTTGAGCCGGTTGCGGAGCTCGACCGAGCTCAGTGAGTCGAATCCGAGGTCTCCGAACGGGCCGTCCGCGGGCACCCCGTCCGCGGACGGGTAGCCGAGCACGGCCGCGATCTGCCCGAGCACCAGGTTGAGGAGCTGCCGGTCCCGTTCGGCGGGGCTCAGCCCGCCCAGCCTGCGGGCCAGATCCGCCGGGGACTCGGCGGGCGCGGCGGACCGCGCGGAGCGCCGGCGGCGGGCCGGGCGGACCAGGTCGCGCAGCAACGGCGGTATGCCCTCTTCTCCCAGACCGGCCACGGTGGCCAGATCCAGCCCGATGGGCACCAGGTGGACCCTGTCCGAGCCGGTCGCGGTGTCCCAGAGGGCCAGGCCCTGCTCGACGGTCAGCGCGCGGATCCCGGTGCGGTCCATGCGGGCCCGGTCCGCGGCGGCCAGCCCGCCGCCCATCCCGTCGCTCGTGCTGGTCCCGCTGTCGGGCGCCCACAGGCCCCAGCCCAGCGAGCGGGCCGGGAGCCCGGCGGCGGCCCGCTGGTTCATGAGCGCGTCCAGGAAGGCGTTCGCCGCGGCGTAGGCCCCTTGGCCCGCGGTGCCGAACACGCCGGCGGCGGAGGAGAAACACGTGAACCCGGCGAGGTCGAGCTCCCGGGTCAGCTCGTGCAGGTGCCAGGCTCCGTCGGCCTTCGGCGCCAGCACGTTCTCCAGTTGCCCGCCGGTCAGCGACTCCACCAGGCCGTCGTCCAGCACACCGGCCGCGTGGACCACGGCGGTGAGCGGGTGTGCCGCGGGCACCTCGGCCAGCACCCGGGCGACGTCCTCCCGCCGGGCGACGTCGCCGCGCGCCAGCTCGGCGTGCGCGCCGAGCCGGCCGAGTTCGGCGACCAGTTCCGCGGCGCCGGGGCTCTCCGCGCCACGGCGCGAGAGGAGCAGCAGCCTGCGGGCGCCCCGGCTCGCCAGATGCCGGGCCAGCGTGCGGCCCAGCGCCCCGAGCCCACCGGTGATCAGCACGGTGCCGTCGGGATCGGGCGTGCGGGCGGCCGGGCCCCCGTCGCTCTGCGCCGGACTGTCGTCGCGGTGCAGCCGGGGCACCAGCAGCTCGCCCGCGCGCAGCGCCACTTGGGGCTCACGGGCCGCGGACGCGACGGCGACCGCGTCGCGCAACGCGGTGCCGGCCGGCTCGTCGGCATCGACCAGCAGGACGCGGCCCGGGTACTCGCTCTGTGCCGAGCGGGCCAGCCCGTGGGCGGCGGACAGTGCCAGGTCGGGTTCGTCGCCCGCCCGCACGCCGAGCGCGCGCTCGGTGCAGACCACCAGCAGTGAACCGGCGAACCGCTGGTCGGTGAGCCACACGCGCAGGTGCCCGGTCAGCTCGGTGAGCGCGGCGCGGACCCGTGCGGTGACGTCGTCCCCGGCGGGACGGGCCGGGCGCAGCACCACCACCGGCGGCACCGGGTCCTCCGCGTCCGCCAGCGCCGCGAGGTCGAGCCGGCCGGTCCCGGGGTCGTGCCACTCACCGGGATCGTCCACTGCGGAGGGCCGGCGCACGGGCACCCAGTCCTGTGCGAGCAGTTCCGCGCCGTCCTCGGCCGGTCCCAGCAGGTAGGACTCGTCGGCGGGCAGCGGCCGGAACACCAGGGAGTCCACCTTGGCCACGGTGGCACCGGTCTCGTCCGCCAGCGTGATCGCCACGTCGCCGTTCCCGCCGGTGACGTGCACCCGCACCGTCGAGGCTCCGGCCCGGAACAGTGACAGTCCCGACCACGAGAACGGCATCGAGCCGTTGCCCTCGTCGATCCCGTCCAGCTGCGGGCCGAGACCGACCGCGTGCAGGGCCGCGTCCAGCAGCGCCGGATGCAGGCTGTAGCGCTTCGCGTCCCCCGCCGCTTCGGCGGGCAGGGCGACCTCGGCGAACATCTCCGAGGTCCCGTCGGGGTGGTCGCGTTGCCAGAGGGTCCGCAGACCTCGGAACGCGCCCTCGTAGCTGAAGTGCCTGCCCTCCACCACCTCGTCGTAGACGTCCGCGACCGGGATCTCCCGCACGTCCCGGGGCGGCCAGTGCGCGAGGGTCGTGTCCGGCGTGGCGGTGCTGATGCCCAGGTAGCCGAAGGCGTGCGACCGCCATGGGCCCGGCTCGGCCCGGCCCACGCCCTCCGGCCGGGAGTACACCCGCACCGGGCGGCGGCCGGTCTCCTCGGCGCCGCCCACCACTACCTGCACCGACACCCCGCCGTGCTCCGGCAGGACCAGCGGCGCCTCGACGGTCAGCTGTTCGAGCAGGTCGCAGCCGACCTGCTCGCCCGCTGCCAGTGCCAGTTCCACGAAGCCGGTGCCGGCCAGCAGGGGGATGCCGCGCACCCGGTGGCCCCCCAGCCAGGAGTGCGACTGGAGGGACAGCCTGCTGGTGAGCAGCGTGCCGTCGCCCTCGGCCGCGGACAGCATGGCGCCCAGCAGCGGGTGGCCCACCGGGAGCAGCCCGGTGGAACGCAGGTTCAGGCCGTTCCCGTCCGGCACCAGCCAGTACCTCTCGTGCTGGAACGCGTAGGCGGGCAGGTCGGCCGTCCTGGCGGGCGCGGCGGGCAGCACGGCGGGCCAGTCCACCTCCACGCCTTGCGTGTGCAGCGCGCCGAGGGCGAGCAGCACGTCCTTGGTCTCGTCACGATCGGCCCCGCGCAGGGTGGGCACCCTCGCCTCGTCCGGCCCGGCGTCCCGCCCCGCCAGCGCGGAAAGCACCGCGCCCGGTCCCAGTTCGAGCAGGACGCGTGCACCGGCCTCGCGTGCGGTGCGCAGCCCGTCGTGGAACCGCACCGCCTGCCGGACGTGCGCGGTCCAGTACTCCGGCGAGCGCAACTGCTCGGCCGTGGCAATCTCGCCGGTGAGGTTGGAGATCACCGGGATGTGCGGATCGTGCGTCGTCAACCCGGCCAGGACCGTGCCGAACTCGGCCAGCATCGGCTCCATCAGCGGCGAGTGGAACGCGTGGCTGACCCGCAGCCGCCGGGTCCGCCGTCCCCGGCCCGCCCAGTCGGCCTCCAGTTCCGTGATGTCTTCGTCCGCACCGGAGACGACCACCGCGTCCGGGGCGTTCACCGCCGCGACGGACACCCGCCGCGCGCGCCCCGCCAGCCAGGGGGCCAGGTCCTGCTCGGTGCCCTGCACGGACAGCATCGCGCCGCCCTCGGGCAGCGCGGCCATCAGGCGGCCTCTGGCGGCCACCAGCCGGACCGCGTCCGGCAGCGACCACACCCCGGCCGCGTGCGCCGCGCTGATCTCCCCGATCGAATGCCCCAGCAGCAGGTCCGGGCGCACGCCCCAGGAGCGCATCAGCCGGAACAGCGCGACCTCCACCGCGAACAGGGCGGCCTGGGCGAAGTCGGTACGGTCGAGCAGGTCCGGTTCGCCCTCGAGCACGGTCCGCAGCGGTTTCTCCAGCTCCCGGTCGAACAGCTCGCACACCTCGTCGAACGCCTCGGCGAACACCGGGAAGGAGGCGGCGAGCTGCCGCCCCATGCCGGGCCGCTGCGCGCCCTGACCGGTGAACAGCATGCACAGCCCGCCGCCAGCCGCGGCGCCCACCGCCACATCGGGGGCCCGGCCGGTGCCGAGGTGGCCGCGCAGCGCGGAGGTGAGGTCGGCCAGGTCCCGGCCGGGCACGGCCAGCCGGTGGCGGAAGTGGGTGCGGCGGGTGGCCAGTGCGTGCGCCAGCCCCTCGGCGGAGGGAGCGTCGCCGGACTCGGCGAAGGCCAGCAGCCGGGCCGCCTGGTCGCGCAGCGCGTCCTCGGTCCGGCCCGACACCGTCCACACCAGGCCGGCGGACGGCACGCCGGGCTCCGGCGCCTCCGGCTCGACGGGCTGTTCCAGCACGACGTGGGCGTTGGTGCCACTGATCCCGAAGGAGGAGACGGCGGCGCGGCGCGCTCGCCCGGTCTCCGGCCAGGGCATCGCGTCGGCGAGCACGCTGACGCCGTTCACTCCCCAGTCCACCTTCGGGGTGGGGCTGTCCACGTGCAGCGTCTTCGGCGCGAGCCCGTGCCGCATCGCCATGATCATCTTGATGATGCCGGCCACTCCGGCCGCTGCCTGCGTGTGCCCGATGTTGGACTTCAGCGAGCCCAGCAGCAGCGGCCGGCCGGACGGCCGGTTCTGGCCGTAGGTCGCCACCAGCGCGGTGCCCTCCACCGGGTCGCCGAGCGGGGTGCCGGTGCCGTGCGCCTCGACCACGTCGACGTCCTGGGTGGACAGCCCGGCGTCGGCGAGCGCAGTACGGATCACCTCCTGCTGCGCGGTGCCGTTGGGTGCCGAGAGCCCGTTGCTGGTGCCGTCGGAGTTGACCGCCGAGCCGCGCAGCACGGCGAGCACCTGATGGCCGTGCCGCCGCGCGTCGGACAGCCGCTCCAGCACCAGGAGACCCGCCCCCTCGGCCCAGATCGAGCCGTTCGCCCCGGCCGCGAACGCCTTGATCCGGGCGTCCCGGGAGGTGACGCCCTGGCCGCAGAACTCGACGAACGTCTCCGGAGTGCTCAGCACCGTCACACCGCCCGCCAGCGCGATCGGGCACTCGCCGGCGCGCAGGGCCCGCATCGCGAGGTGGGTGGCGACCAGGGAGGACGAGCAGGCGGTGTCCACCGTGAGGGCCGGGCCGTGGAAACCCAGGGCGTAGCTGATCCGGCCCGAGATCACGCTCATGGTGTTGCCGGTGATGCCGTACTGGGAGAACTGGTCGGTGCCTTGCCAGAGCATCTCGTAGTCGTTGCTGGACGCGCCGACGAAGACCCCGGCCCGCTCGCCCACCAGCGAGTCCGGCAGGATGCCCGCGGACTCCAGTGCCTCCCAGGCGAGTTCCAGCACCAACCGCTGCTGCGGGTCCATCACCAGCGCCTCGCGCGGGGAGATCCCGAAGAACGCGGGATCGAAATCGCCCGCCCCGCTGAGGAAGCCGCCCTCGCGCACGTAGGACCGCCGCGCCTGCTGGGACTCCGGATCGGCGTCGTAGAGCTCCTCGATCGGCCAGTGCCGGTCCTCGGGGAAGGCCGAAATGGCGTCCGTGCCCGCGGCCACCAGGTCCCACAGCTGGGCGGGCGAGGCCACGTCGCCGGGCAGCCGGCACGACATGCCGACCACCGCGATCGGCTCGGCGGACTGCTCGGTCACGTCACGCAACTGCTCCCGGGTGCGTAACAGATCGGTGGTGACTTTCTTCAGGTATTGCCGGAGCGTGCTGACTTCGTCGTGCATGAACGACTCCCTGCGACGGATGGCCGGTCAGAGTTGGAAGGTGATGCGTTCGGTGTCGAGGCCGCGGACGACCACGTGCCTGCGGTAGCTCAGTGAGTCCTCGTGCACGTGGAAGCCGCGCAGCCGGCGGGCCAGTTCACCGAACACGATCTCCGCCTCCAGCCGGGCCAGGCTGCTGCCGAGGCAGTAGTGCGCGCCGGCGCCAAAGGCGAGGTTCATCGCGGCCGGCTTCCGGTCCGCGACGAACTGATCCGCCCTCGGGTGCACCCGCTCGTCCCGGTTGCCGGACGCGAGGACCAGGGTGACCACCGAGCCTTCGGGGATGTCGATGCCGTTGATCCGGTCGGACCGCAGCGCGACACGGCCGGTCAGCATGATCGGGCAGTCGTAGCGCAGCGCCTCGCTGACCACGTCGCCGGCGATCGCCGGGTTCTGCCGGAGCAGCTGGAACTGCTCGGGGTGGCGCGACATCGCGAGGAGGCCGTTGGTGATCAGGTTCGTGGTGGACTCGTGGGCCGCGGTGAACACGGTCACCACGACGTTCGTCACCTCGCGCCGGCTCAGCCCGCGCCCGTCCTCCTGCGTGGAGAGCAGGCTGGAGATGAGGTCCTCGCCGGGGTTGCGGCGGCGCTTGTGGATGAGGTCCGCGAAGTAGCCGTGCAGTTCGGTGGTGGTGCGGACGATGCGGACGAGTTCCTCGCGGTCGAACATCGCGGTGGAGTGGAAGCTGGCCACCAGCGTGGGCAGCTCCGTGGACAGCGCCATGTCGCTGGACCACTCCCGCAGCATCGGGATGTCCTCGGCCGGGATGCCCAGGAGAGTCGCGATGACCCGCAGCGAGAGGACCGCGGCCAGGTCCTGCACGCCGTCGAACTCGCCGTCGGCCAGGCAGTCGCGGAGCAGTTCGTCCACGATCTCGCGGATCCACGGCTCGAAGCGCGCGGTGATCCGTGGCGTGAAGGCCTTGCTGACCAGGTTCCGCTGCCGCCCGTGTCCGGGATCGTCCATGAAGAAGATCGAGTTGAGCACCGGCTCGTCCCCGCGGTCGCCGAAGAGTTCCCGCATCCCCGGCGCGTTGAACGTGTCACTGCCCATGGTCGTGTGGCTCTTGAGCACCGCCATACAACTGGCGTGGTCGCTCAGCAGCAGCGAACCGTCCGGCGTCCACATCGGGCCTTCCTCCCGCCACCGCTCGAACAACGGGTAGGGGTTCGCGAGCACCTCCCGGTCGAGCAGGGCGTGCAGCGGGTTGTCGAGCACGGTGGCAGGTGGGCGGCTTGGCTCTGACATGGGCTAGCTCCTCTCCGTGGCACGGCCGGCAACGCGACCGGTGCTGGGTTGCGCGTCGTCGAGCACTCCGTCGATCAGCGCGAACATCTCGTCGTCCGTGGCACCGCTCAGGTCGGGCACCGCGGTCCGTTCATCGGCGGTGCCGTCTTCCTGGCTGCGCAGCAGTCGCCGCAGGGTCGTGGTGATCTCCTCGGGGAGGGGCGCGGATGTACGCCTCCGGAGCAGGGCCGCCTCCAGTTCCCTCAGGCGGTCCAGCACGACCCGCTCGGCCGGGTCGCCCTCGTCGACACCGAGGGCGTCGCCGAGGTACCGGGCCAGCGCGGCGGCGGTGGGATGGTCGTAGACCGCGGAGGCCGCCAGCGGCACTCCGGTGTCCGCGCCGAGCAGGTTGCGCAGCCGGACCCCGGCCAGCGAGTCCAGACCCAGCTCCCGGAACGGCCGGTGCGCGTCGAGGTCTCCGGCCGGCCGGCCCGAAACGGCGGCGACCCGGGCGGTGACCAGCTCCAGCAGCACCGACGGCCGCTGCTCCGGGGCGGTGGCCGCCAGCCGTTCCAGCAACGCGCTCGCGGGTTCGGTCCCGGTGTCCGTGCCCACGCCCGGCAGTCCGGAGCACAGGCGCCCCGGCCGTGCGGCGGCGAACCTCGGCCAGTCCACGGCACCGGCCGCGTACTGGGCCGCACCGCCGGACAGTGCCCGCTCCAGCGCGTCCAGCGCCCGGTCGGCGGGCATCGGCGTGGCGCCGCTGTCCGACTGCGAGCCGGCGGGCCAGGAGGTGGTCATCCCGGTGTCCAGCCAGGGGCCCCAAGCCAGGCTCGTCGCGGGCAGGCCGCCGGCCTGCCGATGGGCTGCGAGCGCTTCCACGACGGCGTTGGCCGCGGCGTAGTTGCCCTGCCCCGGCGAACCCGCGGTGCCGGCCAGCGAGGAGCACAGTACGAAGAAGCGCAGCGGATGGCCGGCGGTCAGCTCGTGCAGGAACCGCGCGCCGTCCGCCTTCGCCGCGTACACACGCGCCAGCCGGGCCTCGGACAGCGCCTCCAGCACCCCGTCGTCGAGCACCCCGGCGGCGTGCACCACACCGGTGAGCGACCGCCCGGCGAGCAGCCCGGCGAGCGCCTCGCGGTCCGCCACGTCGCAGCCGGCGATTTCGACGTCGGTACCCAGCGCGGTGAGTTCGGCGCGCAGTTCCGTCGCGCCGGGAGTGTCCACGCCCCGGCGGCCGACGAGCAGCAGGCGGTCCGCTCCCCGGGCCGCCAGCCGGCGGGCGATGTGCGCGCCGATGCCGCCCAGTCCCCCGGTGATCAGCACGGTGCCGATGGGCTCCGTCGTGGCGGGTTCGGTGCGGGACACCGGGACCAGTCGCCTGGCGTGCAGCCGCCCGGCCCGGATCGCGATCTCGTCTCGGGCGGCCAGCGCGGCGGGCAGCGCGGCCAGGTCCTCCACGGCCGGTCGCGGCGGAAGGTCCACCAGGCCGCCGTGCAGCCGGGGCGCTTCCATGCCCGCGACCCGGACCAGCCCGCACACGGCGGCCTGCTCCGGATGCGGCACGGTGTCCGCCGGGTCGGCCCGTACGGCGCCATTGGTGATCGACCACAGGGGCGTGTCCGCGCCTCTGGACAGCAGCGCCCGCAGCAGTGCGAGGGTGGCGGCCAGGCCGGTCGGCACCTGTGGCGTGTCCGGGCCCTCGGCCATCGCCAGGAGGGACACGATGCCGCCTCCCGGCAGGTCGGGCAGCAGCCGGTTCCAGTGCTCGCCGTCCACGGCGTCGCCGCGCACGGTGCGGATCCCTTCGCCCAGCACGCCCGCCACGTCCTCGGTGAGCCGGTCCCACTCCGCGCCCGGCGGGGCCACCACCAGCCACGGCCCCGGCGCGTCGGCGCCCGTGCCGGAGGCAGGCAGCAGCGGCCACTCGACACCGTGCAGCAGAGGATCGGTGGGGGCCTCGTCGTCGTCGGGCAGCCAGAACCGCTGCCGGGTGAACACGTAGCCGGGCAGTGGCACCGCCCGCCCGCCCGCGCACCAGGCCGCCCAGTCCACGTCGACCCCGCGGGTGTGCGCGGTCGCCAACGCCGTCAGCAGGCCGTGCACCTCGTCGGCATCCTGGCGCAGCAGCGGCAGGAAACCGTCCCCGCCCAGCGCCTCCTGGCCGAGCGCGCTGAGCGTCGCGCCCGGTCCCAGCTCCAGATAGGTGCCGGCACCCGCCGCGTCCAGAGCACGCAGGCAGTCGTGGAAGCGCACCGTTTCCCGCGCCTGCCGGACCCAGTACTCCGGGTCACGAAGCTCTTCGGTGACCCGTGCGCCGGTCACCGAAGACACGACCGGAATCACCGGTGTACGGAAGTCCAGTCCGGCCAGCACCTCCCGCAAGGGGTCCAGAACCGGGTCCATGTGGTGGGAGTGAAACGCGTGCCGCACCGCCAGGCGGTGCACGTGGGTCACCCGCTGCGAGATCTCCCGCACCGCGTCCGCGTCCCCGGCGAGCACCACCGAGGCGGGCCCGTTCACCGCGGCCAGCGCCACCCGGTCCTCGAGGCCGCGCAGCAGTTCCGGCACGTCGGCTTCCGGTACCTGGACCGCCACCATCACGCCCTCGCCGGCGAGTTCGTGCATCAGCCGCCCGCGCGCGGCCACCAGGGCGCAGGCGTCGGCCAGCGAGAACACGCCCGCGGCGTGCGCCGCGGCGATTTCGCCGACCGAGTGCCCGGCCACCGCGTCCGGCCGCACCCCCAACGTGGTGAGCAGCCGGAACACCGCCACCTGAACCGCGAACACCGCGGCCTGCGCATGGTCGGTGCGTTCACCGGGGCCGTCCCGGAGGATCTCGTCGAGCGGCCGGTCCAGCAGCGGGTCCAGCTCGGCGGCGATCTCCCGGAGGGCCGCCGCGAACGCCGGTACGCGGTCCCGGAGCGACGTGGCCATCTCCGCGTACTGCACGCCCTGGCCGGGGAACAGGAACGCGGTCGCGCCGTCGGCCGCCACTCCGGTACTGCCGGTCCCGGCTCGCAGCGCGGCGGTCAGCTCGCCGGTGTCCGTGCCGAGCACGACCGTGCGGGCACGCAGCCGGGCCCGCGTGGTGGCCAGCGAGTACGCCACGTCCAGCGCGGACGGCGAGCCGTTCCCGTCCCCGTCGGCCATTCGGCGGAGCAAGGCGTCGGCCTGCGCGGGCAGCGCCTCCGGGGTGGCCGCGGAGAGCACCCACGGGATCAGCGGCGGAGCCTCGGCGGTCGCCGGCTCCGGTCCGGGCTCGGGCTCGGGCTCCTCCAGGATCACGTGCGCGTTGGTGCCGCTGAGGCTGAACGAGGACACCGCTGCCCGCCGCGGACGGTCCACGCGCGGCCAGTCCACCGGCTCGTCCAGCAACCGCACCGCGCCGTCGTCCCAGTTCACGTGCGGGCTCGGGTCGTTCAGGTGCAGGGTCCGGGGCAACCGGCCGTGCCGCATGGCCTGCACCATCTTGAGCACCCCCGCCATGCCCGCCGCGGCCTGGGTGTGCCCGAGGTTGGACTTCGCGGACCCGACCAGCACGGGTTGCTCCCGGTCCTGCCCGTAGGTCGCCAGCAGCGCGGTGGCCTCGATCGGGTCACCGAGCGGGGTGCCGGTACCGTGCGCCTCCACCGCGTCCACCTCGCCGGGCGCCAGCCCCGCGACGGCCAGCGCGTCCCGGATCACCCGCTGCTGGGCCGATCCGTTCGGCGCCGTCAGCCCGTTGGACGCGCCGTCGGAGTTGAGTGCCGAGCCGCGCAGCACGGCGAGCACCCGGTGGCCCCGCTCGCGCGCGGTGGAAAGCCGCTCCATCACCACCAGGCCGGCGCCCTCACTCCACGCGGTGCCCTCCGCGGCCGCGTCGAACGGTTTGCAGCGGCCGTCCGGGGAGAGCACCCCCACCTGGGAGAACTCCACGAACAGCGTCGGCGTGGTGAGCACCGTGATGCCGCCCACCAGCGCCACCGTGCACTCACCTGCCCGCAGCGCCTGCGCGGCCTGGTGCATCGCCACCAGCGCGGAGGAACACGCCGTGTCCACCGTGATCGCCGGGCCGTGGAAGCCGAACGTGTAGGCGAGCCGCCCCGACGCGACGCTGCCCGCGTTGCCGATGGAAACGTCGCCGGTGAGGTCCTCGGGCGTCCGGTGCGCGCGGCGCGCATAGTCGTTGCCCATCAGCCCGAGGTAGACACCGGTGCGGGTGCCCCGCAACGCGGTCGGGTCGATCCCGGCGTCTTCCAGCGCGTGCCAGGCCAGTTCCAGCAGGATGCGCTGCTGCGGGTCCATCGAGACCGCCTCGGCCGGGGCGACGCCGAAGAAGCCGTTGTCGAACTCGGCGATCCCGTCCAGGAAGCCGCCGTGCCGCACGTAGCTGCGCCCGCCGCGGCCCGGCTCCGGGTGGTAGACCTCGTCCAGGTTCCAGTCGCGATCCGCCGGGAACTCGGTGATCGCGTCCCGTCCGTCGGCCAGCAGCTCCCACAGCTCGTCCACGGTGGACACCCCGCCGGGAAAGCGGCAGCTCGCGCCGACCAGCACCACCGGGTCGTCCATGTCCTGCGGGCCGGGCCCGGCGACCGGTGTCCGGCCGCCGGGTAGCGCGTCGGGGAGCTGCCCGGACAGGTAGCCGGCCAGGGCCGTGGGGGTGGGGTGGTCGAACACCGCGGTGGCGGGGAGCCGCACCCCGGTCGCGGCGGAGAGCCGGTTGCGCAGCTCCACCCCGGACAGCGAGTCGAAGCCGATGTCGCGGAACGCCCGCGCCGGGTCCACCCGGCGCTCCACGCCGAGCACGGAGCCCACCGTGGCCAGCACGAGATCGAGCACCGACCGCTCGCCGCCGGAGACGAACACGGGCGCCGCGGCCACGGCGGCCGGCCGGGCCGCGCTCCGCCGGACGCCGAGCAGCCCGGCCCATACCGGAGCCCGCTCCGGGCCTGCCGCACGCACGTTGGCCAGGTCGAAACGGGCGGGCACGGTGCACGCCAGGCCGGTGCCCAGCGCCGCGTCGAACAGGGCGAGCCCGTGTTCGCGGGACATCGGCACGAGCCCGGTGCGCCGCAGCCGGGCCCGGTCGGTGTCGTCCAGCCGCCCGGTCATGCCGGTGTCCTGCGCCCAGAGTCCCCACGCCATCGACGAAGCGGGCAGTCCCCGCGAGCGGCGGTGCTGCGCCAGTCCGTCCAGCCATGCGTTGGCGGCCGCGTAATTCGCCTGCCCCGGCGTGCCGAGGACACCGGCTACGGAGGAGAACAGCACGAAGGCGGCCAGGTCGAGGTGTTCGGTCAGTTCGTGCAGGTTGCGTGCGCCCTCAACCTTCGGTCGCAGGACCGCGTTCAAACGTTCGGCGGTGAGGGAACGCACCGTGCCGTCGTCCAGCACCCCGGCGGCGTGGATCACCGCGGTCAGCGGGCGGTGCTCGGGGATCGCCGCCAGCAGCTCGGCGAGGGCGGCCCGGTCGGCGACGTCGCACGCCACGACCGTGATCTCGGCGGTGCCGGTCAGGTCCTCAAGACCGGACTCAAGCGCCACCGAGCCGCCCCGCCGCCCCGCCAGCACCAGGTGCCGCACCCCGTGCTCGGTGACCAGGTGCCGGGCCAGCTCCCGGCCGAGCACGCCGGTCCCGCCGGTGATCAGCACCGTGCCTCCGGCAAGGTCGGGCCGCTCCCCCGTCCGCGTTTCCGGCGTTTCCCGCGTGATGTCCGTCCTGGTGACCCCGGTGGCCTGCTGTTCCGGCCGAGGGTCCGGGGGTTGTCCCCCGGGAAGGCGCAGTACCCGGGCCAGCCGCGGCGCGAACGCCTGCCCGTCCCGGACGGCGATCTCCGGCTCACCGGCGCCCAACGCCAGCTCCAGGGCGGAGCCGGCGTCCTCGGGGTCGCCGGGGTGGTCCAGGTCGACCAGTACGAACCGGCCGGGATGTTCGGTGCGTGCCGAGCGGACCAAGCCCCAGACCGCCGCGGCGTCGGGGTCCTGGTCGTCCTCCGGGGCGATCGCGACCGCACCACGGGTCCGCACGATCAGGGGCCCGCCCGTCGCCTTCTCGTCGTCGGTGTCCAAGAACTCGCGGACCCGCGCCAGTGCTTCCCCGGGCCCGGCCACGTCCACGATCTGCGCGTCTACGATCTGCGCGTCCACGATCGCCGGGGCGGGCCGCTGCGCGACCGGCACCCAGTCCAGCCGGTGCAGCGCCCGGTCCACGCCTGCCGGCCCCGGCCGCACGGGCCCCACGGGCCGGAGCGCGAGCGCGCTGATCGTGGCCACCGCTTCCCCCGCCGCGTCGGCGAGTGCCACGGCGAACGAGTCGTTGCCCTGCGGAGTCAGCCGCACCCGCAACGCCGTGGCCCCGACCGCATGGAGTGCGACCCCGCTCCAGGAGAACGGCAGCCTCACCGGCGCGTCCTCCGCATCCAGCAGCAGCGGGTGCAATGCGGCGTCGAGCAGGGCCGGGTGCAGTCCGAACCGCCCGGGATCGACCGGCAGCTCGACCTCGGCCAAGCGCTCCGCACCGAGCCGCCAGGCCCGCCGCAACCCCTGGAAGGCCGGCCCGTACTCGTAACCCCGCTCGTCGAGCCGTGCGTATTCGCCGTCGAGGTCGATCTCCTCGGCACCGGCCGGCGGCCACTCCGTCAGGGTCTCACCGCCGGACCCCGCTGCCCGGAGCGTCCCGGTCGCGTACCGGGTCCACGGCGCGTCCGGCGCGGACCGGGCGTGGATCGCCAGCGCGCCCGGGTCCGTCTCGCCGATCGCGATCTGCAATTCGGTCTCGCCCCGCTCGGGCAGCACCAGCGGGCTCTCCAGCACGAGTTCGTCCAGCACCGGCAGCCCCGCCCGCTCACCCGCGTGCAGCGCCAGTTCGGCGAACGCGGCCCCGGGCAGCAGCACGGTGCCGCGCACCTCGTGCTCGGCCAGCCAGGGGTGCCGGGTGAGCGAGAGCCGGCAGGTGGCGACCAGGCCACCGCCGGCGAGCTGGACCACCGAGTCCAGCATCGGATGCCCGGCGACGGGCCCGGAGGAGGCGGTGGGCAGCATCCAGTACCGCTGCCGACGGAACGGGTAGGTCGGCAGCTCCACACTCCGGGCGCCGTCGAACAGCCCGTTCCAGTGCACGTCCACCCCGTGCACGGCTGCCTCGGCCACGGCGAGCAGGAAGCGGTCGGCGTCGCCCTCGTCCCGTTTCAGGGTCTCCAGCACCACGCCGCCCCCGTCGTGGTCCTCCTGGGGGTCGTGATCCTCCTGGTAGTCGCCGAGGATCTGCCGCACGCCGCCGGCGAGCACCGGATGCGGGCTCGACTCCAGGAACGTGGTGTGCCCGGCGGCGACCAGCCCGCGCACCGTCGCCTCGAACTCGACCGTGGCGCGCAGGTTGCGGTACCAGTAGTCCGCGTCCAGCCCGGTGGTGTCCACCGGACCGCCGGTCACGGTCGAGTGGAAGGGAATCCCGGCCGCCATCGGAGTCACCGGCGCCAGCAGTTCGCGCAGCTCCGCACGCAGCAGTTCGACCTGCGCCGAATGCGAGGCGTAGTCCACCGGCAACAGGCGCGCCCGTTTGCCCTCGGCGTCCAGTGCGGC
The DNA here is from genome assembly GCF_042958085.1 of Streptomyces sp. NPDC008001. Lineage (NCBI taxonomy): Bacteria > Bacillati > Actinomycetota > Actinomycetes > Kitasatosporales > Streptomycetaceae > Streptomyces > Streptomyces sp. NPDC008001. Next base: position 941,171 of record NZ_JBIBIZ010000001.1, on the reverse strand, counting down.
GGCGAACTGCTCGACCGCCTGGACGGTGCCCGAGACCACCGTCGCGCTCGGCCCGTTGACCGCGGCCACCGAGAGGTCCTCGCCCCAGCGGGCCATCGACTCCTCGACCGCCGCTCTCGGCAGCCCCACCGACAGCATCCGGCCCGTACCGGAGAGCGCCCGCAAGGCGCGGCTGCGCAGCGTGACGATCCGCGCCCCGTCGTCCAGGGACAGCGCGCCGGCTACGGTCGCGGCCGCGATCTCGCCCTGGGAGTGGCCCACCACCGCGGCCGGCCGCACCCCGTGTGCCCGCCAGAGTCCGGCCAGCGACACCATGACCGCCCACAGCGCGGGCTGCACCACGTCCACCCGGAGCAGCGCGTCCGCGTCGGTGAGCACGTCGCTCAGGTTCCAGTCCACGTACGGCGCCATCGCGTCCTGACAGGCCGCCATGCGTTCGGCGAAGACCGGGCTGGACTCCAGCAGCCCCGTGGCCATCCCGGTCCACTGCGTGCCCTGGCCGGGGAACAACAGCACCGGACTGGTGTCCCGGCAGGGTGACCCGACGACCGCGCCCGGTGCCGGACCGCCCTCGGCGAGCGCCTCCAGTCCGTGCACCAGCGAGTCCCGGTCCCGGCCGAGGACGGCGGCCCGGTGTTCGAACCCGGCCCGGCCGGTCGCCAGCGTGAATCCGGCGTCCAGCAGGCCGACCCGGTCCGGGCGGAGCCGCTCGGCCAGCCGGCCGGCCTGTTCCCGCAGCGCCTCCGCCGACCGTGCGGACAGCAGCAGCGGCACGGCGGAGGCCGGTTGCGGTGCCGCGGCGGGCGGGGGTTCCGGCGCCTGTTCCAGGATCACGTGGGCATTGGTGCCGCTGATGCCGAACGAGGAGACCCCGGCCCGGCGCGGGAGTCCGGTCTCCGGCCACGGCGTGTTCTGCGCGAGCGGGGTGACACCGCCGGACTCCCAGTCCACGTGGGGGCTGGGCTCGGTCAGGTGCAGGATGCGCGGCAGCACGCCGTCGCGCATGGCGTGCACCATCTTCAGGATGCCCGCCGCCCCGGCAGCGGCCTGCGTGTGCCCGATGTTCGACTTGACCGACCCCACCAGCAGCGAGCGCGCCCGCTGCCGGCCGTGCACCGCCAGCAGCGCCCGTGCCTCGATCGGGTCGCCGAGCGCGGTGCCCGTGCCGTGCGCCTCCACCGCGTCGACGTCCGCCTCGGACAGTCCGGCGTCGGCCAGCGCCGCCCGCAGCACCCGTTCCTGGGCCGGCCCGCTGGGTGCGGAGAGCCCGTTGGAGGCCCCGTCCGAGTTGACCGCGGTGCCGCGCACCAGCGCGTGCACGGTGTGCCCGTTGCGCAGGGCGTCGGAGAGCCGTTCCAGCACCAGCATTCCGACGCCCTCGGACCAGGCCGTGCCGTCCGCCGTCTCGGAGAACGGCTTGCACCGGCCGTCCGGGGCGAGGCCCCGCAGCCGCGAGAACTCCACGAACATCTCCGGGGTGGCCATCACCGTCACCCCGCCGGACAGGGCCAGGTCGCACTCGCCGAGACGCAGTGACTGCACCGCGAGATGAGTGGTCACCAGCGACGAGGAGCAGCCGGTGTCCACCGTGACCGCGGGGCCGTTGAGGCCGAGCACGTAGGCCACTCGGCCGGAGACCACGCTGGAGGTGTTCCCGGTGATCAGGTAACCCTCCAGCCCGTCCGGGACGGTGTGCACCCGGGGCGCGTAGTCGTGCATCATCGAGCCGGCGAACACGGCCGTGCGGCTGCCCCGCAGCGAGGTGGGATCGATGGCCGCGTTCTCCAGGGCCTCCCACGCCGTCGTGAGCAGGAGGCGCTGCTGCGGATCGGTGGTCAACGCCTCGCGGGCGGAGAGCCCGAAGAACTCGGCGTCGAAATGGCCGGCGTCGTAGAGGAAGCCGCCGTGCCGGACGTAGGAGGTACCGGGCCGGTCCGGGTCGGGATCGTAGAGGGCCGCGAGGTCCCAGCCCCGGTCGTCCGGTAACTCGCCGATCGCGTCGATCCCGTCCCTGGCCACTTGCCAGAGCCCTTCCGGGTCGGTTATTCCGCCCGGGTAGCGGCACGCCATTCCCACAATCGCAATCGGTTCGCCCGGCATCCGGTGCCCTCCCAGAGCAGTTTGGGTTTTGTCGGCTGCCATGGGCGCAAAATCATTCACCGAACTCGCGACCATCTGACCAAACGCCGATAAATTGAAGGTGCATCAATATGATCAGCACCCGGACTCGTTGAACACAACACCTTCAGCCGGCCAAAGTCTGGGGATTTCACTAGGGACTTCGGCCTGTTGGCAGGGATTTCTGCCGCTACCGTGACGCGCAGCAGATCCAGTTTCGGTAAACGTATGACTGACGGCCGACGCTTTTTGTCTCCGTCACCAGGTGACCGGGAGCGCCGATACCGAGAACCCGGAGCCGTTGACGTAGCGCAGTTCGTGGCGCGGCGTGGCCAGGCGGAGGGTGGGGATGCGCCGGAACAGAGTGCCGAGGACGATGCGCAGTTCCAGCCGGGCCAGATTCTTGCCGAGGCACTGGTGCGGTCCCGAGCCGAAAGCCAGGTGCCTGCGGTTGTCCCTGGTGATGTCGAACGTGTCCGGGTCGGCGAAGGCCGCGGGGTCGCGGTTGGCGGCGGCGGACAGGGCGGCGACGCCCTCGCCCGCCCGTACCAGAGTGCCGCCGATCTCGACGTCCGCCGTGGCGCGGCGCATCAGGGACAGCTCGGCGACGGAGAAGAACCTCAGCAGTTCCTCCACCGCTGCCGGGGTCAGGCCAGGGTCGGCGGTGAGGAGGGCGAGCTGGTCGGGGTGTTCGAGGAGGGCCAGGACCCCGAGTGCGGTCATCGTGGCGGTGGTCTCCAGGCCCGCGACGAGCAGGAGTATGCACAGTTCGACCATGGACCGGCGGCTCTCGCCACCGCTGAAGAGCTGGTGGGCCGCCAGCCTGCCCAGCAGGTCCTCGGGCCGCTCGGTCATCTTGACGGCGCACAGCGCGTCGAAATACGCCATCAGAGAGCGGAAGGACTCGGCGCGATCCGCAGCAGCGGAGTCGTGGGCCGTCAGCACCGTGGTGTTGGTGGTGAACTCCTCCCGGTCACCGGTCGGGATGCCGAGCAGCTCACACAGCACCAGACCGGCCATCGGCACGGCCAGCGCGGACACCAGGTCGGCGGGTCCGGCGCCGGCCAGCACATCGTCGAGCAGACCGTCGACGATGCACTGGATCTTGGGGCGCAGTTCTCGCATGCGGCGGACGGCGAACTCGCCGGCGACCGCACGACGAACGGGGCCGTGCTCGGGCGGGTCCATCTCGACCAGCGAGGGCCTGAAGCCGGGGAACACGGTCTCGCCGACGCGCATCCGCGGGAAGTCCGGGTGCGAGCGGTCGGAGCTGAACCGGGCGTCGCCGAGCACAGCGCGGACGTCTTCATGGCGTGCGGCAACGAACACGGTGCGTCCACTCGGGCCCGTCACCCTGGGCAGGCCGGGGTGCTCGCGCAGAGCGGCGTAGTCCGGCGGCGGGGAGAACGGGCAGGTCCGCGACATCGGCCAAGTCTCGGCTCGCAGCGGGCTCTGGTCGTGCATGGTCACCACCTCGGCTCTTTTCGGAAACCAAAGGCGACCGTATGACTGGTGATACCCGAATTTCCCTAGTCCCCCATTAAGGCCGGAACTCAGCCGTCCGTCCGAATCACCCGGGGCCGGGGGGAGCCGTGACTGTGCCGACGGATCCCTCCGGGGACGGCGGAAGGGACGTTACGCGGGCTTCCGGATGTCTGCGCCCGGTTCCTCGCCCGGCAACCGGGAGCGCGGGCGCGCCACTTGGCCAACGGCGTCCGGTGCGTTGGCCAGGTGGCGCGGACGATCAGGCCACTGTGGCGAGTTCCCGGGCGGGCTGCGTCTGCTCGTAGGCGTGGCCGACCCGCAGGAGTGCGGGCTCGCCGAGGGGCCGGCCGAGCAGCTGCATTCCGATGGGCATGCCCGCCGCGTCGTGGCCGACCGGAACGGTCAGGGCGGGCACTCCGGTGATGTTGGCGGGGGCGCAAAGGCGCACGTAGGCGTCGGAGACGCTCTCTTCCGTGCCGTCGGGCCAGGTGACCGTCTCCTCGCCGGCTCCGACCGCGGGCATGGGGACGCTCGGGGCGGCGATCAGGTCGACCTCCTCCAGCATCCGGGCCCACTCGGCGCGCATGAGCGTGCGGGAGCGTTGAGCACGCATGTAGTCACCGGCGCTCATCAACTCGCTCGCCTCCAGAAGGACACGGACGTCCTCCTGGTACAGCCCGGGGACCGTGCGCAGGCTGCCTTCGTGGTAGGCGCCGGCCTCCGGCACCATCAGGCCCCACTGGGTGGCCTGGATGTAACGGGTCATCGGGATGTCGACCTCGACGAGCTGTGCGCCCAGGGCTTCCAGCTGCCCGATGGCGTGCCGGACGGCGGTCTCCACCTCGGGGTGGACGTTGTCGAAGTAGTAGGTGCGCGGCAGGCCGATGCGCAGCCCTGTCAGGTCCGTGCCGGCACCGGGCCGGTAGTCCGTGACGGGCACCGAGAGGGAGGCGGGGTCGCGCGGGTCGTGTCCGGCCAGTGCGGTCAGGACCAGGGCCGCGTCCTCGACGGTTCGGGTGATCGGGCCGACGTGGTCCAGGGACCAGGACAGGGAGGTGACGCCGTGACGGGGGACGAGGCCGTAGGTCGGCTTGAGGCCGACGACGCCGTTGAGCGCGGCGGGCACCCGGATCGACCCGCCGGTGTCGGTGCCCAGGGCGAAGGTCGCGGCGCCCGACGCGACGGCGACCGCGGAGCCGCCGCTGGAGCCGCCGGCGACCCGGCCGGGGTCCCAGGCATTGCGGGTCTGCGGGGTGGTCAGGCCGAAAGCGAATTCGTGGGTGTGGGTCTTGCCGAGCAGGATCGCGCCGGCTGCGCTCAGTCGCGCGGCGACCGTGCTGTCCGCTGTCGCGCGATGGCCGGCACGGACCCGGGAGCTGGCCGTAGTGGCCATCCCCCGGACATCGATGAGGTCCTTGAGTCCCATCGGGATGCCGTGCAGCGGTCCCCGGTAACGGCCTTGCGCCACTTCGTGTCCGGCTTCGCCCGCCGCCCGGCGCGCCTGCTCCGCGGCCACCGTGACGTAGGCGCCGAGGTGCGGCTCGGTCTTCTCGATCCGGTCGAGGACGGAGTCGACCAGTTCGAGGGGGGACAGCCGCCGGGCCCGTATCGCGTCCGCGGCGGCGGCGAGGGACAGCTCATGCGGCTCCATCGTGCTTCTCCTGTCCGGCGTGGTAGGCGGCGGCGTGGTAGGCGGCGGCGGGCGGGGCGTCCGCGAAGTCCAGCTCGCGCAGGACCGAGACGACGCTGTGGATGTGGTTGGCGACCGCGGCGACCTCGGCGTGCCGCTCGGCGGGCAGCTCGAGTCCGGCGCGGGCGGCCCAGCGGGCGGCCTCTGGCGGTGTGAGTTCGATGGCGGACATGGATGTTCTCCCTCTTGGTGGAGGTTGGAGTGGAGGTTGGAGCGGCGGTGTGACCGGAGCCCTGAAGGCTAAGGATTCGCTTTAGACAGCTGCAGATGCCGCGGCAGCTCGGCGGCCGGTGCGGGAGCGGCCGAGCGGGGGCGGGTGTGCGGGAGCGGCCGAGCCGGGGCGGGTGTGCGGGGGTGGGTGTGCGGTCAGGCCGCGGTGGCCGGGATCTCGGTGCCGTGCTCGGTGAGCAGCCGGTAACGGCCGTTCTCCCGGCGGACGGTGCCGGCCGTGGGCTGCGGGAAGTGGGTGCCCAGGAGCAGCGTGTCGGTGTCCGCCAGGGCGTCGAGCAGCCGGGCGCGGGTGCGGATCGCCTGGGCGGGGTCGATGTCGACGCAGCTGTTCACGTGGGGGTGGGACAGCTGCACGGGGTGGTGGATGCTGTCGCCGGTGATCAGCGCGCGGCGCTCGCTGCCGCGCAGTTCCACGGCGACCTGCCCCGGGGTGTGTCCCGGGGCAGGGACCAGCAGGACGCCCGGCGCCACCTCGTGCCCCTGATCGGGCACGTCCACGAGGTCGTACTGTCCGGCGTCGCGGACGGGGGTGACGGAGTCGCGGAACATCTGGCGGCGGGCCTCGTCCAGGTCAGTGGCGGCCCAGTGGTCCCATTCGGTGCGGCTGGTGAGGTAGCGCGCATTGGGGAAGGTGGGAACCCAGTCCTCACCGGCGAGGCGGGTGTTCCAGCCGACGTGGTCGGTGTGCAGGTGCGTGGTGATCACCAGGTCCACGGACTCGGGCGGGAAGCCGGCCGCCGTCAGGCGCTGCAGGAAGTCGGTGTCGAGACCGTTCCAGGCCGGGTTGGCGCGCGGCTTGGCGTTGCCGATGCCGGTGTCCACGACGATCCGCAGCCCGCCCGCCTCCACCGCGAAGCTGTGGCTCGCCAGACGGGGGACGTCGGCGTCGGCGAAGTCGGGGCGCAGCCACGACGCCTCGTCCAGCACCTCTTTGGTGGCGTCCGGCAGCAGCCAGGGGCCGGTCTGGCGCGGCAGTTCGATCTCGTCGACGCGGCGTACGGCGATGTCGCCGAGGCTCCATCCCGTACGAGCGGAGGGAGTGGCTTGACGGGGCGCGGCAGTGCTCATCGGTGGGTCCTTTCGGATGGGGCGGTGCGGTGGGAGGGAGGACCCGGTCAGCTGGTGCTCGGCGAGGACGGCAAGGCCGGGACGCTGAGCGTGGAGCACCTCTCACACCTAAAGGCCAACGCTTTGCGTTAGAGACAATAGGCTGCCTGTCACCCGAAACGCAAATCTTTAGCTTTTGGCCGCCGGAGGGAGCGGGCACCGGCCGAGCGCCGCCGCCACGAGCCGGTCGGTGTAGGCCGCCGACAGATCCGAGGGACGGAAGAGGATGCGGTACATCAAGGGCGAGACGACAACGTCCAGCAAGGTCTCCACATCGGGCACGGCCTCCCCGCGCCCGGCCGCGCGAACGCCGAGGACCTTCAACTGCTCGACGGCGTAATCGGAGCAGCGCACCGCGTTGCCCTGCTCGGGGTCACCCAGCAGGGCGTCGCGGATGTACGTGCGGCCCGCCGTCGAGGACATCTCCTCCGCGAACTGCACCGCCCACGCCTCCAGGTCCGCCTGCAGGCTGCCGAGGTCGGCCGGCGCGGCATCGGGGCGCAACCGCTCGACGGCCACGTCGGACAGCAGTTCCCGCAGGTCCCCCCAGCGCCGGTAGATGGTGGACGGCGTCACTCCCGCGCGGGCGGCGATCAGCGGCACGGTGAGCGCGTCCCGCCCGACCTCCGCCTCCAGATCACGGACGGCCTGATGCACGGACTGCTGGACGCGGGCGCTGCGCCCGCCGGGACGTGTGGTCGCTCGAGCACTCATGCGCCCAGCTTAATGCGAAGAAGTTGCGTACGGGCCGACGAGACCCGGAGGCTCTGCCCGTACGAAGCATCGCCGAGACGGCCGCGGCGCTGCGGGCTGCGTCCTCCGCCGCGGACGGCACGCGCGCCCGGGCCACCGCCCTCGCCTGATCCAGGGCCCTGATCCAGGGCAGTGTGCAGGTAGGCGTGGCCGGCGGGTGGGCTCGTCGAGCGGCGTTCAGCGGCTCAGGGTGCGCAGGGTGGTGAGGCAGTCCGCGGCTCGGTGCCGCGGGTCGGTGTCAGTGCTGGCCCAGGCGATCCGGGCGTCCGGCCGGATCAGGACGGCAGCGACGTCCCGCCAGATCGCATGCGATGCCTCGGCGTTCACGGCTACCGCCCGCTGTTCCAGGCCATCGGTGAGGCACGGTGTCCGTGTCGCGCCGAGGTCCAGCAACAGTGGTCGGCCGTGGTGCATCAACGGGTGGGCGGTGGGTGCGGCGGGCGTGTCCAGGGCGAGGCCGGCCAGTCGGGTGCCGATCAGCGGGTGCGCGCCGGGTGGGGTGTCGGCAGGGAGCGGGTCGTCGAAGCCGGCGATCCGGCGGGCCCACTGGCGGTTGGTCTGCGGTTCGGCAAGCGCGGCGGACCAGACCTCGCGCAGGGCGATCTGCTCCGGGCTCGCCGCGGCGAACAGGGCGAGCTGCGCGCGGGTGTTGTCGATGACGGCGCGGGCGGCCGGCCGGCGCTCCGTGTCGTAGCTGTCGAGCAGTCCGTCGGGTGCCCGGCCCTGGAGGGTGGCGGCCAGCTTCCAGCCCAGGTTGGTGGCGTCCTGGATGCCGAGGTTCATGCCCTGCCCACCGGCCGGGAAGAACATGTGTGCCGCGTCCCCGGCCAGCAGCACCCGTCCGGCCCGGTACCGCGCGGCCCGGCGGGTGGCGTTGCCGTAGCGCGACAGCCACCGGGGGTTGCGGATGCCGAGGTCCCGCCCCAGCAGCGTGCGGGTTTGCTCGCGAACCTCCTCCAGGGTCAGCGGTTCGCCGGCGCCGTAGTGCATGGTGGCCGTGGAGAGGCCCGCCAGCCTGTGGACGCCGTCGCCTATCGGGGCCGCCAGGAACGAACCGGCCGGCCCGGCGGCGGCGAGCGGCGCGGTGGGCGGATCGTCGAGTTCTACGTCGGCGAGCCATCCGGTCAGCGTGGTGTCCTGGCCGGGGAAGTCGATGCCGGCCGCCCGGCGCACCGCACTGCGGGTGCCGTCGCAGCCCACCACCCAGCGGGCCCGCACCGTCCGGTGGGTGCCGCCGGACCGGATCACCACCTCGACGGCGTCAGGGGCCTGAGTGAGCGAGACGACCTCCTCCCCGCGCAGCACCCGGGCGCCCACGGCGACCGCGTGCTCTTCCAGGAATTGCTCGGTGACGGACTGGCCGAGCGCCAGCATGTAGGGGTGGGCCGCCCCGACGGTGGAGAAGTCCAGCCGGGTGGTCGCCGCCCCGAAGTGGCCGGTCGGCACCGGTGTTCCGCGTTCGATGAACCGTTGCGCGAGGCCGCGTGTGGCGAAGGTGTCCAGCGTGCCGGCCTGCATGCCGACCGCGCGCGACCGTCCGTCCGGTGCCGCCCGGCGTTCCACGACGGCCACCTCCACCCCCTGCAGGCGCAACTCCGCGGCGAGCCAGAGCCCCACCGGGCCGGCTCCGGCGATGAGCACGTCGAGCATGGCGGCCACTTCCTCTCATTCTTGTCCAATTGCGTGTTCCCGCTGCCCGCTTCAAGCGCCGCCCAATGCCTCTAAATGCTGTCAAATGAGGCAGACGCCGACGCGCTGTGCAGCAGTGGGGAGTTCAGACATCGCTCGGTTTCACAGGCCCCGCCCAGCGGAGCTGATGGCCGCCTCCCTCGCGGCGGGGCGGCACCAGGGCGGTCGCAGGCCACGTGGGGCAAGCCCGGCGGGACAGCCCCGGAGGGGCAGTCCCGCCGGACGGCCGCCGGCCACACGCGCCGCGTTACGCGGCCTCGGCGAGGATCCGCTCCACCGCCGGGGAGCGAGGCCGGAAGACATCGTTGAGGCCGATGGCGCGCAGGGCGGGAGCGAGTTCCCGCATCTGCGCGACGAGGGTTGCGTACTCGGGGGTGCCCTCGGTGAGCTCGTCCAGTCGCAGGGCGTTGGCGACGAATGCGGCCACCGAACCCTTGCGGACGGTCAGCCCGTTGATCGCGGTCGAGTCGACGCCCTCGGGCAGGACATCTTCCGGGCGCACGGCGGGCTGGTGCTGGTGCGAAGACGAATGCGACATGACTGTCCTTTGCGTGCTCGATGTACGTGCTTTCTGCACGCAGATCAAGCTAGCAGGACTCCGTGTTTTTTGCACGTATCATGGAGGGGTGAGTAAAACGACACCTGACAGCACGTCCGCCGCCCGCGTGGCCGCAGCCATCGGGGCGCTGACCCTGCGCGCCACCCGTGCCGGGCTCTACGGCCGGCTGACCTCCGGGGTGGAGGGCGTGGACGCCACCACCTATCCCGTGCTGTCCGGGCTCGCCCGCGTGGGGCCCGCCACCGCCACCAAGCTCGCCGAGGCGATCGGGATGGACCGCACCGTCACCACCCGCTACGCGACCAGGCTGCAGGAGGCCGGGCTGATCACCCGTAGCCCCGACCCCGCCGACGCCCGTGCGACCAGGCTGGTCCTCACCACTGAGGGCGAGAAGGCGGTCACGGCTTTGCGCGGGGCGATGGAGTCCTTCGTGGCGGAGGAGATGGCGACGTGGCCGCCGGGTGAGGCCGCCGCCTTCGCCATGCGCCTGGAACGCCTGACACAGTCGCTCGCCCAGGGCGAGGCGGACCGTTCGCACTGATACGGGCTCAGTTGGAACGAGCGACTCAGGCAGGTCGGCCGACTAGTGCTGTGACCACATTGGTTCACCGGGTGATGCGAACCGCGCCTGCATGCCTGAGTATGCCCGGCATGATCGCTGACATGTTCGAAGAGAAAATGGATGCACTGTCGCGGATGACCGCTGAGCACATGGCCTCGCCGTTCCCGCCTGGCTTCCGCGGCCTGGACATCGGAGACCAGGACATGGTGATGCTCGACGCGGATGCCTACGGCTACGCGACGAGCGTCCTCGAAGGACCTCTCACCGAACAGCACCGCGCAGGCCTGACGCGGCTGGTGGCGGTGTTCGACAAGGTCCTGCCGGCGATCGACGACGAGTACGCGACCAGGTACTACACGCATGTCCGCGACATGGCCGTGCTGGCCGCCGAGGCCGAGAGCCTGCGCGAGAAGTAATGCTCTGACCGGGAACGGTCGGCGCTGACAGCCGCCGAGGCGGTTGGATGTGCGGTGACGTCCGATCCGGTCCCTGGGGGTGTGGTGGCTGAGCCTGTCCGTGTACGAAGACTGATGTGACGTCGACCGATAGATGGCCATCTCGACTTCTAGTTGGCCAGTGCTCTCATGAGCGGTCGCGCTCTACGGTTTTGTGCTCAATGCCGGCCTTCTCTGGCACTGGGCGGTCGGACGCCGGTCTGCTGTGTGAGTGGGTATGTGGGCGGCAACCAGGGTGGCGTCGATTTCTCCCGGCAGCAGCACCGGCCGGGGCTGCAGTTCCTTGTATCCACCGGACGGCATCACGAGTTCGAGTCGCTGGAGGAGCGGCGGCTGCTGCTGGCGCTGGATTTTCTGCGGGTGGCCGAGGTGCTGCCGCAGCCGTTCCGACTGGGTTTCGGGCATTCCTTGGGCGGGGTGGGGCACATTCCCGACTTTTTGGCTGGCCTGCCGGATGGCACCTGGTGGCTGATGGATGTCCGGCCGCGGTGCCGGATCGGTGAGGGGGACGGGCTGAAGTTCGCCGCGGCTGCCAAGGTCGCGGCAGCGTGTGGGTGGCACTATGCGGTGGTGCCCGGCTGGCGGCCGCACGTGATCTCCGTACTCGATGCTCTGTCGGCCCAGCGCCGTCCTCTGGAGGATCCGCTCGGTCTCCAGGGTGAGCTGCTCGGTGCTGTGGCGGGTAGGTCGCGGGTCTTCGGGGATCTGGTGGAGGCCACTCGGCTGCCTGCGGTGGCCCGTGCCCACGCCTTGCACCTGATCTGGCACGGACGGCTCGCGATCGAGCTGGCCCAGCCGCTGAGCGATGCGACGCCGGCCTGGGCGGGCGCCGGGCGGGCAGCCGGATGAGGGCCGGGATACTGGCGTTGGCGCCAGGAGCCGGGATGCGGCTCAACGGCGTCGAGTGGACGGTCGAGGGCATCGAAGCGCAGGCCGGAGCAGCTTCTCCATCTGCTTCCCATCAGGAGACCAAGTTGGCTGCTGCCATCCGCTCCCTCGCCCTGGCCGGCGTCATGACTGCCGTTGCCGTGATGCTCAACGCCTCGCCCGCCGCCGCGGGCGGCATCGTGGTCATCGGCTCACCCTCCAGCGACGACACCTGCGCCAACCAGCGCACCGGGGCGCGCGGCGCTACCACCTCATCACCCGCACACGCCAGTGGCGACGTACTTCAGCTCCCCGCCACCACACCTCTCAACCACTGCGGCGGTGCCGACCTCCCAGGGTTCAGGGATGGAGCAGGGGTGGTTTTTCCGGATGACGGCCTCGGGGAACATTGGTACAGCGGTAACGCTAAGCCTGTGATCATGGTCCGGCCGATGCTGGCCCGTACTGGTGGGCTCGCGTATTCAACTGTCGCCAGTTCCCGAGAAGTCCACGGCCAAGCTGTGGGCCACAGCTGGCCACCGTCAGCGGGCTGTGTCGTCCTCGCAGAGCACATCGGCCATGAAGTGGTCGGGCAGGCAGATCTCGCAGTCCTCAACATCGAAGCTGTCGCACAACGCCCACTCCTGTACTGAATCCGCCCCCGCCCAGGCGCGCAGTTCCGCGTCCGTGGCCTGCTGCCAGCCGCCGAGAGCGTGCACAGCTGCGATGGTGGCCTCGGACAGGGCCCGGGCCGGTTCCCAGAAGACATCCGCCTGCGTCGTCCAGCGTTCCAGCGCCTCGCCGACCGCCGCGAGGACCACCGGGTCCGTCCGGGTCTCGGCAACCAGCTCATGGCCGCACTCGATGAGGACACCGTGGGCGCTCCATGCCATGCGCACACCCAGCGAGCACTCCGCGAGTACGCGTTTGGGCTCGACCGCCCAGCGGGCCTGTGCGCCGGACAGGAAGCGGGTCAGGGCGAGGCAGACGCTCGGTACCGCCCGGGAGCCGGCCGCCATCAGGCGAGCCGTCAGCTGCTGGATCTCCTCCCGCTGGGGGCGGCGCCGCTCTCGCAGGGGGCCGCGGTCGGCCAGCAGGTCCTCGTACGTACGGTGATGACCGCGCTCGAATCCCGAGGTCACCGGTTCGTAGACCAGTCGGCCGTGCAGCGGGGCGTCCTCCGGAAGTGGCCAAGTGCGCTGCTGCCACCGCACCCAGGATGCATCCAGCAGCCGCCCAGGACAGTCGCGGCGCTTGTCAAAAGTGATCATCTGGGCAGTATCGGCTCCCCACCACGAAGCCCTCCACTCAATTCCGGGCAAGGCGACTTTTCCTCTCCGGGAGAACTCCCCAGGAACAGGATCGCCGATGCGAAGGCGCCGTCGGCTGACAGCGGCCAGCAGGGATCCACATGAGACGCCTGGTCGAGGCCGGCGCGCCGGCATCATCGTCTGCATGGTGATCAGCGATTCGACGTTGGCGCTCTGCGAAACGTTCAGCTTGTGATCGCAGCGGCAAGACCGTTCGCCAGTGAGATGGGCCCAGCACTCCTCGGGGACACACTGACCCGCAGATCCAAGACCGTGTCCTGTGTGGCCAGGCAGGTCAGGCGTTCGTAGCGGCAGAGGGCTGCGGCGAGTGCGAGGAAGGCAAGGACGGGCTCGGCTTTGCGTTCCTCGCGGTGGTGGAGGCGTCGGTGCGGCGGCGCTGCCGGAAGGAGGCTCGGTAGGCGTAAGGGGAGGTTCCGGTGTGGCGGGTGAAGTGGTGACGCAAGGTGGTGGGCGAGCCGAAGCCGGTGCGGTCGGCGATATGCGTGATGGGCAGGTCGGTGGTCTCCAGCAGTTCCTGGGCGCGGTGTATGCGGGCGCGTAGGAGCCATTGCAGCGGGGTGGTGCCGGTCTGAGCGCGGAATTGGCGGTTGAGGGTACGGACACTGACCTTGGTGTGGCCGGCGATGTCGGCGAGGGCCAGGGGCTGGTGAAGGTGACGCTCCATCCAGTGCAGAACGGGCTGGAGGGCGGTGTCGTCGGTCGGGGGTTGGGGACGTTCGATGTACTGGGCCTGGCCGCCGTCGCGTTGGAGCGGCATGACCGTCCTGCGGGCGGTGGCGGCCGCGAGGTCCGCGCCGAGATCGCGGCGCACCAGGTGGAGGCAGAGGTCGAGTCCGGCGGCCACCCCCGCTGAGGTGATCAGGTTGCCATGGTCGACGAACAGGACGGCGGGGTCGACGTTGATGTGCGGGTGGCGTCGGGCGAGTTCGTCGGCGTACTGCCAGTGGGTGGTGGCGCGGCGGCCGTCCAGCAGTCCGGTGGCGGCCAGGGTGAAGGCGCCCACGCACACCGAGGCCAGGCGCGCCCCGCGCTCCGCCTCTCGTTGTAGCGCCTCGATGACCGTCCCGGGCGGCGGCGTCAGAAAACACGCGTGGGCGGGGATGACGATGGTGTCGGCGTCGGCGAGGCCGTCGAGGTCGTAGGGGGTGTGGATCCGGAAGGCTCCGTGCTCCGCGGAGGTGGTTGTGCTGCGGCCAGGAGCACAGATCCGGAGTTCGTAGTGCAGGGTGCCGGCGGCTTGGTTGGCGGTGCCGAAGACCTGGCCGGGAGTGGACAGTTCGAAGGGGAGGACGCCGTCGAGCGCGAGAACGGCCACCACATGTGTCATGGCCAGAACTTAGCGCAGTTCGTCATTACGGCCACTGGTCGCAGGGTGCGGAAGGCCGCAGGATCAAGGATGTCCCGTTTCACCAGTGCATCCCTTTCCGCTGTCTGAGGAGCGTCTGCGATGGATGTTGCCCTGCCCGCCGGCTGTGACAAGTTCGACCTGCCCCGGACGGAACTGGCCGTCCACGCACTGCACTACGTCCAGGAGGTGGAGCCGGGGTTCCTGTTTCGGCACAGCGTGCGCAGCTATCTCTTCGCCCGGGCTCTTGCCGACCATCGCGGTATGCGGGCCGGGGCGGACTTCGACGACGAGTTGTTGTTCCTGGGCTGCGTCCTGCACGACCTGGGGCTGTCCGAGCAGGGCAACGGGAACCAGCGGTTCGAGGTGGACGGTGCCGACCTGGCCGCCGAATTCCTGCGCGGTCACGGTGCGACGGATCAGGCCGTGACAGTGGTCTGGGACGCGATCGCCCTGCACACTTCGGAGGGCCTGGCCTCCCGCAAAGGCCCGGAGGTCGCCTTGGCTCACGCGGGCATCTCTGTGGACGTCCTGGGTCTTGGCAGGGAGTCCCTGCCCGAGGGGTTCGCCGACCACGTACATGACACCTTGCCCCGTGAGAACCTCGCCTACGCGATGACCGACGTCATCGTTGGACAGGCACTGGCCAACCCCGCCAAGGCCGGCCCGCTCAGCTTCCCCGGACAACTGCTGCGCCGCCACCTCCCGCCGGGGACGCTGCCGGACTGGTACGACCTGATCGACCGAGCCGGTTGGGGCGATCAGCCCACCACCCCACACCCGACCAGTCCGGCACAGTCCTACCCCTCGACGGAGGCGAGCGCGTAGCCGCGTCTGCCGGCGGAGCAACTAGTGCCGGATCAGAGATGCTTTGCCCCGTAGTGACGTGACGCGCCGTCCGGATGTTGGTGCGGGCGGCGCGGTGTCGCCAGGCTGGCCGGGTGGCAGAACGAGTACGCGTCCGCGAGATCGATGACGACGAGGGGCGGCGCCTGCTGCGGATCATCCGTAGAGGCACCGGGTCTGTGGTGACCTGGCGGAGGGCCCAGATGGTGTTGCTGTCCGCGCAGGGCATGCCGGTGGCGAAGATCGCCGAGGTGACGTTCACCAGCGCGGACCGGGTCCGGGACGTGATCCACAACTTCAACGCCGACGGCTTTGAGGCGCTCTACCCGAAATACAAGGGCGGCCGGCCCAGAACGTTCACCCTCCCGGAACGCCGCGAGATCAAGAAGATCGCCAAGTCGAAGCCGGCCGAGCACGGTCTGCCGTTCTCGACCTGGAGTCTGGCCAAGCTGGCCGATTTCCTGGTCGCCGAGGGGGTGGTCGACGACATCAGCCACGAGAGCCTTCGGGCCCTGCTCCGCGAGGAGGGCGTGTCCTTTCCACGTGTAAAGACCTGGAAGACCTCCCTCGACCCGGACTATGCCGCCAAGAAGGCCCGTGTCGAGCACCTATATGCGATCGCCGACGGCGAGGTCATAGCCGAGGACGGCGAGCCCGAAGTCGTCCTGTGCCTGGACGAGTTCGGCCCGCTCAACCTCCAGCCCCATCCCGGGCAGCAGTGAGCCGAGCGCGGCGGACGGCACAAGGACCCCGACCGGGATCCGAGGCCCCGCAGGCGGGCGGCCTACACCCGCCCGCACGGGGTCAGGCACCTGTTCGCCGCCTACGACCTGGGCAAGGACAAGCTCTACGGCCACATCAAGCCGAAGAAGAACCGAATCAGGTTCCTGGAGTTCTGCCGCTACCTGCGCAGCCTCTACCCGCCGCAGATCCGCATCACGATCGTGCTCGACAACTTCTCCCCGCACCTGACCACCAACAGGGACACCCGGGTCGGCGACCGGGCCGCAGCCAGCAATGTCGAGCTCGCCTACACCCCGGCCAACAGCTCCTGGCTGAACCGCATCGAGGCGCAGTTCACCGCCCTGCGCTACTTCGCCCTCGACGGCACCGACCACGCCAGCCACAAGGAGCAGGGCAGCATGATCCGCCGCTACATCATCCGGCGGAACAAGCACGCCGCCGACGAACGCCTCCGCGAGGTAGTCGCCAGGACCAACGTCGCCTGAGTCAGGCAACGTCCAGACGATAGATCTGCCGTGAGCCGCCTTCCGGGCCCGGATCGGCGGCCTCAGCCGGCGTGAAACCGAGGCGCTCGTAGAAGACGCGTGCACCACTGGCAACGGCGCCGGGGTGGTCGGCTCCGAAGGTGGCCACCTCAATGCTGCCCGGGCCCAGCACGAACCTGCGCTTTGCGTCAGCCATCAGCGCCCGGCCGATGCCCTTCCCGCGTTCCCTTTCCGAGACGACGAGCCAGTGGGCACGGTAGATGGGGGGCTTGGCGCCGAAGAGCAGGCCGCCGAGGACATCTGATCCCGAGGACACGGCGACGAGCGCCGTGGACCGGCGAATGTGCTTTTCCACGGCGCTCTGGAAGCCGGGATCCTCAACCATCGGGCCGAACCAGTGCTCGACCTGGGCTGCCAAGCCGAGAAGTCCAGGGAAGTCCTGCTCTCGCGCGACTCTGACGATCATCCCGGCAGTCTGGCAGACGAGGCAAACGTTGCCTGACACGGCACTAGGCGCCGACGGCCCGTCACGGGAGATATGGCAGCTTTCTACCGCGCTCGCGGTAGGGGTGTGAAACTGGCGACCTCGCGTAATCGGAAGTCACGTATTCCTTGGGTGCTTCACCGGCCTGGGAAGGCTCCAGCGGCTCTGACCGGCCTCCGCTCTTCGGTCTGGACGCCTTGGCCGCTTCGGCTGCCACAGACACAGCGATGTCGGCCGGCGGGTGCCAAGCGGCTAGTCCTGCCGGCAGCCGACCTGTGCGATGCCCAGGATGTTGACAGCGTTGCTGCCCGCGGGACCGGCCCCGCATGCGCGAGTCCTTTCCTGTGGGGTAGCTGTATCGATTCGCTGCCTCCGCTGGGGCCAGTGCGGCCGTCCGCAGCGGTGCCCTGTCGGGTATCGCCTGCGGGAGCGGCCGGCGGCGAACCTGCGGGCGGAAGGTGCTGGCGAGACCGTGCGGCCAAGGCCGTGCGGTCAGTGGCTGGTGTGGATGCAGAGGGGCTGGCCGGAGGGGTCGAGCAGGACCGTCCAGTGCTCGCCGCCCAGCTGATGCGCGGGCTTGGTCGCGCCCATCGCCAGCAACTGCTCCTCCGCCGTTGCGGCATCGTCGAAGGCGAGGTCCATGTGGAAGGGCAGGTCGTCCTGGGGCCAGTTGGGTGGGGTGAAGGAGGCGGAGGTGTAGAAGAGGTACATCGTCCCGTCGGCGTAGAAGCCGAAGGCGGTGTCGTCGCCGTGTTCGTCGGGGTAGGTCTCGGTGACGGTGGTGCCGAGGGCGGTGGCGTAGAAGCCGGCGAGGGCGCGGCCGTCAGGGGCCCACATCGCGTGGCAGATGATCTTCCCTGCCGGAGGGCGGGGGCTGCTGGTGCTGGTCATGGCGCTGTCCTTCACGGAGGTCATGTGCTGGTGCCGGACGGGGGCCCGCCGCCCGGCACCCTGGGGGCTGGTGGGGGGCGGGTCTTCAGCGCACGACCTTGATGCCGAAGTGGCCGCCGAATTGCTGGCCCAGACCGAAGCCGATGGCGGAGTGCATGTGCGCGTACATCTCCATGCCACGGGCGCACACGAGCGGGCCGAGGTCGAGGATGTCACTCCAGCCGTAGGACTTCAGCAGCTCGGTGGTCTGCTGCTTGGCGTCGGCGTGGTCGCCGGCGATGAACATGGTGTGGTCGCCGCCTCCGATGGTCTTGGGGTTGACGACCGTGGACTGTTCCTGGGTGACGAACGCCTTGACGACCTTCACGCCGGGCAGGGCGCGCTGGATCTGCTCGCCGAGGCTGTCGGTGTCCACCGGCTCCAGCTTCGGCATGATCCCCCACGGGGTCGGCCAGGGGTGCTCGACGTCCGGGTTGTAGATGTAGGACACGGCGTAGTCGATCAGCGTCTTGCCCGCCAGCTCATCGGCGATGGCGGACAGGGCGGCGACGGCGTTGTGCCCGTCGATGCCGTTGATCACCAGGCCGTCCGAGGCGGCCGCGGCGTCACCGAACGTGTGCAGCTCGATGCCCGGGTGCTCGGCCAGGAACTCCTTGAACGGCACGGTGCCCATCATGTCGGGCTCCGTGCGGGCCAGCGTGGCCTGCGGGTCGCGGGTGCCGACGTGCACCTCGTGACCGAGTCCGGCGAGCCTGGCGATGTGGGCGCGGGCACCGCCGCCGGTTCCGAGAACGGTGATCTTCATGGCAAAACCTCCTGGTTTGTTCCGTGCGGACCCAACCCACGCTAAGAGGCTTTGAGGACAGCATGTGTCCTTTGGCACCGGCATCATGGAAATCATGACGAGCGACATGACCGCCCGCATGCTGCGGCTGCTGTCCCTGCTGCAGACCCGGCGGGAATGGTCCGGCGCCGACCTGGCCGAGCGCCTGGACGTGACCGTCCGCACCGTCCGCCGCGACGTCGACCGGCTGCGCGAGCTGGGCTACCCCGTCGACAGCGCCCGCGGCCACGCCGGCGGCTACCGTCTCGCCCCCGGCGCCGACCTGCCGCCCCTGCTCCTCGACGACGACGAGGCCGTCGCCATCGCCGTCGCCCTGCGCACCACCGCCGGCAGCGGACTGTCCGGCATGGAGGACAGCGCCCTGCAGGCCCTGGCCAAGCTCGAACAGGTCCTCCCCCGCCGCCTGCGCGGCCAGGTCACCGCCCTGCAGAACTCGCTCGCCGGCATCACCTGGGAAGCGCGGGGACCGCAGGCCGACCCCGCACTCCTCGCAGTCCTCGCCATCACCTGCCGGGACCACGAGCTCATCGCCTTCGACTACACCACCCGGCACGGCACCGCCGCCCGCCGCCGTGCCGAGCCCTGCCACCTGGTCGCCTCCGGCAACCTCTGGTACCTCCTCGCCCACGACACCGACAAGAACGACTGGCGCCTGTTCCGCCTCGACCGCATCACCGGCGCCACCCCCACCGGCCGCCGCGTCCCGCCCCGCCCGGTCCCCGGCGACAACCCCGCCGCCTACGTCGCCACCCGCCTTGCGACCGCCCCCACCCGCCACCGCGCCATCGCCACCGTCCACGCCCCCGCCGACCGCATCCGCGCCCGCACACCCGGCCTGGCCACCCGCCTGACGCCGGTCGACGAGCACACCTGCCGCGTCGACGCCTCCGACGACCACCTCCCCCGCATCGCACAGACCCTCGCCGGCCTCGACGCCGACTACACCCTCGACGCCGACCCCGACGTCATCCACCACCTCCGGACCACAGCCCAACGCACCTTGAACGCCATACCCGATGCCTGACCGGGAAGCAGGTGGGACCAGGAGCTCCCCACACATCGGGCCTACCGCATCGCTGGAGTAATGAGAGGGACTCCAGGGGCCACTGTTGCGATTCAAACTGGGGCGAAACGCCTAGTGAGCACCGGGCCCCTCCCGTATTTCAGGGGGACGATCAGGTCTCCCGCTACGGACGGTTCGCCGCCGAGCCGACGCCCGGCGAGCTGGAGCAGTTCTTCCGCCTGGACGCACCGGGACTGGAGGCGGCCCGCTCGAAGCGGTCGCCGGCCAACCGGCTCGACTTCGCGGTGCTGTGGGGCTGGGTGCGGATGCTCGGGGTCTTCCCGACCGAGGACCTGGCGGTGGTGCCGGCGGACGGGACGGTCCGTTTCGGCAGGATCCATCACCGCGGGCGAAGACCGGGACACACGGGCGACTCAGGGGCAAGCCTTTTGACCGTCCTCGGTCATCACCGACGACATGCTCCACACCCTGCTGCGGCGGCGCGCGGGCGGTGAGTCTCTCACCGCCTCTCCAATTGCCCAGATCGCCGCGATGCCTACTAATGAGCGCGGTGTTTGGCGAAACAGACCAAGACCGGCACTGGCCAACTATCGGCCGACGGACTGGCCGACTATCGGTCGACGGACTGGCCGACTACCAATCGTGACGGCCCTCTGACCTGGGTTTCCATAAACGCCCTGGCCATCTATCAGCCGGAGTCACAACTGACCGGCCAGAAGGGGGAAGAAGCTGCAGCAGATCGTGCGCCGGAGCAAGGCCGTCCCCGCCTGCTCAGTCCTGACGACGAGGACTTCGTCGGCCGGACGGCCATCACCCGTCCAACCAAGCCAGGCCAGCCCTTCACCCCCTGGTCGATCCGCAAGCTCGCCGCCTACCTGCGCAAAGTGCACGACCGCGTGATCCGCATCGGCCGCGAGGCGTTACAGTGCCTGCTCGACCTCCACGGCATCACGTTCCGGCGCACCAAGTCCTCATGGGCGGTGACGGGAACGGTCGAGGCCCGGCCAAGACCAGGGTCAAGAACCCTTCTTCCAGACTGGCCTGACCGGTTCCCGTCGGGCTGCGACACGCCGGCCCACACCCGCGTCGCCGGAAAGCCCTCCGCCGCGAATCATCGCGCGACCTGCACCGACCGCAGCGCCTGTTCCGGTGCAAGCCGTGGGAGGCGGTCCTCAACCACGACCGGTACCCTCGCCAGCCGGAACACGGCATTCGAACCCAATCGCAGCAGAGCAGCACCCGAGCCATCCAGGCCCACCTCCCGGCAAGCCGCGCCCAGAACGGCCCGTGCCGACGCCGCCGTAGGCGCTACCGGCGTCCTACTGCCGCGGCCCGCCGGCCATGGGCACGCCCGTGCGGCGGGACTGGTCGACGGATGCCTTGGAGTCCTTGCTCTGCGCCGCTTCCAGGGGGATGTCGGCCGGTTGCGTCGGGGGCCCGGGCGGCGGAACGTACGCGGGGAGGCGCAGCGTGCCCCAGACGTACGGGTCGGCCTGGGCGCTGCCGTACGCCGACCATGCGAGCCGGGAGTGGCCCGTCTTGTCCTGGGTGTCGGAGTCGTAGAGGAGGACATTGGCGGTGAGGCGGTCCGGGTCGACGGGTGCGGGCAGGCCGGCGAGCGGGATCTTGGCCTCGACGGTGTAGCCCGTGTACGGCTCGGTCACCGTGGACGCCACGACCATGCCGGGTGCGGTCGCGGCCGCCGGGCCCTGGCGGTTGTCGCCGTCGCGCTCGGCGCAGGGGCCGCCGCCGTTCGCCGTGTAGGGCAGGACGGCGGCCTTGAAGGTGGTGGAGGTGTCGTCGGAGCGGCCCTGCGGGTCGAGGTCGACCTCGACGGAGTCCGTGCGCCAGTGGCGCTTGCAGTCGGTCTGGCGGTCGAGTGCGGCGCCCTTCTTGTCGTCCGTGACGCGCACCAGGACGTACAGGTCGTCACCGTTGCGGGCGAAGCGGGCATCGGCCGCGCAGTCCTTCGCGGACGAACAGGGCGTGCCCTCCCAGTGCGTGAGCCTCAGCGCCTCCCCCGGGTACTCGCCGGGGCCCGCCTTGCCGTCGACGACCGGTGCCTTGGCCACCTCGGGGGCCGTGGCGGAGGGGCGGTCCGGATAGGCGGGCTGGGCCTCGTTCGCCAGCCATGGCATCTTCATCCGCCGCGCCCAGTCGCGGAATTCGGCGTATTGCGGACGCAGGCCCGACTGCGCCCGCTCCTCGGCTTTCAGCTGCTTCCCGCCTTCTGCCATCACCGTGAACCACTCGCAGGGCAGCTTGTCCGGCTTCGTGGTGACGTTCTCCGGCAGCGAGCCGAAGCCCTGCGTGACGTACGTGCGAGCCGCGTCCCGTTCCAGCTGGGCCCACGTCTTCCCGCCGGCGGACTTTCCACCCGGCCATACGCCGAGGACGGGCAGTTTGGTCTTCTCGTCGTCGATCCGCTTGCCGTCGCACTGCGGCCCCGGGTCGGCCTTGAAGCCCCAGCTCTGTGTGAGGAGCCGGCCGGGCTTCCAGGGCTTGTACTTCTCGTTCTTGATCTGTCCGGGGAACGCGTCCGGGTCCCCGGCCAGGGCGAAAGCCTCGGCCGCGAGGCGCCCGGCCTGCTGGTGGGCGCCGTGCTGGTTGAAGGGCCGCGGGTCCATGGTGACCACGGTCTTCGGGGTGGTGGCCCGGATCAGCCGGACCAGCCGTTCGAGGGTGTCCGTCTCCTTCTGCGGCGCCTTGTTCCAGACCTTGGCGGCCAACGGTGCGCTGAGCGTGTACCAGAAGTCCGGTTTGTCGAGGTAGTAGACGTCGCGGATCCCGAGGATGCCGACGGCCTTGCGCTCCTCCGTCTCACGGATCATGCCGAGGGCAGCGCCCTCCTGCGGACCGGCGGCGTTACCGCCGCCCTCGCCCCGGGTGATGGTGACGACCGCGCTGCTGAGCCCGTTCTGCTCCTTCCACCGCCCCAAGGTGGCCAGGGACCGGAACTCGTCATCCGGATGGGCACCGACGAACAACACGTCCGCGTGGGCCCGGTCCACGGGACCACTGCCCGACGCCCGGGGTTCCGTTGACGCGGCCTTGGTGCCGCAGGCGGCCACCGCGGGCACGAGCGCGATCAGTCCGGCCGCCGCGAGCACGGCGCGCAGACGATTCCTCGGCTTGCGCGGATTCACAGGGACTCGTCCTTTCCTTCGCCCATTTCCCTGTGTACCCACGAACTCCGCCTCGGATCACCAGTCATCACCCGTCGCCTCCGGGCCGCGCGGCAAGGGGTGGACTACGCGGATCGGTAGGCTCGAAAGCGTGCCTGACATCCGCCGGAAGCCCTCCTCGTCGCGGTGGTCGAGGACAAGCGCGGGCCGTTCGCTCATGGGGACGGTGTGGCGCCTCACCCTCATGCGGACGGGCAGCTGCTGTATCCCTCGGCGGGCGTTCTCGTCACCACGGGTTTCGAGCGCTACCACCGCGTGTACGGGCAGACGGAGGTGCAGGGGGTGGAGGTGTCCCGCGCGCTGAGCGCTTCGTTGCCGGACCGGGCCCGTGGTCTTCGCTGTCTCACCGCTGTTGCGGGAAGCGCTGCCGCTCCTCACCAACGGTCTCGAGCTGCGGCCGGACGCGCAGGACCGGCTCCGACAGGTGGCCGTCGACGAGTTCGTCGACGTTTCCGAGGAAGCTCTCTACCTTCCGGAGCCGGCCGATGACCGCCTCCGAGCGGTTACGGACCTCTTCCACGCCGAACCCGCGGCTCCTTCGACGCTGGCGGAGCTCGGACGGAGGCATGACAACACAACCGGCCGAAGTACCCCGGTCAGCACCCGAGGCACCGAAGCGCACGAGCGCACCGCCGTGGTGATCGTAGGAGCGGGAGTCACCGGACTCACCGTCGGAGACTTCCTGCTGCACAACGGAATCGACTGCGCCGTCCTGCCCCTTTGAGTCCGGCTCATCGAACCGTCTGCTCGGCGAGTTCATCGCCGGGCTGAACTAAGGCGTGCCCCTCTGCTCCGGACGGCAGCGGGACGGGCGAGGAGGGCATGCCCCGGTCGGGGTCAAGTGCCGCCGGGTTACGGGGCTGTCCCCGCCGGCCTCCTGCGGCGCGACCCGGCTGTGCGTGTAACAGGAATGTATTAAGGGGTAGTCGGGCGGAACGATTCGCCCGGCCGGGTGCATCCTGGTGATCAGAGACGCTCGCTCGTACCGACTCATGCCGACTCGTACCGACTCGTACCGAGTGGCCGACACCCCCGACCGATAGTGAGGCACAAACGATGCGCGTTCAAAAGCTGACCTTCGCCGCCCTGGCCGTCGCCGCGGGTCTTACGCTCACGGCCTGCCAGAGCGACGATGACGGCAAGGCGCAAAGCGCTCCGTCGTCCCCGGCCTCCGCGTCCGCCACGGGCGGTGGGCAGGGTTCCGGCGGCTCGGACGCGGGCAGTTCGGATCAGGGTGGCGGAAAGGACTCCGCCGGGAAGGCCCCTGCCGGCAAGGGATCGGCCGGG
Source organism: Streptomyces sp. NPDC008001 (assembly GCF_042958085.1). Lineage (NCBI taxonomy): Bacteria > Bacillati > Actinomycetota > Actinomycetes > Kitasatosporales > Streptomycetaceae > Streptomyces > Streptomyces sp. NPDC008001. The sequence goes on along the minus strand of NZ_JBIBIZ010000001.1, from coordinate 917,189 downwards.
AAGAGCTCCGGCGGGCAGGCCACGAACGCCGGAACCGGCTCCCAGGAGAACGGCAAGACCGCCAAGTGCCGCACCGACGAGCTGCAGATCACGGCGAAGGACCACACCATCGACGGCGACCCCGACGGAACCGTCGTCGTGGAGCTGAAGAACCACAGTGGTCACAGCTGTGCGATCTCCGGATACGCGGGCGTCGACCTCAAGACGAACGCGGGGTCCTTGTCCGCGAAGCGCACTGGTGAGCAGGCCCCCTCGACCATCCTGAAGAACGGGCAGTCGACGTTCTTCGGCATCAACTACCCGTTCAACAAGTCGGGTGGCTCCGGCGTCCGCATCACGGGGCTGGTGGTGACTCCGCCGAACGAGACGAAGTCGGTCAGCCTCACCTGGCCGGGCGCCGCCACGCTGCCGGTCACGGACGGCTCCGGTTCCCCGGTGAAGGTCGGCCCGATCGGAAGCGCCGGTCAGGGCGGCTGATCCGCACGCGTCACGTGAGCTCTCGGACGCGCCTTACAACGCCTAACAACATGCCCTACTCCGGGGCCTGGAAGCCGCCGATCTCCTGCTCGAGCAATTCGGCCAGCCGCAGCGGGGTGCGGTCCTCGAACATCGGGCCGATGAGCTGTACTCCCACTGGCAGACCCTCGGGCGAACGGCCCGTGGGTATGGCGGTTGCGGGCAGGCCGGGCATGGTGGCCAGGCCGGCCCAGACCAGCTGGTCGAAGTACGGGTACTGGGCGCCGTCGATGTCGATGCGCCGTTCCATCGGATTGGGGTTGTGGTCGTGCGGGAACGCGGGCGTCGGCGTAATGGGACACACCACAGCGTCGAATTCGGCGAAGAACTGGCGCCAGCCGTGACGATGGGCCTCGCGGCGGTTGTTCGCCACCATCCAGTCGCGGTGGCTGAACACCATGGCGCGCAGCCGCTCGGCGTCAAGACTCCGGTCGTCCGCGCTCAGCCCGGCGGCGCGGATCCGCAGCTGCTCGTACGATTCGATGGGAAAACGCGCGACGGAGCCCGAAATCAGCAACTGCATGTAGAGCGTCGCCGCTTCGGCCAGATCGGGCAGCAGCGGACTGTGCCGCTCGACGCGAGCGCCGCCGTCGGCCAGCGCGTCGGCCACCCGGTTCACGCCCGCCCGCACGGCGGACCCGGTCGGAAGGAGCGGATGCTCGTCGAGGACCAGGACCCGGAAGTCGCGGAGGCGTTCGTGGCGCGCGGGCGGCAGCTCCAGGTGGTACGCCATACCGAACGTCAGCGGGTCCGGTCCGGCCATGACGTCCAGCAGGAGCATGAGGTCGCGAGCGGTGCGCGCCATCGGCCCGACGACGGCGAGGTCGAGCTCGACCGGCAGGGCCGGCCCGGGCGGCGGGACCATGCCGCGGCTCGCCGCCAGCCCGAGTGTCGGCTTGTGCGCGTAAATGCCGCAGAAATGCGCGGGGGTGCGCAACGAACCGGCGATGTCGGAGCCGATGGACAGCGCGCCGAATCCGGATGCCAGGGCCGCCGCTGATCCGCCGGAGGATCCGCCCGACGTACGACGGTGGTCCCACGGGTTGTTGGTGGTGCCGTAGATCTCGTTGAAGCTCTGGATATCTTGCAGCCCCAAGGGCACATTGGTCTTGCCCAGTACCACCGCGCCTGCGGCCTTGAGCCGCGACACCTGCACCGCGTCCTCGGCCGGCACGTAGTTCCGGTGCGGCGGCATACCCCAGGTCGTGGGCAGCCCCGCAATGTCGTACGACTCCTTGACCGTCACCGGAATGCCCAGCAGCGGCCGGTCCTCACCGCGGGCGCGCGCCTGGTCGGCATCGCGCGCGGCGGCCCGTGCACGGTCGAAGTCCGGCACACAGATCGCGTTGATCGCATCGTCGTCCCGTTCAATACGGGCGATCGCCTCGTCGGTCAGTTCCGCCGAAGTCACTTTGCCCGCGCGCAAGGCAGCCGCAAGTTCTTCGGCCGTCGAAAAGTTCCACTCCATGAATCCGACCGTAAGGGCATGCAGAAGAGGGCACGAAATACCGCTTCGCACAACGAGATGGAGGCCTCGATTCTCGTCTGCCTGCCGGTCTTCGACCCGATGGGCGAACCGATGCTCATGGAGCCGCGAGCAGCAGGACGGCGTTCTGTCCGCCGAAGCCGGAGGAGAAGCTCAGGGCGGTGTCCGCGCTGATGGGGCGCGGGTCTCCGGCGACGATGTCGATCTCGTGGTCCGGGTCCTGGTTGCGGAAGTTCGCCACCGGGGGCACTGTCTGGTGGCGGAGTGCGAGGACGGTGTAGGCGGCCTCGATGGCCCCGGCTGCACCGAGGGAGTGGCCGATGACGCCTTTGGGAGCGGTGACCGGGGGCGTGGAGCCCCCGAAGACCCGTGAGAGGGTCGCTGCCTCGAGCGCGTCGTTCCTGGGGGGGGAGGTCGGTTCGCCCGTGCGGCGGAGGCGGATCGGTCCTCGCGGGCGATGATCAAGGGCTGTGCGGCAGCCAGGATGGATCACGTCGGACAAGGAACAACTCCCCAGGAGCCACAGTGATCTCCTCCCGTCGCAGGACCGCCGCCATGCTCGCCGCGCTCGCCGTGACCGTCACCCTGACCGGTGCCGCCACCGCGTCCGCCTACACCGATCACCAGGAGGCGCGCACGTCCGCCGTCGCTAGCGCTACGGCGAGCGTGACCGGGAGCGCGACGTTCGAGCTCCCCTTCTACAAGGACAAGGACGTCCGCTCGTTCACCTTCGACGCGCACGGCGCCCCGTACACCCGCCCGCTGCCGGGCGCATCCGCCGGTCTGCCCGCCGACGCCAAGGGCACGATCAAGGTCTCGCACTACTCGGCCGACCGGAACGTCACCTACACCTCCGAAGCCAAGGTCGACTGCCTCGTCACCAGCCCGCACACCGCGACCGTGACAGCGATCGTCACCGAGGTGAGCCCGGGCATGCCGGCGGACATGGTCGGCAAGCGCATCGGCCTCAGCGTCTACGACGGGGGCAAGGGCGAGCCCGACCGCGTCGGGTTCTCCTGGGACGGCGTGAACCTCACCGACAAGGGCGAGGACTCCCCCGTCGGCACCTGCATGGCCCCAGCCCCCTACGCACCCGTCGTCAAGGGCGGCTACACCGTCAAGCACGCCGAGCTGCAGTCGCCCCCGCAGAAGAAGTGACTACTACGGACCTAGCCAGCTGTGCCCCGGGCCTGGGGTGCGATCGGCTTGGGGTGTGCCGGGCCTGGGCGCGGCGGCCCGCGGGCGAGCGGCCCAGGTAGCGCCGGTGCCGAGCCCGTTCAGGTGCGAGTCAAGTGGCTGGGTGGTCGAATATGGCATGCCCTGCAGCCGGCGGAGGTGCAGACTCGCTCCATGGCGGACATGCAGGCATTCCGAGACGCGGTGAAGGGCTGGGCGAACGGCGGCCCCGGCGGGCCGGCGAGTGATCTGGCCGCGCGACTGGGGGTCCGGACGGCGGTGCTGCTGGAAGGGCCGAGCGACCTCGCCGCCGTCGAAGCGCTGGCCGCACGGCGCGGCCGGAACCTTGCCGCCGAGGGAGTGTGCGTCGTGCCGATGGGCGGGGCGATGAGCATCGGCCGCTACGCCGGTCTCCTCGGGCCGCCCGGTCTCGGCCTGCGCCTGGCGGGACTGTGCGACGAAGGAGAGCAGCGTTTCTACGACCGCGGCCTGAAGCGGGCACGGGCGCCGCACGGGGGCTTCTTCGTCTGCGTGTCGGACCTGGAGGACGAGCTCATCCGCGCGCTGGGCACAGCGCGAGCCGAGGAGGTCGTCCGGGCCGAAGGCGACTTCCGCGCCTGGCACACCTTCCTGCACCAGCCCGCACAGCACGGGCGGCCCCGGCACCAGCAGTTGCGGCGCTTCCTCGGCACGAAGAAAGGCCGCAAGATCCGCTACGGCCGCCTCCTCGTCGACGCCCTTGCCCCCGGACAGGTACCCGCACCGCTCAACGATCTCCTCACGAGCGTGTGAACCGGCAGTTCCTTGGAACATCGGGTTCTCGGCGGCACCTTCGTCAGGCGGCGGCCGGGAGCCGGCGGGTGAAGACCTTGCCTCCTGCCCCGAAGAGGGCGGTGGTGCCACGGCCGTCTATGGAGAGGGTGTTGGGGAACCAGAGGTTCTCCGTACCGGCTCCCGCCATGCTGATCCGCTCGACCCGGCCGGTCCGCAAGTCGCGTCGGAAGATGTCCGCAGGCTGAACGGTGTCACCGGGCACGAGGCCGTCGGCATCGGCGTCGGAACCGAAGATCACCCAGCGGTTGTCGGCCGTCATGCTGCCGCGGTACGTCTCGTGGATGGCCCGAGTGCCGGGCAGCGGGGAGCCGGCCTTCGTCGACGTCCCCTGCCGTAGGTCACGGACGTAGAGCTCGGTGTGCGAGCCGCCCGCACCATTCCCGTTCGCCTCGAAAACCCTGAACAGGGCGTACCGCCCGTCAGGGCTCAGGGTCGAGTCCGGGAGCGCGTCTCGCAGCACGCCCGCGGAGTCGATGCCGGCGCCGTGGATGCGCCCGGTGCGCGCGTCGTACGCGTAGAACGGGAGGTCCGGCGGGGCGGCGGGGGCTTGGATCCGGCGGGGGCAGGTGCGACGGGTGCCGGGGCAACCACCTCCTTCGCCAGCGCGGTGTGCGCCTCGCGCGGTTGTGCCGCAGGGGCCCGGTCCTGGTCGCGGGGAAGCAAGTTGGTGGCCTTGGAACGAAATCCGATGACGGAACCGTCCTCGCTGATCACCGGATCGGCGGAATCGCCGTCGGCCCGGGAGCCGTCCGTACCGGCCGTGACCAGGCGGGTGGTTCCCTTCCAGCGGTCCGTGACGTAGATGTCGTGTCGGTCCGCGGTGTACGTCACGTACCGGCCGTTTCCGCTGATGGCGGGGCTATCGGCGTTCCGGGTGCCGGTCGTGATCAGCTCCGTGCGGCCGGTCCCGCGGTCCCGGACGAAGACCTTCCGGTCACCGTCCGCCCGCTGCCCCGGCACCACACCGGGTGCGTCGGAGCCGAACGCCACGTACCGGCCGTCACCGCTGATGGCCGCCGCACTGGTGGAGCCGTCCAGTTGCGAACCGTCATCGGCCACGCTGACGCGCTCGGTGCGCCCTGTGTGCAGGTCCCGGACGAAGATGTCGTACAGGCGGTTGGTGTCGCCCGGCACCAGATTGGCCGCCAGAGAGGTGAAGAGACCGTACCGGCCATTGGCACTCACCCCGAGTGCTTCCGACCAGTTGTCGGGCTGGGCGCCGTTGAGCCCGAGGTCCACTTGGACGATGTCGCCCCGCGTCGGAGCTGCCTGCGCCGGTAGCGCCGCACCCGCCAGCAGCAGGGCGGCCGCGAGTACGCCGCCCCCGCATACCTGCCACCGCCGTCCGGTACCGCCGTCCGTCCGTCTCACGATGATCAGTCCTCCCCTGTGGTCGGGCCGACGTGTACGGTCAGGCCGACGTGCGCCTGCTGCCGCTCGATCGGCCAGGCAGAGCCAACCGGCGGATGGTCCGCCGGTCAACGACACCGATCGTTCACGGGCGGGAATGCGCCAGGGCCTGCACCCCTACGGCCGGGTGTTCCGGCGCCGGTATCCGGCGGCCGCGAGTAGGCCCGCACGGACTCGGGTACGTCGAGGGTCGTGTATGACCTGACCAACACCCCTTCAAACGCAATGATGTGTGAGGCCACGGTGACTGATCTCGCGGAGTCCGTCGAATCCATGGAGCAGCTCGCCACGGTTTGGCGTGCCATGGCGCTCGACCGCGATTCACGTGCGGATGTGCGTGACTTGCCGGGCATCGCGGTTCGCTGGGCCGACTGCCGGTTCGCCTTCTGGAACTGCATCACTTTGACCGACATAGGCGCGGATGCGGAGCTCCTCGGCCGACGCCTGGGCGAGGCCGCGGACATCATGCGCGCGAAGAAGCACCCGGGATTCCTGTGGCTCTTCGAAGACCTTCTCGACGACGGGGCGCGCACCGCCTTGGAGACAGCGGCCGAGCGGGCCGGCCTTCAGTACGCCTTTCCCGGAACGGGCATGGCCGGAGACCTGCTCCCCATTCCCGATCCGGTCCACCCGGACCTGACATTCGTGCGCGTGACGTCCGACGAGCAATTGCAGGCCTACGCGGACCTCAATTCGCGTGCGTACGGATTTCCTTTGGAGGACGGTCGCGACGGACTCGCCGGGTCGGCGCTCTGGAAGAACGAGGTACATGCCTACCTGGGCATGCGTGGCGACGTTCCGGTCGCGTGCGCCGCTACGGTCGCAGCAGAGGGACGTCTCTTCGTCGTGCTCGTCGCAACGGACCCGGAGTGGCAGCGCAGGGGCTACGGCGAGGCGGTCACGCGCAAGGCGCTGTACGAGGGCGCCCGGGCGACCGGTCTGACCCGCGCCACGTTGCACGCGACGGCCGCCGGCGCCCCCGTGTACCCGCGCATCGGCTTCCGGCCGAACTCGCCGATCCACTTCTACACCTTGAAGGGGTGAGCTGACGGCGCGGGCTCGACGGTTCCGGCATTCGTGCGCACCCGGCATCCGGGGGCTCCCGGCGTTCGGCCGGGCAGAGGCGGCAGGGGCCTACCAGCCGGTCGGTCCCGCTGCCGCCTTTGCCGGACGGGCTCAGTGGGAACGGTGGGCCAGTGCCTGGGAGATGCGCTGGATCGCCTCGCGGATCGTGTCCTTGTGGAAGGCGGTGAAGCACAGGCGGAAGTAGCCCTGCTCATGGGTGGAGAGCGTCTGGCCCGGGAGCAGCTGAACGCGGGCCTCGTTCTTGATGTACTGGAACAGATCGCTCTCCGGCGTGCCGATCTCGGGGAAAAGCACCGGCAGGCGGGGCGCACCGGACCTGCCCTCCTCGGTGTTGCCGGAGCCATTACCGGAGCCGGAGACAGTGCCGCTTCCGTTGCCGATTCCGTTGCCGCTCGCGTGGTGCGGATGCTCGTGGTGCGGGAAATGCGGGCCCCGCTCGTAGGGGATTTCCGTGGCGGCCGGCCGCAGGTATTCCCTCAGGTCGAGCCAGAAGAACTGGGCGCTGTTCTGCCCCTCGTGGAAGACGTAGGGGATGTTCTTCGCCTCGTCGAGGGCGGTCCGGGCCGATTCGAAGGCGTCGGTGAGGACCGTCCGGTACTCGTCCATGAGCTCGGCGGCGAAGCTCCGGCCCGAGTCCTGGGTTTCGAGCAGGCTGCCGATGACGTAATGCTTGAGGGAGTCGAGGGGGCTGAACCAGGAGTACGGTTCGCCGCCGCCGTCGAGTGCGTTCAGGCCGGTGAGCACGTCCTTGACCGCGGCGTTGCGGGTGAGGGCGACGCCGGCCTTGAAGCCGGAGAGCCCGAAGTCCTTGGCGAACCCCCAGACGACGTGCACCCGGTCCCTGGCGCCGGGAAGGTTGCGGTAGGCGTCCAGTTCGAAGGCACTGACGAAGGGCGGCCGCGCGGTCGTGAGCTGGGAGTGCGCGTACATCTCGTCGCTTTGGCCGCACCGCTTGCCTGTGGTAGGTCCGTTGGAGGACGTCGAGGGTCAGCCGGAAGTCGGTGCCGAGGGAGGCGGGGACGCACTCCAGCCCGGGCCTCTGCTCGAAGCACCACTTGAAGCCCTGCCAGAAGGGGGCCGGAAGCAGCACCCGGTCGCCGGTGCCGAGGTCGCCGGTCCTCTTCAGCGCGAAGGCCAGGCACTCCAGCGCCGCCGAAACGCCCGAGGTGCCGAAGATGTCGTCGGGGCCGAGCTCGGTGCCGAACCGCGGGCGGAGCAGCACGGCGATGTCGTGGCGCATCTTCTCCGTACCGTAGGGGGGCACGGGGTACCGGAGGTCCTCCTCGGTCAGGCCCCGGAGCTTGCTGAAGGCTTTGTCGTTCAGCTGCTGGAAGAGCAGGACGTTCTCGGCCGTGCCGAGGTTGAGGAGGTCGGGGAACAATTGCTGCTCGACGGAGAGGCGGCGCTCGGGGTCGGTGGTGCGGGAGAGCAGCGCGATCACTTCGGCCGGCGTGCGGCCGCTGACGTGCCGGGGCGTGGAAGCCATCCTCGTCTCCTGTCGGTGGTCGGTTCGGTGCGGTGCAGCGAGGTGCGCCGTCTTCTTCACGTCCGGCAGCGCGTAGTGCTCGAAGGCCGTCCCGGCCGGGACGGCGGCCGTGGAAACCGCCGGAGTTCATGAGGACGCGCCACCGTGGCTGCGGCTTCGCTGTGCTGTGCGTCCATGGGTACGCCCTCCCTTCCGACGGCCGGGGAGCAAGGCCACCGCCCGCCTCCCGGCGTTGCGTGGACGGACCGCCCATCCTTCGCAATCCGCCGCTGCACGGGCCAGGGCGCGGTTCGGCCACCGGCACGATCGCTGCCTTTCCCGGCCACCGGGTCATTGCGGTGAGGGCGGGCTTCCGCTCGGATTTCCACCGCGCATGGCAACGCCGCCCGGGGAATTTAAAACGTGTGTCCGACGGCAGCCTGACCCGAATGTTGCGGTGTGATGCCGCACCCGGCTCCCGGTGCCGTCGCACGGGCACTACGTGCCACCGCCGACGACGGTGCCCGGCCGGCCTGCCGACGTCATCATGACCCGTAGCCTCGTTCGGCGTCTCCGCCGGGCGCTCACCCGGATCCGGGCGGCGCTCCTGAAGCTCAAGATCGATTGTCAGTGGTGGGTGGGACGATCGAAGCATCGAGTCGGAGAACGGGGAGCAGCCATGTCCGGAAACCAGAACTACATCAACCACGTTGCCCTTGTGCTGGATGCCAGTTCGTCCATGTCGCACCTGAGCCGGAAGGTCGTCGAAGTCGCCGACCAGCAGATCGCCTACCTGGCCCGCCGGTCGGAGGAGCTGGACCAGGAGACCCGCGTGACGGTGTACGTCTTCGCCGACCAGGTGGAGTGTGTCATCTACGACAAGGACGTGCTGCGGATGCCGTCCCTGAAGCAGTTGTACCGGGTGGGGGGAATGACGGCTCTGCTGGCGGCCACGCTGAAGTCGCAGCGGGAGCTGGCGCAGACGGCTCAGCTGTACGGGGACCACAGCTTCCTGACATTCGTGCTGACCGACGGTCAGGAGAACGCCAGTCACCACTGCCCGGACGCCCCTGCCAGGGATCCGCGTGCGCTGGTCCGGGCCGTGGCCGAGATGATCGAGACGCAGCAGGACAACTGGACGCTGGCCGTTCTGGTTCCGGATCAGATGGGCAAGCGCGAGGCCATGCAGTGCGGTTTCCCGAAGGACAACATCGCCGTCTGGGACGCCACCAGCACGCAGGGGCTGGAAGAGGCCGGGCACGTCATCCAGCAGGCCACCGAGAAGTTCATGGTGGGCCGCGCCCAGGGCATCCGGGGAACGCGGGCGGTGTTCTCCACGGGTGCGGAGGCGGTCAACCAGGAGACCATCAAGGCAGCCGGTCTCACCCCGGTGGATCCGTCGGAATACCAGCTGATCCCCGTGGACCGCGAAGCGGCGATCCGGGACTGGGTCGTCGAATCCGGGCACACCTACCGCACCGGCTGTGCGTTCTACCAGCTGAGCAAGTCGGAGAAGGTCCAGGCGCGCAAGCAGATAGCGGTGCTGGAGAAGAAGACCGACCGCGTGTACACGGGCCCGGAGGCCCGGGCCCTGCTCGGCCTGCCGGACACGGAAGTCCGCGTCAAGCCGGACCACAACGACGACTTCACGATCTTCGTGCAGAGCACCAGTGTGAACCGGAAGCTGGTGCCGCACACGCGCTTGCTCATCATGAGCTGACGAGTGGCATGACCGGGGCGCCGCCTGACTTGGCATGAAGAGCCCCGGGGGCCGCGGGGCAGTGCCCCGCGGCCCCCTGCCGCTGTTTACCAGCTCCAGTAGCCGTGCGAGATCCAGCCGGAGACGCCGGTGGTCGCGTCGTAGACCTTGTCCCACTGGCCGTCGCCCGAGACATCACGGTGTGCCAGGCGGTGGTCGCTGTAGCAGAGACCGACGACCGAGCTGGACGTGCTGGCGGCGGCGCGGATGCGGACGCCCTCGCCCGTGCAGTGGCCGTAGACGTCGTCGGCGTACGCCGGCGCCGCCAGAGCCGCGCCGCCCAGCGTGGCGGCGACCAGCAGGCCCGCCACCGCAGCGGCACGCTTGCCCGCGCTCTTCCCCCGAATTACGGAATTCACTTGTTCTCCTCAAGATGGTCGAGCCGAGCCCTGATGATCTTGGTCCCGGCGAAACGGGAACCTATCAGCGGATGATCTTGAAAAAGGACCCTCATACCATTTCAAGACATGTCCATGACCGATCGGTGACATGGCCTTTGCCGGGGCACCGGCCTCGTCGGCAGCGGGCCCGGATGCCGGCCGAGCCGGTGGCGGGGTCGGGGTCGGTGGAGAGCCGGGAGAGCCGGCGACCGGGGAGGGCCACCCGGCCCCGGTGGCGCACCAGATGCCAGGCGCGCCGCGCCAATTGCCGGTCATGCTGCTCTCCGGCCCACGCACAGCGGTACGAAGTCCAGGCCGTCCAGGCGCGGGGCGCCGGGGACGGTAGCGGTACAGATCGGGCCGGTTTCGCCGAAATCACCTGCAGGCAGGGGCAGGCACGGCAAACTGGTCCGGGGGTTCCCGGCGCCTGCGGGCTGCCGACTGGGCGCCGTTCCGGATGGTGTGGCGCGTCCTGGGGAGGGCGCGCCGGCGAACGGGGGGAATGACGTGACGCAGTCGCTTCCGGGGCGGCACGCTGAACGCGTGTCCGGCGGGCCGGGTGACCTGGTGGTGGTGATCGGGGCGGGCCCGTACGGGCTGTCGGTGGCCGCACATCTGCGGGCCGCAGGAGCCCGGGTGCGGGTTTTCGGGGAGGTCATGGGCAGCTGGCGGCATGCGATGGCCACCGGCATGTTCTTGAAGTCCACTCCCGCCGCCACGGATCTGTCGGCTCCGGTGCCGGGCGGGCGGCTGGCCGACTTCTGCCAGGAGCAGGGTGAACCGGAGCTGACGGAGCTGACGCCGATCCCCTGCGAGGTGTTCGTCGGGTACGGGATGTGGTTCGCCGAGCAGTTCGTCGGTGAGGTCGAACCGACGCGGGTGGTGTTCGTCGAACGCGCCGGTGCCGCCTTCAGCGTGCAACTGGAGGACGGTGAGCGGGTAGCCGCTGCGGCGGTGGTCGTCGCCACCGGCCTCGCTCCCCTGGCCTACATCCCGGGCAGCCTGCTGACTCTGGCGCCGCACGGAGCGGGGCCCGAAGCCGCGCTCTCGCACACCAGCCACCACACCGACCTGTCACGGTACGCGGGGCAGCGAGTGGCGGTTGTCGGCGGCGGGCAGTCGGCGCTGGAGAGCGCGGCCCTGCTGCACGAGGCAGGCGCGCAGGTCCAGGTCCTGGTGCGCGCCGCCCAAGTGCGGTGGGGAGCCGTCCCGGTCCTCGACCGGTCGCTCGCCGAGCGCCTCGTGCGGCCGGCTTCTCCGCTGGGTACGGGGTGGGCCCTCGCCGGGCTGTGCCGCGCGCCGCACGCGGTGCGCTGCCTGCCCGCACCGGCTCGGATGCTGGTCTTCCGCCGGGCGCTGGGCCCGTCGGGCGGATGGTGGCTGCGCGAGCGCGTCGAGGGCATCGTCCCCATCCGCACCCGGCGGCGCATCGAGCACGCGCGACTCCACGGCGGCGAAGCCCTCTTGCGCGTGTCAGGGGCAAGCGACGACCGGACGGTCGACGGCCGGGCGGAGATGGCCGTCGACCATGTGCTGGCCGCCACCGGCTACCGCATCGACCTCGACGCCCTCCCCTTCCTTTCCCCGCGGCTCCGCGAGGCGGTGGCCTGCGTCACCGGCTCCCGGTCGCCGTCGCTGTCCGCGGCGTTCGAGTCCTCGGTCGACGGGCTGTACTTCACCGGTTCACTGGCGGCGCCGATGTTCGGGCCGATGCTGCGGTTCGTGGCCGGTACGGCTTTCGCCGCCCGGCGCATCTCCGCGCGCCTAACCCGGACCGTGCCCCACCGCTGACGGGCTCCCTTCAGGAGGTCCGGGCGTGGTGGTCCGGCGAGCGGGTGAGCAGCTGCACGAGCTGGTCGCGTTCGGCCGGGCTCAGCGGCGCGAGCAGTTCCGCACGGAGGTCGTCCAGGGCCTTGTCGAGGCGGGGCAGGCGACGGCCGCCGCGGGCGGAGATCGTGATGATGGTGCGGCGCCGGTCGGCGGGATCCGGTAGCCGCTCGACGAGCTTTCGCTCGGGCCAGTTCGTTGAGCACGCCGACCATGTCGCTGCGGTGGACGGCTCACGATGTACGGTCGTTCATGCCGAAACGTTGGTGCCACAAGCGTTGTTCGGCGAACTCCGAGGAAGGAAGACCCACCATTCTCACCAAGATGCTGCAGATACCCACCGCGGACGGCCGGGCGGATGCCTTCGCCGCCTTTCCCGACAGCGGCGGGCGGCACCCAGGGGTGCTGATGTACGCGGACGCCTTCGGCATCCGGCCCGTGGTGCGGGAGATGGCCCGCGAACTGGCCGGGCACGGGTACTACGTGCTCGTCCCCAACTTCTTCTACCGGCACGGCCCGGCACCGCTGTTCGAACTTCCCGAGCACATCGGAGAAGAAGCCCGGCCCGCGATGATCGCCCAGGTGATGCCCCTGATCCGGGCGCACACCACCGAACGGATCGTGCGCGACGCCGACGCCTACCTCAGGTTCCTCACCGCTCAGCCCGAGGTCAGTGCCGGGCCGGTCGGGGTGACCGGCTACTGCATAGGCGGCCTCCTGGCCATGCACACTGCCTCGGCCCACCCCGGCCAGGTGGCCGCCGTCGCCGGATTCCACGGCCCCGTGAGCGCCGACGGGCCCGACGGCCTGCACCGCTTGCTCTCCGCGATCACCGCCCAAGTCCACCTCGGCCACGCCGAATCCGACCTGACGCCCGAGTCCCTCGGCGAGCTCAACCGGGCCCTGGACGCCGCGGGTCTCGACTACACCTCCGAGATCTACCCCGGCACCGTCCACGGCTTCACCATGTCCGACACCGACGCCTTCGACCCCGCCGCGCTGAAGCTCCACTGGGACCGCCTGCTCCCCCTCCTCGACCGCACGCTGGTCAACGGCTGAGCCGAAGCCTTCCATTGAGCCAGGGGCCGACCGCTCGCCGGGTTACGTGCTGCCCTCGGCTTCGTGGTGAAACCGCTCGCCGGGCCCCCGGCCGAGGCGCTCGACCAGTGCGCGGAGGACGGGGAGGTTGACGATGCCGGGGCCCCCGGGTCCCAGGTCGTGCCACGTTCCGTCGATGTCGAGTCCGACGGAACGTGGCCCGCTCCGCAACCGCCGCACCCGTGGCCACCCCGCGCGTACTTCCCCCCACCCGATCTCCTCCCGGGTGAGCCAGACGGCGCCGAAGGCCAGGCGCTCGCCCCCGGCGAGCGCGGTCAAGGCCCGGGGCAGCTGGGCGCGGATGACTTCCTGCTCGACCTCCGGCCACCATTCCGGTGCCTCACCGTGCTCCGGCTCGCAGCGCAGCACGACCCGCTCCCCGTCGACGTCGGTGAGCGTCGAGGCCGCGCCCCCGCGGCCCCCACCGCCCGGACGCATGGGTTCCGTTCGCGACACGGAGGTCGTGTCGTAGCGGACGACGTGGATCCGGCGCTTGACGGCAATCGTCATTCCGTTCTCGTACAGATCCACTCGCGCAGCGTCGCGCGGACCCGCCGCCCTGGTGAACCCGCCGGGGCGGACGAGGGCCAGCAGTCCGCGGACTCCCGGGGCCGTCAGGGCCTTCCCGCGCGCCCTGCGTGCCGTGTGCGCGGCCGCCGCGTAGGTGGCACGCCGCCTGCCGAGCCGCTCGCGGCCTGCCGCCGCCGAGATCCTCGCCAGCAACAGCTCCTCGCTGGACGTACGCCGCGCCGGGTCGCTCACCGCGTGGTTCCGGTGAGGCCGGGGCGGAGGTCGTCCCCCTGCAGGATCGTCCGGTGCACCTGCTGCAGCAACCGGCCCGGGGAGACCCCCAGCTCGTCGGCCAGACGACGGCGGGCGCGGTCGTACACGGTCAGCGCGTCGGCTTGCCGGCCGCTGAGGTACAGCGCGCGCATCAGCATCGCGGCGACGGGTTCGTTCAGGGGCTGCGCCACGGTCAGGGCGGACAGTTCGGCGATCGCCTCGGCGTGCCGGCCCAGCCGCAGCTGCCAGTCGAGCTTCCGCTGGACGAGGAGGGTCCTGCGCTCGGTGAGCCGCAGCCGCTCCAGCTCGGCGAACGGCCCCGGCTGGCCGGCCAGTGGCTCGCCGCGGAACTGCTCCAGCGCCTGGGAACAAGCACGGACCGCCTCGGCCAGATCGCCCGCCCGCTCGGCCGCGCCGGCCGCGGCGATCAGCGCCTCCATCCGGGTCAGGTCCACGACGACCGCGCCGGGGAGCAGCCGGTAGCCGCTACGGTCCCGCTCGATCACCGAGTCCGGGCCGCCTCCCGTATCCAGGATCTTGCGCAGCCGGTAGATGTACACCGGCACCACGTTCGTGTTCGGCGGCTCCTCCCCCCACACCCCGTCGGTGAGCTCCTGCCGGCTGACCGACCGGCCCGCGCACACGGCCAGCGCCGCCAGTACGGCTTGCTGGCGCAGGTGCCCCAGGTCCAAGGGCCGTCCGTCGTGCCACGCCCGCAGCGGGCCGAGCACCGAGATGCGCAGGCGCGGTCCGGGGGTGGTGCGGGCGGCGGCCCGTGGCAGCGGGCCGGCGGGCCGTCTGCGGGGGCCACGGCCGGGGGAAACCAGGCCGCAGTCGAAGGCGTGGACGATGGCGGCGGCCCGGTCGCGCAACCCGAGCACGGCGAGGATCCTCGCGAGGTGGCCGGCCACGGCCTCCTCGGAGAGGGCGAGGGCGGCGGCGATCTCGTCGTCCCTCAGACCGCAGCCGACCGCGTAGAGAACGTCGCGCTCCTGGCGTCCGAGCGTGGTGACGGCCTGCCGGCCGGTGGTCGTGGTGATCGGCATCGTGGCTCCCCGAGCATCGGGCCGCTGTCCGCGGCGGATCACCGCTGACGCTGGTCCCCGGGCCGGAGAACGGACAGGCCACGGGACCGGCCGTTTGCGGCCGGTGGCCGCGCTAGAGTCCGTCACCTGGGGAAACACATGTACGAGGGGGAGGCCGTGACCGGTGGCCAGTGAGTTCAGCACGCTGTTACGGCAGTTGCGCCGCAAGGCGGGAATGACGCAGGAGGCCTTGGCGGAGCGTGCCGGGGTGGGGGTGCGCACCATCCGCGGGCTGGAGACGGGTGAGCGCGCCGACCCCCGGGTGGCCACGGTGCGGCTGTTGGCCGAGGCGCTCGGGCTGGCCCCGGCGGAGCGCGAGGAGCTTCTGGCCGCCGCCGTTCGCCGGCCCGGGTCCACGGACCGGCCCGGGTCCACGGCCCAGCCGGGATCCACGGCCCAACCCGGGTCCACAGCCCGGCCCGGATCCGCGGCCCGGCCCGGCGAACGGCCGGAAGACCGGCCGGACGAACAGCCCGGCCTCACCGATCCCGCCACCGGGCAGCCGGCTCCCGGCCACCCTCCCTCCGACCAATCGGCCCCCGGCCACCCTCCTTCTTTCCAACCGGCCGTGGGTCACCCTCCCTCAGCCCTGCACGGCGCCCTGGCCGACGTCTCCGAGCAGCTCGCCCACGCGGTGGCCTCGCGCTGGCACCGCGAGGAGGAACAACGGCAGGTGCACGACCCGTACCCGCTGCCCCTGCGCTGGCGGGCCGTCCCCGAAGAGCTGACCGACCACTGGGCCAACATCCGGCGCCTGCCCGCCGGAGGCATGCGGGGCACGCACGGTCCGCTGGACCTCGGCGGGCGGCTGGACGGCATCGTGGAGGTGTACCGGCGGATCCCCTCCGGCCGGCTGGTGGTGCTGGGCCGGCCCGGTTCCGGGAAGTCGATCCTCACCACGCGGTTCGTCCTGGACCACATCGCGTCGCGGACCCGCACCGATCCCGTACCGGTGATCTTCAGCATCGGCACCTGGGACCCCACCGCCATCACGTTCCGGGACTGGCTGACCGCCCAGCTGATCCGCGACCATCCCGGTCTCGCCGGTGCGGCGCCCGGCGGCCGGAGCCTGGCCGCCGCGCTGGTCGAGGCCGGCCGGGTGCTCCCCGTGCTCGACGGCTTCGACGAGATCGCCGGAGGACTGCACCGCCCTGCGATGGAGGCGCTCAACGCCACCACGCTCCCGCTGCTGCTGACCAGCCGTCCGGCCGAGTACACCACCGCCGTGGCGGAGACCGACGTGCTCACGTCCGCCGCCGCGGTGGAGCTGACGGACCTCACCCTGGACGATCTGGCCGACTATCTGCCGCGCACCACGCGCAAGTCCCGCGGCGGCGACGCCGCGACGACCGCCTGGGACCCCGTGCTCGGCGCGCTGCGCGAGCAGCCGAGAAGCCGGGGCGGCGACCAGCTCGCCGAGGTGCTGACCACCCCGCTGATGGTCACGCTCGCCCGCGCCGTCTACAGCGACGCCCCGGGCCGTGACCCGGCCGCCCTCCTGGACACCCGCCGGTTCGGCAGCGCCGAGGAGTTGGAGGACCACCTCCTCGAGAACTTCACCACCACCGCCTACCGCCTCCGGCCGGGGCACCGCCCGGACAGCGCTCCGCACCACGGCTTCGCCCCGGAGCGCGCCCGGTACTGGCTCGGCTACCTCGCCCACCACCTGACCCGGCTCGACACCCCCGACCTGGAGTGGTGGCGACTGGGCTCAGGGCTGCGCCGCCCCACCCGCACCCTGGTGACCGCGCTGGTGACCTGCCTGGTCGTCGGCGTCGTCGACTGCGTCGTCGGCACCCTCTTCGACACCCTCAGCTTCCAGATCGCGGAAGGGCTGACGACGGGATTCCTCGCCGGGGTCATCAGCGCGCTCTCCTACTGGTTCCTGGTCGCGGGCAGGAACACGGCGGTGGCACCCTCCGGAGTGCGCATGAAGATGTTCGGCGGAGCCGGCACGCCCGGCCGGAGAACGGGCGCCCGCGTCGTGCTGGGGTTGCTCTGCGGGCTCGTCTTCGGCGTCGGCTACGGATTCGAGCACGGGGTGCTCAAGGGCCTCCTGTGGGGCACCGGACCCTTGTCCGTGCTGTACTTCGGCCTTTCCGACGCCGCGTTCTTCGGGTTCGTGTTCACGCTGGCGGGCGGCCCCACCCTGGGCCTCCTCACGCTCCTCGAGACCCCTCTCGACATCGGGTCCGCCGTCAATCCGGCCGGCCTGCTGCGGACGAACCGCCGGACGGTCATCGCCCAGTTCCTCGTCTGGGTACCCGCCTTCGGGCTTCTGGCCGGCCTCGGCTCCGCGCTGGCGGTCCCGCCCATGTCGCTGTTCCTGGGGCCGCTCGTGTGGAGTCCCGGGTCCTCGCTCAAGCTCGGCCTCATCAGCGGGCTCGGCTGCGCCCTCGGTTACGCCCTCACCCTCACCGCCTGGGGTCAGTGGGTCGTGCTCTCCCGGATCTGGCTGCCGCTGACGGGGCGGCTGCCCTGGTCCGTCGTCGCCTTCCTCGAGGACGCCTACCGGCGGGGCGTGCTCCGGCAGGCCGGTGCGGTCTACCAGTTCCGCCACGCCCGCCTTCAGGACCACCTCGCCCGTAGGTACCGGTCGCGTGGCGCCACCCGGCGGTCCACCGGGCCGGGCGGTGCCACGCCCCCATGACGACGTTCCGTCACACAGGACCGTCACACAGCACCACCCGGCGGACCACCCGGCAGCCCCGTCACGCGGCGCCGAACACCACCGCCGAGTTGTGGCCGCCGAATCCGAAGTTCTGCTTGACGGCGACGTCGATCGCGGCGGGGCGGCCCACGACCGGGGTGTAGTCCAGGTCGCAGTCGGGGTCGGGGTGCTCCAGGTTCGCGGTGGGAGGCACGTACTTCTCCCGGATGGCACGCAGCACCCCGACGCTCTCCAGGATCCCGCTCGCGCCGCACGCGTGCCCGATGACCGACTTGGGCGCTGTGATGGCGACGTGGCGCGCGTGAGCGCCGAACGCCCGCTTGACGGCCGCGGTCTCGGCCCGGTCGTTGAGCGGTGTCGAGGTGCCGTGCGCGCTCACCAGATCCACCGCGGCGGTGTCGAGGCCGGCGTCGGCACAGGCCAGCTCGATCGTCCTGGCCGCCACCGCTCCGTCCGCCCGCGGCGCCACGGGGTGGTGGGCGTCGCAGGTGGACGCGGCGCCGAGCACCTCGCCGTGCACGGTGGCGCCGCGGCGCAGCGCGGACCGCTCGGACTCCAGTACGAGCACGGCGGCGCCCTCGGCCGGCACCATGCCGTCGCGGTCGCGGTCGAACGGCCGGGACGCGACCGCCGCCTCCGCCGCGGGCCGCTGGGAGAGCGTGTCCAGCAGGCGGAACGACGCCAGGGCGGGTATGTCCAGCCAGCTCTCCACGCCGCCGACGAGGACCACGTCGGCGATGCCGTCGCGCACCGCGCGCAGGCCCGCTCCGATGGCGTCCGTCGAGGCCGCGCAGGCGGTGGAGAGGGTGAGCACCGGGCCCGTGATGCCCAGTTCCTGGGCGACGAGCCCGGCGGCCTGGTTGGGGAGCAGCCGGAGCATCCCGAGCCGGTCCATCCGCTGCCACCCGCTCCGGTTCAGCACGGTCACGAGCCGCGCTGTCTCGTCGAGGCCGCCGCCACCGGTGCCTACGTACAAGGCCCCCGGCGCCGTGCGCAGCCGTGCGTCCTCCCGCGCTTTCATCGCCGCGGCGAACAGGAGTTGCTGGAAGCGGGAGGTGCGGCGGACCTGCTGGACGGACATGTGCTCACGGGGGTCGAACCCGCGGATCACGCCGGCGACCTGGCAGGGCAGGGGCTGTTCGAGCTCCAGTGGCGAGATCGCGGGACGCCCCGCGGCGAGGGCGTCCCACAACTCGTCCGGTGTTCCGCCCGCGCACGACTCGACGCCGATGCCGGTCACCAGCACGCGGTGGCGCACCGCCGGTGTCACAGCGCTCCCGCCATCGCGTCGACCACGTCGCCGACCGTGCGGAGGTCGGCGATCCGGATGCCGCTGTCCGCCAGCTCGACCCCGAATTCGCGCTCCAGGACGGTGATGAGCTCCAGCGCCTCCATGGAGTCGAGGCCGAGCACCGGCTGGTCGGGGTCAGCGGCGTAGAACAGCGCGGAGTCGCGGGTGACGGCCGTCCCGGCTTCGTCCAGGTCCGGCCGGATTTCGGTGATGGCCCGGCTGACCACGTTCCATACCTCGGTCATGACGATTCCTTTCGTGGTGTGTTTCACGCCCGGAGGGTGTTTCACGCTCGGGGGTGTGTTTCACGCCCCGGGGGGTGTTTCACGCCCGGGTCGCGGAGAAGTACGCGCAGCGCCGCGTGATGGTGAACGGAGCGCGCTCGTACAGTTCTTGCATCGTTTCGGTGAGCAGTTCCGCGGCGGTGTGCCGGTCGACTCCGGGCAGCGCGGCGGTGGCGAACATCGGGGTCGAGCACAATGCGGTGAGGAAGCGCGGGCCGAGGGTGAACTCCCGCTCGGTGGTGACGGTGCCGGTGAAACCGGCCGCCGCAAGGGCGGCCCGGTAGTCCCCGGCGGTCCTGCGCAGCCCCGAAGGCCGCCCGGCCGCCGACCGGGTCAGCGGGAGCCCGCGCCTGCGGGCGGTGCTCCGGGCCGTGCCGACCAGCTCGGCGTACAGCGGCAGGTCGGCCGGGGATTCGGCGCCCGAGTAGAACGCCGAGTTGAATACCAGGCGTCCGCCCTCGGCGAGGACCTGCCCGATCGCGTCGAGCGCCTCGGCGAGGTCCGGGACGAGGTGGATGCAGTTGGCCAGTACGACGACGCCGAAGGAGTCCGGGGGGAACAGCCGCGACACGGAGGCCGCGTCGCCCTCGGCGAACCGGGCCCGGTCGCCGAGCCGGGCCCGCGCCGCCTCGACCAGGGCCGGGTCGGGGTCGACGCCGACCAGGGACATGGCCGCGTCCCGCGACAGCAGGCGCTCGCTGACGGCCCCGTCCCCGCACCCCAGGTCGAGCACGGCCGGCGCGGAGCCGACGGGAACCAGGTCCAGGAGTGCGCGGTTCAGCTCGGCGTATTCCGGGTCACGGCGCAACGCGGCGTAATCCGAGGAGGGTTGCGCTTCGAATGGTGGCACTTCGATTGGCCGCGCTTCGCGCGATTGCATTTCGTACGATTGCGCTTCATCCGTGAAGCGGA
The DNA here is from genome assembly GCF_042958085.1 of Streptomyces sp. NPDC008001. Classification (NCBI taxonomy): domain Bacteria; kingdom Bacillati; phylum Actinomycetota; class Actinomycetes; order Kitasatosporales; family Streptomycetaceae; genus Streptomyces; species Streptomyces sp. NPDC008001. The sequence goes on along the minus strand of NZ_JBIBIZ010000001.1, from coordinate 897,126 downwards.
CGGATCCGGTGTCTGCTCGTGCATTCATGAATGGGCCTCCGTCGGCCGGTCAAAGAAATGGCGCGGTGCGGATCGAATGACGGGGGCAGACGCTAGCAGTGCGTTTGACGAGCAACAAGGGAGATGTCCCCCGTACCGGCCGCACCGGCTTCGTGATCAGCGGAAACCCGCTCCTTCATTTTTCTTTCATCGCCTCCGGATAGCTTCCCGCAGGTCGCATCGGAAATTTATCGAGGAGAGAATCGTGCTGGTGCCGAGAGACCGACGTCATATACGGCCGGGCCGGTAAGACGTTGGAATTCACAGAATTGGGCGGGAGCGCGGTTCCCTCCGGCCGGCTGGTGTTCTGGACACCGTCCGCCCCGGCCTCGGCCTGGGTGGACGACCCGCGGACGCCCGCGCTCGTCCACGAACACCACGTGCGTGCGGCGGCCGCCCGGGGACCGGGGCACGTGGCCCCGGCCTGGATCGGGGTGTCGTTCGCGGTGGGGCGGGCCGGCCGGCGCCGGACCGGAGCCGCGCTCTCGGCCTGGCTCCGCGGACACGAGCACCTGCGGAGCAGCCTGGTACCGGCCCCCGGGCGCTGCCTGCGCCGTACGCTCCCCGCGTGCGCCGTCACGCTGCGGCAGGAGGACGTCGGCGTCTTCGCCGACGGCGCCTCGGTCCGGCGGCAGATCGAGGCCTTCTTCGACCGGAACGCCCGGCCCCTCGGCTGGCCGCACGTGGTCTTCGCGACCGTCCACGGCGCGGACGGGACGACGGTGTTCGCCGGGGCGGACCACGGCGTCATGGACGGCTACACGCTCGCCATGATCCCGGGGCAGATCCGGGACGCCCTGGAAGGGCGCGCCGAGGACCCGGCCGGTCCGACCTACCTGGACTTCGGGGCCGAGGAACGGAACCTGATCCGCCGGCTGCCTGCGGGGCCCGAGCACACGGCCCCCTGGCGGACGCTGCTCGGCGACACCCGCGGCGGCACGCCCGCCTTTCCGCTGCCCCTCGGCGCCTCCGAGGTGCCGGACACGCAGCGCAGCGCCTACCGCTGGCTGCTCGACGGGCGGGCGGCGGCCGGGTTCGCCGCCGCGTCGCGCGCGGCCGGAGGCACGACCGCCGCCGGTCTCCTCGCCTGCCTCGCGCTCGCCGCGGCGGGGGTGTCGGGCGAGCGGCACCTGTCCGTGATCAGCCTCGCCAACGCCCGGCCCGGGATGTGGCGTTCGGCACCGGGCTGGTTCGTCGGCCTGCACCCGGTGCGGATCCCGGCGGATCCCGGGGCGGACTTCGCGGGCACCGTCGCCCTCGCCGCCGCCGAACTGCGCCGCCGAGCGCCGGGGCCGGGGAGTTCACTCCCCCACATCAGCCGGATGCTGCGCCGGGAGATCCACCCCCGGTTCGTCGTGTCCTACCTCGACGTGCGCCGTGTGCCGGGCACCCCGCCCCAGCCGGGGGACACGATGTTGCGCAGCCGGATCCACGGCCCGGCCGAGGTGTACGTGTGGCTGACCCGAAGCGACCGCGGCGTGCACTTGTCTGTGCGCTTCCCCGACACGGCCGTGGCGCGCGCCAACGTCGAACGCTTCGTCCGGGCCGCCGCGCACACCGCCACCCGCGCCGCCGATGGCCACCGGGCCGAAGCCTTGCCCGCGCCCGCCTGACCACCCGTTCCCCGAGGAGCCGGTACCCCATGGAGAAGGAGACCCCGCTGTGCGCATGACCCAGATCCTCGACTGGCGACCCGAGCCGGGCGAAGTGGTCGAGTTCGCACCGGTCGCCGACCAGGCACCCGTACCGCACGACGTTCCCGCATCACACTTCCAAGAGGCCCACCTGCGCCTGGCGGCCGCCCACCGCGCCGCCGGACGACGCCAGTCGCCGTGGGTGGCCATGACGTTCGACCTGGAGGGCCGGGCCGATCCCGACGCACTCGCCCAGGCGTGGCAAGGGTTCGTCCGCCGGCACGAGGCGTTCCACACCTGGTACGAGCCTGAGGCCGAGGAGCTGAGGGGGTTCCGCATACCTCCCGGTTCCCTCACGATGCGCCCGGCGCGCGTGGGCGACTTCGCCGGCTCGGCCGACCTGCGCGCCTACGTGCACCGGCGGATCGACGAGCAGACCTCGGTGAGTGGTCTGGGACTCCTGGCGGGAGTGATCCGGCGCGACACGGCGTCCACCGTGTACTTCGCGATCGACCACGCCTACACCGACGGCCACTCCCTGGCGTTGCTCTTCCACGAACTCCGCGCCCGCTACCACGCGGCCCGCACCGGCACCCCGGTCGACCTGCCTCCGGCACCCGGCTACCTGGACCACAACCGCCGCGAACGGCAACGCTCCGCATCACTGACGAGAACCGCGCCCGAGCTCGCCGCCTGGTCGGAGTTCCTGGCCGCGAAGGACGGCGGCTTCCCCGCCTTCCCCGTCGAGCTGGGCAACGACTCCGGCGAACTGCTGCCCGCCACCCGGCTCGAGTATCCGGTGTTCACCGGAGACGAGGCACGCGCGTTCCGCGCCTACTGCGCCCGGCACGGCGGCGGGCTCGGCGCGGGCTTCTTCGCCGCGCTGGCCGTGGCACAGTGGGAGTTCACCGGAAACGACGTCTACCGCGTACTGACCGCCGTGTCGACCAGGTCATATCCCCGGCTGCTCCGCGTGCACGGCTGGCTCGTCAACCTCGTGCCGTTGTCCTACCGGCTTTCCGGCTCGCCCGCCCTCGCCGACGCGATCCCCGTCGCGCAGCAGGGCTTCCAGCGGGCCCGCGAAGGATACGACGTGCCGCTGCACCGGGCACTTCAGCTGCTTCTCGAGGACGGAGACGGCGGCCTTCCCGGCATCCCTCCCATGGCGTCGTACGTGGACGGACGGTCCGCGCCGGGCGCCCGCGACTACCCCGGCGCGAACGCGACGGTCCTGACCGGCCCGGACAACGCCGGCGGCGTGTCGCTGTGGCTGAACTGGTTCCCCGACCGGGCCGACCTCGTGATCAGCATGCCGGACACCCAGCAGGCCGCGGCGGGCGTTCCGAAGTACCTGGACCGCGTCAGGGAGCTCATGCTGGCAGCGTCGGGCAACACCCACGGGATCTGAGCACGCGGCCGCACCCGCGCGAGCGAGCCCGGCACGAGACGCGAACGCGGCCGACGTGACACGCGACGTTGCCCGGCATGTGACACGAGCGTGCCGACATGAGAGCGGCCGGGATCGGTGTGAGACTGGGAGCGGAAGGGGTGATCCCCGTGCCGGACCCATCGCATGCGTCCGCGGGGCCCGACACCGCCGTCGACGAGAACCTGCTGGAAGAGCTGATCGTCGAGGCGCAAACGGCCCTGCCGTTCGAATTGCCCGTCCTCGCGAACCGGTGCGCCTCGGCCCTCGGCCTGGACTCTGCGCTGCTCTACCTCGTCGACCTGCAGCAGCAGCTGCTGATCCCGCTCGACGAGGCCTTGGAGCCGCTGCCGGTGGACCGTTCGCTGGCCGGCTGGGCGTACCGCACGGTCACTCCGCGAGTGGCCGATGCGGGCGACGACGTGATCGTCTGGATGCCCATGGTCGACGGTGCGGAGCGGCTGGGCGTGCTGGCGGTACGGACCCCTTCGCTCGACGGGGTGCGGATGCGCCGCAGCCGGATGCTGGCTTTTCTGTTCGCCATGCTGATCACCTCCAAGCGCGCCTACAGCGACTGGCTCGCTGCCCGCGCCCGCACCGCGACCATGCGGTTGCCCACCGAGATGCTGCGGGCCTTCCTGCCGTCCCACACCATCGGCAGCAGGAGGTGCGTCTCGACGGCGGTCCTGGAGCCGGCGTACGACGTCGCCGGCGACGCCTTCGACCACTCGGTGGTCAAGGACATACTGCACACCATGATCCTCGACTCCATGGGTCACGACCTGGTCTCCGGCCTGACCACGTCGGTCGCGATGGCGGCGGCGCGAAACGCCCGTCGCGGCGGTGGCGACCTGGCCGACGTCGTCGGGTCCGTGGACCAGGCGCTCGCCCAGTGGCTGCCCGACCACTTCTGCACCGGCGTGCTGTGCCGGCTCGACGCGGTCACCGGGGTGCTGCGCTGGATCAACTGCGGTCATCCCCCGCCGCTGCTGATCCGGGACGAGCGGGTGCTCGGCGGGGTGCTGGACAGCCCTCCGCAACCGCCGCTCGGTCTGGCCGGCCAACTCGTTCCGGCAGCCCGGCAGGTCCACGAGACGACACTGGAACCGGGCGACTGCGTGCTGCTCTACACCGACGGCGTCGTGGAGGCCCGCGACGCGGACGGTGCGGAGTTCGGCCTCGACCGGTTCACCGACTTCATCATCCGCTCCTCCGCTGCCGGCCAGCGCCCGGCCGAGGTGCTGCGGCTGCTCATCCACGCCATCCTCGACTACCAGCGCAACCGGCTGCGGGACGACGCGACCATCCTGCTCTTCGAATGGCGCCCGCAGCACCAGTAGCCGACGCGGTTTCGGACCGACGACAATGCGGACCGACGACAATGCGGACCGACGACAATGCCCCCTCGCGGAGGGGGCATTGCGGGCTATTTGGAGCGTATCTTTCGGCCCTTCGGCGGCTCGCATTCCTGCGCGGCCGCGATGAAGGGCTTGAGCGCGTCGTGGAGCTTATTCAGCGAGTCGGGGCCGAGCTCGATCTGGTAATACTGGACGGAGGGGACCAGCCTGGTTTCGAAATCGCTGCTCCCGTCCTCGTCGTCCTTCGCGGCCCCGACCCGCACTTCCATACCCGGGACTGCGAACGTGTGCAGGTGGACGTCCTCGGTCACGGTCGGATCGAGGTCGTCGTAAGATTCGACCTTCACCCATGTCTCATGGGTGACGGACTGGTCTCCCACCGTCAATGTCCTGCCCCCCTTCCGCACGCCCGGCTCGCTTTGCCGCGATTCGTCTACCTCGATAAACCTGGTGCCCATCAGCGCCCCTTCCCAAGAACAGCCAAAGCCTAGCCGCTGCCGGGGAGTTACACTCAACCGGGAAGTGGCCACCAGACCTCGCCGTTCCCGGGCGTCCTTATACCGGGGCTCAGCAGTAGAGGTTGCCACCCGGAGCGACACCCAGCAGCTGGGCGAATCGCTGGTAGCTGTTCACCCGGCTCTGCACCTGGGCGGGGTTGCGGCCGTTGCACTCCACGGCGCCGTTGATGCTGCGGATGGTCTCCCCGAATCCCCGGCCGCCCACCATCGCGTCGTGCGGCGTCATGGTGCCGGGGCCGCGCTGGGTGTTCCAGTACCACAGGGCGGTCTTCCAGGAGACGGCCGCATCGGTCTGGACGAGCGACGGGTTGTTCAGCAGGTTGATTCCGAGGGCGTCGCCCGCCGCCTTGTAGTTGAAGTTCCAGCTGAGCTGGAGCGGACCGCGGCCGTAATAGGCGGCCTGGCCGGCCGGGCACCCGTAGGGCTGGTTCCGGTCGCAGTAGTGGGGATAGTTGGCCGTGTTCTGCTCCACGATGTGGACCAGACCGCCGGTCTCGTGGTCGACGTTGGCCAGGAAGGCCGCGGCCTCCTGCCGCTTGACCTGGTCACTGCCGGTGTTGGCGAACCCCGGGTACGCGGCCAGGGCCGCGATCAGCCCGTCGTACGTGTAGAAGGCGTTCCGGCCCGGGAACATCTGCTGGAACTGGGACTGCGTCACGGGGAACTTCCCGGCCCCCGGGTTCCCGCCCCCCTGACAGGTGTACGGGTCCCAGTACCACGTGCTGATGACCGGGTCGTAGCCGGGATTGTCGTGCTCGGCGACGTAGTACTTGCCGTCCGTGTACCGGACGACCGTGCCCGCCGGATACCAGGTGCCGCCCGTCCAGTTGGGCGCGTTGTCGCACGGGCCGGCGGCACTCGCCGTGCCGGACGGCACGAGGAGGGCCGCACCGACCAGAGCCAGTACGGCCAGCAGCAAGGTGACGAAGCGGTTTCTTCTCACGGCGGCTCCTGCGGGGTCGGATCGCTGGGTGACACTCGCTTGCTCGAAACGCGACAGGACCGGCCGAAGACGGTGCGGCCGGTCACTCTTGCGCAGTGAATAACCCTTCAACTTCGTTGTCAACGACATGCATCGCGGGCGGCCGAACAAGGTGCATTTGGCATACGGTTCCGGACAACTGTCGCTTCAGGGACTTGCGCCGGCATCGTGCCGCATGGCACTCATGGACCCGAAGTCGGACACGCGCCGAAGAAATGCCGCTGTCCTTCGACTTCCTCACCGGCGAGCCGTGACGGCTCCGCGATGCCGGTTACCGGGGCGCTCGCTCCACGGGCCCGCTGGAGCACACCCGCCCGCCATTACCCCTGAACGAGGAGAGAGCATGCGTGGAAGCAGAGCTGCGCGCTCCGCGGCCGTCGTCCTGGCCGCCGCGGCCACCGGAATTGCCGTCGCCGCGGGACCGGCGGCCGCCGACGTTCCGATCGGCCGGCCGGTGAACGGAAAGATGACGTACTACACCGACAAGGGATTCGGCGCCTGCGGGACAGCCATCGACGCGAGTTCCCAGGACCTGGTCGCGGTCTCGCCCTCGTGGTGGACCTCCGCCAATCCCAACAACGACCCTCTCTGCAAGGGCATATGGGTCGAGGTCAGCTACAACGGCAAGACCATCAGGGTGCCGGTCAGGGACAAGTGCCTCTCGTGCGACCGCACCCACATCGACCTCGGCCGGCCGGCCTTCCAGAAGCTGGCACCGCTCGACCGGGGCGTGGTCAACGGCATCACCTGGAAGTTCGTGCGCTGATCCCGGGCCCGTCCAGCCCTGTGCCCCCCCGCGGACCGGGAGCCGCGGACTCCCGGGAGCCGTCCCGCGCCGCGCCCGTCAGCTGCGCGTCCTCCAAAGGGTGAGGAGAGTGTCGAACTCGGGCATGTCGTTCTGGCCGGTGACCTTCTTGATCTCGAGCATGGCCAGGTTGTGCTCCGTGGTGAGCGTGCACAGCACCATGCCCTCGTGAAGGGTGGTGTGGTCGATCAGGTCCTTCTTGGCGATGTCCGTCGGCAGGACATTGGTCTGGGCGCCGGCCAGGCACTCCTGGTAGGTCGTGCCACTGCTGACGCCCGTGGGCGTGACGAAGTGCAGGCTTTGGTAGACGTCGGCAGCCGCCCCTTCCACGTTGTCGTACCGCAGTTCGGTCACGCCGGCTGTCCTGGAGTTGTCGGTCGTGGTCTGCGGGATGTCGAAGTCGGCGAAGAGGGTGTTGCCGCTCGGCGGGCGGAGCGTCAGCGGTCTGGCCGAGAAGACGGGGGCGGCCGGGGCCTGCGCAGTGGCCGGGACGGCTCCCGCGGAGGGTGGCGCCGGGGAGACGGCTTGCGACGGTGGGGCGGATGCCGGAGTGCGGCTGGTTACCGGGGGCTGCTGCGCCTGATGGCTCGGGCTGCCGCCACCCGGCCACGCGTACAGGGCCACGCTCAGCCCCGTGACGGCGGCCATGGCGACCGCAGCGAGCAAGAACTTGCGGCGGTGCCGTGCGGCGGAAGGCCCCGCGGGCGTGGTGTCCGGCGAGGCGCCCGGCCCGGTGGCCGGCCGGGAGCCGGGCTCCGGGCCGGTACCGGTCCACCGGCCGGGCGACGAACCGTATGACTGCGGCGGATGCGTGGGAGCGTCCGGGCCGAGGGACGACCCATAGGTGTGTTGTGCCGGCACGACCGGGACGTCGGGGAGCTCCCGTACCGCCTGTTCCCTGCGGGCCGTCTCGGCGGCGAGGGGAGCGGGGAGCCAGCCGTCGAAGTCGCGCAGTCCGTGCCCGCAGGCCTTCTCGCACAGGGCGGCCAGTTCGGCAGGAGCCGGACGGTCCCCGGGCTCGGCGGCCAGGCAGCGGTCGAGCACCGAGCGGAGCTCGGCGGGGTAGCGGCTGAGGTCGGGCGGGCGGATTGCGGCGTTGCCGATCCGGTGGGCCACGGCCGTGGCCTGCCCCTCGCCGAAGGGATGGTCGCCCGTGGCGGCGACGGCCGCGAGCAGCCCGAGGGAGAACACGTCGGCGGCCGGCGTCAGGGCAAGCCCCGCGACCTGCTCGGGAGACATGTACTGCGGAGTGCCGACCACCTTGCCGCTGCGGGTGAGCTGAGTGCAGTCGGCGGCCTGGGCGATGCCGAAGTCGATCACCCAGGGGCCTTCGGAGCCGAGCAGGACGTTGCTGGGCTTGAGGTCACGATGGATGATTCCGGCGGCGTGCACGGCGCGCAAGGCCTCCGCCACGCAACCGACGAGCTGGAGGACCACCGGTACCGGCAGCGGCCCGAAGGTCTCGAGCGCGGTGTGCAGCGGTAATCCCGGAATGTACGTACTGGCCAGCCAGGGCCGTTCCCCGGTGGTGTCGTGGTCGACGACCGGTACGACGTGATAGCCGCGCACCTGGCGGGCGGCGCGCACCTCCTGCTGGAAGCGCAGGCGGTACTCCTCCTCTTCCGCGAACTCGCCGCGGATCACTTTGAGCGCGACCGGCTGGTTCCCCCGGGTGCGGGAGAGGAACACCGACCCCATGCCGCCCTCGCCGATGCGGGCCAGGAGCCGGTAGCCGGCGACCTCGGGCGGGTCGTCCGTCCGAAGCGGTCTCAAGTAGCTCTGAGTTCCTGTGCTGTTGATGCGAATCCCCTCCTCGGTGAGCTGAGGGGTGCGATGCTAGCGACGCGGCCGGGCCGAAGTGACCGAAAACCCTGTTGTGCGGACGATCGGAGGACTGATGGAGCACAATTTGCCGGGTGCGGCTGATCAGGCCGGGTTCCTCGTAGACCTGTCCAACGTCGTCCGCGACCGCCGCCTCGGCGGCCCGGCAGCCCGATCCCTGCACCGGTTCCGCCTGGCCGTCGAGGCATTGGCGCGCCTCACCGGAGACCCTGGTGTCCAGGTCTACCCCGTGGCCGACCGGAGCCTGCTCGGCCCGGTCGGCGAGTTCGCCGATCGTGCGGAGGTGACCGTTCTGCGCCGCTGGATCGGTGAGGGTCTCGTGGAGCAGGTCGGTGACGCCGATCAGCGCATCCTGGAGCTGATGGAAATGACCGGTGCGGCCCGCACCCGGGCCGTCACCGGCGACCGCTTCACCGCCCACCGGCGCGAGTACCCCTGGGTTCAGGGAAACACCGACCGGTTCCTCAAACCGGTGGCCGGCCCCTCCGGCACGGTGCGGCTGATCCCTCGCGTCATGGGTGTCTGCACGGAGGGCGAGATCTCGCGCGCCGACGAGCTGGCGGCGTTCAAGAAGCAAGGGCTGCTGAAGCGGTCGGACCAGCCACTGACCGAGGTGGTCAACCGGTTCTGGCGCTGCCCGGAACCACGCTGCTCCGCCTACGACGCCCGTGGCGGACGGGTGCTGCTCCCACGCATGCACAACGGCGTACCGACCTGCGAGCTCCACTCCCTCTCCCTGGCGGACGCGGGCCGCCGCCCGGCCATGGCCCAGCTCAAAGTCATGGTGGACGGCAAGTGCAAGGGCCGCTACACGGTGGAGGAGGGGTCCCGGACCGGTGTCGGCCGCCAACCCGCCGGCGGTATCGCGCTGTACGGCCTGCTCTCACCGGCCGTCGCCGCGCGGATCAGCCGTGAGCACGTCGTCGTCTCGGCCGACGGCGGCATCCTCCTCGTCCACGATGTGAGCACCTACGGCACGCGCATGCGCACGACCGACCGCCACGGCCGGCCCGGCCCCTGGCGCCGGCTGTCCCCCCGGCAGGACCGGCGGTTCGGCCCCGGAGACGAGGTCGAACTCACGCCGGGCGTGGTACTCACCCGCAGCAACCGCCGCTTCCCCGCGGAACTGGCGGCAGCATGGCAAAACGCGCGCCCGGAACACCCGGCTCCCGAGGGAGCATCGCTCCCCACGTCCCTCGGCTGAGCGGCGAAAGGCCGTAGCGACGCGGCGAGCGGCAGCGGCGACCTTGGTCCTCGGTGAGCCGGGTCATGGCCCGTTCGGTTGCGTCGTCTGCGCTTGCGGCGGTCCCTGCTCGTCGGCCGGCAGCAGGGTTTCGGTCGTGGGAGTGGCGTCTTGGCCTAGGCCGAGGCGTTGATGGACCTGTTGGGCGAAGCCGGTGATGGTGGCGCCGGATCCGAGGAGTTCCATGGGCGGGATGCGGACGTCGAAGCGCTGCTGGAGGGCGGCCAGGAGCTGGGTGCCGAGGAGGGAGTCCATGCCGTAGGCGTCGAGGCGGGTGTGAGGGTCGAGGTCGTCGGGGCTGATGTGCAGGGTGCCGGCGATCAGGGCGGTCAGTTCCGTGACGAGGCGTTGGAGTGCGGCGTCGGCGGGCAGCCGGCTGAGTTCGCCGAGGAAGTCCTCGCGGGTGCGGACGTCGTCGCCCGCGTCGGCGGGGACGAGGCCGCGCAGGCGGGGAGCGGTGGCTGCGGGCAGCAGGGCGGCCACGCGGGGCCAGCGGTAGCGTCCGATACCCACTGCGTCGGGGGTGCCCGGCAGGCCGCCGGCGGCGGCGAACGCCTCGCGGGGGGTGAGGGTTTCGATGCCGAGGGAGGCGAGGTTGCCGGTCAGGTCGTTGCGGGCCACGTATCCGGTGTCGGCGATGGCTCCCCAGGCGACGGCCTGTCCGGCCCGGTTCCGCCGGCGCCGCTCCCGGGCCAGGGCTTCGAGGACCAGGTTCCCGGCGACGTAGGGGGCCTGGGCGAGGTTGCCCAGTGTGGTAGTCGCGGAGGAGTGGAGCAGGAAGAGGTCGCAGTCTCGGTCCCGGGTCAGGATGTCGAGGACGGCCGCTCCGGTCGTCTTGGGAGCCAGCACGGCGGCGATCCTGTCCTCGTCGAGCTCGGTGAGCTGGGCGTCGTCGAGGCACATGGCCGCGTGCACCACGCCGCGCAGCGGGAAGCCGGTGCGGTCGATGGCCCGGACCAGGCGACGCATGGCCTTGAGGTCGGTGACGTCGGCGGCGTGCGCGGTGGCCTCGGCGCCGCGCCCGGCCAGGTCGGCGAGTACCGCGGCCGCCTCCGGTGCTTCCGGGCCGCGTCGGCTGACCAGCGCGATGTGGCGCGCCCCCCGGTCCGCGAGCCATCGCGCCGTCGCGGCTCCGAAGCCGCCGGTGCCGCCGGTGACCAGGTACGTTCCTCGCGGGTCCGGCGCGGGTGGGCAGGGGGCCGGCTCGACGAGAGGGGGTTCGTCGAGCGGGTCGAAGGTGATGACGACCTTGCCGATGTGCCGGGAGTGCTGCAGCAGCCGGAACGCCTCCTCCACGCGGGCGGCCGGGAAGGGCGTGTGGGGCAGGCCGGGGAATTCCGACGCGTACTCGGCCGACAGGTCCTCGACCACTTGGCGGTACGTCCCGAGGTCGTTGACGAGCTCGGAGACGTCCATGGTGAAGAAGGCGACGTTGTTGCGGAACAGGCGCAGCGGAAGGGGCTTGTTCTCGTAGATGTCGCGTTTGCCCAGCTCGATGAAGCGGCCACCGGGACGCAGCAGTTCCATGCTCCGGTGCATGGCCTCCCCGGCGAGGGAGTTGAGGACGACGTCCACGCCGCGGCCGCCGGTGAGGTCGCGCACCTGGTCGGCGAAGTCCAGGCTCCGGGAGTCCAGGACGTGCTCGACGCCCAGGGCCCGCAGGAAGGACCTCTTGCGTTCGCTGCCCGCGGTGGCGATCAGACGCGCTGCCTTGATCTCGGTGTAGCGCAGGGCGGCCAGCCCCACGGCCCCGGCCGCACCGTGAACGAGCACGGTCTCCCCCGCCCGCAGCCCGGCCAGCCGGCCCAGACCGTAGGAGACGGTCAGGGAAGCGATCACCGAGGCGGCGCCTCCGCCGAAGGTCGTGCGGTCGGGCAGCGACTGGACGAAGTCGGCCTTGAGGACGCAGTGGGTGGCCAGCGCGGCGGGGCCGGTGCCCATCACCCGGTCCCCCGGCCGGAAGGCGGTCACACCGGGGCCGCACGCGGTGACGACGCCCGAGCATTCGATGCCCGGTCCGCGTTCCGAGAAGGTGCCCTCGATGAACTCGGTCGGCAGCAGGCCGGAGCTTTGCATGATGTCGCGGTAGTTGAGGCCGACGGCGCGGACCTCCAGCGCCACCTCGCCGGGCCCCGGGCGGGGTGGTTCGATCTCCGTCCAGGACAGCCGGTAGGACAGTCCGGTGTCGCGGACCTGCAGGCCGAAGGGTGTGGTCCCCACCGGCAGCCGCCGGCCGGGCGTGTACGGCCGCTCGCGGGGGGCGAACCGGCCGGACGGGGTGAGGACGACCTCGTCCTCGTCGTCCTCACCGCCGGGCGGCAGCAACTCCGCGGCGAGCCGGCGTGCGTCGGCGGCCGCGTCTCCGGTGCGGACGTGTACGGTCCGCCGGCAGCGCATCTGCGGGTGTTCATTGGCCAGCGTCCGGGCGGCTCCCCACAGAGCGGCCGCCGCGGGGTCCGTGGTCGCCGGTGTCCCGGCGAGGGGAACGGCATCGTGCGGATGGGTGACCAGCCGCAGCAGGACCTCCGGGCCGGTGGAACGGTGTTCCTGGGCCGCGGCGAGGGCTCCGAGGGCGGCGATGCCGCGGGCGGCCCGTTCGGTGCCGGCCCGTGGGCCGGCACCGCGTGTGCGGCCGGGTACCAGCACGACGTGGAGAGCCGTCGTGTCGCCGTCCGGGCCGGATGGCCGGGCGGCATCGAGCAGGGCCCGCCAGTCATCGGCGGTACCGCAGATTCGGCCGGTGCGGACCGGGGCGCATCCCCGTTCGGCGAGTGCCGCGGCGAGACGGCGCACGAGGGGGCCCTCCGCGGGGTCGTCGTCCGTCAGCACCAGGAAGCCGGGGGCGACGGGGACGGCGGGCGACGGCAGCGGGGTGGCGGTGTCCCCAACGTCGGTGGCGTCGGTGGCGGCCAGCAGGACGGAGTGTCCGCCGTGCGCCTCGGGTTCGCCGTCCTGCGCCCGGGTGACCTCCGTGAAGCCGCACTGCCGGAGCAGGGCGGCCCAGGCCCGGTCCGGAGGCGAGCCGTCCGGCGTGCCGGTGTCATCGGGTGGGGCGTCGGGCGAGGCGTCGGCGTGCTCCGCCGGGCCGTGGAGCGATGCCCGCAGGTCGCGGTCGTGCGAGACCACCGTCAGCAGCAGGCCGCCCGGGGCCAGCAGGGTGGCTGCCCGGCGCAGCACTGCGGCGGGGGCCGGCAGCATGTCCGGGCCGTCCGCCACCACGAGGTCGAAGCGTTCCCCGGCGGCTTCCCGGTCGGCGGCGTCGCCGCCCGCATCCACACCCGCATCCACGCCCGCGTTCCCGTCCCCCTCCGCGGCCGCGGCATGGAAGGAGACGAAGTCGTAGGCGGTGAAGCGGGCCTGGACGGCCGGCAGTGCGGACGGCGGGACGCCCGTGACGCGGTAGCGGGTGCGTTCCGGGGGCAGGACGGGCAGCAGGGCGGCGGTCAGCGCACCGGTGGGGGCTCCGGCCTCGAGCACGCGCAGGGGCCGGTCGGCCGGCCATCGCCGGACCAGTTCCGACAGCAGGAGGCGGGCGGTCCGGTATCCGGCTCCGAGGCCGGGGAGGGAGTCGGCCACGGGAGTGGGGGCGGTGGCCGGCGCCGGATCTCTGGTGCCGCTCCAGTGCCGGTCCGCCGAGGCCGCCAGCGCGAGGGCGGCACCGAGGGAGGGATCGGCGGCCAGGCAGCGGCGTGCCGCTTCCGTGGGGTCGCCGGGGGAGGTCAGTTGCCAGCGGCCGTCGCCGAGTGCGGTGACGGTCCGGTGTCGCCGCATGAGGTCGAGCATCTGCAGGCGCCAGGCACGGTGGCCGGCCGGCATTTCGTCGTCTCCGGGCAGGTCGTCCGGGGCGAAGGGAGCGTCAGGGGCCTGCAGCAGCGCGGCCAGGGCGCGGGTGTGATGCCGTGCGGCGAACTCCTTGAGCGCGGCCAGGGCGTCGGCTCGGCCCGGGGGTTCCCCGGCCTTCCCTCTCGCCGCGGTGATCCGGGGCCCGGCCGCGGCCACGAGCTCTCGCGGCGCGGTCAGAGGCGGCAGCGGTGACGTGCAGGGATCTCCGGCAAGGGGCACGGCGCGCAGCACGGTTTCGTGCAGGGTGACGGGGGTGCCCAGGGCCATGGTGGGGCGGCGCAGGCGGCAGCCTTCGACGCGCACGCTGACGTTGCCGTCCTCGTCGGTGAGGGTGAGGTCCCAGCGGACCTCGTCTTCGGTGCGGGAGCGTTCACGGACCCACACCGAGCCGGTGGGGGCCGGCGTCCGCCACACTCGGACGCTCGCGATGCTCGACGGCAGGTAGGCCTGGCCCGCTTCGAGCCGCTCCGCGAGCAGTTGGGTGCCGGCCTGCAGGGCGCCGTCCAGTACTGCGGGGTGGACGACGTACGGCGTGCCCGGGGCTTCGTGGTGGTAGGTCGCCAGGATCTCCCCGGTTCCCTGGCGGAGGCCGGCGAGGACCTGGAAGGCGGGCCCGTAGTCCAGGCCCCGGGCCGGGCCGGCACGGTAGTAGTCGGCGGCGTCGACGAGCCGGGGGCAACGGTCGCGGATCCCGGCGAGGTCCACGGGGGCCGGGCGGGGCGCGGTGAGGGTACGGACGCGGGCGGTGACGTGGGGCCGTGGGGTGGGGTTGTGCAGGTGGGTGCTGGTGATGGTGACGGTGCCGTCCTCGGGTCGCAGCGCCAGCTGCAGCTGCACCGCGGAGGCGTCCGGCCAGGGGATGGCCAGGCCGCTGGTGATGAGGACGTGGTCGGCCTCCAGGCACGTGCCGCCCAGGGCCGCGCGGCCGGCGGCCAGCACCATGTCCACGTAGCCGGTGGCCGGCATCACGACGGATCCACGGATGCGATGGTCGGGCAGCCACCGGGCCACCGTTGGTTCGAGCGATCCGTGCCACGTGGGGTGGGGGGCGGGCATGCGTTCGCCGAGCAGCGGGTGTTCCAGCAGTCCGTTGCCGGACGTGCGCTGCCACGACTGCGGTGTGCCGATCCAGTGGTGTTGCCGCTGCCAGGGGTAGGCGGGCAGGTCGGTGACGCGGGTGCCGGAGGGCAGGAGGCGGCTGGTGTCGGCGGCGGCCCCGGTGGCGAGCAGCGTGGCGACGGCCGTCGCCAGGGTGTGCGGTCCGTCCTGGTGGCGGCGCAGGGTGGGCAGGACGGCGACGTGTTCGCGGCCGCCGTCGCTCAGGCACCTGCGCAGGTAGGTGCCGAGGACCGGGTGGGGCCCGATTTCGAGGAAGACGTCGGCGCCGTCCTCGCGTGCCAGGGTCACCGCATCGGCGAAGCGGACGGGCCTGCGGACGTTGTACCACCAGTAGGCGGCGTCCAGTTCGTCGCCGCGCAGCTGGGTGCCGGTGACGGTGGAGTAGAACGGGATGGTGGCGTTGTCCGCGCTCAGCCCTTGCAGGGCGTGGGCGAGGGGGTGTTCGCAGCCGGCCATGGCGGCACTGTGGAAGGCGTAGTCCAGGTCCAGTTCGCGGAAGAAGATCCCCTTCCGGCTCATCTCCTCGCCGAAGGCGCGCACGGAGTCGGCCGGCCCGGCGATGGTGACGTCCCGGGGGCTGTTGACGCCGGCGATCTCCAGTTCCCCGGCGTACGCGGCGACGGCGTCGGCCGCGTCGTCCGCGCCGAGGCCGACCGCTGCCATGCGTCCGCTGCCGGCGAACGGTGCCTGGGCGGCGGAGCGGGCGGCGATGACGCGGGCGGCGGCCGCGGTGTCCAGGGCCCCGGCCGTGTGGGCGGCGGCGACTTCGCCGACGCTGTGCCCGAGGACTGCGGAGGGGGTGATGCCGCGCTCGCGCAGGACGGCCGTGATGCCGGTCTGGACGGCGAACAGCAGTGGCTGGGCCCGTTCCGTGGCGTTCAGGCGCCAGGTGTCCGGCGGTGCGGTCAGGGCCGTGGCGACCGACCAGCCCAGGTGGGGCAGCAGGCAGGCGTCGAGTTCGTCCACGGCGGCCCGGAACACCGGGTCGTGTGTGTAGAGGCCGGCTCCCATGCCTTCCCACTGCGATCCGTTGCCGGAGTAGACGAACGCCGTCCTCCCGCGGCCGACGGCCCGGGCGACGGCTCCCGGCGCGCCGGCGGGGGCGGGGCGCTCGGCGGATCCGGTGCTGTCGTGCTGCGTGCCGGGCGGGGGGTCGGCGGCGAGCTCGGACAGCCGCCGGGCGGCGTCGAGGGCGGTGCCGGCCAGCACCACGGCACGGTGTTCGTGCCGGCCGCGGCGCCAGGCGGTGCCGACCGCGTGGGGGAACTCGTGGGGCGCGATCCCTTCCAGGTGCCGTGCGAGCGCTTGGGCCGCCTGTTTGAGTGCCGTGCCGGACCGCGCGGTGACGATGACCGGTAGCTCCGCCCGGGGCCGGCGTGCCGGGGGCGGCGTGTGTCGCGGCCGGTCGGCTGCGACGACGACGTGGGCGTTGGCGCCGCCGAAGCCGAAGGAGTTGACTGCGGCGACCGGGCGTTCGCCCGGGGGCAGGGCGAGCTTCTCGGTGGCCGGGCGCAGACCCAGGGCGGCGAAGTCGATGCCGGGGTTGAGGGGCTGGGCGTGCAGCGAGACGGGCACCGTGCGGTGACGCAGGACCAGCAGGGCCTTGCACAGCCCCGCCATGCCGGAGGCGGGCTCCAGGTGGCCCAGGTTGGTCTTGACGGAGCCGATCGGCAACTCGCCGGTGATCCGGCGCATTCCCAGTGCCCGGCCGATCGCGGTGGCCTCGACCGGGTCACCGACGGGGGTGCCGGTGCCGTGGGCCTCGAAGTAGGAGAGCTCGTCGGGGCGGACCCCCGCCTCCGCATGGACGCGGCCGAGCAGATCCTCCTGGGCCTCGGCGCTGGGCAGGGCCAGGCCCGGGGTGCGGCCGTCGCAGTTGGTGCCGGTGCCCAGGATCACCCCGTGGATCCGGTCGCCGGCGGCGAGGGCGTCGGCCAGGGGCTTGAGGAGCAGCACCGCACCGCCTTCGGCCCGGACGAATCCGTCGGCGTGGGCGGAGAAGGCGGCGCACCGGCCGCGTGCGGACAGCATGGACGCCTGGGCGAAGCCCACGTAATTCCAGGGGCTGAGCAGGAGGTTGGCGCCGCCGCACAGCGCCGTGCGGCTCGTGCCCTCGGCGAGGGTGCGGCAGGCCCGGTCCAGGGCGACCAGGGACGAGGAACAGGCGGTGTCGATCACCATGCTGGGCCCGCGCAGGTCGAAGGCGTGGGAGATGCGGTTGGCCGCGATGGAGGAGGCGACACCGGTCATGGTGTGGGGGCCGAACTCGCGCTGGTCCTGCACCGCGAGGTAGGAACTGTCGGAGATGCCGATGTAGACGGCCGTGTCCGTACCGGCGAGCAGTTCCGGGGCGACGGCCGCGTCGTCGAGCGCCTCGGCGGTCAGCTCCAGCAGCAACCGGTGCTGCGGATCGATGTACGGCGCTTCCGCGGGAGAGATGCCGAAGTAAGCGGCGTCGAAACCGGCGAAGTCATCCAGGAAGCCACCGGCCGCGGTGTAACTCATGCCCGGGCGCGGCGTCGCGGTGTCGACGAACCGGTCTGCGTCGAACCGGTCCGGCGGCACTCTCGTGATCAGGTCGCGCTCGCCTTCCAGGGCCTCCCACAGCTCCGGCAGGCTGTTGACGCCGCCCGGGAACCGGCAGGAGACTCCCACGATGGCGATGCCCCGCTCCTCGGCGGCCCTTTGCTCGCGTTGCTCGCGCATCCCGCCCACGACCACCCCTCTCCTCGACGACCCGAGTTCCGGTTCGAGCAAGGAAAGCGGCGACCGGAGCGGCCGCGCCCACGTCTCGACCGGCCTCCGTTGATGTCCCCACCCGATTCTTCACTCGCCGGAGGGAATCAATCCTGAGCACTCCAGGACTCACCCGCACGGGTGAAAGCGCAGGAGGTGCCCGCGCCGGGCGGGTGACATCGCCCACCCTGTACGGGAGTTGACCGGGACGTGCACCTCTCACGCAGGGAAGCGGGCGCCGCCGCCGGCCCGCACGCCGGCGCGCCTCCCGCGGCCCGGCGGAAGGGAGTTCCCGTGACGATTGCCATCACCGGCGCCACCGGCTTCCTTGGCAGCCGGATCCTGCACCGTCTGCTGTCCGAAACAGGCGGGGAGCCCCTCGTCCTCCTCGGACGCGACACCCCCGCCGTGCTCGGCGAACGGATCCGCAAGGCCGTGGAATGGCTCGACGTCCCCGGCGCCCTGCCCCCCGACGCCTTCGGCCGGATCCACTGCCTGCAAGTGGACGTGTCCCGGCCGGGACTCGGCCTGAGCGCCGGCGAACTGGCACTCGCCACCGAGGGCCTGTCCACCGTGTGGCATTGTGCGGCTTCGACCGCCCAGTACGGCGACCCCCTGACCATCCACCGGGCCAACGTCCTGGGCACGCGTGGGGTCCTGCAGTTCGCCGATCACGCTCCGGACGCCCACGTGATCCACCTGAGCACCGCCTTCGTGGCGGGGCGCCGCACGGCCGGGCACGTCCTGGAAAGCGACCTGTGCGAGCGGGCCGGCTTCCACACTCCGTACGAGGAGAGCAAGTTCACCGCCGAACGGATCGTCCGCCACTGGTCCTCCGCGCACGGCCGCACCGTCACCGTCATCCGCCCCAGCGTGGTCGTCGAGGACCGGTTCGTGCCCGACGGGCTCGCGCAGCACCCCTTCGGCACGCTCGCCCGGTTCGTACGCGAAGCCCTCCGCGCGAGGACCCCGGCAAGTGACCGGTCCCTCGCCGGGGGGCGGGTCGCCGGAGTGCTGCGCTTCCGCTTCCCCGCCCCGCCCGGCGGATCGCTCAACCTGGTGCCGGCCGACCACGCCGTCCGCGCCATGATCGGCGCCGCGGCCGCCCACCGCTCCCCCGGTGTCCTCACCGTCCACGTCACCCACCCGGTCAACACGCCCACCACCACCATCGCGCGGGCCTTCGAGTCGAGCCACCCCGGACTGGTCGTGGAGCTGACTCCGGCCGTCCCCGACCCGACCTCCCTGGAGACACACGTACGGCAGACGCACGGCGACCTGCTGGGGTACGCCGCCCTTCGGCGCACCTACGACCGCACCCACCTGCTGAGTTGTCCCGGAGTCCCGCCCGATCCCCCGCCGGTCGATGCCGGCTACCTCGCACGAGGGCTCGCCCCCGGCCGGGACTGATTCCCGGGGTCCCGAGGCGCCGTCCTGCCGGTCAGCGGGCCAGGCCGGCCGCCGCACACACTTCACGGAGCGCCGCCAGCCACAGGCCCGGCAGGTCCCCGGCCTCCGGCAGGGACCGGTCCGCGGTGAACGACACGCACACCTCGCCGCCGTAGTCCATGTGCACCGCCGCCACGGCGTGCCCGGCGGGCAGGAACGACAACGGAACCACGTGGTCCACCCGCCAGCCGGACATCCGCAGCCCTCCCGGCGGCCCCGGCACGCTCGTGGCCAGCAGGGAACACAACCGGGGATGGATGCTGCGCCGGAGCACCCAGGAAGCCAGAGCCTCCGGGCAGCGGCGCAGGAGGGCCTCGGCCTCCGCGCGGGACGCCCACCGCCGGGCCGTGCTGGTCCGCGCCGCCACGGCCGCGAGCCGGCGCACGGGGTCCGGCTCGCCGACCGGCAACCGGACCCTGGCCCCCACGAACCGGTTGCCCGCGGACAGCCCCTCCTCAGCGGCGCGGATGGTGACCGGCATCACGGCCATCACCGCACCCCGCGGCCGGCCGCCCCGCTCCCCGTACCACGCCCGCAACGCCCCTGCCAGGCACGCCAGATAGACGTCATTGACACTGGCGCCGAATGCGGCTCCAGCACGACGTAACTGCGCGGCGCGTGCGTACGCCCACATGTGCCGCGGCGCGCCGGTCCGGGCCCGGTGGGGCACCGGCGCCACCGGTGCGGCGGGCGGGACACCGAGGACGAAGTCGGTCAGCAGGAGGACCGCCCGCACGCCTCCCAGCAGCTCCGCCGGTCCGCCGGGCGGCCTCCCGGCGTCCCGTTCCGGTTCCGGCGGCCGGACCTCCGCGGAGGGAGTCCCGGCACCACTCAAGTCCCCGGCGACGCGGGAGACGATCCCGCTCGCCCCCACTCCGTCGGCCACCAAGTGATGAGCCCTCAGCACCAGGGCGAACGCACCGGGCTCGTGCCCCCGCACCAGCCACATGTCAGCACCCGCCGGCGGCAACGGCGCGACCGCCAGCAGACTCAGCACCGCGCGCAGGCTCTGCTCCCCCTTTCCCGCGCCGGCACTCGCCTCGTGGAAATAGCGGTCGGGATCCTCGGCCGGCCCGGGCCCCGCCCCCGCGGACACCGGAACCATCGCACCGACCGCCGTCACCATCCTCCGCAGGTCCTCACGGGTCGGCGGGATCCCCGAGCAGAGCAGCACCTCCCCGATGACCAGTGAATCCGACGGATGGCGCCGCTCGTAGGCGGCCCATCCCCTCGCCCAGAAATCCCCCCGCGCCGCCTCCGGCCCGTGATCAGCAGCCACAGCACTCGCCTCCCCTCCGGTACTACCCGGTGCCCCGGGCCGGACCCCTCCGTGAGCTTCGGCATCGAAAGGACGCGGCGGGGGCGGGCGGTGACGGCCGCCGGGGCGGTGTCAGGCCAGGCGGTGTTCGGCCCGAAGAACCCGCCCACCACGTTCACTCGAACGGCAGAGCAGGTTTCCGCCTGCCCAAGGCCGGACGGCGCTGCCCGAAAACCACTCGGCCGCGCACCGCGCTCTTGTCGGCGCCGCAGGGCCGGCCCTGGGCGTCGCCAACCTCCGCCCAGGTCCACCGGATGTACGGCGGTGACGTCCTCGCGAAAGCCGAGCGCCGCCGACAGCCGTCGCAGGACCGCCACCGACACCGCGGAGGAGGGAGCGCGTGACCGTGCCACCACCGCTGCCCGAGACGCATGCGATCGTGCTACCGCACTGGAAGGTGCTGTACCTGGTCACGCCCAAAGCCGCGTGCACGAGCCTGCTGTGGATGTTCGCGTCCCTGCAGAACGAGCCCCTCGATGCGCTGCGGCCGCCGAACTCCTCGTCCGCGCCGCCCGGCTCGTCGCCGATCGCAACGAGCGCATCGGCGACCTCCTCACGGCCACGGCGGACGAAGACGTCCCGGCCCCGGCCCGGCGGACGCCCGGTCACCTGGCGAGGGTCCTCCGGCTCGGGCAGGAGACGGGTGCGGGTGGGGTGTGCCCGGTGGCGGTGCGCGTTGCGTACGGCTGTGCATGTGACTTCGCCCCGGCCTGGCCATGGATAGCTGGAGACCGGGGCGAAGTGGGGGGTGTACGCGTGATCGTGCGTGTCAGCCGGACTGTGCCCGCTTGCGCCGGCGGAGGACGACCGCACCGCCGGCGAGGGCGAGCGCTGTGCCCGAGCCGCCGATGATCAGCGGGGTCGTGGACGGCGAGGACGGCGGACGGCCGGTGCCGAGGCCGCTGGAGAAGCCCTTGGTGTCGTACTCCGACCCGGGCTGCTTGTCGGCGTAACGCGCCTTGACGAGCTTCTGGTAGTCGGCGAGCGACACCGACGCCTGACCGTTCAGCCCCTGCCGGGCGGCGTCGTTCAGCGGCTCGACGGTGGTGAGCTTGAGCTGGTAGAAGCCGCGGATCTGCGGCTCGGAGAACACCGTCGCCGTGAGGTCGGCCTTGCCGGCGAAAGTGGCGTCCGTGTCACCTTCGCGGACGGCGGCCAGGTGCCAGCCGGTGGTGCCGGTGGGGGCGAGCATGACGGTGGCGGTGCGTCCGCCGGAGGTGGTCACCCCGGCAACCGCGTAGGCGAGTTTGAGCGCGTCGGCGAGCGTGGGCTGGGCGGTGCCCGTGACGAAGGCCGGCGCGATCTCGTTCAGGGCCACCGGGTCCTTGATGGTGAAGGCCGGCACCCCCTCGCACGGGTCGGTCTTGGCGGGGATCGTCACCGCTGCGCCGGTCGATCCGTTCGGGACCGGCGCGGTGAGGAAGCGGCAGACGGCGTCGCGGGTGGCGGTCGACTTCAGCGCGTCGAGGGCCGCTTGGAGGTTGGGGAGGTCGGCCGGGCCCTTGGCCGCGGCGGGCGGACCGGCCACGGCCAGCAGCGCGGACACGCCGAGTGCGACGGTGACGGGGAGGCGGGAGAAGCGAGCGGCCCGCCGCGTGGTGGACGTTCTTTGGTCGCGCATGTCACTCTCCTAGCCGGAGATGCCGATCCGGGAGTGGGTCCACTTGAACGAGCTGTTGCTCACGTAGTCGTTGTAGTTCCACCACGTGTAGGTGGCCGTGTCCGGCCAGGGGTCGCCCACGCCGATGGTGTTGTTCGACGTGTCGTAGCCGTAGACGACGTTCATGTGCCCGCCGCCGGAGGTCCAGCCGATGCGCGCTCCGACGGGCCGCGGGCCCCGGACCTCGGTCTGGACCTCGCTGAAGGTGGCCGCCCGGCTCAGGCCCGTGCCCGTGTGGGACATGCCGAGGCTGCCCCAGCCCCGGGCCATGTCGTCGAGCGTGGCCGGCTGGTTGTTGCAGCCGTAGGCCGGATTGGCCCGGGTGCAGAAGTCGGTCTGCGTGGAGCCGTAGCCGTGGAACTTGGCGATCGTCAGGCCGGAGGCCACCCAGCACCACTGGGTCTTCTCCTGCTTGTACATGCCGATGTTGTCGTACGCGGCATCCGCCTGGGCCGTAGCGGCGGCGGCGCCGAGGAACCCCGATACGGCCAGTGTCAGGGCCGATGCCGTGGTCGCGAACTTGAGTCTGCTCATAGTCCTGCCTTCCCGTCGTGGGGTGCGACGAGCAGATGGCCGGATCATCCGGCCCCCTCCGGGGAGGGCAGTCATATGACAGCGCGACTTGTCAACGCCGACTAGCACCCGTCCATAAGTTCACCTCTAAAGAGTGCTTTGTGGGCTTATCGGGCCAGTTCACGCTTCTTGCCACGACGAAGCGACCAGAGGCGTCCTGGCCGGCGAGGCGGGCATGCCGCCGGGCCGGTAAGACGGTGCCACTCACCCAGGGGCCGCACCGGCCCCGGTCAGCCGTAGGCGAGCGCCTCCAGCCTGCGGTAGGAGCCGTTGAAGCGGTCGTGGTCACCGACGGTGGGCCCGGTGCTCGTGTGCTGCCATACGGTGTAGAAGTCCCAGCCGTTCGGGAGCTCACCGGAGGAGGAGCCGTAGCGCGGAACCCACAGCGGGTTGTACTTGCCGAATCCGCCGTAGTTGCCGGTGCACTTCTTCCACCACCCGGTCGAGGTGTAGATCGTCGCGTCCCGCCCGGTGTGGCCCCGGTAGGCGTCGAGGAAGTCCTCGATCCAGTCGATCATCCGGCCCGTGCTCAGCCCGTAGCAGGGGCTGCCGTAGGGGTTGTACTCCATGTCGAGCACGCCCGGGAGGGTCCAGCCGTCGTCCGACCAGTCCCCGCCGTGGCGGACGAAGTAGTCGGCCTGTGCGGCGCCACCGGAGTTGCCCGGCAGCGCGAAGTGGTACGCCCCCCGGATCATCCCCGCGTCGTACGGGCCGTTGTACTGCTGGGCGAAGTAGGGGTTGGTGTAGCTGGTGCCCTCGGTCGCCTTCGCGTAGGCGAACCGGATCCCGCTCTTCCAGAGCTTGGACCAGGAAACGTTGCCGTTGTGGCTGCTGACGTCCACGCCTTCGACCGTGGAGCCCGACAGGGCGAGGCCGGGCAGCTGGGAGCCCTTGGCGGCCGGGACCTGCTCGCCCTCGTGGGCGCGGACGGTCGAGCCCATCCAGTCCTCCTCGGGATGGGGCGGACGGCTGTGGGACCCGTCGGCCGCGGTGGCGGTTCCGGGAAGGGCGACGAGCAGGGTGAGTACGGTCAGCAGGGAGAGGACGACGGCCGCCGCTGTGGGGGGATGCGGGCGGCCCGGACCGGGGTGGTGCTCGGGCATGCGGTGCCTCCGAGGCCATGGTGGGAGAGGGTGCGGGGGGATTCGACGAGCCGCGCCTCGCTGCCGCGGCTCTTCGTGCCGCAGGCGCGGCGGGTCCGGCGGGCGCCGGTGGGAGCGGGTGCAGCACCATGATCTTCTGTCCGGCGCGCACCGCCGTGAGCTGCTGCTTGCGGCGCGGCGCGAGCGAGTGGAATGACCAGGCCGCACGTGAGGCCACCCGTCGAGGTCGGTCCGGCCACGACGATCGCCTCCTCCGGTACTCGGCTCCAACGCTGTACTTGCCACGCTCACATCCGGGCCCCGGCAGCGCACGACGTGTCAGGCAGCCGGATGACCCGCGGCGTACGACTTGTCTCTCCCTCGCCTGTCGTACAGCAGCGCTGCGGCAACAGGTGCCAGGCTCCTCATGGACTCCACCGGCCCACCCGTCCGGATCAGCAGGCCTTCGCACCATCCATGGCCAACGAAACAGCCCCACACCACTCCGATAGCATGTTCGACCTCACAACGATCAACTTCACCGTCCACCCCTCACCGGAAACCATGCCGTCCCACACGAAGACCGATCCCTTTAACCGACGTCTAACAAATCGGCCAAACAATTGATATCCATCGCATTGCAGGTATTTTCGCGGATAAATAATAGAATCAGGTCTGTCGCATGGCGCGAGCCACGGACAATACTGTGGTCCGTGGCGGGTGCGGTGACCCTCGGGTTCCTCATCGCGCTGGAGATCACGGCGCGCCACTACGGCATGCGCGGGCCGATCACCAATCAGGCACGAGAGGTGATATTCGCCCCCAAGTCGGGACCGCTGCTGTACGCCAGCATGGCGTTGATGATGGTGGTGCTCACCTGGCGGCAACGGTTCATCGCGGCAGGCATCGCAGTCGGCATCGACGTCGTCTTCTGGCTCGTGCGGTGGGCGGTCGACGCCAAGATGATGTTCGGCAACGGCGCATTGTGGGTGGTTCTGGGATATGCGGTCATCGCCCTCACGCGCCGCACCGGCCGGGAACGCATCCTGCTCCTGAAGGGCATCGGCCTGGGCCTGCTGCTGGTGGCCGGCCGCAAGACCGGCGACACCTGGCTGCTCATCACGGCGAAGACCCGCCCGGGGGTGCTCGACCAGTACGTGGCGACCGCCGACCGCGCGCTGGGCGACCCGTCATGGCTGGTAGGCCGGATGGTCAAGGCCACCGGCCCGATCGGCGACCACATTCTCGACTACGTCTACATCCAGCTCGCGGTGGCCGCGGTCCTCGTCGCGCTGTACCAGCTGCGCAACGTCGCCACCGAACGCCGCTTCCCGCGCCACCACCTGGTACGCACCTTCCTGGTGATCGGCCTCCTCGGGCCGGGCATCTACATGATCTTCCCGGTGGTCGGCCCGATCTTCGCCTACGGCGCGGACGGCGGGCACTGGGCGGTGGCCGACCTGTGGCCGGGCACGCCACCGCCGCTCAGCGCTCCGCACGAGATGCCGTTCAACGAGATCACCCCGCGCAACTGCATGCCCAGCCTGCACACGGCGTGGGCCACTGCGATATTCATTCATTCCCGCAAGGGCCCACGCATTCTGCAATTCGGCGGCGCGTTCTGGCTGATTGCCACCCTCGGCGCGACCCTGGGCTTCGGCTATCACTACGGCACGGACATCATCGCCGGTGTGGTGTTTACGCTCACGATCGAAATAGCACTGCGCTCGCTCGAACGCGGCTGGGACCGGTCGGGAATACAAATGGCCGCCTACGGCGCGACGGTCTTCACCGCGCTCTTGGTTTCCTATCGCTATCTGCCGATGCAGATGGCCCGTCACCCGTGGGCGTTCGGACCTCTTCTCGTCCTTGCGATGGGCTCGGTGATATACGGCTACGTACAGACCACCAAGCGGTGGGAACCCAAGGCCGCGCCACTGCTGCAACCGCAGCCGCAACCCGAGCTGGTCTGAAATAGCTGCATGAGGGTGCGGGCCGAGCCCTTCCCGAGTGAGACCGGGACGCTGAACGTTTGACGTTGTGCAGGTCATGGCCTTCACCGAGCCGCGGGCGGCATCGCCGACGCGCGGCGTGGTGACGGGCAAGAGGGGGTAAGCCGCCGGGCGAGGCGGCTTACCCCCTCTCTTGCTGCCGGGCCGCCGGACTTCGGATTGAGCCGCAGGCGCTGTGGTCCAGGTTCCGCTCGCAGCTCGGCCTTCCTCCCAAGCCTGCCGTGCGGCTGGTCCGCTTCGATCACGCCGCCCGCCGCTTGGTCGCGGGCGAAAGCGCGGCGATGCTCCGATGCTCCGATGAGACGCATTCACGGCTCCCTGCTTTGCAAACGGGTGGTTGTGCGCTGCCGGGGCGCTGCCACCGGGCAGGAGCACTGGCAGGTCACCGAGGCGAGGATGGGTTGGGCCCATGAGTGAATACGAGCGTTCCCGCACGATGCCGGCGCTGCCGGAGCACGTCTTCGACCAGGCGGGTGATGTGGACCGGCTGGAAAGCTGGATGCCGCCGGAGCTGCACGTGCGGGCCGGGGACCTGCCGGCCGTCACCGTGCATGAGGACGCCACCGGCCAGGACGCGCCCGCGCTGTTCCGTGCCGAGCCGGAGCAGATGCGCCTGGAGTGGGGCACACGTGAGGACGGCAGTTACGCCGGATGGCTGCAGGTGGCCGGGATTGGCAGCGGGGCCAGCGAGGTGACGTTGCATCTGTCCTTCTTCGACGAGGGCCACGACCCGGGCGCCGAGACCGTGCACGCAGCGCTGGAGAGCAGTCTGGAGCGGCTGGAGGAGCAGGTGCGGTTGCGCGTCGACGACGGCGGGTGAGGCCTCGGGGATCCGATGGGGCCGAACCGGCCGCCGTTTCCCGGTTCGTCCCGGTGGGCGATGCGGGCGGCGCGTTGCCCCGCGCTGCCGGGGCAGGAGGCCGCCGGTATTGCATGCTGGCGGCCCAGCGCCGCGGCACCGGGGGCGCCGCTGCGGTGTCCCGGCCGGGCAATCAGTAGAGGGATGAGCGACATGGCAGTGTGCGAGGTCTGCGACAACGACTACGAAATGGCCTTCGAAGTGCGGGCCGCGGGAGCCGTACACGTCTTCGACAGCTTCGAATGCGCCGCCCACAAGCTCGCGCCGATCTGCGACGCGTGCGGGTGCCGCATCCTCGGGCACGGCCTGGAGACGGACGGGATGTTCTTCTGCTGCGCCCATTGCGCGCGGGTCAAGGGCTACACGCAGCTGGCCGACCACGCCTGAACGCGGGCGCCCGCCGCCGCAGCCCGCGCGTTGCCCGGCAGGACCCGTGTCGTTGGGCAGGGCCGGGGGTTGCCCCGGGTTTCCTCTCCTGGCGCGGAAGGTGTCCGGCATGCGGCTGAACGGACTGGTGCGGGCGGGTGCAGCGGCAGTGGCGACGGCCGCGCTGTGGGCCGGCGGCGGGCTGCCCGCGGGCGCAGCGGTGCCGGGCGGGCGGCCACCGGCCTCCTGCCGGGGGGCGGTGATGGAATGCGTCGCGGTGCGGGAGCGGGCGCTGACGGCGGTCCGGGAGCAGTTGGGCTGCGACCACCGGGCGCCGTTCGCGGCACTGTACGTGCGGGTGCAGGAAGCGCTGGCCGACACGATGCGGGAGCGGCCCCCGGTCTTCGCCGAGCCGTCATGGACGGGCGGTGACCTCAACGCGGCCTTCGTGGAGGCCTATCTGCGCGCGTACGAGGACGACCGGGAGGGACGGGCGGTGCCGGAGGCGTGGCGCATCGCCTTTACCGCGGCGCGCGGGGGCGACACCAACGCCGGACAGGACGCGCTGCTGGGCGCGAACGCCCACATCCAGCGCGACATGCCGTACGTCCTGGCGTCGCTGGGGTTGTCTGCCGGGGACGGTCTCTCCCGCGAGGGAGACTTCGACCGCGCACAAAAGGTTCTGGACCGTGCGTACACGTCGGCAGTGGCGGACATTGCGGCCCACTACGATCCGCTGCTCGCGGTAGCCGACGGACGGTGGAACCCGGTGGCCCGGCTGGGAGCGCGCGAGCTGCTGGTGCTGTGGCGGCAGAACGCCTGGCATTACGCCGAGCGGCTTGCCGCCGCCCGCGACGAACGGGAGCGGGAGACGGCCGCGCGGGCCGTGGAGGCGAACGCCGCAGCCTGGGGCAGGCTGCTTGCAGCGGTGCGGGTGCCCGGCTACGGGCAGGTACGCGACGCGTACTGTCACGGGGAGCGGACTGCCGTAGCGGGCGAGGAGACGAGGTGGCCGGTACGGGTGGCACCGGCGCGGCTGCTCGCAGGCCGGGAACCGGAGAACAGCTGAGTCCACGGCCATGGCCCCGGGCGCTGCCGGCCTCCGGGGTCGTCAGCGGTGGGTTTCTGCACTCACCATGCAAGCAGTGGACTCTCCTCGGGTATCTCAGCCCATCGGTCGTAGGGTCCGGTGATCACGCACCGGTCCCGGATCGTCAGACCTGCCTGGTTGCAGGCATAGGCCAGCTCGTCGCCGCCCCAGCGCCGCGCCAGGCTGTCCCGAAGCCAGAAACGGTGAACCCAGTGACCTTCCGGCTCCTCGTGTCCCGGCCGTAGGCCGATCTCCTCGTAGTGGAGTACGCGGCCGTTGTCGGCCAAGGTGCCGAATGTGCCGCCCTTGGGGTTGAAGTAGAGGCCGTACGCCCGGCCGCCGCCGGTCGTCAGGGCGGTCAGCCAGCTGTCGGAGGAGGTCCCGTAAAAGGTGTGCTGGACCAGCACACAGCCGCCCGGCACCGCGGTCACGGCCACCACCCGGACGCTGCGATCCCAGTCGTCATAGGGGTCGTACTCATCCTGGTCCAGCACGACCGGGTCGGCGCCGAGCCGGCGAACGGCCTCCTCCAGGCCGACTCCCGAAACGAATGCCACGGAGATCCCCTCCGTGTGCAGGTCATCGCCGAAGACCGCGGCCTGCTCGTCGGCGGCCTCGAACGCAGCGATTTCGGCCTGGGTGAGTCGGGCATGCTCCGGTGCGGTGGCGGCGAACAGCGGAGCCAGTCGGGTGGTCAGCGCGAGTCGGCCCGGTGACCAACGCCCGATACGGGGAGTCCAGGCATCCGCCCCGGCGGCCAGGAGTGCGGCTGCGTTCCCTTCGGCCCCGTGGCACACGGCTTGCCACAGAGCTGTCTCACCTTGCTCGTCAGTCCGGTCGACGTCTGCGACCAGTCTCGCCAGCTCCGTCACCGACTCGGGGCTTCCGGCAGCTGCGGCCCGGTGCAGGGGCCACGCTTCCGAATCATCGGGGTTGGCGCCGGCAGCCAGACGAGCTCGTACCACCTCAGGGTCGGACCAGCCTTCTTTACCCATGTAGTCCCAGTCCGCCCGGTCCTTCTCGACGGGGCCCCGGGCCGGTGGGGGCGGGGGTGGGAAGAGGGGCAGCTCGGGGTGCGCCATGATCTCGCCGGGGCCTGTGGTGAAGTAGGCGTATCCGCCTTCTTCGCCTTCGCGCGGTTGCCACGGCGGCAGGTCCTGCCAGATCTCCACGGCCTGGGCCGCCGCTGCCCGCAGCGTGGTGCCGTCGAACTCCGTACGGGTTTCCGGGACGTCCATCGCGGGCCACTCGGTGACCAGGACGAGCGGCCCCTCGGGTGGCAGCTGCGACAGGTACAGCTCGAGGCCGTAATGAAACAGGCCGGCCGAGCCGTCGAGCAGCTCCAGGCTGGGCTCCCTTCTGTGGCGGTCGGCATAACGCGAGTCGTCTTCCAGCGTGCTGATGCGCCGTCCGTCGGAGAACAACAGGCTCAAGCGCAGCCCGTCCCGGCCGCCACCGCGGTTGTCATCGGCCCGGCGCTTGAAGACGCTCAGCCGAATGCCCAGCGAGGAGGGCCACACCTCCCAGCCCGTCAGCAGGATGCGTGTCTCCGGTCCTCTGCCGACCTCGGCGGTGTGCGGCACCCTGGCCGGCACGTACCACGAGCGCGGCGGGAGAGGCTCATCACTGGACGGGGTGTAGCGGCTGAGGGGTCGTGAATTGTCCATGCGGCGGATCCTGCCACCCACCACTGACAACGCCGCCTCGTCACCCAATTGCCCTGCGGGTTCCTCTGCAAGAGTCGCTCAGGCCGCGGCTGACGCCGCGTTGCTTGGGCAACGAACGCCGACGCACGGGTCAATAGATGAGAAGGCTGACGCCGCAGAGGCCGAGTCCTGCCTCGGCCGCCTGGCGCCATTGACGCAGAGGGCCGGTCAGGACGCTCTCTTCGTCCGGCGTGTAGTCGAGCCAGTCCCGCGCCTCGGCCGCGGCCTGTTCTTCGCGAGTGAAGGACAGGGCGCGTTCGACTTGGGGCAGTGTGCTGCGGACCTCCGCCGCGGTCAGCAGGAAGTTGCCGCACCAGCCGGGCATCAGGGCGGCGCGGTGAGGGCCGATGGCGTGGAAAAAGGACGAGAGTGCGTAATCCTTGGAATGGATCGAGAGGAACATCCGTTCCGGAGACTCGTCCCGCTCCCACACGTCGCGGACCAGGTGGAAATCGTCATCAGGGCTCATGCCGTCGTACAGCTGCTGGACGTGCTCCCCACCGGCCGTCAGACGCAGGAAGGACGTGACAGCCTCGGCAAGTGGTTCGTCCGCGGCTGTCGCGCTGTACCAAGTGCGGTGATCCGGCAAGGGTGAACGGTGCCACGCGCGCCAGCGTTTCTGCGCACGCCTGTCCTGGCGTTCGGCCGCGATGAGCGGCACGACCCGCGGTGCGAGCTCGTCGATAACCGAGTCGCTGTGTGCACTGATCGCCCAGGCAGAAGTGATCCCCACGCTCTGAGCCTACGACGGGATCGGGGCCGGATCATCGAGCGTAGATCCTGGTGGGCAACGGTGCCACACCCCAACGCCGGGATGGCCTTGGGGTCGTCCTGGTGCCGGTGTCCCCGGGCCGGTGGGCAGCCCCCGTCACCAGCCCAGAAGCATCAGTTCGCTCGTGAGGCCCGGGCCGAGGGCTAGGAGGAGGCCGGGGGGAGCCGGGGGTGGGTGGGGTGGTGAGGGTTCTGCGGAGGACGTCGAGGACCGAGGCGGAGGAGATGTTGCCGTGCTCGGCCAGCGAGTCCCGAGAATGGGTGAGGGCTCCGGGCGGCAGGCCGAGTCCGCGGTCCAGGGCTTCCATGATCTTCGGGCCGCCGGGGTGGCAGACCCAGGCGGCGATGTCCTCCGTGGTCAGCCCATGGCCCGTGAGGAAGTCGTGGATCTCACCGGGGAGGTGTTTCTCGGCGAAGCCGGGGACCTCCGGGGAGAGGTAGGCGGCGAAGCCGCCGGTGCCCACGCGCATGCCCATGAGGTGTTCGGTCCCCGGGTGCAGGCGGCTGCGGGTCGCGACCAGCGCGGGGCCGGCCGCCTCCCCGGCGCGGCGGCCGCCCAGGACCACGACGGCGGCAGCGGCGTCGCCGAACAGGCTGGTGGCGACGAGATTGGCGGCGGACGTGTCCGCGTACTGGAAGTTCAGCGAGCACAGTTCGACGGAGACGAGGACGGCCACGTCGTCGGGCCGGCCTCTGAGGTAGTCGTGCACCCGCGACAGCCCCGCGGCGCCTCCCGCGCAGCCGAGACCGAGCAGCGGCATGCGGGCCACGTGAGGGGGCAGGCCGGCCCGCTGGACGAGTTCGGCGTCGAAGGACGGGACGGAGACCCCGGTGGTGGTCGTGGTGACGACGGCACCGACGTCGCCGGGCCGTACGCCCGCCGTCGCCAGGGCCTGTTCGAGGGCGTCCGGCCCGACCTGGCG
Organism: Streptomyces sp. NPDC008001; assembly: GCF_042958085.1. NCBI lineage: Bacteria > Bacillati > Actinomycetota > Actinomycetes > Kitasatosporales > Streptomycetaceae > Streptomyces > Streptomyces sp. NPDC008001. The sequence goes on along the minus strand of NZ_JBIBIZ010000001.1, from coordinate 865,772 downwards.
GGCGGTGGCGGTCCACACCTCGTTGTACTCGGTGAACGTGCGCGGCCGGGTGTACTCGGCCAGGGGCAGGGACAGGTTGCGGTAGGCGATGCCCGTGTGGGCGGCGATGCCGGTGAACTGGCGGCGTACGGCCGTGCCGGCGGAGAGGAACGCCTCGGCGAACACGGCGGCAATGTCCCGCTGACGGTGCCGGTGCGGGGGCGCGGCCACCGCCGCGGAGGCCACCCGGGGCGCTGGGCTCGTGTTGCTCATCAGGCCTCCCTGGGCGGTCGTGCCGGTGACCGCGTCTGCTCGCTACGGGGAGCCCACGGTGACGCGGGCCCGGCCCGTGCGGCAGGGCTTGAGGCCGGGCGCGAGAGCGCGTCGTGCGGCGCGAAGCGACGCGCGGGGACTCCGGTGCTTTCGGAGCCCCCGGTGAAGACGGTGGAACCCGGAATGCCCTGGGTAGCCAAGTGGCCGTCACCCGCGCCATGACCGGCGCACGCGCAGGACAGGAAGCACAGCAAAGGGGTAGCCATGGTCGGCAAGCGTGGCGTCGGGATCGCTCTGTCCTCCCTCGCCCTGGTCGCGGCGGGCATCGGCGGGGCGCCGGAGGCCCGGGCCCACGCGGCCGAGGACTGCACGGGGCGGGAGAGCATCACCTACGGACCGGGGCTCGGTCTCTCCTCCCGCCCCGCGGCCGTCAGCGTCGACGGCACGTACCACTGCACGGACGCCCCGGGGCACACCGTCACGGCCACGTACCACACCGAGGGCACCACCGGAGGCAACTGCCTGCTCCTCGCCGGGAACCGGTCGGAGGAGACCCTGCACTACGCGGACGGCAGCACGACCGTCATCGCGTACCGCTCCGGCCCCTCCGTCCGGCTCGCGGGCGTCAACACCGCGGTGCTCAGCGGCGTCGTCGTCGCCGGGCGCGGCAAGGGGTCGGTCGCCGAGAAGACCATCCAGACGCTGCCCGGCAGCCTGCCGACCGACTGCGTGCTCGCCGACGGCATCCGGCACACGATCGCCTTCACGCACTTGAGCGTCCACCCGTGACGGCGAGGACGGGCCGCTCCCGGTGCTCGGCGGCGCTCAGGGCGGGGTAGTCGGTGTAGCCGGTCTCTCCGCCCACGTACATCGAGTACTGCTCGCGCAGCGGGTTGAGCGGGGCGCCGGTGCGCAGGCGCTCGACCAGGTCGGGGTTGGCGATGAAGGCGCGGCCCAGCGAGATCAGGTCGGCCCCCGAGGCCAGCAGGCGTTCGCCGGCGCTCCGCCCGCCGTCGGCGGGCAGCGCTCGTGACCGGCGCAGATCGGGGTTGGCGATCAGCACGCCGGGCCAGTTGCCGCGGAGCTGCCGGAACAGAAGGTCGTCCGGGTCGGCGAACTCCACGTGCAGGTAGACCAGCCCGATGTCCGCGACGGCGTCCAGGAGGGCCGGGTAGATGCGGTGGGTGTCGCCCTCGTCGATGCCGTTGACGGTGTTCGCCGGCGAGATCCGCAGGCCGACCCGCTCCGGGCCGATCGCGTCGGCCACGGCGCGGGCCGTCTCGGCAACGAAGCGGACGCGGTTGGCGACGGGGCCGCCGTAGGCGTCCGTGCGGTGGTTGGTGTTCCGCGCCATGAACTGGTGGAGGAGGAGGCCGTTCGCGGCGTGCACCTCCACTCCGGCGAAGCCCGCCGCCACGGCGTTGCGGGCGGCCTGCGCGAAGTCGGCGACGGTGGTGCGGATGTCGCCGGTGGTCATCTCGCGGGGTACGACGGAGGGGCGGCGTCCGGCGGGCGTGTGGATGGTCTCCGGAAGCGCGACCGGTGAGGGCGCGACCGGTATCAGTCCGCTGTTGTCCGGGTGACCGACCCGCCCGCCGTGCTGCAGCTGCAGGAACATCCGGCCGCCCGCGGCGTGCACCGCGTCCGTGACCTGACGCCAACCGGTCACGTGCTCCGGGCGGTGGATGGCGGGGATGTTCGGGTACGTCTGTCCCACGGCGTTCGGGGTGGCCGCCTCGGCGATGATCAGGCCGGCGGAGGCGCGCTGCGCGTAGTAGGTGGCCATGATCGGCTGCGGTACGCCGTCGGCACCGGCCCGGTTCCTCGTCAAGGGGGCCATGACCAGGCGGTTCGGCAGGTGCAGCGAGCTGAGGCGGAAGGGGGCGAAGAGACCGGTGTTTACGGGTGCGTTCGTCATGCCCGTACGGTAGAAGTTGTCATCAGTGTCAGATTCAAGTCCTGACCGGTGCCCTCGGGCAGCCGGTCGCGGGCGGGAGGGGGTGGCCGGGGTGCGGATCGGTGAACTGGCCCGGCGGACCGGTGTGAGCGAGCGATCGCTGCGCTACTACGAGAAGCAGCAGTTGCTGACCTCCGAGCGGACGCCCGGCGGGCACCGCGAGTACGGCGAGTGGGCGGTCGACCGGGTCATCCGGATCCAGGTGCTCCTCGCCGCGGGCCTCAACAGCACGAAGATCGGCCGGTTGCTGCCCTGCATGCGTGACCCGGACGGCGGTCCGTCGGAACGGGCGACCGGGCTCCTGGTCGCCGAACTGGCCGCAGAGCGGCAGCGCATCGACCGGATGATCGCCGATCTGCTCCGCACCCGCGACATCCTCGACGAGGTGATCGACACGGCGTCGGAGCCGGGCGGGACGACAGCCGCCGCCTGAACGGCCGGGCGGCCGTGGGCGCATGGCCCGCAGGAGGTCAGGACGCGGTCGGCGAGGTGGTCGTACCGTCCCCGGCCGGCGGGTGGCGCACCTGCGCCAGTGGCTCAAGTGCGCCACCGTCCCGTATGGCGCTGGGCAGAGCGCTGCGCTGAGACTTCCGGTGACCCGCCGAACCACCCTTCCCATGAACATCCGGCCCATCCCGAGGACAGCTGATGAGATCAGTCCTGCCCACCCGGCTACTGCCCGCCCGGCTCGTGCCCGCCCGGTTCCCGCGCGCCAAGGCGGCAGTTGCCTCCCTGGCCGCCGCCCTTCTCCTCCTGGGCGCTCCTTCCGTACACGCCGCGGCCCCGGGCCCGCCGGACATGGCCGACGGCTTCGGTCTGACCCGCGTGGGCGCCCCGGCCGGCACCGCCACCAACTTCGTGGTCACGGTGAAGACGCCCGAGGTCCAGGGCGAGCACCGGATCCGGATCCTGCTGCCCGCCGACTACGCCGCGAACCCCGCCGAGCGCTATCCGGTGCTCTACTTCCTGCACGGCGCGTCCGACGACCCGGCCAACCCGAACCTGGCCTACCCCGCCCTCACCGCGGCCAAGTCGATGATCACGGTCATTCCGGACGGCGGCCGCCGGGGCTGGTACGCGAACTGGCTCGACCAGAGCACCGCCGCCGGTGCGCAGAACTGGGAGAACTTCCACATCAACCAGGTGATCCCGTTCATCGACGCCAACCTCCGCACCCTCGCGGACAAGAAGGCGCGGGCCATCGCCGGCCTGTCGATGGGCGGGTTCGGCTCCCTGCACTACGCCCAGGCCCATCCCGAGCTGTTCAGCCAGGTCGGTGCGCTCTCCCCCGCGGCCGACCTCTCCGTGCGCCACGCCGTCATGCGGGCCGCCGTGGTCGCCACGCTGACCAACGTGGGCGCCCCGCTCTGCGGCACCAGCAACCCCGCCTGCTCTCTCGACTTCGGGCCCGCGGTGTCCAGCGACGCGGCCTTCGGCTCGCCGTATCCCGTCTTCAACGCCGACTGGCGCTGGAACGAAGTGGATCCCTCCGCACACATGGACCGGCTGGCCGGCATGGGTATCTCCCTCTACACCGGCAACGGCAACGGCCGGCCCGCCGATCCGGAGTTCTGGGTCCAGTCGGCGACGGAACACGCCAAGGACAGCCTGGACCGCCTCGGATATCCCTACCACTACGTGGACTACGGCAACGGAGCCGGCTGGGGCCAGTGCAACGGCGGCCACAGCTACTCCTGCTGGGCCCAGGACCTCACGGACTTCGTCCCCCGCCTCGAAGCGGCCTTCGCGGCCGCCGCCTGACCCCGCCGCTTGGCATGCCGACACCCCGGGCCGCTGCGCACCAGCGGACCGGGGGCCGGCAGACCGGCTGACCCGCGGAGGAGCAGATTCCGCACCGGCCTTTCGTCAGTGCAGGATCTTCTCCTTCGCCCGGCGGAACTCCTCGTCGGAGATGTCTCCCCTGGCCCGGATCTCCGAGAGCTTCATGAGCTCGTCGGCCTCGCTCCTGCGGCCCGTGTCGCCGACGGTCTCCCGCACGTACGTGTCCAACGCCTCCTGCTGCGCCTGCAGATGGCGCCGCTCGCGGGCGCCCATGCTCCGGCCGCGGACGAGGACGTAGACGAAGACGCCGAGGAAGGGCAGCAGGATGGTGAAGAGCAGCCAGCAGGCCTTGGCCCAGCCGCTCAGCGTGTCGTCGCGGAAGACATCGACGATGACACGGAAGAGCAGGATGAACCACGAAACCCACAGGACGATCCACAGAATGGTCCAGAACGCACCCAGGAGAGGGTAGTCGTAGGCCAGATACACGTCATGGTTCATGATCGGTTCTCTCGTTTCTCCGTGCCGTGCACGGTGGAGGCGGCACCGAGTACCGCGAGGACGGCCAGGACGACGACGGCGATGCCGAGGACCAGGGCGACGACCGCCGCCGTGGGGTAGTTCCAGAGGATCAGGGCCACGGCCGCCGCCGCGATGACGATGCCGGTGGTCCAGCGCCGGTGCGTCTCCAGCCAGTGGCCGGTGGCGCCGGTGCGCAGGCCGGAGCGGGCCATGGCCCTGCCCGTGGCGCCGGTGCCCCGGGCGCTCACCGAGCGGACGAACCGGGCGCCGCGCCCGGGGCCGTAGAGGTACGCGGCCAGGGTTGTGATGACGGCCGTGACGAGGACCGTGCGGGTGCTGTTCCGCAGGAAGCGGACGAAGGTGTCGTAGATCGAGGCGGCCGCGTCCGGGGGCAGCACGCCGGCCGGGACGGAGTCCAGATAGATGCGCCGTGCGACGACGAGTCCCACCAGGAGCACGATCATCATCACGCCGATGCCGACGGCCGCGGCCATGAGGGCCACGCGGTGGCCGGGCGCCGCCCACACGGCGAGAGCGGCCAGGACGATCGCGGTGACGGGCAGCCACGTCCCGACGACGTCGAGCAGGCGCATGGCGCCCTGGGCGTCGTCGAGCTTGTCGGTCCGGAACAGGGTGATCGTCTTGTCGGTGTCCGGGATGTTCGCGGCCTTCTCGTAGCCCTCGTCGACCAGCTTCGCCTTGACCTTGTCGACGACGGTGCCCAGGTCGAGGACGACGGCGTCGCCCTTGGCCTGCACGGCGCTGTTCCCCTCGCCGGTGAGGGTCTTGACGACGGCCGCGTGGGCCCGCCGGTTCGCGCCGTCCCACAGCTCGGCGAACTGGTCGCTGGTGACGACCTTGTCGACCACGTCGTGGACCGCTGTGGTGAGGGCGTTCTTGATGGGGCCGGCCAGCATGTGTGACTTGTCCGCGATCCCCGGTGGCGCGTCGGTCTTGGCGAGCGCGTTGCTCAGGGCGTCCGTGATGCCCTTGACGTCGACGTTGTCGACGACCCGGGTGGTCAGCTTGTCCGTGACGGCGTGCTGCACGGACGGGTCCCTGGCCAGGGGCGCGACGGTCTGGACGTAGCGGTCGGTGTCCGAGACCTGGCTGTTCGCCCAGGCCGCCACCACGGCGAGCGGCGAGAGCACGAAGGCGAGCAGCAGCAGGACGGACGTCACCGCGTACCGCAGCCGCCGGTGGTGCATGGCCTCGTGCTTGCGCAGACGCGCGTAGTCGCGGCGTTCGCTCGGGGTCAAGGGGCCTTCGCCGTACAGCGGGCCGGGGCCCTGCGGACCCGGTGCGCGAGGCGGACTCATGGCCTGCTCCCTCCTCGGGCGAGGCGCGTGCCGACCGGAACGGGCACGTGACCGACGCTCGACGGGCTGATCTACCGGCAGGCTGGCCGACCGGCGGCGCGGGCCGCATCACCCGCAGCGGGTGAACGGGCCCTCGTCCGTCACTCGGGCAGGCGGCGCATTTCCTGCACGCTCAGGCCGAGGTCCTGGAAGCGGGCGAGGAGTCCGTACAGATGGGCTTCGTCCGTGACCGTGCCGGAGAGCAGTGTCTGCCGTGGCACCGGTTCCGCCTTCAGCTCCGGGAAGGCCTCCGCCATGAGACGGGAAACGCTGCCGGTCACGCGGAATTCGTAGCGCATGGTCGCACCGCTCCCACTGTCGGGGCACACCGTCGGTGCCAGGGTGCGGCGGCCGGACGCCGCTGCCACCACCCGGAACAGGTGGAAGCGAGGGGCCGCCGGTGCGACAGAGGATGTGCCGCGCCAGAGAATGTGCCGCCTCAGAGGATGTGCAGTTCCCTGCCCCGCTCCACGGCCTCGCGGCGGCGGGAGACGCTCAGCTTGCGGTAGACGCTGCGCAGGTGGGTCTTGACGGTGTTGACGGAGAGGGACAGCTCGCCGGCGATCTCGTCGGCGGACATCATCCTCTGCACGCACAGGAGCACGTCGCGTTCACGGGCGCTGAGGGGCTGGGCCGGGCCGGGGAGGTCCGTGCCCTCGCGGAGGGTGAGCCAGGCGCCGTGGGTGTTCGGGAGGCTCGTGCCGCCCGAGCCGTCCAGTACGTGGCGCAGCCAGGGGCCGGCGTCGCGGAAGGGCCGGCGCAGCCGTTCGGGTCCGGCGGCGTCCAGTGCCCGGCTGAGCAGGCGCTCAGTGGTGGCCCGGTCGCCGGCCAGGAGCGCGGCCCGGGCCTGCAGCAGCCGGACGCCCACGCGGTCCGGCAGGCTGAGGTCCGGGGAGTCCCCGGCGCGGCCCAGCAGCCGCAGAGCGCGGTCGGTGCGTCCGGCGGCGAGGTGGGAGCGGGCGAGGGCGACGAGGGGTGCGGGCCCGTCGGCACGGATGCCGTGCACGGCGGCGAGGGCGGCGTCGTGGTCCCCGCGGGCCAGCGCTGCGGCCGACCGTGCGAGCGCGAGCCGCTGGGCGGGCCACGGCGCGTCGTCCGCTCCCGGCCGGGGAAGGGCGGCGAGGGCCGTTTCCCAGCACCCGCGGGCCAGTTCGAGGCGGGACCGGAGCACCGCGGCCTCGGCCGCCAGGAGCGGGTCGTCGTGCACGTCGCGGCACGCGAGGGCCTGTGCGAGCCGGCGCCGGGCCACTTCCTGGTCGTCCCGTTCGCACGCGACCGCGGCCAGGGCGAGGCAGGCGGCACCGGCCCGGCGGTCCGGCCCGGCGCCGTACTGGTCGGCGATCAGCAGCGAGAGCAGCGCGTGATCCTCCGCGGCGGTCAGGGCACCGGCAGCACTCTCGGCCAGGGCGAGCAGTCCCAGGGACCTGTGCCGTACGGGGAGCGACTCCTCCGAGGTGCAGGCGTCGGCGGCCTCGGAGCAGAGGCGGCGGGCGTCGGCGAGGCGACCGCATGCCAGAAACGCGCCGGCGAGCCCGTACAGCCGCAGCGCCTCGATCTCGGGATGTTGCCGGATCCGCTCGGGCGGCAGCCGCCGCATCAGGCCCGAGACGGCACGCGCGGCTTCCTCGGCCGCTCCGGCCCCGCCATCCCTACCACGGGCTTCCGCCCCACTACCCATCCGGGGATCGCACAGCAGATGCAGCAGCGCGCAGGTGAGCCCGGCCTCCGGGTCCGGCTCCGTGCCGTTGCCGCGCAGGTGGCGTTCGGCTGCGGCGAGGTGCTCGCGGCAGCCGGCCCGGTCATCACGCGCCAGCCGGCAGGCGGCTGCCAGCAGGGCGGGTTCGGCACCCGGCACGGAGGGCGGCATGCGGGAGAAGACCCGCTCGACCCGCTCGCCTTCCGGGGCCGTGAACAGGGCCCCGGCCAGCAGGTGGCGGACGGCCTCGGAGGCGCCGTACTGCCAGTCGCCGGCCTCCGCGGCGTGCTCCAGCGCCTCGGTGACGCGCCCTTCGCCGGCCAGCCACCGGGCGGCACGGGCGTGGAGCCGCGGTACGAGGCCGGGGTGCCGGATCCGCAGCTGGGCGCGGAGCACTTCGGTGAACAGCGGGTGGAGCCGGCACCAGGGCGTGCCGGGGACGGGGTCGAGGAAGGCGTTCTCCTGGATCAGTCCGGCCAGGACCGCCTCGGCGTCCTTGCGTCCGGTCAGCGCGTTGACCAGGTCCGGGTGAAGGCGGTCGAGGACGCTCGCGCGCAGCAGCAGTTCCCGGGTGGCGGGCGGCAGGGCGTCGAGCACTTCGGCGAGCAGGTAGCCGGAGACCGCCTGCTCGGTGCCGGTGAACGAGCGCGTGAAGCCGTCCGGATCACCGGTGCGCTCCATGGCCAGGGCGCACAGCCTCAGGCCGGCGGCCCAGCCTCCGGTGCGCCGCGTCAGGGCCCGGGCGACGTCGCTCCCCGGCCCGAGGCCGTGCCCGCGCAGCAGGGCGGCCGTCTCGTGCGGGGTGAAGGCCAGGTCGGCGCCGCGGATCTCCGTCAGCCGGTCCTCAGCGCGGTAGCGGTGGAGCGGCAGCAGGGGGTCCATCCGGCTGGTCACGACCAGCCGGAGCAGCGGCCCGCAGTGGTCGAGGAGGAATTCCAGGCCGGCCGGTACGCGCCGGCCCGCCACCTTTTCGAAGCCGTCGAGCACGAGGACCACGGGGCCGGGCAGGCGCTCCGTCGCGGCGGCGAGGCGGGTCAGCAGGGACGTGCCGACGCTGCCGGGACGGGCGGGCATGGCGACCCCGTCGCGCAGCCGGGGGGAGACGCGTCCCAGGGCCTCCACCACGTAGCTCCAGAAGACGCCCGGCGCTCCGTCGTGGGTGCCGAGGGTCAGCCACGCCACGGGTCCCGGGGGCTCGCCGTCCCGCGCCCACGCGGCGGCGACGGTGGTCTTCCCCGCGCCCGCGGGGCCGGTGACGAACGTCACCGGCCCCCGTGTGCCCGCACTGACCTTGCCGAGCAGCCGGGGCCGGGGGACGTGGTGGGGAGGAGCCGCGGGCACCGTGAACTTCGCGGCGAGCAGGGGGTCGCCCGACCAGGCCAGTCTCGTTCCGCACCCGTCGCCGGGGGGCGGGAGTCCGGTCGAAGGCATCCGATCACCGCCGTGCCATGGGGAGCCGTTGTGAGTGCCCTCACCTGCGGCCGGTCCGCCTCGGCGGACCGCTCCCTCCATCTTGACCACGCACGGCCGGTGATCGCACACGGGGCCCGGTCCGGCCTCCGGGCCGGACCGGCGACACGCCCCGCCCAAGACGCCGGTCCGCCCGCGTGCGGTTCTAGGGTGCGATCAAGGGGCCGCTCGTCCCCACCGGGCGCACCGACAGCGAAGAGGGTGCAGGCGTGAAACGATGGCGGGCCTTGATCGTGCTCGGGACGGCCCAGTTCCTGATGGTGCTGGACACGTCGGTGATGAACGTGTCGATCAGCAAGCTGGTCGAGGACTTCGACACCGAGGTCACGGCGATCCAGGCCGTCATCACGCTCTACACCCTGGTCATGGCCGCCTTCATGATCACAGGCGGGAAGCTGGGCGACGCGCTCGGACGCCGCCGGGCCTTCGCCGCCGGGCTGGTCGTCTACGGGGCCGGGTCCGCCGTCACCTCCCTGGCGCCGTCCCTGTGGGTGCTGGCGCTCGGCTGGTCGGTGGTCGAGGGGCTCGGCGCCACGCTCGTCCTGCCGGCGCTCGCGGCGCTCGTCGCCGGCGCGTACCGCGGCAGGGAACGGGCTATCGCCTACGGCGTCATCGGAGGGCTGGCCGGCGCCGGCATCGCGGTGGGGCCGCTGCTCGGCGGCTGGGTGACGACGTACCTGACCTGGCGGCTGGTGTTCGCCGGCGAGGTCGTGGTGGTCATCGCCATGCTGTGCGTCGTCCGGTGGATCCCGGACGTCCCGAAGGAGCCGAGGACCCCCCTGGACAAGGGCGGCGTGGCCCTGTCCGCGGCCGGGCTGGCCCTCGTGGTGCTGGGCGTCCTGCAGAGCAGCTCCTGGGGATGGCTGAAACCCCGCAACCCGCCCTTCACCGTCGTCGGCTTCTCCCCCACCGTGTTCGTCATCGCCGCGGGGGGCGTGCTGCTGTGGCTGTTCTGCGCCTGGGAACGGCGGCAGCAGGCACGGGGAAGGGAACCGCTGATGCGCCTGTCGCTGTTCGCGGTCCCGCCGCTGCGGTCCGGGCTGACCATGCTGCTCTGCCAGAACCTCGTCCTGCTCGGCCTGTTCTTCGTCATCCCGCTGTACCTCCAGGTCGTCCAGGGCTTCAACGCCTTCGAGACCGGACTGCGCCTGCTGCCGGTGTCCGTGACCATGCTGCTGTCCGCCATGGCCGGACCGCTGCTGGGCCGGATCGCCGCCCCCAGGACGGTGGTGCGCTGCGGCCTGCTGGTGCTCGTCGTTGCGGCGGTGTGGCTCCTGGCCACGATCGAGCCACGGATCGACAACCTCTCCTTCGGCCTGGCGATGGCCGTCCTCGGCCTGGGCATGGGCCTCCTCGCCTCCCAGCTGGGCAACGTCGTGCAGTCCAGCGTGGGAGAGGCCGAACGCAGCGAGGCGGGCGGCCTGCAGTACACCGCGCAGAACCTCGGTTCCTCCCTGGGCACCGCGCTCATCGGCTCCTTGCTGATCGGCGCCCTGGTCCACGCGTTCACCACGCAGATCGGCGACAACCCGAAGATCTCGGACGCGGTACGCCACCAGGCAGGCATCGCCATGGAAGCGGGAGTGAGCTTCGTCAGCACGGACCAGGTGCGCGCCGCCGCCGGACGCGCCTCGCTCCCGCCGTCGGAGACCGACGCGCTCGTCGACTCCTACGCCACGGCGCAGCTCAACGCCCTGAAGGCCGCCGTGCTGGCCGCCGCGGCCATCCCTCTCGGTGCCTTCCCGTTCACCCGCCGGCTGCCGGCCGAGCGGCTGACCAGGGAAGCCGCCCGGTGAGGGCGGTCCTGCGCCCCCTGGGCACGTCGAGCGGCCTCGTCCTCGCCTACTACCTCCTCCCCCTGGACCAGAGGTTCGAGGGGAGCACCGCCGTGAGCCTCGTGCTCGGCCTGGCCGCCGTGGCGGCCCTGTTCACCTGGCAGATCCGGTCGATCCTGCGGTCTCCCCGGCCGCGCCTGCGGGCCGTCCAGGCGCTGGCCACCACGGTGCCGTTGTTCCTGCTGATCTTCGCGGCCACGTACCACGTCATGGCGCAGGCCGATCCGGGCGGGTTCAGCGAGCCCCTTGACCGGACCGACGCCCTGTACTTCGCGCTCACGGTGTTCAGCACCGTCGGCTTCGGCGACATCACGCCCCGCTCGGAGCCGGCGCGGATCGTCGCCATGCTGCAGATGGTGGGCGACGTCCTGCTCGTCGGCGTCGCCGCCCACGTCGTCGTCGGGGCCGTCCAGTCAGCCCTTGCCCGCAGGCCCGCCGACGACGGGTAGGTCACGGGCCGGCGCCGAACGCGAGCCCCCACAGGCGCCGCCAGTCCAGCCGCGGTCGCGCCGCCGGGACCCCCGGGCGGTGCCGGGGCACCCTCACCCGCAGCGCACCGGGCTCCGACACGCAGCGCACGGGGGTGGGAAGCGCCAGCGCTTCGCCGTCGACGCCGACCTGCACCTCGGGCCCGTCGGCGTCGACGACGACCTCGCGGGAGGCGAGCGTGACCAGGCCGGGCGCGTGCCGGCCGCGGAGCAGATCGGCCGCCTCGACGGCACTGTCGACCTTGACGCTCACCAGCCCCAGCACTCCGCCGTCGAGCCGGTCGCGCCGGCCCAGCCCGGCACGGTCGCCGACCCGGTACGGGTTGTTGCTCACCAGCACCGCCTGCGGGCCGTCGACGGTGACGGACCCCGCGCCCACCGTGAGCCGGGGGCCGTGCTGATGGGTCAGCACGGCGGGCAGCAGCCGCATGAGCGTGCCGGCCTTGTCGTCGCGGTACGCGGGGCTCTGCACGACCTCCGCGTACGCGCCGAAGGACGCGTTGTTGACGAAGACGCGCCCACCCACACGCCCGAGGTCCACGCGCAGCTCCACCCCGTCGGTGAGCGCCTCCAGACTCCGGGAAGGGTCCTCCCGGTCGAGCCCGAGGTCCAGGGCGAAGTGATTGCGCGTCCCGGCCGGCACCACCACGAACGGCACCCCGTGCTCCGCCGCCACCTCCGCCACCAGCGCCTGCGTCCCGTCGCCGCCCGCCACACCGAGCAGGTCCGCGCCCCGGGCGACGGCGTCGCGGGCGAGGGACGCGACGTCCCCGGATCGGGGGCCGAGCAGCACCACTTCCGCGCCGAGCGCCTCCGCCTTCTCCTGCAGACGGAACCGTTCCACCTTCCCGCCGCCCGAGCGCGGGTTCATGAGGAGGCAGGCATGCCGGGGCGGCGGGACCGGACGACCGGGGGCCGTCCCCGGGGCGGCCGTGTCCTTCCTCAGCGCCGCCCAGCCCGCGGCGGCGGCCAGCGCCCAGAGTCCCAGGGAGACGAGGACGAGCCAGAGGAGCCGCGCCGCGACGTACGACACGAGCACGGCCACCGGTGCTCCCACGACCAGGACCAGGGCGATGCCCCTCACGACGCCCCGGTGCGAGAGCGCCCACCACCCGGCGGCTGCCGCAACGGCCAGGCCAGCCGCTCCCACGGCCACCAGCGCCACGCTCCGGAGGCCCGCCACGCACAGCAGCAGCACCGCCGCGCCGGCGGCCGACACGAGCGCCAGGCGCGCGTTCCACCGCTTCCCGGCCCCACCACGGCCGGCTGACTGCCCCATGGCACCTCCAGCGCTCACGGCTCGGCCCCTTCCGCCCATGGTCGCCGCCCGCGGGGGCGGCCACCCTCACCCGGAACGGGTGAGGCGGACCCGGCACGCCGGGCCCACAGTGGGGCTGATGAACGGCGGCGAACGCACCACCGGTGGATCGCGGCCGGACCGTACCGCCGGGTCGGCGACGGTCCAGGCCCAGGCCCTGCTGCCGATGATCTGGGCCGACCCGCAGCACATGCCCGAGCAACTGGCCTTCTTCGCGGTGCGCAGGTTCGGACCCCGGGCCGCCACCTCGGTGGCCCGCCGCCGGCAGAACAGCCCCGAGGCCAAGGACGACGAACTCCGTCAGGACGTCATCGCCCACGGAACGCACATGACGATCGCCGACGGCGCCGTGCTGGGCGGCCCGTTCATCGTGCTCATGCCCGTCAGTTTCGTCGCGGCGCTGCTCTCCCAGGCCCGCATGGTGCTCGAACTTGCCGTCCTCGCCGGCCAAGACCCCCGAAGCGAGCAACGCGTGGCCGACCTGCTGGTCCTCCAGGACGTGTACCCGTCGACGGAGGCGGCCACCGAAGCTCTGAGCAAGGTGAAGCGCCATCCGACCGGGAGCCACGGCCGGATCCCGCGGCGGACCCGGTGGTCGCTGATCGTCCGGATGGCGGAGATCCTCGGCCTCGTGGGCGGCGGCGGCAAACAGAGCACGTTCCAGAGGGTGGTGTCGACGGCCCCGATCGTCGTCCTGTTCCTCGTCGGCATGGTGCTGCCGCTGATCTGGGTGCCCGCACTCGCGGTGCTCTACCGCAAGAACACCCTCCGGCTCGCGACGAAGGCCGCGCAGTACTACACCCCGGGTGCCGCAGGGGAGCGGCTCCGGCACCGGAAGCGGCTCGCCCACATGCCCGGGACGGTGGGCCTCGCCGCCGTTCTGCGCGTGCTCGCCCTCGCGCTGGCGCCCTTCGCCGCTGCCGCAGCGGCGGCAGCGGCGGGGTTCCGGCTGGCCGGCGGGTTCTGGGGCACCTGTCTGATCGTCCTCGTCGCGGCCTCCCTGCTCGGGGCGACCCTCTGGTTCGTGCGCCGCCGGTCCCGCCGGCGCGAGGAGGAACGGAGACTGCCGTGAGTGCCCGGGAAGCCCATCCGTCACCCTACGAACGCGCGGCGCGCGGCAAGGCCGTTCGCCGCCGGCTGCCGCGCTCGGCCCATGCCGGCCTCGGGCCCCGGACCAGTGGGGCCGATCCGGTGGAGGTCCTCGAACGGCAGGGCGCCGACCGCGTGCCGGAACTCCTTCCCCTCCGCTACGGCAGGATGCTGGAGTCGCCGTTCGCCTTCTACCGCGGTGCCGCCGCGGTCATGGCGGCGGACCTGGGCGGCCGGCCCGCCACCGGCATCGAGGCGCAGCTGTGCGGCGACGCCCACCTGCTGAACTTCGGGCTCTTCGCCTCGCCCGAGCGCCACCTGGTCTTCGACGTCAACGACTTCGACGAGACCCTGCCCGGGCCGTGGGAGTGGGACGTCAAGCGGCTGGCCGCCAGTCTGGCCGTAGCGGGACGGGAGAACGGCTTCCCGGAGAAGCGGCGCAGGGAGGTCGTCCGCGGCACCGTGCGCGCCTACCGGGAGGCGATGCGCGGCTTCGCCGGGATGGGCAACCTCGACGTGTGGTACGCGCACTTCGACACCGAGCGCCTGCGCGTGCTGTTCGCCGACCGGCTCGGCAAGCAGGGACGCCGCCTGATGTCCCGGAGGCTGGAGTCCGCTCGCAGCCATGACCACCTGCACGCCTTCCGGCAGCTCACCGTGGTCGTCGACGGCGCCCGGCGGATCGCCGCCGATCCGCCCCTGATCGTTCCGCTGAGCGACCTGATGGCCGGTGACCCCCGGGCCGAGCTCGAAGAACGCCTCCGCCTGCTCGTCGAGCGGTACGGCCGCAGCCTCGCCTCCGACCGCCGGCACCTCCTGGAGCAGTTCCGGATGGCCGACGCCGCGCGCAAGGTCGTGGGCGTCGGCAGCGTGGGCACCCGCTGCTGGATCGTCCTCATGCTCGGCCGGGACGACGACGATCCACTGATCCTGCAGGCCAAGGAGGCGTCCCCGTCGGTGCTGGCGCCCTACGTGCGCCCGAGCCCTTACGCCAACGAGGGACAACGCGTGGTCTGCGGGCAGCGCTTGATGCAGGCCGTCAGCGACATCCTCCTCGGCTGGGAACGCGCCGCCGGGTTCGACGGGCAGGAGCGCGACTTCTACGTCCGGCAGCTGCGCGACTGGAAGGGAACGGCCCGGCCCGAGACGATGCCGCCCGGCCGGCTGCAGGCCTACGGAGAACTGTGCGGCGCCACGCTGGCCCGCGCCCATGCCCGGTCCGGTGACCGGATCGCGATCGCCTCGTACCTGGGCGGCGGTGACGCCTTCGAACGGGCCCTGGCCGAGTTCGCCGAGGCCTGCGCCGACCGCAACGAACAGGACTTCCGCGCCCTCGCCGAAGCCGTACGAAGCGGCCGCGTCGTGGCCCGGCGCGCCTGACGTTCCCGGGTGCGACGGACGTACCCGGGTCTGTCGTACGTACCCGGGTCCGGCGTGTCCGCGCCGCCGGTCCGGCGTCAGCGCCTCCGCCACTCGGGCAGGGGATGCTCGCCGGGCAGGCTCCCGGCGACGCTCTCCCGCAGCGACGGCCGGCGGGACGCGGCCGCCGCGTACCACCGCCCGTACCGCTCGGCCAGCGGAACGGACGACGCCCCGTGCAGGAGGATGCCCAGGCCGACGGTGACGGCGATCGCGGTGCCCATGGCCCGGGCTCCGGGCGCCTCCTCGGCCGCCACGACCAGCCCGAGGACAATGGACGGAAGGCCACGGGAGCCGAACCAGGCGGTGTAGGCCACGGTGGCGGGACTCAACCGGCTGCCCACGAGCGCGAGGGCCGTGGGCAGGGCGCGTACGGCCGTCAGGCTCAGCACCGCATAGGCGATCACGTGCGGGTCCAGGTGCGCCAGCGCGGGCCCAAGGAGCACCGCGCCGAAGACCAGGAAGCCCAGCGAGGCCAGGAGCGCCGCAAGGTGTTCCACCGGGCCGAGGGTGTCGTCCCCGGCCTCCGGCACGGAGCCCGGTGGCGGTCCCGCGCGCAGGGCGGCCGCGAAGGCGAAGCCCGTCACCCACGCCGCCACGAAGGGACTGCCGCCCATGGCCGCCGCGAGCGCCCCCGATCCCGCGGCGAGCGCCAGAGGGAGAATCGGGCGCCAGTCGCGGGTGACCCAGCCCGCGGCCCACGACCTGCTCAGCAGCATCCCGCCGAGGCCCCCGGCCACCAGACCCAGCAGGGGGCTGAGCAGCAGCACGTGCCGCAGGATCCCCGTCACCCCCTGGTGGGAGGCCGGCGTCCCGGGCAGAGTGGCGAGGAGGACGGCGAACACCGGCAGGACCAGGCACTCGTTCAGGCCGCACTCGGCATTGAGCCCGTGCCGCACGACCGCCGGGATGCGCGGCGCGAACACGGCGGCCTTGCTCACCGACGCGTCGGTCGGCGCGAGGATCAACCCGACGAGCACCGGCTCCCAGCCCGTCAGCCCCGGCAGCAGCGCCCACGCGAGCAGACCACCGCCCGCGATCGTCAGCGGCAGTCCGACGACGAGGAGACGGACGGGGAGGAACCAGCCGCTGCGGAACTCCTCCGACCGTACGGTGGCGGCGTCGGTGAACAGCACCAGCACCAGGGCCGCTTCGGCGAGGGCGAGCACCGGCCCGGAGTCGCGCTCCAGGTCCAGCAGGCCCAGGCCGGCCGGGCCGATGAGCACCCCGGCAACGGTGAACACCATCGGCGCCGACACGAAGCTCGTGGCCGGAGACCGGGAGACCAGCGCGTATCCCCCGGTGACGGCGGCCACGGCAGCCACCGCCCATCCGCCGCTTCCGCTCACAGTCCCTCCTCCGGCCACCCGCGGCGCGCTGCGCACGGTCGTGCTCCCGCGCGGCCCGGGTGCCCGGACGGGTCCGCCGCCCGTCGCCCGCGGACGGACCTGTCCAGGAAGAGTGGTCGGTCCGGCGCCCGGTGCGGCACCGGACACGCGGACGCTCACCCGATGGACGGACACCGGGGGCCTCACTCCCCGCCGGCCGGGTCCTCCCTCTCGTGGTCGAGGGCCAGGAGGGCGGCGCCGATCCATCCGGCCTCCGGGCCGAGGCGGGCGGGTTCGACGGCCGGGAGTTCGCGGTGGGCGGCGGCGGTGACGTAGCGGGCGAAGCTCGCGCGGACGGGGGCCAGCAGGAGCTCGCCGGCTTCGGCGACACCGCCGCCGACCACCACCAGCCCGACGTCGAAGAGGTTGACGAGCGTCGCGACGCCGATGCCGAGCCAGTGGCCGAGGCGCTCGAGCTGGGCCCGCGCCGCCGGGTCACCGGCGCGCGCGGCTGCGGTCACCGCTTCCCCGGTCACCCCGCCGGAACCGGCGGCGAGCGCGGCCAGTGTCCCGCCGGGGTCGGCCGCGGCCGCCGCGGTGCCGTAGCGGCCGAGGGCCCGCCCGGAGGCCAGTGGTTCGAGGCAGCCGACGGTGCCGCAGCCGCAGCGTTCGCTGCCGTGCGGATCGACGATCATGTGCCCGATCTCCGTGGCGATCCCGGTGCGCCCGCGGAAGAGGCGGCCGCCTAGGACCAGGCCCCCGCCGACACCCGTGCCCACGGTGATGAAGGCCATGTGGGAAGCGCTGATCCCCATGCGGTACTCCGCCCAGCAGGCGGCATTGGCGTCGTTCTCGACGACGGCCGGCAGCCCGGTGGATTCCCGGAGCAGCCGCCGGAGCGGCACGTCGTGGTAGGCGGTGTTGGGGGCCGTCCGGATGCGGCCTTCGGGCCACTCGACGAGTCCTGCCGCCCCCGCTCCGACGGCGGCGATCCCCGGATTCCGGGAGCGCAGTTCCTCCACCAGGACGGAGACGGACTTGAGGATGGCCGCCTGGTCGGAGGGGCTGGGCACGGGCGGGACGCGGTCGACGACACGGCCCTCCGCGTCGACCACTCCTGCTGCGATCTTCGTTCCGCCGATGTCGAGTCCGACGGCGAGCCGGCCGCCGTCGGGGAGTCGTGGGCGCATGAGGGCACTCCTACCGGGGTTGGAGCCGGATGCCGAGACGACTCTGCAGAGCGATCAGCGCGGCGCCGTGCGCGCCACGGACGGCATCCAGCGGTTTGGTGACGAGCTGACAGTCCCTGCTGATCTGAAACGTGTACGCGGGGAACTTCCGCATCGCGCCGAGGAAGGAGTTCGCCGCCCGGCGCCCGGGCCCGCCGCCGATGAGGCCCTCCGACGCGTACACCACGACATGGGTGGGCCCGAACAGCGTGAGGAGCGTGGCGATGCCGCGGGCTATGGAGGTTCCCGCCTTGCGGAAGGCCGCCACCGCCTCGCGCGCCTGCACGCCGTCGCTGTCGGCGAGCGCGATCGCGGCCTCCAGCCCGTCCAGTTCCCGGCCGGTCCGTTCCTTGACCACGGCGGTCAGGGCCCGGTTGCCGACCTGACTCTCGATGCACCCGCGCATCCCGCAGTCGCAGATGCGGCCCCTCGGCCACACCTGAAGGTGTCCGAACTCCACCGGGGCGGCCAGCCGCTCGCCGCGGACGACCATTCCCGCGCCCACGCCGTCGCGGACGAGCACGACCCCGAACGTCGCGCCGATGCGGCCCACGCCGAGGCTCTGCTCGTACGCGGCGAAGGCGTGCGCGTCGTTCTCCACCGAGGTGGCGCAGCCCAGCATGGAGGCCAGTTCCGCACCGAGGGGGACGTCCTCCCACTCGTACGGGGGAGGTTTCTCGTGCCGGTGGTCGTCGGGGCCGTTGACCAGGTGGAGCACCCTTCCCGAGTCCGGGTCGACGGGCCCGCCGACCTGGACCCCCACGCACACCCTGCTCCTGGGGAAGGCGCACCCCAGTCTGTCGTCGACGAGGTTCTCCGCGAGCTCGGCCACGCGCTTCACCACCTCTGCCGAGTCCATGACCGTGAGGTGCCGACGCGAGCGTGCCAGCACCGCGCCGTCGGCCGCGACAACGACTCCTGTGAGCTTGTACGGCTGGATCTCGATGCCGACCGCGTAGTGCTCGTGGTCGAGTTCGTACGAGCGCCGGAGGATCTGCCGCACTTTCACGTCGTGCACGTTCACGTTCATGTGCCACCTTGCGTCCGGTGGTGCGCCGATGGAAAAGGGTCGGGCGAAAGAGGAGCAGATGAGGGAGGGGCAGGTGAAGACAGGTCATGTGAGGGGGTCAGGTGAGGGAGCCGGGGGCCACTGCCTCCGGGTACTGCTGGATTGCGGAGCGGATGGCGATGGGGGTCAGCGTGACGATCTCGTCGGCGCCGCCTTCACCATCCCCGTCCCCGTCCCCATCCCCGTCCCCACTCGCATCCCCTTTCCCTTCCCTTTCCTTTTCCCTTTCCCGGTCCGCATCCCGGGCCGCGCGGCGCAGTTCCTCCGCCTGTCCGGTGGTCACGCAGTCCCACAGCGCGCCGACGAGATCGTTGTCGTCCGTGTCCTCGAATTCCTCGAAGGAAACCTGCTCGGTCATCAGGTGAAGGCTTCGATCGACGTAGGGAAGGTGACGCACGCACTCGGTGAGGAAAGCGGTCTTCAGCGCGGGATCGGCCGCCTGCGGTTCCGGAAGGGGGTGCAGTTCCTGGTCGCGGAAGCTGCTCAGTGCCCGTGCCACCGTCTCCACCGCGAGTTCGTCGATGTCGTCCCGCCGGAGACGCGCGCGGGGGCGGCCGGCCGCGGCGATGGCGAGCAGCCAGAGCCGGATGACGTGATAACCGTAAGCGGCCCAGCCGGCCTGGGACTCGAAGCGGTGGACACCGGCCCTCCGGGTGCGATCCGCGGCCGGTGCGGGCGGCGCCGGTGCGACCAGGCGGCGCAGCCGCTCCTCCACCTCGTCCGGGGCGAGCCGGCTCTCGATGTCGGCCCGGACGGTCCGGAGGAATCGCTCGAACGCCGGGTGCACGTGCTGCGTGGCGACTCTGGTGGACTTCGGCTGGGCCTTGCGTGTGGCGAGACCGTGATCATCCCTTGCGGCCATGCGAACCTCCTTCTTTTTCCTCGTAGTTCTCCAGTGAGCTCCGCAGTGTGGCGATCGCGTGCCGCAGGTTGCTGCGGACCGTGCTCGCCTTCACGCCGAGAAGCGCCGCGATCTCCTGCGCGGAGTAGCCGTCCAGGTGCAGGGCCAGGACCTGTCCCTGCCGAGGGGGCAGTCCGCGCAGGGTCTCCAGCACCTTTTGGTGCTCGTCCGGTTCCGGCCGGGCCGGCAGGGGCGAGCCCGCCAGCCGGGCGTTGCGGGATTCCAGAGCCAGGCGCCTGCGGTTGCGTTCGGCTTTCTTGCAGTACGCGTGCCACGCTGCCGTCCGGACCCAGCCCGCGGGGTTCTTGCAGTCCGCCCACGTGCGCAGGAGCTCTTGCATGGCGTCCTGCGTGGCGTCCTCGGCTTCCTCAAAAGTCGCACCGGCTCTCATCAGGCTGTGAACGACCCGCGGATACTCCGCTGTGAAGAATTCGGCGAAACCCGGCACCTCGGCGGGTTCGACTCCGCGATCTCCTTGGGGGCTCAAGCAGCCACCTCCTCCGGGTCGGTCACACCCTTATTGGTCCGTGGGGGACCGGAAGTGTGCAAAGGCCCGCCGGCCCGCAGCACTTGCACGGGAACGGTGCGTTCCGCCCCTTCTGGACAACAGTCCCGACGAAGGCGAGGCACTCATGAGGCGCAATGACGGCCCACGGCACCCTGGCGGAACAACCGGCTCCACAGAGGTCGTGGCGCTCGTGAACGGAGTGACGGCGAGCATCGCCACCACGTACGTGGTGACGTCCTCGGTCCTGATCGCGGCGCTGGCCGGGGTGCTGGCGGCAGTCGTGGTGGCCCTGCACCTCACCTCGGGTTCGTGAAGCCGCCGGCGAACGCGCCGGCCGCCCTGTCCGCACCGGCGCGGTCACCGGACGGCTGTACGAGGTCGAAGGGGGCCGGGGCGTGCCCCTCCCAGATCCGGCGGGAGGCCTCCTCGGGGTAGGGCGCGGTCTTCGATTCGCCTTCCAGGACGCGGGTGAGCCGTTCGTCCGGGCGGTGCGCGGCCCATCCCGGGGTGCCGGTGGTGACGAAGCGGATCCACGCCTGCCGGAGTTCCTCCGAGACCGCGAGGATTTCGGGGGTGGGCCGGTCGCCGACGAGCCCCTTGCCGGTGGGGCTGTCCAGGGTGCCGAAGGCGAGGGGGACGTCGAGGCTGTGGCAGGCGCCCATGGCCCCGCCCATGGCCGGCGAGCCCGTCCGCAGCTCGAAGAGGAACGAGGTGCCGCCGGCCGCGGTGTTCGCCTCGGCCAGCTTCAGCGAGGGCATCCGGAAGAGGGCGTCGGAGTACACCGTTTCCAGCAGTTCCTCCGCGGTGGCGTGCGGGTGGGCGGCCCGGTAGGCGGCCGCCCCCTCGGGTGCCGGGGCGAACAGCTCCAGGGCGGTACGGGCGTCCTGGTCGGTGAAGGTGCCCAGCCGTCCGGTCATGACGCTGAACAGCCGGAATTCATCGCGGGTGTGGCCGACCAGGAGTCCGGTTCCGCTCGCGCGGCCGCCGGCCAGCGCGGGCCAGGGCGTTTCCGGGAGGACTTCGCCGTCGACGACGGGGCACACGGCCATGCCGGCCCGGGCCAGCCGCCCCCAGCTCTCGCGGCGGCCGGGCAGGCCGGCGCTGAGGGCGGTGAGCTCTCCGGCCAGGCGCCACGGATCGACGCCGGACAGCGCCTCGGCCGTGGGAGCCGTGCCGAGCCGGTCCGCGAGCGCGGCGGCGACGTCTTCCGCCAGCGCGCGCGTGCAGTGCCATCCCGGGACCGAGTGGGCGATGGCCCGCCGGAACAGCCCGCGCGCGGGCTCCATCGTCAGCAGGGCGGCGACCGATCCGGCCCCGGCGGACTGCCCGGCCACGGTGACCCGGCCCGGGTCCCCTCCGAACGCGGCGACGTTCCGCTGCACCCACTCCAGCGCCGCGATCTGGTCGAGGAAACCGCGGTTGGGCGGCGCGCCTTCGAGCAGGACGAATCCCTCAGCGCCCACCCGGTAGTTGATGCTCACCACGACGAGCCCCGCGGCGGCCAGCGCCGCCGGGTCGTACATCGCGTCGCCGGAGTCCGCCGCCACGTAGGCGCCGCCGGGGATCCACACCAGCACCGGCAGCCCCGCCGCTCCCGGGTCCGGAGTGCAGACGTTGAGCGTCAGCCAGTCGGTCCCCGCCGCCGGACTTGCTGCGGGCGGGCCGGGGAGGGGAACGGACTGCGGCGCCGGAGGGCCGAACTCCGCCGCCTGCCGTATCCCGTCCCAGGGCCGGAGCGGGGCGGGCGCGGCGAACCGGAGCGCTCCCACCGGCGGCCGGGCGTACGGGATGCCGCGGAACACCGCGTGTCCCTTGCGCCGGCGGCCCTCGACCAGGCCCTCCGCGGTGCGCACGCATGGCTGTTCAGGCATGTTGCTTCCCCTCCCCGATCGTTCCTGCGAAGGGCTCCAGCGTTATCGGCCAACTGTATTATGTCAACCGTAAGAAAACGCGGGTAGACTGCGACGGCCGAGAAGGAGAGCCACGGAAGGGCCGACGATGCCGAAGCAGGTGGACCACCGCGAACGCCGCGAGACGATCGCCCGGGCACTGTGGCGGGTGGTCGAGCGGCGCGGCGCGGTGCATCTGACCATGCGCGAGGTCGCGCAGGAGGCCGGCCTCTCCCACGGGGCGGTGCAGCACTACTTCGCCTCCCGCGAGGCGATGCTCGCCTTCGCGATGGACTTCGCGGCCGAGCAGACCGCGCTGCGCGTCGGCCGGGGCGTCCAGGAGCTCGGCGACCGGCCGCACCCCCGCGACGTGCTCCGGCTGATGCTCACGGAGACCCTCCCGCTGCACCCCGACGCCCGCGCCACCAGCCGGATGAGCGCCGCCTACGTGCTGGAGGCACTGCACGACGAGAACGTCCGCGCGCGAGCACGCGAGGGGATGCTCCAAGGGCGCGCCCTCGTCGAGCAACTCGTCCGCCAGGCGATCGCCGACGGCTGCATCAGCGCCGAGCGCGACCCGGCCGTGGAGACCGATCTGCTCCTCGCCCTCACCGGCTTCACCCCCCTCATCGAACTGAACGTGATCCGCCCCCAGGACGCGCTCGCCGCCATCGACCAGCACCTGGACAGGCTGTTCGTGAAGGCGTGACCTCCCGGCACGGCATGCGCGTGGACACAACTGCAGTGGCGTGTCGCGGGACGCATATGGGAACGTCTCCCTTCCGCACCTGCGGGAAGGCCCGGGACGAGATGAGAAGGAGCGTGCACATCGTGGACCAGGAGAACGTGAGTGCCACCCTGACCGTCGCCGTGCCCGCCACGAGGGTGTTCGCGGTGCTGGCGGATCCGACGACCCATGCTGCGATCGACGGCACCGGCTGGGTCCAGGAAGCCGCCGACCGCGCGCCGCTGACCGAGGAGGGTCAGGTGTTCCGGATGGACATGTATCACCCCAACCATCCGGACGGTGACTACCAGGTGGCCAACAAGGTCCAGGTGTTCGAGCCGCCGCACGCGATCGGCTGGCTGACGGGGCAGGAGAAGGCCGACGGCCAATTGGAGTTCGGCGGCTGGATGTGGCGTTACGACCTCGTGCCGCTCGGGCCGTCGGAGACCGAGGTCACGCTCACCTACGACTGGTCGGCGGTGCCGCAGCGCATCCGGGAGTACATCAAGTTCCCGCCGTTCGGCCCCGAGCACCTCACCAACTCGCTGCAGCATCTGGCCGAGCTCGTCTCCGGCAAGTGATGCCGTCGGCCGGGGTGACCATCAGTCCCGGCGACGGCCGGGAGGCGGCGTTCCGGCGGCCGCCCCCGGCCGTAGGTGGTGGCAGATCAGCCGGTGCCGGAGACTCTTGTCACGCCCAGTCACCAGAGCGTGTTGTGAACGTTGAGCCGTGGCACCGGAGTTTGCATTCAGTGGCGGCAGAGGCAGAACGGATGGCCGGCCGGATCCGCGTACACCCGCCAGTTGGCCTCGGGCCGGAGCTGGTCCGTCCGCTCCAGCACGGTCGCGCCGAGCGCGAGCGCCCGCTCCTCCTCCCCGTCGAGGTCGTCCACGTCGAAGTCCAGGTGGAGCTGCTGCGGGTGCTGCTGGCCGGGCCATTCGGGCGGCCGGTAGCCGTCCACCCGCTGGCAGGCCAGGGGCGTTCCCTCGAACCCGCGCACCTCGATCCAGTCGGGATCATCAGGGTCCACGACCACCCGGCCGCCGAGCAGTTCGGCGTAGAACTCCGCGAGCCGTACCGGATCGGCGCAGTCCAGCGCGACCGCCTGCAGCTTTCGAATCACGTCCGACACCCTTCGTCCCTCGGCCGCTTCCGCGACTCCCCCGTACCGTACGGGAGGTGGCGTACCCACCGCCGCGGCGGGCATGCGCGGCGGTGCGCCGGTTGCGGTGTGATTGGCTACGGCTCATGGGTCTCAGACGAGCGTTCCCTAGTGGCACACATATGCAGCCGAGCTGTTTCCGCGGGGGCGCCGGGTGGCGTCCCGCCGCCCGGCCGGAGGGTGGGGCATGAGCGTCCGCCGGACGCCTTCGGAGCCCGGCCGCACCCCGGCACCGAAGGCCGCGCCCCTCTCCGCACCCCCCTTCGATCCCGAACTGAGCGCCGTGCTGGCTGCCATGGGCCCGGAGCCGTGGGAACCGGTCACTCCGGACAACCTTGCGGTCCGTCAGGAGCGGGATGCCACGGCCCGGCCCAGACCGACGGCCGAAGACCTTCGCGCCGACGGCCGTTTCGAGGTGACGGAGTTCCGTGTGCCGGGTCCGCCGGACGGGCCGGACGTCACCCTCGTGAGCGCACGGCCCGCCGGGCTCTCCGGACCTCTGCCTCTGCTGTACTACATGCACGGCGGCGCCATGATCATGGGCAACGCGTGGTCCGTGCTCCCCCGGATCCTCCGCGAGTGGGCCCTCCCACTGGAGTTGGCCGTCATCTCGGTCGAGTACCGGCTGGCGCCGCAGGCGCAGTACCCGGCGCCGCTGGAGGACTGCTACGCGGGACTCGTCTGGGCAGCTGCGCACGCGACCGGACTGGGCATCGACCCGGACCGCATCGTCATCGGGGGGAAGAGCGCCGGCGGCGGACTCGCCGCAGCCCTCGCCCTGCTGGCTCGTGACCGGGGCGGACCGGCACCGATCGGGCAACTGCTGCTGTGCCCGATGCTCGACGACCGCAACGCCACCTTCTCCAGCCGTCAGATGTCCGGCCTCGGCTTGTGGGACCTCACCTCCAACGCGACCGCGTGGAAGGCGCTGCTGGGCGACCGCTACGGCGCTGCCGGCCTGGCGCCCTACGCGGCCCCCGCCCGCGCCACGGACCTCTCGGGGCTGCCCCCGGCCTACATCGAGGTCGGGTCGGCCGAGATGTTCCGCGACGAAGACGTCGCCTACGCGAACGGGATCTGGCAGGCCGGCGGCCAGGCCGAACTCCACGTGTGGCCCGGTGCCTACCACGGCTTCGACGGCCTGGCGCCCCGCGCCGCCCTCAGCCAGGACGCGCGCGACGCCCGTACCCGCTGGCTCCGGCGCCTCCTCGCACAGTCCGGACCGGGGAACGGAACTGGCTGAGCGTGTCGTGGCGGGCGTCCGGGTGACGGCGCCCGCCGGCCGACCCGGCACGTACCGTGAGCAGCAACGAAGGCGACAGCACCGGTGGACGCCTGACCACCGCGTCAGGGCCCGGCGAACCACTCGCCCCGGCCCCGGCGAGTGAGGTCGAGGACGTGCCACACCGGGCTGAGCAGGTCGATGCCCCGCTGGTCGATGTCGTCGGCCATCCGGGGATGCGCCGAGTAGGAGTGGCGGACCAGCCCGTCGTCGTCACGGCTGAAGACCGACACGGTCGAGTCCTGGTTTCCCTCGGCGTCCTCGCTGCCGAGGTCGTACTTGAAGGTGCCGGCCGCGGCGCTGAGCAGGCGCAGGTTCGTCCATTGCCGGCTCCGCGCGTATGCGCGGAGAGCGGGCGGGCCGGCCGCGGCGACGATCACGAGATCGGCGTTCTGCGCGATGTGGTGGGCGACTCCGCTGAAACCGTCGATCCACATCGTGCACATGGGGCAGGGATCGGTCTGCCGCTTGCCGTACATGAAGTGGTAGACGACCAGGTCGCGGCCGGGGCCGGTGAACAGTTCGCTCAACCGGACGCTCGTCACCGGTTCGTCGCCCGCCTGCAGGTCGGCGGGGCCTTCCTCGAAGACGTAGTCGTCGACGACGGGGCCGGGTGGGAGCCGGCGACGCTGGTCGGCGACGCGTTCGCGGTGACGCATCAGCTCGATCTCGGCCTGCCGCAGCTCTTCGCGGGCGCGGACGTATTCGGCCGGCTCCCCCCTGAGATTGGTCAGCCGCATTGCCGCCTCCATGTGCTCTCGCCGCCATTGTCCGCTCGAGCAGGGGGAATCGCCACGCGGCTGGACCGCACCGTCAAGGCATGACCGGTCCCGCAGAAGCCGGCCGGCGCAATGTCACTGCGGCCGGCCGTGGGCGGTGGCTTCAGCGGCGCTCTTGAGGTCCCGCAGCCATGCTTCGAGGCCCTGGCCGAGGATCTTGGTCGCGGCGGGGACGTCCGCCTCGACCTCGGCACCGGTGTGGGTCTCTTCGGTGCTCACACGGACGCCGCCCTTGACCTTCGTGAAGTTCCATACGTGGACGCCGTCGATGTGCACTCCTTCGGCGACCGCGGGACCGGTCCAGCGGATGCAGGAGTCGTGCTTGAGCTGCTCGACGGTCGAGGTGATCTCCAGGCTGGTGGCCGGGGTGGTGGGGTTGGGAGGCACGGGGGTCGTCCACCGGAACGCCGAGCCCTTGCGGAACGGGCCGTGGTCCAGGCGGTCTGCGGTCGTGGCGGCGCCCCGCCAGGACGGCCAGCGCTCCACGTCGGTCTGCAGCTTCCAAATGGTGCGCAGCGGTGCGTGAATCACCGTCTCGGTGCGGTAGCGGACGAGCGCATGGGGGTCGACGCCTTCCCCGCGGCAGGTGAGGGACTCGGCGGGGTGAGGGGTGGCGGCCCCGGCCGGTGCGGCGGCGCCGCCGAGGACGCCGATGGCGACGAGCGGGGCGGTGAGCAGGGCAGCGCGGTTGCAGATGCCGCGGAGGTTGCGGCCATTGCGGAGGTTGCGGATGCCGGGCATGGGTTCCCCTTGGCAGTCGGTGAGTGGGTGAGCGGCCGCCTGTTAGAAGCACCCGCGTTCGTTAGAAGTTATAACTGGGTGCGACATGAGGGGTCAACAGGTTGTGCGATAGCCTCTAACGAAACCTTGAAGCTGTAGCTCCATGGATGCGGAAGGCGGCACATCGTGGCGAAAGCGGACGCGGGGACCCCGCGGGAGCGCTACCGCACCCAAGTGCGCGCGGAGATCAAGGAGCGCGCCTGGGAGCAGATCGCCACGGCGGGAGCGTCAGCGCTCTCGCTCAATGCCATCGCCAAGCAGATGGGCATGAGCGGACCCGCCCTCTACCGCTACTTC
Organism: Streptomyces sp. NPDC008001; assembly: GCF_042958085.1. Classification (NCBI taxonomy): domain Bacteria; kingdom Bacillati; phylum Actinomycetota; class Actinomycetes; order Kitasatosporales; family Streptomycetaceae; genus Streptomyces; species Streptomyces sp. NPDC008001. Next base: position 838,635 of record NZ_JBIBIZ010000001.1, on the reverse strand, counting down.
GCCGGCCGCGACGAGCTCATCACCGAACTCATCCGGGAGGCGTACCGAAGCCTCGCCGAGACCCTTCGCATGGCCTCCGCCTCCGGCGCCGGTCTCGACGGGCTGGCACACGCCCTGCGCGGCTGGGCCTTGGACGACCCCCAGCGGTACTTCCTCATCTACGGCACCCCCGTCCCCGGCTATCGCGCGCCCGAGGACATCACCGGCATCTCCTCCGAGATCATGGCGATCCTGCTCGACGCGAGCACAGCACTCGACACGGCCACGGCGCTCGACGCCTGTACGACGGTCGACGCCCGTACGGCGGTCGCCTCGGACGGCCCCCCGGCTCCGTTCACCGCCCACTTGGAGGACCACCGGGACTGGGCTGACGGTCACCCCGCCCCGGCCGCGGCCCTCCACCGCGCTCTGGCCTTCTGGACCCGGCTGCACGGCATCCTGTCCCTGGAGCTCGCCGGCCACTTCGCCAACATGGGCTTCGACACCGCCCTGTTCTTCGCATCCGAACTGGACGCCCTGCTGGCGCAGCGCACTTGACGCCGCCCGCCGGACCGGGCCCGGAGGTCAGGCCCGGTCGGTGCGCTCGATGGCCGTGCGCAGCAACGTGGCCATCGACTGGCCGGCCAGGAGCAGCGGCTCACGGTCGCGGGCGGCCCGGGAGAGCACGAACGCTCCCTCCAGGAGCATGACCAGCGAGTGGGCGAGCGACCGTGCCGCGTCCCGGTCGGGGACCCAGCGGGCGAACCACTGCTCACCGGCGGTGACCCACTCGCCGAACACGTCCGCCGTGGCGACGCGCAGGGCCTCGTTGGTGCTGGCGACTTCCCATGCCACCGCGGCGATCGGGCACGCATCGGCGTACCCGGTCGCAGCGAGGTCGTCGGCGGCCGCCTCGAAGGCCTTCGCGACGGACTCGACCGGGTCGTCCGCAAGGCTGTCGAGAAGGCTGTCGAGCAATTCCAGCACCATGCGGCCGTACGCGGTTCCGGCGGTGCGGACCGTCTCCTCGGTCAGTTGCTGCTTGCCGCCGGGGAAGAAGTGATAGATCGATCCGAAGGGTGCGTCTGCTTCCGCCGCGATCCGCTTCAGGCCCGTGCCCGAGTAGCCGTTGCGGCGGAACAGCACCGCGGCAGCATCCTGGATCCGGGTCCGCGTGTCCGGCTGCCCCTCTCCCATGGCCCATCTCCCCTTCTGTGCCGGGGCCTTGGCGTGCCCCGGCCACGTCCACTAAATTACAGTAGAACGATCTATCAAGGGGGTGTGATGCCGGAAATCGAGCTGTCATCCGGATCGATCGACTATCAGGACACCGGTGGGTGGGGGCCGGTGCTGGTGTTCGGCCACGGTGTGCCGATGAACGAGAAGCAGTGGCGCAAAGTGGTGCCGCTGCTGGAGGGGTATCGCTGCATCCTGCCCACGCTGCCGCTGGGCGGTCACCGCCGGCCCATGAAGCCGGACGCCGATCTCACCCACCCCGGTGTTGCCCGGCTGCTGGGCGAGTTCCTCGAACGGCTCGGGCTGGACGACGTGACCCTGGTCCTCAATGACTGGGGCGGTGGCCAGCTCCTGGTCGCGGAGGAACAGGGCCGGAGGGTCGGGCGGCTGGTGCTGGTGGCCTGCGAGGCGTTCGACAATTTTCCGCCGGGGCCGGGCAAGGCGCTGGCCATGGTCTGCAGGGTCCCCGGCGGCGTCCGGCTTCTGACTCAGCTGATGCGCATCCCCGCGGTCCGGGCCCATCCCAAGGGTTACGGAGGGATGAGCCTGCGTGGCGTTCCGGACGAGATCATGGCGGAATGGTTCGCTCCGGCGACCCGGAGCAAGGCCATTCGCAGGGACTTCGCCAAGTTCGCCACGTCGGCACCCAAGCGTGAGACGTTGCTGGCCTGGACCGAGCGGCTCAGGAAGTTCGACCGCCCCGTCCTGGTCGTCTGGGCCACCGAGGACCCGTTGATGCCGCGTGAGCACGGCCCACGGCTGGCGGAGCTGTACCCGGAGGGCCGGCTGGTCGAGATCAGCGACTCGTCCACCCTGGTTCCCGAGGACCAGCCCGAGCAACTCGCCGCAGCCCTGACCGACTTCCTCGTTCAGACCGGAGCGGAGCCGGTCCGCCCCGCCGGCTGACCGCGCACAGCCGGCCGGGCGGTAGCGGGGGCCGGCAGCAGCCGCCCTCTCCCCTACGGCAACTACGCACCACTACGCACCACTACGACAACGCGCCGGTGATCACGGATGCCGCTTCCGCGATCAGCTTGTTGTCAAAAGCCGCGTCCTTGCTGTTGCGGTGGGAAAAGACGGCCATGACGATCGGAGCGGAGTCCGGGGGCCACACGACGGCGATGTCGTTGCGTGCGCCGTAGTAGGTGCCGGTTCCGGTCTTGTCCCCCACCTTCCAGCCCTTGGGCACCCCGGCCCTGATGAGTTCGTCTCCCGTGGTGTTGGTCTGCAGCCACTTCGTGAGCTGTGCGCGTTCGTCCTTGCCGAGGACGTCTCCGAGGACGAACGCGCGCAGGTCCTTGGCCATGGCCCGGGGCGTGGTCGTGTCCCGCTGCTCGCCGGGGACCCAGCTGCTCAGCTCCGGCTCGGGGCGTTCCATCCTGATGACGTCGTCTCCGATCCCGGCGAGCATGGCATCGAGGCCCTTGGGCCCGCCGAGCTCGTTGAACAGCAGGTTGGCCGCCGTGTTGTCGCTGTAGCGGACGGCCGCGTCGCACAGCTCGGCCAGGCTCATCCCGGTGTCGACGTGTTTCTCGCTCACGGGAGAGTTGGCGACCAGGTCGTCCCGGGAGTACTTGATCACTTTGTTCATCCCGCCGAGGGAGAACTTGTGCAGCACCGCACCGGCCTCCAGCGCCTTGAACGTGGAGTTGTAGGCGAACCGCTCGCCGTCGTTGTAAGCGACTTCCCGGCCCGTGCCGGTGTCGACGGCGTACACGCCCAGCCGCGCGCCGAACTTGCGCTCAAGCGCCTTGAACTGGTCCGCGTACGGCTTCACGGCGGTGCCCGGTCTCGCCGAGGCGGGAGAAGTGCCGGACGAGGACGAGGAAGCCGCGGGTCCTCCGGAACCCGGCCCGCAGGCCGCCAGCGGGACCAGCGCGAGGACGGTGACGAGCGCACCGACGGCAGTACGACGGGGGCGGCTACCGGCACGAACAGGGTTGTGTTGTCGCATGGATCCGTACCTCCGGGTGCCCCGCCCGCAGGGCAGGGCGGCATAGGGGACGGAGCAGGACACGGCTCCGTCCCGATGGGTGGTCATGAGTGCGAGAACCACCCTCACCCCCGTACGGCTATGCGGTCCAATACACCTGTGGGCGACTCCATGCGGTTCTGACATAGGGTGGGGCATGTGGATCTTGTGGGGGCGTGTCGTGCGTTCGTCAGCGTCAGTGAGCGCGGCAGTTTCACGGTGGGTGCGGCCGCTGCACGGATGTCGCAGCCGGTGGCCAGCCGCCGTGTCGCCGCTCTGGAGGAACGCTTCGGTGAGCAGTTGTTCGAGCGGACGTCGCGGCGGGCCGTCCTGACCCCGTTCGGCCGGGACGTGCTTCCGGCGGCCCGGCACCTCGTGCAGGCCGCCGACGTCCTGCTGCACGAGGCGCAGGCCGCCAAGAGCAAGCCGTTGCGGCTCGCGGTGCCCGGCACCTGTTCCACGGTCGCCCTCGCCCGCCTGGTGGCCGACGCGCGAGAACACGGTCTCACCCTCGACCTCCGCGTCGCGGCGCCCGCGCAACGCGTCGAACTCGTCCACGCCCAGCAGGTACGCGCCGCGCTGCTGGCCGTACCGGCGGACGATGCGACGTGGTCGGTCCCCCTGGGACTGGCCGCTGCCGAGGATCCCGGGGTGAAGCGCGTCTACCTGGAGACGCTGCGCCTCGGGCGGGGTGCCCCCGGCCCGGCCCGCCGGGTGTGGCTCCAGCCGGAGGACGACGTGCCGCACCTGCGCGATCCGCTGACGCGGCTGCGGGACGCACTGGGCCTGCGTCCCGCACAGCTCGCCGTCGCGGACGACCTGACGTCCGCCGCGGCCGAAGTCCTCAGCACCCGCGACCTCCTGCTGTGCTCCCCGGCACAGGCCGGAGAACTCGGCCTGCACTGGCGCCCCGTCGGGGAGCTCGCCCTCAGCCGCGGGTTCGCCCTCACAGCGGCCGCGGACGGCAATCCGCAGCACATCCGGGCGCGCCTGGGCGCCGCCATCGCCCGCTGCCTCGGCGCGGGCACCACCCGGACGAGCGTGGAGGCCCGGCCGAGCCGGCCCGGAGACGCCGCGGAAGAACCAGCACCAGCGGAAGGGCCGGCGCCGATGGAAGCCCCGGTGGAAGGGCCGGCGGCATGAGCACCGAAGCCCTGCTGCGCGACCTGCGCCGCCAGCTGCACGAGGGTGGTCTGCGCGGCTGCCTGCTCGTCCGCGACCTGCACACCGGCGACGAGCTGGGGATCGACCCGGACACGCAGCTGCCTTCCGCGTCCCTCGTCAAGGTCCCGCTGGCGCTGGCGACGGTGGAGCGCATCCGCCGGGGCGAGCTCGACGGAGCGACGATGCTGGACGTGCTGCCCGGGCGGATCACCACCCCCGGCCCGACCGGGCTGAGCCGGTTCCGTCACCCCGTCCGGATCGCGGTCGACGACCTGCTCTACCTGAGCACCTGCATAAGCGACGGCATCGCCGCCGACGCGCTGTTCGGCCTCACCCCGCCGGCCCGGGTCGCCGCCATCCTCCACGAGTACGGCCTCGGCGGCATCACCGTGCGGCACACCACGGGCGAGCTGAGCGACACCCCCGTCGAGCGCTTCGACGCCGGGCAGGCGCACCTCGCGCACGCCCTGGCCATCGACGCCGGCACCAGCGGCCGCGGGCACCGCGTGCCGCAGCTCGACACCACCCGCGCCAACACCGGCAGCGCCCGCGCCTACGTCGACCTGCTCCAGGCCCTGTGGACGCCCTCGGCGATCCATCCGGAGGTGGCCGAGCGGGTCCGCGACCTCATGGCGCACAACCTGCTCCGGCACCGGCTCGCCCCGGACTTCAGCTCCGACGCCAGCACCTGGTTCTCGAAGACGGGCACGCTCCTCAACCTGCGGCACGAGGTCGGTGTCGTGGAGCACGCCGACGGCCAGGTCTTCGCCGTCGCCGTGCTCACCGAGTCCCTGGTCCCGGCCGGCGCCCAGCCGGGGGCCGAGGCCCTCATGGCCCAGGTGGCCCGGACCCTCCGCGACCACCTGCGGCAGATGTAGCCCGGGCAGGCTTCGGCCGGAGGGCCGGCCTCACCGGCCTCACCGGCCTCAGCCTGCGGGGTGGATTCCCAACCGCCCGTACACCACTTGTGCGAAGTGCGTCAGCGTCCGTGGTCCGCCCATGAGCTCGGTGGGCGAGAGCTGCACGCCGAAGTGCTCACGGGCGCGCAGCAGGAATTCCGTGCTCATCAGGGAGTCCAGGCCGAACTCCTCCAGCGGGCGGCCCGCGTCCAGCCCGGCGGGGTCGGCCCTGAGTACGGACGCGAGGAGTTGGCTGAGGGTCTCGGTGATGGTGCGCACGGCGTCGTCGGGGGACATCGCGGCCAGCGAGCGCAGGAACTCCTCGCGGGCGTCGTCCGACGCGCCGGCGCCGGCCGGGACCAGGTCCGCGTGGCGCGGGGCGGCCAGGGCCGGCAGGACGCGGCGGGCGCGGCCCCAGCGGTAGCGGCCGACGCCGGCGACGCCGGTGCCCGTGGCGACGAGGTGGTCGGCGGCCGCCAGGGCCTCGGCGGGGGCGACGGGTTCGAAGCCCAGGCCGGCCATGGCCGCGCCCAGATCGTGGCGGGCGACGTACCCCGTACCGGAGATCGGGCCCCAGGCGAGCGCCGTGCCCGTGCGCCCTGCGTGGCGGCGGGCACGGGCCAGCGCCTCCAGGTAGGCGTTGGCGGCGGCGTACGGGGCCTGTCCCGGGGTTCCGGTGTTCGCGCTGACCGAGGAGTACAGCAGGAACAGGTCCAGGTCGCGGTCGGCGGTGAGCCGGTCCAGGAGGCGGGCGCCGCCGGCCTTGGGGGCGAGGACGGCGGCGAACCGGTCGTCCGTCAGGTCGGCGAGCGGGGCGTCGTCCAGGTGCATGGCGCAGTGCACGATCCCGCGCAGCGGGTGCCCGCTGCCGTCGATGCCGGACAGGACGCGCCGCAGGGCGCCCTCGTCGGTGACGTCGGCGGCGTACGGGGTGGCGTGCGCGCCGCGCCGGGCGAGCCGGTCGAGGGTGGCGGCCGCCTCGGGGGCCTCGGCGCCGCGGCGGGAGACGAGGGCGAGGTGCCGGGCTCCGCGGTCGGCGAGCCAGTCGGCGGTGGCGGCGCCGAAGCCGCCCAGCCCGCCGGTGACCAGGTAGGTGCCGCCGGGATCCAGCGCGGGGACGGCGGGGGCGGGCTCGACGGGCAGAGGTGCGTCCAGCGGCGCGTCCGCCGGCTCGAAGGAGATGACCACCTTCCCGGTGTGCTGGGAGTGCTGGAGCAGCCGGAACGCCTCGTCCACGCGGGCGGCGGGGTGGACCGTGTGGGGAAGCGGCCGGTAGGTGCCTTCGGCGATGCGCTCTGCGGTTCCCAGTAGCAGCGGGGGGCACCGCACGAGGTCGAAGAGGACGCTGTCGAGGTTGAAGCCGAGGAAGGTGAGGCTGCGGTGGAAGGGGCGCAGCAGCAGGGGGTTGTTGAGGAAGATGTCGCGCTTGCCGAGTTCGATGAAGCGGCCGTTGGGGCGCAGCAGGTCCAGGCTGCGGGCGATGGCCTCGCCGCTGAGGGAGTTGACGACGATGTCGACGCCCCGGCCTCCGGTCAGCTCCCGCACGCGCGGGACGAAGTCGAGGCTGCGGGAGTCGAGGACGTGGTCGGCGCCGAGCGTGCGCAGCAGGTCGCGCTTGACGTCGGTGCCGGCCGTGGCGATGACCCGCAGTCCGAGGTGCCGGGCGCACTGCAGGACGGCCATGCCCACGGCCCCGGCGCCGCCGTGCACGAGGACCGTCTCCCCGGGCAGTGGCCGGGCCTGGTCGGCGAGTGTGTGGTGGACGGTCAGGAAGGCCACGGGGAACGTTGCGGCCTCGGCCGTGCTCATGCCGTCGGGGATGGGCGTGAGCATGGCCGCGAGGGTGACGGTGTGGGAGGACAGTGCTGCGGCCATGGGGCCGAAGACCCTGTCGCCGGGTGCGAGGTGCGTCACGCCGGGGCCCACCTCGCGGACGATCCCGGCGCCGTCCGTGCCCAGGCCGCGGCTGAGGGGGGTGCCCTCGACGGCCTCGGGCGGCAGGAGGCCGTTCGCCCGCATGGGGTCGCGGAAGTTCAGCCCCACGGCCCGTATCTCGACGAGGACTTCGCCGGGCCCCGGCCGCTCCCGGGGGATGCGGCGCCAGACCAGGCGGCGGGAGAGCCCGGGGTTGCGGACCTCCAGGCGGCAGGGGTCGCGGCCGGGGCCGTCGGCTTCGGGGGCGGGCCGGCCGGCGGGGCGCTCCCGGTGGCGCGGCACGAAGCGGCCGGCCCGGGTGAGGACGACCTCGTCCTCCGGCGCTCCCCGGTCGCCCGGGTCATCCGCATCACCGGGGTCGTCCGGTGCGAGGAGTTCGCGGACGAGGCGGCGGGCGTCGGTCGCCGGGTCGTCGCCGCGGTCCAGGGAGACGCGGCGCAGGGACAGGGCGGGCTGCTCGTTGGCCAGGGTGCGGGCGGCGCCCCAGACCGCCGCGTCGGCGGGGAAGGCGGGGCGCTCGGGTGCCGGGAACAGGCCGCTGGGGCGGGTGATCAGCCACAGCCGGGGCGGCGTGCCGTCGCCGGCCGTCGCCTCGTACGTGCTCAAGGCTCGTAGGACGGCGGCGCGTCGGGTCGTCAGGGCCACGACGTCATGGGGGACGGCGTCATCGGGAGCGATGTCGTGGGAAGCGATGTCGGCGGCGGCGTTGCTGTCCGCGGCCGTCAGCAGGGCCACTCGGAGCGCGCCGCCGGGCGGGAGGGCGGCGGCCGGGTCGGTGAGGACGCCGGCGGCGGGGACCACGGGAGCCGCGCCCAGCAGCCCGGACAGCTCCTGGGCGAGCGGATCGCCGGGATCCTCGGCCACGACGGCCCACGACGTGCCTGCGCCTGGCACACCTGCTCCTGACGTGCCCGCTTCCGGCGCCGGTAGCGCGGGCTCGGCGGCCGGCGGCCGCTCGGCCGAGGCCAGGAACGCCGAGCGCCCGGCCGTGCCCGTACGTACCGCACCGGTGAACCCGCAGGCGTCCAGGAGCGGCAGCCACCGGTCCCGGGCGAGGAGCCTGCTCTCCGGGCGCAGCGCGTGGTCGCCGCGCTGCCAGAACGCCTCGGTGGCGCCCAGGAGGAGCGCGGCCCGCAGCGCGTCGTGCGGTTCGGTGGCCAGCAGCAGGCCCCCGGGGGCGAGGAGGGTGCGGAGGTGGCCGAGAGCGGTGGTCAGGTCGGTGGCGGTGTGCAGGGCGTCCCCGGCGACGACGAGGTCGAACCCGCCGTCGGTGAAGCCCTGCGAGAGGGGTTCGCGGTCGAGGAGAAGGGTGCGGTAGGTGACGAAGTCGTACTCGCCGAAGCGGTGTTCGGCGGCGGAGAAACCGGCCGCGCTCGCGTCGGTGCAGGTGTAGCGGGTGCGGTCGGCCGGGAGCAGGGGCAGCAGGGCGGCGGTGAGGGCGTGGGTGCCGGCTCCGGCCTCCAGGACGTGCAGCGGCCGGTCGGCGGGCCACTGCCGGACGGCTTCCGCCACGAGGGCCGCGGCGATGCGGTGCGCGCAGCGGCGGTCGGGCGCAGTCGCGTCGAGCTGCACGCAGGTGGTGTCGCCGGGCGGCAGCAGTGTTTCCGGGTCCACGGTGCCGCGCAGCACGTCGGGGAGGTGGCGCAGCTGCCGGTTGAGCAGGACGGACTCGGCGGCGAAGGCGGGGTGGTCCTCGACGAGGCTCCGCAGCAGCCCGGCGGGGTGCGGCGCGGGGCCGGCGAGCCTCCAGCGGCCCTCGGGTGCGGGTTCGGCCAGGCCGTGGCGCGCGATGAGGGGGAGCATCAGCCGGACCAGGCGGCGGTGCCCGGGGCGCAGGCCGCCGGCGAGGAGGCCGGGCATGCCGAACTCGGCGGCCGGGTCGGGCAGCAGGCCGGTCAGGGCGGCGGCCCAGCAGTGGGCGCCTGCTTCCTCGGCCGCGGCGGCGAAGCGGTCGTGGCCGCTCTCGCGCAGCGCCTCCAGCGCCGCGGCGATCCGTGGCCCGGCGGCCGCCGCCAGAACGGCGGGTGGCGGAAGGGGGGACGGAGCGGCTGGGGAGAGCGGGAGCGGTGCGGCGCGCAGGACCGTGTGCTGGACCGTCAGCGGTGTGCGGTCGGTGTTGTCCATGCGCCGGGTGCGGCAGCCCTCGATCTCGGCACGGACGGTGCCGTCCTCGTCGGCGTAGGTGATGTCCCAGCAGTACTCGTTCTCGGTGTGCGAGCGTTGCCGCATGTGGACGAGGCCCGCCGGTGCCGGCGTGTCCCAGACGCGTACCGCGTCGAACACCGAGGGCAGGTAGGCGCGGCCGCTGTCCATGCGCTCCTCGACGAGCGCGACGGTGGCCTGCAGCGGGCCGTCCAGGACGACGGGGTGCACGGTGTACGGGGCGCCCGGTGCGTCGTACCGGTAGGAGGCGAGCAGTTCGCCGTCGCCGACGTGGACTTCGCCGAGGAGCTGGAAGGCCGGCCCGACTTCGAGTCCGACGCGGTGGCAGATGGCGTAGAAGTCCGGGCCGCTGAGGGTGCGGGGGCACCGCGTGCGCAGGGCGGCGGGGTCGAGGGGCGCGGGGGCCGTGCCGAGCAGGGTGCGGGCTTCGGCGCGCACGACGGTCTCGGTCGGGGCGCCGCGGCCCGTGCTGCTGCTGATGGCCAGTGCGCCGTCCTCGGGGACCACGCAGGTCTGCAGGCGCAGGCCCTCGGGGTCGGGCCAGCCCAGAGCCAGGGGGCGCATGATCTGCAGGTGCCGCACCTCAGCAGGACGGCCCAGTGCACGCTGTGCGGCCGACAGGGCCATCTCCAGGTAGCCCGCGGCCGGCATGAGCACCGTCCGGGCGATGCGGTGGTCGCCGAGCCAGGGCACGAGCTGGGGTTCGACGGTCCCTTCCCACAGGGCGTGGGGGGAGGGCAGGCGCTCGCCCAGCAGGGGGTGGTCGAGCAGGCCCGTCCCGCTGGTGTGCAGGACCACGTCCTGCGGGCCGCCGTGCCAGTACCGCTCGCGCTGCCAGGGGTAGGCCGGCAGGTCGGCCACCCGGCCCGGGCCGGGGAAGTGGGCCGACCGGTCCGTGTCCGCGCCCGCCGCGATGAGCGCGGCGACCGCCGCTGCGGCGTCGCGCGGCCCGTCTCCGTTGCGGCGCAGGGTGGGCACGTAGACGGCGTCGGTGCGGCGCAGGTAGGGCCGCAGGACGGGGTGGGGACCGAGCTCGGCGAGAATGCCCGCGGGGCCGCCGGCCGGGATGTCCGTGTGACCGTCGGCCGGAATGTCGGTGTGGCCGCCGGCCGGAATGTCCGTACGGCCTCCGTCCGCCTTGCGCGCAGACCCGTCGGCGAGGTGGGCGACGGCCTCGGCGAAGCGGACGGGTTCGCGGACGTTGCGCCACCAGTACTCGGCGGTGAGGGCCTCGCCGGGCAGCGGGCCGCCGGTGACGGTGGAGACGAACGGGACGCGGGTGGCGCTCGGGGTGAGTCCGGTGAGTGCGCTGCGCAGAGGGCCGGCGGCGGGGTCCATGGCCCGGCTGTGGAAGGCGTAGTCGAGGTCCAGTTCCCGGAAGAAGACGTCCCGGGCGGCGAGTTCGGCGCCGAGGGCCGCCAGGGCGTCCGGGTCACCGGCGACGGTGACGTCGCGGTCGCTGTTGATGCCGGCGAGTTCCAGGGCCCCCTCGTAGCGGGCCAGCGCCTCGCGGGCCGCCGCCTCGGGCAGCCCGGCCGCGGCCATCCGCCCGGCGCCGGCCGTCACTGCTTGGGCGAGGCTGCGGGCGGCGATCACCCGGGCCGCCTGGTCCAGGGTCAGCGCCCCGGCGACGTGCGCGGCGGCCACCTCGCCGACGCTGTGCCCGGCGACCGCGCACGGGTGCACCCCGTGCGCCGCGAGCAGCGCGGCGAGGCCCACCTGCACGGCGAACAGGAGGGGCTGTGCGACTTCGGTGCACTGCCAGGCTGCCGCCCGGGGCTCGGCCAGCTCCCCCACCACCGACCAGCCGAGGTGCGGAACCAGAGCGGCGTCCACGTCCTCGACGGCGCCCCGGAAAGGGGGCTCGGCCGCCGCCAGCCCGGCCGCCATGCCGGGCCACTGCGAGGCGTTGCCGGAGAAGACGAACGCGACGGCGCCCCGGGACGCCTTGCGGATCAGGGCCCCCGCGGCAGGCGCACCGGTCAGGAGCTGCTCCAGTTCCCGGGCGGCCTCCTGCGGGGTGCGGGCCAGGACGGCGGCGCGGTGCGCGTGGGCGCTGCGCCGCAGGACCGAGGTGCGGGCCAGGTCGGGGAACTCCTCGGGCGCGGCCTCGCTCAGCCGCACCGCGAACCGCCCTGCCAGTTCCCGCAGGGCCTCGGCCGAGCGGGCCGAGACGACGACCGGCAGGGCACGGCCGTCGTGCACAGCAGGGGGCGGGGGCGCGGGGGCGGCGGTGAGGACGGCGTGGGCGTTGGCGCCGCCGAAACCGAAGGAGTTCACGCCCACCGCGGCCCGTTCGTGCCCGGGCAGGGCCACGGGTTCGACGGTGGGGGCGAGGTTGAGGCCCGCGAAGTCGATGGCGGGATTGAGCGGCCGGGCGTGGAGTGTCGCCGGGGCGGTGCCGTGCCGCAGGACCAGCAGGGCCTTGAACAGGCTCGGCATTCCGGCGGCCGGTTCCAGGTGGCCCAGGTTGGACTTGACCGACCCGATCAGCAGCGGACCGGCCGTGCGGCGCTGTCCCAGGGCCCGTCCAATGGCGGCCGTCTCGGCGGGGTCGCCCGCGGGGGTGCCGGTGCCGTGCGCCTCGAAGTAGACGAGGTCGTCCGGCTCCACCCCGGCCCGCGCGTACACCGTGCGGAGCAGTTCCTCCTGCGCGCGGGAGCTGGGCAGGGCCATGCCCTGGGTGCGTCCGTCGGTGTTGACGCCGGTGCCGGCGATCACCGCGTGGATCCGGTCGCCGTCGGCCAGCGCGTCGGCGAGCGGCTTGAGGACGGCGACGCCGCCACCCTCGGCCCGTACGAAACCATCGGCGTCCGCGGAGAACGCCGCGCACTTGCCCCGGTGCGAGAGCATGCCCGCGTACGAGAAGCCGGCGAAGGAGTAGGGGCTTACGAGCAGGTTGATGCCGCCGACGAGGGCCGTGCGGCTGGTGCCGTCGAACAGCGTCCGGCAGGCGCGGTCGAGGGCGACGAGGGCCGACGAGCAGGCGGTGTCGATGGCCATGCTCGGTCCGCGCAGGTCGAAGCAGTACGACAGGCGGTTGGCGGCGATCGACAGGGTGCTGCCGCTCATCCCGTAGGGGCTGGTGTGGTTCTCCTGGGACATGACGAACTGGCCGTACGCGGGATCGGAGATCCCGACGAAGACGCAGGTGTCGGTGCCGGCGAGCGACTCCGCCGGGATGCCCGCGTCGTCCAGGGCCTCGGCCGTCATCTCCAGCAGCAGCCGCTGCTGCGGGTCGACGAACGGGGCCTCCTTGGGGGCGATGCCGAAGTACGCGGCGTCGAAGCCGGCCACTTCGGCCAGGAAGCCCCCGGCGGCCGTGCAGCTCCGGCCGGGGCGCACGGCACCGGGGTCGAAGAAGCGCGACGTGTCGAAGCGGTCGGGCGGGACCTCGCCGACGAGGTCGCGGCCCTCGCACAGTGCGTCCCACAGCCCGGTCAGGTCCGAGATGCCGCCGGGCAGCCGCAGACCGACGCCCACCACGGCCACCGCGCGGTCCGAAGGCTCCATCGCCGCCCTCCGCTCCCCTGTGAGGAAACCGACCCGCGTACCGACCCGCATACCGGCCCGATTGCGGAACAACAGGCATACCCAGCCCGTACGGAACTCACATGACCATCTACATATTGTCGTGAACTACGGTGAATCATATGGAAGTTGGCTCTCCACGCCGTGATGCTGGAGTGGTGTCCGGAACCCCACGCGCCCGCCTGCTGGCGACGGCCGTCCAGCTGCCGCTCCGCTACCGGACCATGGAAGGCATCCGGGAACGCATCGCCGCCTCGGGCGGCGCCTACGTGCCTCCGCCGGGGTTGCTGGAGGACCTCACCGGTGTGCGCGGAGTGCACGTCCGCGACGAGGGCGTGCAGGCCTCCGACCTGGCGGCGGCGGCCGCCGTCAAGGCACTCGAGGAGGCGGGGACGGACAGGGACGAGGTGGACCTCCTGCTGTTCGCGGCCACCAGTCACGACCTCCTCGAACCGGCGACCGCGCACATCGTCGCCGCCAAACTCGGCATCGTCTGTCCCGTGTTCGACGTGAAGAACGCGTGCAACAGCGTTCTGAACGCCCTGGAGACGGCGTGCGCCTTCATCGCCGTGGGCCGCTACCGCACCGTGCTGGTCTGCTGCGGGGAAACCCTCACCGAGACGGCCCGGCTGCGGCTGCCCGACCACGAGGCGTTCCTGCGCTCCATGCCCGGGTACACGGTCTCCGACGCGGGGGCGGCCCTCGTCCTGACCGCGGGGCCAGGAGGCGACGACGACCCGGGGGTCCTCTCCATGGCCTTCGGCGGGAATCCCACGGCGTGGGAGGCCTGCACCGTCTCCGGCGGCGGTTCGATGCACGGACGCTCCACCGACGACGAGCACACCACCCTCCAGCTCCACGGCAACCTGCTGCGCAACGACCTCGACTACCTGCCGACGGTGCTGCAGTACACCGCACCTCAGGAGCTGGAAGCGGTCCGCGCGTGCGCGTTCATCGCCTTCCACCAGATCTCGGTGCCCCAGTTCCACGACACCTCGGCCAAGCTGGGCCTGCCGGCCGGCCAGTGCCTGGCGACCGTGACCGAGCACGGCAACTGCGGTGCGGCCTCCCTGCCCCTGCAACTGGTCCGCGCGCGGGAGTCCGAGCGCGTCGAGCCGGGAGACACCGTCGGCCTGATCGGCCTGGCCAGCGGCACCTGCTACGGCCTCGCCAGGATCCGGCTGTGACGGCCCGCCGGGAACGGCCCCGGACCGACACCGCAGACGGACGACCCGGCGCTACCGGTGCACGGCCCGACGCCGACGGTCTACGGCCCGACGCCGCCACACGCCCCGGCCCCGCCGTGCCCCCCGCCCTGCTGCCCGGCTACCCCGGCCCCCGGCACTGGCACCGGGTCCCCGCCACCGGCCAGCACTACGTCGACACCGGCACCGGCTCCCCCGTGCTGTTCCTCCACGGCAACCCGTCCTGGAGCTACGTCTGGCGGCACTTCTTCCCGGTCCTCTCGCCGCACGTGCGCTGCCTCGCCCCCGACCTCCCCGGTCTGGGCCTCTCGCCCCGGCCGCCCGTGCCCGGCAGCCCCCTCGACCGCTACACGGGCCAACTCGACGCCCTCGACGACCTCTTCGCCCACCTCACCACCGACCGGGGCCTCCCCGGCAGCGGCTGGACACTCGTGATGCACGACTGGGGAGGACCGCTCGGCGTCGCCTGGGCCCTGCGCCGGCCCGGCGTCGTGACCCGGCTCGTGGTCCTCAACACCATCGCCTTTCCCTGGCCGCCCGGCTACCGCCTGCCCTTCTACCTCCGCTGGATCCGCGACCACGCCCCCGTCGCCGCCCTCGTCCACCTGACGGGAGCCTTCCCGCACGCCGTGGCCCGCCTCGGCGTCGTCCGGCCCATCGCCTCGGCCGAGCGGCGCGCCCTGCTCCTGCCGTACGCGCGCCTGCGCGACCGCAGGGCCGTCGTCGCCTACGTCCGCTCCATCCCGCGCGACGCACACGACCCCGCTTGGACCCTGCTGCACGCTGCCGGCGGACAGAACGGCCTCGCAGACCTGGAGGGGTTGCCGGTGTTCCTCGGCTGGGGGCTGCACGACCCGGTCTTCACGCCGCTCGTCCTGGACGCCTGGCGCAAGCGCTTCCCCGGCGCCCGCGTCCACCGCTACGACGCGGGCCACTACGTGATGGAGGACGCGGCCGGTCCCCTGGTCCACGACCTGCGCGCGTTCCTGCTGGAGACGGAGGGCCGTTGAGTACCCCGGGTCTCTTCACCCGCGTCCAGAACCGGGCCCGGGACGCCCCGGACGCCGTCGCGCTGGTCCGGGGCCACCGCGGCGGCCCCGGGATCACCTACGGCCACCTCTCCCAGCGCGTGCACGCCATGACCGAAGCCCTGCGCGCAGCCGGGGTCCGCCGCGGGCACAAGGCCGTCACGATGACGCGCGACCCGTACGACTTCGTCACCGTCGTCTACGCCCTGCTGGCCCTCGGCGCGGTCCCCGTCCTGGTGGAGCCGCGACTGCCTCGCGGGCACCTGCACCAGTGCCTCGGCGAAGTCGCGCCGCACGTCTTCGTGGGAGAGCCCCTGGCCCATGCGGGGCGCCGGGCCCTGGGGTGGGGCCGGGGGCACGTACGGGTACCCCTGCTGACGGGCGGCCGGCTGCCGGGATGCGGGCGGCCGCTCACCGCGGTCGTCCCGCCCGGAGGCGGACCGTTCGCCACGGCCGGGGAACCGCCCGCGGAGGACCTCGCGATGATCGCGTTCACCTCCGGTTCCACGGGCGTGCCCAAGGGCGCGGAGTACCGGTACGCGACCCTGGCGGCACAGGTGGACGCCCTGGCCCCGCTCCTGTGCGGAACGGCCGGGGGCGTCCTGCTGTCCGGCTTCCTGCCGGTCGTCCTGCTCGGCCCCGCGCTCGGCCTGACGACGCTCGCCCCGGCCGTCAACCACCTTGCCCCTGCCCGCACCCGGCCCGAGCGCATCCTGCGGCCCCTGCTCACCCACCGGGCGTCCGTCGTCGCCGCCTCCCCCGCCGTCCTGCGGCTCCTGGCCGGCCACTGCGCACGCCAACAGGTGTCCCTGCCCTCCGTCGAGCGCGTCGTGTCCTTCGGTGCGGCCCTGCGCCCCGGGCTCGCCGCGGCCCTCGCGCAGGTGCTCAGCCCGCACGCCGAGGTGCTCAGCGTCTACGGCGCCACCGAGTGCCTGCCCGTCAGCGCCATCACCGCACCGGAGGCGCAACACCTGCGGGCGACCGCTGCCGGTCCGCGGCCGGGGACGTGCCTGGGCAGGCCGGTCCCCGGCGTCCACGTCCGCATCCTCGACGCCGGGCACGAGCCCGATTCCGATTCCGCGGGCGTCGGGGAGATCGCCGTCGCCGGCCCCAACGTCAGCCCCGCGTACCACGCCCGGCCCGGCGCCACCGCCGCCGCCAAGTCCCCGGCCGGCTGCGGTCTGCTGCACCGCACCGGCGACATGGGCCGGCTCGACGCGTCGGGCCGCCTGTGGTTCCACGGACGCAAGGCCCAGCGCGTCACCGGCGACGGTTTCACCCTCACCACGGAGGACATCGAAGCGGCCACCGAAACGGTGCCGGGCGTACGGCGCACAGCCCTGGTGGGCGTCGGCCCGCCCGGACGGCAGCGGGCCGTGCTGTGCGCCGAACCGGAACGGCCGGGAGGGCGCCGGCGGCGGCAAGAACTGCTCCGGGCCCTACGGGACGCCTTGGACCGGCATCCGGACGGCGCCCGCGTCGATGCCGTCCTGCTCCACCCGGGCTTTCCCACCGACATCCGCCACAACTCGAAGACCGACCGGGCGCGCGTGGCCGTGTGGGCGGCACGGCGCCTGCGGCGTACGAGGGGAGGGCGGGCAGCTGGCGCAGCAGCGGGCAAGGAGCGGGAAGCCGGCGAGGAACGGGCAGCGGGCGGGGAACGGGCGGCCGGCCGGAGAACGGACGAGGGACGATGACGGGGCCTGACCATGTTCTCGTCACCGGCGGCAGCGGCTTCCTCGGCCGCGAGATCTGCCGCCTGCTCATCGCCCGGGGCACCGAGACCCACAGCCTCGCCCGCCGCCCCAGCACCGCGCTCGCCCGCCTCGGTGTCCGTCAGCACCAGGGCGACCTCGCCGACCCGGTGGCCGTCGCACGGGCGGTCGCCGCCTGCGACGCGGTCGTCCACACCGCTGCCCTCACCGGTGTCGCCGGCCCGCCCGGCCCGTACTGGACGACCAACGTCGACGGCACCCGCAACGTCCTCGCCGCATGCCGGACCCACCACATACCCACGCTCGTCCACACCTCCACCGCCAGCGTGGTCTTCCGCCCGGGCGGCCTCCACCACGCCGACGAGAGCACCCCCTACCCCGGGCGTCACCTCGCCGCCTACCCCCGCACCAAGGCCCGCTCCGAACAGCTCGTCCTGGCCGCCGACGGCCCCCGGACGGCCACCTGTGTCCTGCGCCCCCACATCATCTGGGGACCGGAAGACCCGCACTTCCTGCCCGCGCTCCTGCGCGCGGCGATCGGCCGCCACCTCTTCATGCCGGGCGACGGCACGCACCTCCTCGACACCACGCACGTGCGCACCGCGGCCCACGCCCACCTGCTGGCCCTCGACCGCCTCCACCACCGCCGGATGCCCGGCGGCCGCGCCTACTTCATCAGCCAGGACGAACCGCGGCCGCTGCGCACGTTCGTCACCCTGCTGCTGGCGGCCGCCGGGGTGGCAGCCACGTGGCACACCCTGCCCACCGGGGCGGTCCGTGCCGCGGCCACGGCGTGCGACGTGCTGACGCCGGTTCTGCGCCGCACCGGGACGCACCGGCTCAGCCGCTTCCTGGTGGCCGAACTCACCAGCCCCCACTGGTTCGACATCGCCGCGGCCAAGCGGGACCTGGGCTTCGTCCCACCGATCGGTTTCGCCGAGGGCATCGGGGAACTGTACGACGCGCGGCGCCGGTCGTAGGCAGGCGCAGGGGTGTCTGCCGTAGGGGCTCGCGGCGTGGACCGGCCGGGCCGGCACGGTGTCCGGCCCGGCCGGTGCATCGCGTGGTGTCAGGCGAAACAACCGAGGGTTTCGTTGAAGCTGGCGCAGTGCCACTTACCCCACCAGTAGCAGCCCTCGCCGCTGACGGTCAGGCACTTGTCGTCGCCGTGGATTCCCACGCTCAGCTTGCCCCAGACGACCCCGAGGCTCTTCTCCCAGTTGATGCTGTTCATCTTGGAGTTGAGGTTGAAGCCCTCGGACCAGATCACCTTGCCGGAGAGCTTGATGCCCGCCTCCGCGCGGGCGACCCAGTTCTCGCCGCCGGAGAACTCGATGCCTCCGTAGACGCTGACGGGGCCGATGACCCTGATCTCCCAGGGATCCCACTTGCCGGTCTCGCCGGAAAGGCTCTGCGTGGCCTCGGGAGGTGCCACCCCCTGGTCCTCGAAGCGCTGGGCTTCCGCGATGTAGTGCTGCTTCAGCTCCTCGGCCGTCGTGCAGGGACCGCTGCCCTTCTGGTACTCGTTGACGGCCTGGGCCAGTTGCTTCCAGACGCCCGGATCGATGCCCTGCAGTCCCGTTGAGGGATCTGTGGCCATGCCCCTCCACCTCCTTGTGACGGACCACGCCGCCCGCAGCGCGTGGTGCGTGCCGGTGACCTCCCAGGTCACAGCCGTTCGCGTGAGCGGCGGACGGCCTTGCCACTCGCCTGCCCGGGCGACAGGCACCGACCCCCAGGGCCTTCCACTTCACAAGAAAGCATGACGCTTCGCTTTTCTGTGTGGGGCACGCATCCCTTCGCCGGCCGGGCCTCGGGACACCAGGGCATCAGGACATCAGGGCATCGAGGCATCAGGGCGTCGGGCGCCGGCCTCCACTCCGAGGTCGGCGAGGAGCGCGCGGACGCGCTGCTCGATCTCGTCGCGGATCGGGCGGACGGCGTCGACGCCCTGCCCGGCGGGGTCGGTGAGCTTCCAGTCCAGGTACCGCTTGCCGGGGAAGACCGGGCAGGCGTCACCGCAGCCCATGGTGATCACCACGTCCGAGGACCGCACGGCCTCGGTGGTGAGGACCTTGGGGGTCTCGGCGGAGATGTCGATGCCGGCCTCCCGCATGGCTTCCACGACGGCCGGGTTGACCGTCTCGGCGGGCGCGGAGCCGGCGGAGCGGACCTCGACGCGGCCCGCGCCGAGGTGGGAGAGGAACGCGGCGCCCATCTGGGAGCGTCCGGCGTTGTGGACGCACACGAACAGCACCGAGGGCTTGCGGGTCTCAGACACGGGCGGAACCTTCCGAGGGGGTGGCCGGCAGGGCGGCGCCGGGTGGGGGGAAGTGGCGGCGGGCGGCCAGCGCGACGTGGACGAGGCCGATGAGGACGGGCACCTCGATGAGCGGGCCGACGACCCCGGCCAGGGCCTGGCCGCTCGTGGCGCCGAAGGTGGCGATGGCGACGGCGATGGCCAGCTCGAAGTTGTTGCCCGCGGCGGTGAACGCCAGCGTCGTGGCCCGGGCGTGGTCCAGCCCGGCCGCGCGCCCGAGCGCCATGGAGCCGGCCCACATCACGGCGAAGTAGACCAGCAGCGGCAGCGCGATCCGGGCGACGTCGAACGGCTGCGAGGTGATCGCGTCGCCCTGGAGCGCGAAGAGCACGACGATCGTGAACAGCAGCCCGTACAGCGCGAACGGCCCGATGCGGGGGATCAGCCTCGTCTCGTACCAGGTGCGCCCCTTGACCCGCTCGCCGAGGCGGCGGGTGAGGTAGCCGGCGGCGAGGGGGACGCCGAGGAAGATCAGGACCGAGCGGGCGATCTCCCACACGGAGACGTCGAGGGCGGTCTGCTCCAGGCCCAGCCGGCCGGGCAGGAACGAGAGGTAGAACCAGCCGAGGCCGGCGAAGGCGATCACCTGGAAGACGCTGTTGAGCGCCACGAGGACGGCGGCGGCTTCGCGGTCGCCGCAGGCGAGGTCGTTCCAGATGACGACCATGGCGATGCAGCGCGCCAGGCCCACGATGATCAGTCCCGTGCGGTACTCGGGCAGGTCCGGCAGGAACAGCCAGGCCAGCGCGAACATGACCGCCGGGCCGGCGACCCAGTTGAGCAGCAGCGACGGGACCAGGAGCCGCCGGTCGCGGGTGACGGTGCCGAGGCGGTCGTAGCGGACCTTGGCCAGCACCGGGTACATCATCACCAGCAGGCCGAGCGCGATCGGCAGCGAGACGCCGGTGACGGTCACCTTCGCCAGCGCGTCCCCCAGGCCGGGGACGAGGCGGCCCAGCCCGAGGCTGGCGCCCATGGCGAGCAGGATCCACACGGCCAGGTAGCGGTCGAGGAACGTCAGCCGGGCCGCCGGCGGGGCGGTGGCCGGGCCGGTCACGCGGGGGCCTCGGCCGGCTCGGGGAGCGGCTGTCCGGCCGGGCGCGTCAGAATGGCGGCGAGCTTGTCGGTCATCTCCGGCAGCAGCCGGTAGTACACCCACGTCCCACGCCGCTCGGAGGCGATCAACCCGGCTTCCCGCAGCAGCTTGAGGTGGTGGGAGATCGTCGGCTGCGACAGGTCGAACGCCGGCGTCAGATCGCAGACGCACACCTCGCCGCCCGCCCGGCTGGCGATCATCGACAGCAGCCGCAGCCGCACCGGATCGCCCAGGGCTTTGAAGACCCTGGCCAGCTCCGCCGCCTGCTCCTCGGCCAGCGGTGCGGTCAGCAGACCCGGACAGCACCCGTCGGGGCCGTCCTGCCCGAGCACCACGAATTCCTGATTCGACATGCCTCTATGTTGACATCCATCGATCCACGGACACAGCCTTGCATCGAAGTGAATCGATACAGCGCTGCCTGGATCATGTCGGCATCGAGGTCGGCGTCGAGGGAGAGAACACCGGCCGGGTCACCGCCGCCGGCGAGCAGCGAGTAGCGAAAGGAGGCCGGCGACGCGCGGGTATGCGGGGCGGCGCTCAGCTTCCGGGGGTGAGTTCGCCGGTGAGCTTGCCGTGGAGGTGCGCGCTGGGGTGGTTGAGGCCGGTGATCTCGACGGTCTTGCCGCGCTGGGCGTACTTGGTCTCGATCGCGTCGAGGGCGGCCACGGAGGAGGCGTCCCAGATGTGCGCGGCGGAGAGGTCGATGACGACCCTGCCGGGGTCGGTGGCGTAGTCGAACCGGCCGACGAGGTCGTTGGAGGAGGCGAAGAACAGCTCTCCCGTGACCCGGTAGACGACGGTCGAGCCGTCGGGCTCGGTGACGGCCGTGACCTCGACGACGGTGGCGACGCGCTTGGCGAAGATGACCATGGCGGTGACGGAGCCGACGACGACACCGACGGCGAGGTTGTGCGTGGCGACCACGCAGACCACGGTGGTGAGCATGACCACGATTTCCCCGGCGGGCATCCGCTTGAGGGTCTTCGGGGCGATGGAGTGCCAGTCGAAGGCCGCGAACGACACCATGATCATGACGGCGACGAGGGCGGCCATGGGGATCTCGGAGACGACCGGGCCGAAGGCGACGCACAGCACCAGCAGGAACGCGCCGGCCAGGAAGGTCGACAGGCGGGTGCGGGCGCCGGAGACCTTGACGTTGATCATCGTCTGGCCGATGACGGCACAGCCGCCCATGCCGCCGAAGAAGCCGGTGACGATGTTGGCGATGCCCTGGCCGATGGACTCGCGGGTCTTGGAGGAGCGCGTGTCGGTGATGTCGTCGACGAGCTTGGCCGTCATCAGCGACTCCATCAGCCCGACGAGCGCCGTGGCGAAGGCGTACGGGGCGACGGTGGTCAGCGTGTCGAGCGTGAGGGGCACGTCCGGCAGACCCGGCACGGGCAGAGAGGACGGCAGCTCGCCCTTGTCGCCCACGGTCGGCACCGCGATGCCCGCGCCCACGGTGATGAGGGTCAGGACGACGACGGAGACCAGCGGGGCCGGCACGACGGTGGAGATCCTCGGCAGGAGCACGAGCAGCACCAGCCCGCCGAGGATCAGCGGGTAGACGGGCCACGGCACGTTCCGCATCTCGGGCACCTGGGCCATGAAGACGAGGATGGCGAGCGCGTTGACGAAGCCGACCATCACCGACCGGGGGACGAACCGCATCAGCTTCGCCACGCCGAGCGCACCGAGCGCGATCTGGAAGACGCCGGCGAGGATGACGCCGGCCAGCAGGTAGCCCATGCCGTGCTCGCGGTTGAGCGGGGCGATGACCAGGGCGACGGCACCGGTCGCGGCGGAGACCATGGCCCGGCGGCCGCCGACGACGGCGATGGTCACTGCCATGGTGAAGGAGGTGAACAGCCCGATCGCGGGATCGACGCCGGTGATGACCGAGAACGAGATCGCCTCGGGGATCAGCGCCAGGGCGACGACCAGACCGGCCAGCACCTCGGTGCGCCAGACCTTCGGGTCACGCAGCCAGCCGGGCTTGAGACGGCGCAGGTACACGGCCGGGGACGCGGCGGACGCAGCAGAAGACAAAGGGAACGGAACCTGTCGTGCTCGGGCACGCCCACGCGGCGGGCCGGGGCGTGCGGGAGGTCGCGGAGGAGCCGGGTCGGCACCCGCGGACGGCCCCGCAATCGGATCTTCGCCGGGGGCGCCATCGGCCCCGGGACAGCGACGTGAAACTCTACCTTGCGCACCGTGCGCCACTGCGAGGAGACCGAGGGGGACGCCGCAGCTCCTTTGCGAGCAGCCGAGGGGGACGCCGCAGCTCCTGCTCGGCGCCGGTCAAGGAGCCGGTTCGAGGCCCCAGGCGACGGCTCGTCCCGCGGCGGCCACGCGGTTGGGGACGCCGAGTTTGGCGAGGATGTGCTCGATGTGGGTGGCGACGGTGCGGGGGCTGACGTACAGGCGGTCGGCGATCTCCCGGTTGGTCCGGCCCCGGGTGAGTTCCGCCAGCACCTCCAGCTCGCGCGGGGAGAGCGCTGCGGGGCGCGCGACGGTACGGCACACGGCGACCGTGCGGTCCCCCCGGCGGCTCAGGTGCAGTTCGAGCATCCGCTGCCGGTACGGCACCAGCACGGTGGCCGGCAGCGCCCGCCCTCCGGCCGTCCTCCGCAGCAGGGCCGCGAGCGGGGAGCCGGCCTCGGTGAGGCCGGGCAGCGGCTCCCCGCTCACCATGACCGGAGGTGCGCCCTCGGGCTCCTCGGCGTCCGGCAGGAGCACGACACAGGTGTGACCGCCGGCTCCGGGTCCCGGGGACCGGTGCCCGGCCAGCGGGTCGGCGACGGCCGCGAGGCACTCGCCCAGCAGCGCCATCACCGACCGGACGACCGGCTGGTCGCACCGTGCCCGCGTGGTGCTGACGTTGAGGATGCCCACGTACCTGCCGTCCGCCGAGAACAGGCACTGCGCCACGCCGTCCCGGACGCCCAGGGGCTCCAGGACCTCCTGGAACCCGGTGGATGCCTCCCGCACCGGAGCGGGCACGTCGTTCCACCAGCTCGTGGCCTCCGGCGAGTGCCGGATGAGGGCGAAGCCCGGGTCGTCCTGCAGACGGGTCTCGATGTAGCGGGCGGGGCCCGCCGGGTAGCTGCCGGCCAAGGTGACGTGGCGGTGGCGCAGCGGGTCCCACCGGGACAGGGACGCGTGGTCGTGGTCGATCACCGCGGACAGGGCGGTCAGGACGGCGTCGGCGCCGTCCTTTCCGCGTACGGCACGGCGCGCGGCCTCGCGCACGTCCAGGGCCGCGCTCAGGACGTCCGTCGTGTTCCGGACGTCCGTCGTGCCCGGCTGCGCTGTCATGGGCGTCTGCTCGGCTTCCATCCGGTCAGAATGATCATCCGTCGTCCGGGCGTCAAACGTCCGTGTCCGGGCGTCAAACGGTCAGTTCGTCGTGCACGACTTCGCCGCCGACGGCGGTGAACACCACGGGCATGGCGGGAATGTCGTGCGGGTCGGCCGTCAGCAGGTCGCCCGCGAGCACGCACACGTCGGCGACCTTGCCCACCTCCAGCGTGCCCTTCCAGTCCTCGGCGAAGTCCTGCCAGGCCGCGTCGGAGGTGTAGGTGCGGAGGGCCTCCGCGAGCCGGATGCGCTGGCCGGGTCCGCTGACGCGGCCGCTGGCCCGGGACTCGCGCAGCATCATCGTGGAGAGGCCCTGGCGCCAGTCGGGGAGGGTGACGGGGGCGTCGGAGCCGCTGGTGACGGTCACGCCGGCGTCGATGGCGTCCCGGTAGGGCCACTCGTACGCGGCCCGCTGCGGGCCGACGAACTCCTCTTCGAGGTCGGCGACGTTCCACTTGATGGTGGGGTTCATGTTGACGCCGAAGCCGTGCCGCGCCAGCGTCCGCATGCTGCGGGCGGTGAGGAAGTCGCCGTGGATGACGTAGTGCCGGGTGTCGGGCCGGGGGTGGGCCGCGGCGGCCGCGGCGAAGGCGTCGACGACGGTGTCGATGGCCCGGTCCCCGGTGACGTGGACGCCGGCCTGGTATCCGGCGGCGTGGGTGTACCGGATCATCTCCGTGATCTGGGCGACGCGTTCGTCGTCGGTGTCCCCGCCGACGCACAGCGAGCCGCAGCCGCCGCCGACGTACGGTTCGTGCATCCACGCCGTCTTGTTGACCGGGATGCCGTCGGCGAACAGCTTCACGCCGAGGACGGCGAGCCGGCGGGGGTCGGCGGACGGCGGCTCGTCCATGGCCGCCAGCACCCGTACGAACTCCTCGGCCGTGCCGGCCATCCCCGCCGGCAGCAGCAGGACGCCGACCCGTGCGGTGAGTTCGCCGTCGGCGAGCAGGCGCCGGTAGACGTCGAGGGTGTTGTGGGAGAGGGCTCCGCGCATCAGGGCGTCGCCGCCCGGCCCGAGGCCGGGCTCGGTGTAACTGGTGATGCCGAGCCGGGCCAGGGTGCGCAGGGTGGCGCGGATCGCGTCGGCGCGCACTTCCGGGGAGAGGGCGGGCAGCGCGCGGTGGACGAGGTCCTGGGCGCCTTCCTGGAGGAGGCCGGTGGGTTCGCCGGCCGCGTCGGTGACAATGACCGACCCGGGCGGGGCGGGGGTGTTCCGGTCGACTCCGGCCCGCGCGAGCGCCATGGAGTTGACCCAGGTGGCGTGGCCGGTGGCGGAGTACAGCAGGACGGGGTGGTGCGGGCTGACGGCGTCCAGGTCGTGCCGGGTGGGAAGCCGTGAGGGGTCGGCGACGCACTCGGCGAGGTAGCCCAGGTCCCACCCGTGCCCGCTGATCCACTCCCCCGCCGGGGTCGTCCCGGCCGCCTTCCGCACGGCTTCGGCCACGTCGGCCAGCGACCGGACGGCGGGGTGCGAGACGTCGACGGACAGCGGGGGCATGGTCAGGCCGAAGGCGCAGCCGTGCAGGTGCGAGTCGTTGATGCCGGGGAGGAGCGTTCCGCCGTCGAGGTCGACGATCCGGGTGGCGGGGCCGGCGTGGGCCATGACCTCGGCGCGGTCGCCGACCGCGCTGACGAGGCCGCCGGTGACCGCCAGGGCGGAGGCGACGGTGAAGCGGGAGTCGGCGGTGAGGACCGAGCCGTTGACGAAGACGAGATCTGCGGGGGTGCCGGGCACAGCGATGTCCGATCTGCTGAAGGCTGCTGACAGGGCTTCCACGGAACCGGCCGGGAAGCGGGATCACTGTGCCCCGGGACGGGGTTCCCGCACATCGGTCATCCAACCGATGCCGGGGCCCGGCGGGCACCCGCCGGGCCCCGGCTCGCCGACACGGAGGGTGATCTCCTCGGCCGCCCTCTCAACAAATCGGGCAAAATAATTGATGCATATAATACGGCGGGTGTTTTCGCGAATAAAGTGCAGGATTAAGTTCGCCGAATGGCGCCGGCCACGGGCGATCCTCTGGGCCACGGCGGGCGTGGTGACCCTGGGATTCCTCATCGCACTGGAGATCACCGCGCGCCACTACGGCGGCGTGCCGGGTCCGATCACCAACCAGGCACGAGAGGTGATATTCGCCCCCAAACCGGGGCCGCTGTACGGCGGCCTCGCGTTGATGATGGTGGTGCTCACCTGGCGGCAGCGGTTCATCGCGGCCGGTGCCGCGATCGGCATCGACGTCGTCTTCGTGCTGGTGCGGTGGGCGGTCGGTGCCGAGGTGCCCGACGGCCACTTCTTCGGCAACGGCGCGTTGTGGGTGATGCTGGGCTGTGCGGTCATCGCCGTCACCCGCCGCACCGGCCGCGAACGCACCCTGCTCCTGAAGGGCGTCGGCCTGGGCCTGCTGCTGGTGGCCGGCCGCAAGACCGGCGACACCTGGCTGCTCATCACGGCGAAAACCCGCACGACGGTGCTCGACCAGTACGTGGCGACCGCCGATCACGCGCTCGGCAACCCGTCGTGGCTGGTGGGCCGGGCGCTCAGGGCCACCGGCCCGGTCGGCACCCATCTTCTCGACGTGGTCTACGCCCAGCTCGCGGTGGCCGCGGTCGTCGTCGCGCTGTACCAGCTGCGCAACGTCGCCGCCGAGCGGCGCTTCCCCCGCCACCATCTGGTGCGGACCTTCCTGGTGATCGGCCTCCTCGGGCCGGCCATCTACATGATCTTCCCGGTGGTCGGACCGGTCTTCGCCTTCGGCCCGGGCGCCTCCGGCACGGGCGGGGTGCAGTGGGCAGTGGCCGACCTGTGGCCCCACACACCGCCGTCGATCGGCATCCCGCACCCGGTCCCGTACGACGGGCTCACCCCCCGCAACTGCATGCCCAGCCTGCACACCGCATGGGCCACCGCGATCTTCATTCATTCCCGCAAGGGCCCGCGCCTGCTGCGCTACGCGGGGGCCTTCTGGCTGGTTGCCACGCTCACCGCGACACTGGGCTTCGGCTACCACTACGGCGTGGACCTCGTTGCCGGCGTGGTGTTCGCGCTCACGATCGAGGCGGCTCTGCGCTCGCTCGACCGCGGCTGGGACCGGCCCGGAATCCAGCTGGTCGCTTACGGCACCACGGTCTTCGCTGCGCTCTTGGTGTCGTACCGCTTTCTGCCGGTGGAGATGGCCCGGCACCCGTGGGTGTCCGGACCGCTTCTCCTTCTGGCGATGGGCTCCGTGGTCTACGGCTACGTACGAACCACCGGACCGCGGGAGCCGAAGGCCGCACCGGCACCGCAACCGGAACCGGAACCGCAACCCGAACTGGTCTGAGTCACGGCCCCGCACGCTGCGAGAGGCCTCGCCCCGGTGCGGGTTACGGGTTACGGATTACAGGAGGGGCGTCATCCTTCCGGCTGCTCGGCGAATTCGGTGGCGGGCTCGGTGGCATAACGGCTCATCGTCCGGATGCTCGCCTGCGGGGTCGGCGCCCGGCCACCGGCAATCATGTCCTGCAGGTCCCGGAAGTACTGCACGTAGAGGTCCGGCGTGAAAGTGCTGAGCATGACGGCCGGTTGGTCGGTCACATTGGCGAACGTGTGCGGCGCGCCGGGCGGAACCATCACGAGCGTTCCCGCGGTCGCGTCGTAGTCCTTCCTTCCGACCGTGAACCGCACCGTGCCGGAGATGACGTAGAAGCCCTCGTCGTGCTGAGCGTGCCGGTGCTGCGGTGGTCCGGGCGTGTGCGGGGCGAGGACGGATTCGGCGATCCCGAGGCGGTGCCCGGTGTTGCTGCCGTCTTCGAGGACGCGCAGCCGCGTGGTGCCCAGGACGATCGTCTCGCCGTCGCCCGGACCGACCACCGATACGGCGGCGGTTACGGGAGGGGCTACGGCAGTGGCTCTATCAGGATCTGTCATCGGCTCATCGGCCTTCGGCTCGTCGGTCATGCCGCAATTCCACTGCCGGGGCGCTACGGCTGTCCAAGACCCATTCCGTGACGTCAATACCGTACGGGTATCGTGGCGCGCCATGGAGCTACGGACGTTGCGCTATTTCGTGGCGGTCGCCGAGGAACTCCACTTCGGCCGGGCCGCCGCCCGGCTGCACATGAGCCAGCCACCGCTGAGCCGGGCGATCAAGCAGCTGGAGACCGAGGTCGGTGCCACGCTGTTCGACCGGTCCTCGGCCGGTGTCACGCTCACCGCTGTGGGGGCGGTCCTGCTCGACGAGGCGCGCGCCCTGCTCGGCCACGCCGAGCGGGTACGCGCACGCGTGGCCGCGGCGGCCGGGGCCGCGACCCTCACCGTCGGCGTCCTGGGCGGCAGCACCGGCCCGGGCATGACCCGGCTGGCCGGCGCCTACCGGCGGCGGCACCCGGGCGTCGAGGTCCGCATCCGCGAGACCGACCTGACCGATCCCACCTGCGGGCTGCGCGCCGGACTGGTCGACGTCGCCCTGACCCGCGGACCGTTCGACGAGACCGGCCTGACCGTGCACGAACTGGGCGCCGACCCGGTGGGCGCGCTACTGCGCGCCGACGATCCGCTGGCGCGCCGTGACAGCCTGAAGCTGGCCGATCTGGCCGGCCGTCGCTGGTTCCTGTTCCCGGAAGGTACCGATCCCCTCTGGCAGGCGTACTGGAACGGCGGGGAGGCGCGCGAGGGCCCTGTGGTGCGCGCCATCCACGAATGCCGGCAAGTCGTTCTCTGGAACGGCACGGTCGGCATGACTCCCCTGGACCACGAGCCGACGGAAGGACTCACTGTGGTGCCACTGCTCGACATGCCACCGAGCCGCGTGGTGGCGGTCTGGAAGGCGGGCGACGCGAACCCCCTGATCCGCTCGTTCGTCCATGCTGCGGCCGCCGCGTACGGGTAGCGAGCGCCTCAACGGCCCGCGACCGCGGCCGGCGGTCGCTACTGCGGCGGGTGGAGACGACGCGCCGAGGCTGCCCCCTGAGTTGCAGGAGCACATTCAACTCAGGGTTTGATTCCCGGCTCACTTGCTTCCCCTAGCTTTTGTCGTGCGCCGGACAGCCGGCGCACTTCGGAACGGGGAAAGGTAAACGCAATGCGTGTACGCAAGCTCGGCGCCGCCCTGGCCACCACGGGCACCCTCGCAGCCCTCGGCCTGGGAGCCCTGTCGGCTCCTGCCTCGGCCGCCGAAAGCGCCAAAGCGCGCCCGTCCTGCAAGGTGACGTGGAGCGATGACCGGACCGCCGGCATCAAGTGCACCGGCGGCGGATCCTTCGAGGCACGTGCCCTGTGCACGAATGGCAAGTGGGCCTATACCGCGACCACCTACGCCGGAACCACCGCGTACGCCTACTGCTCCTCCTACGGCTCCTACCTGGTGAAGAAGCCCCAGATCTACTGGAAGGCCTGGGGCGTGTAACCGGCAACCGCGACGCGGTACTGCTGACGCCGGCGCTCTCGCCGCCCGGATCCCGCCCGGCCGCCAACCGGGCGGGATCCGGGCGGGATCCGGGCGCGGGACGCCCACGGCACCGCACCCGGCTGTGTACCGTTAGTGACAGCCGGACGCACAGTGATGACTGCCGTGGGAGTCGCCATGTCGATGCTGCTGATCAGAGGCTCGTTCAAGGTGTCGGACAGGGCCAAGCCGGACGGCGACACCGTCCCGTTCGTCCCGGACGACGTGGCCGAGTGGAAACTCGTCCCCGGGAACAAGAAGATCCTTCCCGGGGCGGACGGCCACGCCGACATCCGGCTGGAAGGCATCGACGCGCTGGAGACCCACTACGGCCAGAAGCCGTCCGTGCAGCACCAGCCGCTGAAGCTCGCGCACCAGGCCGCGGACGAACTGCTGAAGTGGCTCGGTTTCACCACCGTCGAGCGCCACGACGACGAGACCGTCACCACCAGCCCCGCCAGCGTGCCCGGCTTCATCCTCACGCGCGGCACCGACGTCTTCGGCCGTTGCGTGGCCTTCGTCGGCCGCCACGTCCCGCCGGCCTACAGCGGCTACGAGATCGGCGTCGGCGACGAGCTGCTGAGGAACACCGCGAACTACCACCTGCTCTCGCTCGGCCTGGCCTACCCCACCTTCTACGCGGGCCTGCCCGCCCATCTGCGCGACGTCCTCAGCGCCGCCGCCCAGACGGCGAGGGCGGCAAAGGCCGGCGTCTGGGCCGACGACGCCGACGTGACCACGAAGGGGTTCGAGGTCACGGGAATGTCCTCGCTCACGGCCGACGGCGGGGCGGTCATCCTCCCCAAGCTGTTCCGCCGGCTGAAGGACTACCTGGAGCTCAACCCGGCGGACCCGTCGGTGGCCTGCTTCCCCGCCTTCCTCGGCGGCGCCGCGGACGAGTTCCGCATCCAGTCCGAGTCCTCGAAGCCCATCACCGGCCTGCAGCACGTCATCGAGGTCACCAACGGCCGCACCGTGAAGATGACCCACCAGCCGGAAGAGATCATCTTCACCGAGAAGTGAACCGCGGCGAGCCGCGACCGCCCGGGGGCACGGACGGAAGCGAGACTTGGCACTGCCTGCACCTCGGACCCGGGGGTTTACCCCATGGTTGCCCTCCTCACCCGGCTCATAACCTTGTCGAACGCCTCCGTGAGGAGGCGGCTGACAAGACCTCAAAAACGGGTGGGAAATATTCATATGCGTGCACGTATCCGTCTGCTTGCCGCTCTCGCGACGACGGGCGTTGCCGTCGGTGGGCTCAGTGCTTGCGGCATGTTGCGGAAGAACTTCGAGGACGACACCGCGCTGTCGCAGAAGATCACCTCCGTACGCCTGGAGAGCGGATCGGGCGCAGTCACCCTGCGCGGGAAGAACGGCGCCACCAAGGTGGACCTGCACAGGTACGTGGAGTACGACGGTGACCGCCCGGAGGGGGCGACACACCGCGTCGAGAACGGTGTCCTCGTGCTCGGCGGCTGCGGCGATGACTGCTCGGTGGCCTACACCGTCGACCTGCCAGCGGGCATCCCGGTGACTGGGGAGACCTCGAGCGGCGCGGTCACCCTGTCCAGGACCGGCGCGGTGCAGGTGGCGACCAGCTCCGGAGCCATCGACCTGAACGACATCAGCGGCACGGTCGCGATCCGGTCCACCAGTGGCGCGATCACCGGACACGGCCTCAAGGGCGGCCCCGTCAAGGCCAAGTCCTCCAGTGGTGCCGTCGAACTCGCCACATCCTCGCCCCAGGACGTCCGGGTTGAGGCCGAAAGCGGCGCCGTCACGCTCACCGTGCCGGACGCGGCGTACCAGGTCACCACGAAGTCCGGCAGCGGCGGCACGGACATCGGCGTCACCAACGACCCGTCCGGCCCGCACCGGCTCGACCTGACCACGAGCAGCGGCGCCATCACCGTCAAACGCTCCTGAGGTCACCCGACGGCGGGGGACGCCTCACATGCCGTCCGCCCGCCGGGCCGCGTGACCCAGCCCTCGGGCGCAGGTACGGCAGACCCCGCCACGTGCCGGGGAAATGCGTAACAGCATCTCCTCGGACGGCCTTCCGCAGACGAGGCAGCATTCGCGCCGCTCGTTCGGCGGCGGGACGACGAGCCCTCCTGTGACGGCCATGGGCAGAGGCAGGGCCAGTGGACTGCCCGGCCGTGGGGCTCCTCCGCACATGAGGCAGAGTCCTGGTTCCGGCCCCGGCCCCGAGCCCGGTTCCACCGCCCCGCGCGGCCGGGGCAGCAGAGCCGGCAGCAGTTCCATGACCACGGAGCCGCTCCTCGGGCTCGGTGCACCGCTCACCGGGCGGCCACGGCGGTTGGGCTTCAGATCCGTGCCGGTGAACTCCGTGAGGACACTTGCGGTCCGCTCGGCGGGCCAGGGCCACCCGTCCTCCGGAGCTCGTCTGCTCGTCTTCGCCACGTGGCCGTACCCGATGTCCTCCATGGACACCACCTGGCCGAGCCGTTCGGTGAACAGCACGGCGAGTACCCTGGGCAGGGGCTCCCGTGGTGTCTCTCCCCCATCGATCCACCGATGCACTCTGGAGACGTCGGTCGCCACATGGGGATGGCCCATGACGGCTGCCTGGCGGTTCGCCATGCCCGCGAGCTCGGACCTGGTCCATCCCGTGAGCGCGAAGACGTCGGCGAGGCGGGTGTTCGGGCGGCGCCGCGCCGCCGGGCCGGCCGGCTCGGCGGGGTCCCCGGCCCGGTCCTCGGCCCGGTCCTCCGGCTGCGGCGTGACCGCCCGGTCGGCGGGCAGGCCGGCTTCCTCCTGCCACGCCTCCTCCCACAGCGCGTGGATCTCGTCGGTCAGCTCCTCGACGTCCGCGTGCCGGATGCGGCGGGCCAGCGTCACGGACACGGCCGCAACCTGGTCCCGCTGGTGCACGGCTGTCCCTGTGAGGACGCCATGGACCACAGCACGCGAGTACCGCTCCGCCGCAGAGGTCTCCCTGACGATCTGCGCGATGGACGGTGCTCCCGCCTTGAGGTGCAGTTCGTGCAACCGGGCCTTGAGCCGGTGGCGCGCACCCGGCGGGAGGTCCGGCATCCGTAACCGACCCGAACGCCCCATGCCTCTTCTCCCGGTGTTCGGAACCGTTCGCTGCCGTCCCGGATCATCTCAGTTCACCGGCCGTCGTGCCCCGGAAGTTCGGGAAGTCGCCGCCGCGTTCCCGGGCGTCCGGCGGCACGGTGGGAGCGTGCACGGTGGCTGCATGCCCAGAGCCCTCTGCGATGCCCTCGACTTCCTCCTGCACGACGTCTTCGGCGGCTACCTCGCGGCCCTGCTCAGTTCGTCGACCATCGCCGCGGCCCGCGCCGTCTCCTCGGCCCGGCGCGGCCGGCGGAGCAGGGGCGGCGGCGCGGAGGGTGACGGTGGT
Source organism: Streptomyces sp. NPDC008001 (assembly GCF_042958085.1). Taxonomy (NCBI): domain Bacteria; kingdom Bacillati; phylum Actinomycetota; class Actinomycetes; order Kitasatosporales; family Streptomycetaceae; genus Streptomyces; species Streptomyces sp. NPDC008001. Next base: position 806,212 of record NZ_JBIBIZ010000001.1, on the reverse strand, counting down.
GCTCCGCCGCCTTGAGCGTGCGGCCTTGCGGTCACGTCCCGGGCCAGGGGTCGACGAGCCGGGCCGCGCACTCGAGCATCAGTGCGTGCACGAAGGCCTGGGGCAGGTTGCCGCGCAACTGGCGCTGGGCGACGTCGTACTCCTCCGAGTACAGTCCGGCCGGCCCGCAGGCCGCACGGTTGCGCTCGAACCAGCGGAACGCGGCGGTCTCCCGGCCCTGCTGGTGCTCGGCCAGCGCGGTGACGAAGCCGCACAGCAGGAAGGCTCCCTCGGCGGCCTCCAGCGGCTGGTTGCCGTGCCGGAACCGGTAGGCGAAGTGGTCTTCGGTGAGGTCGGCGACGTAGGCGCGCAGCGTTGCCCGGGTCCGGGGGTCATCGGCGGGCAGCGCGCCGCGGAGCGGAGGCAGGAGCAGGGCGCCGTCCAGTCCCGCGTCCTCGGGGGAACGCTGCCAGTGGCCCGACGGGTGCAGGCACCGGGCAGCGGTGTCGGCCACCAGGCGGTCGGCCAGCGCGCTCCATTCGGCCGCTCGCCCGCCGGGCGCGCCGGCGGCGGCGACGCGTCGCAGGCCGGCCGCGCACACGAGCCGGCTGTGCGCCCACCACCGGGGGCGGAGCTCCCACACGCCCGCGTCCGGTTCGTCCCGGCGCCGGGCGATGGTGTCCGCGGCGATGACGGCCGCCTGCCAGTCCTCGGCGCCCAGCCGGCCGTGGCGAGCGGCGGTGCCCAGCAGGAGCAGGGCCTCGCCGAACGCGTCGAGCTGGAACTGCCTGCTGACCTTGTTGCCGACGCGGTCGAAGCCGCCGGGGTAGCCCGGCAGGTCGAGCTCGCGCTCGTCGGGGATCCTGCGCCCGTCCATGGTGTAGGCGGGGGCCATCCGGGGCCCGTCGTCGTGCAGGCGGGCCGTGACGAACCGCACGGCGTCGTCCAGCAGCGCCGTGTCTCCTGCGGCGGCGACCGCCTGGCCCGCGTAGCACTGGTCACGGATCCACACGTAGCGGTAGTCGTAGTTGCGGCCTTCTTTGGCCCGTTCGGGCAGGCTCGTGGTCGCCGAGGCCACCATGCCGCCCGACGCCCCCGTCAGCCCGCGCAGGACCGTGTAGGCCCGGCGGGCGTCGGTGCGGGCGACCGTGTTGTCCAGCGGTGGCACCGCCTTGTGCCACGCCTCCTCCGTGGAGCGCCACATGACATCGGGGTCCGGTGGCTCCTCGGTCAGGGACCGGTCGCTGATCTCCAGGACCAGGTCCTGGCAGTCCCCGGCCCCGACCGTCAGCTCCATCGCGAGCCTGTGTCCCTGAGGATCCGTCGGCCGGGGATCGGCGGCGCAGCCGGACCAGCGCACCGAGAGCCCGCCCGCACGTCCGGCCCACACCCCGTCGGCCTTGCGGGAGAAATCACGGAGCGGGTACCGGCCGAAGGCGGCGCAGGGTTCGAGGACCACGGACATCCGCGCGGTGTTCCGGAGGGCGATGATCCGCCGCAGGAGCACCGCGCGGTGCGGGTCGCCGGGGAAGGCGAGCGCCTCGCGGCACTCGACGATGCCGTCGTCGGTGACCCAGCGGCTGCGCCAGATGAGCGTCCCTTCCTCGTAGTACCCGCCCCATACGAACCGCGCTACGGGAGTGACGACGTACACGCCGGTCCCGCCGACCAGGGTCGAGAAGACCGCGCCCGAGTCCCAGTGGGGAGCGCACATCCACGCGTATTCGCCGCGGGGGCCCACGAGGACGCCGCGCTCGCCGTCGGCCAGCAGGGCGTACTGCCGCAACGGCTGAGGCGCGAGAGCCCCTGCACCGTGCTCCGTACCGGGTGAGGTCCTGGTCATCGTCACCCTTCAGCCGACGTGCTCCCCTGCTCGGGGTCCGTTAACCGCTGGTTGCGCTGCGCAAACCGGGCGGCGGCCCCGCCGTCAGCCCACTCCCGACGGGCGGAACTGGACGCTGATCCGGGGGCCGACGGGCTTCCTGGTCTTGGGCACGGCGTGGTCCCACGTGCGCTGACAGGTGCCGCCCATGACCAGCAGGTCGCCGTGGCCCAGCGGCTCCCGGATGCGGGCGCCGCCGCCACCGCGCGGGCGGAGCACGAGGGGGCGCGGCTCACCGAGGGCGAGGATCGCCACCATGGTGCGGTCGGCGGCGCCGCGTCCGAGGCGGTCGCCGTGCCAGGCGACGCTGTCGCGGCCGTCGCGGTAGAGGCACAGCCCTGCGGTCCGGAAGGGCTCCCCCAGCTCCGCGGCGTAGTGCGTGCTCAGCTCGTCACGGGCCGCCGTGAGCACGGGGTGCGGAAGCACGTCCGCCGCACCGTAGAAGGCGAGCAGCCGGGGAACGGCCACCTCGTTGTCGTACATGTGCCGGCGTTCGGCGCGCCAGGGCACCGTGCCCAGCAGCGCCTCGAAGAGCAGGCCCGACCCGCCGAGCCAGCCGGGCAGCACGTCGATCCAGGCCCCTTCGGTCAGCTCGGTACGGCGGGCCTCGTCCAGTGGACGCCGAAGCTCGATGTCGTCCGCGAGGTCGAACAGCGACCCCTGCAGATGCACGGACATATATGGATTTTAAGACATTCGAGAGCGTCACACTACGTAGCGGTTTCTTGCGGGAGCCCCCACCGCTTCCGAGGTCATGGGGCAGGGCCCCACGCCGTAAGGCGGCCCGTCCGCGGCAGGCCTCTCCGGCGGGCCGTCCTACGCCGGCACCGCTCCGGCACGGTCCTCCGAGGAGCCGGGCGCCTTCCGGCGTATGGGGACCGCGTGGGCGAGCTGCTGCCGTGCGGCCGCAAGCGCGGATTCGATGTCGCGCGTACCGGTTGACACGCACAAGGTGTAGGCGACGTCCTCCATGCGCCGCCGGACGTTCGCACCGCCCTCTCCCGCGTTGAGCACCGCCAGCGCCTCGTACTGCTCCAGGAGGCTGCTCAGAACCAGGGGGTGGGCCATCAGCATCGGGAAATCTCCTTCGTACAGCGAGTGACTACCGCAGCGCGGAGCGGATACCCCCTTCCCGGCACTCCATGCCGACCCTGCGCATCCTTCGCTGCCGTACCAGCCGGACCAGCTGGACCAGCTGGAGGAACCTCCCCGGCGGGGGGAGCGGCGGGGGTCACGGTGCGCAGGGCACGGGCGTGACGTTGCGGGAAAGTGGGGGCCGGGTGACCCTGGGGTATCCGGTATCCGGCATCTGCCCGGAAGGCACCGGACGAAGACAGCCGGTGAGGTCGGCCGTCGGCGGCGGCCGGCGAGGAAGGCCGGTGCGGGCCAGGGCCGAGGGCGCGCGCCGGGGACACCTCTTGCCCCTCCGGCAAGGTGCGGGGACCGCACCCAGCGGTCTCCCTGCGGCGAAGGAGGCAGTCACGACCATGAACGCCCAAGCCGACCACCGCTACATCCTGCACACCGAGGCCCGCGCGGGGCGAGTGCCCCAGGTCGGGCGGATCGTCACCGCCCACCTGCGCTACTGGCAACTGGAACCGCTGATGCGACCGGTGCGGCTGGGCGTGGGGGAACTCCTGGCCAACGTCCACCGGCACGCCGGCCCCGACAAGAGATGCACCCTGGAACTGCACCGGTCGGGCCGGGAGCTGACGGTCTCCCTGACGGACCGGAACACCGACCTGGCAGCGCTGCTCGGCGTGAGACCGACCGCCGCCCCGGGGCGCGGACTGGCGATGATCGCGGCGCTCAGCGACAGCTGGGGCGTCCGGCCGCTGCCCGACGGAAAGACCGTCTGGTTCACTCTCCGCACCCAGTACCCGGCGGGGCCGCTCCCTCGCCCCCTCGTACCCCGTATCCGTACATCCGCGCGAGAGCGGGTAGAAGAGCCGGCGGAGGCGATGCGGAAGGAGACGGAGACCCGGCCGGTCCGGGCCCCCGCGGAACCCCTTCTTCAGCCCCGGGCACAGGCGCAGCCCCAGGCGCAGACTCCGGCGGAGCCGGGGACGGACCTGGTCCTTGCCCCCGCGCCCTGACGGCCGTGAAACGCCCCACGACGCACCAGCTGCCCACTGCGGCACTCCCCCGAAGGGGCGAGAAAGGAGACCGGCCCATGTCCGGCGAGACGATGGGAGACGAGGTGTACCAGCCGGCCGGCTCCGACCTCTGGGATCAGCCGAACGAGCTCGACCTGGAGAACGCCCTTGACGGCGACGGGCTGGACGAAGTCCTCGACGAGGGCTACTCGCCGCCGGAGAAGCCCCTTGCGGTCGACCGGCACGGCACCGCCGCGCAGGAACAGCACGACCGCGAGAGCCTTGAGCAGCGCCTGGCCCGGGAGGTCCCGGACATCGCGTCGCCCGAGGGCGACGGCATCGGCGATCAGATCGGCACGGACGGCGAGGTGGTGGACCCTCTGGCCGGCCGGGAACGCGCGGGGCGGATGGTGGAGGCGGAGTACGGCCCGCCCCGCCACAGCAACGACGTCGTGGCCCGGGACGTGGGCATCGACGGCGGAGCCGCCTCCGCGGAAGAAGCCGCCATGCACGTCATCGACGACTTCCCCTCACCCCTCGAACCCGAATCCGAATCCGAGCCCCCGATCCCCTGAGCAAACGCCACCTCGATTCAGGAAACCCGCTGGTCAGGAAACCCGCTGGTTGAAGCGGCGCGCCGCACGGTCGTTGAGCCGGGTGAGCCGGTGGACGAGGCGAGGGCGGACCGAGCGGGCGGCCACGTGTCCGGGCACGTTGCGCTCGGGCTTCTCGCCGGCGGTGGGCAGCAACCGGGCACCGAGTGTCAGGCAGCGTGTCACCGTCGCGGGGGCCACACCGTGCAGCCGGACCGCGGCCTTGGCCGCGGGCGTGAGCACCAGCTCGGGCTTCCGCTGCTCAGCCGCGCGCACGATCGCGCGCGCAGCCCTTTCGGCGTCCATCGACAGCACGGGGAGTCCCGCGGCGACGGCGAACCAGCTGTACTCCTTCTCCGGGCGGCCGCTGAACCGCGCGGCCGTGTGGGATCCCGTGCGCATCAGGCCGGGGAAGACGGTCGTGACGCTGACGCCGTCCGCCGCCAGTTCGGCGTGCAGCCCTTCGGACAGCCCGGCCACGGCGAACTTCGCGCCGACGTAGGGAAGCAGGTGCGGGGCGGCGACCCGGCCACCGATGGAGCTGACGGTCACGATCCGGCCGCCGCCCCTCTCCCGCATGCCGGGCAGCGCCTCCAGGACGAGCCGCAGCGGCGCGAAGTACATCGTCTCCATGGCCTGCCGGAAGTCGTTCTCCGCCATGGCGTCCAGGGGGCCGACCTGGATCACGCCGGCGTTGTTGACGAGGATGTCGGGGCCGCCGCCGAACGCGTCGCGGACCGCCGTGACCAGCCGGCGCGGCGCGTCCTCGTCCGTGAGGTCGCAGGCCAGGGAGCGGGCCTCCGTGCCCTCGCCGCGCAGCATGGCCTCGGCCCGGGACAGCTCCTCCGCGTCGCGGGCGCACAGCATCACCCGGCAGCCCCGGCGACCGAGCTCGCGGGCGATCAGCAGCCCCAGGCCACGGGAGGAGCCCGTGACGACCGCGGACTGCCCTGCCATCCCGCCGGAGCCGGCTCCGGCGGACCGGACGGGCCGGACGGGCCGGACGGAACGGCCCGCTGCCGTCCGGCGGGGAGATGTGCGGTTCATGGGGCTCCTCCTCGCGCCGGTGCGCGCACCAGCGGGTCAGGGGTCAGGAGTTAAGGGGGCAGTGGGTGAGGGGCTCACGTGAGGGGCTCATGGGGTCAGCAGCACCTTGACCATGCCGTCCTCCTTGGCCTGGAAGGTCTTGTAGGCCTGCGGCCCCTCCTCCAGCGGAAGGGTGTGCGTCGCGAAGCCCTCCACGCCCAGGGGGTCGTCCTCGGTCAGCAGGGGAAGGATCGCGTCCGACCAGCGCCGGACGTTGGCCTGGCCCATCCGCAGCTGCACCTGCTTGTCGAACATGGTCATCAACGGGAGCGGGTCGGCCATCCCGCCGTAGACGCCGACGACGGAGATCGTCCCGCCCCGGCGGACCATCTCGATCGCGGAGTAGAGGGCGGCCATGCGGTCGACACCGACACGCTCCATCAGCCTCTCCGCCAGCGCATCGGGCAGCACCCCGACGAAGTGGTGGGTCGCCCGGGCCACGGGCGCGCCGTGCGCCTCCATGCCGACCGCCTCGATCACGGCGTCCGGGCCCCGGCCACCGGTCAGCTCGCGCACGGCTCCCGCGAGGCCCTTGCCGAGCTCGCCGACGTCCAGGACGGTCACTCCCCTGGCGCTCGCCCTCGCCAGCCGCTCCGGGACCAGGTCCACGCCGATGACCCGGCCCGCACCGCGGTGCAGGGCGATCCGTGCCGCCATGTCCCCGATCGGCCCCAGGCCGATGACGGCGACCGTGCCGCCCGGGGGTACGGCCGCGTACTCGACCGCCTGCCACGCGGTGGGCAGGACGTCCGAGAGGTAGACGAACCGCTCGTCGGGCGGGCCGTGCGGCACCTTGATCGGCAAGGTGTCGCCGAAGGGCACCCGCAGCAGCTCCGCCTGCCCGCCGGGAACCTGTCCGTACAGCTTGCTGTAGCCGAACAGCGCCGCGCCCTTGCCGTGGGCACGCACCTGCGTGGTCTCGCACTGCGACTGCAGTCCCTGCCCGCACATGAAACAGGTGCCGCAGGAGACGTTGAACGGGACGACGACCCGGTCGCCGGCAGCGAGCGAGGTCACCTCCCGCCCCACCTCCTCGACGACCCCCATCGGCTCGTGCCCGAGGACGTCACCCGGATCGAGGTACGGACCGAGCAGCTCGTAGAGGTGCAGGTCCGATCCGCAGATGCCGGTGGACGTGATCCGCACGATCACGTCCGTGGGTTCTTCGAGGCGCGGGTCGGGAACGCTCTCCACCCGGACGTCCCGCCGCCCCTGCCAGGTCAGCGCGCGCATCAGCTCTCCTCTCCCTCTGCTCCTTCTGCTCCTTCTGCTCCTTCCGCCTCCCGCACGGCGACGGACGGGCTCGCCTACAGGACGGGCTTGCCGCCCGTGACCGCCACCCGCGCGCCCGAGATGTAGCTCCCCTCGTCGGAGGCCAGCAGCACGTACACCGGTGCCACCTCGGCGGGCTGGCCCGCCCGGCCCAGCGGGGTGTCGTCGCCGAAGCGCTCGACCTTCTCCGGGGGCATGGTGGAGGGGATCAGCGGTGTCCAGATGGGCCCGGGAGCCACGCTGTTGACGCGAATGCCGCGTTCTCCGACGAGTTGTGCCAGGGCGGCGCAGAAATTGGCGATGCCCGCTTTGGTGACGGCGTACGGCAGGAGCTGCGGCCGCGGCATGTCGGAATTCACCGAGGAACTGCCGATGATCGAGGAGCCCGCCCCCATGTGCGGCAGGGCTGCCTTGCACAGGTGGAACATGGCGCTGAGGTTGATGGCCAGCGTGCGGTCCCATTCCTCGTCCGAGACCTCTTCCAAGGTCTCGTGGGTCATCTGGAACGCCGCATTGCTGACCAGCACGTCCACGCGCCCGAATTCCTCCACCGCCTTGGCGATCACCGCACGGCAGTGGCCGGCCTCGGCGAGGTCTCCGGGCACCAGCACGGCGCGCCGGCCCGCCTCCTCGACCCATCGTGCGGTGTCGCGGGCGTCCTCGTGCTCCTTGAGGTAGGAGATGAGGACGTCGGCGCCCTCCCGCGCGAAGGCGATCGCCACCGCCTTGCCGATGCCGCTGTCCCCGCCGGTGATGACGGCGACTTTCCCTTTCAGCCGTCCCGTCCCCCGGTAGCTCTCTTCACCGTGGTCGGCCTGGGGGCGCAGTTCCTTCTCGGTCCCGGGTACGCGTTGTTGCTGGGCCGGTCGGCTCATCTCGCTCTCCTGATCCGTGATGGCGGCCATGGCCGGGCAGCAAAGTCGGTCCCCCTTTCCCGTGCTCGTCTCTCGTGCCCGTAATTCTGCATGTGCCCACCGTGGCACCCTCAATGCCGGGACGCACAGCAGGAGCCACCGATCGAGGCGTCGCCGGGCTGCTGCGGCTTCACATACGGCGGCGGCCCGCCCCTGTCTGCTGGGCAGGCCGCCGGCGTCTGTGGTAGAGCCGGTTACAGGGCGCGCTCCAGGCGGTCCGCCATCAGCTTCACGAACCGGGCCGGGTCCTTCGGCTGACCGCCCTCGGCGAGCACGGCCAGGCCGTGCAGGAGCTGGGCGGTCTCGGTGAGCGCCGTGCGGTCCTCGCGCTCCTTGTACGCCTGGTTGAGGCCCTTCACCAGCTGGTGGCCGGGGTTGAGCTCCAGGATCCGCTTGGCGCGGGGCACCTCCTGGCCCATCGCGCGGTACATGTTCTCCAGCGCCGGGGTCAGGTCGTGCGCGTCGGAGACGACGCAGGCCGGGGAGACGGTGAGCCGGGAGGACAGGCGCACCTCCTTGATGTCCTCGTCCAGCTGCTCCTTCATCCAGCCGAGCAGCCCCGCGTACTCCTCGGTCTGCTTCTCCCGCTCCTCGTCGGGGGTGTCCTCGTCCTTGGCGTCGAGGTCGATCCGGCCCTTGGCGACGGACCGCAGCTTCTTGCCCTCGTACTCGCCGACGGCGTCGGCCCACACCTCGTCGACGGGGTCGGTGAGCAGCAGCACCTCGATGCCGCGATCGCGGAAGGCCTCCATGTGCGGGGAGTTCTCGATGCTCTGCCGGGACTCGCCGGTCAGGTAGTAGATGTCCTCCTGCCCGTCCTTCATCCGCTCCACGTACTGCTTGAGCGTGGTCGGCTCGGTGTCGTGGTGCGTGGTCGCGAACGACGCGACGGCGAGGAGGGCGTCGCGGTTCTCCGGGTCGGTGACCAGCCCCTCCTTCAGGACGGTGCCGAACTCCCGCCAGAACGTCCCGTAGCGCTCCTGGTCCTTGGCCATCATGTCCTTGACCGTGGACAGGACCTTCTTCGTCAGCCGTCGCCGCATCATCTCGATGTGGCGGTCCTGCTGGAGGATCTCGCGGGAGACGTTGAGCGAGAGGTCCGCGGCGTCGACGACGCCCTTCACGAAGCGGAGGTACGGCGGAAGCAGCGCCTCGCAGTCGTCCATGATGAACACGCGCTTGACGTAGAGCTGCACGCCGCGCTTGGAGTCCCGGGCGAACAGGTCGTGGGGGGCGTGCGCCGGAAGGAACAGCAGGGCCTGGTACTCGAAGGTGCCCTCCGCCTGGAGGCGGATCGTCTCCAGCGGGTCGCGCCAGTCGTGGCCGATGTGCTTGTACAGCTCGTGGTACTCGTCGTCGGACACCTCGTCGCGCGGCCGCGCCCACAGCGCCTTCATCGAGTTGAGCGTCTCGGGCTCCGGCGCCTCGTCGCCCTCGCCCGCCGCGGCGGAGCGCTCGGGCACCATCCTGATGGGCCAGGTGATGAAGTCCGAGTACCGCTTGATGATCTCCCTGATCTTCCACGGGGAGGCGTAGTCGTGGAGCTGGTTCTCCGGGTCGGCCGGCTTGAGGTGGAGCGTGACCGAGGTGCCCTGCGGCGCGTCGTCGACCGTCTCCAGCGTGTACGTGCCCTCGCCGCGCGACGTCCAGCGGGTGCCCAGGTCCTCGCCGGCGCGCCGGGTCAGCAGGGTGACCTCGTCCGCCACCATGAAGCCGGAGTAGAACCCGACGCCGAACTGGCCGATGAGCCCCTCGGCCCCGGCCGCGTCCTTGGCCTCCTGCAGCTCCTGGAGGAACTTCGCCGTGCCCGAGTTGGCGATGGTGCCGATGAGCCGCCCGACCTCGTCGTACGACATCCCGATGCCGTTGTCCCGCACGGTGAGGGTACGGGCGTCCCCGTCCACGTCGATCTCGATGTGCAGGTCGGACACGTCCGCGGCGAGCGAGTCGTCCCACAGCTTCTCGAGGCGCAGCTTGTCCAGCGCGTCCGAGGCGTTGGAGACGAGCTCCCGCAAGAAGACATCCTTGTTCGAGTAGACCGAGTGAATCATCAGCTGCAGCAGCTGACGGGCCTCTACCTGAAACTCAAACGTCTCAGTCGGCATGTTCGCGAATACCTCACAGGTCGTGTCGCCAGAACTGATCGGAGCCACTGTAAAACACCACGTCAGGGCAGGGACCTCGGCTTGCACTCCCCAGTGTGGGCATGCAGCCGACTCCGGGTGCGGGCGGGGGGCTTCAGAGGCGACGTTCGCGCGCAGACCCAGCCGGATCCCGCCCGCCTGCGGCCGGTCCGGTCGCGTGGGCGGGGGCGGGGGTCGTCACGGCCCGGTCTCCAGGGAGTGGCCGGTCGCCTTCGCCCGGTCGCCGGCGCCGCCGACCAGCACGGCGAGGTCCCGGGCGCCGCGGGCGGCGAGCAGTTGGGCCACGAACGTGTCCTCGTCGGGCGCGGCGAGCAGGGTCGTTGGCTGCCTTCTGCGCGCCGATGGTGGTGGTCCGCTCCGCGCCGGGCGGGGCCGAGCAGAACGAGCCGTCGGCGAAGCTCACGGCGACCTCCGGCGGGGTGGGCCCGGGCGACACGTCCACCTTTGCTTATACACCTGCTTATGCGGTTGCTTATACACCTGCTCATGCGGTCCGGGGCCACGCACGGCTTCGGCCGGGGTCAGTCTCCTCCCGGCCGGGACGGCTGCTCCTTGCGTCGCGGTGTCCACGCGATCCACCACCCCATGAGGACGACGAGGAGCCCCACGCCCGCTTTGGCCAGGAGCCGCCACGCGTCGGCTTCCGACGGTGCCTCGACGCCCCCGCCCACGTACAGGAGTACGAACGCGCCGACCGTGACCGCCAGGGCGATGGCGAGCTTCAGGCCGACGTGCCACGCCCGCCTGCTGAGCAGTGCCGCCGCCGACCAGCCGGCCAGGAGCACCAGGACTCCCGCGAGCGTGAAGAAGGGCGGCAGGCCCGGCACCAGGAGCGACGTGGCGAGGAGCACCCCTCCCGTGGCCACGGCGAGCTGCACGAGCCGGTTGCCGAAGCGGCCGGGACGGGTGAGGAAGGCGACCATCGCCCAGACGGCAAGGGTGTAGCCGTGGAGTGCGCCGAGGATCGTGGTGACGACCTTGGGGCGCTTGAACGAGGCGAAGGCGCTCACCGCGACGGCCGCGGTACGGGCGGCGGTGTCCGCGAGGAGGTCCCCGCCCACCTCTTCACGGATGCGCTGGGTTCCGATCTTCTTGGCGCCCTGCCACAGCTTCCACAGGTCGGCCGGCGGCAGGGGGTCCGTGCCGGTGTTGGCGCTCTCGTAGTCCTTCAGCCATGCGGTGCTCGCCCGGGGGCGGTCGGCGCCCTCGCCGCGCACCGCGTCGGCCAGCCGGCCGAGGTCCTGCCTCAGGATGTGTGTCTGAAGGCCGTACGTGACCGCCTCCAGGCACCGGTGCAGGCGGGGGTCGGTTTGTGCGGAGAGCGGATCGGCGGCTCCCCCGCCGACGACGTGGTCGGTGACGAAGCCGAGGCAGGCCTCGGCGCACCCCTGGTCCCACCGCTTGGCAAGCCATTCGCCGTCCGTGCTGTCGGCGGCCGACACGGCGCAGGCGCGGATCAGCCCGGCGATCCCGGCGGCGGTGGCGGCCTCGTCGTCGCGGTGGGACGCGATCTGCCGCAGCCGTTCGGTCGACATCAGCATCCGTACGATGTGGGCGGCGCCGTCCATACGGCCGTGGATCCAGTCGTTGATCCGCCAGGACGGGCGGTAGAAGGCACCGAAGTGATGGAGTTGTCTGCCGGTCAGGAGGTCCGGGTTCCGAGAGGAGAACTGGAGGAGTTCGACCTCCTGTTCGACGTCGCGCCGGGAGCCGGAGTAGGCGAGCTGGACGACGTCCAGGCGCAGCATGTGCTGCAGCGTGGTCTTCGGGGTTTCTGCGACCAGATAGCCGGTCAGTGCTTCCAGGCGCTCCCTCTCCGCGTTGCCCTGGTCGAGCGCCGGGTTCTCCGCCCGGACGATGTCGCGGAGCGCCTCGGCGCAGTCGTGCAGGCAGGACGCTAGCTGCATGGCCTGCCCGGACTGCCGTTGACGACGGGCGTCGAGACCGCCGTCTGCGGCCTCCGCCGCGTTCCGGTCCTTGAGGACGTCCCGGAGCCAGGCCCTCAGGCTCTGGATGCTCCGCTGGTCCGCCGTGCCGGGTGCGTCCTCCTTCCGTGCCGGCATGGGGATGCGGGATTGGACGGGGGCCGTCAGCCAGTACTTCTCGAGAGCGTCCCAGTCCGCCTGGATCCCCTCGCAGACCGGGCGCAGGCTTCCCCGCGCCTCCACGATCCTCGCTCGCTGCGCGGAGCCCATCGGTGCCAGCCACACCGCCCGCTTGAGCACGTCCAAGGTCATGTCCTGGAGCCTTCGGACCGTGGTCTGGCCCCAGTCCCAGTCCTCGTCCGGGCGGTTCATCGCGTCGGCGAGCTTCGCCGACCGCGGAATGAAGGAATCCGGCCGGTTCCTCCCCTCCCGGAGGACCGGACACAGTTGGTCGACGAGCTCGCGCTCGCTCCACCTGCCCGGTCCCTCGGTGTTCTGTCCGGTCGCGATCAGATGCCCGATGGTGCGGGCGGCCGTGTCCACCCGTACGTCGATGTAGGCCTCCCACCCGGCCTCGGAGAGGGGCTCGGCGGCCCTGGACATGGCTGCCGCGAACCGGTCCCTCCCCCGGCGCCGCATCCGCGACTCCTCGTTCCGGCGGCCGATCTCGGCGAGTTCACGGGAGACGGAATCGGTGGAGCGGAGCCGGGTGAGGACGCCGAGAAGAACGCCGGGGGCGTCGGGCGGGCCCTCGTCCCCGGGGGGCGGCTCCTCCTCCCCCGGGTCGGGCACGACGTAGGTGAGCACCCGGCGGACCTGGAGCTCGGCGGTCTGCCGGTAGACGGCCTCCAGCGCCGGACGGATCGGCTTGTTGAGCAGGACGCCGCCGTCGACGACGTACTGCGACGCCTGGAAGTTGGCCGGTCCGGCCGTCGACGTCCAGAAACGGTCACCGAAACGACCGTTGTCGCCTTCCCGGCCGTCGTCGGAGGTGACCTCGACCCAGTGGGGTTCGAAGGCGGCCGGGAACGAGGAACTGCACCGCGCCGCGGCCGCGAGCTCGTCGATCACCTGGTCTCCGGTCAGGTCGCCACCGGCGGTGGTCCCGGCGACGCGGGCACCGAACCGGAACCTGGCGTCGTGGTCGACCTCGGTGATGCGCACCCCCGTGTCGTCGGAGAAGGACGTCCGCCGGCCGCCCCACAGAGTCCCGGTGAGGATGAGCTCGACCGGCCTCTCGGCTCCTTCCTCCGCGCGGCCGGGAGGAGGCGCGGACGTGAGGATGCCGCGGAGGGCCTCACGGACTGCCGGTTGGAAGTAATCGTCCCCCTTCAGGAGCGAGGGCGGCGCCTTCTCCAGCGGATCACGCAGCAGAGCGCCCAGGCTGCCCTTGTCCCGCCACAGGTCGCACACCGAGGCGATGTCGCGGCCGCGGGCCAGGCCCAGGGCGAGGAAGGCACCGTTGAGGCCGCCGGCCGACGTGCCCGCGATGACGTCCACGCGCGCATCGGCGTGCAGCAGGTCGAGCAGCGGCTTGTACGTCGTCTCGTCCCAGCGGCGGGCCATGGCGAGGTGGTGCAGCTCCAGCGTCACCCCACCGATCCAGACGGCCAGGCTCACGCCGCCGTTCATGACCACGGCGAGCCGGATGTCCTGACGGTCGAAGTCTGTGTCCCTGCTGGTGACAAGCGGATGCTGCTCCATCTCTCGGTCTCCCCTGGACTGTGCTGACGCAGGTACCGGCCCCTCCCACCTCAGCACCACGCCCTCCCGAGCACCGCGACGGCCGCCCGAGGCAGACGAGTGATTCTGCGGCGACTTCGGGGGTGGGCGGATCCCGCACCGCACGGACAGGAGCGTGGAACGGGGTGCGGGCGCGTGGGGTGCCGTGGTCGGCCCCGGCGGGCCTCGCCCGTCGAGGGGGATCTCGCTCATCGATAGCCTTCGTCTTCATGACGCGCGCTTGGATATTGCCGGTACTGCTCGTTCTCTGCGGGTCGGTCCTCGCGGCTGGGCTGATCGCCGGTGGGAGTCCCGGCACAGCCGCACTGCTCCTGTTGGTGTTCGTGCTGCTCGCGGCCGTGAATTCGCCTCTCGCCTTCCCCAAGTCGATCGGTGCCCTGGAGGCAGAACGCCGCAGTGCGGTCGACGGTCGGCCGGTGGTCTTCTGGCGGTCGGGTTGCAAGTACTGCTTGCGGCTGCGCATCCGGCTGGGCCGTAGCGCCCGTCAGATGCACTGGGTCGACATCTGGCGCGTCCCGGCTGGAGCGGCAGTGGTGAGGTCTGCCAATGGGGGCGATGAGACCGTGCCGACGGTCGTCGTCGCGGGCCGGCCGCACGTCAATCCCGACCCTGAATGGGTGCGTATGCAGATAGCCCGTTCCGCGTGATCGGGAGCGGCGCCCTCTGCCCACAGGCTTCCCGCGGTGGTGGAGCCGGCGCCGCCCGGACCCCGTCGGCGTTCGCGGCGAAGGCAGCAGCGATGATGAGCCCGTGGCAACAAATCTTGCACTCTTCGCGGACTACTTCCAGATTCACCTTCTGGACGACGAGGCCGACGGCGACCTCAGTGACGTGTGGACGGACCAGAGCATCCTCGACGGACTCGGCGTCACCGAAGACGCCCTGGCCATTGGCACGGCCGTCAACGTCACCGTGGCCGTCGCCGTCCATATCCTTGAGGCACAGCCCGCCGATGACAGCGACGACTTCGACCACGTCGTCGAGGCGAGCCTCAACCTGATGTCAGGACGCCTCGTGGTCCTGGGCTGCACCGACTACTTCCCCGACGCGGCACGGTTCGACCTGCCCGCCGGATGGGTCCGCATACGGGCTTCCCGACGGAACCTGGCCGCTGCCGCCCGCGCGGACATCGACTCGTACAAGGCCCCTGAGACCACGGAGCAGCTCCGGCTGCAGGCCTGGCCGGCGCCGTACTCGCAGCCGCACATCGTCAAACGATGGGCACAGCCCTCCGCCTAGGCCCCCCTCGGACGCCCATCCCCTTTGTGCACCATGCCATCGCGTTCCGAAGGGATCCCCCGGGTCCCGGGCGGCCGAGTGGTCAAGGCGGTGGTGCCGGTGGGGTCCAGGCGCCCGCGACGGCCGCGCCGGCACGCTTGGCGGTTGCCTGCGCGCCTGCCACGCCCGGCAGGCCGTGCCGCAGCGGGCCTCTGCTCAGCCGAGGTGTCCTCCGCCTCGGCGTCACCGCAACCCGCAGGGGCGATACCGGGCAGCCAACCGGACACGGTCACCGGGTGGCGGGCAGACAGCCGGTGGACATACTGAGGGCGTGGCCGAGCACCTGCCCCGGACGACACGGACCGAGACAACGCCTCCCCGCAGCCGTTCCGTCCTTCTCGGCCGGCCGGGTGACGTCCACGAACAACAGGCCTGGGCAGCCGCCGCGCGCAGGCGTACTGGACTGCCACGCGTCCCACGCGTCGTTCCCGGCACCACCGGGGCACCCGCCGGCTTCACTGAGTCCTCCGGTACTGCCGTGGCCCAGGCGATCACGCGGGCGATCAGCTCCCCCGGTCGCCCGCTCGATCCGGCCGTGGGCAGGGCGATGGCGTCGCACCACGGCTACGACTTCATCCGGGTGCGCGTCCACACCCGTGCCGACGCCGACGCGTCCGCACGACTGCTCGGCACTGCGGCGTACGCGGCCGGGCGGCATCTCGTCTTCGCCGCCGGGCACTACCGGCCCGACACACCGCACGGCAGGCTCCTGCTCGCTCACGAGCTCGCCCACGTCGTGCAGCAGGCCCCCGCACCCCTGCCCGGGGGCCCGGTGCTCGTGCAGCGCTCCGGGCCGCTCGGCTTCCTCGAGGGCGTCAAAGACGTCTTCAAGGATGTCTTCACCCGAGGGCCGGCAGAAGCGGCGTCCCGCCTCTTCGCCGAGGGCACGTTCCAGCCGGAGGAGATCCAGAGGTACCTGGAGAAGCTGCGGCGCACGGGGAAGCCGGAGGACGCTTACGACAGCGACAACAAGGCGCGCGCACTCATCGCCGGTTGGGCGGCGGGCGACCGGTCGATCGTCCTCGATCCCGGGTTGAAGAAGCTGTTGGTGCGCGAGCTGTATCTGGGCAGCGTGAGCACAGGGGACGCCCAAGCGATCCTCACTCTTCTGGAGCGCAGTCTCAAGCCCGACATCGTCGCCGTCTTCTCCGCAGATGGAGTGACGGCCAAGCAACTGCACGACTCGTTCGGCCGCGCGGAACGCGCTCGGCTCGTTCGCGTGCTCGACCTTCAGGTGGAGGGAGGCTTCGCCGCGGCGATGCAAGGGCGGATCGCCCCCTCGGGAGGGTTGAGTGCGGCGCCGAACCTCAACGACGAGTCGTTCCGCAAGCAGTGGGAGGAGGCCATGCGGGAGGGGATCGGTCTCCTGGAGAAGTCCAAGAGTGCCGGAGGGTGCGCGTTCCCGGGACCGGGTGAGCTCAGGTCCGACACCGAGCACTTCGGCTCGTCCCAGACGGGCCTGAACCAGTTCATGGGGCAGGAGCGCTTCGTGCCCAAGGGTTCATCCCCCTACCGCGCCGTGGAACTGCTGTTTCAGCACCTGGACCGGTGGACGTGCGAGTGCCTGTTCTACACGCAGCTCGCCCAGCTCTACGCCTGGAGGAAGCTCTTGCCGGAGCCGGTGTTCAACACCAAGTTCGCCGGCTTCAGCACCGGCGGTGGCCGCGGAACGCCAACAGTCGGATTGGAGGCACAAGAGCTCAAGGAGCCCGACCACGATGCCCTTGAGCAGGCTCCGGTCGGCTCCGTCGTCGCATGGTTCAACAGCAGCCCCTACGCGAGGGCGCCCTTCCAGTACGAACATGCGATCAAGACGTTCCACGGGACCGGGGGCGGCAGCGAGCGGTACGCCGCACATCCGTTCGGCTCCGACCTCACCGAGGAGGACATCAAGCGGCACTTGGCCGAGGCGAGCCCGGACTTTCCCCACCACTTCCAGCTGACGGACGGCGACCTGACGAGCCTGGCCACCGACGGGGTCCCCCCGGCGGTCGTCCAGGCCCTGCGCTCAGTCGCCGGCGTCGACCGGGTCACCTGGCCGGAGTACCTCAAACTCCCGCCATTGGCCGACCTGGTCAGGCATCGGACTCCCGAGGCGGCCGACCATCTCCGCAAGATCCGCATGCGGGCTCGCAAGGCGGCGGATCCGGAAGCGGCCGCGCGGTACGTCTCCGAGAAGATCCTGCTGCACAAGATCGAAGTCCCGCGTTAGCGCTCCGTTCCAGGGCCGAACACAACGCTGCGGTTGTCGCGTCACGGACCCTCGGGCCAATCCCCGGCCGAATTGGCCTCATCGGTCAAGGGGGTGCCCCGTCGTCACGTCGACGTGGCCGGAGATCTCGGACAACACGCACCAAAGCGCAGGTCACCAGCAGACAGGAAGTTCCTTCAGTCCACCGCCCGGAAAGCGGTCGGTGTGCCAGGCCAGGGACGACAGCGGTACCGCCGGGCGCAGGCCGGGGAAGCGGCGGATCAGCGCGCTGATGGCCGTGTCGACCTGGGCGGTGGCCAGGGCCGCCCCCAGGCAGGCGTGCGGGCCGTGGCCGAAGACGAAGTCCGGGCTGTTGTCACTGCGCCGGACGTCGAGGGTGTCGCAGCCCGGGAACCGCACCGGGTCGCGCTGGGCGGCCCACGTCAGTGGCATGACGCCCTCGCCGCGCCTGATGGTGACACCCGCGAGGCCGAAATCCCGGCGTGCCACGAGGACGCGGTAGTACGGAGTGGCCAGCTGGAAGCGCATGAGTGCCTGTACGGCGTTGGGGACCAGTTCCGGTTCCGTCTGCAGGGCGCGGAGCTGTGCGGGCCGGCGCAGAAGTCCGTAGAGGCACGCGCCGATGGCTGCGGCGGTCGATTCGTAACCGGCGAAGAGGACGCTGAAGGCGAGCTGCACGATTTCGGAATCGGTCAGCCGGTCGTCGGCCTCCTGCGCCGCCGACCATGCGCTGAGCAAGTCGCTGCCGGGTCGGTGGCGTTTCTCTTCCAGGCGCTCGGCGAAGTATTCGAACATCGTCTGGAGGGCGGCGAACACCTCGTCCTGAGTGGCCCCGTCGATCGCGGTCACCCGGTCCGCCCACTCGCGGAATCCGGCGCCGTCCTCGGCGGGCACCCCCAGGAGTTCGCAGATCACGGCGATGGGGAGGGGAAAGGCCAGCCGCGCCACCAGGTCCGCCGGCGGCCCCGCCTCCTCGATGCCGTCGAGGAGCTCATCCGTCAGCTGCCGGATGCGGGGGCGCAGTTCCGTGACTCTGCGGGCCGCCAGTGGCTTTGCCGCCAGGCGGCGGAGCTGGGCGTGCGGCGGCCCGTCGAGGAGGAGGCTGCGGTCGCGCAGGGCACCGGCCATGGTGGCCTCGGCTCCCATATGGGGGTCGTCGGCGGTGACGTCACGGCCGAGGAGGGGGTGGTTGAGTACCGCCCGCACCTCGTCGTAGCCGGTGACCGCCCACACCAGGTCGCCGCCCGGCAGGCGGGCCCGGAAGACGGGGCCTTGCGGCAGGGGAGGCGGGTCACCGCAGAATGCGGTCGCAGGGAATGCGTGGACGGGCTCGTTCATTGCGGAATTCCCCCGGAATCGTCGGACTCCCCGGGCCGGGCCGCCCGGATGTCACGGCCGGCCGCGCGCCCCGTCCCAGTCGTACCCAACTCCGGGGCACGTACAACGATCGAAAAGCTGTGCAGCCGTGCAGTGCGATGCGAAGCAGGAGGGGCGGAGCGTACGGTGCGGCGGGGCGTAAGGTCACAACTGCCAATTCGAGGCGCGACGGCGGCGGCTTCGTACGCGCTCACGGTTGCGGTCACAGCCGATGGCGGCTGGGCTCTCGTCCCCGACCGGCTTCTCGTGCAGTCTGTTCCCATCGGCCCTCAAAGGCCGGCAAGGCGCCTGCGGCCGCCGGCATACGGCCGGAGCCGTCTCGGCGGAGCGGGCGAGGTCGAAGGGGGATGGTGGTGGACGGATCTGCTGGGGCCTGGCCTGCGCTCGGGGTGGGCATCGGCTGGCGGGACGAGATCGACGTCGTCGTGGAGCAACTCCCGGGCGTCGAATGGGTCGAGGTCGTCGCCGAGAACATCTGCCCGGACCACCTGCCGGAGTCGATCCGGCTCCTGCGCCGGCGCGATGTCCCTGTCATCCCTCATGGCGTGACGCTCGGCCTGGGCGGCGCGGACCTTCCTGACGAAGCACGGCTGGACAGGCTGGCCCGGGTCGCGGCGGCCTTGGACGCCCCGCTGGTGACGGAGCACCTGGCCTTTGTCAGGGGCAGAGGGATGGAGGCAGGACACCTGCTGCCGGTGCCCCGTACACGTGAGGCGCTGGACGTACTGGCCGAGAACGTACGGATCGCCCAGCAGGAATTGCCTGTGCCGCTTGCGCTCGAGAACATCGCCCCGCTTTTCTCCTGGCCGCAAGAGGAATTGTCCGAGGCGCAGTTCCTCACCGAATTGGTCGACCGGACGGGTGTGGGGCTGCTCATCGACGTCGCCAACCTTTACACCAGTCAGGTCAATCTGGGGATGGACGCCGTAGCCGAGATCGCCGCACTGCCGGTGGAGGCGATCTCCTACGTCCATGTGGCGGGCGGCCGGCTGATCGACGGAGTGTGGCACGACACGCATCAACACGCCCTGACCCGGCCGGTACTGGACCTGCTGGCGGAGCTGTGCGAGCGGATCACACCTCCTGGAGTGCTGCTGGAGAGAGACGGCAACTATCCCCCGCCCCGCGAACTGGCCGGTGAACTGGGAATGATCCGGACGGCGCTCCAGGGGGATGCGGCAGGGGAACAGAGCGCCGTCCTGCCCGGATTTGAATTGAATGCCCGGCTCTCACTGTGATGCACTCCTCCTCCGCTCACGCGTGAACGTCCGCCCACCGGGCATCACCACACTGATCCGCGGCACCAACCGCCCGGAGGACCGAGGGGAACTCATGTGGACCATACCCTTCCTCATTTGCGCCGCGCTCGTGGCCACGAGCGCATGGCGCCTGCGCCGAACCTTCCGGTCCCTGCAGCGCGCCTCCGCTCCGGGTGACCTCCGGGCGCAGGAACTCTCCCTGTACGACGCCGCCTACCTGTCCGGCGGCCAGACGCGTGCGGCGGTGACCGCTCTCGTGGCCATGCGTCTCGATGGCCGGCTGATCGTGTCGCGCTCCGGCACGGTCACGGTGACGGATCCCCACCCGCGCAACGCCGTCGAAGCCGCGATCATCGACGCGGCCGGGCCCACCCGTCAGCGGCCTCTGCGCGATCTGGCCCGCAGCGTGCGCACGAGCGAGGCCATCCGCGCGATCGGCGCACGGCTGGACCGCGCGGGGCTGCTCCACAGGCCCGTCGGATTGCACCAGTACCGCGAGCTGAGCGCGTCGCGCGCGTTCCACGGCTGGATGCTGGTGGCGGCGCTCGTCGTCGGCGTCGTGACCGTACCGCTCACCGCCAAGACGACCGGAAGCGGGGGCGTGTGGTCCCTGCTCGCCTTCCTCCTCCTGCTCGCGCTCGGTTCCGCAGCGGTGATCCGCTACCGGGATCCGGACACCGGCAGGAGCCGCGCCGACGGCCGGAAATGGCTCGCGTCCGTACTGGGCGGCGACGAAGCCTGGCATCCGCACGACGTGGGGCTCGATGCGGCCATCGGCCCCAGGCTCGAGCCCTTCGCCCTGGGCAGTACCGACCACGTTCCGGGCATGGAGGACAGTGAGGTGCAAACGCTCCTGAGCGAATTCGCGGCTGCCGCCACCAGCACCAACACGAGCGCGAAGACGAGCACGAGCACCCGGAAGACGAGCAAGAGCACCCGGCGGTCGGCAACCGCCGCCTCCACCGCCACGGGCGCGGCGGCCGCCGGCTACGCCAGTGGGTACACGCCCTCGGGCCCGAGCGGGTGCGGCACGAGCAGCGGGCACGATGGTGGCCACAGCAGTTGCGGGGGCCACAGTTGCGGTGGGTGCGGAGGAGGGTGCGGCGGCTGCGGGGGCTGACCACGGGGCCTCGGACGCCCGACCGGTCCGGCGCACCGCCGCTGTCCGGAGTCAGGTGCTGAGCAGCCGGTTGAAGAACGACCGGTACTGGCGCAGGGCCTTGCGCAGGTCCTCGGTGTCCACCTGCTCGCCCTGGCTCCACTGCCCTTCCAGGTCGTGCTTGTGCTGGGCGAACGTGGCGGCCAGATTCTGCATCACGTCGGCGACGAGGGAGTCGGCGGCGTGCACGGCGTCGCGGGGGTCGTCGACGAACCGGCTCTGGATCTGCTGCCAGCGCTCGCGGAAGCCCTTCTCGTCCTCCCCGGAGAGCAGGGCGGGAGTCTCCTCCTCCGTCGTCTCCGCTTCGGCGGGCTCCTCGGCTCGCTCGGGTCGCTCGGCTCGCCCGTATGCCGTTTCGGTCCGTCCGTATGCCGTTCCCGTGGCTTCGCCCGGGTAGGTCGGGACCTTGTTCTCCTCCTCCGCTTTCGTATCCGCTGCTCCCGTATCCGCCGGCCGGGCGGCCGGCTGGGCGAGATCATCGGTCGACAGACCGCTTTCCTCGCGGTCCGGCAGGTCGTCGTTGTTTCGCATGGCTTCCTCCGCCCCGGCCGTCCCGACTGTTCCGGCCGGGTGTGAGCGGGTGCGTCAGGTGCGGGCGCGCTGGGCCCGTCCCCCGTCGGAGAGCAGCTCGTCGAAGAGGGCGCGGTAGTGGACCATGGCCCCCCTCAGCTGCTCGGTGGTGACCTTGCTCCGGGTGCTGAGCGTTTCGATCTCATGGGCGTCGCGGTAGTGCCCGAGGGTGCGGCCGTGCTCGACCGACAGGTCCTTGAGCTGCTGCTCGAACCCCTCGGTGGGGTAGCCGCGCTCGTGCAGCAACGAGGTCACCAGGCGATCCGCATCGTGTACGGCCTGCTCCGGCCGGTCCACGAACTCTTCCTGCACGCTGGTCCACTCCCGGGCGTACCGGCCCCGGGTGGCATCCGGCAGGGGCTTGATGTCCAGCGAGTCGTGGCGCTTCTCCCGGGCCCGGAGTTCCCGCTCGCCGGCCAGCCGGCCGCCGGACGCCTCGACGGTCCGCTCGTACTCGGGGCCGAAGCGGTCGCGGAGACGGCGCCGCCGGGTGATCAGCAGGGCTCCCGTCGCAACCAGGGCGACAACCACCACGATGGGAATGACGATCGCGAGAAGTGTCCCTGTGGACATGGGGCGACCTCCTCCGTGAGGGGAAGTAGAACCCAGTCTAGGCGCCATGTTTCATGTTTTGGGCGGCAGAAAGCGCCAGATGCGGTGGGTGTCCGGCTGTCACTCGCAGTGGTGTCGGCGGCCTGCCGGTGGGATGTCGGCGGCCACGTACAAGATGGTGCGCATGACCCAGCTTCTCGCAGCACCCGACGACGTCCGCCCCGTCACCGCTCTCGACGACGGGTCCGGGCCCAACCTGCTGGTGGTCCACCCGGGTGGCGGCGACGCCACGACCTGGGACGGTGTCACCCGTCACCTGACCGATGACTTCCGCGTCGTCAGGGTCAACCGGCGGATATACGCCCCCGGAGCGGACGTTGCACTTCCCCACTCGATGGCCGTCGAGGCAGCCGACA
The DNA here is from genome assembly GCF_042958085.1 of Streptomyces sp. NPDC008001. NCBI lineage: Bacteria > Bacillati > Actinomycetota > Actinomycetes > Kitasatosporales > Streptomycetaceae > Streptomyces > Streptomyces sp. NPDC008001. The sequence goes on along the minus strand of NZ_JBIBIZ010000001.1, from coordinate 783,755 downwards.
TCGTGCGCGTCGCGGAGCTCCTCGACGGCCCGGTGCTTCTCGTAGGGCATTCCTCGGGTGCCGTCGCCGCGCTTGAAGCGGCGCTGCTCGCCCCGTCGGCGTTCGCCGGGCTCTTCCTCTACGAACCGCCCCTGCCCACCCGGGAGCCGATCGCCGGGGCCGCGGGCGTCCGTGCCCGGGCCGCGCTGGACGGGGGCGACCCAATCGAGGCGATGCGGATCCACCTGCGGGACATCGTCCGCATGCCGGCGAGCACGGTCGATGCGATCTTCGCCGACCAGGCGGGGCGAGCGGCGTGTTGCGCCTACGCGACGGCGCAGATCGCGGACGACGAGGCGATCGACGCGCTCGGCGTCGGCATCGACCGCTTCGCGGGCCTCGCGACGCCGGCGACCCTGATCGAGGGCGACCTCAGCCCCGCCCACTTGCGCGAGCGCCTGTCCGATCTTGCGGCAACCCTGCCGCATGCGCGGACCGTCACGCTCGCCGGCCAGGGGCACGTCGCCCACCTCACCGCTCCCGGCGCACTGGCCGCCGCGATCCGGGAGACGGCGGAACAGGTTCTCCCCGTATAGGGCAACGGATAGAGCAACCGGGAAAACGCACAAAGCAACCGGCGGAAACGACGGAAAGGCCGCGCGCCCGACGGGAGGTCGGAGGGCGCGCGGCCTGCCACAGGCGTTGTTCGCCTTGTGGCCCCTCGGCGGCTGGAACCGGGGCTTACTTGTTGATCAGGGCGTTGTCGTGGCTGCTGTTGCCGACGCCGACCACGGAGACGACGTTGCCGCCGATGTTCGGGGAGACGCGCGGGGCGACCTGCACCACGTTGCCGGCGGCCACGCCCGGGGAGTTCTGCGTGGCGCCGACGGCCTGGCCGTCCGCGCTGGCGGCGACAGCGCCGGCACCGAGGGCGGCAGCGGCGAGTGCGGTCACGGCGGCGGCCTTGCGGATGCTCATGGTTCTCTCCAAAAGGTGGAAGGGGGGAGGTAAGCCAGGGGAAAATCTCTGGCAAGAACGAGTCTTGCGTAGGAAAAACTGCTGGCGCTACGAACAGCCCGTATGTTCATCCTCCTTCGTGATCACGTCCCCGGCATTGACCCCCTACGGGTACGACAGGGCAATTCCCTGACGAACAAACACAGTTGAGAGATGCGTGCGATGGACATGCATGCACGCCCCATCGGCTGCGGAGGCTGGGGCGCATCATCGACGCGCCGCACCACCCCGCGGGTTTTGTATCCGGCAGGTATCAGGCAGCGCTTGGTTGCCCATCGAATCGGTGCGCCGGCCCCACGGCGCAGGACGCCGGAGCGCCCTGTCCCCTCCTGCTGTCCGGGCTGGCGCCCACCCCAGTTGACCTGCGTATTCGCGGGCGCGAGCCAGGCGGGAGGGAACGCCCTGCGTGTCCCTCCGCACGACCCGTACGACCCTTGCGACACGGCCGCCGCGCCCGGTGTCTGCCGTATCGTTCCTTTCAGGTGCCGGCTGGGCGTACAGCCGGGGCCGGCGTCTCACCCGCACCGCTGAACCGTCCGAACAGGAGCTGCCCGCCCGTGTCCTCGTCTCCCCCGGCCGGGGCCCCTTCGCCCCCCGTTCGCGTGCTGCTGGTGGAAGACGACGACCTGATGCGCCGGTCCTTCACCGTCGCCCTGGAGCGCTACGGCTACGAGATGAAGGCCGCGGCCGACGGTCTCACGGGGCTCGAACTGTTCCGGGACGAAGCCTTCGACCTGCTGATCCTGGACGTGATGCTGCCGGGTCTGGACGGGATCGGCCTGTGCCGCAGGGTCCGGGAGACCAGCTTGGTGCCGGTCCTGATGATGTCCGCGCGCGGCGACGGGCTCGACGTCGTCGCCGGCCTGGAGGCCGGAGCGGACGACTACGTGGTCAAGCCGGTGGACACCTACGTCCTCGTGGCCCGCATCCGTTCGCTCCTGCGGCGGGCGACCTACGCGGCCGCCCCGGAACCCGGGCGCGCCGCAGCCGAAGGCCCGTCATCCTCCGGAGGAGAGGTGCTGGTCTTCGGGGACCTGGCCATCGACACCGGCGGCATGGAGGTGTCCGTCTCCGGGAGCCCGGTGGCGCTGACCCCGACCGAGCTGAAGCTGCTCCTCGAGTTCGCCGCGCACCCAGGCATGGTGCTGGAGCGGCACACGCTGCTGCGCAACGTCTGGGAGTACGGCTGGGACGGTGACAGCCGAGTCGTGGACCTGTGCGTGCAGCGGCTGCGCAGGAAGCTGGGGCGGGAGCGGATCGAGACGGTCCGCGGCTTCGGCTACAAGTTCAGGCGCTGAGAGCGGTGCGTTCGTTCCACCGGCTGCGGCCGGCCCGCGCGTCCCTGCGCTGGAAGATCGCCGCGCTGGCCGCGGCCACGGCGTGCCTGGTGGCGATCGCGGTGGGCGTGCTCGTGCACCTGTGGACCGCGCGCGACATCCACGACCGGGCCGATCAACAGGCATTCAACAGCATCTACTCGGCCATGGACGTCTACCGGCGCACCGGAACGCTGACGAACGGCGCCGAGCTCGATCCGCCCGATCTGCCCGCCGCCCTGCGTCACCCGGCCGACGGTGACCGGCACACCGCCTACGACGGGCGCGTCGACGGGAACCTGGGGCCGAGCGTCTGGGCCGCCCAGCGGACCGGCGGCCCGGGCAGCCGGGTGCTGGCCGTCCAGGTCAACATGAGCTCGGAGCTCTACGGGCTGCGCCGGCTCGACATGAGCATGGCGGTAGCCTCGCTGATCGCGCTCGCAGCGGCCGTGCCCCTGGCGGCCTACGGCGCCGGGCTGCTCGGCCGCCGGCTGCGGCGGGTCTCCGAGACCGCGGGCCGGATCTCCGCCGGTGACCTGGACGCCCGGACCGGGCCCACCAAGGGGCACGACGAGGTGGCCGACATCGCCGCCACCGTCGACCTCATGGCCGACAGCCTGGGCCGGCGACTGCGCACCGAACGCCAGTTCACCGCGGACGTGGCCCATGAGCTGCGCACCCCCGTCGGCGGTCTGCTGGCCGCCGCCGACCTGCTGCCGCCCGGTGAGACGGAGGACCTGGTCCGGGCCCGGGTGCGCGATCTGCGCGGCCTGGTCGAGGACCTGCTGGAGATCTCCCGGCTGGACGCGGGCGCCGAACAGCCGGTCCGGGCCCGTGTCCCGCTCGGCGCGGTCGTCGCCGAGGCCGTGGCGCGCACCGGCCTCGACACCGAGGTCACCGTCACCGCAGCCGGGGCCGTCACCGGCGCCGACACCCATGCCGGGGCGCAGCGCGACGAGGACGCCACGACCGTGGAGACCGATCCCCGCCGCCTGGAGCGGATCGTCAGCAACCTCGTCGTCAACGCCCACCGGCACGGAGCGACCCCGGTACAGGTCGGCGTCGGCGGCCGTACGGTCGTCGTCCGCGACCACGGCCCCGGCTACCCGGCGGACCTGCTGCTCCACGGCCCGCGCCGGTTCCACACGGGCGCGGCGGAGCGCGGCTCGGGCCACGGCCTGGGCCTGACCATCGCCCTGGGCCAGGCCCGGCTCCTGGGCGCCGAGCTGCGCCTGGACAACGCTCCGGACGGTGGCGCCGTCGCCACCTTGCACCTGCCGGACTGACCGCCCCGGCACGCGTCCATCCGTTGAGGGCTGCCGCCCCCACCCCTGCAGAACCTCCGGAACCTTCAGTACCTACAGAACTGCTACGAACCGGCGCGGGCGCCGATACACGGCCGCCCAGGCCCCGATACGTTCCCCGGACACCCTTCGAAGTGCACGTTTCCGCACCGAAGAGGAGTCCCTGTGAGCGCCCCCGCCCCCTTTCCCCCGCACGCGACGCACACGACGCCCGGGATCGCGGCCGCCACCACCGATCTGACCAAGGTCTACGGAAGCGGCGACACCCAGGTCGTGGCCCTGGACCGGGTCAGCATCGGCTTCCGCGAGGGCGAGTTCACCGCGATCATGGGCCCCTCCGGCTGCGGCAAGTCCACCCTGATGCACTGCGCCGCCGGGCTCGACTCGCCCAGCTCCGGTTCCGTGCGCATCGGCACCACCGAACTGAGCACGCTCAACGACCGGCAGCTCACCGAGCTGCGCCGCGACCGGATCGGCTTCATCTTCCAGGCCTTCAACCTGCTGCCGACGCTGACCGCGCTGGAGAACATCACCCTGCCGCTCTCCATCGCCGGGCGCCGGCCCGATCAGCAGTGGCTGGACCGCGTGGTCGCCATGGTCGGCCTCTCCGAGCGCCTCGGCCACCGGCCCGCGCAGCTCTCCGGCGGCCAGCAGCAGCGGGTCGCGGTGGCCCGCGCCCTGGTCTCCCGCCCCGCGATCGTCTTCGGCGACGAGCCCACCGGCAACCTCGACTCCCGCGCCGGGAGCGAGGTCCTCGGCTTCCTGCGCGACTCGGTCCGGGAGCTGGGGCAGACCGTGGTCATGGTGACCCACGACCCCGTCGCCGCCGGCTACGCCGACCGCGTGGTCTTCCTCTCCGACGGACGCCTGGTCGACGAGATGACACGGCCCACCCCGGACCGGGTCCTGGACCGCATGGCGGGACTCTCCCGGGACAACCGCGCCGAGGCCCCCGCCTCCGGCCCCCGCTCGCACACCGGCTGACCCGCGCCCGCGCCGTTCGTCCTCGTCCTTCCCCGTTCCCGAAAGCTGCCCATGCTGAAAACAGCCCTGCGCAACGTCCTGGCGCACAAGGCCCGTCTGGTCATGACCGTCCTCGCGGTCTGCCTGGGCGTCGCGTTCGTCTCCGGCACCCTCGTCTTCGCGGACTCGTCCGCCGCGGCCTACCGCGCCGCCGCGTCGAAGAGCTTCGCGGGCGTCGCGGTCACGGTGACCGCGAAGGAGCCCCCGCCGGGGACCGCCGCGAACGAGCACGCCGACGTGCTCGACGATGCCCTCGCGCGGAAACTGGCGGGCGTGCCCGGTGTCGCCGCCGTACGGCCCTCGGCCGAGGGCTCGGCCGTTCTGAACGCCGCCGACGGCACTCCGATGCGGGCCGACAAGGCGTGGGCCCATCCGGCCGCCGCCTACGTGCCGGGTAAGGACAGCAAGGACAGCCGCTATCCGCTGGTCAAGGGCCGCGCCCCCGCGAACGGCGGCGAACTGGCCGTGGACAGCGGCACCGCGGCCGCCGGTCACTTCCGCATCGGCGACATGGTCACGCTGGCCACCGACGGCCCGGTCATGACGAAGCGGCTCGTCGGCATCGTCAGCACCAAGGACTCGCGGGTGACCGCCGGCGGCACGCTCGCCCTGTTCGACAAGGCGACCGCCCAGCACCTCTTCGCGACCCCCGGCCACTACACCGGGATCGACCTGTCCGCCACGCCCGGCACCAGCCAGGCCGAGCTCTCCCAGCGGGTCACCTCTGTGCTCCCGGCCGACAAGGCCGTGGCCACGAGCGGCAGCGCGCAGGCCGCCCAGCAGGCCACCAATGTCGACATGCAGACCCGTGGCTACAAGAAGATGCCGATGATCTTCGCCGGGGTCGCCCTGTTCATCGGCTCGTTCCTCGTCGTCAACACCTTCACCATGCTCATCAGCCGGCGCACCCGTGAGATCGCGCTGCTGCGGGCGATCGGCGCCTCGCGCCGCCAGGTGGTCCGCTCCGTCCTGCTGGAGGCCCTCCTGGTCGGCCTCGCCGCGTCGGCGGCCGGATTCGTCCTCGGCCTGGGCATCGCCTCCGTGCTGCCCGACGTGCTCGGCACCGGCTCGGACCCGCTGCCCCGCGGCCCCCTCGTGATCGGCCCGCGCTCCGTCGCGGCGGCGCTCGGCGTGGGCGTGGGCGTCACCGTGCTCGCCGCCTGGCTGCCCTCCCGCAGGGCAGCGAAGGTCGCGCCCGTCGAAGCGATGCGCTCGGCCGAGCAGCCGCCTTCCGCCACCCGGTCCCGGATCCGCGCCGTCGCGGGCCTGGCCCTCCTCGCCCTCGGCGCCGGCCTGCTGATCTCGCTCACGGGGGCCAAGGACGCCTCGGAGGCGAACCTGCAGACCGCGATGCTCGGCTGCGTCGCCCTCGTCGTCGCCATGATCGTGCTGGCGCCGCTGCTCGCCGCCCCCGTACTGCGGCTGACCGGACGGCTGACCCGCCGCTTCGGGGTCACCGGCCGTCTTGCGCAGGAGAACGCGCTGCGCGACCCGCGGCGCACCGCCGCCACCGCCTCGGCCCTGATGATCAGCACGGCGCTGGTCGCCGGGCTCGCCGTCATCGGCAACTCCACCGGGCAGGCCCTCGACCACCAGGCCGCGGCCGGCCTCGGCGCCGACTACGTGATCGGCACCCGTACCCCCACCCTCACCGTCGACCCGGCCGCCGTCCAGCGCGTGGCCGGCACCCCCGGGGTACGGACCGCGACCGCCGTCACGGACTCCACCCTGTTCGCCGGCGGCAGTGTCCGGGAGATCTCCGGAGTCGACCCCGCCACCGTGAAGGAGGTCATGAAGCTCGACCTCACGAGCGGCTCCCTCGCGGACCTCGGCCCGGGCCGGATCGCCCTCTCCAGCTCCCTCGCCCGGGAAAACGGCGTGAGCACGGGCGGCAGGATCAACGCCAGCATGGGCCGCTCCCAGGACTTCAAGAAGTACACGGTCGTGGCCGTCTACAAGGACAACCCCATCGCGCACGGCGCGCTGGGCGCCCGTACCGAGGTGGCGAAGAACAGCTTCAACCCCGGCTCCGTCCAGCGGATCCTCGTCCGCACCGAGGACGGCGCGGTCTCCAAGAACACCGAGGACCGGCTGCGCACCGCCGTGGGCAACAACCCGCTGCTGAAGGTGCAGGACCGGAAGACACTCGTCCGTGAGGCCGCCGGCACCATGGGAGACCTGCTGACCCTGATGTACGGGCTGCTCGCCATCGGCGTCGTGATCGCCGCCCTCGGCATCGTGAACACCCTGGCCATGTCGGTCGCCGAACGCACCCGCGAGATCGGCGTCCTGCGCGCCATCGGCTTGGACCGCGCCGGGATCCGGCGGATGATCCGCCTGGAAGCGGTGACCGTCGCCGCCTTCGGCACCCTCCTCGGCCTGGCGGGCGGGCTGTTCAGCGCCTGGGCGGTCGGCTCGCTGGCCAACGGCGCGATGGAGCAGTACTCCCTCGCGCTGCCGTGGGGGACGCTGCTCCTCGTGTGCCTGGTGTCCCTCGCGGTCGGCGCGGTCGCGGCCGCCGTCCCGGCCCGCCGGGCGGCTGCCCTGAGCCCGCTGGAAGCCGTGGCGGAGGCCTGATCCACGCCGGCGGCGGCCACCGGGCGCCGCCGCCGGCCCGGCTCACCCCTGCTTCGTGAGGGCGTCCGCCAGTTCGCGTGCGTGGTCCGCTGCCGACGGGCCGCGAGCGGGGTCCGGGGCTTCCGAGAGGAAGACCAGGGCCAGCATGAGTGCGGTGTCCAGGCGGCAGGCCAGCACGGCCGGGTCGGTGGCGGCCGGTGGTGCTTCGCGCAGGGTCGTGTAGCCCGCCCGCAGGGCTTCCGGGTCGAGCTGGTTCTCGGGATAGCGGGCGTATTCGGTGAGTCTGCCGAATTCGAGGGTGCCGTCGCCGAGCAGGGCGTTCGACCAGTCCAGGAGGGCCTCGACCCGGCTCTCGCGGCGCCGGATGTTGGCGCTGCGGACGTCCAGGTGGACGAGTGCGGACTCGGTGATGCCGGAGAGGTGGCGGGCGAGGAGCGCGGGGTCCGGTGGGGCGGGCCAGTCGGCCACGTACCGGCCGGTCTCCACCCACCTGCGCCGGATGCGGGTGGCGAGCACCTGGCGGGTGGTCAGGCCCTCCGACGCCACGGGGACGAGCCTGCGCGGCGGTGGCAGGCGGTGGAGGCGGGCGAGGAGCTCACCGAGGCCGAAGCCGTCCACGCGGGACGCGTCGTCGGGGACGTAGAGGGACAGGAGGACGTCGGGGGACGCCGGGTCGTCGGCGAGGTGCAGTTCCAGCGGCTCGGCCACCGGGAAGCCGTGGGCCGCCAAGTGGCGGGTGATCTCGTACTCCTGGACCAGCAGGGCCCTCGTGTCGACCTGCGGGTCGTTGGCGTTGGAGTCGAAGCGGCGGTGCGCGAGCCGCAGGGCGACGTCCCGGCCGTCCCGGTCCCGGGCGGAGTAGACGGAGAATTCGAGGCCGCTGCCGACCGGCGTCAGGTCGTCGAGCTTCCAGCGTTCGGCCAGACTGCCGAGGAGATCGGTGGGGCGGGTCATCGGGGCGCGGTGCTCCGTTCAGTCGTCTCGTTCGGATGCTGGTTCAGGCGTCAGCCCGGATTCGTTCGCTGCGGATTCTCCAGTCGCTTCAGTCGCTCCGGTCGCTCCGGTCGCTCCGGTTGTCGTCTCGTACCGGGCCCGGCCGTCCCGGAACAGGACGGGCGCGACCGCCAGGGCCAGGGCCAGTATCACCGCGCCGCCCGCCGCGAAGGCCGTGCGCGGCCCGGTCGCCTCGGTGAGCGCGCCGAAGAGCAGGGCGCCGAGGGGCATCGTGCCCCAGGCGAACAGGCGGTACACGCCCGTCGCGCGCCCCAGCAGCCGGTCGGGGATGAGGCCCTGGCGCAGGGACACCGCCACGACGTTCCACAGCATGAGGGCGAATCCGCTCGCGCTGTAGGCCACCGCGACCACGGCGACGCTGCCGGTCGCGGCCACGGCCGCTCCCGCGGCGCCGATGAGGACGAGGCCGCCCAGGAGGGTGGGGACGCGGCCCGCCGCGCGGCTGATGCGGCTCGCGGTGGCTCCGCCGATCACGCCGCCGACTGCGCCGGCCGCCACGAGCGCCCCGTACGCGGCGGACGGGAGGTGCAGTACGTCGCGCACGAGGATGACGAAGACGGCCACCTGGCCGAGGTAGACGGCGTTGATGAGCCCGGCGGAGACGGTCAGGGCGCGCAGCAGGGGGTCGCGCACCACGTGCTCCAGGCCCTCCCTGATCTCCCCGAGGAGGTGCGGCCGGCCCGCCGGGGGCGCGGGGCGCGGCCCGCGGACGCCCCGGAGCAGCGCCGCGGAGGCCAGGAAGGACAGTGCGTCCAGCACCAGGGGAACGGCCCGGCCGGCTGCGAAGAGGATGCCTCCGAGGACGTGGCCCAGCAGGTCGCGGCCCACGGTCTGGACGGCGAACAGGCGTCCGTTGGCCGCTTCGAGCCGGTCCTTGGGGACGACGCCGGGCAGGAGCGCGAAGGAGGCGCAGTCGAAGAGCACCTCCCCCACGCCGAGCAGGAACGCCGCCGCCACGAGCGGCCAGAACGTCAGCCGGCCGGTGGCGAGGAGGACGGCGGTGACGATCAGGGTGCCGGCGCGGAGCAGGTCGGCGAGGACCATCAGCCGCTGTCTTTCGAACCGGTCGGCGTACGCGCCGGCCGGGAGTCCGAACAGCAGCCAGGGCACGGTCGTGGCCGCGGTGACCACGGAGACCTGGAACGCTTCGTGGAGCAGGGCGGCGGACAGCAGGGGCAGGGCGGCGAACCGCATGCCGTCGCCGACGGCGGAGATCCCGGCGGCGCCGGTCAGCCGGTGGTACGCGGTGCCGAAGCCCGCGGGTGCGGCCGGTCCGGTCGTGCCGGTGGTGCCGGTCGTCATCGCGGCCGTCCGGGCGAGAAGACCGCGCAGCGCAGCTCGCTGGTGTACCGGCGGCCGTCGACCTCCAGCCAGCGCTCGCCGGGGGCGGGCAGCATCTCGGAGATCTCCACCGTGCCGCCGGTCCCGCGGGCCAGCCTGCTGAGCTGGCGTACGAGCAGGGGGGCGTCCCAGTCGACGTAGAGCGGCTTGGGCTCGCCGGGGATCTTGGCGAAGACGTGCCGGGGCAGGCCGTGGGCGGTGCGCAGCCGGCGCGCGGCGAGATACTCCGCGGCGTCGTCGGCGGCCATGCGGCTGCCCGACAGGCTGGGCCCGCGCAGGGCGTCCGCGGAGATGCGCCACGTCTCGCGTTGCAGGACCACGCGCCCGCAGCGGATGCGCGGGATGTGGTCGAGTGCTTCCGCGCGCAGGCCGACGCCGCCGAAGTGGCGGGGAAAGGCGAAGGGCGAGAGCGGGTCCTGGAGGATGCTGGGGCCTCCGGCGGGAGGGGCCATGAGACGCAGTCTGCCGCCGACTCCGTGGGCGCGCAGTTCGAGGCGGCCGCCGGCCACGACCGCGTACAGCCGGGAGGGCTGGAGGACCTTGTCGCGGGTCTGCGGGGAGCGGCCGTACACCTCCAGGTCGTGGCAGGGGTAGCAGAGCTGGGTGGAGGACTTGTCGGGGTGGCCGCGGGAAAGGTTGACGAGGATCTCGTCGTCGTCCAGGAGGGAGAGGTAGCCGCGGTGGACCTCGGGGAGGAGTTCGGGGGTCCGTTCCTGGACGAGGGGGCCGAAGCTGGTGTGGGTGACGACTTCGCGCACGGCGTGGCAGTCGCCGATGACGGCGGTGAAGTCGCCGCGGGCCAGCGCCTCCCGGCTCTCGGCGGCGAAGAGGATGTCGGGGTTGCAGAGGGCGGACGGGGTGGCCGGGTGGGCGCCGAGGACGGCTTCCATCCGCTCGCGCGGTACGACGGTCTCGGGCCGGCCGGTGTCGTCGCCGAGCAGGGCGCGGGTGATCTCGGCGTCGAGGGCGGCGAGTTCGGCGTCGACGGCGGCGCAGTCGGCGGCCAGCCGGTCCCGGTCGCGGAAGAATTCTGCGTAGAGCCGGTCGAGGGGAATGACGGCGCCGGTGCCGAACCGGGCGGTCGCCCAGCGGGTGAGGATGCCGAGTTCGCGGCGCATGCGCAGCCGGGGGCCCGCCAGGACGGTCTCGTAGACGACGGACAGCTCGTCGGTGATGAACCGGGCGATGTCCGGGCCGACGGTGAGGCCGGCCAGCTCGCTGTGGGCCTCCTCGAAGAGGATGCTGCGGTCGGCGTAGTGCAGGCCCTGGTGGCGGTTGGCCGGGCCGCGGGTCAGCTTCTCGAACCGGTCCTTGGCGTCGGCGAGCAGGGCGGGGCGCCCGGCCGGGGGCAGCGCCGAGAAGCGGACCAGATCCTGCTCGAAGCGGTCGATCGCGGCGAGGAGCGGGCCGGCGAGCTCTTCGGGCGCGCCGGACAGCAGCTCGCGCAGAGCGGCCAGGGGCCGGGAATCGCCGACGGGGACCTCGAACTCGGCGATCACCCATTCGTGGTCGGTCAGGCGCCTCAGGGCCCGGTCGAAGGAGGTGATGCCGGGGCCTTCGCCGGGGCCGTGCTCGGCGTCCCAGGCGGTGCGCAGTTCCTCCACGGTGCGCTCGCCGTCGCAGTGCTCCCACAGCCAGGCCTCGGAGGCGGAGACGGCGGCGCCGCCGAGGTGGCGGAAGTCCCAGTCGGTGTCGAGCCCGTCCCGGGTGGTGAACGCGTACAGGTCGATGCGCCCGTCGCGGAGGAACGCCAGGGGGCGCCTGCGGGGGCGGACGCAGTCGCCGAGCCCCGGGATCTCCCCCGCCGCGGCGGCGAGGCGTTCCGCGGCCCAGTGGGTGAAGCAGGCGCGGCGTTCCAGGGGCTGCCGTGACGACCAGGTGATGCCCGGTTCGCCGGCGGCGGTCGTGGTGCGGCCGACGGTGAACGGCCCGAAGTGGGCGTGCGTCTCGTTCTTCGTGGTGATGCGCTGGAGGTACATGGCCAGCAGGTCGGTCATCTTGCGGGTGCGCCGCCCGGTGACGCCGGTGAAGGAGTCGAGCCAGGCGGCGAATCCGGGGTAGGCGGCGTCGTTGGACAGCAGGAGGACGTCCCGCAGGGACGGCTCGTCCGCGAAGGCGCGGGCCACGGCGGCGCCGGCCGCGTCCAGGCGTTCGCGGTGGCGGGCGGCGAACGCCGACCACTGGGCGGCGAGCGCGGCGGCGGTCTCCTGGTACGCGCGGAGGGTGCCGGCGGCGTCGCCGGGCAGCCCGGCGAGCTCGCTCTCGGGGACGGGGCGCAGTTGGCCCACCCATGACGACATCCGTTGCCGGCCCGGCACGCGGTGGTCCCGGAGCAGGGCCTTCACGTCGTCCGCGAGGGCGGTGAGGCGGGCCCGGCGGTCCATGAGGGCGTCGGCCTCCGCCGCGGCGGCGGTGTCCGCGAGCGGGGCGAGCAGTTCCATCGGGTAGCCGGCCTGGCGGAGGACGACGACGGGGACGAGGTGCCAGGCGCGGTCGGCGAGTGCGGGCGGGGCGGCGGGGGCGGGACGGTGCCCGGTGCCGGCGTCCGCGTCGGGGCCGGGGTCAGGAGCAGTCACGGAGGTCATGGTCCCGTCCTGGGCGTAGGAGGCGTGGCGGGCGTCGTGGACACGGGAGAAGGCGGCGGGGGCCCCGGCGGTGCGCCGGGCGCGGAGGCCCGCTCGTACAGCGCGTCCAGGACCGCCATGGGGTCGGCGGGCGGTGCCGGCAGCAGACCGGGCCTGCGGACCCAGGACTTGACGCGCGGGCCGTGGTAGTCCGAGCCGGCGGTGGCCACGATGCCGAGCGCGGCGCAGACCCGGGCGAGGCGGCTGCTCTCGGCCGGGGTGTGCCAGCTGGTCCACGCTTCGAGCCCGGAAAGTCCCGCGTCGCACAGGGGTTTGAGCAGGGCGGTGCACTCCGTCTCGTCCTCGGTGTCCAGGACGCGGGCGGGGTGGGCGAGGACGGCGGCGCCACCCGCGTCGGTGATCCACGTCAGGACGTCGAAGAGGCCCGGGCGCCAGGGCTGGGGGACGTGGAGCGGCCGGCCCGGGCGGCACCAGTCGGCCGCGATGCGGTCGTCCGCCGCCGGGGCGTACGGCGTGAACCTGGGGTCGTCGCCCGCGGTGGCGGCCAGCAGGGCGAGGTAGTCGCCGACGTAGGCGACCCGGTCCCCGCCGAGCCGTTCGGTCACGAGCTCCCAGGTGAGGGGGACTCCGATGGCTTGGACACGGTGGGTCCAGGTGCGCCACCAGTCGAGCTCGGCGTCGTGAACGCGGCGGATCCTGCGCCGGAAGAGCCGGTCCGCTGGGTCGGTGAAGTAGGCGAGGCAGTGCACTTCTTCGCCCCGCCATTCGGCCGTGACCTCGCAGCCGGGGACGACGGTGAGCGCGTCGCCGGCGGTCCGGGCGAAGGCGGCGACGCCCGCCATGGTGTTGTGGTCGGTGACCGCGGCGGCGCGCAGGCCGGCGGCCAGGCAGTGGCGGGCGACCTCCTCCGGAGGCTCGTCGCCGTCGGAGCAGCGGGTGTGCAGGTGCAGGTCGGCGGGGGTGGCACGGTGCGCGGGGACGCCGGGCATCATCCGGCCTCCGGGAGGGAGCGCCGCCAGGACGCGGCGAGCCAGCGCTCGTAGCCGGGCCCGGAGGGGGTGTCCATGACCAGGCAGTACGGTTCGATGACGCGGCCGGGCCCGCCGGCCAGGCCGCCGTGGAGCGTGGTCAGGTTGTGCCCGAAGATCAGGTCGCACTGGTCGCCCGGTACGAGCACTTCCCAGCGGGCCCGGAATCCGCTCCAGGTCAGGCCGGTGGCCATGACCACCTGGTGGCAGAACAGGCGGGCCGCCTCGCCCCGGCACTCCCCGCAGGTGCACCGTGCGGCGAGCGGCACGGCGGCGGGGTGGCGGGTGCGGTCCTTCTTGGTGAGGTCCGCCTCGCCGTGGTGGAACGACAGGCCGTGCCACAGGGGTTCCTGCAGGCCCAGCATGGCGCCGAAGGACGGGTACGGGCAGCCGTGTTCGGGCTGGCGCGCGAGGGCGGTGCGCAGGTTCTCGCCGATCCAGCGGGCCGCCGTGCCGGCCGGGTCGTCGCCGGTGGGGACGCCGCGCCGGTCGAGGACGTCCTCGACGATGCCGAGCCAGTCGTAGTACGTGGTGACGCTGAGGCCCTCGCCGGGGGCGGACAGGAAGATGCCCTGGTACATCTTGTGGGCGGGGGTGGTGGTGTAGCCGGTGGTGCCGAACTCCCGCCAGGCGGGGTCCCAGTCGGGCGCGTCCAGCAGGCTGGGGGTGAGGTACGAGCAGTGCTGGCCGTCGTGGTGCGGGAGCAGGGTGCGGGTGGGGAAGCCTTCGGGCACGTACGTCTGCTGGGGTTTGTCGGCTTCCAGGCGCATGCCGGCCGGGGCGCCGCGGGCGACCAGGGCGTCGCGGAGGCGTTCGGCGAGGGCGCGGGCGAGCCGGCGGCTGTCCTCGACTCCTTGCCGCAGCCGGCCGATGCGGAAGACGGCGAAGCCGGTGCGGTGCAGGTGGCCGGCGGCTTCGGCGGCGAGCCGGTCGAGTGCGGCCGCGCGCCGGGCGGGCGGGCCGGCGAGCAGCTCGGCGCAGTCGAGCTGGGCCTCGGCGGGAGCGAACCTCACTGCTCCTCCCGGGGGCTGTCCGGGGCGGTCCGCGCCGGGGAGCCGTCGGGGAGGGGGTCCGTCCAGGGCGCGAGCTGCGGTGCCTCGCAGTCGGTGCGGAAGAGGAACTCGAAGAGCAGCCGGGCGGCGATCTGTGCCGTGCTGCCGGACGGGTCGTAGCGGGGGGCGACTTCGGCGACGTCGAGGCCGCCGACGGGGAGGGCGCGCAGCTCTTCGTAGACGTCGAGGAGGTGGCCGGTGCCGATGCCGCCCATGGTGACGTGGCCGGTGCCGGTGGCGACGGCGCTGTCGAGGACGTCGATGTCGAGGGACACGTACACGGTGTCGCAGCGCTCGCCGAGCTCTTCCACGACCCGGCGCAGGGCCGCGGCGGCTCCGTCGCGCACGATGCGGGCGCCGGGCACCACATGGAATCCGCGGTCGAGGAGGTCCCTGAACTGGTCGTACTTGGTGACGTCGCCGACGCCGACGAAGGCGATGTCCTCTGGGCGCATGCCGGGCAGTTCGCTGATCCGGCGGGAGTTCGAGCCGTGATAGAGCGGCCCGTGGAGGGTGCTCCAGTTGCCGAAGTCGAAGTGGTGGTCGATGTTGACGAAGCCCACCCGTGCGGCGCCGCGGTCGAGCCGGCCGGCACGGAAGCCGGCGAAGGTGGGGAAGGTGGCCGAGTGGTCACCGTTGAGGAAGAGGAGGCGGCCGGCGGCCCCGCTGAGCCGCCGGCTCTCGGCGGCGACGGCCTGGAAGGTGCGGATCGTGTCGGTGGGATAGACGTGCAGGTCGCCCGCGTCGGCCACGCGCGGGGCGCGGTAGCGGAACGTCGCCCCGCTGCGGGTGTCCAGCATCCGCCACTGCCCCAGGCTGGTCAGGTAGCTGGAGAAGACCAGGCTCGCCTGCCGGATCGCCCGGGGGCCCTCGGCGGCTCCGGGGCGGGAGCTGGCCGTGGCGTCGAAGGGGACGCCGGCGGCCACCCAGCCGTCCTCGCCGGCGTCGGCGAGTGCGGCGGAGATGGCGGGGGCGCCGAAGAGGGTGGCGATTCCGGCCCAGCCGGGCAGCGGGTCCTGCTCGAAGTCCTCCGGTTTGACGCTGTGGTGCAGTGCCTCGAAGTCGGGCAGCTCAGGCAGGTCGGGCGGGTCGGGCAGCCGGGTCATGCGCTCTCCTGTGCGGGCCGGTCGTGGGGGGCTGGTGCGGAGGTGCGGACGATGCGGTGGGCGGCGGCGATCTTCTCCTGGAAGAGTTCCCAGCTGCGTTCCGGTGTGAGGTGGCGGGGCCGGTAGACGACCGGGGCGTCCTCGCGCCAGTGGGCGTAGTCCCAGTCGAAGATGCGGTCCCGCAGGCGCGGGAAGTCGGGGGTGAGGGGGTACGGGACGAAGTTGTAGAGGTTGAAGAGCCACAGGGCCCGGCTGTTCTCCTGGAGCCAGTCGACGGTCTGGGTGTGTGCCTCCTCCGTCTCCTCGTCCAGTCCGCCCATCATGTTGAGGACGACCTTCAGGCCGGAGTCGCTCAGGGCGTGGATCTTGGCGGTGTAGTCGTCGAGGCCGCGGGAGAGCTTGCCCAGCCGTTTGAGCATCTGGGAATCGGCGGATTCGAAGCCGAGTTCGACGGCGGCGACGCCGAGTTCGTGCATGGCGTCGATGATCCATTCCTTCACCTGCATGACGTGGGTCTGCACGATGAACCGGTATCCGGGGCGGTCGCGGAAGACCCGCAGGAGGTTGGCGACGGCTTCGCGCGACTGGCCGAAGGTCTTGTCCCCTATGTAGACGAGGCGCGTGCCGGGGAAACGGGCGGCGAGCTCGTCCACCTCGGCGGCCAGGGCGTCGCGGTCCACGAGCGTGAGCTGTTTGCTCCACGCGTCCCCGCAGAAGGCGCACTGGTAGAGGCAGCCGTGGCTGGCGTTGACCCGCAGCATCGGGACCTTGCCGGTGTATCCCGTCAGGTGCCGGTAGTCCGGCGCCCAGGTGATCCGCTCGGCCGACAGCCCGCGCTCGGCGGGCTTCTCGGTGCGGCCGCCCTCCGCCGCGGCGATGCGGACCAGCCGCGACACGAGGCCGGCGTCGAGCTGGCCCCTGTGGACGGTGTGCACGGCCCCCTCGGGCGCCAGCGGGGCCATGTTGCCCCCGAGGACGACGCGCCGCCCCGCGCCCTCCAGGCGCGCGGCGATGTCGAGGGCGAGCCGGAAGTTCTGGGCGAGCGGCGATATCAGCACCAGGTCCCCCCGTGCCGTCGCCCTCAGCAGCGGGTCGCAGCAGGCTTCGGCGTCGGCGGGGGTCCGCGAGAGGTCCTGGAAGCCGGAGTCGATGCCGGCGGTGTCCAGGAGCGCGGTCAGGTGGGCCACCCACAGCGGCATTTCCCACAGGCCGTCGGAGGGGATGAAGTATTCGGGAAGAAAGGCCCGGAATCGCCGGTCGTAGTCCTCGTAGTAAGCGGACAGCCGGGCATCGGGGTCATGGGAGGACGGGAAGGGCAACTGGACGATACAACTCTTGATCATGGTGCCCCCTGTACGGGGAATCGGTGGTGGGTGAGACGGGTCGGTGGTGGCCGGTGAGGTGATCAAGCCGGTGGTGATCGATGAGGTGACCGAGCCGGTGGTGTCCGGTGAGGTGACGGAGCCGGTGGTGACCGGTGAGCCGGGTCATGACCGGCCTCGGGAGAAGACGGCGCAGCGCAGCTCGCTGGTGTGGCGCTGTCCCCCGATGTCCAGCCACAGCTGGTCCTGCGAGGGCAGCATCTCGGTGAATTCGACCGGGGATCCGGTCCCCCCGCTCCTCCGGGCGAGCCGGAAGAGCTGCCGCACGAGCAGCGGCGATCCCCAGTCCACGTAGACGGGCTTGGGCTCGCCCGGGACCTTCGCGAAGCCGGTCTCCGGCAGGCCGAGGCCGCGGCGGAGCCGGCGGCCCGCGGTGAACTCGGCGGCGTCACCGTTCGCCCGGTGAATGCCGGGGCTCCAGCCGCGGAAGGCCCGTGCGGGGATCCGCCAGCGCTCGCGGTGGAGGACGACGCGGCCGCAGCGGATCCTGGGCAGGTGGTCGTGGTCCACGCCGCGCAGCCCGATGCCGCCGAAGTGGCGGGGGAAGGCGAACGGCGACAGCGGGTCCTGGCGGATGCTGGGTCCGCCGGCGAGCGGGGCCAGCAGTTTCAGGCGTTTCCCGGTGCCGTGCGCGCGCAGCTCGATCCTGCCGTCGCGCGCCGTCACGTACAGCTGCCGGGGCTGGAGCACCCGGTCCCGGCTCTTCGGGGACAGCCCGTAGACCTCCAGGTCGGGGCAGGGGTAGAGCAGTTGGGCGCCGGTCTTGTCCGGGTGGGACCGGGCGAGGTCGACGAGTTCCTCGTCCTCGTCCAGGAGGCTCAGGTAGCGGGAGTGGACCTCGGCGAGCACCTCGGGCGCCTCGGCCTCGATCAGCGGGGCGAAGCTGGAGTGGGTCAGGACTTCCCGGACGGCGTGGCAGTCGCCGACGACGGCGAGGAAGTCCCCGCGGGCGATCGCCGCGGTGTCCGGGGCGGCGATCATGACGTCGGGGTTGCACAGGGCGGGCGGCGCCGCCGGGTACCTGTCCAGCAGCTCTTCGAGGCGGTCGCGCTCCACCAGCACCTCGTGGCCGCCGCCGACGCGTCCGGTGCCTCCGGCGTGTCCGGTGTGCCCCGTGTCTTCGGTGTGTTCGGTGTGTCCCTGGAGCAGGAGGGCGGTGAGCTCGCGGTCCAGGGCGGCGAGTTCCCGGTCGACGTCCTCGCAGGCGCGGGCGAGGGCGGGCTTGTCGGCGTAGAAGCCGGCGTAGAAGTGCTGCAGAGGTACGGGCACACCGGGCCCGAAGCGCTGTTCGACCCAGCGGCGGAGGATGTCCTGCTCGCGGCGGATCCGCAGCCGCGGCGCCAGGAGGGCCGTCTCGTAGACGAGGGAGAGCTCGCGGCTGATGAGGTCCGCGACGTCCCGACCGAACCGCAGGCCGGCGACCGGGCTGTACGCCTCTTCGTAGAAGATGCTGCGGTCGGCGTAGTGCATGCCGTCGGCGCGGTTGGCCGCGGTCCCGGTGATCTTTTCGAAGGTCTCCTTCATCTCGGCGAGCCGCGGTGCGCGCTCGTCGCCGGGGGCTTCCGCGAATTCCCGCAGCCCCGTCCGGAGGCGGTGGACGGTGGCGAGATCGGACGATCCGCCGCCGGGGACGCGGAGGAGGTGGCTTTCGAGGACGCTCAGCGGGTCCGCGGAGCCGATGGGGATCTCCCAGCGGCCGACGAGCCAGTCCTCGGCGATCAGCTCGTTGAGGGCGGCGTCGAACGAGGAGTCCTGGTCACGGGCTGGTGCGGGGGTGCGTTCGGGCGCCCGCGCGGCCCATGCGGCGCGCAGCTGGGCGACCGTGTGCTCGCCGTCACAGCGCTCCCACAGCCACAACCGGCCGGGGTCGAGCCTGCCGGTGGTGACGGCGACGAAGCGCCAGTCGCCGGGCATGCCGGTCGTGGTCTCGAAGGCGTAGAGGGAGATGTCCGCGCCGTCGGCGAAGGCGAGGGGACGGCGGCGGGGCCGTACGTGCTCGAACACCTCCGGCCGCCGGCTGAACACCTCCGCCAGCCGCTCCCCCGCCCAGTGGCTCAGGAACGCGATCCGGCGGAGGGGCCGTTCGGTCCAGGAGACGCCGTCGGCGTCCGGGGCCAGGCGCGCCACGGACAGGGGCCCGAAGTGGGAGTGGGTCTCGTTCTTCGTCGCCACCCGCTGCAGGTACATCGCCAGCAGGTCCGTCATGCGCCGGACGTGGCCGTCCGAGCCGCCGGAGCCCCCGTCGAGCCAGGCCGCGAACTCGGCGAAACGGGCGTCGTTCGACAGCAGGAGCACCTGTTTCAGGGCCGGGTCGCGGAACAGCCCGGCGACGTGGCGCCTGGTGCCGCCGAGCCGGGCGGGGAAACCTTCCTCGAAGGCCCGCCACGTGCGGTCCAGGAGCAGCGCCGCGGACTGGTAGCGCTCGATGACTTGCATGGCCGGCGCGGAGAGGCAGGCGCCGAGCTGTGCGAGGGCTTCTTCCGGGAAGGGGCGCATCATCCCGACGCCGGAGGCGAGATCGCCCTCGCGCCCGGCCCGTGCGCCCCGGAGCTCTGCCTTGACCTGCTGCGCGAGGCTGCGCACCGCGTCGTAACAGGCGATGACCGCGTCGGCGCCATCCGCGGCCGCGGGGTCGGCGAGGTGCCGGAGAAGGGAGACGGGGAACCCTGCGTGGCGCAGGAGCGCCACCGGGACGAGCGACCACGCGCGCTCCTCCCGGCCGGGTGGAGCACCGTCTCTGCGGTGCGCGGTAATGATCCTCTTGGCCCCGTTGCTGCCCAACTGGCTCCCCCTGGGTGACCATGCCGTAATTGAGCCGAAACGCCACCGTAGTCAACCGGCTGATGAGGCTTCAACGACATACATGGACATGGCATCGGCTTCCGGCCACTACGAGCCGGACCCGAGAGCGTGGGCTCCGCGGGCGAGGCGAAGGGCCTCACTCGGGCATGTCCGGGTGGATCCGGGCCGCCGGACCGATGACCCGGGGCGCCGCAGCGCGCCCCGGCCGGCATCGGCATCACGCGCTCGGCAAGATGACCGGCATGCGACTGCTCCTGACATCGGACACCCACCTGCCCAAGCGCGCCCGCGCTCTGCCCGGGGAACTCCTGACGGCCGTCGACCGGGCCGACGTCGTCATCCACGCCGGGGACTGGGTCGACCTGGCGGCCCTCGACCTGTTCGCCGAGCGGTCCGCGCGCCTCATCGGGGTGTACGGCAACAACGACGGACCGGAGCTGCGGGCACGGCTGCCCGAGGTCGCGCGCGCCGAGCTCGGCGGGCTGCGGTTCGCCGTGGTCCACGAGACCGGGCCCGCACAAGGGCGGGAGAGGCGCTGCGCCGAGCGTTTTCCGGGCACGGACGTGCTCGTCTTCGGCCACAGCCACATCCCGTGGGACACCACCGCTCCCGGCGGGCTGCGCCTGCTCAACCCGGGCTCCCCCACCGACCGGCGCCGCCAGCCCCATCACACCTTCATGACCGCGGAAGTCACCGGCGGCAGCCTCCGGGACGTGACGCTGCACCGGATCGGCGCGGCGGCGTAACTCCCGAGGCCCGCACCGTCCCTAGTCGTTGTCACTCGTTGTCAGTGGCCTCGTGCATCATCACCGGCATGACACAGAGCACCGCTGACGCTCCGCACGCCGCGCATGCCCCGCACCCCCTGCACACGCTCGCCCGCGAGCACCTTCCCGCCGGGATCGCCGAGCGATGGATCGGCCTGATGCGACCGAGCCTGCGCCTGGAGAAGACCGGTACCGAGGGCGGGGCCACGGGTTCGGCTGCGGGTGGTGCACCGGTCGTCGGCCGGCTCGGGGGCCTGCCGGAGCTGCCGGAGAACGAGGAGTGGCCCGTGTGGGAAGGGCACGGCCCGCTGTCCTTCGTCGCCTCGCTCGACTGTGCCGCTCTCCCGTCCGCCGCCCTCGACATCGCCCTCCCTCCGGACGGCACGCTGGCCTTCTTCTACTTCGACGGGCAGGTGGACGACGGCGACGCGCTGGTCTCGCCCTACGAGCCCGGCAGCTGGGCGGGCGCGCGCGTGCTGTACGTGCCGGCGGGCGTCGCCGTCGCGGAGCGGGCGGCGCCGGAGGGCATCCAGCCCTACCCGGAGGTGTCTTTGACGGCGCGTGCGGAGCCGACGGCGCCGTACCTGTGGCACCCGGTGGTGTACGGGGAGTTCGACCCGATGCCCGACGACCACCCGCTGTGGGACGAGGATTTCCGCGAGGCCGTGTGGGAACTCTCGGAGGGCACCGAGCACCGCATCGGCGGCCACGCCAATCCGGTGCAGGACGAGGTGGAGACCGAGGTCGCCCGCGGCGCCCTGGGCAACCCGCCGTGGTCGGACCCCCGCATCCAGGAGGAAGCGCTGCGCTGGGTCCTCCTCGCCCAGTTCGACTCGGACGACGACGCCGACATGATGTGGGGCGACTGCGGCGCCCTCTACTGGCTCATACGCCCGGAGGACCTGGCGGCCCGCCGCTTCGACCGCGCCATGTTCACGTGGCAGTGCAGCTGACCCTTCGGATCGAGCACAGAGCGCCTTCCGGGGGCCGTCGTCAGGGCCGGGTGAGGAGTCCGTAGGCGTGCAGCCCTCCGGAGAACGTGGCCACGTACACCTTTCCGCCGGTGACGGTGGGCGGCACGAACTTGGCGAACAGGCCCACGTCGTCACGGGCGGCGTTCATCTTGCTGTTCCACAGTTCGCGGGTGAGGTCCGCCGCCCGGTAGCAGCGCAGGACGCCTTCCACCACGGCCTGGTTGGCGTCGTCCCGGTAGGGGTGCGTGGCCCAGAGCAGAGCGGTGGCGGGGTCGGGGCCACGGGCGGAGAGGGAGAGCATGCCGCCGGGCATGCCCGGGGAGCCGCCGGGGACTCCTGTGGGGTCGGTGGTGGTGCTCGTGGACACGGGGGTGGTGGCGAAGGACCGGCCGTCGAAGCGGTAGGCGCACAGGAAGGCGTTCTCGGGCCAGACGTAGGCCCACGGGCCGCCGGGGAAGTCCCCGTACACCGGCCCGCCGTGGATGTGGTGGCGCTCGTCGTCCGGGGCCACGACGTAGAAGCTCTGCGGGATCTGGGTGTCGGCTCCGGCGTGGAAATGGCCCATCCTGCCGGTGTCCAGCAGGTAGAACTTGCCCTCCTTGCCGCCGCCCAGCAGCAGCGAGGTGCGGGGCAGGAGCAGGGGGCCGGCCGAGCCGAGGTCGGCGTCCCGGGCGTCGAGCGCCGCGTTGTCGTACGGCGAGAACCAGTCGGCGACGGTGAGGTCCGGGGTGAGTTTGACGACGCTGTCGCCCAGCTCGCTGCCGTCGGCGGCGAATCCGCCGTTGCCGGTCATGAAGTACAGGCAGCCGCTGCCGTCGACCGCGAGGCCCTGCCCCGCCTGCCAGATCCCGCCCATGCGCGTGCCCGGCGTGGTCACATAGGCGCCCACGAGGGACAGGGTCGCGGCGTCGTGGGCGAGGACCCAGCCGTGGTACGGGCGGCGGTCCCCGTAGGAGGCGAACGCCATGTACACCCGGCCGTTGGCCAGCGTCAGCGCGGCCCGCTGGACGTGCCGCCGGCTGACGAAGGCGATCCGGCCGCCGCTGCTGCCTTCTCCGGTGCCGGGGACGTCGGCCGCGATACGGACCGGGCCGCCGAGCACCGGCCGGCCGGTGGCGAGGTCGAGGGCGTGCAGGGTGTGGTGGTGGCCGTCGGCGTCCTTGGTGAAGGCGACGGCGTAGAGGACTTGGCGCGCCGTGTCGATGACGGGGGTGCTGACGATCCCGACCTCGGCGGCGATGTCCCGGTAGCCGGACGGGCCTATCTCCGGGTCGGGCAGCGGGACGGACGGCCCGAGCGACGTCCGCCACAACGGGGCCGCGGCGCCGGGGTCGTGGGCGTCGAAGGCGTAGACGCTGTTGTGCATCGTCGCCGCGTAGACGACGTCACGCCGCCCCGCCCCGGGCACATGGACACCGGGGACGACGAGGGGCTGGGCGTAGATCTGGCCGTCGACGGCGCGGGTGAACAGCTTGCCGAAGGTCTCGCGGCCCACGGTGAGCGGCGTGAGCGTGGTCTCGTGAAGATTGGCGCCGGTCCGCCGGTTGTCGTTGTGCTGTGTGGTCACCGGCACGGAACCGGCTCCGTCGGCGGTGACCGGCATCCGCATTGCCCCCCTCGTCCCGCTACGGCACTTCTCCCGGGCCCAGCGTCGACGAGCAGCCCGCGGGCCTCAATCACCGGAACGAGTGCCACCGGGGCATGGGGGCATTGGGGAAGTGCAGGCAACGTGTGCAAGCGCCTCACGGCATCGGCCCCGCTCTCCCGGGCCCCGGTGAGCGCGCGGCGGCTCGGCCGTCGTGTGACGGCTCGGCGTCGAGTGGTGGCTCAGCGCGGCAGGGCCGAGTCGAAGGCCAGGCCGCTTCGGCCCTCGCCGCGGCCGACCGTGACGCGGCGGGCGGTCCACAGGTCGTAGGAGCCGTCGGTCCGGCGTGCCAGGGTCGGGACGCGCCGGATCCTCAGCCCTTCACGGGGGATCTCGGCGTCGGCGATCACGTCGTTGCCGCCCTCCTTCAGCAGACGGCCTTGGGGTTCCACGCCTTTGCCCTCACTGTCGCCGGCAGCATCGTTGCCGAAGCGGAGCAGCACGCTGCGGACGAGTTCCGACGTGGCATAGCCGCGCGTCGTCGGGAGATAGGGGATCCACCAGTCCGGCACCGAGGTCTGCAGGAGGTAGTTCAGTTCCGCCTCCGGTCGGTCGTCGGTCGTGACTGCGGTGTCGTAGCGCTCGGACTCGCGGAGCCGGGGCTCGCCGGCGGTGTTCTCAACGACGCGCTCGACGGCCCATGCGAGGTTGGCGGACTCGTCCCTCAGGAAGGCCACTTCCTCCACGGCCGGGCCTTCGATGCGGCTCAACAGGGGCGGGGGCACCAGGAGGCCCTCGACGGTACGGGACGTGCCGGCTTCGGCTTTCGTCACGGCCCTGCCCACCGCTTCCGGTTCCGACACCGTGAACATCCGGCACCGGCTGCGCTGCGTCCCGGGAGGCGGAGGCCAGGCCAGGTGCGTCTCGTTGAAGGTCGTCCGGTAAGTGATGGACCGGACGGTGACCAGGGAGCGGGCCGGGACGTCGAGCGGGAGGACCAGCCAGTCGCAGCCGTAGACGAGTGCGCATTCGGCGACGAGCAGGCGGGCGAGGTCGTGCGGGTCGCTTTCCAGGCTGCCGAAGTCGACCTGCTCGTCCTCGAACTCCCAGAATCGGTCGGCCGGCATGCCGGAGAAGCGCAGGGGCGTGGCCGGGCATCGCTGGGTGAACTCCACCTCTGCCGCGGGAAGTTCGGCCGACTCGGACGATGACGCGGACGAGCCTGCCGTGTCCAGGTCGAACGTCCACCAGTCCACTTCCGCGCCGCCGAACTCCGGCGCCCGCAAGGTGTGGTCGCCGTCCGTCCTGTGGACGGCGACCGAGAAACGGTATTCCAGGTGGCGACCCACCCAGCTGGAATCGTCCGTTTGCGGTTCGATCTCCTGCCGGTACCAGGCCAGCCAGCGCGCGATGATCTCCTGTGCGTCGTCCCGGCGGCCCTGCGGGATCGCGTCCCGCAGCCAGTCTGGCAGAGACCCCGCTCCCGTTCCCGTCTCCCCCTGCTCCGCCTCCAACGCGGCGCAGACCTCGTGGGCGTCGGCGGCATGCCCGGCCAGGGCCAGCGCCACGTCCGTCCATTCCGGGCTGTCCGTCGTGTCCCCGGTCGGCAGGGGGTTCCGCAGCAGGACCGCATCGGCCGCGTCGTCCAGACCCGCGTCCCTCAGTGCGGCGAGCAGGGCCGCCCCTGCCTCGGCCCGCGCTCGCGCGCCGGGCCGGCCGTGGACGGGCTCGCGTTCCACGAGGACGTCCAGTGGCTGATCCGGCGGCAGTTCCCGTACCGGTGCGGCTGCTTCGGCGGTCCAGTCCCCCGGCTGCCACTGAGTCACGGGTGCGGCGACGGCGTCGACCCGTACGGCCAGCGGAGTTCCCGCGTCCACCCCGGCGAACTCGCCGAACTGCCACTGCCGGGTGAGCGTCCACAGCGGGTCGTGCAGTTGCGCCGCGAGTCCGGGCCCGGGGTCGCCGGAGCACGACTGCGGCTCCAGGCGCGTCCACGAAGGCGACAGCATCGGCACGCCGGTGGACTCCGCTTGCCAGCGACGGTCGGCGCGGATCACAGCGGGCATGGGTCAGCTCTTTTCGAGGACGTGGGTCAGGACGGCCGACCGGTCGGCAGTGTCCATCAGCCGCCGCATATCGAGGGCGGGCTCGCCTTGGAGCGACCAGTCCTGCACGTAGGTGGCGGGCAGCAGCCGGCCGGCGAGCGGGACGCGTTCGAGCGTCACGGCCCTCTCCCGTGCCAAATCGAGGGTGTCGTCGAGGATTTCCACGACCTTGTCGGGCGTCCACGGCATCCCGCCGGGGCTCATGGCCAGCAAGAGGGCCTGGGGTGCCCGGGCGGAGGGCCCGGGGGCGTTGAGGGCAAGTCCTGCGGTGTGGACGTCCAGGGCTTCGGTGGTGGAGCAGCCGGTGCCTGCGGTGCCCACGGGGCCGCGCCGGGGCACGATCTCCGCCCATTCGTCGAACATCAGCCCGCAGAACTTCGCAGCCTGGCCGACGCTGCCCGCGCCCTCGACGACATAGCCGGTGACCGGTTCCTCGGGCCGGGTGCCCTGGGGAAACGGCAGCCCGATCCAGCTCGAGAACGCCGCTGCGGGCAGTTGCGCCACCTTCAGCGGCGACCGGCAGCGGCCGAGAGCCTCGCGCAGGAGGAGGACCTCGTTGTAGCGGCGTACGGAGGGGCGCACCCGGGACGCGCGTGTCAGCCACGGCCGGATGGCACCGCCGTCGGGGGTTTGCTGCGTGCCGGAGGTGGCCGTCGTGTCCGAGGTGACCGCTCGAACGAACGGGTCACCGGTCCGGGGCTGCAGGACGGGCAGCACGGGCAGCCGGTCGCCGAAGACTGCTGCGATCGCTTCGGTGAGTGGTGCCGCCACGGCCGCATCCGTCAGCGACGGGTCGGCCGACGCCGTGTCGTACGCCTTCATCGCGGCGTCCGCAGTTCCGAGCCTGTGCAGCGCCGCCTCGCGCAAGGCGCTCAGATGCGCCGTCAGGTCGTCCTGGGACAGCGTCGTCGGATCCTCGGCCGGTGCCAGGCCCCAGCTCGCGTATGCGTCGGCCTGCTGCACGGCACCGGCCATGTCCCGGGGCGGGTCCTCATCGGTCAGTTTGCGCAGGCCTGCCACGGCGTTCACCGCCCGCCGGTGGAGCTCGTCCCTGTCCACGAGTCCGTCCACGGCGGCTGGTTTTCCGCCCGCTCCTCCCGTGCTGCCGGGGCCGAGCAGATCGGCCGGGAGCAGGGCGCGGCAGCCGGCGAGCAGGCCGCGTACGGAGCGGGCGAGCACCCATGCGGACCTCAGGGTGATGTGGTCACCGGCGGGCGCTTGTGCCGGATCGCCGTCCCAGGGCTCGGCGATGCCGGCGAGTCCGGGCACACGCCGGCGCAGCACGGCCCAGATGGCCGGTGGCTTCCGGTCCTTCCCACCGTCCTGTACGGCTGCGGTGGCGTTGACGAAGTCCAGGGCGGAGAGCCCGGCATCGGCCAGGGTGACCGGCCGAGCGCCGTCGCCGCCGGCATGGAGGAGCACGCGTGAGGCGTCGCCGAGTACGGATCGTGCCCAGTTCTCCAGCGCCGGGTCGGCAGAGGCCCGCGGGCTCGTGGTCCAGCCACCGGCTTCCCCCGCCTTGTCCGGGCCGGGAAACAGGGCGGTCAGCCGGTGGGTCAGTGCGGTGCCGGAGCGTGGTGTCCGCACGACGTCGGGCTCGGGCGGGGGCCCGTCACCGGCGAGGGCGTCCATGGCCGCGGCGGCCCGGCCGGCGTTTCCGCTCACGAGCTGGTGGACGGATTCGGTGAGCAGCAGGTCGGCGACGGCGTCGTTGAGGCCCTCCAGGCCGCCGATCGCGTCGGCCACGGCCTGGAGCTCATCCGTCGTCGGCGCCGCCCATGCCGTCCCGGCGAGGTACCGGTCGTAGTCGCGCGGTCCCTCGCACAGGCGCTGCGCGATCTTCCCCTGGGAGAAGGGCTGCGAGGTGGCGGCGTCCGCGCGGTGGAGCTCCAGCAGCCGGACGCCGTCGACGACTTCCGCCGCGGCGGTCGACTCCAGTTCCGCCGGGGCCGGGTTCGCGCCCGCGACCCGGTCGGTCGCCTTCGCCGCCGCCAAGGGGGCGAGCGAGCGCAGGCAGTAGATGAAGCGGTCGAGCGGCTTGCCGTCGGCGGAGGTGGTGTGCAGGCTGCGTTCGAGACGGTAACCGAGCAGCGCCCCGAGCGGCTGACCGGCCCGGATTCCGTCCAGGACGGCGAGTGCCTGCCGCACGCGCGTGCTGGACAGGTCGATGTCGAGGGCGGCGTTCGCGCTGTCGCCGGGGTCGTGAGTGAGCCGGGCGCCGCGCAGGACGGCGGCGGTCGCGGCGTGCGCGGGGCCCGGGGCGAGGACGTGGCCGCCGTCGTGGTACGCCCGGAAGACCGGCTCCGTGATGTCCGAGGGGACGCCTTCGGCGTTCTTCTCCGCGGGCGCGGTGTCGATTTCGATGCCCTCCAGCCAGCCGTAGGCGCCGATCACCAGCCCTTGAGGGTTTGCCGTGCGGGCTCCGGTCAGGCGGCACGTGGCCAGCGAGGTGAGCCAGGCGTCCAGCCGGTGCGAGGCGCAGTCGAGCGTCTCCGCCAGCAGGAGCGCGCGCTCGTCTTCCGTGGGGACGCCGACCAGGGTGCCGATGGCCGCGCGCAGTTCGGCGAAGCGTTCACCGGCGCGCAGTGCGGCGGCGACCGTACGGAGGCGTGCTTCGGGGGATTTCCCCGCCGCCCATTCGACGAGGTTCGGCCGGAGGCCGGCGAACGGGAAGCGCGCGGCGAAGCGCACGCGATCGTGGGGCTGCACCTTTTCTTCGATGATTTCCGCTTGCTCGGCGCAGTCTTCCAGACGGTCCCAGCGCCGGTTGCGGAGGTTGTCGAGCAGCTCGGATGCGGGGCCGGGGTCCAGCGTGCCCTGCATGGTTTCCCGGGCGCCCTCGATCAGCCACTCGTGCAGCAGGCCCCATCCTTCGCCGGTCGCGGGTTCGGCCGCGAACTGCTCCACCTCGTACCGTGCTCGGGCCTCGGAGAGGGCGAGGAGGGCCTGGAGCACACTGCGGACTTCGAGGACCTGGAGGGGGGCGTGCTCGAGCAGGGCCCGGCAGAAGTCGGGATCACTGGCGTGGGCGAGGGGCAGGGCGAGGTTGCGCGCGTCCTGGCCGAGCAGGTCGTAGCCCCGGGTGGACCCCGGCGGCAGCCCGAGGAGGGCGTCGGTCGCCCGGGCCAGGGCTTCCTGCGCGGTGATGTTGCCCGAGCCGGCGATGCCGCGGTAGGGCAGGGGGCTGGTGGGTGAGCCGGTGAGGACGAAGCGGACGCGCAGGGTACGGGAGACGGGCGTCTGACCGAGGATGTCCGGCAGGTCCTTCTCGATGTCGCCGGAGGTGACCGTGGGCACGCTCCTCGCGCCTTCCTGCCATAGTGGCCGGATCCTGCCGAGCAGCTCTGCCAGCGCTCCGACGGCGGCTCCGCCTTCCGCGTCCGGAGGCCAGGACGTGCCGTGGGAGGTCACCGGGAGGATCCCGTAGGGCTGCCGGCCCACTCTGAGTGCGGGCAGTGGCCCACGGCCCCGGACGTGGGCGACGGCGTGGGCGCGGACGTCGTCGCGGGTCCGGGCCGGCACCGTGCCGCCGACGGCGTTCGAAGTGAGCATCCGGTCGAGCAGGGTGTCCCAGGTCACCGGCCACAGCGCGGTGGCCATGGCCTTGGCCTGTTCCTGGTCGGTGCGGTCTGCGCCGTCGAGGCCGGCCAGGAGCAGGGGGTCGATGCCGAGAGCTCGTGCAAGGACCTGCGCGTTGGTGCCGGCGCCGGGGGCGGTGGCCGGTTCGGTGGACGGCGGGGCCGGGAGGGCGGGCGGACGGCTCCATGCGGACCGGGTCGTGGCGGTGTTGTTGGTGGCGGTGCCCGGAGGGACGAAGGCCAGGCCGTCCCCGTAGGCGTGGGCGCGCAGCAGTTCCTCGAAGTGCCCGGCCGTGTCCTCCGGTGCGTCGGACGACCGGACGCCGAGGACGAAGAGGCGGTCGATCCGCTCTCCCGGTTTCAGCCCGGTCACCGTGACCGCCATCCCCGCGTTCCATGCCTTCTCGTAGTCGGTGAGCCAGGCAGTGGCTTCGCGCAGGGCTGCCACGTCCTCGTCGGTGTCCGTGCCCGTGCCGGCGTCGATGCCCGTGCCCCTATTTGAGGCTGCGCCCCGGCCGGAACCGCTGCCACGACCCGCGGTGCCGAGGCCGTCCGCCAGGCTTGCGGCGAGGCGCAGGTCCCCCTTCTCGGGTCCGAGCACAAGCCCTTCGCGCGGGATGGGGTTGCCGGTCTGCCGGCGGACTTCGGTCCCCTGGCGGACGACCACGAGGAAGCAGTCCGGCAGCAGGCGGGCCCGGGTGCCCCCGCGCTGCGGTGGGTCGGTGTCCGGGAATTCGGGACCGGAGCCGGAGGAGGTGCCGCCCAGGTTGACGGGGGTCAGGGCTGCGGCGACCCACGGCGCCCGCCGGGGACCGACGCGGGTGACGAGCGCCCGCCAGGGATCGGCCGGGCCGGAACCCTGCGCCTGGTCTGTGTTCCGGTCCCGGTCCTGGCTGTGCGGCCACACCGCCTTCCAGTACTCCATGCCGGCGGTGCGCTCGCCGGGTACGACACTCCCGTCGGCTGCTGTGCTGTCCTCCGTCAGTCCCGGGTCGAAGGCGTCCACGCTGATGTCGTCGGGATAGATACGGACGCGCAGCACGCTCCCGCCCTCGCCCGACCGGGTCTCGACCCGCACGGGGAGCAACAGCAACGGCACCTCGGCGTTCACCGTTTCCCAGGGGTCCGTCTCAGGCATCAGCTCAACTTTCCGATCATGTCCGCCGCGCTGAACGCGGCGCGAGCGGGCTGCTGGAAGAGCAGCCAGGCGATGTACGCCGCATCCGCGCGGAAGGGGGGCTGGAGGTCGACGAGGGGCGTCGTCGCGCGGAGCATCTGCCCGTCGTAGGCGAGGTCGCCCCACCTGAGGTCGTCGCGTTTCACCAGCGTGCCCGCCGGATGCGCCGTTCCCTCGTCCGGGCCCTCGCCGAGTCCCTTGTCGAGCCCGAAGCGCGGCTGTCCGACGTGCTCGCTCAGCGTGAACCACCAGGCGCCCACCCCCGTTGCCGGTGCCGTCATGTCGGCCGCGGTCTCCTGGAATCCGACGAGCAGCAGGTCGGGGTCGAGATTGAGCCGGAAGAGCGTCGTGGCCGGGGTGAGGGCGAAGTTCTGGGGCGGGTCGGCGCCGTCGGTCTGCTGCACGGCGTGCGCCAGCAGGTTGGGGAAGCGGCGGACCAGCTCACCGCGGACGAGCAGGACGACGGCGCCGTCGAGCCGGGGGTCGAGGTGGCTTCCGAGGGCGCCTTCCCCGAGCGCGTGGACCGGGTTCTGCAGTTCGTCGGCGGGCGTCCAGAAGGACCGGAACGACGTGGCCCTGCCGTCGGTGGGGTAGCCGCGCCAGACCAGCTCGCGCGCGAACTCGGTGTTGAGGCCGATCAGGAACGCCTCCACGAAGCGGGCGTTGGTCTGGAGCAGGGTCACCATGTCCGTCTGCTCGATCGCCTCAACGCCGGGCATGAGCCAGGACCGGTCGTAGCGGTCCAGTGCCTCGTACATCGCATGGGGGAAGCGCGGTGCGGCCCGCACTTGTTCCGCCCTGTTGTCGTCGAACCAGTCCGCCGGCAGCCACGGGGGCCACTGCTCACGCTCCGGCAGCCGGGCGAGCACCCGTCTCGTCACCGTGCGGGCGGGATGGAGCAAGGCGAGCAGGTCCAGGTCCGCCACCGTCCGGGCGGTCCGCTCGGTGTCGCGGGGGCCACCGGCCGGCACGAGGACGCCGGCGAGATCGCCGAGGTCCCGGGCGAGGTCGTCCGCGGTCACCTCGGCCAGGCCCCGGAGCCGCCGCGCGAGGCCGGCGTCGGCCTCGGAGGAAAGGGAGATGCCCCACCGCTCCGCGATGCCCTGGTACGTGGCCAGCAGGTTCCGCACGTCGGCGGCGTGGAGGCGGACGAGGGGCGAGGCCTCCGTGAGTGGCTCGCTCAAGGAGAGCCGTTCCGCCGTGGCACGGCGGACGGTCCAGTCGGTGATTCCACGCTGGTGGCTCTCGTCCGTCACCGCGCGTACCTGGGGCACCAGGTCGGTCAGGTACTCGGCGACCTCCTGGTCATGCGCACAGTCCTCCGGCGTGGGCAGGGCCGCGAGCAGGGTCTCAAGGGCGTCGGAAAGGCTCCGGGGAGGAATCTGCTGGACGAACCCGGCCACTCGGCCGGCGAGCGACCCGTCCAGGGCGGCGTCGCGCAGCGCCTCGGGCGCGGGCACGCGGCTGAGCCCGTTCATGGCGTCGGTGACGGGCTGCCGGCACTCCTTCGGCAGCAGGCCGACGGTTGCGCCGGCGAGCGCGGTGACCGCGTCGGGATCGGCGTACCGGCGGACCCAGTCGCGGACGTTCCCGGTCCCGTCGGCGAGCAGCCCTTCGACGGCGCGGACCCGTGCCTCCCCGGCCGGGCGCTGCGCCTCGGGGCGGACGAAGCGGGCGAGGGGCCCTCGCGGCCTGGCAAGCCGCCGCAGCGTTCCGGCCGCGGCGGCCACCGGCAGGACGCTGCCCTGCAGGTAGGCCCGAACGGTCTGCCCGGGTGCGTGCAGCAGGCGGCTCGTGGCCCGTTCGGTGACGGCGAGGAGCGCTGCGGGCGACATCCGCGCGAGGTGGCTGCGGTGCAGCGACTCGGACAGATAGCGTCCCAGCTGGGCGGCGCGCAGTTGGCGGTTGGTGGCTTCCACGCCCTCGATCTGGGCCCAGGCGCTCGCCATCAGCGGTTCCTGGTCCATCTGCACGACGCGGGTGCCGAGCCCGGCGACGAGCCGGTCGGCGGGGTCGAGGTTCAGGCCGCGGAACCAGGCGGGTGCGGTGTCGTCGACGCGGGCGCGGCCGGTGTGTGCGCCCGCGTAGAGGGGCGGTGCCACCGCCGGCGGTTCCTTGCCCCGGCCGGCCGGCTCACTGCCGGTGTGGCGGTGGCGGTCGGGGGCCTCCAGCTGGAGGCGGAGTGCCTGGGTGGTCGCGGCCGGCCACGCGGCGTCGTCCGGTGGGGCTCCTACGCGGGTGAGGGCGCCCTTGACGGACCGGGTGCGTCCGGCGGCACCGGGCGGCAGGCCGGGGATGCCGTTGCCCGGCCGGGACGTGTCCACCTCGCGCACGCCCACGGTGCCGGGCGGCTCGACCGGGTACAGCCGCCCGGCCAGCGTCTCGAAGTTGACGTCCTCGCCCGTCGAGAACGTCCAGTGGTCGTACACGGGGAGCACAACCGTGTCCTCCGTTCCCCACGACCAGGCCAGCGTGTCCTGGTCGGCCGGCCCGCCCGCGCCCAGGCCGGCCCGGGCCCCGGCCGCGAAGGTCGGCACGACGCAGGCGATCCAGTCGCAGTGCGGGAGGAGCCGGCGCGGGGCGATCAGCCGGGAGAGGCTGGTCTCCGGGCTCGTGGGTGCCAGCCGGTCGGCGAGACCGGGCGTGCCTGCCGCCTCGCCGAGGACCTGGACGTGGGCCCAGGCCCATGCGTCCGGGGCGGCGGGGAGTTCGGTCCGGGGCACGGACAGCTGCGCGAGTCCACCCTGTGCGGGCAGGTGGAGCGTCGCGTGTTGCGCCTCGACGACGATCAGCCGCAGCCACGGGGGCAGGTGGCCGTCCCCGTCCGGGGCTGCCGGGGTGAACATCCACGGCAGGTCGGGGGCGTCGAACTCGATGTGTGCGAACTCGGTGGGGTCGGCGTCCGCGGTGCCCGGCACCGGCCAGCGGCGGATGATCTGCCGGGGATCGAGGCCGGTCACGTCGCCGGGCCCGCGAACCTCCAGCGTGACCTCCACCGCATCCTCGCCGCCGGGCGACTGGACCGGCATGCGCAGGGCGGCTCTTCCGCGCGCCGGTGCGGCTGTGGTGAAGGGCGTGCCCAGCGCCGCGGCGATGCCCGTGCGGTGGTGCGGGAGGAAGGTGTACGTGCCCAGGACGACCTGCTCCGCCGGCACCGGCGAGTGGAGGCGGAAGGCGTCCTGGACCAGTTGGGGGTCCAGGGCGGCCGGTTGCGGATTCATCGGGCGGCTCCGAGTGCGACGACCTGCAGGGTCCCTGCCCGGTCCGGGTCGTCGGCCAGCGCACGGGAGACCGTCTGAGCGGCGTGGGTCCACGTCAGCGGGCCGTCCGGCAATCCGGCGGCGGTCGCGAGGTCCGCGGTGCCGCGCACCAGGACGTGCTCGGGGCCGGTCATCGGCAGCGGTGCGGCGGCCACGGCGTACCGGTCGTCCGCCCGCAGGTCGCTGCTGCCGGCGGCGGTCGCCGAGAGGACCAGCCCGCTCTCGTGCACCAGCGTGAAGAGCCGCGCGTCGCCACGCGGCCGGCCCGGGTGGTGCGGGAAAGAGGTCTCGTAGGCCAGTTCCGCCTGGACCGGTGTGGTGGCCCCCGCGTTCACGCCGCCGGGGTCGATCCGCACCCCCGCGGGGAAGTCCTCGAACGACGGGCGCCGCAGCACTTCCTCGTCGGGAAGGTCGAGGTACTGGCCGGGCGCGAACTTCTCGGGAGCCTTCGAGTAGGCGGCGACCGCACCCGCGGCGGCTCCGCCGGAGGTGACGAAGGACGGCGCCCCCAGCGTGACGTGGCCCTCGCCGTCGGGCACCGAGGCGCCTCCCACCCGCTGGATGTCGGTGTCCAGCGGCACGACGCCCTGGGTGGCCTGCAACAGCGACCAAGGGTTCACGACCAGCACCGCGGTGTCGTCGGCGTGCGCGGACGGAACGGGTTCGTCACGCACCTGGACGGGAGGACGCAGCCCCGGCGCCGGGGGCGCGGACCAGGCGGCCGGCTCGGACAGGGCGGAGCTCACGGCCTTCCGCGGGACCACGCTCTCCGGTGGGGCTGCCGCGTCCTCGCCCCAGGTGATCGGTCCGACGTCGATGGACACGTCCGGCAGGGGCCAGGGCAGGCTCACCCGCCCGGTGCCCCAGGCGCGCCACGGTGACGGGCCCTCCAGACGGAGGCGCAGCTCCACCGCCGCAATCGTGAGGCCGAAGGCCCTGATGGACACGCCCGCCGTGACGTCGGCTTCGAACCCGAAGTGCGGCAGGAACCGTACGAGGGCGTCGAGGGCGAGATGGCCGTGCACCGCGGCCGAGGGGACCCCGTACACCGCTTCCAGCCGGCCGCCGAACTGCAGGGTGCTGGGCGTCAGCGCGACGTACGTCTCCAGCCGGAACTGGAAGCCCACCGGAGGCGCCAGGTCCGCGGTGAGCCGCCGCAGCCCGGCCAGCTCGTCCGGTGGCCGGAAGCGGGGGTGGAACCCTCCCGCGCTGATCGCGAGGAGGGGATCGCCGCCGAAGCGCAGAAGGACGCCGATGTCACCGCTCACCGCGGACAGGCCCACGTAGGAGTCGACGAGCGACGCGATGACCAGAGCGCGGTCGGCGCAGAACTCCCCGTAGATCTCGGCGTTGAGGACGATGAGGCCCAGTCGCTGCGTAGGAAGAACCATGCGCAGCCGACCGAGCAGCAGCACCTTGGGGTCCGGGAGGGAGAGGACGAGCGCCAGCTCGAAGGTCACCAAGGTGACCGGGCGGCCCCATCCGAGCTTGACCATCGGGCCGGCGACGAACCCGCCGGGCCGGGGCGGAAAAGAGGCGCCGAGGGCATCGAGGAGGGCGGGAGCGGCCCGGACCGGATCCGGCGGGAACAGCAGCCGCACGGTCGCACCGCTCTGCAGGCCGGCGCGCAGCGCCTCGGTGTCCGCGGAGACGTCCGCGCCGAC
The DNA here is from genome assembly GCF_042958085.1 of Streptomyces sp. NPDC008001. Taxonomy (NCBI): domain Bacteria; kingdom Bacillati; phylum Actinomycetota; class Actinomycetes; order Kitasatosporales; family Streptomycetaceae; genus Streptomyces; species Streptomyces sp. NPDC008001. The sequence goes on along the minus strand of NZ_JBIBIZ010000001.1, from coordinate 749,119 downwards.
GATGCCGCCGATGCCGTTGAGGGTGAACAGCAGCCCGAGTTCGATGGGCGGGGCGAACTCGACGGACATCACGACGACGAACGAGTGACCGTCGGCGCGGTCCGTGAGCAGCCCGAACGCCTTGACGTCCACCGGACCGAGCCGCAGCCGGAACACCCCGCCGTAGCGTGTGCCGGTCGTTGCGCCCTGGTCGGGCCGGATCTGCAGGTATCCGCCGCCCTCTACGGGGCCGGCCTTGATGACGACCCCGAAGCCGTCCGGTAGCCGCCCGCCGACCGTCAGCGACTTCCCGGAAGCGAAGCCGATACGCACTCCGGCCCCGTCCACCAGCAGCCGCACGGCGGAGCCCAGTCCGCCTTCCACGAGGAGGAGCAGGTCCAGCGAGCCCGGTGCCGACTCCGGGAACGCCAGCACCATGCCCCTGATCGTGACGAGCCCGGGGCGTGCGGGCTTCCCTCGCGCGGACGCAGGAAGGGCGACACGCCCCGATGCGGCGTTGCCCGCCGTGATGCCGCCGAAGGTGAGGCCGCCGTGTGCGGAGTTCACGGACACCGACACGTCCGTGGCGGCCAAGGTGTCCGCCACGCCGATGGCCGTCAGCAGGCTGCTCACGGGCACCTTGACCTGCGCACCGGTGGCCTTCAGGTCGACCCGGAGCGATGGCGTCCCCTGCATCTCGTCGTAGAGCAGCTGGGTGGTCAGGGACACGACGGCGATGTTCAAGAAGGCGGAGAATTTCCTGTTCGTCGTCTTCAGCAGAAACGTCAACCGCCCGTCGGCGCAGGTGAGCTGTCCAGGGCTCAGCGTCACCGTGCCCAGGAGCTCGCCGATGGGCCCTGTTGGCGAAAGGGAGCCGGTGAGAGCGAGCCCGAGGACGTCCGCCGCCCCCTTGCCCGGATCCGCCGCGCGCGCGGCGAGGTCGATCTGCCGAACAGCCGTGGCGAGATAGGTGACGGCGTCGTTCAGGCACGGCAGGCCCGCGGCGACGTCCCCTGCCAGGCCGGCGACGGCATCGCGCGCCGATTGCAGAGGGCCGTCCACCCCGGTGGCCGCCGGGGTGGACAAGGTCAAGCCGAGCGCGTCGGCCAGGGCCCGCGGAGAAGCGAGAGCGTGGTCGAGGGACTTCAGCCGCTCGGAGCAGAAGCGCAGCGTGGCGTGGAGCAGGGCTACGTCCGGAGCCTCGCCTGCCATCGGTCACCCTCCGAACCGTCCGTTGAAGGGCTCGAACACATGGCAGTGTCTCCCTCGGCTGTCCGCCCCCGGGACAGTTACGGAGTGGCCGACGGCGAGTCCACCCGATCAGCTGACAGGGTGGGTCCGGAGGTTCGTCAGCTGGTGAGTCCGGCCCAGTACGAGGACACCTCGGCCCAGGGGAACAGCGGGCCGGGGTCGATCCGGCGGCGGACGTGTACCTCGGGACGGTCCGCGGCGGGGATCCGCTCGGTGTCGAGGTCGCTGTGCCTGCGCAGGTCGGTGAGTCCGGGGCAGGTGTCGCGCAGGGTGCGGAGCACGTCCCGGAGCGCCTGCACCTGGAGGTCCGGGAAGGGCTCGGACGGCGTCTGGTGGTCGGCGTCGAACCACCGTGGGTAGCGGCCGAGGTTGACCAGTTCGATGCCGATCGACGGGGTGTTGTGCCCCCGGACGTGCTGGGCGACGCGTTCGAGCGGGACGAGTTGTTCCACGGATCCGTCCCGGTCGATGTAGAGGTGCCCGCACATGCCGCGGCCGCTCTCGCTCTCCCGGGCCGTCTTGTCCGCCTCCTTCACCGCCGCTTCGAGGTCGGGCAGCTCGGTGGCGTGCAGCACGACCATGGTCACGGTGCTGAGCCGGCGCTCGGGGAGACGGGCGTGCCAGCTGACGAGGCGATCACGGCGGTAGGGGCCCATGGGGCCCGATCCTAGGACGCGCGCGCCGCCGTCACGAGCGGATCGCCGTCACGAGCGGGCCACCGTCACGAACGGGCCGCCGCCTGGATCTCCTCGGCGACCGCCTTGTCCAGGGCCGCCCTGACGAGGCCTGCGGCCAGGGCGGGGGTCTCCTCCCGCTTCACCAGGCGGGCCAGTGCACCGGGATCGGCGGGGAGGCCGAGCCTCTTGGCGCCCTGGAGCGTTTTGGCATCGAGATACGGGTGGGCCTCGGGCCAGACGCCCTGGACCTCGCGGAGGAAGATGTCCGCACCCGTCGGGCCCACGCCCGGGATCTCCCTGAGCACGTTGCGCAGCCGCTCGACGTCGCCGTCCGCCTTCTTGCGCATGCGCCGCACGTCACCGCCGTAGTGGTCCAGCAACAGCTCGGCGCCGTCGCCCAGTTGGGTCGCGGTGCGTTCGTCGTAGCGGCGGTAGCCGCCCTCGCCGAGAGCGTCCACCCGCTCCTGCCAGGTCGCGGACGCCATCCGGCGGGGGTCCTTCATCCCCGCGGCCGCCAGGGCGCGTGCCGTCTCGACGGCGACGGAGGCCCGGATACGCGCGCTCAGCAGCATGGCCAGCACGAGGAGACGGTACAGCGGCTGCGGGGTGTCCTTGAGCCGGATGCCCGCCTCTTCGGCGAAGGTCCGCCCGTGCGTGCGCATCAGCGCCCGCACGAGCTCCTTGTCACTCTCCTTGCCGTTCCCCTTGGCACTCACGGCTGCTCTCCCGCGAAATCGTCGCCTCACTCACCTCACTCCAGTTTCCCCCGGTACGACCACGGATGCCTCCTGGGCCGCACGCGCACGCCGCCTATTCCTCGTGCTCTCCGGCCTCGGCAGCTTCGGCGTGCCGCTCCGCCTTGCGCGCTGCTCGTTCGGCTTCCCTGAGGCGTCCGCGCGCCTGTCGTTCGTCGTCCTGGGCCGCACGATGGCGGGTGCGCGCTTCTTCGAGGCGCTGCTTGAGGTTCTCGATCTCCTCGGCGGTCTGCCGGACGGCCAGCACGGCCCGGTCGAAGTCTTGCTGAGGGGGCAGGCACGCGGCCCGGGCCCGGCCGGCGTCACGACGGGCCCGCTCGATCCGTTCGGCCCTCTCCTCCCGCTCCTTCTGCTCAGCCCTCTCCTTCCGCTCGGCGTTCTCACGTTCCCGCCGTCGTGCCCGGGCGGCCTCGAGTTCGCTCACCGCCGACGTGCCGCCGTGTTCCGTACGGCCGGCCCGCCGCCGCCCGCGAGCCGCGGTGGCGGAGGCCGGGGCCTGAGTCGAGGTCGGCAAGGGGCGGCCCGCGGCCGCGCCTGGGACGCCGGACAGGCTGGAAACCCCGGGGAATCCGACCGGTGCGCTCAGCGCTCGGTCCAGGCGGCCGGCGGCCCACGTCTGCGCCGCCCCGGGGTCGGCGAGGGCCGCGTGGAGCGTTGCCTCGATCTCTCGCTGCGCCGCGTCGCCGATCCGTGTCCCGGCTTCGGCCGCCAGCTGCCGGGCCTGCTGCGCAAGCGTCGTGACCAGGGCGTACTGCCGGCGGCTCAGCTCCCTCAAACGGGCCCCGTCGAGTTCCCGGTGGGCGCGGCGCAGGCTCTCGCCGAGCCGCAGCAGGGCGTCGACCTGCTCGGGGCTCCGGCGCACGAGGAGGTTCCCGGCCCAGGCCGCTGCCGTCGGCCGGCGCAATTCCTTGATCCTCTTGGCGAGCGCCCGGTCGCCGGCCTCCCGCGCGGCGGCCGCGTGCCGGTCGCGGGCGGCGGTGAATTCGTTCGGCCGCATCCCGTACAGCTCGTCGGCGACGGCATCGAAATCCACCGGGTCACCTCCGTCCCCGCCGCCGGCGTCAGCCGGGGAGCTGTTCGCCCGTGCGCTGCAGCAGGTCTCCCACTACGGACTCCACCAGCCGCGCCGCCTCGTCGACCGCCGCGCGCACCGGGTCGCTGAGCCCGCAGACGACGTCGGGTTCGTCGCCGCGCATGCGGATCAGCGGCTCGCAGCCGACGAGCACGACGCGGGGGAAGGGGAGGTCTTCCCACCGCGCCAGGTCCCGTGCCATGGCGATGACGTTGACCGGGTCCATGCCGTGCGCCTCGGGGATCGCCGGGACGAGGTCCTGCTCCGTACCGTCGAGGTCCAGGACGTACAGGGTCCCCGGGGTGCCGCCGCGCGGTACGGCGTCCACCAGGACCGCGGCATCGTAGCCGTCCAGCAGCCGGTAGGCGAGGTCCATGCCGCGGATCCCGAAGTCGGCGGCATCCACGCCCTCCGGCAGTGGCCGGGCCTGCAGGACGGCGAGCACTTCCGGGCCGAAGGCGTCGTCGGCGAGGAAGATGTTGCCGATGCCCGCGACGAGGACGCGTGAGGCGGCCGGCGGGATCACAGCGACTGCTCCGCGGCCCTGCGCACCGGGCGCGGATGGGACCGCAATTCCGAGAGGGTGTCCAGGCGTTCGTCCGCGCCCGGCGCCGGCCGCTTGCGGACGAAGGCCGAACGCAGCGCGTGGTAGGGGGCGTCGGGCGCGAAGAACGTCGCGTGCATGCGGCGGAGTTCCTCGGCGCGGTAGGAGGCGAGCGGCCTGGTCTGCTCGTCCCGGTCGCGAGCCGCCTTCTTCGCGGCGATCCGTGCCGGTACGTCGGTGTGGCGGACGAGTTCGGTGGCCATGCGGGCGGTGGCGGTGCCGAATTCCCCGGGCGGGGCGGCGACGAGGCGGTCGACGAGGCCGAGGGTGAGCGCGCGGGCGGCGCTCACGGGCGCGGCCTGTTCCGTCAGCGCCGCGGCCTGCTGCGCGCCGACGCGCCGGGGCAGGGTGTAGGTCCAGTACTCGGAGCCGTACAGGCCCATCAGCCGGTAGTGCGGGTTGAGGATCGCGCCGTCCCTGCACCACACCTCGTCCGCGGCCAGGGCCAGCATGGCGCCGCCCGCGGCGGCGTTGCCGGCGACGGCCGCGACGACCAGCCGGTCGGTGGTGGTGAGCACTGCCTCGACCAGGTCGTCCATGGCGTTGATGTTGGCCCACGACTCGGCGGCGGGGTCCGCGGCGGCCTCGATGACGTTGAGGTGGATGCCGTTGGAGAAGAAGTCCCGTTCGCCGCCGAGCACCAGGACGGAGGTCGGCCGCCGGCAGGCGTGGCGGTAGGCGGTGAGCAGGCGCCGGCAGTGGGCCGTGCTCATGGCGCCGCCGGGGAAGCGGAACCGGAGGAAACCGACCGCGCCGCTTTCGGTGTAGCGGATGTCGCTCCAGGTGCGGCTGCCGGGCGGCGGCTCCAGGGGCGGCGGCGTTTCGGGGACGGGGGGCAGCCGCTCGCCCAGGGCCAGGGTGGCGGGCAGTTTGATGCCGGGCGGGTCGGTCTCCGTGCGGCAGCGGCGCAGTTCGGGGATCCACACCGCTCCGTCCGCGGTGGCGCGGCAGATGGCGCCCGCTCGCGTGGCCAGCACCGTCCCCGGCGTGCCGCGCAGCCGGTCCTCGGGGTGGCCGCCGTGCAGGAACCATTCGCCGCCCAGGAGTTCGTCGCGTACGCCCGGCTGTGAGTCGGCGGCGCGCAGGGCGCGCACCACGGATGCGGTCGTCCGGGTCCGCCAGTCGATGCGCCGCTCCTCCTGCCGCAGGTACGGGCGGGTCCGTACGGGCAGGCCGTCCTGGGGCCGGGGCGTCCAGCCGGACGACGCGTAGCGTTCCACCGCCAGGAGTACGGCCCGGACGGCGGCGTCGGCCAGTTCGCCGCGGTACAGGTCGCTCTTGGCCACGTCGCCGGGCACGGCGAAGCCGGTGTCCGCCCAGACGGCTCCGGCGTCCATCTCCTCCTCGGCCTGGAGCACCGTCACCCCCCACTGCCGCTCGCCGTCGTGCAGGGCCCGGTCGAGGGAGGACGGGCCCCGGTCGCCCGGCGGCCCCGGGTGGACCACGAGGCAGGTGTGCCGGGACCAGACGTCCCGGGGCACGGCCGTGCGCAGCATGGGCGCGATGACCAGGTCGGCGGGGTGGCGGCGGACCGCCGCGCGCACGGCCTCCTCACCGTCCACCACGGCGGCGGCGACGGTGTACCCGCGGTCGCCGAGCTCGGCGAAGACCCGCTGCGTGAGGCTGTTGAACGCACTGGCGACAAGCAGAATGCGCACGGTGGCCGTCTCCTCGTGGCGTGTCCGTGACCGGTGCGGTGCGTCCCCGACCGGTCGCTGTCCTGATTGATCGTCAGTGACCACCGCCCGCCGCCCGGTGGTGCGCGGCCGCAGGCACACCCGTGATTGCGCCGCGCAGGTGAATGCACACGGCCGCATGGACCGCTCCGGACGCGCCGTGCGGTCCGGCGGCCCGGATGCCCCCGCACTGTGGAGCGCGTACGTGCCGTGCCGGGCACGCCGGCGGCCGCAGGACGACGGGAGCACCTTGGCCGATGCACGAGCTGTCCATCGCCACGGCGATCGTCGAACACGCGGAGGAAACCGCCCGGCTCCACGGCGGCGGCCGTGTCGCGGCGGTACGGGTGCGGGTGGGCGAGATGGCCGGGGCCGTGCCGGACGCTCTGCGCTTCTCCTTCGAGGTGGCCCGGGAGGGCACGGCCCTGGAGTCGGCCCGCCTGCTGGTGGAGGAGATCCCGGCGCGGGCCCGCTGCACGCCGTGCGGCACCGACTTCGCGGTGGGGACGCCGCCGCTGATGTGGTGTCCGCGGTGCGACCGGCCGTCGCAGGAGCTGGTGGGCGGACGGGAGCTGGAAGTCGTCGCCGTCGAACTCGAGGAGGCGGGCGTGTGATGTGCCGTGTGGTGGACGTACGGCAGGCGGTCCTGGCCAAGAACGACGCCCTGGCCGGTGCCTTGCGCGAGGAACTCGCCGCCCGGGGCACGGTCGTCGTGACCCTGCTGTCCAGTCCGGGCAGCGGCAAGACCGCGCTCCTCGAACAGGTCCTGGCCCGCACGACCGCACGGGGCGTCCCCGCGGCGGCCCTGACGGCGGACCTGGCCACCGAGAACGACGCGACCCGGCTGGCGCGCTCCGGGGCACCCGTGAAACAGGTGCTGACCGGGGGACTGTGCCATCTGGAGGCCGCGCAGCTCCGCGCCCACCTGGAGGGGTGGCTGCCGGCCGGCACCCGGGTGCTGTACGTGGAGAACGTCGGCAACCTCGTCTGCCCGGCCTCCTACGACCTGGGCGAGACGCTGCGCATCACGCTGATGTCGGTCACGGAAGGCGAGGACAAACCCCTCAAGTACCCGGCGGCCTTCGGGCTCGCGCACCTGGTGGTGCTCACCAAGACCGACATCGCGCAGGCCGTGGATTTCGACCGGGCGGCTTTCGTACGGAACGTCTCGCGGATCAATCCGGGGGTGGACGTCGTGGAGACGTCGGCCCGGACCGGGGAGGGCGTCGAGGCGCTGGTGGAACGGGTGCTGGCGGTGGTGCGGGGAGGCGGCGTCCACCGGCCGGCGATGGCGGCGGCGGGACCCGTCGGCGGGGGTGTGCACGTTCACGCCCACCAGCCGCCGGACCCCACCCCCGTCGCCTTCCCGGCCCCGGAGGACCCGGCGGTCCCCCGGCCGTGACCACGGCCCGTGACAGGCAGCCCTTCGTCCGGCGCCGCCTCGTCGTGCGCGGCACGGTGCAGGGGGTCGGTTTCCGTCCGTTCGTGCACGGTCTGGCCGGCGAACTCGGCCTCTCCGGCTACGTCGTCAACCACACCGGAGGCGTCGTCACCGAGGTGGAGGGCGCGCCGGAGCCCGTGCGGGCCTTCTGCGAGCGGCTCGCCGCGGCACCGCCCCCGCTGGCCGTGATCGCCTCCGTCGCGCAGCTGGACCTGCCGGTCCTGGGCGGCGACGGCTTCTCGATCCTGCCGTCCGAGGCGGGTGCCGGGCGCACCGGGGTGCCGCCCGACGCGGCCGTGTGCGCCGACTGCCTCGCGGAGCTCGCCGACCCGGCCGACGCCCGCCACCGGCACCCGTTCATCACCTGCACGCACTGCGGGCCGCGGTTCACCATCGTCACCGGCCTGCCCTACGACCGTCCCCGTACGACGATGGCCGGCTTCCCGCTGTGCGAGCGGTGCGCCGCGCAGTACGCCGATCCCGCCGACCGCCGCTTCCACGCACAGCCGGTGTGCTGCCCCTCCTGCGGGCCGCGGCTGCGGCTGGAGCACGCGGGCGCGGACACCGTGCACGAGGGTGCGGACGCCGTGGCGCAGGCCCGGGCGCTCCTCGCGCGGGGTGCGGTGCTGGCCGTCAAGGGCGTCGGCGGGTACCACCTGGCCTGCGACGCGGGCAACGAGGACGCGGTCGGCCGGCTCCGGGCGGCGAAGGAGCGGGGTGGCAAGCCCTTCGCCGTCATGGTGGCGGACCTGGAGACGGCCCGCGGCCTTGCTCCCGTGAGCGAGGCCGAAGCACGGCTGCTGAGCGGCCCGCGGGCGCCCGTGGTCCTGCTGCGGCGCACCACCCTGTCCACCCGGTCCACCACGCCGCCGGCCCCCTCCGTCTGCCCCGGCAGCCCCGGCGTCGGTGTGATGCTCCCCTACAGCCCCGTGCACCGGCTGCTGTTCGGGCTGCCCGGCGACCCGCCCGGTCCGCGGATGCTGGTGATGACCAGCGGCAACCGGTCGGGCGAGCCCATCGTCACCGACGATGCGGAGGCCGCCGCACGGCTGTCGGAGCTGGCCGGCGCACGTCTGGCGCACGACCGGCCGATCCACGTGCCGTGCGACGACTCGGTGGTACGGGTTCGTGCCGACGGCAGCACTCTGCCGCTGCGCCGCTCTCGCGGCTACGTGCCCGAGCCCCTCCCCCTGCCCTTCGAGGTGCCGCCCGCCCTGGCCCTCGGCGGCGACCTGAAGAACGTCTTCTGTCTGGGGAGCGGCCGTTCGGCCTGGCTGTCCCAGCACATCGGCGACCTCGGCGACCCGGCCGCCGCCGGGGTCCTCGGCCGGGCCGTCGACCACCTCGCCCACCTCACCGGCGTCCGCCCGGAACTGCTCGTGGCCGACAAGCATCCGCGCTACCGGTCGGCGGCCTGGGCGCGCGAGCGCGCCGGGGGCCGCCCGCTGAGGCTGGTGCAGCACCATCACGCGCACATCGCGTCGGCCATGGCCGACGCGGGCCTGGACGGCACCTCGCCCGTCATCGGCGTCGCCTTCGACGGGACGGGTTACGGGGACGACGGCGCGGTGTGGGGCGGCGAGGTGATGCTCGCCGACTACACCGGCTACCGGCGCTGCGCCCACCTGGCGTACGTGCCCTTGCCGGGCGGGGACGCGGCCGTCCGCAACCCGTACCGCATGGCCCTCGCCCACCTGCGGACCGCCGGAGTCCCCTGGGACGAGGCGCTCCCGGCCGTCGCGGCCTGCGGCGAGGGCGAACTCCGGCTGCTGGACCGGCAGCTGGAGCGCCGGGTGGCGTGCGTGCCGGCGTCCAGCATGGGGCGGCTCTTCGACGCCGTCTCCTCGCTCGCCGGCGTCTGCCACCGGGCGGGGTACGAGGCGCAGGCGGCGATGGAGCTGGAGGCGTACGCGGCCCGGGGCGTGGACGCCGGATGCGGCCGCCCGTACGCCTTCGCCCTGCGCGGCGGCGGGGCGGCGGGCGACGGCCCGTGCCTGATCGATCCGGCGCCCGTGCTCCGCGCCGTCGTCGCGGACGTACGGGCCGGAACGCCCGTGGAGCTCGTGGCCGCCCGCTTCCACCTCGCCGTCGCCGACGCGGTCCTGGCCGTATGCGCGGCCGTGCGCCGGTGGTCGGGGGTGGGCACGGTCGCGCTGACCGGCGGGGTCTTCGCCAACGCCGTGCTGGAGGAGGCGTGCGGCAGTCGGCTGGCCGGCGGCGGTTTCACGGTGGTGCGGCACCGCCTCGTGCCCTGCGGCGACGGGGGGCTGGCTCTGGGCCAGCTGCTCGTGGCGGCCAGGGCCGGTGACCATGCGCAGACACCCGCCGCACGGGGCTGCGCGGAAGGAGGAGACCGTGTGCCTGGCAGTGCCCGGGAAAGTGGTCGGGGTTGAGGAGCGGGACGGAACCCGCATGGCCAAGGTGGACTTCGGCGGCGTCGTCAAGGACGTGTGCCTGGCCTATCTGCCGGAGATCGAGGTCGGCGACTACGCCATCGTGCACGTCGGCTTCGCCCTGCAACGTCTGGACGAGGAGGCGGCGTTGGCGACGCTGGAGCTGTTCGCCCGGATGGGCGCGCTGGAGGAGGAGTTCGGTGACGCGTGGGGCCGCGCGGCCGCCGAGGCGGGAGAGCCGGAGGTGCCGCGGTGAAGTACTTGGAGGAGTTCCAGGACCCCGCCCTGGCCCGGCGGCTGCTGGACGAGATCCACGCGACCGTCACCCGGCCCTGGGCGCTGATGGAGGTGTGCGGCGGCCAGACCCACTCGATCATCCGGCACGGCATCGACCAGCTGCTGCCCGGCGAGGTCGAGCTGATCCACGGCCCCGGCTGCCCGGTGTGCGTCACGCCGCTGGAAGTGATCGACAAGGCGCTCGCCATCGCCTCCCTCCCGGAGGTGGTCTTCTGCTCGTTCGGGGACATGCTGCGCGTTCCCGGCAGCGGCCGGGACCTGTTCCGGGTCAAGAGCGCGGGCGGCGACGTACGGGTGGTGTACTCCCCGCTGGACGCGCTGGAGATCGCGCGCCGCAACCCGGAGAAGGAGGTGGTGTTCTTCGCCATCGGCTTCGAGACGACGGCGCCCGCCAACGCCATGGCGGTGCACCAGGCGCGCGCCCTGGGCATTCGCAACTTCAGCCTGCTCGTCTCGCACGTGCGGGTGCCGCCCGCGATCGAGGCGATCATGCGCTCGCCGCACTGCCGCGTGCAGGGTTTCCTGGCCGCCGGGCACGTGTGCAGCGTGATGGGGACGGGCGAGTACCCGGCCCTGGCCGAGCAGTTCCGGGTGCCGGTCGTCGTGACCGGCTTCGAACCGCTGGACATCCTCGAAGGCGTCCGCCGCACCGTGCTCCAGCTGGAACGCGGCGAGCACCGGGTGGAGAACGCCTACGCGCGCGCCGTCCGCGACGAGGGCAACACCGCCGCGCTGCGCATGCTGTCCGAGGTCTTCGAGACGACGGACCGCGCCTGGCGCGGCATCGGCACCATTCCCGCCAGCGGCTGGCGGCTGTCCGGCGCCTACCGGGAGTTCGACGCCGAGCACCGCTTCGACGTGACGGACGTACGCACCGAGGAGCCCGCGGCCTGCCGCAGCGGCGAAGTGCTGCAAGGCCTCCTCAAGCCGTCCGAGTGCGCGGCCTTCGGCACGGTCTGCACCCCGCGCACGCCCCTGGGGGCGACGATGGTCTCCAATGAGGGCGCCTGCGCGGCCTACTACCTCTACCGCCGCCTGAGTCCGGGCCCGGGCACGGATCCGGATCGGGATCCGGCAGCGGCGGCGACCGGCAAGGAGGCGACTTCCGTTGGCTGACGGCATCGCGGAGACGGCAGGGGCGCCGAGCGGGACGGCAGGGGCGCCGGACGAGGCGATCGGGGTCCCGGGTGGGACGACCGGGCTGCCGGGTGCGCTGCCCGACCCGGCGGTGTGGAGCTGCCCGGCCCCCTTGCGGGACCGGCCCGTCGTCGTCCTGGGGCACGGCGGAGGCGGGGCGCTGTCGGCCGAGCTCGTGGCCGACGTGTTCGCCCCCGCCTACGGCAACGAGATCCTGGCCGGGCTCGCGGACTCGGCCGTGCTGTCCCTGGGCGGGGCCCGCCTGGCCTTCTCGACCGATTCCTACGTGGTGCGGCCGCTGTTCTTCCCCGGCGGCTGCATCGGCGACCTGGCCGTCAACGGCACCGTCAACGACCTCGCCATGAGCGGGGCCCGGGCGGCGTACCTGTCCTGCGCGTTCGTCCTTGAGGAGGGCACGGAGCTGGCGGTGGTCGAGCGGGTCGCGCGGGCGATGGGCACGGCAGCCGCGGCCGCGGGGGTCGTCGTGGCCACCGGGGACACCAAGGTCGTCGACGCTGGCCACGGGGACGGGATCTACGTCACCACCGCCGGCATCGGGCTCGTCCCGGACGGGGTCGACATCCGCCCGCAGCGGGCGCGGCCGGGCGACGTGGTCATCGTCAGCGGCCCCGTCGGGCTGCACGGGGTGGCCGTGCTCAGCGTGCGCGAGGGCCTGGAGTTCGGCGTCGGGATCGCCAGCGACACCGCGCCCCTCGGCGGCCTGGTCGCCGCCATGCTCGCCGTCACCCGCGATCTGCACGTGCTGCGCGACCCCACGCGGGGCGGCGTGGCGACGGCCCTGAACGAGATCGCCACCGCCTCCGGCACGGGCGTCGTGCTCACCGAGAAGGCCGTGCCGGTGCCGGAGGCGGTGGCGAACGCCTGCGGGTTCCTCGGCCTCGATCCGCTGTACGTGGCGAACGAGGGCCGGCTGGTCGCCTTCGTCCCCCGCGAGCACGCCGACGCGGTCCTCGCCGCGATGCGCGCGCACCCGCAAGGCGCCGGGGCCGCGGTCATCGGCGAGTGCGTGGCGGAACACCCGGGCATGGTGGTGGCCCGCACGGGGCTCGGCGGGACGAGAGTGGTGGACCTGCCGGACGGGGAACAGCTGCCGCGGATCTGCTGACAGCGCCGGTCCGCCGGGGCGCTCCGGTTCTGCCCGGGGCATCCCGGTGAAGAGCACGAACGCACGCGCTCGTGAAGTGGGAGGCCTGCTCGGCCGGCCGCGTGCCCGAGCACGTGTCACACCCCTGAACGCCACAACGCGCACGGTGCAGCGAACCGTGTGAAAGTGGGACGAGTCGCGCCACGCCAGGGAGCGCCAGGGAGCCCTAGGAGACCGTATGCCGCAGCACCCGGTGGGCACCCGTACCGGCCCTGCGCGGCCGGCGGACGGCAGTGACGCCTTCGCCCGGGTGGGCCCGGTCGCCGACGCCGTCCTCTACGAGGGCTACCTCCTCTACCCCTACCGCCGGTCCTCGGGCAAGAACCGGGTGCGCTGGCAGTTCGGGGTGCTCGCCCCGCGAGACTGGGCCGAGGCACAGGGACCCGAGGTGCCCGGTGTCGCCGGCTCCTGCGACGCGTGGCGGCAGCGGACCGAGTGCCTGGTACGAGTGACGGCCCCCGACCCGCTGGTGCGCGTACGGGTGCGGTTCCTGCAGGTGCAGCGGAAGCGGGTCGAGCGGCGCACGGAGACCGGCGGCCACGTCCCGGTCGAGGGCCTGGAGGCGGACGGGACGGTCCACCTGTCCTTCGACGAGGCCGTCCCGCAGGAGTGCGAGATCACCGTCCCGCTGCGCGACCTCCTCGTACGCGAGCGCGAGTTCCCCGTGGCGGCGCCCGGCGGCACCACGACCGAGCAGCTCGGTGCGGGCGCCGGGCGGGTCGTGCGGGAGCGGCTCCCCCTGCGGGCCCGGGCGCTGCTGCGGGCCAAGCAACTCGACGGCGCGCGGAGCCTGTTCAGGCTGCGGCTGAGCACGGAGAACACGGGAGCGGCCGGGCCGCTGAGCCCGCGGGAGGAGGCGTTGCGCCACGCGCTGGTCGCCACCCACACGCTCCTCGGGGGCGACGGACTGTGCTTCCTGTCCCTGCTCGATCCGCCCCGCTGGGCACAGGCGCACGCCGGTCAGTGCCACAACCTGCACACCTTCCCCGTACTGGCGGGCGGGCCGGGCTCGTGCGACGTGGTCCTCTCCTCCCCCATCATCCTGCCCGACCACCCGCAGGTGGCGCCGGAGAGCCCGGGCGACCTGCACGACGCCGCGGAGATCGACGAGATCCTCACCCTGCGCACGATGCTCCTGACCGACGAGGAGAAGCGCGAGGCCCGGGCCACCGACCGGCGCGCGGCGGCGATCCTCGACCGGGTCGACACCATGCCGCCGGAGGTCTTCGGCCGCCTGCACGGCGCGATCCGCTCGCTCGCGCCGGCCCGCCCGGCGAGCCCGGCCCGCCCGGCTGCCGCGGCAGGGCAGGAGCCGGTCCCCTGGTGGCGGGAGGGCGGGGACGACGGCCTGTGCCCGGCCACGGACACCACGCTCGTCGGCGGGGTGACGGTGACGGCAGGCAGCAGGGTGCTGCTGGCGCCGCGCGGCCGGGGCGCCGACGCGCAGGACATGTTCCTCGAAGGCCGCACCGCCGTGGTGGCGGCGGTCTTCCACGACGTGGACGGAGGGGTGCAGCTGGCCGTGACCGTCGAGGACGATCCGGCGGCCGAACTGCACGGCTGGTACGGCCGGTTCCACTACTTCCGGCCGGACGAGGTCCGGCCCCTGTCAGCGGACACCACGTGCACCGCCCGAGGAGGCCCCGACCATGACCGGTGACAACGCCACGGACGCCCCTGGCACCTCCGGCACTCCCGGCACCTCCGGCATCCCGGGAAAGCAACCGGCCGGCGCCGAAGGGGTTCCGGGCATCGAGGAGATCGACATCCTGTGGATCTCCGAGGGCATGAGCTGCGACGGCGACACGGTCTCCATGACCGCCTCCGATCAGCCCTCCATCGAGGACCTGGTGCTGGGCCTCGTCCCCGGTCTGCCGAAGGTGAACCTGCACAACAAGGTGCTCTCCCCCACCTTGGGCGGCGAGGAGTTCCTCGCCCCGTTCCGGGCCGCCGCCCGGGGAGACCTCTCCCCCTTCATCCTGGTGATCGAGGGCTCGGTGCCCAACCAGAACGTCATCGAGGGCGACGGCTACTGGACGTCCTTCGGCAACGACCCCGAGACCGGCGAGCCGCTCACCCTCAACTGGTGGATCGACCAGCTGGCGCCCCGCGCGTGGGCGGTGGTCGCGGCCGGGACGTGCGCGGCCTACGGCGGCATCCACGCCATGGCCGGCAACCCCACCGGCTGCATGGGCCTGGCCGACTACGTGGGCTGGGACTACACCTCGCAGGGCGAACTGCCGATCGTGAACGTACCGGGCTGCCCGATCCAGCCGGAGAACTTCATGGAGACCCTGACGTGGGTGCTCCAGCACGCCGCCGGATCGGCGCCTCCGCCGCCGCTCGACCACATGCTGCGCCCGCAGTGGCTGTTCGGCAGGACCGTGCACGAGGGCTGCGACCGGGCGGCCTACTACGAGCAGGCCGACTTCGCCATGGACTACAGCTCGCCCAAGTGCCAGGTCAAGGTGGGCTGCTGGGGTCCGGTGGTCAACTGCAACGTGCCCAAGCGGGGCTGGATGTCGGGGGTCGGCGGCTGCCCGAACGTCGGCGGGATCTGCATCGGCTGCACCATGCCGGGGTTCCCCGACGCCTTCATGCCCTTCATGGACGAGCCCGCCGGCGCCGCCGTCTCCTCGGTGCTCGTCAAGCCGTACGGCGCGCTCGTCCGGCGGCTGCGCGGCATCACCAACATGGCCGTCAACCGGGAGCCCCGCTGGCACCACAACGGCCCCGAGCTCACCACGGGTTACGACCCCACCTGGCGGCCGCGCGGCACGCGCGGCCGGGGCAAGGGACGCGCGAGGAGAAGAGAGCTGACATGAGGAGAAGAGAGCTGACATGACGTCCACCGCGGACCGGTCCACGGAGGCGCGCAAGCCCCCGCAGATCGTGGAGATGTCCTGGGATCCGATCACCCGGATCATCGGCAACCTCGGCATCTACACGAAGATCGACTTCGCCAACCGCGAGGTGACCGAGTGCCACAGCACCTCGTCGCTGTTCCGCGGGTACTCGGTCTTCCTCAAGGGCAAGGACCCGCGGGACGCCGGCTTCATCACCTCGCGCATCTGCGGCATCTGCGGGGACAACCACACCACCTGCTCCGGCTACGCCCAGCAGATGGCCTACGGCATCAAACCGCCCCCGCTCGCCGAGAGCATCGTCAACCTCGGCGAAGCCGCTGAATACATGTTCGACCACACCATCTTCCAGGACAACCTGGTCTTCGTGGACTTCTGCGAGGCGATGGTCAAGGCCACCAACCCCGGCGTCCTGGCCCGCGCGGAACGGACCGAGGCGCCGAACGGACGCGTCCACGGCTACCGCACCATCGCGGACGTCATGCGCGCCTTCAACCCCTTCGAGGGCGAGGTCTACAAGGAAGCGCTGAAGGTCAGCCGGATCACCCGGGAGATGTTCTGCCTCATGGAGGGCCGGCACGTCCACCCCTCCACCCTCTACCCCGGCGGCGTCGGCACCCAGCCCACCCCCACGACCTTCACCGACTTCCTCTCCCGGCTGCTGCGCGTCACCGACTTCATCAAGCAGTCGGTGGCCATGAACGACGACGTCTTCGACTTCTTCTACGAGGCCCTGCCCGGCTACGAGGAGGTCGGACGGCGCCGGATCCTGCTCGGCTGCTGGGGCGCCTGGCAGAACCCCGACGTCTGCGACTACCGCTACGAGACGATGAACGACTGGGGCAAGGCCATGTACGTCACCCCCGGCGTCATCGTCGACGGCAAGCTCGTCACCAACAACCTCGTCGACATCAACCTCGGCCTGCGCGTCCTGCTGGGCAGCTCCTTCTACGAGGACTGGACCGCCGAGGAGCCCTTCGTCAGCAAGGACCCGCTCGGCAACCCCGTCGACATCCGCCACCCGTGGAACCAGACGACCCTGCCCCAACCGCAGAAGCGCGACTTCGCCGGGAACTACAGCTGGGTGATGAGCCCCCGCTGGTACGACGGGAGCAGCGGGCAGCACCTGGCCCTCGACACCGGCGGCGGCCCGCTGGCGCGGCTGTGGTCCACCGCGCTCAACGGCCTGGTCGACACGCCCTACGTCAAGGCCACCGGGCACAGCGTGCGCATCTCCCTGCCCAAGAGCGAGAAGCTGCCGGAGACGACGCTGGAGTGGTCGATCCCGCAGTGGAGCAACACCATCGAACGCGACCGGGCCCGCCCCTACTTCGTGGCCTACGCCGCCGCCATGGCCTTCGACTTCCTGGACAAGGCCATGGGCCTGGTCCGCTCCGGCGAGACCCGGACGTTCACCGACTTCGAGGTGCCCGACGAAGCCATCGGCTGCGGCTTCCACGAGGCGGTGCGCGGCGTCCTCTCCCACCACCTGGTGATCAAGGACAAGAAGATCGCCAACTACCACCCGTACCCGCCCACTCCGTGGAACGCCAGCCCGCGCGACATCTACGGCACCCCCGGCCCGTACGAGGACGCCGTGCAGGGCCAGCCGATCTTCGAGGAGAACGGCCCGGACGACTTCAAGGGCGTCGACATCATGCGCACCGTGCGCAGCTTTGACCCCTGCCTGCCCTGTGGCGTGCACATGTATCTCGGCGGTGGCAAGGAGCTGCGGACGGTGCACTCCCCGACCTTCGGAGCCGACCATGGCTGACGCGCAGGATTCCGGGGACGCGGAGACCGTCCGGCTGCTCGCCCGCGCCGATGAGCTGCTCGGGCGGCTGGAAGCCCTTCCCGGCCCCACGGCACAGGCCGGGCTGGAGTCCGTGCGGGCCCTCACCGAGGTGTACGGCGAGGCCCTGGCCCGGGTGGTGGACGCGGCCGGTCCGGCGCTCGCCGGGCGCCTCGCCGACGACGAGCTCGTCGGGCACCTGCTGGTGCTCCACGGGCTGCACCCCGAACCCGTCGAGCGGCGGGTGGCCCGCGCCGTCGACGGGCTCCGGCCCGCTGTCCGCGAGCGGGGCGGTGACCTGCAACTGGTCGGCGTGGAGGGCGGCATCGCCACCGTCCGGCTCAAGGCCGGAGGCTGCCCCTCCACGGCGGCCGGCGCCGCGGCCGCCGTCCGGGACGCCGTCCTCGCCCTCGCGCCCGAGCTGTCGGACGTCCGTCAGGCGCCGGAGGAGGACCGGCGCAGCGCCTTCGTTCCGCTCGACACCGTCCGCGTCCGGCCGGCGGCCGCCGGGAGCCCCGCGTGACGGGCATGACGGACGTGACAGGCATGACGGAGGTGACCGGGGTGGCCGGCACAACGGACGCGGCTGGGGTGACCGGCACGACCGGCGGCGCCCTGGCCCGCGTCATCGCCCGCCGGCCGGGTACGGGGCCGGCCGGGGACGCGGAGCACTGCGATGTGTGCGCCGCCCCGGCCGAGGACGGGCACCGGCACCTGTACGACACCGCACGGGCCGAGGTGTTGTGCGCCTGCCGGGCATGCGCCCTGCTCTTCAACCGGGAGGCGGCCGGGGACGGTCACTACCGGCTGGTCCCGCAGCGCCGGATCCGGCTCGCCCCGCTGCCCACCGACGGTCTCGGCGTGCCCGTCGGACTCGCCTTCTTCGTCGTCCGCGCGGGCGGCGAGGTGACGGCGCACTACCCGAGCCCGGCCGGAGCGACGCAGTGGGACGTGGCCCCGGAGAGCTGGCGCGAGACCGTGGGCCGGTGCCCGCCGCTGGCCACGCTCGTCCCCGACGTGGAAGCCCTGCTCGTCAACACCGCGCGCGGCCGGCAGGACCACTGGATCACCCCCGTCGACGACTGTTTCCGGCTGGTCGCCCTGGTCCGCCAGGAGTGGCGCGGCCTGTCCGGCGGCGGCCGCATCTGGCCGGCCGTCGAGCGCTTCTTCTCGGACCTCGCCCCACAAGGCGAGGATCCCCGGCAGTGAGGAGAGATCATGGGCCGCATCCGCGTCGGCAAGGCCGACGTCAAGCCCGACGCCCCGGCACACGTCCGGGGCATCCACGAAGGCAACAAGGGGCCGCGCACCCGGCAGACCGGGCACCACAAGGACGGCACCGCCGACGCCCGGAAGTCCACGGGCATCCACTGGAAGAAGCACAACGCCGTCGCGGAGACGATGCCGAACATCCCGCCCGGCTGAGCACGGACCGGTCGCACCACGCGGCAATGAGACGCGGCAATGAGACGAAGGAAGGAGGGCGGCCGATGGCCAGACGACTGCTGATCGCCCAGGCCGTGGTGGCCGGTGCGGTGACGCTCGGCATCCTGGTGAAGGAGTTCCCCGGGATCGTCCGGGAGATCCGCATCTGGCGGATGGCGGGACTCCGCCCCAGGTCCGGGTACCCGGGCTGAAGACACCGCACGACCGGGTCACACCGCACGGCCGGAATCAGACCGTTTCCCCCGGAGCAGCTGAACCGTTGGTCCAGGTATCAGTGGTTTCGCCGCTCACGAAGGGCATCATCGTCATGCATGTTCTCCGTCCGTTCGTCGTCACGCTCGGCGGGCTCGTCCTCGCCGTCTCCGGCACGGTCTCCGCAGACGCCGCCAGCGGTACGTTCGCCTGGGTGGGGCCCGAGGGCAGGACGTACTCGATCCAGAACCCGCCGGACAACAAGTGCTTCGACCTGGGGCAGGAAGCGCGCGGCGCGCACAACGCCACCCGGCAGACGGTCGTCGTCTACCCCCGGAAGCGGTGCAAGGGTTCTCCCACGCGCCTCGCCCCGGGACAGGCCGCCCCGAGCCGCGCGCGCTTCGCCAGCGTCATCTTCAACCCTCGCTAGACCGCATGGGCCGGGCCGCCCGGGAGCGGCCCGGCCCGCCGTTCCTGGTGGCCGTAGGGCGGTCAGCCCCGGAGGACGCCGTCGAACTGGGCCCAGTTCGACCAGGGCCCGCCGATGGCGGTCTGCCAGCGGTGGTAGATGTACCCGCCGCTGTTCACCCCGAACAGTTCGACGCGCCCGTCCGCGTTCGTCTCCGCGGCGACCTGGCTCAGGCCGCCGTCCATCAGCGCCCATCCCGTCCAGCCGGTGCCCCCGCCGATCTGGTTCTGGGCCCGGTGGTAGATGTTTCCGGCGCCGTTCGCGCCGAAGATCTCCAGGCGCCCGTCGGCATTGCGGGCCGCGGCGATCGAGGAGAGGCCCCCGTCGAACTGCTCCCACCCGGACCAGGGGCCGCCGGGCCGTCCCAGCTGCCAGCGGTGGAAGATGCCGCCGGCGCTGTTGACGCCGAACAGCTCAAGGCGTCCGTCGGCGTTGGTCTCCGCGGCGACCTGGGTCAGCAGGCCGTCCATCTGCTCCCAGGCCGACCAGGCGCCACCGATGCTGGTCTGCCAGCGGTGGTAGATGTTCCCAGCGCTGTTCGAGCCGAAGATCTCCAGGCGCCCGTCGGCGTTCCGGGCCGCGGCGATCGACGTCAGGCTCCCGTCGAACTGCTGCCACCCGGACCAGCCGGCTCCCGGCGCCGTCTGCCAGCGGTGGAAGATGCCACCCGCGCTGTTGACGCCGAACAGTTCGACGCGCCCGTCCGCGTTGGTCTCGGACGCCACGGCCCGCAGTGCCCCGTCGAACTGCTCCCAGCCGGTCCAGGCGCCGCCCACGGTGCCGGTCTGGGCGCGGTGGAAGACCGCGTCCCCGGGGTTGGTCCCGAAGAACTCCAGCCGCCCGTCCGCGTTCCGGGCCGCGGCGATCGACGACCCGAACACGGCGAACGGCGCGACCGGCCCCGTACGGGCGGCGGCCGACCCGACCCCCGGCAGGGCCGCCAGCAGCGCCGCGACGGCGGCGAGCACGACGAGCCGGAGCATGGGGACCGTGCGTCTGTG
This sequence comes from Streptomyces sp. NPDC008001, assembly GCF_042958085.1. Lineage (NCBI taxonomy): Bacteria > Bacillati > Actinomycetota > Actinomycetes > Kitasatosporales > Streptomycetaceae > Streptomyces > Streptomyces sp. NPDC008001. Next base: position 728,908 of record NZ_JBIBIZ010000001.1, on the reverse strand, counting down.
CCGCTTCCTCATCTTCCTCATACGACTGCCCTTCCTGCGCAGAGAGCTACGGGAGGTGCGTGATGGCGGCGATCGGTACGGATTGCTGCAGAGAGGTACACGAGCCGACGGACCCACGGGATCCGCTGGAGACGCGGGCCGCACCCTACTGCGGCGGGCACACGACGAACAGGGCAGCGGCGGGCCGGCCTGCCCGCGCCCCCGCCGCGTGGTCTGCGGCAGGCGGACGTTCGGGGCGGGCGCCGTGCGGTGGGACCGCTCCGGCGTGAGCGGGAACCGCACGCGCGCACAGTCCGTCATGCAGATCATGATCGATATGACCAGCCCCCGCCTTGCCCAGCTCACGGACGCCTGGCAGCGCGTCAGCAGCACGTCCGCCGCGGAGGAGGCGGACCCCCTGGTCCTGGACTGCGCCGGCAGGCTGGCGGCGGACCCGGGCGGAGACCAGGCCCACGTGTGGGTCTCCGGGCTGGTGATGATGTCGGAGTACCTCTCCTGGCGGCCCGGTCCCACGGCCGAGCGCGCCGCCCTCGAAGCCCTGTACGCCGCGGTGGGCGCGCTGGGCAGCAGGTCTTGCTCGCACAGCGACCACCCGTACCAGGCCGAGATGGATGCGCTGGAGGACGAGGTCTGGAACGCCGGCACCGGCCTGCCGGCCCTCGGACTCGCAGGGCAAGACCGTATCCCTGACAGCGACAAGGAAAGGCTCCTCTGCCCGGGCAACGTCGCCGGATGGGCCCGCCTCGCCGCGGACGTGATCTCCCCGTTCACCGTGCGCCGCATACCCGTCGGCGCACCGCGCTACCACCAGAGCTGCATCAGCACGCTCTCCGGGATCGTGAACGACTACCCGTACGTCGACCCGCAGCAGGCCCTGATCGACGAGTCCGTCCTCACCGCCGCCCGGCCGACCCGCGGAACGCTGGCCGGATTCCTCGTCACCATGAACGCCACGTGCTGGTACGCGACGTCCGAGCGGATCACGGACCGGGCCGTGCTCGACGCGATGATCAAGGGAATCGAGGCGGCGGTCCCGTTGCTGGGCGACGCTCCGTGCACCCACGCCCCCGGCGAGCACCCCGACACCAGCGATCCGGACTACACCAACCAGGTGGGCTACCTGCTGCGCAGTCCGGGCGGCCGGGCCGAGATCTCGGAGTACTACGGGTGGGACGAAGAGGACGAGGACGAGGACGAGGAGGGTGAGGAGGAGCCGCTGGACGCGTGGGTGTGCCCCGCGTTCCTCCACGACCTGGCGGAGGAGACCCTCGGCACGCTGAGGGGCGGGCTCGCGTCGTTCACGGCGGAAGGGGGCGAGCAGGACGCGGACACGGGTCCCTGTTCATGATCCACCGGGCGGGCCCCTGGGCCACAATGTGCCCATGACCCATGACGATCAAGCTCAGGCTCCCGCCCGTCCGCTGCTGCGCCGCCCGCAGGACGGTGAACTCATAGACGTCGCCGGTGTCGCGCACTTCTTCCGCCTCACCGGCGAGCACACCGACGGGCACTTCTCCTTCGAGGAGTTCAGCCTCGCTCCCGGCACGATCGGAGCCAGGCCGCACGTGCACGAAGGACACGACGAGTACTTCTACGTCCTCGAAGGCGAGCTGACGCTCCACACCGGGGACGGCGAGGTCACGGCCGGCCCCGGCGACCTGCTCGCCGCCACCCGCGGCACCCCGCACGGATTCCGCAACGCGGGCACGGTGCCCGCGCGTGCCCTGTGCCTCTACACGCCCGCCGGCTACGAGAACTATTTCCGCGACGTCCACGCCGCAGTCAGCGCCGGCGCCGAGGTGACCGACGAACTGCTGGCGGAGTTCCGCAGCCGCTACCGGACCAGCTCCCACCCGGTGGCCCCTGACACGGTCTAGAAAGGCGCGCCGGGCATCGGTGCCCGGTGGCCGCCGCGCGCCGGGCGCCCCCTTCCGGACCTGTGCCGCGGGACCTTCGGCCCCGTGACCGCCGTCCGGCGGTGAACCGATGGTGGGGAGAGCGAGCCGGACGGCTCCTTTCCCCCGGAGGCGCATCATGACCACGGAGCGCACACCGCGTCCTCGCAGGCCGTTCCTTTCCCCGGCCCGCCGGAAGCGCAGCCGTCCTTCCCGGCGGCCCTGCGACCGTTGCGAGCGGGAGTTCCGCGCGTGCTTGCTGCTCCTGCTCGCGGCGGCACTGGCATGCGTGCCGTACCTGGCTGCCCAAGGCGCCTACGAGGCGCAGATGCACACGGTGCGGGAGCAGACGGCGGCGAAGCACCGGATCACCGTGCGGTCGGCCGGGGACGCGTACGGGACCGTGTCCCGCTCCGGCACCCAGTCGGCGCCGGTCCGGTGGACCGATGACCGGGGCGTGTCCCGCATGGGCTTCGCGGACGTTCCCACGGGGACGGCCCTAGGCGAGCGGGTGAGGATCTGGGCGGACGCCTCGGGTGAACCGACGCGGCCTCCGCTGGAGCGCCGGACCGCCGTGGAGGCGGCCTGGTTCACGGGCGCCGTGACGGCCCTGCTGCTGATCCTGGTCTTCCTGGGCGCCAGGGCCGCGGTCACCGCGAGGTTCGACCGCAAGCGGTACGAGCACTGGGCGGCGGAGTGGGAAGTCGTCGAACCGCAGTGGTCGCGGAGGCTGTCCGCCTGACGCCCGCCGGCTCCGCGAGGGACCCTCGTCCGGCCGCCCGGGACCTTCGGTCCCTGACCACGCGGCGGAGGACCGGCGGAGAGTGTTCCCATTCGCTCCCTCTCCCCTCCCCTTCCTGCTCTTCCTGGAGGCTCCGATGCCCGGCACCATCACCGTCGGCCTGGACGGTACCGACCACAGCCTCGCCGCCGCGGACTGGGCGGCCGCCGAAGCCCGGCGCCGCGGCATGGCGCTGCGCCTGGTGTACGCCTGGGTGTGGCGTCCCCTGGAGGTCCCCGCAGCCACGGACGCCGAGGTGCAGCGGCGGTGGGCCGTGGACGTGCTGCGCGAGGCCGAAGAACGGGTCACGGCCGGCGCCCCCGATCTGTCGGTGACCACCGAACTGCTGCCGGAGGACCCGGTGCCCGCCCTGATCGCCGCGGCGGCCGCGTCCGAGATGCTCGTCCTCGGTTCGCGCGGCCACGGTGCGGCGGTCGGTTTCCTGATCGGCTCGGTGGCGCTCAAGGTGCTGCGCCGGGCGGAAGCGCCACTGGTCCTGGTGCGGAACCCCCGTGGACAGGAGCTCCGGCCGGAGGGGGGCGAGGTGGTGGTGGGCGTCCAGGACCTGGACGAAGCCGCCGAGCCCGTCCTGGAGTTCGCCTTCGCGACGGCGGCGGCGCGCAACGCGCGCGTGCGGGCCGTACGGGCCTGGAGCGTACCGCCGGTCTTCGCCTGGAGCCCGGGGTCGATGTACCTGGCCGACGAGGCGGGCGGCCTCGAACCCCTGGAGCGCAAGCAGCTGGCCGAGGCGTTGCTCCCCTGGCGCGAGAAGTACCCGCAGGTGGCGGTCGCCGAGCACGCGGAGGTCGGCAGCGCGGCCGAGGTCCTGCTCACCCACGGCGCCCGGGCGTCCCTCATCGTCGTCGGGCGCCGCATCCCCGGCCCCGGCGATCTGCCGCTGATCGGCTCGGTCACCCACGCCGCGCTGCATCACGCGCGGTGCCCCGTCGCGGTGGTCCCCCACCCGTAGCAGCCGTCCCCACCCGCAACGTCCGTCCCGTCCGTCCCGTCCGTCCCGTCCGGGGCGGACGTTGCCCTTTGCCCCCGGCGCCCGCCCCTCGGGACCTTCACGTCCCCGGGACCCCTCAGGGACCATCGGCCCCGGACCGGGGGCCTGTCCGGCCCCTCCGGCGGCCCTCCGTCGCGGCTGATCATGTGATGGCGGCCGGGAAGAGCAACGGCTCTCTCGCACAGGGCCCTTCCCGGCCGCCGTCTTCAGCAACACGAGAGCGGAGGTCCCCGTCCAGTGGACACGGTGCGTACGAAGGGGAAGGTGCCTGTGGACGGGTCCCCCGTGGCCGGCGCGGGCGCCGGGGGAACCGGCGGGGCTCCCCGCAGCCCGGTGGTGGAGTGGCTGACGACCACCGACCACAAGAAGATCGGGACGCTCTACCTCGTCTCGGCGTTCGCGTTCTTCCTCATCGGCGGCCTCATGGCCCTGCTGATGCGGGCGGAACTCGCCCGTCCCGGCACGCAGATCATGTCGAACGAGCAGTTCAACCAGGCGTTCACGATGCACGGCTCGGTGATGCTGCTGCTGTTCGCGATGCCGCTGTTCACCGGGTTCGCCAACTGGCTCACGCCCCTGCAGATCGGCGCGCCCGACGTGGCGTTCCCCCGGCTGAACATGCTGGCCTACTGGCTCTTCCTCTTCGGCTCCCTGATAGCCGCGGCCGGCTTCCTCACCCCGCAGGGCGCGGCGGACTTCGGCTGGTTCGCGTACGCGCCGCTGTCGGACTCGGTGCACTCCCCCGGCGTCGGTGCCGACATGTGGATCATGGGTGTGGCCCTGTCCGGCTTCGGCTCCATCCTGGGCGCCGTCAATTTCATCACCACGATCATCTGCATGCGCGCGCCCGGCATGACGATGTTCCGCATGCCGATCTTCACCTGGAACGTCCTGCTGACCGCCGTCCTGATCCTCCTGGTCTTCCCGGTGCTGGCGGCCGCGCTCTTCGCGCTGGAGATGGACCGCAAATTCGGTTCGCACGTCTTCGACCCGGCCAACGGCGGTGCGCTGCTGTGGCAGCACCTCTTCTGGTTCTTCGGCCACCCCGAAGTCTACGTGCTGGCCCTGCCGTTCTTCGGCATCGTCTCCGAAGTCATCCCGGTCTTCTCCCGCAAGCCGATGTTCGGCTACTGGGGCCTGATCGCGGCCACGATCTCGATCGCCGGTCTGTCAGTGACGGTGTGGGCGCACCACATGTACGTCACGGGCGGCGTGCTGCTGCCGTTCTTCGCCTTCATGACGTTCCTCATCGCGGTCCCGACCGGTGTGAAGTTCTTCAACTGGATCGGCACCATGTGGAAAGGATCGCTGTCCTTCGAGACCCCGATGCTGTGGGCCACGGGCTTTCTCATCACGTTCGTCTTCGGCGGCCTGACCGGCGTGATCCTCGCCGCACCCCCGCTGGACTTCCACGTCTCCGACTCGTACTTCGTCGTCGCGCACTTCCACTACACGCTCTTCGGCACCGTCGTGTACGCGATGTTCGCCGGATTCCACTTCTGGTGGCCGAAGTTCACGGGGAAGATGCTGGACGAGCGGCTGGGGAAAATCACCTTCTGGACGCTCACGGTGGGATTCCACACCACGTTCCTCGTACAGCACTGGCTCGGTGCGCAGGGCATGCCCCGCCGGTACGCCGACTATCTCGCCGCCGACGGCTTCACTGCGCTCAACACGGTCTCGACGATCGGTTCGTTCCTGCTCGGCATGTCGTTCCTGCCCTTCTTCTACAACGTCTGGAAGACGGCCAAGTACGGAAAGAGGGTCGAAGTCGACGACCCGTGGGGCTACGGCCGCTCGCTGGAGTGGGCCACGTCCTGCCCGCCGCCGCGGCACAACTTCCGTTCGCTGCCGCGCATCCGCTCCGAATCCCCGGCGTTCGACCTGCACCACCCCGGCGTCGCGGCGCTCGAACCGGCTCGGCACTGAGGCGACCGGCCCGGGATTCCCCCTCCGGCCCATACGTCCGGCGCAATCCATATCCATCCGAGGAGTAAGCGCATGTCCCACGTCGTCCTGGCAGTCGGAGTGACGGCGCTGTGCCTGGCGGGCAGTGCCTGGTACCTGCCCGCCGTCGCGGACCTCCGCGCCGGTGACGACCGGCCGCGCTCCCGGCGGCTCGCCGCCCGGGCGTGCCTGACCGGGTGGGCGGCCACCGCCGCGGCCGGGCTGCTGCTGTTCGTCCCGGCGCCGTGGCAGGTGCCGTGGGAGGCGCTGTGCGCCGTGGCGGGCGGCGGCGCCGCGACGACTGCCGTGCTGCGCGTCCGGGCCCGTACGCATCTCGTACGGGAGCGGCGCGAGGCGGACGCCTGCTGGACGGCGCTGCGCGGGACTCCCCCCGCGCCCGACACCGCGACCGCTCGCCGGGGCTTCCTCGCCCTGGCCCTCCTGGGCACGGTCGCCGCGTCCGGCCTGGCCGCCGCGCTGCTCCTGCTCACCGATGCGGTGACGGCGGTCCTGGCCTCCGTTTCCGTGGCGGGCGCGGCGCTGCTCGCCGCCGCGGTGCACGCCGCCGGCCCCGGGCGCCGGAACGGGCTCGCCGGGCCGGAACGGCAGGGGAATGAGCCGGTCGGCCCAAAGGGAGGGACGCCCGGCCGCTGCCGCGAGCGGACGGCGGAGGGACCATGGAAGGGATCCCGGCCGGGCACCCGGCCGTCCGAAGGGAGACTCCGGTGACAGCACCGCCCCTGGACGACGCCTCCGTGGCAGAACTGGTGGGGGACGCGGCGGCCGCTCCGTCCATGCACAACGCTCAGCCGTGGCGCTTCCGCTACGCGCGAGGAAGCGGCACCTTCCGGGTGTACGCCGACTTCGAGCGGATCATGCCGCACTCCGATCCCGAGGGCCGGGCCCTGCGCCTGGGATGCGGCGCCGCCCTGTTCAACCTCCGCGTCGCCGTCGCGAACGCCGGCCTGCACCCGGAGGTCGCCCTGCTGCCCGATGCCTCCGAGCCGTCGCTGCTCGCGGCCGTGCGGGTGACCGCAGCGGGTGACGAGGCAGCGCGTGACGAGCAGGACGCCGGCCTGAGGCTGCTCCACCCCGCGATCCGCGAGCGGCACACCAGCCGGTACCCGTTCGCGGAGACCGACATCCCGGAGAACCTCCGGGCGGCCCTGGTGGACGCCGCCGCCGCAGAGGGCGCCGCCCTGGCGTTCCCGGCCTCCTGGCACCTGGACTGGGTGCAGGAGCTCGCCGAGGAGGCCGAGGCCCGCAACCTCACCGACGAGGGCAGCGGGGAGGACCTCGCCCGCTGGACGAGGACCGGGCCCGGCGAGTCCGACACCGCGCCCGACGGCGTCCCCGACTACGCGTTCGGCCCCCGTAAACACGGCGGCCGGGCGCCCATGCGCGACTACTCCGGCGGGAAGCCGGCGGCCGGCCTCGGGTCGACGCCCTTCGAGAGCAACCCCCATTTGGCCGTGCTCACCACGGCGGAGGACGGTCCGCGCGACTGGCTGGTCGCCGGCCAGGCCATGGAGCGCGTGCTGCTCCTGGCCACGGCGAAGGGGCTCGTCACCTCGTTCTCCACCCAGGCCCTCGAATGGCCGGACCTGCGCTGGCCCCTGCGCGACCCGGTCACCGGCACGGGACAGGTGCAGATGATCCTGCGCATCGGATACGGCCCGAAAGGCCCCGTCACGCACCGGCGCCCCGTCCGCGACGTCCTCGTCATCGAGCCGTAGGACACACGCGCCGCAGGACACACGCACCGTACCGAGCCGCAGGACGGCCCGCGGGGCCTCTCAGCCGAGCACCGCCGTGGTTCCGGTGACCGTGGCCACCGGAACCGGGTGGCCTGCGGCGGACTCCGCCAGGGCGCGGATCGCCGGATGCCACGCGCGGCCCTGCGGCCCGGTCAGCACGAGGCGGCGCGAGGTCCGGGGCTCCAGCGGGAGGAGGACCAGGTCCGGGGGGATCAGCGGGCGGGAGACCTCGGACAGGATGGTCACGCCGATGCCGGCCTGCACCATGCTGATCAGGGTCGCCAGGTCCCGCACCCGGTGGTCCGGGGTGAAGCGCAGCCCCGCCATCTCGTAAATGGTGCGGATGCGGGCTTCGCAACCGTTGGGCGAGATCAGGAACCGGTCGTCCTCCAGGTCACGGACGTCGACGGACGGCTCGCCCGCGAGGGGATGATCCCGCGGCAACAGGGCCCGGTAGTGGTCCGTGGCGAGCAGGGTGCCGGGGCCGGGCGGCGGGTCGATCAGGATGGCGGCGTCGGCCGTTCCCTCGTCCAGCCAGGCCGACACTTCGGCGCTGTCCCCCTCGAACACGCGCACCGTGACCCGCGGCTGCTCCTCCTGCCAGTGGCGCAGCAGGCCGGGGACCAGCCCCTGGCAGACCGTCGGGGTGGCGGCCAGGCGCACGATCCCCGTCATGGCGCCGGCGGCATCGGCTGCGATCCGCTCCACCGACCGGGCCGCCGCGAGTGCCGTGCGGGCGTGGGGCAGCACCCGTTCCCCGAGCGCCGTGGTCCGGGCGGGAGTGGTGCGGAGCAGCAGCGGGGCGGCCAGTTCGCGTTCCAGGGAAGCGACGGCGTGCGACACCGCCGACTGGCTCATGCCCAGTTCAGCGGCTGCCGCGCTGAAGCCGCCCGCATCGACGACGGCGAGGAAGGCCCTCAGCTGGGGAAGGTTCACGGTCATGCGTCGGCCTCATATGCGTATGACATTCATGCGTTGGATCCATCGTGCCAGGTCGGCGAGGCTTGCTCCGTGCCGCCGGGTCCCCGGCGGACGGAGACGGGCCCAGCGCCCACGGAGGAGAGACATGCCGTACATCCGGGTGACCATTCCCGACCCCGGCCTTCCGGCCGACGTTCAGAGCGCCCTCGCCGAGGGGCTGACCCGGCTGGCCGTCTCGGCCCTGGGCAAGTCCGCCGCGAGGACCGTCGTCCACATCAACCTGGTGCCGGCCGGCAGCTACTACGTCGGCGGGCGGGCCCTGGCCGGGAGCCGCGACGCGCACGTCGAGGCCAGCATCACCGCGGGCACGAACAGTGCCGCGGAGAAGGCGGCGTTCATCGCCGAAGCCGGTGAACTGCTCTCGGACGTCCTCGGTCCGCTCCCCCGGTCCGGCGTCGCGCTGCACGAACTGCACCCCGAGAGCTACGGCTACAACGGCGTGACCCAGTTCGACTTCTACCGGCGGGCCGCACACACCTGATCGCCTCCGCCGCGCGCCGGATGGCGTGACGGGCGCACGGCCGCGCAGACTCTGAGGAGCGGGGAGACCCGTACCGGCCCCTCACCGGCAGGGAGACGAAGGAGACAGACGGTGGACGGCGACGCGAAAGCCGGCGGACGGGCCGGTGCACCGGGCGGGCGGCTCCCGCGGAAGGCGTACGAGCGGGAGCTGTTCCGTCTCCAGACGGAGCTGGTCAAGCTCCAGGAGTGGGTGCGCGCCGAGGGAGCCCGGCTCGTCGTCGTCTTCGAGGGGCGGGACGCCGCGGGCAAGGGCGGCGTGATCAAACGGGTGACGGAGCACCTCAATCCGCGCGTCGCACGGACGGTCGCGCTGCCCGTGCCGACCGATCGCGAGCGCGGCCAGTGGTACTTCCAGCGTTACGTGGAGCACCTCCCCACGGCGGGCGAGATCGTGCTGTTCGACCGCAGCTGGTACAACCGCGCCGGTGTCGAGCGCGTCATGGGCTTCTGCACCGAGCAGGAGTACCGGCGCTTCCTGCGGCAGTGCCCCGTCTTCGAGCGGCTGCTGACCGAGGACGGCATCCTGCTGCGCAAGTACTGGTTCTCGGTGAGCGACGCCGTGCAGGAGCAGCGTTTCCGCAGCCGGCTGGAGGACCCCACGCGCCGCTGGAAGCTGTCGGCCATGGACCTGGAGTCCATCACCCGCTGGGAGGCGTACTCGCGGGCCAAGGACGAGATGTTCGTGCACACGGACATCGCCGAGGCACCGTGGTACGTCGTCGAGAGCGACGACAAGCGCAGCGCCCGCATCAACATGATCGCTCACCTGCTGTCCTCGGTGCCGTACCGCGAGGTGCCCCGGCCCGAGCTGACCCTGCCTCCGCGCCCGCCGTCCACGGGATACCGGCGGCCGCCGCGGGACGAGCAGACCCACGTCCCGGACCACGCGGCCTCGCTCGCCTCCGGCACGCCCCCGGAAGCCGGCTGACCCGGCACCTCCTCTCAGAGCTGTCCCGGCACCTCCTCTCAGAACTGGGGCCCGACCACCGGGGGCTCGGGGAGGCGGTGGCGGCGGACCGGGCCGGAGAGCCGGAGTTCGACGTTCACCACGCCGTCGACGGCCCGTACCAGCCGTGCCATCAGGGGGATCAGCGCCGTGTCGTGCAACGTCCCGGTGAGGGTCACCACGCCTTCCTCCACGCGGGCTTCCACCGTGGGTTTCCGGTTGGGGAAGAAGTGGCCGATCACCTCGCGGCGCACCTCGGCGGCGATGTCCTCGTCCTCGCGGAGGTAGACCTTGAGCAGGTCGCTGCGGCTCACGATGCCGACCAGCATCCCTTCGTCGTCCACGACCGGGAGGTGTTTGACGTGCCGGCGCGCCATGGTGCGGGCGGCCTCGGCCGACGTCGCGTTCCCGTGGACGGTCACCGCGGGCGTGGTCATCAGCTCCTCGGCCGTACCGGCGCCGGCCTTCACCAGTTCGTCCAGGTGGCGCAGTTGCTCCATGCGCGAGGGGTCGCGGTCCTTGAACTGCTGCTTCGGCAGCAGGTCCGCTTCGGAGACCACTCCGACGACGCGGCCCTCGCCCTCCAGGACGGGCAGGGCGCCGACCTTCCACTGCGCGAGCGTCTTGACGATCTCCTTGAACGGGGCGGCGCGGCTGACCGCCACGACCGTCTGCGTCATCACGTCGCTGACGGTGTACGGGGTGTGCTTCATCAGGGGCTCCTCCGTCCGGGACTCCTGGGCCCGGTCCGTCCGGGGCGCCTCCGTCCCGGTTTCGTCCAGCCTGTCCATTCCGGGCTCCTCCTTTCCTGTGGGCCGGCTTCTGCGCGCTTCTCTGTACGACGCGTACCCGCGCCCGGACGGAGCCCACGTCCTCCACGGCAGGGCTCGGCATGACCCAGGGTGCCCGGCAGCAGCCGCCCTCCCCATGAGCCGGCCGGCCCTGCGCGGGGGCCGCTCGGCCCTCAACCGGGCGGTGGAGCAGGCGCCCAGGGCCGTCCGGCCCATGGCGGACGCCGGCTCTCGTGGCCCATGGTCGAAGCAGGCAGCACTGCGCCGACGGCGGACGGGAGCCGGTTGTGGACGTGGACCAGGTGACGAACCAAGCTCCGGACCGTACAGGGCGGTTCTCCCCGGGCAGGCCGGTCAGGGTCTTCCTCCTGGACGACCACGAAGTCGTCCGGCGGGGCATCCGCGATCTGCTGGAGGCCGAGGACGACATCGTGGTGGTGGGTGAGGCGGGCACCGTCGACCACGCCCTCGCCCGCGGGCCCGCCCTCCGCCCCGACGTCGCCGTCCTGGACGTCCGGTTGCCGGACGGCGACGGCATCACGGTCTGCCGGGAGCTGCGCTCGCGGATGGCCGGGCTCGCCTGCCTGATGCTGACCTCGTTCGACGACGATGACGCCTTGCTGGACGCCGTCATGGCCGGAGCCGCCGGTTACGTCCTGAAACAGATCAAGGGGGCCGATCTCGTCGCGGCCGTCCGCACCGTCGCCTCCGGGCAGTCGATGCTCGACCCGGCCACGACCACGCGTCTGATGGGCAGCCTGCGGGGAGGCGACGGGCACGGCGGACGGGAGGACGAGCGGCTCGCCGGTCTGTCCGCGCGCGAGCGCGACATCCTCGCCCTCATCGGCGACGGGCTCACCAACCGCCAGATCGGCAAGAAGCTGTTCCTGTCCGAAAAGACCGTCAAGAACCACGTCTCACGGCTGCTCGCCGGGCTCGGCGTCGAGCGCCGCATCCAGGCGGCCGTCATCGCCGCACAGGCCGCCACCGCCCCGCCGGACGCGGCTGCGGACGCCTGCGGGGACCGCGGGGGCCGGCGCGGCCACCGGTGACGAGCGCACGGGGGGCTGCTGAGCGCGCCGCTCAGTGCGGGACGCCCTGCCCGGTCCGGCCCGGACCCGGGTCAGGGTCAGGGTCAGGGGCCGTGTTTGCGCGTGTGCCGGGGTGGTCCGTCTCCGTGCCGTCCGCGGACAAGGGGATCTGCCAGGTCAGCAGCGTGCCGCCGCCGGGTCGCGCACCGAGCCGCAAGTGGCCGCCGTGGTGCCGGGCCCGCTCGGCGAGGTTGCGGAGGCCGCTGCGGCGGCCTCCGGACGGCATGCCGGCACCGTTGTCGGCGACCGTGAGCACCAGGGACCGGCCGTCGTTGACCACAGCGACGTCCGCGGAGGCCGCCCGCGCGTGCCGGGCGACGTTGGCCAGGGCTTCTCCCAGTACGGCGACCACGTCGTCGGCGGCGGCAGGGGGCACCTCGGTGTCCAGCAGGCCCTCCATCCGGAGGCTGGGCGTGAAGCCGAGGGGCGCGGCCGCTTCTCCGACCGTCCGGACGACGCGCGAGCGCAGCCCGTGCTGGGGCGCGGTCTCGCGTGACCGCAGCCCGAAGATCGTCGACCTGATGATCTTGATGGTCTCGTCCAGGTCGCCCACCGCGCGCTGCACGCGCTCCGACGCCTCGGGGTGTTCGATGAAGCGGTCGGCGCTCTGCAGCGTCATGCCCGTGGCGAACAGCCGCTGGATCGCCAGGTCGTGCAGGTCCCGGGCGATCCGGTCGCGCTCCTCCAGGAGCGTGAGCTGCTCGGCGTCCATGCGGCGCTCGGCCAGTTCCATGGCCAGGGCCGCCTGCCCGGCGAACCGCAGCAGCGGCTCGACCTCCGCTTCCGTGAACACCGGCCGTCCCAGGCCCCGGGCCAGGAACAGCACGCCCTTCACCGTCTCGCCGGAGGTGATCGGCACTGCCACCGCCGGCCCGAGCCCGGCCACCGCCGCGGGCACCCCGGTCACCCTCGGATCCTCCGCGACGCCCGGGCTGCACACCGGTGCGCGCCCGGAGAAGGCCGCCCCGGCCAGGGTGCCCTCCACCGGGAGCGCGAGGCCGCGGAGGGCATCGGCCGGCTCGCCCGTGGCGACGTCGACGGTCAGGGCGGAGCCGTCCTTGAGCGGCAGCGACACGGTGGCCAGCCGGGCCTCGGTGATCTCCTTCGCCAGCTCGGCGATCTGCGCGGTCACGTTCTCCCGGGGGCTGCCGGACATCAGGCTGGTGGTGACCTGGGCGCTGGCCCGCAGCCAGCGTTCGCGCCGCGTGGACTCCTCGTACAAGCGGGCGTTGTCGATGGCGACCCCGGCGGCGACGGCGAGGGTGGAGAGCACTGCCTCGTCCTCGCCGTCGAAGTCCGCGCCGCCGCGTTTCTCGGTCAGGTACAGGTTTCCGAAGACCTGGTCGCGGACCCGGATGGGGACGCCCAGGAAGCTGTGCATCGGCGGGTGGTTCGGCGGGAAGCCGTACGAGGAGGCGTGCTCGCAGATCTCGGGCAGCCGCAGCGGCTCGGGGTGCCGGATCAGCTCGCCGAGCAGACCGTGGCCGGACGGGAACGGCCCGATCGCCTCGATCTGTTCGCCGGTCAGTCCGACCGTGAGGAACTGCGAGAGCCTCCGCCCGTCGGGCCCGATGACGCCCAGAGCGCCGTACCGGGCGTCGACCAGCGTCACCGCCGCCTCGGTGATGCGGCGCAGCACGTGCTCCAGGTCCAGCCCGCGGCCGACCGAGAGCACCGCTTCCAGCAGGCTGTGCACCCGGTCCCTGGTGCCGCGTGCGGCGTCCAGCCGGGCTTGGAGCTCTCCCAGTAACTCGTCCAGCCTGAGGTGCGGCAACCGCACCGGACCGTTCCCGGTGGTCTCCAACGCGTCTCCTCACGGGTGATCCCGGCACGATCCCGAAGGGTCCTCCTCCGGATCACCCACCGTATCCGCCCGCGCCCGGGGCAGAAACGCCCGGGCGGCGCGGAGGGGGCCGGCTCAGTCATCCTCGAACACGGGGCGCCGGCCGGCGCGGCGCCGCACGAAACCGCGCCGGCCGGCCAGCAGGGTGATGCCCGTCCAGCCCGTGACTCCCATGGCGAGACAGCCGAGTTGCGTGTCCGGGTCGACGTCGGAGGCCGCCTCCAGCGGGACGACGCCCTGCGGGTCGTGGACGACCTCGATCCGGTCGCCCACCTTCCACTTCGGGTGGTCCCCGTCGTGGTCCAGGGTCTCCTTCAGCTTGCCCGCCGGGCCGATGAGGGTGAAGTGGTGGCCCGTCCCCCCGTCAGCGGCGCTGTCGCCGGCGACGCGGACGGTCTCGCGTATGCCCCGGTCGTCGAGCGCGGCCTCAGGGGCGTACTGGACCGAGCCCACGAGGACGAACAGCGCCGGCAGGAAGGAGAGGAAGGCGAGCCACCACGCGCAGTGGAGGACGCGCAGGGCCACCACGAAGGCGAAGCACCCGACGAGGCCGGTGATGATGGGGACGAGGCCCGTGCCCAGTGCGAGGTAGGAAATCCCCGTGTTGACCGCCGCGATCGCCCAGCCGAGCCCCACCACGGCGAAGGTGAACACCAGGTATCCACCGCGGCTCACGGTCCCGCCCTGAGATGCCTTCATATCTGTTTCAGCCATCGGGGCAGAATAGAGTGCCCGAGTCCCACGACCACGCCGAGGCGAACCGTTGATCAGCGCGTACCAGCAGAAGCTCCACGACAAGGTCCTCGAAGCCCCCGTCGTACCCGCGCCGAGCCCTTGGCGCCAGGTGTACGACTACCGGATAGCCGTCGGCGGGCTGCTCGGCATCGGCTTCGCCGTCGATCCCCGCAGCGGCCACGATCTGGTCATGACGGTCTCCACCAGCGGTCACGGGCTCTTCGACGCGGTCACCGGCGAGAAGATCGCCCGCGACCGGGACCCCGCCGACGACTCCTGCACGCCCGAGGACACCCCGGACCTCACCTGCCCCGGCCTCGGTCCGGTCGCGGGGAGCCGCATCCACATCGCCGGCCTCTTCGGCGGCGGCCTCCACGCGGGCACGGGTGACGGGTGGACCGTGACCGTCGTCAGCCCCGAATGGCCGTGCCACCGGGTCCTGCTCGCCAGGGCCGGCGGTCTCCCCCGGGGAGCGCACGAGGAGAACTGGTGGCACGTCCTCCACGCGGACTACTCCGAGTTCCGCGCCGCGGGCTTCTCCCCGTCGGGCCACACCCTCGCAGTCGCCACCAGCAGCGACCTCACCCTCTGGACGCGCACAGCCGCCAGGCCGTAGCCCGCCTGCTCGCCGCCGGCGTGCGGCGGCGAGGACCGGGGCACCACGAGCTGCCGCCCCAGCGTCCCGCGAATGCCCAGCCGGGCTACGCAGTCCGATGCGCCGTTCGAAGTCAGTCAGGCAGCGCCACGGTGAGATCCACCTCGACGAGCTGTCCCTCAAAGCCCAGCTGGGCGACGCCCAAGAGCGTGCTGGCAGTGGTGAACGCCGGACCCAGGGCAGACTCGGTGAGCCGACGCCATGCGGCTCCGAGAGTGTCCCTCTCATCGCTCCGCACGTAGATCACTGACCGCACCACATGTTCAGGCCGGGCATTCACCGCTGCCAGGGCAGCAAGCGCGTTCGCGACGACCTGGTCGACCTGCGTCGCAAGGGAACCGGAACCGACGAGGTCACCCTTCCGATCAAGCGGGCACTGCCCCGCCAGATAGGCCGTACGGCCTGCCTCCACCACGGTGATGTGGTGGTAGCCGGGTGTCTCATGCAGCTGCTCGGGGTTGATGCGGGTGATCTTCTCAGTCATGTCAGCGAGTCTGACCAGCATGGTGCCGGCACTCACCGCATTTTCTCCGCCGGCAAGCATTCGACCGGAGGGAGCCAGAAGGAGGCGGGCAGCATGCCGGCTTCACGGGCGGCCTGGTCCAGGTCGGCGGCAACCGGCTCCAGCGCCGTGTATACCGGGTCGCCGTCGGCGGCCATGCGGCGGATGACCTGCGCGTTGGTCCTCGCCCGCGCGGCCACCACGGTTCCGAACGCCGAGCGGTCCCCTTCGTACCCGTAGGCGTCGAGCAGCAGGTGCAGCCGCCGCGAGCGGTCTTCGAAGGCGGTGAAGCCGGTCCGCTCGGCGAGCCGGCGCGCGTGCAGGGGAACCCAGGTCAACGCCATGAAGGCCAGGTCGAACTCACGCGTTGACGGGCCGGCGGTGTCCCAGTCGAAGAAGCCCGCCAGGTGCCCGTCGCGCCAGACCGCGTTCCACGGGGCGGCGTCATGGTGGCCGATGACCAGGCCGGGCCGCCACGACTGCCCTGCGAGCCAGCGCGCGTCCGGTGGCGGGACGAAGGAGAGGGTCGCATCGTGCAGCCTCCGGGCCCACCGGCCCACGTCCTCCAGCGCGGCCGTCGAGTACACCCAGGAGGGCCAGGGAAGGTCCTCGCCCGCCGTCTCGCCGTCGAGGTGGGTCAGGACTTCACGTCCTTGGCCGTCCGTTCCCAGGACCCGGGGCACGCCCTCCAGGCCGACGGCCTCCAGATGGCGCAGCAGCGCGTGCACTGCGGGCGTCCACGGCTGGACGGGCCGGTGGACCGCGCCACCACGGCGCACCGCTCCCACTGTCCTGCCGCCGGGCAAACGCTGCTCGTCGTCCATGAGTCGGTTCTAGCGCGGCACGCTCGCTCGTGCAGCTGCATTTTCCGGTTTCCGGCGCGTCCGCGGACCGGGCCAAGGGCCTGCGCCACGCGGAAGCGCTGCCGGATGTTCCGCCACGGCCGGCACCCGTGCCGACCGTGATCAGCTATGGGGCCCGTTGTCCGTCAGAAGCTGTCGCGGCAGTTGCGGCGGGCCCTCATGGTTCGCCGCCGTAGGCGGAGTCGGCCTGTTACCAGCACGGTTCCGCCTCCACCGGCACAGATCACCACCAACGACCGGAAGACAACCACCGCGCTGCGGGGTTCGTCATGACCTCTCGCCGCCTTCCAGCGCGCGCATGCCGGGAGCACAGCACTCGCGCAGTGCGGCGAATTCATCCGCCGGCAGGCGCCGGGAGGCGCCGCGGCGGCCGGCGTCGAGTCGGGCGCTTCCGGCGTCGAGCCATTGCCGGAGGGGCTCGACGCCGATGAAGCGGGCCAGTCGTGTCAGCTCCTCGCGGGGCTCGTCGAGCAGGTCTTCGTAGGCGAGCGTGGTCCGCAGGTGGGCGGGAACCTCGCCGAGATGGCTGACGCCCCGGGTGACGAGTTCCGACCACAGCGCCCCGAATCCGGTCAGCGGCAGGTCGCGGTCCAGCACGAGTGCGGGGTCGAATCGCTCGGCCAGCAACTCCGACAGCTCGGACGGCAGGGAGGAAACCTGGTCCTCGGTCAGGTCTTCGACGCGCTCCGCACCGGTCCGCGCGAGGATCTCCCTCATGAGGAAGATCAGCCGGAAGCCCGTGTGCCGGCTCATGGACACGGCGCAGTCGGGCCCGTCCCTGAACAGGTGCACGAAGCGCGCCTGCGGGAAGGCCCTGCGCAGGAGCGGCACCCGGTCCAGGGAGTAGCCGGACCGTTCGACGACGGCCGTGCGCCCGAATCGCGCGCACAGCAGGCCGAACAGGGCTTCGTAGTGGGCCGCTGCCGTGCGGCCGGGCCAGCGGCACACCTGCTTTCCGAGCTCGTCGAACAGCCCGTCCGGGTCGTCGGTGAGGTGTGGAAGCACCATCAGGCACAGGGCGGGGATGCCGGTGGTTTCGCTCGCGAACCGTCCGGGACGCCGCGTGTAGACGAACTCCGGCATCGGCACCCCGCTGCGGATCATGCGCTCGAACAGCCGGTTGGGGTCGGCGAGGAGCCGCCAGAACTCCTCACCGGTGAGGAGGCCTTCCGGGAAGCCCCGGCTCTGCACCGACGACAGCAGCTCGTTGAGGCTGAGCACATCCGGGTGCTCGTTGACGATGCCGGACAAGGCGGTCGATCCGCTGCGGCCCGTACCGACGACGAATGTCAGGGTGCGCATGTGGCCGTACTCCTTCGACGACGATCCGTGCCTGTCCCGAGCAGGCCTACCCCGGTGCCGCCTCCCGACCCCTTCGGCCGCCGCTTCCGGCACACGTGCACCGGCGTTCGGTCGCCGGGATACTCGGCCTCATCGCTCCTCCTCCGGCAGCCGGCGGACCTCTCCCGTGCCCAGGGCGATCGTGGCCCGGGGGCGCATGGGGCCCTCGCCGCGCCGGGAGAGCAGGACCACTTCCCCGACCACGGCCGGCAGCGCGCCGAGCCGGGCGGCGCACTCGGCGGCCAGGCGTTGCGGGTCCTGGGTGCGGCCGAGGGACAGATGCGGGGTGAAGCGGCCGCCGCGCCCGCGGCAGAGCGGGAACCGCAGCCCCAGCGCCCGGTGGAGACGGGCCCACGGTGCGGGGTCCGCCGCGGCCGGATCGAGCCACACCGTCGCGTAGTGCCGGTGCCGGAAGTACCGCACGCCGGCCAGCCGCACCGGAAACGCCGCGCACTCCGCCGCCCCGGCGGAGAGCAGCCGCAAGGCCCGTGCGAACTCCTCCTCCGGTACGAAGCCGAACAGCAGGTTCACGTGCGGCGGCCAACGCCGCACCTGCGGATCGTGCTCCCAGCGGATGTCCTGGATCGCCGGCCAGAGCTCCTGCGGCGGCAGCCACGCCACCGCCGTCCGGGCTGTCGGCGCCACCTCAAGGGCGTCCGCGGGCTCGGCACCGCCGCATTCCGGGTTCTCGTGCACACTGCCATGATCCGGCCCGCGGCCGCCCGCGGACGAGAACCTCGCGCAACCCGGGCCGGCGTGGCTCGCCTGAGGGTTTCAGCGGGCAGGCATGCGGTTACCCGGTACCGGATGTGCCCCTGAGTTCCGGAGGAACGGACGGAACGGACTGATGACGAGCCCTGAAACCGTCACCGGCTGCGCGCTCCCGGGCCCGGCCGGCGCCGCGCCCTGCCCACCCGCTCGCGGGGAGCTGACCACCGCGCTCACCGAGGCCCTCGTGCGGGGTCCCGGCCGCGGACGGCTCCCGGCGGAGACGCTCGCCGGGACGGCCGATGCCTACGGTGACGACCTCCAGCTGGCCCTCTACCTCTGCTACGAGCTGCACTACCGGGGCTGGGCGGGGGTGGACGAGGCCTGGGAGTGGGATCCGCAGCTGCTGGGCCTGCGCCGGGCCCTCGAACAGCGCTTCCTGGCGGCTCTGCGCGCCGACGTTCCGTGCGACGGCGACGCCGGCGCCGCACTGGAGCAGTTGGTCGTGGAGCCGGTGAACGGCCGGGGGGTCACGCACTTCCTGCGCGACCACGGACAGCGGTGGCACGTGCGGGAGTACGCGGCCCACCGGTCGCTCTACCAGCTCAAGGAGGCCGATCCCCACGCCTGGGTGATCCCCCGGCTGACCGGGCGGGCCAAGGCCGCGATGGCCACGGTCGAGTACGAGGAGTTCGGCGCCGGCCGGGCCGACCGGGTCCACGCGAAGCTCTTCGCCGACCTGCTGCGGGACCTGGACCTCGACGACGCCTACGGCCACTACCTGGACGCCGCTCCCGCCGTGACCCTGGCCACGGTCAACCTGATGTCGCTCTTCGGCCTGCACCGCGCCCGCAGGGGGGCTCTCGCCGGGCACTTCGCCGTCCTGGAGTGCACCTCTCCCCCGGGCTCGCGCCGGCTGGTCGAGGCGCTGCGGCGGCTGGGGGCGGGGCCGGCGGCCGTCCGCTTCTACGCCGAGCACGTGGAGGCGGACGCCGTCCACGAGCAGCTCGTCCGCCACGACATCATCGGTGATCTGCTGGCCGGGGAACCCGCGCTGGCCCCGGACGTGGCCTTCGGGATCGCCGCCACCGTATGGCTGGAGGACCGCCTCGCCGATCACCTGCTCGGCGCCTGGAGGTCGGGCAGCAGTTCGCTCCGTACGCCGCTGGCCTGATCATCCGGGCGCCGGGGGGCTGCGCCGCGCGGACCGGTGGGCGGGGCGGCCGAGTTGCCGCACGGTCCAGCCGGCCGCGCGCCAGGTGCCGGCGTCGACGAGGTTGCGGAGGTCCACCAGGACGGGACGGGCCACGAGCCCGGCCAGGCGCTCGTGGTCGGCCTCCCGGAACTGCGGCCATTCCGTGGCCAGTACGACCAGTTCGGCGCCCTTGACGGACGCTTCGAGGTCCTCCTCGTAGTCGAGGCCGGGGTGGCCGGCGAGCGCCGTGGGCCCCGCGAGGGGGTCGTGGACGGTCACGGCGGCGCCCCGCCGGTGCAGCAGTGCGGCAACGGCCAGGGCAGGCGATTCACGGACGTCCTCGGTGCCGGCCTTGAACGACGCGCCCCACACCGTGACCTTCACCCCGCCGACGCCGTGTCCGAGGGTCTCCTCGACGAGCCGCAGGGCGGCGGCCGGGCGGGAGTCGTTGAGCTGTCCGGCGGCCCGGAGCAGGGCCGCGGCGTCGTGGGCGCCGAGCGCTTCCGCGGAGGCGGTGAAGGCCCGGAGGTCCTTGGGCAGGCAGCCGCCGCCGTACCCGGGGCCGGCGCCGAGGCTCCCGCGGCCGATGCGGGGATCGGTGCCGAGGGCTTCGGCGAGCTGCTGGACGTCGGCCCCGGCGGCGGCGCACATGTCGGCGACACCGTTGATGAAGGAGATCTTCATGCCGAGGTAGGCGTTGGCCGCGCCCTTGATCAGCTCGGCGGTGGCCGGATCGGTGACGTACAAGGGGACGTTGTTCGCGAGCAGGGGCGCGTAGACGGCGCGGATCACATCCTCGGCGTGCTGCGAGGAGACGCCGGCGACGATGCGGTCGGGGCGGAGGGTGTCCTCGATGGCGTGGCCCTCCCGCAGGAATTCGGGGTTCCAGGCGACGTCGACGCCGTCACCGGCGGGCGCCAGGCGAGCGAGGAGGGCGGCCAGGCGTCCCGTGGTGCCGACGGTGACGGTGGACTTGCCGATGACGACGCACGGCCTGGTCAGGTGCGGGGCCAGGGCACGGGCGGCGGCGAAGACCTGCCCGGTGTCGTAGCTGCGGCCGTCGGCGTCGATGGGGGTGCCGACCGCGAGGAAGTGGACGTCGGCGAAGGCCGCCGCCTCGGTGATGCCGGTGGTGAAGCGCAGACGGCCGGTCGCGGTGTGGGTGGCCAGCAGCCGGGCGAGCCCGTCCTCGTGGATGGGGCACTGCCCGGAGTTGAGGCGGTCGGTCTTGGCGCGGTCGAGGTCCACGCCGACGACTTCATGGCCGATCTCGGCCATGGCGGCGGCGTGCGGGATGCCCAGGTGGCCGCAGCCGATGACGGACAGACGCATGGTCCCCGCCCTCCTCTCCTGTCCCCCGGTTGTCCCCCGGTCCTCTTCCGCTCCGCCCGGTGAACGGTCGCTGCTTCAGGCTCGCCCCGGTCACGCGGAACGGCAATCGGGGCCGGTGGTGCGCCGGGCATCCCAAGGGGCGCCCGGGCAGGCCGCGTCTCCGGTGGAGACGTCCGGTGCCCTGTGCGAAGCTTCTAGGAGTTGTTCTGCTGCGCAGACCGGACGCCACAGTCCGTGAGCAGCCTCCCGAGAAAGCGGCGGAAGCCGGGCCGTCTCCCGCAGAGCCTGCAGACCCTGCAGAGCCCCCGAGACAGGGATACGCACGAGGACACGGCTGTCATCTGCTCCGCTTCGTCGACAGATCCGGCACGGGGTCCGGGCACGAGTTCCGCCCCTTGCGCACCGGTTCTGCCGGCCGCCGTCCGAAGGAGGGCCGTCATGGGTGCAGGCTGGAAGCGCGCCGTAGTGACCGGAGGGGCCGGCTTCATCGGCTCGCACGTCTGTGAGCGGCTGCTGGCCGAGGGGACCGAAGTCTTCTGCGTCGACAACCTCGCCACCGGTTCCCGGTCCAACATCGGGCACTTGACGGGCGACCGGCGGTTCTGCTTCGTCGAGAAGGACGTCACACGGCCCGGCAGCCTCGATGCCGCACCCGCACCGGTCGACCTGGTACTCGACCTGGCGTGCCCGGCCTCGCCCGCCGACTACCTCCGCCTGCCGATCGAGACGCTGGAGGCCGGCAGCAGCGGCACGCGCGCCGCGCTGGACCTGGCCCGGCGTGACGGCGCCCGCTTCCTGCTCGCCTCCACCTCCGAGGTGTACGGCGATCCGTTGGAACACCCGCAGCACGAGGGGTACTGGGGCAACGTCAATCCCGTGGGGCCGCGCAGCGTGTACGACGAGTCGAAGCGCTACGCCGAGGCGCTGGTCAGCGCGTACCGGCGCACCCACGGTACGGACACGTCGATCGTCCGCATCTTCAACACGTACGGGCCCAGGATGCGGGCCGACGACGGGCGCGCGGTGCCGACGTTCATCCGCCAGGCCCTGGCCGGAGATCCGGTGACGGTCACCGGTGACGGCAGTCAGACGCGGTCCCTGGCCTACGTCGACGACACGGTCGACGGCATCCTCGCGCTGGCCGCCAGCCGCCATCCGGGACCCGTGAACATCGGCGGGACCGACGAGACGACCGTGCTCGAACTGGCCGAGCGCATCATCGGGCTGACCGGCTCGGCGTCCACCATCCGCTTCGTGGACCGTCCCGCGGACGACCCCGGCAAGCGCCGGCCCGACACCACGAAGGCGCACCGGCTGCTGGGGTGGCGACCACGGGTGGACTGTGCCGAAGGGCTCAAGCGGACCGTGGAGTGGTTCGCCCGGTCCCTCACGCCCTGACCGCCGGCGCCCTGATCACCGGCGCGCTGATCGTGCCGGGGCGCTCGTCCTCAGCCGGAGCACGCGCCCTCGCCGGCAGCACCCGTCCGCAATCGGAGCGGGAGCACTCGTCCTCATCGGAGACGGAGCAAGGCCATGCGCATCCTCGGAATCAACGCCCTCTTCCACGACCCCGCGGCGGCCCTGGTCATCGACGGACGGACCGTCGCCGCCGCCGAGGAGGAGCGGTTCTCGCGGCGCAAGCACGGCAAGCGGCCGGTGCCCTTCGCGGCCTGGGAGCAGCCGGTCCTCTCCGCCGCCTGGTGCCTGGAGCGCGCGGGCCTGCGCCCGGCGGATCTCGACGCGGTCGCCTTCTCCTACGATCCGGCGCTGGCCCGTCCCGCCCCGTCGCTGGGGCTGGACGATCCGTGGGACACCCTGCGGCAGACCTACGCGAGGGAAGCTCCGCACTTCCTGGCGGACGCGCTGCCGGGCCTGGACCCGGAACGGGTCCGGTTCGTCCCCCACCACGTCGCCCATGCGGCCTCCGCCGCCCTCGCCGGGCCCTACCGCGACAGCGCCGTCCTGGTGCTGGACGGGCGCGGGGAATGCGCCTCGCACCTGGCCGGACGGTACCGGGGCGGGGACCTGACGGTGCTGGCCGCCCAGGAGCTGCCGTCCTCGCTGGGCCTGGTCTACGAAGACCTGACGGAGCATCTGGGCTTCCTGCGCAGCAGTGACGAGTACAAGGTGATGGCTCTCGCGGCGTACGGGAAGCCCCGGTTCCTGACGGAGCTGCGCGGCTACCTGCACGCGACGGGGGACGGCGGGTTCGTGGCCCGCGGCGTGCCGTGGGAGTCGTTCACCGAACCGCGCGTCCCGGGGCAGGAGTGGACGCCGGACCACGCCGACCTGGCCGCGAGCACCCAGGCCTGCCTGGAGGAAGTGCTGCTCGACCTGGTGCGCTGGCTGCACGGGCGGACGGGGGCCGAGTCGCTCGCCCTGGCCGGCGGCGTGGCGCTCAACTGCGTGGCCAACTCGCGGATCGCCGAGGAGGGCCCGTTCCACCGCATGTGGGTGCAGCCCGCGGCCGGCGACGCCGGCACCGCCCTGGGCGGAGCGCTCCAGCTCGCGGCGTCCGGCGGCAGGCTGCCCGATCCGATGGAGGGAGCGGACCTGGGGCGGGAGTGGTCGGACGAGGAACTGCGGGACTGGCTGGAGCGTGCGCGCATCCCGTACGAGCACCCGCCGGACATCGCCGAGACGGTGGCCGGGGAACTGGCCCGCGACGGCATCGTGGCCTGGTTCCAGGGCCGCAGCGAGTACGGGCCCCGGGCCCTCGGGCACCGCTCCCTGCTCGCCCACCCGGGGCGTGCGGAGAACCTGGAACGGCTCAACCACGTCAAGGGCCGGGAGGAGTTCCGTCCCGTGGCCCCCATGGTCCTGGCCGACCGCGCGGCGGACATCTTCGAAGGGCCCGTCCCCAGCCCGTACATGCTCTTCGTGCACCGGGTGACGCGGGCGTGGCGGGACCGGATCCCGGCGGTCGTGCACGTCGACGGGACCGCGCGGATCCAGACGGTCGACCCGGCGCGGGAGCCGCTGGTGGCGCGGATGCTGGCCGCCTTCGAGCGGCGCACGGGACTGCCCGTGGTCGTCAACACCAGCCTCAACACGGCGGGCCGGCCGATGGTCGACGACCCCCGGGACGCGCTGGAGTGCTTCGGCTCGGCGCCGGTGGACCTGCTGGCGATCGGCCCGTACGCGGTGCGGCGGAGCCGTGCGTACGCGACGCGGGAGGCGTCATGAGCACCGCACCGACCTACGCGGTCGTCATCCCCACCATCGGGCGCCCGTGCCTCGGCGACTGCCTCGCCGCGCTGGCCCGCTCGGCGGGCCCCGGGCCGTACGAGGTGGTCGTCGTGGACGACCGGCCGGGCTCCCCGGACGTGCTTCCGCCGCTGTCCCTGGAGGCGCTCGGCGAACTGCGCGGCAGGGCGCGCCTCCTGCGCAGCGGCGGCCGCGGGCCGGCCGCCGCGCGCAACACGGGCTGGCGGACGGTCTCCGCCCCGTGGGTGGTCTTCCTCGACGACGACGTGCGGGTCACCCCCGCGTGGCGGGAGCGGCTCGGCGCTGACCTGAGCGGCGTCCCGCCGTGGGTGGGCGGGGTGCAGGGCGTCCTCGACGTTCCGCTGCCCGCCGGCCGGCGCCCCACGGACTGGGAGCGCGGCACGGCGGGGCTGGCCGGAGCCCGGTGGGCGACGGCCGACATGGCGTACCGGAAGGCCGCGCTCGCCGGTGCGGGCGGCTTCGACGAACGCTTCCCGCGGGCGTTCCGGGAGGACGCCGACCTGGCCCTGCGGGTCATGGCCGCGGGCTGGCTGCTGGAGCGGGGGACGCGCGTCACGCGGCACCCCGTGCGGCCCGCCGGTCCCTGGGTTTCGCTGCGTCAGCAGGCCGGCAACGCCGACGACGCCCTGATGGTGCGGCTGCACGGACGGGACTGGTGGCAGCGGGCGGAGGCGCCGCGGGGAAGGCTGCGGCGGCACGCGGCGGTCACCGCGGCCGGGGCCGCGGCAGCCGCGTTCACCCTGGCCCGCCGGCCGCGAACGAGCACGGCTGCCGCGCTGGTCTGGGCTGTGGGAACCACCGAGTTCGCGTGGGCACGGATCGCACCCGGACCCCGTACCCCCCGGGAGGTCGTCGCCATGGCGGCCACGAGCGTCGCCGTCCCGCCGCTGGCCGTCTGGCACCGGCTGCGCGGCGCCTGGCGTCACCGCGGGCAGCAGCCGCTGCCGGTGGAGCCGTCCGCACCGGCCCCGGTGTGCCCGGAGCGGCCGGCGGCACAGAAGGGCCCGGTGGCATGAGCGGCCGCCGGCTGCCCGCCGCCGTGCTGTTCGACCGGGACGGCACGCTGGTCGAGGACGTGCCCTACAACGGGGACCCCGGCCGGGTCGTCCCGCTGCCGGGCGTGGGCCGGGCCCTTGAGGCGCTGCGGCGGCGGGGGGTGCGCACCGGCGTGGTCACCAACCAGTCGGGCATCGGCCGGGGGCTGCTCACGGCGGAAGAGGTGCGGGCGGTCAACGCCCGGGTGGAGCAGCTCCTCGGTCCGTTCGACGTGTGGGCGGTCTGCCCGCACAGTCCGGACGCGGGCTGCGGCTGCCGCAAGCCGGCGCCGGGGCTGGTGCTGGCGGCCGCCCGGCGGCTGGGTGTGGCGCCGGGCGAGTGTGTGCTGATCGGTGACATCGGCAGCGACATGGATGCGGCGGCAGCGGCGGGAGCCACGGGCGTGCTGGTGCCGACCCCGGTCACCCGTGCCGAGGAGGTGGCCCGGGCGCTCCGGTCGGCCGGTGATCTGCCGGCCGCGGTGCGCGCCGTCCTGGGCGAGGGCGTGCCCGCCGGGGCAGGGGACGGTGAGCGACGGTGAAGGCCCTGGTCGCACGGCTGGACAGCTTCGGTGACGTTCTGCTCGCCGGGCCGGCGGTACGCGCCGTCGCCGCCCGCGCCGACCGCACGACGCTGCTGTGCGGTCCCCTCGGCGCCCCCGCCGCACGGATGCTGCCGGGCGTGGACGAGGTGATCGTGTGGGACGCGCCCTGGGTGGGTTTCGACCCGCCGCCGGTGGAGGAGGCCGACGTGGCACGGCTCGTCGGGCGCATCGCCCAGGATCCGCCCGACGCGGCGCTCATCCTGACGTCCTTCCACCAGAGCCCGCTGCCGCTGGCGCTGTTGCTGCGCATGGCGGGTGTGCGGCGGCTGGCCGCCGACTGCGAGGACTACCCGGGTGCGCTGCTGGACCTGCGGCACCACCGGCTGCCGCACCGGCACGAGGTGGAGGCCTCCCTGGACCTCGCCGAGGCCGCCGGTTTCCCGTTGCCGCAGGGCGACGACGGGCGTCTGGCCGTACGAAGGCCGGCCGGCCTCGGCGACCCGGTCGGCGAGGACGACTACGTCGTGGTCCATCCCGGTGCGGCGGTGCCGGCCCGTCAGTGGGGGCGGGAGCGCTTCGCGGCCGCCGTGCGGCTGCTGCAGCGGGCCGGGTACCGGACCGTCGTCACCGGCGGCCCCGGCGAACGGGAGCTGACGGCTGCCGTCGCCAACGGAGCGGCCCTGGACCTGGGCGGCCGCACCACCTCGGACGAGCTGGCCGGGGTGCTCTCCCGCGCGGCCGCCGTGGTCGCCGGGAACACCGGGCCCGCCCATCTGGCCGCCGCGGTGGGCACTCCCGTGGTGTCGCTCTTCGCACCCGTGGTGCCGGCCGAGCGGTGGGCCCCCTTCGGGGTCCCGCACGTGCTGCTTGGCGACCCCGACGCCCCGTGCGCGGGCACCCGCGCACGGGTCTGCCCCGTCGTGGGGCACCCGTGCCTGGGCACCGTGTCGCCGGAGGACGTGCTGGCCGCCGTGGAGAAGCTCACCGGGCGCGCCCCCGGACTCGAGTCCCGCCCGGAGCGGGCGGGACAGGCGGAGCGAACGGAGTGGACGCCATGAGGATCCTGCTGTGGCACGTGCACGGCTCGTGGACGACGGCGTTCGTCCAGGGCCCGCACACCTACCTGGTGCCGGTCACGGAGGACCGCGGGCCCGACGGGCTGGGCCGCGCCGCCACCTTCGACTGGCCCGCCTCCGTCATCGAGCTCACCCCGGAGCAGTTGCGGGAGACCGGCATCGACGTGCTGGTCCTGCAGCGCCCGCACGAGTTCGAGCTGGCCCGGCAGTGGCTGGGCCGGGTGCCCGGCCGCGACGTGCCCACGGTCTACCTGGAGCACAACGCCCCCGGCGGGCCGGTGCCCGACACACGGCATCCGGCCGCGGACCGGCCGGACCTGACGATCGTCCACGTCACCCACTTCAACCGCTTGCTGTGGGACTGCGGGACGACACCGGCCACCGTCATCGAGCACGGCATCGTCGACCCCGGGCCGCTGTGGACCGGACGCCTGGAGCGGGCAGCGGTCGTCGTCAACGAGCCGCTGCGGCGGGGCCGCACGACCGGCACCGACCTGCTCGGCTACTTCTCGGAAGCGGCCCCCCTGGACGTCTTCGGCATGGGCACCGAGCACCTGGCCGAGCGCTTGGGGATCCCCGCCGGGCGGTGCCGCGGAGAGGAGCTGACCCAGTCCCGGCTGCACCGGGCGCTGGCCGAGCGCAGGGTGTACCTCCACCCGGTGCGGTGGACCTCGCTGGGCCTGTCGCTCCTGGAGGCCATGCACCTCGGCATGCCGGTGGTGGCCCTGGCCACCACCGAGGTCACGGAGGCCGTCCCGGCGGGCGCCGGCGTGGTCTCCAACCGGCTCGACGTCCTGCACGACGCCGTCCGCGGCTTCATCGCCGACCCCGGCACGGCCCGGGAGACCGGCCGGGCCGCACGCGCCGCGGCGCTCGCGCGCTACGGCCTGCCCCGGTTCCTCGACGACTGGGACCGGCTGCTCAAGGAGGTGACCGGATGAAGATCGTCATGGTGTCCGAACACGCGAGTCCGCTCGCCACGCTCGGCGGGACGGACGCGGGAGGCCAGAACGTGTACGTCGCGCGCCTGGCCGACCGGCTGGCCGGCCGCGGCCAC
Source organism: Streptomyces sp. NPDC008001 (assembly GCF_042958085.1). Classification (NCBI taxonomy): domain Bacteria; kingdom Bacillati; phylum Actinomycetota; class Actinomycetes; order Kitasatosporales; family Streptomycetaceae; genus Streptomyces; species Streptomyces sp. NPDC008001. Next base: position 701,074 of record NZ_JBIBIZ010000001.1, on the reverse strand, counting down.
GAAGTGACCGTCTACACCCGCAGGGACGACGACGACCTGCCCGACCGGGTGCCACTGCCGTCCGGTGCCGTGGTCGAACACGTGCGGGCCGGCCCGGCCCGGGCGGTGCCCAAGGACGAGCTGCTGGAACACATGCCCTGCTTCGGCGCCCAGCTCGCCAGGAGGTGGGAGCAGGAGCCGCCCGAGGTGGCACACGCCCACTTCTGGATGTCCGGCCTCGCCACGATGCTGGCCACCAGCCACCTGACGGTGCCGGTCGTGCAGACCTACCACGCGCTGGGCACCGTCAAGCGGCGCCACCAGGGGGCCGCCGACACCAGCCCGCCGGGACGCCCGGACATCGAGCGGCGGATCGGCATGTCCTGCGCCAGGGTCCTGGCCACCTGCTCGGACGAGGTGCGGGAACTGACGGCCATGGGCATCCCCTCGTACCACTGCTCCGTCGTGCCCTGCGGCGTGGACACCGACCAGTTCTCCCCGCGCGGCCGCATCGCCCTCACGCCCGGCCGCCGGGCCCGGTACCGGCTGCTGACGATCGGCAGGCTCGTCGCCCGCAAGGGCGTGGACCTGGCCCTGCGCGCACTGGCCCGCATCCCGGACGCCGAGCTGGTGGTGGCCGGGGGCCCGCCCGCCGACTGCGTCCTGGAGGATCCCGAAGCGGCCCGGCTGCTGGGCCTCGCACGGCACTTGGGCGTCGCCGAACGGCTGGTGCTGCTCGGCTGCGTGCCGCACGAGGACATGCCCGCACTGATCCGCAGCAGCGACCTGGTCCTGTGCACGCCGGTCTACGAACCGTTCGGCATCGTGCCGCTGGAGGCCATGGCCTGCGGCGTGCCGGTGATCGCCACGGACGTCGGCGGCCACCGCGACACCGTCGCGCACGGCGAGACGGGGCTGCTGATCGAGCCCGGCCGCCCCGACCTCCTCGCCGCAGCGGTGCGGGACCTCCTCGGGGCTCCCGAGCGGCTGGCGCGCTTCGGCAGCGCCGGGCGGACGCGCGTCCTCGACCGGTTCACCTGGGGCCGGGTGGCGGACGGCGTGGAGAGCGTCTACGACCGGGTCGCCGCCCCCGCCACCGTCCCTTCCGGAGGTGCCCGATGACCGCCACGCGTACGACCCGGTCCGCCGCGATACCGGAGAGCGACCACTGCGGCCGCCTCCTCGCCGCCCTGGAGCGGTTCCGTGCCGAGCAGGCGGCGACCGCGGAGCGCTGGGGGTCGCGGCTGGCCGCGTCCCTGCTCGCGGGCGGCCGGCTGCTCGCGGCGGGCAACGGCGGCAGCGCCGCCCAGGCCCAGCACCTCACCGCCGAACTCGTCGGCCGCTACCGCACGGACCGGGCGCCGTTCTCGGCGATCGCCCTGCACGCCGACACCTCCAGCTGCACCGCCATCGTCAACGACTACGGCGCCGACCAGCTGTTCGCGCGCCAGGTGCGCGCGCACGCCCGCCCCGGAGACGTGCTGATCCTGATGTCCACGAGCGGCGCCAGCCCCAACCTGCTGTCCGCCGCCGCGGCCGGGCACGAATCGGCCGCCCGCGTCTGGGCGCTGACCGGCCCCGCCCCCAACCCGCTGGCCGCGGCCGGCGACGAGGCGCTGAGCGTGGACGCGGCCACCACCGCGACCGTCCAGGAACTGCATCTGGTGGCGGTGCACTTGATGTGCGGCGCCTTCGACGCGGCGCTGGGCATCTGACACGACCGGTGACACGACCGCAGGAAAGCCAGGAAGGGACTGCTTGCCATGGAGGGTACGAGTGAGACGACTCCCTTGGTGGTCGTCGGGGACGCGCTGCTCGACCGGGACCTCATGGGCACCGCCGAGCGGCTGGCGCCCGACGCCCCCGTGCCCGTCCTGGAGGACTGCACGGAACACCTCCGTCCCGGCGGCGCGGCCCTGGCCGCGTACCTCGCCGCACGAGGGGGACGCCCCGTCACGCTCGTCACCGCCCTCAGCTCGGACCCGGCGAGCCTGCGCGTGCGCGCCCTCCTGGAACCCCACGTGACCGTGGCGGCACTCCCCCTCGACGGCGAACTCCCCGAGAAGACCCGGGTCATGGCGGACGGCCGCTCCGTGGTGCGGCTCGACCGGGGCTCCGGCCGGGCCTCCGGGACCAGTGACGCGGCACGCCGGGCCGTGGCGGAGGCGGCGGCACTCCTCGTCGCGGACTACGCGCGGGGCACCGCCGACGTCCTGCGCGACGAACTCGCCTCCCGCGCCCGCGGCGCGACGCTCGTGTGGGACCCGCACCCGCGCGGCGGGCCCCCGGTCCCCGGAGCGCGGCTGGTGACGCCCACGGGCGAGGAGGCCCGCCGGTTCCTCGGTCACATCGCCGGCCACGAAGACGGCGAGGGGGACAGTGACGGGGACGGCGACGGGGACGAACTGCGGACCGTGGCCCGTACGGCCGCGGCCCTGGTACGACGCTGGCAGGCCGCCGGCGTGGCGGTCACCCTGGGCGCGCGGGGCGCGCTGCTGTCCAACGGGGACAGCCCCCTGCTCGTCCCTGCGGCCGCCCGGTACGGCGGTGACGCCTGCGGCGCCGGCGACTGCTTCGCGGCGACGGCCGCCGGGCTGCTCGGCGACGGCGCCCTGCCCGCGGAGGCCGTGCAGGGCGCGGTGGCCGCGGCCACCCGCTACGTCGCCGAGGGCGGGCCCCGCGCCGCCGTCCAGGCGCTCTCCCCGGAGGACACCGCGGGGCAGGAGCACGACGGCCCCGGGACCGACGACGGCATCCAGCTGGCCCGCCGGGTCCGCGCCGCCGGAGGCACGGTCGTCGCGGCGGGAGGCTGCTTCGACCTGCTGCACGCCGGGCACGTCAGCATGCTCCAGCAGGCCCGGGGCATCGGCGACTGCCTGATCGTCTGCCTCAACTCGGACGCCTCGGTGCGGCGCCGCAAGGGGCCGTCCCGGCCCATCAACCCGCTGCCCGACCGCGTCCGGGTGCTGCGGGCCCTCCAGTGCGTGGACGCCGTCGTGGCGTTCGACGAGGACACCCCGGAACGGCTGGTGGCCCAGCTGCGCCCGCACGTCTGGGTCAAGGGCGGCGACTACTCGGTGGAGCAGATGCCGGAGGCCGCGCAGCTGTCCGCATGGGGCGGGCAGGCCGTGCTGCTGCCGTACGTCGACGGGCGGTCGAGCACGCTGCTCGCGACGCGGGCGGCCGTCGGCCGCAGGGCCTCATGAGGCACCGGGTGCTGGTCCTCCGGGCCCTCGGCCTGGGCGACCTGCTCGCCGGAGTGCCCGCCCTGCGGGCACTGCGGCGCGCCTACCCCCGTCACGAGCTGATCCTCGCGGCACCGCAGGAGCTCACCGAGGCCGCAGCGGCGACCGGCGCCGTGGACACGCTGCTCCCGGCCGCCGCCCCCGGGCGCGCCGTGCCGAGCGCCCTGCCCTGGCACGGCCCGCCGCCGGACGTCGCCGTGGACCTGCACGGCAACGGCCCGCCCAGCCACCGGCTGCTGCAGCGGCTCGGCCCCGGCAGGCTGCTGGCTTTCGCTCACCCGGGCACGCCCGAGGTGGACGGCCCTCCCTGGCTTCCGCACGAGCACGAACGCGAGCGCTGGTGCCGGCTGCTGCGGGCGTACGGCATCCCCGCCGACGCCCGTGACCTGGCCCTGCCGCACCCGCCCGCGGCCTCGCCCGCGCCGGGCGTCGTCGTGGTGCACCCCGGGGCCGCCTCGGCCGCCCGGCGCTGGCCGGCCGAGCGCTACGCCGCCGTGGTCCGCGAGCTGCTGCGCCGCGGCCACCGGGTCGTGGTGACCGGTGGCCGCGGCGAAGAGGATCTGGTGAGCGCCGTGGCCTCCCCCGGGGCCGAGCCGCTCGGCGGCGAGCTGCCCTTCGGCACGCTGTCCGCCCTGGTCGCCCACGCGTCGGCGGTGATCAGCGGCGACACCGGCCTCGCCCACCTCGCGGTCGCCTGCGGAACGCCCAGCGTGACGCTCTTCGGTCCCGTGTCGCCCGCCCTGTGGGGTCCCCCGCCGTCACCGAGGCACGCGGCCCTCTGGCACGCGGGCCCGCCGGGCGACCCGCACGGCGGAGAACCGGACCCGCTCCTCCTGCGCATCGGCATCGCGGAGGTCGTCACGGCCGCGCGGGGGGTCATGGCGGCGGCCCGTGAGGAATAGCTCTTCAACGCACTGTTCGATGTGCCGGGCGTGCGCACCCCTCCTACGCACTGCACCGGACCGGCCGGAGAGGCACTCTGGAAACGGAGGGGGCACCCGATGGGGCGGCCCGGCCCGGGCGGCCGGCCGACCCGGGCCCGTACGGACCCTCGACCCGAGAGAGCGGGGCACCACCATGGCTTCGGTCCACGATCCCGATCCCGAGCGCACACCCGGTCTGGAGCCCGGCGGCGGAGTCCCGCCCGGCGAGACCCCGCCCGGCGAGGACAGCACCGGCGGCGCGGGCCCGCGCGACGACCTCTCGCGGGGCTGGGCCAAGGGGCCGGTCATCGTCATCGGCACCATGGTGCTGCTCTTCGCCGTCACCGTCATCATCTGGGCCGCGATCGTGTGATCACGGCCGGGCCTCCACCGGCCACCGGCCCCGGGACCGACCGGACCGCAGTCCCTGCGGAGCGCCTAGGCCGCCGTCTGGAAGGCCGGCTCCAGGGCGGGAACGGGGGCGGGCCGGACCCGGGCCCGGCGGTGGACGAGGGCGCCCGCACCGATGACCGCCACGATCACGGCACCGCCGGCCACGAGCGCGCCGCGCTCACCGGCGCCCTGCACCAGCAGGCCCAGCAGCAGCGGCCCGGCCAGGCTCCAGGAGGTGCTCAGGCTGCGCCACACGCCCAGCACGCGGCCGCGCATGTGCGGCGGCGGGTCGGTCTGCAGCACGGTGGCCGTCGCGGTGTCGGCCACGGACTCGGCGACGGCCATGGGCACGACCATCACCAGCAGCATCGCGAGGGCCGGGCTGAGCCCGGCGACCATCTGCAGCACAGCGCCGGCGGCCGCCAGGAGCGCCACCAGCCGGACCGTGGGCCGCTGCAGGCGTCCGGCCACCACGGCGCCGACGATGCCGCCGATCGCCAGCAGGGCCGACACCACGCCGTACGCCCCCGCACCGCCGTGCAGCGGGCCCGTGACGAGCGTGGCCAGCGTGAGCTGGTAGTTACGGCCGAGCACCGCACTCACCGCACCGATCACGGCCAGCGCCACCAGGCCCCTGCGGCCGAGGAAGAAGGCCAGGCCGGCCCGGCCGCCCGCGCTCCGCTCCTGCGGCTCGGCAGGAACCACCGCGGCGGCGTCCGGATGGAGCCGCAGGAACGGGATGACGGCGGTCACGAAGAGGAACGACAGGCCGTTGACCGCATAGGCGCCGGCGGTGCCGATCGCGGCGATGCCCACGGCCGCCAGGGCGGTACCGGCGAGCCGGCCCACGCTGTGCACGACCGACCCCAGGGCGATCGCCGAGGGGACGTCCTTCTCGGGGACCAGGTCGTTGCCCAGCAGTGACGTCGCAGGCCCGTCCACCGTGGCGATCAGGCCGGTGACGGCCGCGAGGCCCATCAGCACCGGGACGCTGAGCATGCCGAGGCCGATCAGCACGGCGGTGGTGAAGGCCACCAGCGCCAGCAGGGCCTGGCTCACCCCGGCGGTCAGCTTCCGGGGCCAGCGGTCGACCACGGCACCGCCGAGGAGACCGAACAGCAGACCGGGCGCGGCCTGCACCGACAGCGACAGGCCGGTGGCGGCGGCCGAGCCGGTGAGCTGGAGGACGAGGAGGTTCTGCACGGTCAGCTGCATCCAGGTGCCCAGGTTGGACACCAGGTTCGCGGCGGACCACCACCGCATGCTGCGACTGCGCAGGCAGCGCCACGGCGAGCGGTCACCGGTCGCCGAGCGGCGTCCGAGGAGCGCACGGACGGGGCGCACGGCTGCGGCGTCTGCGGCGTCTGCAGGCACGGGAGACATGGCGGGCTGGCGGAAGGGGAAGCGCAAGGGTCCGGTCCGGGGGTCGGGGGCGGCGGGCCGGCACGTTCGCGCCCCTGTCCGGGCAGCGAGGAGCCCGCAGGGCGACGAAACCCTGGGGCGTGGGCCGGGAGGACACCGAGGCACCCACATGCACGCTTACGGCGGCGCTCCGATGTCCTCAACATCGTCACAAGCGCTTCCCGGGCCGGGGAAGCGCAGCGGCTGTGGGGTGGGTCACCCGGCGCAAAAGCCCTGCTCAGGGCGTGGTGCGGGAGGTCACACGCGGGGCGTCCGGCCGCCGGGGAGGGAGGCGCCGGAGCAGCCGGCGCCGGGACGGCAGGCGTCGGGACGGCGAGCGTCAGGGCAGCAGGTGTCGGGACCGCAGGCGTCAGGACAGCAAGCGCCCGGCGACCCGTAGATCCGCGACCAGGCCCGCGTACGCCTGCGCCCGCTGCTCCTCGTCCGCACGCAGCACCGCGGAGGGGTGGAGGGTGGCGACCACGACGCCCTCGCTCTCCTCGCCCCCGTCCAGCGGCGGCAGCGGCAGGGCCACGCCGCGGTCGCGGGTCACCCGGAACGAGGGGCCGAGCAGCGCCTTGCCCGCCGTCGCGCCGAGCGCGACCACGACCTCCGGGTCGACGAGCCGCAGCTCGGCGGCCAGCCAGGGCCGGCAGGCGCGCATCTCGCGCAGGTCCGGGGCCTTGTGGATACGGCGCTTGCCGGGGCCGGACTGCACGAACTTGAAGTGTTTGACGGCGTTGGTGACGTAGGTGTCGTCCGGGTCGATGCCGGCCTCCTCCAGGGCCCGGTTCAGCACCCCGCCCGCCGGGCCGACGAACGGCCGGCCCTTGCGGTCCTCCTGATCACCGGGCTGCTCCCCGACGAGCAGGAAGCGGGCCGAGGGCTCGCCCGCGCCGAAGACGGTCTGGGTGGCCTCCCGGTGCAGCGGGCAGCCCCGGCAGCCGGCCGCCGCCTCCCGGACCGCCTTCAGTCCGCCGCGCGGGGGCACGTAGGGGGTGGCGTCGTAGCGTTCCTCGGCACCGGTCACGGCTCCGCCCTTCCTCGTCCTGCCCAGTGTCGTCCGGGGCCCGGCGGGCCGCTATCCGGGATGAGGGAGACAAATCGGGGCGAGAGGGAGACACTGGAAGACGACCCGGCAACCCGCGACGGGCCGCCGGCAGGAGGTGTTCAAGATGGTGCCGTTGCTCCTGGTACTGGTCCTCATCATCATTCTCTTCGGCGCGGGGTTCGCGGTGAAGGTGTTGTGGTGGGTGGCCCTGGCGGTCCTGGTCATCTGGCTGCTCGGCTTCCTGGCGCGTTCCGGCGGAGGTCGCTGGTATCGCTGGTGAGGGTCGCCGTGGGGTCCCTGCGGGACCGGCCATGGAGGCTCGGTCTCCCGGGACGGCCGGCGAGGTCTCGGAGCCGCCCGAGGGTGCCTGAGGTCTCATAGCCTTGTGCGCGGCTCGGCCGAATGTCGGCCGGGCCGCGTCAATGCGCCCCCCTGCTTTTCTGCCTCTGATTCTTCTACTTCGCGTGCTTGCGACGCTTGGCAGCAGCTGCCGCGTCCTGCGCCTTCCCTTCGAGCTTCTCGACGTGGCCTTCGACTTCCCGCTTGGGGTCGCGGGCGACCTGGCCGAGGGTCTCCTTCACCGCACCCTTGGCCTGCTTGGCCTTGGCTCGTGCCCTGCCCATGACGGTGCCTCCCGCATGACGGAGTAGTGCCGGTACGTGCCGTGCCGGTACCTCCAGCTCACGCCCGCCACCCGGCGACCGCAACCCGGCCCGGCCCCGTCGGGCTGCGTGCCCTGCACCACTGTCGCCCTACGCCGGTCCGGCTCGTTTTCGTTCATGGCTGGTTTGCCACCTGCCGCGCCCCCTGCCATGGGTGAGATACAAGGTATCCGCGCGTAGACGGGCTGCGGATGTGCGCGTTCCTGTGCATCTGCGTGGGGTTTTGCGTGGAGACCTGTGCAAAGACGGGTCACCGCACAAAACCCTGACCGCACCAGTCACACGAGCAAGCCGAAGCCGCCCGCCTTAACCGCATATAGCGCGCTAAGAAGTCGTCAATCGGGTGCAGGAGGGCTTGTCCATCCGACATCCGGCCTTGATCCAACACCCCGCAACACCCGCAACGACCCGCAACGACACAAGGAGCCCTTCATGGTGCCTGCGATGCCCGACGAAGAACGCCGGCTCTTCCTGGCCGGCCTGCACGTCGGCGTGCTGGGGATCACCGACCCCGGTGACGACCGCGCGCCCCTGCTCGTCCCCGTCTGGTACCGGTACGAGCCCGGCGGCGAGGTCGTCGTGCAGACCGGCCGGGACACCGTCAAGGCCCGGCTGCTGCGGGCGGCGGGCCGGTTCAGCCTCTGCGTGCAGGACGAGCAGCCGCCCTACCGGTACGTGAGCGTGGAGGGCCCCATCACCTCGGTCACCGACCCCGCGGATCCGGACGAGCGCGAGACCATCGCCCACCGGTACCTCGACCCCGAAGAGGCCCGCGCCTATCTGAAGTCCACTGCCGACCAGCTCGTGGACGACATCACCTTCCGCATGCGACCGCAGCGCTGGCGCACCGCGAACTTCGCCGCGTTCGCCGCGGAGTTCGCCGAGGCCGACCGGCCGGACCGGGACGGGTGAAGGACATGCGACGTGACAGACCGGAGACACCCGACGAGCAAGCGACGCACGTGATGCACACGGCGCAAGTGATGCAAGCGATGCAAGCGATGAACGACATGGCACCCTTCCCGGAAGCGAGCAGTCACTCATGGCAGATACGCACGTCCCGGCGCACCCCGCTCCCCTTACCCCGCACGGTTATCCGAGGGAGCGCAGCCTGGCCGAGCTGTTCGCAGCACAGGCGGCCCTCCGGCCGCACGACCTCGCGGCCCGGCACCACGACCGCACTCTGACCTACGGTCAACTCGCCGCCTGCTCAGATGACTTCGCCGCTCGCCTGCTCGCCCACGGCATCGAGCCCGGATCGCCGGTGGGCGTGTGCGGCAGCCGCTCCCTGGAAGCGCTCGTCGCCGTCGTCGGCATCCTCAAGGCCGGCTGCGCCTACGTACCGCTGGACGAGGAGCTCCCGCCGGCCCGGCTGCGGGCCATGGCCGAGGACGCGGGCCTGCGGGCGGCCGCCGTCCTCCCCGGCAGCGGACGACGCGTGCGCGGGCTGCTCACCTGGATCGAGGTCGACGCCGTCGGCACGGAAGCGGCGGCCCCGCACACGCCCGACGCGGCAACCGCCCTCCCCACGACGGCTGTTCCCGCGACCGACTGCGCCTACGTGATGTTCACGTCCGGGTCGACCGGCCGGCCCAAGCCGGTGGCCGTCCCGCACCGGGGAGTGGTCCGCCTGGTGTTCTCCGATCCCGAACTGCCGCCGCCCGGCCCCGGCGACGGGGTCCTGCACGCCTACGGCCTCTCCTCCGACGCGTCCACCATCGAGATCTGGGGAGCCCTGCTCACCGGCGCCTGCCTGGTCCTCGCCGACCGCGAGGAGCTGTTGTCCCCGGCGGCGCTGGAGGAGGTCTTCCACGCGCACGGCGTGACCGTGGCCTATCTGACGACGAGCGTCTTCCACCTCGTCGCGCGCAACCGGCCCCGCGCGCTCAAGCGCCTCCGCTTCGTCTCGGCCGGCGGCGAAGCCATGGACCCCGCCCTCGCCCGTGCCGTCCTGGAGGCCTGCCCCGACACGACGGTCGTCAACTTCTACGGCCCCACCGAGAACTCCGTGGTCTCCACGGCCCACGTGCTGCGCTCCCTGCCCGCCGACGCCACGAGCGTTCCCATAGGCCGCCCCTTCGGTGCCTCCACCTGCCACGTCCTGCGCCCCGACGGCTCCCCCGCGGCACCGGGCGAGGAGGGCGAGCTGTACGTCGGCGGGGACGGGCTGGCCCTCGGGTACCCGGGCCATCCGGAGCTGACCGCCGAGCGGTTCGTCAGCGTGCCCGCGGCCGAGCCCCACGGCCTGCTCTACCGCACGGGCGATCTGGCCGTACGGGCCGCCGACGGCACCCTGGAGTACCGCGGCCGCCTGGACCGCCAGGTGAAGGTGCGCGGCCATCGCATCGAACTGGACGAGGTCGAGGCCCGGCTGCGCAGCCACCCCGACGTCGGCGAGGCCGCCGTCGAGATCGAGGCGGGCGCCCTGACCGCCTACGTCACCCCGGCGGAGCCCGGCCGGCCCCTCCCCCTCTCCGCCATACGCACGTACTGTGCACAGTGGCTGCCGGCCCAGGCCGTCCCGGCGCTCGTGGCCAGGGATTCCTTCCCGGTGACGAGCGGCGGCAAGACGGACCGCAGCCGGCTGGCAGCGGACACGACCGCCGCCTACGGCGAAGCCGAGGGACACGCTCAAACCGGTGGAACCGGCGGGACCGGTCAGCCCGCGGCAACCGGCCCCGGCGTCGCCGGCCTGATCGACGCGCTCGCCGAGGTGTGGCAGCTGGTGCTGCGCGTCCGCCCCGCACCCGGCGACGACTTCTTCGCCCTCGGCGGCGACTCCCTCCTGGCCGCCGAGGCCGTCACCCGCACCCTGGCCGTCCTGCAGCTCGACGCCGGCCTGGGCTCCACTCTCGTCAGGTCCCTGCTGGCGGCGCCCACGCTGGCGGGATTCGCCTCGGCCGTCCACGAGGTGCGCTCCGGCAGCAGCACGCCCGGGACGCCCCGCACCGCCCCTGCCGCCGTCGACTTCCGCAGCGAGGCCGAGCTGGGCTTCCGGCTCCCGCCCGCCGAGGGACCGGCGCCCCGGCCCGGCCGCCCCGACGACGTGCTGCTCACCGGCGCCACCGGCTTCGTCGGTGCGTTCCTCCTCGACCGGCTGCTGCGTGCCACCACCGCCCGCATCCACTGCCCCGTCCGGGCGTCGAGCCCCGCACACGCCGAACGGCGGGTGAAGGCCGGCCTCCTGCGCTACGGCCTCCGCCCGGACGCGACGGCCTGGCGGCGCGTACGGTGCTTCCCCGCCGACCTGGCCGCCCCCGGCCTCGGGCTGGACCCCGGCCACGCCGCCGACCTGTCGCGCCGCCTGGACCTCATCGTGCACAACGCCGCACGGGTCAACTTCCTCTACCCGTACGAGGCCCTGCGCCCCGCCAACGTCGACGGCACCCGCGAGATCGTCCGGCTCGCCGCGCCCCGGCGCGTCCCCGTCCACTTCCTCTCGACCGTCGCCGTCCTCGCCGGCTTCGGCACGGCCGGTGTGCGCACGGTCGACGAGGACGTGCCCCTGGACCACGCCGACCGGCTCACCATGGGCTACGCGGAGAGCAAGTGGGTCGCCGAAGAGGTGCTGCGGAACGCCGCGGCCCAGGGCCTGCCGACCGCCGTGTACCGGCCGTACGAGGTCACCGGCGACCGGCAGCACGGCGCCTGCAACACCGAGACGGCCATCTGCTCGCTGTTCAAGACCATCGCCGAGACGGGCCTCGCGCCGGACATCGACCTCCCGATGGACTTCGTGCCCGTGGACCACCTCGCCGAGGCCGTGGTGCACATCGCCACGCAGCGCCCGGCCACGGGCCGCGTCCACCACGTCACCAACCCCCGCCCGGCCACCCTGGCCGACGTCCTCGACCGCATGCGGGCGGCAGGCTTCGCGTTACGGACGCTGCCGTACGAGCAGTGGGTCGGCGAACTCGTCCGCCACGTCGCCCGCAACCCCACCAGCCCCACGGCCCCGTTCGTCTCCCTGTGTGTCGACCGGAGCAACAAGGCCGACATCTCCGTGAAGGAGATGTACCTGAACGGCGTCTTCCCCGTGCTGGGACGGCGCAACGCCGAGGAGGCACTGGCCGGCAGCGGGCTGGAGTGCCCGCCGGTCGACGCCGCCCTCCTCGACCGCTACCTGGAGTACTTCTTCACGTCCGGCTACATCGCCCGGCCCGAACGCGCGGCTTCCGAGGGGGCATGAGATGACCGACACGACAGCCATCGAAGAGACCGGCGGCGCCACCGGCACCACTGGTGACCCCATGCCCGTCCCGGCCTTCGACCCCGCCGACCCCGGGCCGCCCTGCGCCTACGCACGCCTGCGCACCGAGCAGCCCGTCGTCAAGGCGCTCATGCCCAACGGCGAGACCGGCTGGCTCATCAGCCGCCACGAGGACGTGCGCGCCGCCTTCGCCGACCCCCGGCTGACCCGGCCCCTGCTCTCCGCCTGGCCGCCGCAGGAAGGCGCGGACGCCCCGCCGCCGTGCCTGCCCACCTTCCTGGAGATGACCGGCGAGCACCACAGCCGGGTCCGCCGCGCCGTGTCTCCGCTCTTCGGCCGCCGGCGGCTGGAGTTCATGGCACCGCGGATCCGGGCCATGGCGGAGGAGCTCGTCGACGACATGGTGCGCGGCGCCGAGGACCGGACGGCGGACCTCGTGGCGTCCTTCGCCGAGCCCCTGCCGCTGCGGGTGCTGTGCGAGACGACCGGCCTGCCGCACGAGGACCGCGACCTCTACCTGCCGCACACCCTCACCCTGCTCAGCGCCGCCGGCCTGCCCATGGAGGAGATCCTCGCGGCGCTGTACGCCCTCCAGGACTACGCGTCCGGCCTGATCGACCGCAAGGAGAAGGAGGGCGGGGACGACTACGTCTGCCTCCTCCTCGCCGAGAGCCGGCGGAAGGGCGGCGACCTGACCCGCGACGACGTCGTCAGCTTCGTCGTCACCATGCTCATGGCGGGCTACAAGACCAACATCCAGCACACCGGGAACGCCCTGCTGGCGCTGCTCGCCCACCCCGGTCAGCTCCGTCGGCTGCGCGACGACCCGGACGGCATCGACATCGCAGTGGAGGAGCTGCTGCGGTACGTCCCGCTGATGAACGCCATCAACGTCCTCGTCGCCCTGGAGGACTTCACCCTGCACGGCCAGCGGATCCGGGCCGGTGACGCGGTCCTCCCGGTGATCGCCTCCGCCAACCGCGACCCGGCCGCGTTCCCCGACCCGGACCGGCTCGACCTGGGCCGCTCGCCCAACGCCCACACCGCGTTCGGCTACGGGCCCCACTACTGCACCGGGGCCCATCTGACCCGGCTGCAGCTGTCCGTCGCCCTGCAGGTGCTGCTGGAGAAGCTGCCGGGCCTGGAGCTCGCCGAGCCGGCGGACTCCCTGCCCTGGGACGAGTCCACTCCGCTGCGCGCCCCGGCCAGGCTGCCCGTCCGCTGGTGATGCCGCCCGCGCCCGGAGCCCACCCTCGTCCGTACCGCCCTCGAACGCCCCTCGAAAGGTGACCAGCACCGTGTCCGTACCGGAACAGGCTCTGCCCCACTACCCCTTCAGCGACCGGGGCGACCGGCTCGCTCCCGAACTCCACGACCTCCAGCGCCGCTGCCCCGTGGCCCGGGTCCGTACCAACGCGGGCGGCGAGGCCTGGCTGATCACCGGCTACGAGCTCGCCCAGCAGGTGCTGCGGGACCGCAAGTTCGCCCGCTCGGTGCTGGGCGTGCCCGGCGGCCCCACCCAGGACGCCCCGATCCTCGCGCCCGAGCTGCTGGACGCCATGAACCACCTGCAGCGCGCCGGGCTGCGCGACGAGATCCTGAAGGCCCTCAGCCGCAAGCAGCCGGACCTGCCGGCCGACTGGGTCGCCGAGGTCACCGTCCAGGGCCTGGACGCGATGGTCCACGAGGGCGCCCCCGGCGACCTCCAGCACCACTTCGCCGAATGGGTCGCCGCGCAGTGCATGTGCCGCCTGCTCGGCCTGCCCTTCGAGGACCGCCACTGGCTGGCCGCCCGCGCCGACCTCGACCTGACCATGAAGACGCCCACCGACGAGGAGCTCGCCCGCAACTGGGAGGAGCTCCGCCTCTACATGCACGAGTACACCAGCGCCCGCCCGGCCCGGCCCCGCGGCCTCCTGGACCGCCTCGCCGACCTCAACGACCGCGACGAGCTCGACGGCAGGCAGCAGGCGCTCGACGAGAAGCAGTTCTCCAACATCGCGGCCATGCTCTTCGTCACTGGCTACGAGGACTTCGCGAGCTTCCTCGGCGTCGCGGCCCTCAACCTCCTCCGGCGCCCGGAGCTCACGGCCGCCCTGCGGGCCAGGCCGGAGCTCATGCCGCAGTGCGTGGAGGAGCTGCTGCGCTGCAGCGTCGTCCTGGGCAACGCGATCCCGCGCTTCGTCACCCAGGACGACAAGCTCGGCACCGCGGCCGTCAAGGAGGGCGACCTGCTCCTGCTCGCCCTCGACGCCGTCAACTTCGACCCCGAGGCCTTCACCGACCCCGAGGACTTCGACCCCACCCGGTCGCCCAACCCCCATCTGCGCTTCGGCTACGGGCGCCACCACTGCCCGGGCGCGCACCTGGTCCGCCGCCAGTCCGAGACGGCGTTCCTGACCCTGCTCGGCCATCTGCCGGACCTGCGCCTGGCGGTGCCCGCGGAGGAGGTCCCCTGGGTGCCCAACCGCATGGCCATCATGCCCGCGGGGCTGCCCGTCACCTGGTGAGCACAGCCGTCCCGTACGGTGGCGGAGCGCGCCGCCACCGTACGGGTCACGGCCCGGCACCGCCCGCGGCTACTGGACCACTCCGCTCTTGTCCACCGTGAACTTGCCGTTCGCCTTCCCGTTGAAGGTGCCCTTCGTCATCCACTCGATCAGGGCCGCCTTGAGCGTGGCGTGCGGCCCCGCCCATGACGTGCCGGGCGCCTGCCCGTAGACCGTTGCGGGGGCCGCAGGCTTGCAGCGGCTGCCCGTGCAGCCCTCGGCCGGCCAGGAGTGGCTCGCGCACTTGACCTGGACCAGCACCTTGTTGTTCATCGTCGCCGGGAGAGCGTTGTAGAGGGAGTTCGAGGTGCTCACGGGCAGGATGCCGTCGTCGATGCCGTGCATGACCAGCGTCGGTACGGACAGCTGCCCCGCGACCGTGTCGTTCCAGCCGAAGGTGGAGAAGGTCGGCGAGCGGAAGAGGCCGGCGGGGTGGTGGGAATCGTCGCCACCCCAGTCCCTTCCCGCGCCGTCCTCCTGCATGAGTTCCTTCCAGGTCTCGTCCTGGCTGCCCGCCACGACGTGGCCGGAGCAGTCCGCCTCGCTCGTCCCCGAGGCCAGGTTCCACCCGCTGTCCGACCCCTTGCGGTCGGTGAGCGTGAGGGGGAAGGACACGAATCCCTGCGCCGGGGTCGTCTCCTCGGTCGGCCCGCCGTAGAACGACGACACGAAGACGGCACGGTTGACCTTCGCGATCGTGGCCGCGCTGTTGGGCAGCAGCGGGTTGGGGTTGGCCGCGTACAGGGTCCGCCCGACGCGGTTCCCGCCGAGCGAGTACCCCAGGAGGGTCACCTTGCCGTCCGTCGGCCCGGCCTTGGCGATGGCGTCGTCGATGACCTGGCGGACGTCGCGCACCCATGTGTCCGTGGTCGCGAAGCGCACCTTGCTGGAGTGGGGGAACCTCTGCCCGGCGAACGGGTTGGTCGCGAGCTTCTTGCCCTGGTCGTCGAGCGGGAAGACGGGGTTGTGGGTACGGTCGCACCCCTCCGGGAAGGCACAGCTGCCGTCGGTGTTGTAGGCCCTCAGGCTCGCGTTGTGGGGGTCGTCCAGGCCGTTGGCGAACCGCGTGGACTGACCGTAGCCCAGCAGGCTCGGTGCGAAGGAGTCGATGCCCGCCGCCGCCAGCTCCCGCTGCAGGCTCAGCTTGTTGTTGTCCTGGTCCTTGCCCTTGAGGTCGAAGACCACCGATCCGGTGACCGTACGGCCGTGGATGAGGACCGCTGCCCGGGCGGGCGTCTGCTCGCACCTGCCGTGCTCGTACACGGGCTGCACGCGGTGCACCTGCACCTGCGCCTTCTGCCCGTTGAACTGCGGGTCGGGCATGAGGCCCGAGGGAACGGCGAAGTCCAGCGCGTAGTCGCTGGTGGTGATGTCGGTGGGTTTGTCGTCGCAGGTCGCGCTCGGGGCCCCGAGCCCGCGGAGGGTCATGAGTCCGCCGAGGCCGACCGCGCCCACGGCCATGCAGACGCCCGCCACGAGGAACCGACGGTGCATGACGGACCTCCGGCGCCACCACTGGGCGAGGCCCCGGGGCGACCGTGCGTGCCGGCCGCGCCCGGGCGGGCTGTCGTTGTTCGGGCTGCCGTCCGCCACCGTGTCTCCCGACTGGGCCGCCGCTGCCGCGTGCCGCCCGGCTCCGTTGAACGCCTGCGCGCAGCATCGTTCAGCGCGCGTACGGGCTCCGCCACGCGGGGGCGGCCGAATGGGACGGGGGCTCGAATGGGCCGGGGGCCTGAATGGGCCGGGGTCGCACGCGCGGTGGCGGAGACGCGAATGAGCGCCGTGCGGAGGGCACGGCGCTCATTCACGGGGTGCGGTTCAGCGGCGGGATGCCGCTCGTACGGCTCAGGCCGTGGCGGGTGCCGGGGCGGCGTCGGCGGATCCGGCCGCCTCGTCCGCTCCGGTCCCTTCGGCCGCTTCCTCGGGGCGCGGGTGGCGGTGCAGGCCCTTGCGGTCGTAGAAGCGGGTGACGCCGAAGCCGAAGAGGACGGAGGCGGCGAAGGCGATGCCCATGGAGATCCAGGCACGGGAGAGGCCGGCGTCGGCCTGCGCGTCGTAGTAGAGGATGGCGCGCGTGCCGCCGGTGATCTGACGCAGCGGCTCGAACTCCGAGAGCGTGCGGAAGAAGTCGGGCAGCGCCTGCAGCGGCACGGTCGCTCCGGAGGAGGGAACGGCCATGGCGACGAAGACGATGGTCGAGATCAGCATGCCGGGGGTGCCGAAGGCGGCGAGCAGCGCCAGGGCGCTCACGCCGACGACGGCGATCGTGCCCACGGAGTAGAGCCACAGCAGGCCGAGGTGGGAGGCGTCCATGCCGAGGATGCCGACCGTGGCGCCTTCCACCAGGGAGCCCATGAGGACGGACAGGCCGAGCATGAGGACGCTGCCGACGGCCAGGGTGCGCACCCGGCTCGTGGGCCGGAGGGGCATGCGCTGGCGGAACGGGCCGAAGTCGGTGTGCAGGTAGCCGAGGGCGGTGTCGACCTGGGAGGTGATCGCGTTGGCGCCGAGCATGCCGCAGACGACCAGGACCAGCGCGTAGTAGAAGGCGCTCAGGCCCATGGCGCTGTGCGTGCCGAGCGGGTGGCCGTCCTCCACCTGCACGGTGACGGGGTCGGCGAGCATCAGCTGGGCGGCCGGGGCGAGCTTGGCTCCCTGGCTCTCGGCGCGGCCGACGAGTTCCTTGCCGAGCTGGGCGGAGGCGGCGTGGGCGGCCTTCTGCGTGGCCTGGCTGGCCATGGAGGAGCCGATGCTGCCCGCCGACTGGTTGGTCAGCACGGTCAGGGCCGGCCGGACGGCCTTGGTCTGCTGCGGAGCGGACAGCCCGGCCACGGCGGCGGTGAAGTTGCGCGGCACGACGAGGGCGCCGAACACCTTGCCCTGGCCGAGCTTCTTG
This sequence comes from Streptomyces sp. NPDC008001, assembly GCF_042958085.1. Lineage (NCBI taxonomy): Bacteria > Bacillati > Actinomycetota > Actinomycetes > Kitasatosporales > Streptomycetaceae > Streptomyces > Streptomyces sp. NPDC008001. The sequence continues at coordinate 683,765 of NZ_JBIBIZ010000001.1, read as the reverse complement.
TCGGCCTCCTGCCGGCTCATGACCTGCCAGGAGAAGCTGTGGTTGCTCTCGGCGGACTTCTTGATGCCGGAGACGACCTGGTCCCCGAGGTTGAGGGGCTTGCCCTTGACCTCGGCGCCGGCGTCACTGTTGACCAGCGCGACCGGCAGGTCCCGCAGGTTGCCCTTGGGGTTCACGTTGCCGCCCACATAGAGCAGGGAGAACAGGGCGGCGATCACCGCGAGGATGAGGCCCGTGCCGATCCACAGCCGGGGACTGCGGAGTACGGAAGGGGGCTGGGGGGAAGGCATTGACGCTCCGGAGGGTTACTATGAGTAACTAGATAGTGAGGATATCCAGCTGCTAGATAGTTGCAGTATCTAGCATGAGGTGTCCAGTCGTCGCAGCGGGACGCCCGGTCGCACCACCAGCGAGGAAGCCGCATGAAGATCTCGGAGCTCAGCCGCAGAACCGGCGTGCCGGTCGCCAGCATCAAGTACTTCCGGCGCGAAGGCCTGCTGCCCGCCGGCCGGGCGACGGCCGCGACGCTGGCCGAGTACGGGGAGGAGCACGTCCAGCGGCTGCGGCTGATCAAGGCACTGACCACGCTCGGCGGCCTGTCCATCGCCGCCACGCGCGAGGCCCTGGCCGCGGTCGACAAGGCCCACACCACCGAAGGCACCCTCGGGGCGATCAGCTACGCCCTGCCCGTCCCCATCGCGGAGTCCCCGACCGGGGACGGCGACCGGGAGGCGGAGGCCCGGGCGGCGGCCGAGGCGGACGTCGCCGAGCTGATCGCCGCCATGGACTGGCAGGTCCCCGAGACCTCCCCCCACGCCCTGGGGCTGACCACGGCGCTGAAGGAGCTCAAGCGGCTCGGCGCGGGCGCGGGCTACCAGGCGGACGGCCTCGTCGCCTATGCGGAGCTCGCCCGCTCCATCGCCCGCCTCGACCTGGAACACGCGGCCGCCATCGACGACCCGGCGGCCCTGGCCGAGCACTCCGTGGTCGTCTTCGCCCTCACCGCCCCCGTCGTCGAACTGCTGCGGCGCCTCGCCCAGGAGGACCAGGTCCGCCGCCGGGTCGCGGGGGAGAACCCGGAGTACGGGGAGTGAGCGGGCGCCGGGATTGACGCCTTGCCGGACAAGCGAATGCCTTGCGCGGGCGGGCAGTTCGAAGTTCCCATGTCAGAGCAGTGGACCTAGGCCCAAGGTCTGATGCGCCGGGGTGGCGGGCTGGCTAATGTCAGGGGTGCTCACCGATACTGACCCTTACCTCAGACATTCTCCGAGGAGCTCCGGATGCCCATCCGCCTTGACCACACCGTCGTCAACAGCACCCACCGCTTCGAAGGCGCCCGCTTCCTCACGGAGCTCCTGGGAGTGTCCGAGCCCGAGGTCAACGGCCCCTTCGCCGCCATTCGCCTCGACAACGGCGTGACCATCGACTACGCCGACCACTTCATTCCGGCCGATCAGATCCAGATGCAGCACTTCGCCTACCACGTCTCGGACGAGGAGTTCGACGCGATCTTCGCCCGCGTCCAGGAGCGCGAACTGCCCTACTGGGCCGACCCGTACCACAAGCAGCCGCAGGAGCTGAACAACATGAACGGGGGCCGCGGCTTCTACGTCAACGACCCCGACGGGCACAACCTGGAGTTCTTCACCCGTACGCACTGAACTCCTTCCGCCAGGCGGGCGCTTGCCGTGCGCAAACGGGCAGGCCCCGCCGGCGAAGCGGGACAGCGCCTGCAGGCCTCCGCCCTCCGAGCCCCGTCGTATCGCCGCCCGGGCGGCGTTATCGTGGCCGTATGGAGGAGAACCGAGCGCTCCGGGTGGTGGACGCGCTGCGGGAGCGCGGCATCAACGCCCACCTGGCCCGCGAGGGCGTCTACCGGATCGGCGTGCGGGTGGTCCTGCACGACGGCCGCGAGGCCGTCTGGGATACGGATGACACCGCCGCTCTTGAGGCGCAGGTCATGCGGGACGGCGTCCTGGTCGGCTTCGTGCCGGCCATCGAGGACTCCGGGAGCTTCGACCTCGACCGGACCGTCGACGCGATCGCCCGGACGGACTACGACCAGCCGATCGCCCGCGAGCGGCCCACCGCTCCCCCGCCGTCCGCCCCTCTGCCCCGGGAGGGCGGCCTCTTCCGCCGCTTCCTCGGCGGCTTCCGCGAGCACTGAGGGAGGGCGGGCGCGCATAAACGGCAGTCGTCCCACGAAGGACAGTCGTCCCACGAAGGGCAGTCGTCCATGACGGACAGTCACCGACCGGCGACCGCGGAACTGCTGGACCTCCGTCCCCATCCGGAAGGAGGCTGGTACCGGGAGACCTGGCGCAGCGATGTGGAGGTCAGCCCGGAGGGCTATCCAGGAAGTCGCAGCGCCTGCACGGCCATCTACTTCCTCCTGGAAGCAGGAGACCGGTCCCGGTGGCACACGGTGCGCTCTGCCGAGATCTGGCTGTGGCATCGCGGCGGACCCCTGCACCTCGACATAGGGGGCACCGGGAAGGAGCCGGATGCCGCGCCCTCCACGGTGGTGCTGGGACCCGACCTGTCACGGGGCCAGCAACTGCAGGCGGTCGTTCCCCCCGGCGCCTGGCAGCGCGCTCAGCCCGCCGGCGACGACGAGGTCCTGGTCAGCTGCGTCGTCTCACCGGGCTTCGCCTTCGAGGACTTTCACCTGCTGGACGAGGGCTGACCGTTCCCGGGTCCCTGCCACTCGGCCGCCGCGTCCACCCGGCACATCCGGTTCATCCGGCTCACAGCCAGCTCACGCGCGCGCTGGTCAGCTGACCGCTCGCGGCTTCGGCCGGCGGGACCGCGAGCTCTCCCTTCGCCACGCCGTCCAGCAGCCTGTGCACGGCTGCCATGATGTCCGGCACCGCGCTGCGCAGCTGGGCCGGGTCGTTCGGGCCGGCCTGACCGCCGGGGACGCCCGCCTCGGCCAGGAGCCCGTCGAGGTCCGAAAGCCGGCCGGCCACCCACTTCAGGGGATCCGCCGACAGCTCCTCGCCGAAGACGCGCGCGCCCGGGTTCCAGTCGTCGAACCGCGGGTGGTGATGGGCGCGATCCAGATTGCCGGCGGGCCCGGAGGCGGACCCCAGGAGGTCGGCCCGCCACACGGGACGGTCGATGACGATGGGCCGGGCGGCGTAGATCGTGCCCGTCAGCGGCCCCCGCTCCAGCAGACGTACCTCCAGGCGCACGCCTCGCTCCGCGCCCTCCTGGCCGGGGATCGGGTTCGGGTCGACGAAATAGAGGTCGCTTGCGACCACACCGACACGCTCGAAGCCAAAAGCGCACAGCATGAGCCCTCCCGGGTTCTGTGCCATCGGACTGCCGGACCGGAATCGAAAAGCATTCCTACCCCCGCAGCACTGCACCGAACCATGGGGTGTGGAGGCGGACTCGGCCGCAGGTCAGCTCTTCTTGGGTGCCGCCTGCTGGACGACCTCGAAGGTCCACACGGTGGAGCCGGACGCCGCGGGGCGCTGCTTGGGCGCGCCCTCGCCACCGCCCTGGTGCGCAGCCTTCATGGGCCCCTCCATCCACTTCTGGAAGTCCTCCTCACTGCGCCACCGGGTGTAGACGAGGTACTGGTCGGTCCCCTCGAGCGGCCGCAGCAGTTCGAACCACTCGAACCCGTCGGAGCCCTCCACGGCGCCCGCCCGGGAAGCGAAACGCTGCTCCAGCACCTCGCGCTGCTCGGCGGGGACGGTCAGGGCGTTGATCTTCACGATGCTCATGGGCACATCCTGCCCCAGAGCACGGCCGGCAAGGAATTTTCCGGGGCCCGGCGGCGCGGATCAGGCTGCTACAGGTCTGTTCCCACGGAAGGGAGGTAGCGCGGGGCGCGCCAGGCGTGCAGGTGGTGTTCCACTGCGGCTCCCAGCGACAGGAGGCGGGCGTCCTGGTGGTTGCCGGCCATGAGGAGGATGCCTACGGGCAGCTCGTTCACGAAACCGGCAGGCACCGACAGTGACGGGTAGCCGGCCACGGCCGCGGGGGTGGAGGACGGGATCACGTCGTTGTCGCCGCGTGCGCAGTCGGTCGTCCAGGCGGGCGGGTTCGTGGGCGAGGCAATGGCGTCCAGGCGGTGGGTGGCGAGGGTTTCGTCCAGGGAGCGCCGGGAGAGGTCCTTCAGCTCGGCGCGCATCGCCCGGTATTCCCGGCTGGTAGTCGGAGGCGCGGTGAGGGCCTGCTCGAACAGTTCCTGGCCGGCAAAGCACGTCTGCTCCGCGGGGTGGGTGCGGTTGAAGTCGATCAGTTCCCTGAGGTTGCGGGGGCCGTTGCGCGTGGCGAGATAGGTGTCGATGTCGCGGTGGAACTCGCTGAGCAGGGCGGGGTATTCGAGTTGGGCGAGCCGTTCCTGGTGCGGGGGCGTCACCTCGACGACTTCGGCTCCCGCGCTGCGCAGTTTCTGCGCCGTACGGGTCATCAGGGCGTCGACCTGCGGTCCGAGGGAGGGCAGCCGCCACAGGCCGATGCGCTTGCCGCGGAGACCACCAGGTCTCACCGGACCGCCCGTAAGGCCGTCGAGCCCGATGGCGCTGGACGCGCTGCGGCCGCTGAGCACCGCGAGAGTGAGCGCCGCGTCGGTCACGTTGCGGGCAAGCGGCCCGGCGGTGTCCTGCTCGGCGGAGATCGGCACGACGCCCGACTGGCTGACCAGGCCGAGACTGGGTTTGTGCCCGACCACCCCGTTCATTCCGGCCGGGCAGACGATGGAGCCGTCCGTCTCGGTGCCGATCGCCACTTGTGCCAGCGACGCGGCGAGGGCGGCGGCCGATCCGTAGGACGACCCGCACGGGTTCCGGTCGAGGACGTACGGGTTACGGGTCTGCCCGCCCACAGCCGACCAGCCGGAGGTCGGCTTCGCCGCACGGAAGTTGGCCCACTCGGACAGGTTGGTCTTGCCGAGGATCACGGCCCCGGCGTCGCGCAGCCGGGTCACCAGGGCGGCGTCCTCGGCCGGAGGGCGCCCGGCGAGGGCGAGCGATCCGGCCGTGGTCGGCAGGTCGCGGGTGTCGATGTTGTCCTTGAGCAGCACGGGGATGCCGTCGAGCGGACCGCGCGCGGCGCCGCGCCGGTGCCGGGCATCGCTGGCAGCGGCCTGGCGCAGCGCCGCCGGGTTGGTGCGCAGCACCGCGTTGATCTTCGGGTCGACGTCCTCGATCCGCTGCAGGTAGGCGGCGGTGAGCGCCGACGAGGTCAGGGAACCGCCGGCCATGCGGGTCTGGAGTTCGGGAATCGTGACCGTGTCGAGGTCGATGCCGAGGGCCCGTAACGGACCGGCCGGCTGCGGGCTGCCGGGGCCGGCGGCGGCCCGGGCCGCGGGGTCCGGGGCGCTTGCGAGGAGGGTTCCTGCGGTCAGGGCGGCGACGAGTGCGGCAATGCTCTTCTTCCCCATGGGAATCAGCGGACTACACGGCCGGTGCGTGGCGCAAGGGTGCCTCGCAGCACGGGCCGGGCCGCCTTCCCTTGCTCTGGTTTGCTGTTTGCTGTGCCTCGCCGTTGCGGAGTCGTCTCGCCGGGCGTCAGCTGAAGGTCCGCCGGTACGTGTGGGGGCTGACGCCGGTCGTCCGTTTGAAGCGGTCGCGGAAGGCGGTCGGGGAGCCGAAGCCGACCTGGGTGCCGATGCGTTCGACGGAGTGCTGCGTGGTTTCCAGGAGGTGCTGGGCCCGGCGGATGCGGGCGCGGTGGAGCCACTGGAGCGGGGTGGTGCCGGTGTGCTCGCGGAAGCGGCGGATCAGGGTGCGGGTGCTCATGCCGGCGTGGGTGGCGATGTCGTCGAGGGCGAGGTTGCGGGCGAGGTTGTCGTGGAGCCAGGCGAGCAGGGGCTCCAGCGCGGAGCCCTGCGGGGCGGGCGACGTGTGGTCGTGCACGATGAACTGCGCCTGCCCGCCCTCGCGTTCCAGCGGCATCACGGACAGCCGGGCGGCGTCGGCGGCGACGGCGGAGCCGTAGTCGCGGCGGATCATGTGCAGGCACAGGTCCAGGCCGGCCGCGGCTCCGGCCGAGGTGAGGAACTGCCCGTTGTCGACGTACAGCACGTCCGGGTCGACCGACAGCCCGGGGTAGGTGGCGGCCAGCAGGCCGGCGGCGATCCAGTGGGTGGTGACGCGCAGGCCGTCGAGCAGGCCGGTGGCGGCGAGGGGGAAGGTGCCGGTGCAGATGGAGGCGATGCGCGTACCGGCCCGGGCCGCCGCGCGCAGCGCGTCACGCACGTCCGCGGGCAGCGGCGCCGCGGGGTCGGTGGTGCCTGGCACGACGATGGTGTCGGCGCCCTCGAGTCCTTCCAGGCCCCACGGCGCGCGCAGCGCGAAGGCCCCGGCGTCGGTCTCCGGCTGCGCGGCGCAGACCCGGACCTGGTAGCCGGGGCGTCCGTCCGGCAGGCGGGTGCGGCCGAAGACGTCGATCGGGGTGGACAGGTCGAAGGGGATGACCCGGTCCAGCGCGAGTACGGCGACGGTGTGCATGGCAGGAACATACGTGACCGCCGTGCGGCGCGGTCAGTCCCGAAGCCTGCCGACCGGGCTGCTACCGGGTCTGTCAGGCCGATTCCTGGCTGCGACCGGCCTGGCAATTTTCCGTTGAAAGGTGTCACTCCCGCCACTGGGAGGCGTTGCGGCGCTTGCCTATCGTCGGGGTCCGGGCCGGGACGGACCGGCCGTCACCTCACATGAAGGACATTCCATGCACGCACAGATCGTCCTGTTCGACGGCTTCGATCCGCTCGATGTCATCGCGCCCTACGAGGTGCTGTACGCCGGGGGCGCGGCGTCGGGCGGAGCCGTGAGCGTGGAGCTGGTGTCCGCCGAAGGGCCGCGCGAGGTGGTGAGCGGCACGGGGCGCACGCCTTTGCGCGCGACAGCCGCACTGGACCCCGCGCGGGCGGACCTGATCCTCGTCCCCGGCGCCTCGGGCCGCCTGGGCGAACCCAGCGGACTCGGCGAGGCGCACGGCGAAGCGCCCGGAGCCGGCAGCGCGGGTACAGGTGAACGGCAGGACGAATTCATCTCCGTACTGCTGGGCCGCGCCCTGACCACCGCCCTCCCCGGCCTGCTGAAGGAGGCGATGGACCGTACGGACGTGCTCGTCGCCACCGTCTGCGGCGGCTCCCTGCTCCTGGCGATGGCCGACCTGCTGGAGGGCCGTTACGCGACCTCCCATCACACGGCGATGGACGCGCTCGCCGCCACCGGCGCCCACGCGGTCCGCGCCCGCGTCGTGGACGACGGCGACCTCGTCACCGGCGCCGGCGTCACCTCCGGGCTCGACCTGGCCCTGTACCTGCTGGAGCGCGAAACCGGCCCCCGGATCGCCCACGCCGTCGAGGAGTTGTTCGCCCACGAGCGGCGGGGCACGGTCTGGCGGGCGAGCGGTCCGGTGCCGGTGGGCCTGTGAACCACGATCGAGGATGCCCAGCACCATGATGTTCGAAGCCGAAGCCGAGGCCGGTACATGACGAAGCTCTTCCTCTCCCTGCACGTGCTGGCCGCCGTCGTGGCCGTCGGGCCCGTCACCGTGGCGGCCAGCATGTTCCCGGCGGCCTTGCGCCGCGCCCGCCAGGAGGCCGGCGACGGCCGCCCGTCGCTCGCCACGCTGCGGTTGCTGCACCGCATCTGCCGCGTGTACGCCGTCGCCGGCATCGCCGTACCCGTCTTCGGGTTCGCCACGGCCGGCAGTCTCGGCGTGCTGGGCAGCGGCTGGCTGATCGTCTCGATCGCCCTGACCGCCGCGGCCGCGGGCGTCCTGGCCCTGCTCGTCCTGCCCGCACAGGAGCGCGAACTCGCCTCCGTGCAGGACGCGCACTCCGGCCCGGTCACGACCCCGGCCGCGCCCCCGAAAACGCCCCCGCTCGGGAGCCCGGCCGCGAGCCCGGCCATATCCCCGGTCGCGAGCCCTGTCAGCCGTACGACCGGCCGGCTGGCCATGCACACCGGCATCTTCAACCTGCTGTGGGCGACGGTCACCGTCCTGATGGTCATCCGCCCCGGCTCCACCACAGGAGCGTGACCGTGAACCTCCGCCCCCTCCGTATCGCCGCGAACGCCGAACTCGCCTCACTCGTCGTCATGCTGGCCAACCTCGCGACCGTCCACCTGCGCCCCGTCTCCTCCCTGATGGGGCCCACCCACGGCTGCGCGTACCTGTTCGTCGTCGTGGCGACGTGGCGCGTCGCGGGCGCCTCACCGGCCACCAAGGCGAGCGCCTTCGTCCCCGGCATCGGCGGCCTCCTCGCGCTGCGCCGACTCCACCGCCGAACGCCGGAGCCAGCGCCCCTCTCCGCGTCGCGGTCGCGAGGCTGAACGCACGGTCAGCCGAGGGCTGCGACGAGATCGCCCGCCGTCACCCGGTCCAGCCCGCAGCCGTCCACCGGGCCGGGCAGCAGCCGGTAGACCGTGCCCTCGGCCTGCGTGAGGGCGAAGTCGCCCTCGACGAGCGCGAGGAACACCCGGCGGCCGCACGCGCACTGCGGATCCGCGGGCTCGACGGCGTCCGGTGCGGCGAGGGTCCGGATCCGTGCGGCGAAGCCGGCGGCGTCCTCGTCCGGGCCGCGTTCGTAACGCCACAGGTCGTCGCCGCGCAGGACCGCCACCCGGGGCGCCCGCGCACTCGCGTGCCAGACGGCCAGGTCCCACAGCGTGGTGCGGCCCTCCGTGAAGTACTGGTGGAGATCCTTTCCGGCCCGGCCCAGGTCGGCGCTGTGCCGGTACACGCTGTGGAAGCCCTCGGACTGCGGCAGGTGGAGGTCGGTCCACAGGAACGTGCGCTGCTGGAGGTCGACCAGCATCGGTACGTGGATCCGGGAGTCGCCGGCCAGGTCGTAGCGCTGGCGGACGGTCCGCGGGTCGTACCGGGCGTCGCGGTTCCCGGCCGAGGGCAGGGTCATGAATCCCGCGAAGGCGTCGAGGAGCCGCTCGAAGGGGATGTTGTTGAAGCTGAAGACGATGGGCATGGCGAACCGCACCCCGGCCGCTGCCAGCGCCGCCAGGTCGAGGTCGGCGTACTCGGTCGCGCCGCGCGGGGCGGGCGCGGAGGTCAGGTCGCCGGAGTGGACGGCGGCTCGCTCCCCGTACACGAGGTTGGTGTAGTCGCAGAGGCCGGCGAACGACCAGTCGGCGTCGTAGAACGCCACTGACAGGTCCAGGTCGACCCGCGTCTTCGCCGGCTCGGTCCAGTGCAGGAACATCCGCAGCACCTCGCCGGCGGGCAGCGGTTGCGTGCTGCCGCGGGGCAACGAGACTAGCGTCTTGGCGGCGGCGCCCTCCGCGGACGGCACGGCGAGGCCGCTCAGCGCCTCGTCCAGGACGGCCATGTCGTAACGCCCGCCGCCACGCCCGTCCTCGCTGCCGCGGCCCAGGCGGCGCAGCACTTCCCGCTCCAGGAGTCCGCAGACCTGCTCGACGGTGGCGGCGGGGAGTGGGGCACGCGTGTCGTCGGTCGTGTACGAGTGGGTGACCCGGCCGCGCGGGAAGAACACCCTCCGCCCGCCGGGCACGTGCCGGATCCTCAGGCGTCCGAGGGCGGCGAGCAGCGGTCCCGGGCCTGCGGCGGCCAGCCCGTCGGCCAGGACCGCCGTGAGGACGGGGGTGGGCGCGCCGCCGGGCGAGGAGCGCAGCACGTGGTCGAGGCGGCGCAGCAGTTCGCCGGGGCGCCGGGCGAGGAGGGCGACGGCGGCGTCAGGGTCGTGGCCGGCGAGGGCCTGCTCGACGCGGCCCAGCCAGGTGGCGGCCTTGATGCGGTTGCCGTCGGCGCGCACCGCCCGCGGGTGGGCGGCGGCGGTGCGCAGCAGTGCGGCGCCCAGAGGTCCGGCGGAGGTGTCGGTGGCGCGCAGCACGGCGAACGCGAGGGCGGCCTTCGGATGGCGCGCGTACTGTTCGTAGGGGTGCAGCGTCTCGGCGGCGCGCTTCCACCGCACGGAGTGGCGCAGCACGTCTTCGACGAGGGAGGCGGGGTCCAGGCCGTCCAGGACGGCGAGGAGGTCGCGCCGCAGCGCGCGGGGCAGGGAGCGGATAGGCCGGTCGTCGAGGAGGCCGGCCTCGCCGCCGGACCAGACGGCGAGCAGCCGCAGGACGTCGGTGGCGGTCGTCAGCCGTTCGGCCAGCAGGGGCCGTACGGTCGCGCGGGTGCGCCGGTCCTTCAACAGGGTGCCCAGGACGAGGGCCTTGGTCTCCCGCACCGGGATGTCGTCCGGGAGCCAGCCGAGATCCGTGGGCGTGTGGGCGAGGAGCACCTTCGCGTCGGCACGGTCCTGCGGGGGCAGGGGCGTGCGGCGGGCCAGCAGGCGCCGGAGCGCGCGGGCGGCGTCGGCGGTCGCGTCGATGCCGCGGACGAGGGGGCGCAGCGGGCCGCCGGGCGTCTCGACGGCCCGGGCGGGAGGGGACGGTTTCAGGAAGGGATCGCCGGGGTCGGTGCGGCGGTGGCAGATCGGGCAGCCGGAGTAGTCGGCACCGTCCCGGCAACTGCGGCACACCAGATGGGCGCAGGGCGATACGGCGTGCACGGACCCGCTGGTGCCGCAGAGCACGCACGGCTGCTCGGGCCACTGGAGGAGGACGGTGAAGACCCGGTCGACGTAGAGCCGGAAGGTGTCGTCGGGCACGGAGGCCGGGAAGCTGCGGAAGAGCGGCATGTGGGGGCGGTCGGCGCCCAGTTCGGCGTCGATGATGCCGAGCAGCTCCTTGCCCGCTTCCGCCAGGCCCGCCGGGCCGAGCCAGGCGAGGGCGGAGTGGAGGGCTGCGGTGAGGGTGAAACCCCGGTCGAGGAGCTCGGCTTCGAGGGCGACCAGGCCCTCCGTGGTCGGCGCGTCGCCGGGTCGCGGCCCGGCGCTGTCGACGTAGACCGTCCGGAGACGGCGGAACAGGACGGGCGCGAGCGACGACGGCACGGACAAGCAGGTCCCCCGGGGGGTCGTGGAATGTGAGGGCGGGGGCGGAGAGTGGGCGCGCTACGGATGTCGGAGAGTGAGAAGGAAGCACGCCTGCGGAGCCGCCCCCGCACAGCACACTTTAGCGATGCGTAGATCATGCGTTCCAATAGTTTTTCCGGCGGCGCCCCGCGGTCGGCGGCCTGTTTCGTCCGCGTGCGTCGCGTGGCAAGGAACGATCTTCCGCCCCCTCTCCCACCTTTCGCGGCGGCCCCGCCCCGCACCAGCCTTGTCCGGCACCGTCTGCGGCTATCAGGGCACCGAGGAGGTCCTGGACGACCTGATGCGGCAGAAGGGCGAGGACGTCCACGCGCAGCGGCTGACGGAACAACGACCGGCCGGCGGAGCCGCGTAACCGCGCGCCCGTGAAATCAAGCCGCGGGCGATATTTCGCCAAGCAGCGGGCCGAATTCACGCGGTCTTGCCCGGCCCGCGTCATCGTTCGATGATCTGTTGAGCCGCCGGGTGATACCCGGAGAACGCCCGGAGTTGCCGGTTCGCCCCCCGCGATCCGGCTTTTCTCCTGCGCACCCCACCCCCACCTCGGACAAAGATTCGAAAAAGGAGCAGACATGAATTACGACCTCATGGTCGGAGCCGATGTCGGCATCGTGAACGAGACGTCCAGGGAGGTCTACGGGCAGCTCTATCCGCGGTATTTCACCGGCTCCCAGCCGTTCGACGTGGAGGGCACCACGTTCACGGTGTCCTGGGACGTCAAGGAGGCCCCGGTCTTCCATCTGACCCCGCCGGCGCAGTCCGAGGACGCCTTACGGGCACAACTCACCACGGGCGGAGCCGCCGGCCGGCTCACCGAGGCCGAACTGGGGGAACACGTCGCCGCTCTGCGCGACTCGCTCGACACGAGCACCTTCCAGGTGCGGCTGCCCCTGGTCCACGTGAAGGTCGACTCCGGCGGCGGGAACCCCGTCGAGGAGGACATCGCGGTGACGGTCGACGTCCAGGCCACGACGTCCGGCACGGGCCTGTTCAGCCTGAACCCCCTCAAGGCCACCGCCGACGCGCCCCGCAAGGTCGACAAGATCTTCCTGGACAAGGTGGTGCTCCCCAACGTCCTGGAGCAGTCCAGGGCCGTCCTGTCGGGCATCACGCTCCCCGCGCCGCAGATCCCGGGTCTGTCGCTGTCGACGCCCGTCCCCGTCATCCAGCCGCAGCGGGCCATGGCCGCCCTGAACCTGCTGGAGCACGGCATCCCGAAGCCCCCCTTCCCCGACAGCTGGCCCCAGCGCCCGTTCTTCGCCCTGCTCGGGCAGGACGCGGTCGAGCGGATCGCGCAAGTGGCCACGGCGTACCTGGAAGGGAAGACCTTTCCCGCCGGCGACCACAAGGACTTCGCGGGCAGCAGCGCGTACTACGACGCGACGATCGCCGTGCACAACGTCCGGTGCGAGGTGGTGTGGGCGGACGAGCCGGCCGTACGCGTCCACGCCGCCGTGTCCGGGAGCGGGAGCGCCGGCATCAAGTGGATCTGGGGCACGTCGACGGACGCGTTCTACGACCTGCGCCTGGAGCCCGACCCCACGGTCACGCTCACCCTGGCGATGTCGGGGACCACGCTCAAGGCCACGGCCGTGGACGTGAGCTCCTTCGACCTCAAGCTCGAGCCCACGCGCGGCGACATCGTGAGCATGATCTTCTCCTGGGTCGTCAACTCCCTCTCGTCGACGTTCGGCGACGTCGTCCGGAACGCGTTGCGCGGCATCGAGTTCGAGGTGGGCACGTTCCCGGCCATCCCCATCGACGTCGACCCCGTCCACCTCGACGTGACACCGGCGGACCTGACGCTCGTGCGCTTCGGTGACGCGATCGCGGTCCAGGGCGACGTGACGGTCACCAAGCGGTAGGAGCGAGCCGCGGAGTGCGGTGCCGGGCCCGGGTTCCCGCCGGGCCCGGCACCGGCGACAAAGCGCCATTCCCTTATGCGGCCGCCGGACGGGTTTCCGGCCGGTCACACCACCGGTGCCGACAGGAATTCGGTATCTCCGGCCACATCGTCCCCTTGCCGCTCCGTGCTGCGCATTTATACGAGAAGAATCAGCACGGCCCCCGTTTCGCATATGGCTTGTTCATTATCTCCGGCACCCGTCCCGACAATGTCCGGTAACCGATTGTTCCCACTGCCGGGTAACCCCTTGGATCAATTGCGTGACCGATACGCCATATGACTTCGCCCTCGGAATGCACGCCGACGCGCTCAACTCGGGGCTGAAAAGCCTTCACAGTCAGCACCGCCCGGTGTTCCAGGGCACCGAAGGCCCCACGACCACCGACGGCATCACGTACACCTTCGGCTGGGACTTCCTGGAACCGCCCGAGCTCGCCCTGGAGAAGCCCGACGCCGATCTCTGGAGCAAGATGATCAAGGCGCAGGGCGTCACGGACCTGCCGGACACGGGCGTCCTCCAGATTCACGCCCCGCAGCTGCAGGTGACGTGCACCATCGACGACTCGCCTCCCCTCCAGGGCGTCAGCGAGGTCAAAGTCGCGGTGCAGATCACGGTGGACGGCGGTGGCATCACCGTCGTGCCGCTCGGGGTGTGGCTGTCCGCAATCCCCGACAAGGTCACGCGGATCATGGTCGACAAGGTGATCGTGCCGACCCTCCTGGACCAGGCCAAGACCCTGGTCAACGGCGTGAAGCCGCCCGTCCAGGACCTCTTCGGGCAGCAGGTCGCCCTCACCCCCTCGCTCCTGGCGGTCACCGGGACCCATCTGGTCCTCACGGCCGCCGCGAACGTCCAACGAGCCGCCACCGCGGCCACCGCCGCCACGGGTTCCGACGCCGCCGCACCCGCCGACTGGCCCTCGGACAAGCAGGTGTTCGTCCTCCTCGGCCGGGACCTCATGGCCCGCCTCCTGCAGGGCGCCCTCGACCAGTGGCGCGACACGCAGCTGGCCGACGACGACAGGACCCTGACCGGCGTCGGCTCGGTGTGGTGGAAAGCCAGGTTCCGTCAGGCGAGCAACGTCAAGGTCGACGAGAACGACCCCACCTCGATCTCGGCCGACTTCGACATCCCCTGGTCCGTGGGACTGGATCTCTTCTCCGTCGCCCCCGGCAAGGGATGTGCGCTGTTCAAGGCCTCTCAGGAGTCCTGAGCCCTGAGGGGCCTTGTAGCCCTGAGCCCCGTTCCGTCGTCCCACCACCCAGGAGTCTGCACACGTGAACGCTGTCGTCGACTTCGAGGTCGTCCTCGACCCGCCCGTCCCCAACGTCACCTTCAAGGCCACAGGACTGTCGGACACGGCCCTCTCCGCGACGCTGGAGAAGATCGTCCTGAACAGCGTCAAGCTGGATCCGAAGACCCCCGCAGCCCTGCTGCTCGCCGCGCCCGCCAACCTGCTGGCCCTCGCGGCCCCCAAGGTCGTCAAGGACAAGCTCGAAGGCAAGAAGTCCGCCGACATCCCGCTCAAGAAGCCCATCGGCACCGACATCACCGTCCAGGACCAGACCGTGTCCGTGAAGCTGACGTCACCGGAGCTGGGCTCCCACAACGGGATGCTCATGGTCAGCGGGACGTTCACCGTCTCCTGACCCGCCTCGCGCCCCGGGCCCCAGTCCGCCCCGGCCGCCGCACCCGCACAGCACCCACCCACCGCGCCCTTCCGACCGACCACCGCAGGAGACCCGTTGAGTACGCCCAAGCCCCCGCAGCCCGGTGACGCCCAGCCCGGCGGTGCGGCCGACACGCCCCACCTGGCCGACACCCCCGGTTACCCCCTCGCCCGCGGCGTGGAGATGCCGGACACCCTCGACTACCCGACCGGTGCCCTGAGTTTCCGCCTCGGCGCACTCCGGTTACGCACCGAGGGCCGGCCGGAGACGATCGCCGACGAGACCCGCGGCGGTGTTCGGCACGTCACCCGGCACATCCCGGCGCTCGTCCTCACCGGCCGCTACGCCCTCGACGCCCGCCCCGACGAGATCCGGGAGATCGACACCGCCGGCAACCTGCGCCCACTTTCGGAAGAGGCCGTGCGGCCCACGCTGCCCGCCGGCGCCCGGCCGTCGGGGCCCGGCCACCCGGATCCCCGGACGGTCAAGCGATGGACCGATCGCGCCGACGCCCACCGCACCAAGCTGATGAAGACCGAGCAGGGCCGCCAGGTACTCATCGAGTACGGCACGCACAACGAGAGCTACTACGACGTCTTCAACGACGACTCCCAGACGTCCCGGAACCTGCGGACGAAGTGGGCCGAGAAGGGCACCACCCAGCGCATGTCGGAGCACACCTACGGCGCTACGGACCCGGACGCGTCCCTCGACGCCCAGCCGCCGGTCAACGACTGGCAGGACCCGCAGACGGACGTCGCGTACAACCTGCACGCCTGGCGGCAGCGCACCACGGTCGTCTCCACGCTCAACACCGCGGCCAAGGTGATCGAGCACACCGATCCGGGCAAGGCGAGCCGCTTCCGCGACGCGGCCAAGGCCACCGAGAGGTTCTCCAAGGCGGTCCATCAGACCGGTAACAACGACCAGCAGACCACCCCGATGAACCAGGACGCCGTCTACGCGGCCATCGACCAGCACTCCGGAGAGCTCCCGGCGGTCTCCGCCGAGGAGATGGCCCGCTACGACGGCCTGGCCGCTCTCGGCATCGGGGCGGGAGAGGCGGCCCCGGCCCTCCGGGAGAACGAGCCGGAGCATCAGCCGGGCTGGATCGCGCTGTCCGACGAGGACCGCGCCATCGTCCAGCAGGTGGGCGCCGCCGCCTACCACGACCACGCGGAACAGAGCCCCCGCGCGACCGACACCCTGCACACGGGCGAGTGCGGGGCACGCCTGGAAGGCGTCCGCATCACCACCCGCCTGGCACCGGACGGCACACCGGTGGACGCGAGCGTGGAACTCCCGGACCTCACCCTGCAGATCGACGACGCGGGCTGGCAGGGAACGGCCGCGGACGTGGCCCGGGAACGGCTCACCTCCATGCGGTTCGTGCGCCACCTGCTGAGCGACGCGGTCGCCGAGACCGTCCGGCACGCCGCGCTCACCGGCATGACCGGATACGCCCACCCGCAGGACGGGCGGTCCTGATCCGTGCTCAGCCTCGACACCACCACCCCCGCCGAGGACGTCCTCGGCGCCGTGTGGACGGACCTGCTGGCCGCCGATCTGCCGCGCTTCGAGACGTTCCTGGAGCAGGCCCTGGCCCCGCAGCAGGAGTACCTCACCGACGGCGAACGCGCCCTCTACCGGCACGGCAAGCGGCTGCGTCCGGCCGTCCTGCTGCTGGCCGCCCGCATGGTGCACGGCTCCGCGCCGCTGCCGGACAAGGTGCTCCAGGGTGCCGTCTCACTGGAGATGCTGCACGTCGCGACGCTGATCCACGACGACATCGTGGACGGCGCCGCGCTCCGTCGCGGCCTGCCCTCGGTCAACGCCGCACGCGGCACCGAGACCGCGGTGCTCGTCGGCGACCTGCAGTTCGTCCAGGCCATCCGTGGCTTCGTGGGCACGATCGACCGGGACAGCGACATGGGGCTGATCGAGCTCGTCCTCGACACGGCGTTCCAGATCGGCTGCGGCGAGCTCGACGAACTGCGCACGGACCTCTCCGAGGACCCGGTGCGTCTGGCCGGCACCTACTGGCGCACCGCGGACCGCAAGACCGCCGCACTGTTCGGCCTGGCGGCCGAGGCCGGGGTCGCGCTGGCCGACGGGCACACCGGCGACGCCCGGCGGGCCGGGTTCTACGGACGGCGGCTCGGGCGCTCCCTGCAGGTCATGGACGACCTCTTCGACCTGGCCCAGGACGAGTCCGGGTCCGGCAAGCCGCGCGGCATGGACCTGCTGCGCCGCCGCGCGTCCCTGCCCCTGATCTACGTCATGCAGGACTGGGGACCGGACCACGCGGTCAGCCGCATCATGCGCGGCGAGGTGACCGACCCCGGCGCACTGGAGCGCACGCTCGCCGAGGTCCGCGGCGGCTCCGGGTTCTCGCGCGCGTACGCCGACGCACGCGCCCAGGCGCTGGAGGCCGTCGAGCTGCTGCGCCCGTTCCCGGCCGGACGGTACCGCTACGCACTGGAGGACCTGGCCCTGCACGTCGTGGACCGCGGGGTCTGAGCAGCCCGGCGGCCGTGCCAAGAGCGAGAACACCAAGCCCCCCACCCGGAAGGAGAGGCCCGTGGCCACCAAGCTGCTCGACTTCGTCTACGCCACCATGTACAAGCGCATCAACAACCCGGACAGCCCTTACTGGCTGCCCACCGTCCTCAAGGACGTCCGCACGTCCGACGGCCGTTCGCTGAACCCCCTGACGGTCGACACCTGGGACATAGGTCAGCTGGGCGGCGACGAGGGCACGACGATCGGCGACACCATCAGCGACTCGTGGTGGGTTTTCGTGGGCGGCGCCTTCGACATCGCGAAGGCCCAGGGCGTGCCCGGGCTCCCGGACAACCTGGACGCCTTCACCAGCCAGCGCGACGCCGACCAGCCCTACCCCGGGCTGTCCCTGTCCACCGTCACGGTCACGGGCCTGGCGAACGCCTCGGTCGGCGAACTGCGCGACCTCACGCCCACCAAGGACGGGTACCGGGGCACGGTCCGGGTCACCACCGCCGCGTACGACACGCACGGGTGGGAGAAGCAGATCACGGTCACGGGGACGTACAGCCTGGTCCAGCGCGTCGTCGTGATCGACTCCCCCGCGAGCGGCGGTGACCTGAAGCCGCCGACGAAGGTCGTGGTGAAGGGCCTGGAGGGAGTGGAGTGGCCGCGCCAGCAGATCGAGGGCCACGGGCAGTTCCGGCTGACGGCCACGGACCTGGCCTTCGACGTCGTGCTCCGCGCCGAGACCGCCGGCACCGGCGCGGACCGCACACCGCTGCTGACCGTGGAGCAGATCAAGGTCGTCTCCCGGCCGGCGTTCCGGCTCGACAGGGATTCCCTGACGGTCGAGGGAAGCACCATCGACGAGGACACCCTGGAGGGCTGGAAGGACGCGGCGGCCGACGCCTTCAACAGCGAGGGGGCCCGCCAGGCGCTCACCGCGAAGCTCGTCGGCGCCCTGGACGACCAGTCCTTCCGCGACCAGTTCTCGGCCACGGTCACCACCCAGCTGGCCAAGGCGCTCGACGGCGTCCTCGGCGCGGTGCCGGCGGGCAGCCTGCCGTCGTACGACAGCGGCTTCCCGGCGAAGTACGGGCCGCTGGAGGTCTACCTCTTCGACCGGCTGCGGGCCTCCGTGAACGACACCGGGTCCGGCTTCTACCCCCCGGCCGTCGTCCTGGGGGCGACGGACCCGGTGCTCGAACCGTACGCCCTCGGGGACATGGACCTCGGTACGTACAAGATCGGCGTCGCACAGGCCAAGATCTCCTTCGAGGGCGTCAAGGCGACCGGCATCTCCAACGTCCTCGTCCCCGTCGAGGACGCCCGGCTCACCGAGGGCGGCATCGGGACGACCCTGCGGTTCGGCCGCATCACCGGGGACGCGAAGGTGCCCCCGCCCCCGCTCACCGTCACCGGCACGGGCGTCATCGCGTTTCCCGGCACCGAGAGCGGCGCCACGGCGCAGGACGACGACACGGCGCCGGACGACGACGACACCATCAAGGGCAGCGTCACCGTCACCGTCACCAAGCCCTCGGTGACGGCCGGTCTGTCCTTCACCGGCCGCGACGCCGACGAGCTCACCATCGGCCTGGACTCCCTCGCCCTCGCCGTCGCGCCGCAGGACCTGCAGGTCACGATCCACCTGGAGGAGCCCAGCCCCTGGGACAAGGTCATCCAGGAAGTGCTGAACAAGGACGAGGTCAAACAGAAGATCATCAAGGGGCTGCAGGACACGGCGGACTCGAACCGGACCAAGATCGCCGATGCCCTCACCACCAACGCCCGCACGGTCATCCGCACCAAGCTCGGGGACTGACCGCATGACGATCGAAGAACTCCGCGCCCTGATCACCCGGCACACCCAGGACGGCACCCTCGCCCTCCCCGGCACCGACCTCGGAACCGGCCTCGCCACCGCACTGACCAACACCTGGCTGGGCGGCACCCTCACCGTAACCGAGGTGCAGCGCGAGGACAGCGACGACGCGGTGGTCGTCCACGGCACGCTCGACGGCGGCGAGCTCGGTCTGGACGATCTGCCGGTCCACGGAATCGAGTTCGGGATCGACCCCGTCGACCACGACCCCACGCTCTACGTCCCGCTCGTCGTCCCCGGGGACTGGACCTTCGCCACGTCCTTCCCCGCTACCGACGGCAGCGACCTGGCAGCCCTGGCCTTCCCCGCGCCGCCCGCGCTCCTGCTCACCTCGGTGGCCCGGCCCGCCCGCGGCGGATACCCCGCACTCGACCCGGGGCTGACCTTCCACGCCGCCGCGGTGACGGACCCGGCACCGCTCGGCGCCCTCGCCGCGCTGGTCCGGCCCCGGCCCGGCGCCCTGTCGCTGACGGGTTCCGTCGTACGCCGGCCCGGCGAACCCGTACAGACCGTCATGGACCTGCGCTCGGTGCCCCGGACGGACGGGGAGTTCTCCGCGTCCTTCTTCCTCTGGGCCGGATCGCGCGGCAACGAGGCGAACGGCAGCGAGGCGAACGGCGCCTGCCCGGTGAACGGCTCGCCGCTCACGTACGGGCTGCGGCTGGCCGCGGAGCTGACCCTGGGGCAGGGTGCCGGGGCGACGATCAGCGCCCCGCCACCGGCCGGTGGCGGGGCACTCGTGCTCAGCGCGGACCGGCTGCCCGGACAGGTCGCCCCGGCCGACCTCGCCGCCTGGAAGGGCACCGGCGCCGCGGTCCACCGGCTCGTCGACCAGGAGGGCTTCGCGCTCGGCGACCACGTCCGCCTCACCGCCCTGACCGCCACCATCGATCCGTCCCGGCTGGGTCAGGGCGGGCTGCCGGCGGCACTGACCCAGGTCACCGCCTCCGTCGAGACCCTGCCCGGCACCGTCTGGCCGATCGCGGGCGACGACCTCACCCTCACTTCCGTGGGCGCCGGCCTGACCGTCGCCGACCCGCTCAAGGAGTCCCGCAAGGCGACCGTCACCGGGCACGGCGACTTCACCGTCGCGGGCAGCATCAGCCTCCACGCCACCGCGGAGATACCTCCGGGCACCTTCCGGCTCACCCTCGACGAGAGCACCCCCGCCCGGCTCCAGGACGTCCTCCAGCACTTCCTGCCGCACGCCGACCTCACCGGCACACCGGACCTGACGCTGAAGAAGTTCTCCGGCACCGCGACGCCGAAGAAGGGCGTGTACGAGGTCGAGGCGTCCGTCTCCTCCCAGTGGGGCATCGAGGTGGGCGCCGCCCGCATCCGGCTGACCGAGGCCGGGCTGGTGCTGACCCGCAGCGGTGGCGAGGCGGAGCAGTGGAAGGGCATCGCAGCCGGGGACGGGGTCGGCGGGCCACGGACCGCCGACGCACGGACTCCCGGCTTACGGACCACCGACTCGCGGACCACTGGCTCGCGCACCACCGGTGTCCTGTCGGCCAAAGCCGAACTCGGCCCCGCCGAGTCCGGCAACGGGGGCGGCGCCCCCGTCGCGTTCTCCGCGAAGTGGAGCATCCCCGGCGCCTTCGAGCTCGACGGAGCGTTCCCCGACCTCGACCTCACCGCACTCCTGCAGGCCCTCGCCTGCCGCGCCGACGTGCCGCTCCCCGAGAACCTGCCGCAGGTCTCCCTCCTCCACCCCGCCGTGACCGTACGCGTCGGGGACATGCAGGCGGGGCAATCGACGAGGGCCAACGGTTACGAGCTGGCGGTCAGCACCACGGCCCGCTTCGGTGACGCGCAGCTGACCTTCGTGGGCAAGGCCGCGAAGAAACCGGAAGGCGGCACCCTGTTCGCCGCCGCCTTCTGGCAGCAGGACTGGGTCTGGTCGCCGGGCGACGTGCCCGGCTGGGCGTCAGTGCTCGGCTTCCTCAATGGCATGACCTTCGCCAAGTCCGGGCTCGCCGTCAGCTCGGCCGACGGAGTGGCCGTCGACGCCGGGGCCACGCCGCCCGACACCCTGCCCGCGACGCTGGACAAGGGCCTCACCTTCTTCACCGAACTCGGGCTGACCGGCCCGCTGGAGCCCCTGCACGTACTGTTCCAGGACGCCGGCGGAATCCACCTGACGGCCCGGCTCACCACCCCGGTCCAGGAATCCGAGTTCACCGCGTCCATCGCGGACCAGAAGACGCGGGAGGGCTTCGGCGGCATCACCCTGGCGTTCCGCCCGGCGAAGCGGGAGGTGTCCCTCCGGACCTCGTGGAACTTCTCCGTCCCGGCCGTCGGGTCCGCTCCCGCGACGCTGCTCCAGTTCGTGGCCGGAGGGGCGCTCAAGGGCACCGAGTTCCACCTCTTCCTGGTCCTCAAGCCCGCCGGTTCTGAGGCGGAAGGCGCCGTCGCGGGCCGGCCGGAGCCGCACCAGCTCGCGTACGCCCTGCGGGCTCCCGGGCACACCCTGCTCACCGCCGACCCCGTTCCGGGTGCCGACGGGCGCCTCGTCCACGACGCCACCCTCGGCCTCGCCCGCGACACCACCCCTTACGAGCTGGTCCGCGAAACGGCGAGCCGCCTCGCCGGGCTCACCGGGGCGCCCCCCGGCGATGACCGCCCCGCCTGGAAGAACGCCTTCGGCGTCGAAGGATTCACCGTCCGCGACTTCTACATGCAGATCGGCTACGGGACGGGGTCCGGCCTCACCCTGGGCGCGGGCGGCTCGGTGGACATCGGTGAGGCCGCTCTGGACCTCGACATCGAGGGCGGCTTCGAGCCGGAACCCTTCGTCACCGTCTTCCGCTTCGACCTGGGGACCGTCCACCAGGACGCCGGCATTTCGATCTGGGACATGCTCGCCGTCCTCGTCACGCCGCCGGACTGGCTCGCCTTCCTCCGGCAGATCGTGCTCCACAAGCTCGCGATCTGTGTCGTGACCGCCTCCGGAGGCTGGACCAACCCGGTCACCCACGAGGAATGGAAGCAAGGCTTCTACGCCAAGGGCGACATCGACTTCTCCGGGAACAACTGGCGCTTCGAGGTCAACGTCAGCGACGACGGCCTCTACGCGTCCAGCACCATCGCCCAGCCGCTCAAGCTGGCCGATGTCTTCACCCTCTCGGACGCGAGCGGCGCCAAGGGCCCGCAGTACCTGCTCGACACCCGGGGCATCAGGAGCGGGAAGCTCCCGAAGAAGATCTTCTACCTCTCCGGAAAGCTCGACCTCCTCGGGCTCTCGGCCGAGATCGAGGCGCTGCTCGGCAACGAAGGCTTCGCCTTCACCCTCGCCGCCGACCTGCTCGACATCCTCCACGGCGACATGAGCTGCACGCTCAGCAGCTCCGGATTCCGCGCCAAGGCCGACGTCAAGCTGGGCTTCGACGTCACCATTCCGCGGGGGGTGGTCCTCGGCGGCATCCCCGTCCCCGCCGGGAACCTGGTCGGCATCCACGCGGGGGGTGGCTTCGACCTCTCGGTCGACGCCCACGGCGTCAGCCTGCACCTGAAGGCGGACTGCGACGCCTATCTGCTGGACGTCCACCTGGTCCACTTCACGTTCGACCAGCAGTTCTCCATCGGCAAGTGGGACGACATCGTCTCCTGGCTGCAGAACAACCCGGAGAAGCTCTTCGCCGAGCTGGGCGAAGGCATCTGGGACGCCATCAAGAACTGCGCCACCACCGGCGCCGCGCAGCTCACCTGAAGCATCCCCTGGGGTCCGCCCGGCGCGCGCACGCGCCGGGCGGACTTCGTTGTAATTGACAACCTCAATCATTGAGGTTTACCTTCACCGTATTACTTGAGCACATGAATCATCTAGGTGCTTAAGCGCTGCCGCCCGTCCTCTGGAGCTCTCGTCATGACTTCCGCCCTCTTCGTCGTCACCGGTGCCGGCCACTGGACCCTGGCCGACGGCACCCCGCACCCGACCGGATTCTGGGCCGAGGAGCTCGCAGAACCGCACCGGATCTTCCGTGAGGCGGGCTACCGGGTCACCATCGCGACGCCCGGCGGGGCCGCCGCCCCGGTGGATCCGGTCAGCCTGAGCCCCGAGGCCGGCGGTGGGCAGGAGCGGGCCGACCGCATCGCCGCGTACCTCGACGCCATGAAGGCGGAGCTCGGCGCCCCGGCGGTCCTGGAAGAGATCGACCCGGACGACTACGACCTGGTCTTCTACCCCGGCGGCCACGGCCCGATGGAGGACCTCTCCCGCAACCCCGCCTCCGGCCGGATCCTCACCCGCACGCTCGACGCGGGCAAGCCGGTCGCCGTGCTCTGCCACGCGCCCGCCGCACTGCTCGCCGCCCGCCGGGAGGACGGCGGCTGGCCGTTCGCCGGGTACCGGATGACTGCCTTCAGCAACGCCGAGGAGGCCGCGGCGGGCTTCGCCGACCGGGCGCCCTGGCTGCTCCAGGACCGCCTCACCGGGCTCGGCGCCGACTTCGTCGCCGCGGATCCCTTCACGCCGCACATCGTCGTCGACCGCAACCTCTACACCGGCCAGAACCCGGCCTCGTCAGCGGACCTGGCCCGGGCCCTGGTCTCCGCGACGGGCTCCGCGCCGGCCACCGAAGCGGACGCCGCAGACGCGGCCGCTGCCATAGCCGATGCCGCAGCCGAAGCCGGTGCCGCTACCGAAGCCGGTGCCGAAGCAGATGCCGCACCCGCCGCGGATCCGGCCGCCACCGTGACCCGGCTGCGGGCCGGCTTCGCCACCGGTCGCACCAAGCCGCTCGCCTGGCGGCTCGGCCAGCTGCACGCACTGCGCACGCTGCTCACCGAGCAGACCGACGTGTTCCTCGCCGCCCTCCGCGCCGACCTGGGCAAGGGCCCGCAGGAGGCGTACCGCACCGAGATCGGCTTCACCCTCAACGAGCTGGACCACACCGTCGCGCACCTGGCGGAGTGGCTGGCTCCCCGGCCGGTCTCCGTGCCGGAGGCCTTCCGGCCGGCCGAGGCGCGGGTGGTCCGTGACCCGCTCGGCGTGGTGCTGGTCATCGCGCCGTGGAACTATCCGCTGCAGCTCGCCCTGGCCCCGCTGGTGGGTGCGCTGGCCGCCGGAAACGCGGCCGTGGTCAAGCCCAGCGAGCTGGCACCGGCCACGTCGGCGGCCCTGGCCCGGCTGCTGCCGCGCTACCTCGACCCGCAGGCCGTCGCGGTCGTGGAGGGCGCCGTCGCGGAGACCACCGCACTGCTGGAACAGCGCTTCGACCACATCTTCTACACCGGCAACGGCGCGGTCGGACGCATCGTGATGGCCGCCGCCGCCCGGAACCTGACCCCCGTGACCCTGGAGCTCGGCGGCAAGAGCCCCGTGCTCGTCGAGCCCGGAGCCGACCTGGCGGCCACGGCCCGGCGGATCGTCCGCGGCAAGTTCCTCAACGCCGGTCAGACGTGCGTCGCACCGGACTACGTGCTCGCCATCGGCGACACCGCCACCGCCCTCGAAGAGCACCTGGCCGCAGCCGTCCGGGAGCAGTACGGCCCGGACCCGTCGGCCCACGAGGAGTACGGGCGGATCGTCAACGAGCGGCACTTCGACCGGCTGGCGCGGCTCCTGGGCGAGGGCCGCACCGTCACCGGCGGGACGCACGACCGGGCGAGCCGCTACCTCGCCCCGACCGTGCTCGCGGACGTCTCCCCGGAGGCCCCGGTGATGCAGGAGGAGATCTTCGGGCCGATCCTGCCGGTGATCGGCGTGCCCGACCTGGACGCGGCGATCGCCTTCGTCAACGAGCGCGACAAGCCGCTCGCCCTGTACGCCTTCACCGACTCGCCGCGGACCAAGCAGCGGCTGGCCGACGAGACCTCGTCCGGCGCGCTGGCCTTCGGTCTGCCCGTCTCCCACCTGGCCGTGCCCGAGCTGCCGTTCGGCGGTGTGGGCGAGAGCGGCATGGGGCGGTACCACGGCGAGTACTCCATCGACACGTTCAGCCACTCCAAGGCCGTACTCGACAAGCCGCTGGCCTGACCGGGTCCGGGCCTGGGCTTGGATCCCGGCCTGGATCCGGATCCGGGCCCGGGTCCGACCGGCCCGGCCGCCGCCCGCCCGCCTGTTTCCCCCGTCCCCGCCGACCCGGGCACCGGGGCACCGCTACCAGAAGGACGTCAGACATGAAGCCAGCCGACCACATCGCGGCCGTCGCGGCGGAGACCGCACGATTCGCCGACACGGTCGAGGGATCCGACCTCGCCACCCCCGTGCCGTCCTGCCCGGACTGGAACCTGGCCGACCTGACCCGGCACACGGGCAGCGTGCACCGCTGGTTCACCGTGCTGCTGCGGCAGCGCATCCAGCAGCCGCCCACGAGCCGGGAGGTGGACCTGCAGCTGCCGGAGCGGCCCGAGGACTACCCGGACTGGCTGGCGCGGAGCGCCGCGGAGTCGGCGAAGGCGTTCGCGGCCACCGACCCGGACGCGCCGATGTGGGCCTGGGGGCTCGACCAGCACGCCCGGTTCTGGATCCGCCGCATGCTCTTCGAGACGCTCGTGCACCGGGCCGACGCGGAGCTCGCGCTGGGGCGCGTACCGCACATCGACCGCGTACTGGCGGTGGACGGCGTCGACGAGTTCCTCACCAACCTGCCGTTCGCCTCCTTCTTCGCGCCGCGGACCGCCGAACTGCGCGGCCCCGGCCGGACCCTCCGTTTCACCTGCACGGACGGCGACGAGACCTGGCTGATCCGCCTGCGCCCCGACGGCTTCGGGCTGGTGGCCGACGACGCCGAATCCGCGAACCCGGCGGACGCCACAGTCCAGGGGTCGGCCGCGGACCTGCTCCTGCTCCTCTACGGCCGCCTGGACCGCACCGGCGACACCTTCCGGCTCCTGGGCGACCAGGACCTGCTCGCCCACTGGTTCGCTCACTCGGCCTTCTGACGACGATCGCGCACGCGAGACCCGTCAGCCCCCTTCGTCACACCCGCCCCGTCACGCTGCCTCGTCAGGCTTGCGTGGCGGGGCTCGCCAGTGCGTTGAGGGCGGCCGTCAGCTGACGGTCGGTGAGGGGGGCGGCCGGCAAAGGGTGCGTCGCGGGCTCCGTGCGCAGGCCCGCGAGGAGCAGGTGGAGCTGGCGGCGCCAGGCCCCGGGGGCCACGGCGGCCGATGCCGGCACCACGCGTCCCAGCGCGGCCAGGGCGAAGAGCAGGTCCTCGACGGTCACGTCGTCGCGTACGACGCCCTGGTCGCGGGCGCGCGACAGCAGGAGGGTCACCGTCTCGTGGTGGTGGGTCTTGAGGGCGTCCAGCGTCGGGATGTCCGGGATGCCGGTCGTCATCAGGTCGTTGGCACCCCGGTCCGCCGCCAGGCCCTCGAAGATGTACTCCAGGTAGCGGACCAGGCCCTCCCAGGGGTCTCCGGCCTTCCGCGCCTCGTCACCGCGGCGGAGGGTGTCGCTCAGCCCCTCTCCGAAGACCGCCTCGACGAGTGCGCCCCGGGTGGGAAAGCGCCGGTAGAGCGTGGCGTTGCCGACGCCCGCGCGGCGGGCGATCTCGTCCAGGGGGGCGCCCAGGCCCTGTTCGGCGTAGATCTCCCGAGCGGCGGCGAGGAGGAGCTCGCGGTTGCGCCGGGCGTCCCGGCGCAGGGGTGCGCCGCCGTTCTCCCGCCCCGTGCCACTGCCCGTCACTGGTCTCACCGCTCCCGCGTTCGCCGTTCTGCCCGCTTGCTCGCTTGCCCGCTTGCTCACTCGGCTGCTTGCTCGCTTACGAGGCTGCAGCCTAGCAAGTTAAGCGTGGACCACTCCCCGGTTAGCTGTTACGGTCGTGATCCGTAAGCGGGGAGCTCTCCCCGCTTAGAAGGGATGACGACCGTGACCACCATGCCCCTCTTCGACGGCCTCGCCCCGGCCGGCACCGACTTCGCAGCCGATCCGTACCCCGTCCTCGCCCACATGCGGGAGAAGAGCTCCGTGCACCGCGTCCCCACCGAGGGGGCCGGAGACGTCTGGGTCGTCGTCGGGTACGACGCCGTGCGCGCCGCGCTCACCGATCCGCGGCTGAGCAACGACGTACGCCACTCCGCCCGCTGGTCCGGTGACGGCGGCCACGCCATCGGCCGCAACATGCTGCAGACCGACCCGCCGGACCACACCCGTCTCCGGGGCATCGTGGCGCGGGAGTTCACCTCCCGCCGCATCGAGGCCCTGCGGCCCCGCATCGAGCAGATCGCCCACGAGCTGCTCGACGCCGTCGCGCCCCTGGGCCGTGCCGACCTGGTCACGTCGTTCGCGCGGCCGCTGCCCATCGCCGTCATCGGCGAGCTCCTGGGCGTGCCGCGAGAAGACCACGATTCCTTCCACACGTGGTCCGACCGCATGGTCTTCGCCCCCACCGTCGAGTCCGCCACCGCCGCGGCCGCCGCCATGACCGGCTACCTCCTCCAGCTGCTGGAGGCCAAGCTCCGCTCCCCCGGCGACGACCTGCTCAGCGCGCTGGTCCGCGCCGAGGACTCCACGGGCCGGCGACTGCCGCAGGACGAACTGCTCGGCATGGCCTTCGTCCTGCTCGTCGCCGGACACGAGACGACCGTCAACCTCCTGGCCAACGGGACGCACGCGCTGCTCAGCCACCCCGAGCAGTTCGCGGCGCTGCAGGCCGACCGGTCCCTGCTGCCCGGGGCGATCGAGGAGATGCTGCGGTACGAGGGGCCGGTGACCTCCGCGGCGTACCGCTGGACCGCCGAACCGCTGGAGATCGACGGGACGACCATCCCGGCCGGCGAGTCCGTCCTCGTCCTGCTGGCCTCCGCCTCACGCGACCCGCACCGCTTCCCGGAGCCGGACCGCTTCGACATCCGCCGCCCCCGGACGAGCGGCGGCGGGCACGCCGCCTTCGGCCACGGCATCCACCACTGCCTGGGGGCGCCCCTCGCACGGCTGGAGGCCACGGTCGCCTTCAGCGCCCTGCTCGACCGCTTCCCGGACCTGGCCCTGGACGCCGACCCGGCGGACATACCGTGGCGGCCCGGCCTGATCCGCGGCATCACCCGCCTGCCCGTGCGCTTCACGGCCGGCGACGCTGAGCCCGTTGCGGCGGCCACCGGCTCCGTCGAGGCCTGACGGAAGGATTCACCCGGCCGTCGACGCGTGGCCGGAACCCCCGGTGTCCGGCAGCTCGGTCAGCTTCGCGCCGAGGCGGAAGAACGTGATGGCGGCGTGCACCGCGAGTGCGACCGGCAGTGCGAGGAGAAGACCCCACGGCACGACGCCGAGCGCGGCCAGGAGGATGCAGACCGGAACGGTCAGGAGAGTGGGGAACGTCGAGGCCAGGGCGATGCGCATACGGGTTCGGCGGCTCATGGCCGGGCTCCTTCGAGGAGGTGGAAAGGACAGGGGGTACGGGCGGGACGGTCAGGCGGTGCTGCGGCGGGCGTGGTCGAGGTACGCGGCCAGGTCGCGCCAGTCATCCGCCGGGGCGGCGGGATCGCCGGACATGGCGGCCGGATCGTCCTCCCAGGCGTCGCGCACGCCGGCGGAGATCCCTTCGTCGCCTCCGGTGAACAACGCGCTCAGCTCGTCCATGCGGGCCACCAGCCGGCGGACCTTCCGGTCCGTGGGCGGGGTTCCGGCCGCGCGGAGCCGCTCGGCCCGGCGGTACAGCTCCGGCCACTCGACTTCGAGCAGGTAGTGCATCGCGGGACCCAGATCGGCGGCACGGGTCCGCAAGACCTCCACCTGGTCCTCGTCCAGGTGACGGCGCAGTGTCTGCTCGCGCTCGGGGCCGGTGCCGCCGATCGCCCGCAGCGCTTCCAGCAGGTCCGTGGACGTCGGGGCCCGGCCGGTCGCCAGCTCGCCGCCGAGCCGCACGAGCCGGTCCCGCAGGGTGTCGAGGGCGGCGATGGACGCCTCGACGCCGGCCAAGTGGTCCCGGACCAGCCGGGCCGGGTCGACTCCCGCATCGAGGCAGACGGCAATGGTCTCCAGGCTCAGCCCCAGGCTGCGGAGCGCCAGCACCTGATAGAGGCGGATGAGGTCGTCCTCGGTGTACTCCCGGTGCCCGCCCGCGCTGCGCTGCGAGGGGCTGAGCAGGCCGATGGTGTCCCAGTGATGCAGGGTGCGCACGGTCAGCCCGCTGGCCTCGGCGAGCGGGCCCACCTTCCAGCTGGTGAAAGCAGTCATGGAACAACCATGCAACCTGACGCCGCGTGAGGTTCAAGCGGCGGCGGCCGGGCATCCCCGCACGCTGTCATCGAGGGCAGGCGTTCGGGGGGAGGTGGCCCGCTCACGGTTGCGTTCAGCGGCCGGTAAGTGGTGCGCTGCGAGGCGGATGCTCTCGGTGAGGAGGATCGGCCATGGACATTCCCGGACCCGAACCCCGGGCGGACGGCGGGGTCGGTGCGGTCGTGGCGGCCGGAGGACTGCACCACTACCAACGGCAACTGCACGCCGAGTACGGGCCCGTCGTGCGGTTCCAGCTGCCGGGCGCCGAGACGGCCGTGTCGGTCGCCGACCCCGTACTGCTGGAGGCCACGGCGCACCTCGACAAGCGGCCGGAGCGGCTGTTCGCGTTCTTGGAGCCGTTGTGCGAGGCGGGCAACTTGCAGGTGATGCCGGCCGACGAGCACGGCCCGTGGCGGCGGCTGCTGCTGTCGGTGCTGGCCGGACGCCCCTCCCACGAACGGCATTTCGGCCGGTTCACCACGCTGGTGACAGCGCTCGCGGACGACTGGGCGGCGCGGGCGGAACGCGGCCCGGTGGAGTTGCAGAAGGATCTCACCACCCTGTCGCTGCGGATGATCTGCGCCTACGCGCTGGGCGGCGAGGTCGCGGATCCGGACAGCGTCGTCACCGCCTTCGAGGAGGTGCTCACCGAGCACCTGGGGCGGCTCTACGAGGTGCCGGACCCCGGCGCGGACGAGGAGGAGGAACGGGCCGAGAGGGAGGAACGGGCCAAGGGCGCCGAGCGGGCACTGGCATTCCTGCGGGGGACGGTCGACCAGGTGATCGCAGCCCGCCGCTCCGGCGGCCCCTCCGGCAGCCGCGCGGGCGGAAGCGGCCCGGCGGACAGGATCGGCCCGGCGGACAGGAGCGATCTGATCGGAGCGCTCGTCGACGCCGGTGAGCGGCCCGCCCGGATCCGCGACACCGTGATGATGACGATGCTGGCGGCCCACCACACGACGGGCGTGGCCGTGTCGTGGACCCTGCACCTGCTGGGCAGGCATCCGGCGGTGGCCGACCGTGTCGCCGACGAGCTGGACGGCGTACTCGGCGACCGTACGGCACCCGCGTACGCCGACCTGCGGCGGCTGACGTACCTGGAGATGGTCCTCAAGGAAGCGATGCGGCTCTATACGCCCGGCCCGTACGGCGCGCGGGAGACCACCGAGCCCCTCACTCTGGGCGGCTACGAGATCCCTGCCGGGGCGACGGTCTTCTATCCCTTCTGGGCCGTCCACATGAACCCCGAGCACTGGCCCGAGCCGGAGCGTTTCGTGCCCGAGCGGTTCACTCCCGAGGAGACGGCCAAGCGGCCGAGGCCGGCCTACGTGCCGTTCGGGCTGGGGCCGCGCAGTTGCGAGGGTGCAGCCCTGGCCATGGTGGAGGCCTTGCTGATCCTGGCCGTACTGCTCAAGCGCTTCCGCTTCCGGCCCGCGCCGGGGCACGAGGTGAGGCCGATCGAACGGTTCGTGCTGTGGGCGGCCGATGACATCCGCATGATCGTGAGCTCTAGGACATGACGCGCCCTACATCGCGCATACGGTCACCCCGAACCGGAAGCACCCCCTCGGAGGAGAACGCCATGCCCGGCAAGAACACCACCGGCCCGGCAGTAAGCACTGGACCGTCCTCCTCGACCCTTCCGGCCAGCCCTTCTGCCTCCACGCCCGCTGACACACCCGCCGCCTCGCCCCCGCCGTCCCCGGAGCTCAACCCGTGACCGCCCTGCCCCGCATCACAGCCGCCCAGCGCCGCGCCCGTCTCGCCGGCCGGCACCTGCTCTCCCCCTCGACGAGGGCGGCGACCGCCCCCGAGGTGGCCGCGGCCCTCGTCGGCCTGCACGCCACGGATCCGGCGACCGTCTTCCTCTCCGTGGCCGCTCGTCTGCGCACGCCGACGGTCGGCGCCATCGACGCCGCGCTGTACGACGCCCCGGCCGGTGGACGGGCCGCCGGCCCGGCGCTGGCCCGGATCCGGTGCATGCGCCGCACGATGTTCGTCGTCCCCGCGTCACTGGCACCGGCCGTGCACGCGGCGACCGTCAAGGACGCCCACCGGCACCGCGCGGACGCGATGAGCAGGCTGTCCGAGGCCCTCGGCTGGGACGAGCGCCGCTACGCCGCCGTGGAGGCGGCCACGCTCAAGGTTCTGGGGGCACGCGGCGAGGCGACCGCGGCCGAGCTGGCGACCGCCGTCCCCGACCTCCGGGAGCAGCTCGTCACCTTTCC
The DNA here is from genome assembly GCF_042958085.1 of Streptomyces sp. NPDC008001. Taxonomy (NCBI): domain Bacteria; kingdom Bacillati; phylum Actinomycetota; class Actinomycetes; order Kitasatosporales; family Streptomycetaceae; genus Streptomyces; species Streptomyces sp. NPDC008001. Next base: position 652,484 of record NZ_JBIBIZ010000001.1, on the reverse strand, counting down.
CGGCAAGCCGTACGAGTCCCGGCAGCGGGTCAGCTCTCCGGTCCTGGGCGTGCTGGCGGCCGAGGGGCGCATACGCCGCTCCCGCCCGGCGGGATCCTGGACCTCCGCACAGTTCCGCTGGGCTCCGGCCCGGCCGCTGCCTCACGTGCCCTCCGCCGCGGCGAAGACGGAGCTGGCGCGCCACTACCTGGCTGCCTTCGGCCCTGTCACCACCGACGACCTCAAGTGGTGGACCGGCTGGACCCTCACGGACACCCGCAAGGCCCTCGCCGCGACCGGCGCCCAGGCCGTCGAGCTCGACGAGGGCACCGGCTACCTCCTGCCGGAGGACCTGGCCGGACTCTGCGGGAACGAGGCCGCCGCCCCCGAGCCCTCGGCGTCCCTCCTGCCCGGCCTCGACCCCACGGCCATGGGATGGCGCAACCGCAACTGGTACCTCGACCCCGACCACACCAAGGCCCTCTTCGACCGCAACGGCAACATCGGACCCACCGTCTGGTGGAACGGTCGCATCATCGGCGCCTGGGCCCAGCGTCCGGACGGCCGCATCAACCACCACCTCCTCACGGACCCGGGGCGCGAGGCCCGCAGTGCCGTGGAGCACGAAGCCGCGCGTCTGACCGCCTTCCTCGCCGGCACCCGCGTCACCCCCTGCTACCGCACTCCGCTCGAACGCCGGCTCGCCGCCTGACGAAACGTGTTTACCGGAGCCCATAAGAGGAAGGCGCGTGAGTGTCCGAACGCCTAGCGCATCTCTGGAGGCATCGATGAGCGCCGAGAAGAAGGCGGAGAACGCCGCCGAGAAGATCAAGGGCAAGGCCAAGGAAACCACGGGTTCCGTCACCGGCAACGACGCCAAGCGGGCCCGGGGCAAGGCCGAGCAGGCCAAGGCGGACGCGAAGCAGGCCGGCGAGCACGCGCGGAACGCTCTCCGGCACTGACGAGAAGACGGACTCCTTTTCCCCGGCGGCGAATTCCCCCGCCGGGGAAAAGGGCGTGGAAAACGACTCCGGGTGCGTGGTCAGGCATGCGTTTCTCGCGCGCACCGTGCGCGCAAGGTACGGCCGGATATCGCTCACAGGGCAGCTACTGGGCAACCTTCGTTCCGGTGTCCTTCTTCCAGGGGCCGACGCCGAGCTTGCCCGTCGTGCCCAGGTCCAGCTCCGGGGTCACCGTCACCGGAGCCGCGCCGGGCTCTGCCCACACCCTGACGTACGGCACGTTCACCGGTTCGCCGGCCTCGACCGTGTTGCGCCACACCAGACCGGCGTAGGCGCGCTCGCCGGGCTCCAGCACCAGCGGCTGAGGCGTTCCGTCGGCTCCGGTGCCGGTGGCGATCTCACTGCCGCCACGGAGGATCCGGACGCTGTCGACGGATTTACGTGCCTCGTCGAGGAGTTGGAGCCGCGGATAGCCGTTGAGCCGGTGGGTTTGCGTGCCGCAGTTCTCGAGATGGAGGCTCACGACGCGGAGTCCCATGGCGGCGTCGCCGTCGTCCGCGGACACGCGCACCCCCGAGGGCGGGCAGGAGGCCTCTGTGGCAGGCGCTTCGGCGGAGGGGACGCTCCTGACCCGGGCGACCCGCACGTGCGTCGCGCCCCGCGCGCCGGAGGGGAGTCCGCTCATGGTGACGGTGCGCTTCACGGTCCGGCCGGGCTCGACGGACGGCACTGCCTCCTTCGTGTTCGCCAGCACCTCCCCTGCGGCCGACAGGAAGTCGAACAGGATCGTGTAAGTGAGGGGCTCGTTGCCGTGGTTGGTGACCTCGAACTCGGCGCAGGGACTGACCCCGCCCGCGCTCACGCGCGTGACCCTGACTCCGTCCTTCTCCGCGCCGGAAGCACCACCGGGCAGGGCCGAAGCGCCGGGGGCGGAGGTCGTGCCGGACGGCTCGGGCCCGCAGGAGGACGCGCCGGGGAGGCCCGGGGAACCGGACGCCTGCGCCCGCGCCGCTCCGTCACTGCGGGCGCCTGCCTTCTGGTCTCCGCATGCGGTGAGCAGCAGGACGCCGGCCAGGACGGTGGAAAACGTGCAGAGAGCGGTACGCATGGACCGAGTCGATCATCAACGGCCCATATCGGCAGTAACGTGACCCACACCCCTGGTCACAGTCCTGTCACGGGCGAGCGGGGACGGTAGACGCCGGGGAGGGCCGTGCTGATCCGCGCTCAGCGGGACGGGGACGTCACGGGGCTGAAGGCCCGTACCGCGCCCGCCCGACGGCCGCCGCCGCGGTCAGGGGGACTGCCAGGACGGCGGCTGTCAGGAACAGCAGGCGGTAGTGGTGGTGTTCGGCCGCCCCGGCCGCCAGGCTGCCGGACAGAGCGCTGCCGGCGTACAGGGCGACCCCGAACATCGCCACCCCCGTGGCCCGGGCGGACGGGGTCAGGCCGGTCGCCCAGGACTGCAGCGTGGAGTGCAGGAACGACCAGCCGCCCCCGAGCAGCAGAGCGGTCACGGCGAGGGACGGCACGGACTGACCGGACGCGGCGAGCAGGTAACCCGCCACCATCTGGGCACCGCCCACCAGGATCAGGCGCACCGGCCCCATGCGGCCGGCGAGGCGCTTGACCACCTGGGCGGCGGCGATGGAGCCGGCGCCGTAGAGCGCGGACACCGCCCCGGCGAGATCGGGCTTCGCGCCGTGGGCTTCCAGGGCCGGGGCCAGGTAGGTCAGGAAGCCCAGCAGGACGGCACCTTCCAGCATCGCCACGCCCATCACGAACCACTGCCAGCGCGAGCGCAGCACGGTCATGAGGGGGGCCAGCAGCGGGCCCGCGGGCTCCCGTTCCGGCTCGGGAAGCCTGCGCAGGGCCACGGCGAGGCAGGCCGCGAACAGCCCCGGCAGCGCGAAGACCGGTCGCCAGCCGGAGCGGAGGGCCAGCGCTCCGGCGACGGCCGTGGCCACGGCCGTCCCGAGGGCGAAGGCGGTCATCAGCCCGCTGAGGGAGCGCTGGCGCATCCCGGCGAGCACGGTGTCACCGACGTAGGTGAGGGAGGCCGCGATGGAGGCCGCGAAGAAGGCCCCGGCGACCGCCCGGGCAGCGATGAGAGTCGTGACGTCGGGCGCTGCCGCCGAGCCGAACGCGGCCACTGCCGCACCGGCGAGCGACAGCCGCATCACCCGTACGCGGCCCAGCCGGTCGCTCAGCAGACCCCAGACCGGCTGCATCAAGCCGTAGCAGAGGGCGTAGCCACCGGCAGCGAGGGCCACGGTGGACAGCGGCGCACCGAGCTGCGCGCTGATCAGCATCAGCAGGGGGGCGATGCAGAAGCGGTCGAAGTTGCTGACGAAACCGGCCGCGCCGAGCAGCCGGAGCGAACGGGACGGCAGCGCCGCTGCGTTCGCTGCCGTGGGCGGCGGCGTGAGCGTGGGTGGTGACGTGGACGGTGATGCCGTGGGGGGTGATGCCTTGGGCGGTGATGCCTTGGGCGGGGCGGGCGGATTCACGAGGGCGTTGCTCCTTTCTTCCTCCGTGCCCACCAAGCCCACCACCCGGGGGCCGGGCGTGATCGCTTCAAGCGATTACCATCGCTGACAGCCTGTCCGGAGACGGCCGGAGCTGCGGGAAGGGGGGCGGGCGATGAGTGACGGGAGCGCAGCCGCGGGCACCCCGCCGGGCACGCCGCGCCAGGAGCTCGGGGCCTTTCTGCGCTCGCGCCGGGAGCGCCTGACCCCCGCCGACGTGGGCCTGCCGGCCGCGCCCCGCAGACGCACGCCGGGGCTGCGCCGCGCGGAGGTGGCCCACTTGGCCGGGATCAGCGGCTCCTGGTACGCGTGGCTGGAGCAAGGGCGGGTGCGCACTTCGGAGCAGGTGCTGAGGTCCGTGGCACGCGCCCTGCTGCTGGACGAGGACGAGACCGCGCACGTCCTGTCGTTCCTCGACGAGCACGCCCCGGCGTCCGGCCGGACGCCGCGCTGGGTTTCGCGGAACCTGCTGTCGCTGCTGGAGGCCATGGACCCCCACCCCGCCGTGGTCATCGACCCGCACTGGGATCTGCTGGCCTGGAACACGGCCTACGCGGCGCTGCTCACGGACCCGGCCCGGCTGCCCCCGAAACAGCGCAACCTGCTGTGGCTGGTCTTCCGCTGGCCGCCGGCCCGCGCCCTCCTCGCCCGGTGGGAACCGGAGGCGCGCAGCCTCCTGGGCCAGTTCCGCTCGCAGGCCGCGCGCCGTCCCGGGGACCGGCGGTACGCCGAGATCATCGAGGAGTTGTCGGCCGACCCCGACGCAGCGCGCTGGTACGGGCTGCGGGAAACCACGGCCTTCCACCCGGCGGTGCGGCACTTCCGCCATCCGCGCGTGGGCGACCTGCGACTGCGCTACGTGAAACTGGCCGCCGTGGACCAGCCCGGTCATCACCTGCTGGCGTACGTGCCCGATGACGAGCCCACGGGCAAAGCGCTCCGGGCCCTGACGGCGCCCGGCTGAATCCGTGGGTGGCCCGCGGGCGCGGGACTCACGGTCCGGGGGTTCGCCTGCGGTAGACCGTACGTTGCAGGTGGTCCTTGGCCGGGCCTGTGGTGCGCCAGTGCACCCGCCATTCCTCGCGGGAGACGGCGGTGAACGCCCCCTCGTAGCTGTCGGCCGCACATGGGTGGGAGACGGTCCAGCTGCCGGTGCGCAGGTCCAGGTCGTGGAAGGAGCGGCCGTCGGCGAACGTGACCTCGCACGTGCCGTCCGCTCCGGGCAGCAGCGCGAGGGTGCGGCCCGCGGGCGACACCGTGCCGCCCCAGTGCAGTTCGCCGTCCTCGGTGTGCAGCAGCCGGCCGTCGCCGGCCGCCCGGAACACGGCGGTGCCGCGGAACGAACCGCTGCGGCCCGCCGCCAGATCGAACAGGGCGCGCTCGATGCTCCACTCCCCCGTCAGGTACGCCGCCGCGTCGGGCACCGGATACGGCTCCGGGGCATCGGGCCATGCCGGGCCCGGAGGCGGGGCCGGGGCGGCGCTCGGGACGGGGGACTGCATCCCCTCATTATGCAGAGCGCCCCCGGGCGGTGTTGGCGACGGAAGCGGTCGCCTGGATGCCGGGAGCCGAGGGCCGGGAGCGGCCCGCCGAGCGCGATCAGCGAGCGCGCGGTCAGCGAGCGCACACCGACCGCGAGCGCACGGACGGCGATGAGGGCTTCGGTGCGGGCGCGCGCGGTGCGGGTCTGTCAGCGGTTGCGCCGCGTGCTGGACCGCGGCCGCAGCAGTGCCGCTGTCAGTACGGCGGGGGTGACGAGCAGCAGGGTGAGCATGACCAGCGACACGTTGCCGCTCTGCCGGGTACCCGATTGCGGGAGGGCGTTCCGGTAGACGGGGTGGCGGCCCCTGGCTCCAGGGGGGCTGGGGGGCCGGGGCGGATTGGTGGACGGATTCGCGGGCGGAGCGGGAGCGGGCGCGGGCGGGGCAGGCGGGGCAGGCGCGTTGACGATGGGGGCGGGGGGCGGAGGAAGTAGTGCGGGTGGGGCTGGAGGTGCGGGGGCAGGGGGCGCGGGCGCGGGTGGCGGAGGCGGGACCGCTGGAGGAGCGCCCGGGACGGGTGGTGCGGCGGGAGGCGGGGCGGGGGCGGGAGGCGCGGGAGCCGGCGGGGCCGGGGCAGGGGGTGCGGGCGCGGGAGGTGCAGGGGCCGGAGGGGCTGGGGCCGGGGGCGGCGGGGCTGCCGGCGGGGCAGGTACAGCCGGCGGAGCAGGTGCGGGAGCGGCCGGAGGGGCGGGAGCGGGCGCCGGCGGCGCGGGGGCCGGGGCAGGAGGAGCGGGCGCCGGGGCCGGCGGGGCCGCGGGGGGAGCGCCCGGGGCGGGCGGCGCAGGAACCGGAGCCCCGGGACCGGGAGGTGCGGGCGGAGCGGGCGCGGGCGGGGCAGGAGGAGCGCCCGGCCCGGGGCCGGGAGGCGCGGGAGCCGGCGGGGCGGGGGCAGGGGGTGCGGGCGCGGGAGGCGCGGGTGCGGGAGGCGCGGGTGCGGGGGGTGCGGCCGGCGGCGTGGGGCGGCATCTCAGCCACACCTCCGCGTGTGCTCCAAGGGCGCGGACGTCAGCGTCCAGGCATCCTCGGCCGTTGTCGGTCACTTCCGCTCGCGCAGCACCCCCCAGGGGGGTCGCGACGACATGGGAAGGCGGATGGTCCGGCAGTAGTCTCGGCAGGTTGTGCACGACGGTTGTCACCGTCGTGTTGCCTGCTGCGGCATCCACACCCCCGTCGTCCGCTGCGGCCTCCCCGGTCACTGCCACCACAACGGCCGCGGCCAGCATCATTGCGTGCCCTGTTCTCCCCCAGCCCATCACGCGGGACAGCGTGCACGCCCAGCGACGCGTTCGGATGGCATTCTCACCAGATTCGTCCGATGGAAGGAAAATGACGCAACGCGCTTTGCTCGTCCGGTGGACATCGGTGGCGGCCCTGCCGCGTCACACTGGCCCCATGCGACTGTTCGCGGCAGTGATCCCTCCGCAGGCCGCCATCGACGAACTGGCGGCCGAAGTGGCACAGCTGCGTGCCGCCCTCCCGGAGCGCCGCGGCCGCCTGCGCTGGACGAACCCCGTCACGTGGCACTTCACGCTCGCCTTCCTCGGCGAGGTCGACGAGACCCTGCTTCCCGTGCTGGGCCAGTGCCTCGCCGGTACCGCCCACCGGCATCCGGCGCACGAACTGCGGTTCGCCGGCGGCGGCCGGTTCGACGACCGGATCCTGTGGGTCGGGGCGACGGGCTCGCTGGAGACGCTGGGCAGCCTGGCCCGCTCCACCGCCGTCGCAGCCCGGCAGGCCGGAGTGCACATGGACGGCGCGCGCCCCTTCCGCCCCCACCTCACCCTCGCCCGCGCGGCCGGGCACGTGCACCTCCGCCCGTACGCGGAGGAACTGGCCGGGTTCCGGGGCCGCCGGTGGCGCGTCGATCACCTGCACCTGATGCGCAGCCGGCTGCCGGGCCCGGGCTCCCCGGAGCGGCATCCCCGGTACGAGACCGTGGCGGCCTGGCCCCTGGGCACCCGTCGGGTTTAGGCGCCCGTGTCAGGTGAGGCCGGTGAGCGGGTTGGGGAGCGTAGGAAGGGAAACGCCGAGGACCGATGTCTCGACGGTACCGTCGGCGTGCGCGTGTGCGACGTTGCCCAGAATGCCGATGTCGTCGTCGGCCTGGGCGGGGGCCGCCAGCGCTGCACCCCCCAGACAGAACAGAGCGGTCGCCACCAGCATCGTCATCAACCGGCTACCGGGCTTCACGGCATCCCCCTTTTCCAAGGCACACAGCAGACGCCACAGGCATACCGCCGAGGCAGCGCCTCATGCCGCCGAAGCCCCCGCGAGCCGCGCCGCGCGCCCGTGCGCCGTCAGGCCGTGACGGCGCCGCCGCCGAAAACGGAAAACCGCCCGCTCCCGTTCCGGAGCGGGCGGTTTTCCGTTGCGCCGCACGATCCGCAGCGCACGCGTTCAGGACGCCGGAACCGGATCCGACAACTGCTCGCTGATGAACTGGATCGGGCCCTCGCCCATGCTCGGGACGTACGTGTAGGCGTCGTGCTTGCCGCCCGGTATCTCCTTGACCATGGTGTGCACCGGGCCCTTCCCGTACTCCTTCACGAAGTTCTTGACCCCGTTGATGGTGATGGGGTCCTCCTTCGTGCCGTACTGGAAGGCGATGTAGACCTCGGGGCCCTTGCGGGCGATCAGGTCCTTGGCCAGCAGCTTGGGGTCGTTCTCGTCCCGCTCCTTGGGGTGGCCCTTCCACAGCGGGGAGTCGGGGTAGAAGTCCGGGCCGGAGGCGATCGCGGCCTTGAACTGGTCCGGGTGCTTCAGGACGGCCTTCATGCCGGCGAAGCCGCCGGAGGAGGAGCCCATGAACGCCCAGCCCTCGCGCGACTTGATCGTGCGGAAGTTGGCCTTCATCAGGTCCGGGACGTCCTCGGTCAGCCAGGTGCCCATCTTCGGCTGGCCCGGGATGTCACTGCCGTCCCAGTACGTTCCGTTGTTCTTGGGATTGAGGACCGGCATGGCCAGGAGGAACGGCTTGCTCTTGCCCGCGGCGTACCACTTGGAGATGGACGACTGGAGCTTGAGGTTGGTGCCCATCCAGTAGTTGTCGGGGAAACCGGGGCCGCCGGGCAGCGCGATCAGGACCGGGAATCCGTGGTCCTTGAACTTCGGGTCCTTGTACTCCTTGGGCGCCCAGACCCACACCTTGCCCGTGAAGCCGGACTTCTTGCCCTCCAGCGTGGTGACGGCGATGTGCGTGCCGTCGCCGAGGGTGTCGGCGTTCTTGAAGTCGGCGGCGGGCCCGGTCGGCATCAGGACCTTGGAGTCCGCGGCCGGTGCGCCTTGCGGCCCGCCTGCCTGGCCCCCGCTGCCGGGCACGTGGTCCGCGCCGAAGCTGACTGGCTCCCCCTTGTCGGAGAACGGGCCGATCTTGAAGTAGTCGAGCACGCCGGCGGTTATCAGGCCCAGCACGGCTATGGACGCCACCACGATGGTCCACCGCTTGGCGCGGCGGGCGCGATGGTACCCCTGGGACTGATACGTCCCTCCGTTCACTTGCGTCATCACGTCGCTCCGGACACTCCTGCTTCTGCCCCGAAGGACATGACCGTCTGTTTCGCCTTGCTGGAGGGCGAGAGCCCTCCCGGGGTTCCAGCCCCCGCCTATGATCTATGCCGCCCGAACCGCCTCGGTCACCGCCCCTGAGTATCTGCAGTGAGGCGACGGCGAACTGGTGCGCGCGCTGCGCTTCACGTCGTAGCGGCGGCGCCCGCCCGGTCGGCTCACAGGGTGTTGTGACAGGGGCGTGACAAGATCGCCGCCGGATGGTTCTCCGAGGCCTTTTAGGGTGATCACGCGGCATCCGCCGCATCACACGAACCAACGGAGGATCCGTGCGACGCATATCCCTCGCACTCACCACCGCCGCCCTCATCGGCACCACCGCTGCCCTGGCCGCCCCGGCCGTGGCCGCCCCGGCCGCCGCCCCCGTGGCCACCGTGTCCGCCAAGGCGTGCCACGAGGACAACGCGGCGATCTACACCGACGGCACCCGCCTGCGCACCAAGGCGAGCACGTCGGGCGCGGTCAAGGGCCAGCTGTACTTCGGGGACCCGATCCGCATCCTGCGCTCGTCCGGCGGCTGGGACTACGTCGAGCTCAAGTCCAAGAGCAAGGGCGGCCTGTCCAAGGGCACCCGCGGCTGGGTGTCCCACAAGAACATCATCCCGCCGTTCTGCGGCATGTGAGTGAGTGACCCTTCCGGCCGGTCGTGACATCGGCCCGACCGGCCGGTGACGCCGGTCTTCGAGGCCCGGCACGGCCTTGAAGACCGGCGTTCTCCGTACGCGGCGAGCAGAGCGGGACGGGCGGTGCGAGGCGAGACCCACGGGCCCTTCCGCCTGATTGGCCATCACGTCTCCCCCTGGTGTAGAACTCTCGCCGGTCAATCATGATCACGACAAGTTCTTCATTCGGGGGAAATCACATGCGATCCATTCGGCATGTCTTCGGCACGCTCGCGCTCATGGCCGCGCTCGGCGGCGGTCTCACCGCCTGCGGGCCCGACGAGGACTCCGCGAACGGTGCCTCGGCGGGCGCCTCGGCGTCGGCCAAGCCGTCGCAGGCTGCCAAGGGAGATGACCATGGCGACCACGGCGGCGAGAACGACTGCGGGAAGCCGCCCACGCCGCCCGCCGGTATCAAGATCATCGAGGTCGGTCTGCACCGCGACGCGAGCGTCGTCGAAGCCACGGACGCCAAGCCGAGGTGCACGCCCAACGACTGGATCTACCGCGGCGGCGAGGGACCGTCCAAGGCCTACAAGATCCCCGCGAACGTCAAGGCCGAGCTGGCCGTGGGCTCCGGCCAGTTCAAGCAGGTGAACCGCGACGAGCTGTCGAAGCACATCGACGGCTGCCTGCGCAACGACTACAACGTCGTGAAGCAGCCCTTCGCCTGCTACGGCAACGTCTACGAGATCACCCTCACCGCCAAGGGCGACGAGATCAAGACGATGCGCGAGCGCTGGTCCGTCTGACGCCCTGACGTCCGGCCGGCGGCGGCCGCCGCCGGCAAGTGGCCCAGGAAACCGCCGCACTAGTGGACCACTTGGCAGGGTAGTTCCGGCTTTACGGTCGGAGGCATGACCATGCTCTCCGGTGATGCCGCCGTCTTTCGTTCCCTGCACCACGACCGGGCCTCCTCCGGTCCCCTCGTCCTGCCCGGTCCCTGGGACGCGGCCAGTGCCCGTGCCTTCGCCAAGGCCGGGTTCCGGGCGCTGGCCACGCCCAGTGCCGGGGTGTCGGCCGTTCTCGGGTACGCCGACGGCAGTGCGCCTGCGGACGAGATGTTCGCCGCGGTGGCCCGTATCGTCCGGGCCGTCGCTGCGGACGGCGTGATGGTCACCGCCGACCTGGAGGACGGCTACGGGCTGGCGCCCGCCGAACTCGTGGAGCGGCTGCTGGAAACGGGCGCCGTCGGCTGCAACCTGGAGGACACCGACCGCGTCACGGGGCGGCTGAAGGACCCCGCCGAGCAGGCCGAGTGGCTGTCCCGGGTACGGGCCGCGGCCGGCGACCGGCTCGTGATCAACGCGCGCGTTGACACCTTCCTCAAAGGCGAGCAGGCGGCTTCGGAAGCTGCCCCCGCCATCAGCCGCTGCCTCCTCTACGCCCGGGCGGGCGCCGACGTCGTGTACCCCATCCTCGCCCCGGCCGGCCTGCTCCCGGAGCTCACCCGTGCCGTTCCCGTGCCGGTCAACGCCATCGCCCTGCCGGACGGGCCCTCGCCCCGCGAGCTGGGCGAACTGGGCGCCGCCCGAGTCACTTTCGGCGGTGGCCTGTACCGCCGCGCGGCGGCCGGGGTGGCGGGCATGGCGGCCGAGCTGTGGACGCAGGTGGGCACGCACGGCGCCGGTACGCGGGGCTGACGGCGGCCGGGCGGCCCGCTCCGTACGGCGCCGGGCCGGGTTGTCAGTGGCATCGGCCATGATCGGGGCATGCACAAGACTGACGGCAACGGCGCCTGGATTGCCCAGGAGTGGAACCGGTTCGCCATCACCGCCGCCCTGCAGGGCTTCATCGGCGGCTCGGGCGTCTGGTACGACGACGCGCTCGTCGCCATCGAGCACACCGGCCGGTTCGTCGCCGGCACGTGGACGCCGGAGCCCGGCGAGGACGGCCCGAAGCCGGCCGGGGACGGGACGTGGACCCGGTTCATAGGCCGCATCGGAGCGGTGGCGCTGCGCGCTGCCGCCCCCTCCACCCGTCCGGAACGGCGCGAAGTGCTGCTCAACTTCCTGGAGTCCTGGGCGGAGAGCCCGTTCGCCGGCCCGGCCTACCGGTTCCGGATCGGCAGGCTCGCCGCGGAGGGCCCGTTCGGGGTGCGCGACGAGCGGGGCGCCGCCGTCGCCGCGTACTGGCCGGTCAAGGAGCGGCGGAGGCTGCTGGAAGCCCGGACCGGCGACGACGCCCCGGACCTGCCGGGCGAGCTGCTGTACGCCGAGGACGCCCACCGCGGCTGGGGCACGCGTGAGCAACTGCGCCGGCTGGTGGCCCTGGTCCGCGAGCGCGGCCCGATGCCCTGGGACCCCGCCGCGGTCACCGGACTGAGCGACGCCGGCGGCATGGGCCGGCCCGCGGCCGCCCTCACCCTGGCCGGCAACCCCGGGGCGGGCGGGTACTTCGTGCCCTTCCTGGACAAGGACGAGCGTGCCGTCCTCGGCCTCAAGACCGCCGAAGTGGACGACGCGCGCGACGAACTGGGGCGGCTGCGGGACTCCGACCGGATAGCCCTGCTCGCCGACGTCCTGCCCGGGGATCCGGCCGATTTGTGGGAACCCGGCGGCCTGCGCCGGGTGGCTGCGCGGACCGCCGAGGCCTGGTGCGCGCAGCAGGGCGTGCGGCCGAGGCCGCCGGAGCCCACCTGGCAGGCGGCGCTGGCGCTGGGGACGCGGATACCGGCGACCGACCTGTGCCACCTCTTCCTCGACCCGGCGCGGGCTCCGCTGCCGCCCGGCTTCTACCTGCGCGTCTGGCCCTGCCCGCCCGCGTACCGGGATCTGCGCACGGTGTGGGACGTCATGGGCTTCCCGGACGCGGACGAGGTGGTCGACGCCGTCTTCACCGGCCTGCCGTGGGCGTACGCCGACCTGCCCGCCGGGGACCCGGTCCGCGACGGCGCGCCGGAGGTCGTCCGGGTCATGCGCAAGGTGCTGGCTGGCGGGGACTCCCCGGCCAGGGTGCTGCGCGCGGGAGTCGTCCGCGGGGCTGCCGGGCCGGGGCGCCTGGACTGGCTGACGGGCGGCACCTGCGACCGGGTGCTGGCCCGGATCACCGCCGGCGACCTGCCTCCGGGCCGGTACGAGTCCGACCCCCGGGCGTGCGCGCCCGGCCTGGTGGCCGAGGTGGCGGACCGGCTCGGGCTGGCCGAGGACGCTGCGGCGCTCTACCTCCAGCTCCTGACGCTCGCCGTGCCGTCCGACCGGAACGTGCGCCGGTGGAACGGCTGGTCCCCGGCCCGGCACCGCGAGGCCGTCGCCGCACTGCTCGGACGCGGCCTGGTCGTCGAGGACAAGCGGGCGCGCGCCGGCCGGGGCGTGTTCCTGCCCGGCCCGTGGGCGCACGCCGCGAAGCCGCTGCCGCCCATGGAGTGCTGGAAGGCCCCGCTGCTGGGAGCCGTGCCGGCGAACCGCGACGGGGCGCAGGTGACGGCCCTGGCACCGCTGCCGGGCACGCTGCCGGAGCTGTTCGCCGCCGCCTGGCGGCGGATCCTCGACGGCGAAGGCCCGGCGGACCAGGACCCGTCCCTGGAATGACCCGGCGGAGGATGCCTGCGGGGGTGGTGACAACGGCCCCGCCCGGCCTCATCCCTTGCGGGCCGCCGGAGCGCGCGAGGCGGTGCGGTTGTTCACTTCCGGCACGGGTGGTGCGATGTGGTTGCGCCGCCGGCGCAGCCACACGTACAGCAGCAGGCAGGGCACGAGCAGCCCGCCGATGCTGAGGGCGAGGAACTCCGTGAAGCTGTTGATGTGCCTGACCAGCCAGTCGAAGTTCTGCCCGAAGAAGCCGACCACGAAGGACATGGGGAGGAACACCGACGCCAGGATCGTGAGCCGCTCCATCGTGGCGCTCTGCCGCAGGTTGATCTTGTTCTGTTCGACGGAGATCACCGCGATGTTCGCTTCGAGGACGGTGGCCAGCAGGTCGCGCTGGGCGGCGACCTCCTCGTTGACCAGCAGCAGGTGGTCGTGCACGTCCCGGAAGTACGGCCGGAGCTCCGCCGGGGACTTGCCGGGCTGCAGCCGCCGGGTGAGCACGGCGAGCAAGGGGTGCACGGCGCGGTAGAAATCCGTGGCCTCGCGGCGCAGGGAGTAGATCCGTTCGGTGGGCGCGACCGCTCCGGAGAACACCGTGGCCTCGATCTGCTCGATGTCGTGTTCGAGCTCCGCGACGACCGGGGCATAGCTGTCGACGACCTGGTCGAGGATGGCCCACAGCGTCGAGGCGCTGCCGGCCCGCAGCAGTTCGGGGCGGCGTTCGAGCCGGCTGCGGGCGCCGCTCAGTTCGCTGGCGATGCCCTGGCGCACGGTGATCACGAAGTGTTCGGCGAGGAAGACGCTGATCTCGCCGGTGTCGATCTCCTCGCGCTCGTCGTCGTAGCGCGCGGTGCGCAGGATGATCAGCTCGGTGCCGTCCTCGTACTGCTCGGCCTTCGGCCGCAGGTGGAAGGCGCGTGCGTCCTCCACGGCCAGTTCGTGCAGCCCGAAGCACTCGCGCACTCTGGCCAGCTCCTCGGGGGCCGGTTCGAACATGCCCAGCCAGACGAACCCGCCCTGCCGGCAGCGCTCGGCCGCCTGCTCCAGCGGCATCGCGCCCTCGTCCTGCCGGCGCCCGTCACGGTAGTGCGCACAGTCGACGATCATGACCATCCTCCTCGCGCCCGGTCCCTGTGCACCGCCGCCCGTCACCCACCAGCGGCACAGCGCGCCGCACACGCCTCACAGCACCAGACTCCCCCGATCCGGCCGGAATGTCCGCGCGACTGGCCGACCGGGCCCGGCCGGCTGCTCCGTACCGTGACCGCGCGCTTCTCGTCTGTGCGCTCCCCGGCACTGACGCCCCGCCACCCGTCCCTGCACCCGCGCATACGCATACGCATGGCATACACATACGCATGGCATGCGCCTACTGGCGCCATGGACGGATCAAGAGCTTCGTGGCGCAACACGACGCACGACTGGGCGAGCGCCGTCGACCTCGCCCACCTGGCAGGCATACGCCGGGACCCGGCGGCCTTCGCTTCCGCGGGCGTGCAGCACCTGGTCCTCGAGGTCGACGACCGGCGCGCCGGCTGATCCGGTCGCTACTGCTCGTCCTTGTGCGGGACGCGCGCCCGGACGACGCGGACCGGCGGGTACATGAGCGGTATCAGGCCGGAGCGCCGGACGTCGGTGAGGCCGGCGGCGCGGGCCTCGCGCTCGTACTCCTCGGTCTTCATGAAGTCCACGACGAGCAGGCGTCCGGAGGGCCTGAGGACGCGGGCGGCCTCGCGGATCGCCCGGGCGCGCTGGCCGGGCGTGGGAATGTTGTGGATCGCCAGGCAGGCGGTGACCAGGTCGAAGGAGGCGTCGGGGAACGGCAGGTCGGTCATGTCACCGTCCTCCAGGGTCAGCCGGTCCTCCAGGCCCAGGGCCCGGGCGTTGCGCAGGCAGGTGTCGCGGTTGCTGCCCCGCTGGTCCTGCGACCGCCAGAGGTCGATGCCGGTGCCGGTGCCCCGGGGCAGCCGGCCGAGCGCCCCGAGCAGCATCTGCCCGCTGCCGCAGCCGAGGTCGAGCACGTCTTCGTCTCCCCGCAGGTGCAGGTCGCCGAGGATGCGGTCGCAGAGCCTGATCTTTCCGATCTTCGACGAGGCCGTCATGGCGGTGAGCGTGAAACCTCCCACCAGCAGGGGCGCCAGCCCCGCCCAGGCCAGGGGGGCGATCCGGGCCCGTGCGCCGATGGCGACGCAGGCGGCGCCCAGGGCTCCGACGGCGCCGAAGGCGGCGACCACCGGCGGCGCGTCCAGGCCGTAGTACGGGCGGCGTGGTAAGGGGAGGGAGTCGTGCTCGTTCACGTGCGCCTCCGTCATCGTGTTCCGGTGTTCTGATGCTTTTTCGCGGGGCCGAAACGGAACGTTCGGCCCAACTTGCCGTCGGACCAGTGGCGTTGACACTGGATGCGGCGGAACTTTACGCTGCGAGACGGACGGGGGCAAGGCGGGGGAAATCCTGAAGAGTCCTTCCCCGACGCCTTTGCGCAGTACGCCAGAGAGGACGACGGGTTTCCATGGAACCCAGTACTCCCATTTTCTTCAGGAGATCTCCCCGGAGATCACGGAAACCGTCTCCGCACTCGCCGATCGGCAGAGAACACCGCATCCTGCCAGGTCAGGACCGCTGCCACCGCTCCCCCTGAACGAACGCCGTCACCGCCCATTCCCCGGGTGGGCGATTCATCCAGGGCCGAGCGCCGCGCCGTACGCCATTGCCGCGGAGAACCACGGGAGAAGTGCGTGAGGAAATCTCTCGCGGCGGCCGGACGGCCGGACGGCCCGCCAGGGAGGATTTACCTTGCGAACCAAGGACATCACGACGACACCCTTACCGGCCGCCGGCGACGGAGAATCAATCGACTATTTGATCTCCCATTGGTCGGCCCCGTTGTGCTCCGGGCTCCTCATCGGCGAGTGGGCTCCGTGGTCGTATCGCAGTGAGTGTTTCCTCGCCCCCTTGCGGATCAGGGCCGTGGACGGCGGTCCGCGGCGGTGGACGACTGCGCTGGCCGGTCACGACGAACCGCCCGACTGGCTGGTGCTGGGTCCCGCGCTGCCCGACGAGACCATCGAGGCCGCCGTCGACGACGCCAAGCACCGATGTCCGGGCATCCGCTGGGCACTTCTCGGGAACACGGCGGACGACGCGCGGTGCCTGCGCTGGCTGCGGCGCGGCTGTGACGCCTACCTGTCGGCGGCGGCCGACCCGGGATGGGTGGCCGGAGCCCTGCTGGCCGCCGCCTGCGGGCTCACCGTGGTCGACCAGAGATTCAACCCCGACGCGGCGGCCGACGGGCGTCCCGTGTCCCCGCTGACCCGCCGCGAGCGGGAGGTGCTGGGCCTGCTGCGGACCGGCAGCAGCAACCGGGAGATTGGTGCCCGGCTCCATCTGGCGAGCAGCACCGTGGAGTTCCACGTGCGCAACGTGCTGGCCAAGCTGGGCGTCAAGAACCGCACGGCCGCGACGGCGAGGGCCGCGGCCCTGGGGCTGTAGCCGGCCGGTGGGTGCGCGCTGCGGCTAGCGCAGCGCCTGTGCCCGTAGCCACGCGGCGAGGAATCCGTGCCACTGACCGGCGTTCGCGGCCGCTTCCATGGCGTGACCCGATTCCGCCAGCAGGTAGGCGGTCAGCCGGGTGCCGGTGAAGAGGGTGCGCTCCACTCCGGCGACCTCATCGGCGGAGGCGCAGGTGAGCCAGGGGCCGTGGCAGACGAGCTGGTCCCGGCCGCCGAGCGCCAGCAGGACCGGGACCCGGACGCGTGCGGCGAGGGCGGGATCGTAGGCGTCTTTGAGGGTGGCCAGTTCGCCGGAGGTCACGGTGCTCTTGGTCATCTCGTCCCGCAGGACGGTGCCCGGCCAGGTGTCGGAGGGGTTGTGGAAGAACCTGGCGCGGGTGCCCGGGCGGGTGGTGGAGTAGCCCGGCGGCGGGTGCTCGTGCGACAGGACGGGGTCCCCGGCCGCCGGGTGCAGGCTGCGGCCGAACTCCTCCAGCAGCGGCCCGGCGCCGTGCCCGTACCCGGTGAGGACCAGCGCGTCGACGTCCGCGTGGCGGACGGATTCGGTGAGTGCCACGCCCGATCCGAAGGAGTGGCCGACGGCGACCACCCGGTGGTAGCGCGGTCCGCCGGCGCCGGTCCGCAGGGCCCCGACGACCGCGTGGAGGGCATCGGCCTCCGAGCCGAGGGTGGCGGCGGAGGCGTCGGGGCGGCCGCTGCCGCCGGTGCCCGGCCGGTCGACGGCGACGGTGGCCAGGCCGGCGGCGGCCATCGCGTCCTGGACGGACGGAACGCCCGGCGCCGGCCGGGCCGTCCAGTAGTGGCGGTCGTAGGTGATCCCCGGCACCAGGACGAGCACGGTGTCCGGAGCCGGTCCTGTGGGGCGGCACAGGCGTCCGGCGACGGTCCCCGGCGTGTCCGGTACGGGTACGCGCAGTTCGCGGCAGACCGGCGTCCCGTGCCAGGGGGTGGAAGGAGCGGTCCCGGCCGCGGTGGCGGCCGGGGCGAGGGCGAGGCCGGCGGCCAGGGTGAAGGCCGCCGCGCCGGCGGCGAGCAGGCGGCGCGGGGCGCCGCGCAGTCTCCTGGGAACCATGGTGTCCTTTCCGGGTGTCGAGGGGGCGGCGAACCGGCTGTGTCCGGTGAGTCGGCTGTGTCCGGCGAACCGGCCGTGTCGTGTCCGGCTCTTCTCACGGCAGCGACGGCAGGACCTTGTCCACGAACAGCCGCAGGCTGCGTTCGGCCACGTCGCCGGGCACGGCTCCGTAGTCCGTCTGCCACAGCAGGCAGTCGGGTGCCAGGGCCTCGGTGACGGCGGCGATCTGCTCGGCCACGCTCGCCGGCCCGCCCACGACCGCGCTGCCCGTCTCGCGGAAGCGCTGCGGCGTCATCGCCCGGATCGCGCGGGACATGCCCGTGTAGCCGGGGTAGTCACGGGACGCGGTCGTCTGCCACGGCGCGGTGGCCTCGGCCCACACGTCCAGGTACTCGGCGAGCAGCGGATCGGCCGTCGCCCGGGCCGTGCGGTCGTCGTCGGCGACGAGCAGGGGCAGGCTGGCGGCGACGAAGGGGCCGGGGCCGTCCGTGCCGTGGCGCGCGCGGTACGCCTCCCGGTAGAGGTCGATGTTGTCCCGCATGCCGGCGAGCGGGGTCAGAGCGGGCGTCACCAGCAGGCGGTAGCCCTGTTCGCCCAGCCAGGCGAAGCTCTGCCGCGACCGTACGGCCGCTCCCCACACGGGCGGGTGGGGCCGCTGCACGGGGCGCGGGAGGCTGGTGGCCCGCCGGTAGGAGAAGAACGGGGTGTCTTCGGTGACGTCCGTCCCGGTCCACAGCCGGACGACCGCCTCGATGGTCTTCTCGTAGCGGTCACGGCTCTCGTCCATGGGGATGCCGAACGCCTCGAACTCCTGCGGGAGGTAGGCACGCGCGAAGCCCACGTCCAGGCGGCCGCCGCTGAGGGCGTCCACCATCGCGGTCTCGGCGGCGAGCCGGACGGGATGGTGGAAGACCGGGAGCAGACAGCCCGTGAGCAGCCTGATGCGGGTGGTGCGAGCCGCCACCGCGGAGAGGAAGGCCAGCGGGCTGGGGCAGTATCCGCCGTACGGCGTGAGGTAGTGCTCGGTGATCTTCACATGGCTGAGCCCGGCCGAGTCGGCGATGCGGGCCAGGTTCAGCACGTCATGGAAGTACTCGGCCGCGCCGCGGCGGGCGGGCCTGCAGTCGGGCAGCAGGGACAGGCCGTGCAACACGTCGTTCCCCCTGGTGAATCGTGGATGCGGATACGGAAATAGGGCTACGGGCAGGGCTGCGGCTACGGATGCGGTGGTGATGTCTGCGGTGCCTGCGACGCGGACGCTCCCCCCCCCTCAGAGGACTGCGAACAGGAAGAACGTGACGTGCGCGACGATCAGCGGCGGCAGGGCGGGCACCGACCAGAACAGCAGGCCGTGCGCGACGCCCATGACCAGGGCTCCGACCATCGGGAACATCGCCGCGCGCCAGGACCCCATGAAGAAGCACTGCATGAGCACGAAGAGCACGACGGAGACGGCGAGCGTCGCGGGGAGCCCCGCGCTGCCCAGGTAGCCGAAGAGGACGCCGCGGAAGACCGTCTCCTCGCAGCCGACCTGGACCGCCATGACCGTCACCGCCAGGGGCAGCGGCAGCACTTCGACGGTCTTGAAGTGGTGGCGGAGCCAGCCGCCCCGGCTCATCGCGATCCACCCGCCGACGTCGCGCGGCCCCGTGAGCCGGGCCGGGCCGGCCGGTGCCGCGGCCGACGCCGCGGCCGGCCCGGAGGCCGCTCCGCCGCCGGCCGTCGCCCGGGCGGCGCGCCGCCCGGGCCGGTGCAGTGACGCCTCGATCACGAGCCGGCAGAGGAACGACGCGATGCCCATCTCCCCGACGCCGACCAGCACTCCGAGGAGCAGCAGCACCGGGTCGAGGGCGTCCAAGCGGACGGCGGACAGGGACAGGCCGGTCAGCCACAGCAGCACGGTGACGGCGAGGACGTGGCTGACGGCGGCCGCGGACAGTTCCACGACGCCGCCGATCTCGCTGCGGTCGTACCGGCGGTCCTTGGTGAAGCGGTGGGCCCAGCGGCGCGCGGCGGCGAACAGCAGCCGCTTGCACCACCAGTAGTAGAGGGGGACGAAGGCGGCGGCCAGGGCCAGCCGCGCCGCCCACGGCCAGTGGGCGGTCACGGGCCGGCCGCCTTGCGCCGGTATCCGATGCGCAGCGCGGTCTGGCAACGCCACACGTACGCGTTGAAGACCATGTGGGTCACGGCGGCCGCCCAGACGCTGCCGGTGACCAGCGTGGCCGCGGTGGCGAGCACCGACAGCGGCAGTTTGGCGAGCACTTGCGCCCAGCCGAAGAAGATGTGCGACAGCGCGAACATCGCGACGACGCCCACGATGCCCGCCACGCGCAGCCCTTCGTTCCCGGGGCGCAGTGCCATGCGCAGCAGGACGCCCCGGAAGACGAGCTCCTCCAGGACGGCCACGGCCAGCAGCCAGCCCAGGCCGACCCGGTAGTCGTCGGCGGTGGGCACGTAGCCGCCGCGCCCTTTGGCGATGCCCATCACCCGGCGGCGCGGGCCGTCGCCGGGCGAGGCCCCCGGCGCCCGTACGGGCCGTACGGCGCGCACGCGGGTCTCCTGGGGGCGGCGGGCGCTCCCCCGTGCGGCGGTGCCGGGCCTCGCGCGCGCCCGGGCGGCGCTCCACCGGGTGAGGGCGGCGTCGGACCGGATGACCAGCAGGCCGCAGGCCGCGCCGGCGACCGGCCCGGCGGCGCCGGGCCACAGCGGTCCGGTGGCGATGCCGCGGGGGCCGAGTGCGGCGATGCCCGCCGCGGCCAGCACGGTCATGACGCAGACGTGGACCGGCATGAAGCGCACGCCGAGCCGGGCGAGCCACCGGGTGCGCAGGTGTGCGGCGAGGGTGAGGCAGGAGGCGCCGCACAGGGCGAGGGCCGCCCACAGGTAGGTGCGGGCCTCTGCGGCGGCCGCGAGCTCAGGGGTAGGGGTGGGGTGCACTGCTGCGGAACCCTCCGTAGTCCTCGAAACGGGGGTGTGCCGCGGCCGGGGCGCCGGGCAGCGGCAGGCTCAGGGTGTCCGGCGACCAGACGCGGTCCACGTACAGGCCCAGGGCGCGCAGGTCACGGGTGGTCAGGTCGGCGTGGTAGAGGCGCCGGCCCGCCTCCCGGAAGGCGCGCAGGATGGCGACGGCCTGCTCGCGGGGCGTCCGGGTGTCGTCCGGGGGAAGTTCGCCGGCGGCGGCCTCGCGGTGGTCGCGGAAGCGCTTCTCGACCGTGGCCGCGCCGCCGGGGTGGGCGTAGCCGACGACGTTGCTCTCCAGGTCGAACGTCGGCGCCCGTCCGGCGGGGGCCTGCCCGGTGGGGCCGGGGGCCGCGCCCTGTTCCAGCCGCGCGGTCACGGCGGACATGACCGCGAGGCCCCTGACGCCCGCGGCTTCGAGCAGGGCCTTGTACATGGCGGCTTCCAGGGATCCGTCCACGCCCTGCCCGGCGGCGATGGCGGGGAAGCCGCCTCCCGGTTCGCGCAGCAGGCACACCACGGTGTGGACGCCGGGCACGGGCAGTCCGGGGACCGGCAGCCAGTGGTACTCGGGGCGGCCGAAGCCGTCCGGCAGGCAGCGGTCGGTGATCTTCTCGAGCCGGCGGGTGCGGGCGTCGGGGCGGATCCTGGTGCTGGGCAGGCCGCCGTGCCAGTGCCCGATCGCGGCGTCGAGCTGGAGGGCCTCGTGCAGCGCGCCGAGCAGTGCCCTGCTGTGGGTGGTGTGTGCCGCGGTGCCGGTGGTGACGGCGGCGTTGAGCCAGGGCTCGCCTTCGGTGTCCCGGACGACGTAGCCCACCAGGAACAGCTGGGCCGGGAGCCAGGTGTCGCTGCCGTCGGTGAGGGAGGCCGTCCTGATCCAGCCGACGGGCGCGGCCGGGTCGAAGGCCCGGAACGGGAAGGACGGCGCGGCGAGCTGCTCCGGCGTGAAGAACCGGTAGGCCTCCGGCCCCAGGACGGTGCGGCCGTCGGCGGTGAGCTGCTCGTAGGAGCGGAAGTCCACCGGGTGGCGGCCGCTGACGGCCGCCATGTACCCGGCGTACCGTTCGGCCGTCTCGCCGAGGGTGCGGATCTCGCTCTCGTAGCGCAGGAGGCCGTAGCCGCCGATGTGGTAGCTGGAGGGGGGCGGGGCCGGCTGGTGGCGCGGTACGTGCACGCCGGTCATCTCGCCGCCCGCGCACAGGATGCGGGGGTCGGTGCGGCCGCCGTGCACGTAGCCCATGGACTGCAGGAGCCCGCACAGGGGGCTGTGCATGCGGCGGCGGAGCCGTTCGGCCCGGGTGGCGGGCGGGACGGTGGTGCGGATGGCGCCCGTGTCAGTCATGGAGCCACGTCCGGGGGTCGAAGTACAGGGTGCTGTCGTCGCGTTCGGGCAGGGACCCGCACTCGGGGCAGCCGGGCAGGGGCAGCACCTCGCTGTAGCCGATCTCCATCGACGGCAGGTAGATGCCCAGGGTCTTCTCGATGGTGAACGTCGAGCCGGTGTGCAGGAAGTTGACGACTTCCAGGGCCGTGTGGGAGGCGAGCAGGGCGGCGACGGCGCCCAGGACGGCGGGCCTGCCCTGCCGGACGGCGCCGCGGGCGAGGGCGTCCTTGTAGGCGAGGTAGCCGGCGCTCTCCCGCAGGTTCATGGTGACGCGCCGCTCGAAGCAGGAATAGCAGGCCGAGCGGCCCGGTACGAACGTGGGGCCGACGAACAGGAAGGGTCCGTCGACGACGCCGTGCACCCAGGGGAAGCCCACTTCCAGGGCCATGCGGTTGAGGGCCTGGAAGTGGGGCGGGTCCACCTGGTCCGCCACGGACACCACGAGCCCGTCGCGCCACGCCTCGGCGGCCTCGCACAGCGCCGTGACGCGCAGGGAGTCCGCGGCGCCCTCCTCGGCCAGCCGGTCCAGCGCCTGACGTGCGGGGTCGCCGGCGGGCACCCGGTGCACCCCGGAGGGGACGAGGCCGGCGAGGTGGGAGGCGACGGCGCGGGCCGGTTCGGAGTCGCCGAGCAGGTGGACGGGGCCGTCGGCGGGCGGCGGGTCCTGGGGGGCGGCGAGCGCCTCGACGTGGTCGAGGTAGGCGTCGAGCGCCGTCGTGGGCTCCTGCTCGACGAGACCGAGCTGGTCCAGGTGGTCGACGACGGCCTCGACCTCGGTGCGCGGCATGTCCTCCCGCTTGGCCAGCTCGCCGCGGGAGAGCGCCCCGTCCAGGCCCTTGACCACGCTGAACAGCTTTCCGGAGCGGGAGTGGTCGGTGATGACGAAGGACTGGGCGTTCCACACGCCGGTGCGGAGCTCGACCACGTCGGGGCTGTGCCCGACGACGGTCACGGACCGTTTGATCCTCATGTTCCTGGAGGTGCGCACGTGGTCTTCCCCCTGTGCGTGGCGTTGGTACGTGACGGTTGTGGGTGACTGGTGTTCGTCGTGCGGGTGACGGCGCCGGAGTGGTGGTGCCGGTTCAGCCGTAGACCGCGGCGGCGCCGCGGGCCCGCTTGCCCTCCTGCGGCGCCGAGGCGAACTGCAGGTCGATGAAGGCGTCCGCGATGCGTTCCCGGGGCATGCGCAGCCCGTCGGCGTCCCGGCGCAGGCCGCCGGCCGTCTCCAGGAAGCGCAGGAGCGAGCGGACGGCCGGGATGGCGGTGATCTCGTCGAAGGGGCGCCGGGCGCGCTCCTCCCAGTTGCGCACGAGTGCGCCTTCGAAGGTGGTGAGCGACTGGTACATCAGCCGGGGCGCCACCGAGGCCGAGGCGACGGGGTCGCGTTCGGCGTTCGCGAAGGGGTCGCGGTTGAAGGCGGCCAGCCGTCCCCGGGGCGAGGCGGCGTACTCGCCCCCGAGGAGCGAGGCGGCGCCCGCCCCGAACCCCACCCAGTCCATCTCCAGCCGGAAGTACGCCAGGTCGCTGTGGCAGCGCCGCCGCCCGAAGTGGCTGAAGGCGTATTCGGGGTGGCCGTGCTCCTCCAGCAGCCGTGCCCCCAGCCGGTAGGCCTGCTTCTGTTCGTCGCGCAGGATGACGTGGTCGCCGCGGCGCAGTTGCTTGCGCATCACCGTGCCGTAGGCGGGACGGAAGGGGTAGTAGGAGACGTGGGTGACGGGGAGTTCCAGCGCGGCCCGTACGGTGCGCTCGACCTCGCCCAGTTCCTCTTCCGGGAAGCCGCACATCAGGTCGATGTTGAGGTCGCGGAATCC
Organism: Streptomyces sp. NPDC008001; assembly: GCF_042958085.1. NCBI lineage: Bacteria > Bacillati > Actinomycetota > Actinomycetes > Kitasatosporales > Streptomycetaceae > Streptomyces > Streptomyces sp. NPDC008001. The sequence continues at coordinate 628,981 of NZ_JBIBIZ010000001.1, read as the reverse complement.
CGCCTCGGCGGCGAGGTGGAAGACGCGCCGGGCGCCGTCGGCCCGGTGGGCGCGCCCCAGCCGGCGCAGCCGGTCGTCGTCGAACGACTGCACGCCGCTGCTCATGCGGAAGAAGCCGGTCTCGCGGAAGGCCCTGAGCTTGGCCGGGGTCACGGTCTCCGGGCTGCACTCGATGGTGGCCTCGCGGAGGTCCGAGAGGTCGAGTACGGAGTGCAGCGCCTCGCCGATGCGGAGGATCTCCGTCTCGCTCAGGATGCTGGCCGTTCCCCCTCCCCAGTAGTGGATCGCGGGCCGGTAGCCGGCGGCCGTCAGTTCGCTGCCGGTCCGCCGGATCTGCCGGCACAGCGCGTCGACGTACCGTTCCCGCGCCGTGTCGTGTTCCTTCAGCAGCAGCTCGGAGGTGGGGATTTCGGTGACCCAGTCGCAGAAGTGGCACTTCGAGCTGCAGAAGGGCATGTGCACGTAGACCAGCAGCGGCTTGACCGCGTCGGTGCCCATGGCTCAGCCCTGCCACCCGACGACGATGGTGTGCAGCACGGCCGCGGCGGTCCCGTCGGCGCCGATGGCGGCGTTGATCTCCTCGTCGTAGAAGCTGGCGCAGTCGACGCTGCCCAGGCCCAGGGCGGTGGCCGTGAGGTGGGTGTTCTGCGCGATGCCGCCGGCTTCCTGCAGGACGAAGCGCATCCCGCGGGCTCCGTACTTGCGCATGGAGCGCCACGGGCGGCCGACGAGCAGCAGGAGGGCGGAGGCGGCGCCGAGGGTGATGAGGTCCTCGGGGACGGCCATCGCGTCGAGCACGCGGGTGACGGCGTTGGGACCGCCGGCGGGTGCGAGCGCGTCGGCGGTGGGCCGGTAGCGGTACAGGCCGCGTTCCAGGCCGTCGACGTCCAGCGCCGCGCACCAGATCTCGACGGGGTAGAGGCCGCCGCCGCTGGGGGCGGTGCGGAAGCGGTAGACCGCCGTACCGCCCCGCATCAGCTCGACGTCGCCCTCGGCGGTGATGCCTCCGGCGTGGCGGAGCACGGTGGCGAGCTCCGGCAGTCCGACGGCGTCCCCGCTGAAGGTGCGGACGCTGCGGCGGCGGTGCACGGCCTCGCCCAGTTCCATGACCACGGGCACGCTCGCGGGCAGTGCGACGGCGTCGCCGGGGTCCGCTTCCCGGTCCAGTTCTGCGAGGGCGGTGACCGTCGGGTCGGCGAAGTACGCCGAGGCCGACAGGCCGTCCTCGCGGTTCCAGCGGCGCAGCCGGCTCGCCGCGAGGAACTCCTCGGCGGGCCGGGGCACGCGCGGGTCGCCCAGGTTCTCGTAGCGGAGCTGGTGGGTGCGCAGCCCGGAGGCGGCGACGGAGGGGCTGACCGTACGGTAGGAGGTGATGGCCATGGCCGCGTGGCCCAGTTCTCCCGCGGGCACTTCGGGCATGGGACGGTTTCCTTTCGTTCCGCTGGTGCTGCCGGCGTCTGTCCGGGTCCCGGTCGTCCTGCTCGCTCCTCGGAGGTCTTCTCACTCCTCGAAGATCTCCGCCGGTTCCGGGACCTCCCGGTCCAGCGCGATCATCTGGTCCTTCATCTGCTCCTCGGTCACCGGCCGGGCGTAGTCGCCGAGCTTGAAGGTGGCGTGCGCCCACTCGTTGAACTCCAGCAGCCCGAACCGGTTGCCCTGCGGGTCACGGACGGAGGCGCCGGTGCCGAGGGAGTCGCCGGCGTCCTCGTGCGCGAACGGGCTGTGCTTGAACTCCTCGCGGAACTCCGGGCGGATCTTCTTGGGGATCGGCAGGTCGTACGGTCCGGCGATCACCTCGCCGCCCTCGGCGGCGAGTTCACCGAGGGCGTCCTTGAGGCTCTCGACGGCGAAATAGACCGTGACCGGCTCGCCCTCGAACCGCTTTTTCGTGATGACCAGCAGGACACCGTCGCTGGAGACCGGTGCGTGATAGGCGATCGCGTACGAGAGGTTGCGGGCCAGCGGAATGCCGAGCATCTTCTGGTAGAAGGTGATCCCGGCCGCCACGTCGTCCACGGGCACGTTGATGATCGACGGTTTGAACAGCTTCATGCGGGGCTCCTGCGGCTGCGCGACGAGTCGGTCGTGAGCGGGCGGCCCGCACCGGGCGGGGGATGACCCCCGCCCGGCGGCCGCGGCTTCGCATCACATGGGGCCTGACGCAGGACTACGCGTCAGGCAGGGCGGACCACAGATCCGCAGGAGCACGAGGAGCAGCCCGCGCACGAGCAACAGCCCCCCGGCACGGCCATGGCCACGCTCGCGCTCTGCCCGAAGGCTGCCAGAGCGGGTTGCGCGGACATGCTGCGGTGCTCGACGAATGCCACTGTTTCCAGCTTCATTCCCGGAATCACCTCCCCTTTGCGCTGTGCTTCGTTGCACGGGGGCCGGGACGCTGCCCGGGCATGCGCCGTCGTCTTCCCCCGTTGCGCGCTCCGGAGCGCACCCGGAGCGGCTTGAAGAACGTTGTACCGAAGGCGCGGGCCCGGCGGACACCCGGAATTCACGGGTTTGCCGCCTGGGGAATTCCTCAGGACCGGCCGCTTCCGCGCAAGGGTTCCCGGCGCGGGCGGCGCACGAGGCCGGCGGCGCACGCCACGAAGCCCAGGAGCGCGGTGCGCTCCTGGGCTGTGGCAGGGATGTTCGTGTGGTGTCCTACGCCCGCGCGGGCGCCTCCAGCTGTCCGGCCATGAGCCGGACGATCTCCGCCTGGTGGCGGGCCAGGAAGAAGTGACCGCCGGGGAAGACCTTCAGGGTGAAGGGGCCGTCGGTGTGCCCGGCCCAGGCGGCGGCCTCCTCCACGGTCACCTTCGGGTCGTCGTCGCCGGTCAGGGAGGTCACGGGGCAGCGCAGCGGCGGCCCGGGCTCCCACGCGTAGGTCTCGGCGGCGCGGTAGTCGGCCCGGATGGCCGGGAGGATCATGCGCAGCACGTCCTCGTCGCCCAGCAGCTGGGCGTCGGTGCCGCTGAGGCTGCGCATCTCGGCGACGAGGCCGTCGTCGTCGCGCAGGTGGACGGTCTCGTCGCGGTGCATGGACGGGGCGCGGCGGCCTGAGGCGAAAAGGGCGGCGGGCACGATGTCCCGCTCCCGCTCCAGGCGCCGGGCGACCTCGAAGGCGAGGGACGCGCCCATGCTGTGGCCGAACAGGGCGAGCGGCTGGTCGGTCCAGGGCAGCAGGGCGTCGAACACCTTGTCCGCGAGGGCCGGTACGGAGTCGACGAGCGGCTCGGTGCGGCGGTCCTGGCGGCCGGGGTACTGCACGCACAGCACGTCCACGGTCTCGGGCATGGCCCGGGACAGGGGGAAGTAGAAGCTGGCGGAGCCGCCCGCGTGGGGCAGGCAGACCAGCCGGACGCGGCTGCCGGGACGCGGGTGGAACCTGCGGATCCAGAGGCCGTTGTCGTCGGTGGGCGGTGAGTTCGTCATGACCCGGCGATGTCCTGCCGGATGATGCGCTCGACGTTCCGCTCGGCCAGCGCCGTGATGGTCACGAAGGGGTTGACGCCGATGCTGCCGGGGATGAGGGAGCCGTCCGTCACGTAGAGGTTCTTGTAGCCGGCGACCCGGCCGTAGTTGTCGGTGGCCTTGCCGAGCACGCAGCCGCCGAGCGGGTGGTAGCAGAAGTCGTCGGCGAAGGCCTTGAGCTGCTTGCCGAAGAGGTCGTACCGGTAGATCGTGGTGTTGGCCTTGTTGATGCGGTCGAACAGCGACTTCGCGGCGGCGACGGCGGGCGCGTTCTGCTCGCGGGTCCAGCGCAGGTCCGCCCGGTCCTTGGCCGCGTCGTAGACGAAGGTGCCGCGCTCGGGGTTCTTGGTGATGGCCAGGTAGAGGCTGACCCAGGTCTCGAGGCCGGCCGGCATGGGGGCTATCTCGGCGAAGACGGGGGCGTCCTTGTTGTCCCAGTCGTCGATGCCGAGCGCGGGGATGGAGGACTGCTTGGAGCCCGTGGGGTTCCACACGTGGTTGGCGCGGGCGGTCATGATGTTGCCGTTGGGGCCCCAGCCGCCGCCGATCTCGGAGCTGAGGTTCGGCAGGGCGCCCGTCTCCCGGGCCCGCAGCAGCAGTTCGGTGGACCCGAGGCTGCCGGCGCCGAGGAAGAGGTGGCGGCAGGAGATCTCCTTGGTCGCCAGCAGCTTTCCGTCGGCGTTCTTCTGCTCGACGGTCAGCAGGTAGGTGCCGTCCTTCTGCTGACGGATCGTCTTGACCTGGTGGAGGGTCTCGATGGTGACCTTGCCGGTGCCGAGGGCGGCCGCCAGGTAGCTCTTGTCGAGGGAGACCTTGCCGTGGTTGTTGCCGTAGATGACCTCGGCGGCCAGCGCGGACTTGGGCACGGTGCCGTCCGCCTCGCGCCGCATGTAGTCCCAGTCGTAGACGTTGGGCACGAAGGTGGTGCTCAGGCCGGCGTTCGACGCCTGCTCGCGCGAGACGCGGGCGAACTTGTACCAGTCGGTCTGCTCGAACCAGCCCTTGTCGATGTTGTTGACGCGGAGCGTGGAGTTGGCGCGCGGGAAGTACTTCGCGTACATCTCGGCGGCGTCGACCTGCGGCAGCACCTCCTCGAAGTACGAGCGCCGGGGCGTGACCGCCATGCCGCCGTTGACGAGCGAGCCGCCGCCGACACCGCGTCCCACGTACACCGACATCTGGTCGAAGTTCACGCGGTCCAGGACGCCCGCGTACGGGTCGATGTCGCGGTTGGCGAGGTCGAGCCAGAGGAAGGAGCCGAGCGGGGCCTCGGTGCGGGTCTTGAACCAGCTGGAGCGCTTGTCGGGCTTGAGCATCCCGCTGAAGACGTTGCCGTCCGGGCCGGGCTGGTTCCACAGCTGGCCCATCTCCAGCATCAGCGTGGGCACCCCCGCCTCGCCGAGGCGCAGCGCGGAGACGGCCGCGCCGTAGCCGGTGCCGATCACGACGGCGGGGACGAACGTGCCGCTGTCGCCGCCGGCGCGGGGGGCGGCCGCCGCCCGGGGAGCGGCGGTGATCGTGGTCTGGCCGGCGAGTGCCGCGGCGCCCAAGGCCGCCAGGCCGAGCATGCGACGGCGCGACAGGGGCTGGTGTGCTACCACGCTGATTCTCCTGAACTTCGGGGAGAGGGGATCGGGGAGGGGAAGCGCATGCGCATCCGGGTGATCGAGGCCGGTCACGCAGCGCCCGGGTGCCGAGTGGTGGGTTCTCCGCGATCACCGCGGAATGGACGGTATGGAGACCGTGTGAAGGCTGTCAACGCGATCCGGGCGGGAGGCACTAACCCTGTGGATGCCGGGCCGGGGGTTCGGTTGCCCGGGGTACCGAAGGGGCTTCGGTACGGTACGGGCCGTTCCGGGTCGCGGGTGCCGCTCAGCCGTCCGCCGGGCCGGGCAGCAGAGGGGCGTACGCGGTCAGTTCGGAGCGTCCCGACACCTGGAGCTTGCGGTAGGCGCTGGTGAGGTGCTTCTCCACGGCGCGTGAGCTCACCTGGAGCCGTTCGGCGATGTCCTTGTTGGGCAGGCCGTGGGCGGCGAGCCCGGCGACCCTGCGTTCGGCCCGGGTGAGCGCCGCCACGGCCACCGGGTTGCGGGTCCCGGCCGGGTCGGCGAGGTCCCGGCACGCCCGGTCGGCGATCCACGGCACGCCGCAGGCGAGGGCCTGGTCGCGGGCCCGGAGCAGCCGGGTCCCGGCCTCGGCGTTCCGGCCGGCGGCCAGCAGCCGCCGGCCGAGGAGGAGCTCGGTCCGTGCCGCTTCCATGGTGTTCACGGACCGTCCCAGGAGCTCGGCGGACTCGCGCAGCAGCTCGATGCCCCGCTCCCCCGCCGTGATCGCGCCCCTGACGCGCAGGGTGCGGCCGATGGTGACGGGGCTGCCCCAGGCGACGGCCCGTTCGTACTCCTCGTCGGCGAGGTCGTGGGCCTGCCGGGTCCGGCCGAGGCGGTGGTTCATCGCGGCCGCCCAGGTGCGCCAGGGCACGAGGGCGGGGTTGCGCCATTCGGCGCGCTCGGCCGAGCGACCCCAGTCGAGGACGTATTCCAGGGCCGTGGCCGGGTCGCCCTCGGCCGCGGCGACGGAGCCCCTCAGCAACTGGAGCGGCGAGGGGCGGTAGTCGTGGTCGGCGGCCTCGCGGCGGTGGCCGAGCAGCCGCCGCGCCAGCTTGGCGTCCCGGCTGTGCACGGCGACCATGACGAGGGCGGCCATGGAGGGCAGCGTGGCCCACTCGGTGATGCCGAGGGCGAGGGCCTCCTCGGCGTGGGCGCGCGCCTCCTGCAGCCGTCCCCGGGCCAGCGTGATGTGGGCGAGTTCGGTGGCGATGACCGCCTGGGGGACGGGGGCGCCGTCCCGGCGGGCGCGTTCGCGGGCGATGGTCAGCCAGGGGCCGATGGCTTCCAGCGATTCGGCGGCCACCAGGACTCCGCACAGGTGAGGGAGTGCGGTGTGGACGTGGCCGGGGGCGGCCGGTTCGTGCTGGAGGACGCGGCCGGCGTGGGAGGCGACCTCCGCGGCGGTCATCTGCTGGGTGACGGTGGCGCCGTGCAGCAGCACGGTGACGAGTTCGCGTTCGGCGGCGGTGCTCATCGGGGGCGTGTCGCCGAGGGCCCGCAGCCGCTCGGTGCACCCGGCGAGTTCGCCCGGTCCCGCCACGGCGACGTGGCGCAGCCGGGCCTCGAGCCGCAGGGCCGCCTGGCGTTCGATGCCGGTGAGGTCGTCCGGGTCGCCCAGTTCGGCGGCCAGCTTGGCGACGGTGTCGATGACCGGCGGGGGGCAGCTGCCGAGGAGGAAGGGCGGGGTACGGGCGGCGGCGAGGGCGCGCCCGGCGGGGGTGGGGAGCAGGAGGAGTGCCTGGGAGAGGTGGCGCAGGGCGGCCTGCGGGTCGGCGTCGCGCTCCGAGGCGGCCAGGTCGAGCAGCAGGGCGGCGCGGTCGGCGCCGGAGGAGGAGCTGCCGAGCAGGGCGTGGCGCAGGTAGCGGGCCGCTTCCCGGAGGGCTCCGCGGCGGCGTGCGGCGGTGGCGGCGGACCGCAGCACCTCGACGGTCCAGCCGTCGTGGCACGAGGTCACGGCGAGGAGCTGGGCGGCGGCCCGTTCGGCCGGGTGGCCGGCGTGGTGGAGGAGGTGCGCGGCGCGCAGGTGGATGTCCTGGTGCTCCGCGGAGGTCATCGACTCCTCGGCGGCCGCGCGCACGGCCGGATGGGCGAAGCGCGGTGCGGGGCCGCCGGTCAGCAGGCCGAGGCGGCGCAGGGCACGGGCGGCTTCCTCGCTGCCCGCGGCGTCGAGCTCCGCGAGCCGGCCGGCCAGTTCGAGGTCCGCTCCCTCGTCGAGGACCGCCAGCGCCCTGGCGAGGCGGCGTACCGGTGCCGGCTGGGAGCGCAGGGCGACGGCGAGGCGCTCGTGCAGCGCGACGATCCGGGGCCCGGGTACGGAAGGGAGGTGTCCGGTCGGCGGCTCCTCCCGGGCGAGGCCGGTCAGGGCCGCGGTGAGGAAGAGGGGGTTGCCCGCCGAGGCCTCGTGGCAGGCGGCGATCCGCTCGGGGTCGCCGGGGTGTCCCAGGTGGTCGGCGGCGAGGGCCGCGGCGGTCTCCAGGGGCAGCGGGGCGAGGTGGACGAGGGCGGCGCGTTCGACGAGCGCCTGCACCGGTGGTGCGTCCGCGCCCGGCTCGCCCTCCCGGACGCTGACGACCACGGTGGCGTGCCGGCCCGGCAGGCGCCGGGCCAGCTCGCCGAGCCAGCGCAGTGAGGCGGGATCGGCCCACTGAAGGTCGTCGACGAGCATCAAGAGGGGCCGGTCCGCGCCGGATTCGGTGACGAAGGTGAGGAGTTCGGTGAACCGGTCGGGGCCGGGGACGAGGTCGAGGGGCCGGCTGTCCGGGAGCGGGTCGAGGAGCCGGCTGACCACGCCGAAGGGGAGGTCCTGCTCCTGCGGGGCGCATCCGGCGGTGAGGACGCGCAGGCCGCGGCGTTCGGCGAGCGGAGGCAGCTGCCGCAGCAGGGCGGTCTTGCCGCTGCCCAGGCCGCCGGTCACCGCCAGCAGGCGGCCGTCGCCCCGGCGGGCGGACTCCATCGCCGCGGTGAGCAGGTCGAGTTCGCGTTCCCGGCCGCGAAGAGGTGTCATGGTGTCGCTTTCGGTCGGTGCTCCAGCGCGGCGGCCAGTTGGGGCCGGCCCTGGATGCCCAGCTTGCGGTAGGTCTTGGTCAGGTGGAGTTCGACGGTGCGCGGGGTGATGGACAGCCGGGCCGCGATGGCCCGGTTGGGCAGGCCGCCGGCGGCCAGCACGGCCACCCGCAGTTCGGCTCCGGTCAGTTCCCGCCGGGGCGCCGGGGCAGCAGCGGTACGGGGAGGGAGCCGCCGGTCCGCCGCCCGGGCGTCGGACGGTGTGTCACCACGGACTTGCGGTCGGGCGGGACGGGAACCGGCAGGGGCGGCGTCGCGCGCGGAGGAATCCGCCGTGCGCCGTCCGGCAGGTGCTGCAGGGGTGGCGGGCGAGGTCGGCCCTCCCCCGTCCTCCGTGGCACAGGCCGGGGCGGCGGGGGAACCCCAGGCGCGTACGAGGCGCTGCTCCTCGGCGAGGAGTGCGGCGGCCGCGGGAGCGTCGGCGGGTGTGCCGCAGGCGGAGGCGGCGGCCCGGCGCCAGGGCAGGAAGGCGGGGTTGGTCACCTGCCGGGCCAGCAGCCTGCGCCCGCACTCCAGCAGGTCGGTCAGGGCCTGCTCCCGGTCGCCGCGCACCAGGTGGGCCCGGCCGCGGGCGTAGAGCAGGACGGCCCCGGCCAGTCCGGCCGCGGTGCCGTACGGGTGGGCCGGGGTGAGGAGCCGCTCCGCCGCGTCCGGGTGGCCCTGTTCCAGCCGGACCAGGGCCGCGAGGGCGATGAGTCCGGGGGTGAGGTACGGGGCGGGGTGGTGGCCGGGCATGAGCTCCTGGGCCCGGTCGAGGGCGTCCGAGGCGGCGTCGGGGCGTCCGCGGCCCAGTTCGGCGAGGCCGGTGACGAGCAGGGCCACCGCCGCCACCGGGCGGACGTCCTCGTGACGGGCACGCAGCAGCACGGCGTCGAGGGCGGTGCGGGCCTCTTCGTAGTCGCCGCTGAGCACGAGCACGTGGCAGGCGGCCGCTTGGAGGAGCAGGGGCACGGTGCGGCGGGCGGCCGGGGCGAGTGCGGTGCGGGCCAGGCGGCGGGCGAGGCCGATGTCGCGGCCGTGCAGGGCGGTGCGCCAGGCCGCGGCGGCGGCTTCCGCCGCCCCGGAGGGCTGCGGGGGCAGCGGCGGGACCGGCGGGCCCTCCAGTTCGTGGGCGGCTTCCGGCTCGCTCTGCTCGGCGAGCCGGTACAGGGCCCACAGAGCACTCGCCTCGTCGCTTCCCGGTGCGGCGCGCCCGGCGGCGCGGGCGATCAGCGGCTGGGCGGCGGCCATGTCGCCGCGGGCGACGAGGAGTTCGGCGGCGCGCACCCAGGCGGGGCCGGCAGTGGTGCCGGCGGGGGCCAGCAGGGCCTGGCGCAGGTGCCGGTCGGCCGTCTCCGGGTCGGAGGGCAGGACGGCGGCCGCGAGTTCGGTCAGCAGCTGGACGCGCTGTGCGGGCGGCACCGGTTCGCGCAGGGCGCGCCGGAGCAGCCGGGCGGCGTCGGCGGGCCGTCCGGCGGTGCGGTGGCGGGCGGCCTCGCCGCGCAGGAGGCCGACGGCCCAGGCGGCGCCGGCGGGGCGTGCGCTGAGCATCATGCGGGCCACCGCGCTGTCGGGGGCGGCCATCCGGTGGGCCAAGGCGGCGGCGCGGGCGTGGAGTTCCTCGCGGCTCTGGACGCTCAGGCCGGCGAGGACGGCCTCGGCCGCCGCCGGGTGCCGGAACGCGGGCCGGTCACCGGGGGCGAGCAGGCCGGTTCCGGAGAGCAGGGCGAGGGCGCGCGGAGCGTGCACCCCGGCGAGCGCGGTGATCATGGTGGGGGTGCAGTCGGGCCCGGCGGCCGCGATGACGCGCAGGACGCCGTGGAGCTCCTCCGGCAGCACGGTGAGGGTGTGCCGGGTGCGCTGCCGTACGGCTTCGGCGGCGCAGTCGGCCAGCCGGGGCAGGTCCTCGCCGGTGGGGCGCCGGCCGTGGCGGGCGAACTGGCTGAGCACCGCGCGCAGCAGAGCGGGATTCCCGTCGGCGGCCCGTGCCGCCGCCTCGTGGAACACGGGGTCGGCCGGGGTGTGCCAGGGCTCGGCGAGGAGCCGGCCGACGGCCGGGTCCGGCAACGGGCCGAGGGCGATGGTGTGCACGGCGACGGCGTGCCCGGCGTCCAGGGGGCAGGGTTCGATGCGGTCGTCCGGGCCGGCGGGGGCGGCGTCGCTGCGGGCGGTGAGCAGCATCAGGGAGGTGCCTGCGAGGCGGCGGGCGAGGGCCTGCAGCCAGCGCAGGGACGCCCGGTCGGCCCACTGGACGTCATCGACGACGAGGAGCAGCGGTTCGGTGCGGGCGGCAGAGAGGAAGACCCGGCACAGGGCGGCCCGTTCGAGGTCCGGCGCCGTCCCGGAGGGCGGCGGGGCCGCGGCGTGGCCGCTGTGCGCCAGGGCGCTGTGCAGCTGGGCGGCGAGGCGGTAGGGGCGGCCGGTCTCGTCCGGGCATGCCTGGGCGGCGGCGACGCGGACGCCGGCCCGTCCGGCGAGGACGGCCACACGGTCCAGCAGCGCGCTGCGGCCGATGCCGGGCGGGCCGTGCACGCCGGCGAGGGCGGCCCGGCCGCGGTGCAGGTCCTGCAGCGCGGCGGAGAGCAGGGCCTCTTCGGGTTCCCGCCCGGCGAGCGGTGAGGGTCCGGTGGGGCCGTCGCCGGGTGCGGGGAGGGCGTCGAGCGGTGGCACGGTCGTTCTCCGGGTCACCGGCCCGTCGCCAGCAGTCCGGAGGTGCGGAGGCCGCCGGGGAGCTCGGCGCGGCCCCGTACGTCGAGCTTGCGGTAGACGTTGGTCAGGTGCATCTCCACCGTGCGGGTCGTGATGAACAGCGTCTCGGCGATCTTCTTGTTGCTCACTCCGTCGTGGGCCAGGGCGGCCACGCGGCGTTCGCTGCCGGTGAGGGAGTCGAGGGGGCTGGCGGCGAGCTGCGGCATGCGCCCGCCGGCGGTGACCAGCAGCCTGCGGGCGGTGGCGGCGAGCAGGTGGTACCCGCGGTGCGTGGCCCTTTCGATGACGCGCCGCAGGTGGCGGCGGGCGCTGTCGGCGTCGCCGTGGCGCAGCAGTTCGTAGCCGAGCATGTATTCGGCCTTGGCCAGCTCCAGCCGTGCCGGGGAGTCTGCCAGGGCGTCCACCGAGTCACCGAGCAGCCGCAGCCGGGCCCGGCCCTCGGCGACGCGGGAGGCGGCGAGGAGGCCCAGTCCGAGGGCCCGGGGAGTGCCCCAGCGCCGCAGGCTCGGCAGGGCCTGCTCGACGACGGCGGCGGCCTCGGCGGTCCGGCCGAGGTGGGCGAGGCTGGTGGTGGCGGGCAGCCACCAGGGGGCCAGGAGGGGGTTGGCGACCCCGGCCGCCGCCAGGCTGCGGCCGCACCTGCGCCACACGTCCAGAGCGCCTTCCATGTCGCCTTGTTCGCGCAGTGCCCGGCCGCGGACGTAGAGGTAGTGGTGCCACTCGAAGAGGCGGCGTTCGAGGGCGGTGTCGGTGCGCACGAGGCGGTCCAGCACGAGGCAGGCCTCGGCGGTGCGGCCCGCGGAGAGCAGGGCGCTGCCCAGGGCGATGTGGGCCAGGGGCGCGGGGCGGCCCGGCGCGGACCGCTCGGCGAGCGCGAGGGCGGCCCGTGCCTGCTGCAGGGCGCCGGTGATGTCGCCGGCGTTGTGGAGGATGAGGGAGCGGCCGGCCAGCGCCGGGACCCGTACCCTCGCGTCCTGGCGGGCCGGTCCGCCGGCGCAGGAGCGCTCCAGGCCGGTCAGTGCCTCGTCGAGGGCGTCGGCCTGGCTGAGGACGGTGGTGGGTCCGAGGACCCACCAGCCGGCGGGCGCCGCCTCTTCGACGCGGAGCGCCCGGCGGGCGAGCGCGGCCGCTTCCACGGCCGGCCGGCCCTCCAGGCACGCCATGACGCTGGTGGCGGCCAGCAGCTGGCGTTCGGCGGGGCTGTCGCCGCGGGGCAGCGTCCAGGTGCGGGCCCGTTCGCGGGCCACCGACATGGCCGCCGTGTCGTTGACGGCGGTGACGAGGAGGGCCGAGGCGATGGTGGTGCGCAGTTCACGGTCGGTGGGTCCGGGGGCGGCGCCCAGGCCGGCGTCGAGGTCGTCCAGGACGCGGCCCAGGGTGCGCACGGCGTCGGCGGCCTGGCGCGTGCCGACGGCGGAGAGCCCGTAGTCCGCGGCGATGGCGGCCTTCTCCCGGACGTCCGTGGCGGCGGCGAGGGCCTTGTGCAGGTGCCACAGGGCGGCGGCCGGTGCCGTGGCGGCGCAGGCCCGGGCGAGTTCCCGGTGGATGTCCTTGCGGGCGGCGGGCGTCAGACGTGCCGTCAGGCCGCGTCGCAGGCAGCCGACCACCTCGGCGGGGGCGGCCCGGCCGGGTGATGCGGCGATGGCGTCGCGGAGCACGGCGAGCATCCAGGGTTCGTCGATGCGCTCCAGGAAGAGGAGCTGGCCGACGACGTCGGCCGCCGGCCGTCCGGCGTCGTTGAGCAGCCTGGCGGCCCGGGCGCGCAGCTCGCGCACGGCACCGGCCGGCAGGCCGGCCAGGACGGCCCGGCGGAGGGGCTCGCGCATCACCGCCCCGCTCCCGCCGGGGGCGACGGCCTCGAACCGGCGCAGCACGGCCAGGGCGGCCTCCACGCGCCGGCCCGGGACGCCCGCCAGCGCGCCCAGCAGGTCGGGCTCGGCACGGCCGAGGACGGCCAGGGCCGTGGCCACTTGCCGTACGGGGCCGGGCTGGACGGCCAGGAAGTCCGGTATCAGGGAGGCGAGGATGCCGCCGTAGACGGTGCGCAGCCGGCGCAGGCCGCCGCGGTCGGGCCGGATCCCGGCCGTGCGCAGCCCGGCGAGCAGCCGTCCGAGGAGGAGCGGGTTGCCTCCGCAGATCTCCGCGCAGCGCCGGGCGAAGAGCGGGTCGACGGGTCCGCCCAGCGCGCCGTCGATCAGCCGGCCGGTGCCGGTCTCGCCCAGCGGCTGCGGCTCCAGGAGCGTGCAGCGGTCCTGGGCCAGGAGTTCGGCGAGGACGGCCGTGCCGGGGCCGTCGCTCTCCGTGCGCTGGGCGAAGAGCACGAAGAGGGGTTGTGCGGTGACCCGGCGCAGGGCGAAGTCGAGGCAGCGCAGGGACGTTTCGTCGTACTGCTGGGCGTCGTCGAGGACGATGGCCAGGGGGCCCTCGGCCAGCAGGCGGAGGAGGTGGGCGTGGAGCCGACGGCGGTCGGCGTACGCGTCGGCCGGCGGCCCGGAGGGGTCTGCGGGCACGGGGGCGGCGGGCAGGCCCAGCGCGTCGAAGAGCCGGCCGGGTGCGGTGCCTCCGCCGGCGGTGCGGACGGTGAAGCCGTCGGTGCGCAGCCGGTCGGCGACGGCGGTCAGCAGGCTGCTCCTGCCGATTCCGGCCGGGCCCCGGACCAGCACGGCCTGCGCGGCCCCGGCGCGGGCCAGTCCGGCCTGCCGCAGCACGCTGTTCAGTTCGGCGGAGCGGCCGACCAGGGTCCGGGAAGACTCATGACGTGTCTCGGGGATGACCGCCACAGTGTTCCTTTCATGAAGCCTGGCGCGACCTCGGGGGACGATCGGCGCGCCGGCGGCCGGCCCTGGGGAGGGAGCCGGCTTGCAAGATCCAGTCGACATGACAGTAAGAAACGGAAGTGAACATTTCCATCTATCTTTGAGTCAGAACGCGGACCTTATGGCCGAATTGTCACCAAGGGGGCCGGCGGGCGGGCCGCCCACGAGGGGCCCGCGCCCGCTCACTTCACGAAGTCCTCGACGACCTCGGGCGGCCAGGTGCCGACCTTGAGCACGCCCATGGAGTAGGCGCGGGAGACCAGCGCGGCGCGGTTGGGCACCTTCAGCTTCCGCAGCAGGCAGGTCACGTGGTACTCGACGCCCTGCCGGCTCAGGTAGAGGCGCGAGGCCAGGGGGACGGTGGAGACGCCGGCCGCGATGCCCTCGAGGATGCGGGCGTCCATCTCGGAGAGGATCTTCTTGCGGTTGGTGACGACGCGCGTCCCTTCGGCGTCCCGGGCCGAGGGCATCATGACCAGGATCGCGGAGGTGTCGGGCAGGGCGCCGCCGCGCACCGCGACCGCGGTGAGGGGGACGGTGAAGGCGGACTCCTCACCGGGCCCCACGGCGATGACGGGGGTGACGAATCGCTGGTGCTTCCCTTCGAGCAAATGGGAGAACTGCCGCATCAGCGGCTGCTGGACGCTCGGGTGCACCACATCACGGAAATTGCGGCCGCATATTTCCTCGGACGATCCGTTGAACTGCCGGAAGAACTCCTGGTTCGCCTGCTGGATCGTCAGGGCTCTATCGAGACTCGCCATGCACAGGCCCGGTGCTGCAGGTGCTGCATTCATCAAGGGAGGGTTCCCCTTCAGGAAACTTCATGGAGGGTGAATTTAATGGGGAGGCTAGTGAGATTCCGGTCCGCCGGTCAACGAAGGCCGGGCGGGGCGGCCTAACACTGCGGCTCCGCGGCAAAGGTTCGGTAGCCGCCCGCCGGCCCCTTCGGGGGTTCGGTACGGTCGAAGTCGCGCCAGTGCGCCCTCGCGTTCACGCCACCTTCGAGGGGTCTTTTTATCCTCCATGAACCGTGGATTACCCGGCTGTCACACGCACGTAAAAAACCACGTCCTTTTCCTCGCCCACCGCAGCACCAGCCCCGTCGTGACCTCGGGGAACGGACGTGGGGGGGGGCGGCCCCCCCCCCCCGGGGGGGGCCCCCCCCCCCCCCCCCCCCCCCGCCCCCGGGGGGGGGGGGGCGGGCCCCCCCCCCCCCCCCCCCCCCGCCGCAGTTGAGCGGGAATGTGCGGGAAGCGCGTGCGGGAAACGTGCGGAAA
>NZ_JBIBIZ010000001.1:306457-614053 GCF_042958085.1 Streptomyces sp. NPDC008001 | reverse complement strand
CCACCCCCACTAAAAAAACCAGTCCTTTCCCCCCCCCCCCCCCCCCCCCCCCCCGGGGGCCCCCCGGGGGCCGGGGGGGGGGGGGCCCCCCCCCCCCCCCCGGGCCGCCCCCCCCCACGGCACCCGGCCCGCGCGGCTCAGCCGGAGATCATGACGGCCTGTACCGGGCAGGCCATCGGGACGTCGCGCACGCGCGGGTCGCCCGACCCGTCCTCCTGCCCGGGGAGCAGGGCGACCAGCGCGTCGTCGTCCTGCGTGAAGACGCCGGGCGCGGTCATGACGCACTGGCCGGAGCCGATGCACCGGTCACGGTCGATGGTGATGCGCAAGGCGGACCGCCTCCTTTCCTCTCGTTCCTTCCGTTCCTTCGCCCGTCGTCCTCACCAGGTGACCGGGAGCTCGACCGGGCCCTGGGCGTCGTGGCCGGCCTTGATGGGCACCTCGTCGAGGGGCACGGCCGGGCGCAGGCCCGGGATGCGGGCGAAGAGCGTGCCGAGGGCGATCTCGAGCTCGGCGCGCGCGAGGTTCTGCCCGAGGCACTGGTGGATGCCGTGGCCGAAGCCGACGTGGTGCCGCGCGTTGCGCCGGGCGTCGAAGACGTCGGGGTTCTCGTACGCCTTGGCGTCGCGGTTCATCAGCGAGATGGAGACCACCACCGCGTCCCCGGCCTTGATGGTCTCGCCGCCGACCTCGATGTCCTCCTTGGCCATCCGGACCATGTAGTCGGAGACGGAGGTGAACCGCAGCAGCTCCTCGACCACGCCCGAGATCGCGCCCGGGTCCTTCAGCAGCACGTCGAGCTGCTCGGGGTGCTGCATGAGCGTGAGGGCGCCGAGGGCGATCGCGTTGACGGTGGTCTCGTGGCCGGCCACCAGCAGGACCAGCGCGATCATGACCACCTCGTTGTGGTCCAGCTCGCCCTCCTCCAGCTGACGTGCGATCAGCTCGTCGAGGAGGCCGTCCCCGGGCTCGGCCTGCTTCTTCCCGACCAGCCCGTGCAGGTACGCGTACAGCTCGCCGAACGCCGCGTCGGCCTCCGCCGACGTCTCGGCGCCCACGAAGTCGCGGGAGCGCTCCTCGAAGAAGTCGTGGTCGCCGTAGGGGACGCCGAGCAGCTCGCAGATCGCCATCGAGGGCACGGGCAGCGCGAAGGCCGACACCAGGTCCGCGACGGGCCCCTTCTCCAGCATCTCGTCCAGCAGCCGGTCCACCAGGCTCTGGATCATGGGGCGGATGGCGTTCATGCGCTTGACGCCGAAGCTGGGGATGAGCATGCGCCGCTGCCGCGCGTGCAGGGGGTCATCGACGCCGATCAGCGGGAAGGCCAGCCCGCCGCGGTCCTCGGTGCGCCGGACGACCACGGGGAAGGACGGGTGACCCCAGTCGGAGGACAACCGCGGATCGGCGAGCAGCGCACGTCCCTCGGCGTGCCCCGTCACCAGCCACGCCGGCCGGCCGTCGAACAGCTTCACCTGCGACAGGGGGCTCTCCCCGCGCCATTCCGTGTAGGCCGCCGGCGGCTGGTACGGGCAGGTCCTGTCCTGCGGGAAGGCGGGGGCCGGCGACTCGGTGGAACGGATATCGGTCTCGGTCATGACGTGCCTTTCAAACGGTCAGCGATGCCGTTACTCAGGGATACGGGAGACGGAATTCAATCCGTCGGCAAGGTTTTTCCGTACAGCTGCCGCAAGCGCCGTAACGGGCCGTCTCACTGAACGAAACATTCAGGTATTCGGGCGTCGCAGCGGAATGCGGTGTGCAGCGCCCGCGGCCCGCGGGCGCTGCACACCGGTGGGGGGTTCACTGTGGTGTGCGGGTCACCAGGTGACGGGCAGCTCGTGCACGCCGTAGAAGACCATGTCGGTGCGGAAGCGGAGCTCCTCGACGGGCTTGGCCAGGCGCAGGGTCGGGAAGCGGCGGAACAGGGACTCGAAGACGATCTGCAGCTCGATGCGGGCGAGCTGCTGGCCTATGCACTGGTGGGCACCGAAGCCGAAGGCCAGGTGCGGGGCGGGGCGGCGGGTGATGTCGAAGCGCTCCGGCTCCTCGACGAAGGCGGGGTCGAAGTCGGCGGCCAGGACGTGCGCGACGACCTGCTCGCCCTTGGCGATGCGCACGCCGCCGAGCTCCACGTCCTCGGTGGCGACGCGCTCGCCGCCGAACTGGCCGATGGTGAGGTAGCGCAGCAGCTCCTCGACCGCGTTGCCGATCAGCGACGGGTCCTCGCGGAGCAGGGCCAGCTGGTCGGGGCGGTCGAGGAGCAGCGCCGCGCCGAGGCCGATCATGCAGGCGGTGGTGTCGTGGGCCGCGATCAGCAGGGTGCCGGCCGCGTTCATGAGGAACATGTCGTCGACGACGCCGTCGGTGTCCTCGGTGGTGATCAGCGCCGAGATCAGGTCGTCGCCGGGATTGGCCTTGCGCTCCTGGACGAGCTGGTAGAGCAGGCCGCCCAGGCGCATGCCGGCGGCCTCGGTGGCCGCGACGTCCTGGTCGACGCGCATCATCGCCTCGGCGATCTCCTGGAACTCCGCCCGCCGCTCGACGGGGACGCCGAACAGGTCGGAGATCACCATGGACGGCACCGGGTTGGCGAACGTCTTCACCAGGTCGACCGGGCCGCCCTGCGCCTCGATGGCGTCGAGGTGCTCGTCGACGATGCGCTGGATGTTCGGCCGGAGCGCCTGCATGCGCCGGACGGTGAACTCCTTGGCGAGCAGCTTGCGGTCGTCGGTGTGGTCGGGATCGTCCTGCCACAGCAGGCTGCCGCGGCCGGGCTTCTGGGTGACGACGCCGTCCTGGGTGTGCAGGGCGTGGGGCACCTTGACGCTGAACGACGGGTCGCGCAGCAGGGCGCGCACCTGCTCGTAGCCGGTCACGAGCCACGCCTCGTGGCCGCTGGTGAAGGTGGCCCGGCTCACCGGGGCGGTCTCGCGGACGTCGGCGAGGCCGTCCGGCGGCAGGAAGGGACAGCTGCGGGCCTTGGGGACGGCGGGCGCGCCGGCGGGCTGGGTCATGACTCTCCTTGCACGTGCTGGTGGGAGGGGTTGGGGGGCCGTCAGGCGGCGGGGAGCCGGAGGGTCGTCTCGTCGCGCCGGACCGCGTTCACGAGGACGGCCATGTTCCCGGAGGGGTGGACGTTGTCGTGCATCATCTGGTGCATGCGCCCGATGTCCTCGAAGCCCTCGCAGGCGGACAGGCAGGGATCGAGCAGGCCGTCTCCGACCAGCTTGATGACCTCGCGGCACTCACGGGTGTTGGCGTAGTGCGAGCCCTGGAGGCGCTTGGAGCGCATCCACAGGTGGCGCAGGTCGATGTCGCCGTTGTAGCCGGAGGTGCCGCCGCAGATCACCACCATGCCGGCGTTGTCGCACAGGTACATCGACGTGGGGAGGGTGTCCTGGCCGCTGTGTTCGAGCACGATCCGCGGGGACTTGCGCTCGCCGAGGATCTCCCAGATCTTCTTGCCGATGCCGCGCGCGCCGCGCAGGAAGCGCGCCGACGCCTCGGCGTCGCCGACGTCGGGCAGCCGGCCCCAGTGGTCGAAGTCGCGGCGGTTGATGGTGCCTTCGGCTCCGAGGCGGCGGCAGTACTCGGCGCGGTCCTCGTCGGAGACCACGGCGATGGGAATGCCGCCGGCCATCCTGACGAGCTGGATGGCCATGGAGCCGAGGCCGCCGGCGCCGCCCCAGATCAGGACGGGGTCGCCGGGGCGGACGGTGTTGCCCTGCCAGCCGAACAGCTGCCGGTAGGCGGTGGGCCCGGTGAGCAGGAAGGCCGCCGACTTCTCCCAGGACAGGTGGGCGGGCTTGGGGTGGCACTGGTACTCGTCGACCCGGCAGAACTGGGCGAAGGAGCCGTAGTTGGTCTCGTAGCCCCAGGCCTTGATGCTCTCGGAGACCAGGGGGTCGGTGCCCATCCGGATGTCGGGGGCGGTCTCGTCCCACTGGCCGCTGGTGAGCAGCACGTGGTCGCCCACCTTGACGTTGCGGACGCCTTCGCCGACCGCCCACACCACGCCGGAGGCCTCCGAGCCGCCGATGTGGAAGTCCTCCTGCTGTCCCTGGCGCTGCCGCATGCCGATGACGTCGACGGGCTGTCCCAGCGAGGACCACACGTTGTTGTAGTTGATGCCGGCGGCCATCACGTAGACCAGCACCTGTCCGCGTCCCACCCCGGGGGTGTCGACGACCTCGGTGCGGAACGCCTGCTTCGGCTGTCCGTAACGGTTCTGCCGGATGACCGAGGCGTACATCTGCTGCGGGACCTCACCGAGCGGCGGGGTCTCGCCGATCTCGTAGAGCCTCTTCGTCATGGTTCTTGTCTCCCACCTTCTAGCTGTGTTCCGGGCCGCCGGCCCGGTCGGTGAGGACGTCCGCCAGCCAGGTCCGCACTGCCGCTGCAGTGGTGCCGGCGTGGTCCTCCATCATCGAGTAGTGGTTTCCGGCCACTTCGACGACCGTGTCCACGTGCTCGGGCGGTGCCGCGCGTCCGTCGCCGTCCGCGGCGCCGGGCAGCATGGGCTCGCTCGCCCGTACGAGCAGGGTCGGGGCCGCGATCTCCGGTGCGGCCCACTCGTCGAACAGGCGCATGTAGCAGCCCATGGCGGTGAGCTGTTCGCCGCCGGACCGCATGAAGTCCAGGCGCTGGGACTGTGCTTGGGCCATGGCGTTGAGCACGGTGTGGTCGAAGGGGATCTCGCGGCTGAAGCTGTCGACCATCACCACGGCCGCCGGCTTCTCGCCCATGGCCTCCAGGTGCGCCGCCACGCCGTGGGCGATCCAGCCGCCCGAGGAGTAGCCGAGCAGGACGACCGGCTTGCCGCCGGCGCACTCCCGCACGGTCTGCGCGTGCAGCGCGAGCACGGCGTCCACGCCGGAGGGGACCGGTTCGCCCTTCTCGTAGCCCGGGTGGGTCAGGGCCCACATGTCGAGCCGGTCGCGGAAGGGGGCGGCGAAGCGCGCGTACTGGTGCGCTCCGGCCGGTACGACGTACGGCGAGAAGCACATCAGCGCGAGGGGCTCGTCGCCCTGCGAGAACCGCACGGGGGCGGGCCGCTCGGCCAGGTCCCCGGGCCGGTCGAAGGAGGGCCGGAACCGGGCCGCCTCCATCAGCATGCCCATGGCCTCGGGGGCCGTCCCGTTCTCGCTCGCGTGCTGGTAGAGCTGGACCAGCATGTCGGCGGGCCGTTCCTCCTGCGCGGTGCCGTTCGCGGCGCCGGAGAGCTGGGTTCGCAGGTGCTTGGCGAGCTTGGTGGGCGTGGGGTGGTCGAAGGCCAGTCCCGCGGGCAGCCGCAGACCGGTCGCCGCCGACAGGCGGCGGCGCAGGTCGAGCGCGGTGAGCGAGTCGAAGCCCAGCTCCAGGAACTGCGCGGTGGGCGCCACGTCGTCGGCCGAGGCGTGGCCGAGGACCACGGCGCTCAGGGAGCGGATGTGCTCCAGCAGCCGCTCTTCCTGCTCGGCCTCGGGGAGTCCGGCGAGTTCGGCCGCCAGGCCCGCTTCGGCGTCCGTCTCCTCGGCGGCCTGCTCGGCCTCCAGCAGCCGCTGTACGTCGGGCAGGTCGGACAGCAGCGGGCTCGGGCGTCCCACGGTGAAGGCGGGCAGGAACCGCTCCCAGTCGATGGGGGCGACGGTCAGGGCCGCCTCGTCGTGCTCGACGGCCTGGTGCAGGGCGGAGACGGCGAGCTCGGGGGCCATGAAGCCCAGGCCCCGCTTCTCGCCGCGCTCCCGGACCGCGTCGTCGACCATGCCGCCGCCGTCCCAGCCGCCCCAGGCCAGCGAGGTCGCGGTCAGGCCGCGTGCCCGTCGCTGCAGGGCCAGGGCGTCGAGGAAGGCGTTGGCCGCGGCGTAGGAGGCCTGGCCGCCGCTGCCCCAGACTCCGGCGCCGGAGGCGAAGAGGACGAACGCGTCCAGTTCACGGCCGTCGAGGAGTTCGTCGAGGTGGACGGCGCCGGTGACCTTGGTGGCCGCCGCTTCGGCGAACTCGTCCAGCCCGGCGTCGGTCAGCAGGGACGAGCGGGCCGTGCCGGCGGCGTGCAGGACCGCGGTGAGCGGGTGCCGGGACTCGATGCCGGCGAGCAGCCCGGCGACCGCGTCGCGGTCGGCGATGTCGCAGGCGGCGATGGTGACGTCGGCGCCGAGCGCGGTCAGCTCCGCGTGCAGTTCCTGCGCGCCGGGGGCGTCGGGTCCGCGCCTGCTGGTCAGCACCAGGTGCTGTGCTCCGGCGCCGGCCAGCCAGCGGGCCAGGTGCCGGCCCACGCCGCCGGTGCCACCGGTGATCAGGACGGTGCCGCGGGGCTGCCACGGCTTGGCGGGCTCCGCGTCGGCGGGCCGGGCCCGGACCATGCGGCGGCCGAACACGCCGTCGGCGCGCACGGCGAGCTGGTCCTCGTCCTGCTGGGCCAGTGCCCCGGCCAGGCGGCGCAGGGCGTGCTCGTCCAGCACCTCGGGCAGGTCGACCAGGCCGCCCCAGCGGCGCGGCTGTTCGAGGGCGGCCACGATGCCCAGGCCCCACAGCTGTGCCTGGCCGGCGTCGCGCAGCGGGTCGGCCGCCCCGGTGGACACGGCGCCGCGGGTCGCGCACCACAGCGGTGCCGGAACGTCCAGGTCGCCCAGCGCCTGCAGCAGGGTCACCGTCGCGGCGAGGTTCGCGGACAGCGTGGGGTGGGCGGGGTGCCGGCCGGGTGCCAGGCCCAGCATGGAGAGGACTCCGGCGGGCTGTTCGTCCCCGAGTTCCCCGGCGAGCCGGGCCGCGGCGTCCTCGCGGTCGCAGTCGACGGGGAGTTCGACGACCCGCACCTTCGCCCCGTGGGCGCCCAGGACGCCGACGACGCAGGCCGCCCACTCCTCGTCCGCCAGCCCGGCGGGGAGGACGGCGAGCCACAGGCCGTCCAGGTCGGGGGCCGCCGGGTGGTCGGTCAGCTGCCGGAAGGAGACCCGGTAGCGCCAGCCGTCCACCGTGGACTTCTCGCGGCTGCGCCGCCGCCACGCGGACAGCGCGGGCAGCGCCGGGCCGATGAGGGCGGCGTCGTCCGTGCCGAGCTCACCGGCGAGCTCCGGCAGGTCCGCGTTCTCCACCAGCTCCCAGAACCGGGCCTCGACCGGATCGGCGCCCGCGGGCGCCGGGTCGGCGCTCTCCAGCCAGTACCGCCGGCGCTGGAAGGCGTAGGTCGGCAGGTCCACGCGCCGTACGGGCCGGCCGGCGAAGGGCATCGTCAGGTCCACGGGCACGCCGTTCACGTGCAGTTCGGCCAGGGAGCGCAGGAAGCGGTCCGTGCCGCCCTGGTCCCTGCGCAGCGAGGCGCCGGTCACGACGTCGGCGCCCGCCTCGTCGGTGATCTCCTGTACGGCGCCGGACAGCAGCGGGTGCGGGCTGCACTCGACGAACACGCCGTGCCCGTCGGCCAGCAGCGCCTTGACGGTCCGCTCGAACTCCACGGTGCGGCGGGCGTTGCGGTACCAGTACTCGGCGTCCAGGCCGGTGGTGTCCAGCACCGTGCCGGTCACGGTGGAGTAGAAGGGGATGTCCGCCGCGCGCGGCGAGACGGGGGCCAGCAGCTCCAGCAGCTCGTCGCGCAGGCCGTCGACCTGGGCGGAGTGCCCGGCGCCGGTGGCGCCGCGCACCTTGCGCACGCGCACGCCTTCGCCTTCGAGCTCCGCCAGGAGTTCGCCGACCGCGTCGGGGTCTCCGGAGACGGTCAGGGCGGCGGGCCCGTTGACGGCGGCGACCGACAGCCGGTCCCCGTACTTCTCCAGCCTCGCGCGGGCCCGGTCGGCGGGCATCGCGACCGCCAGCATCGCGCCCTTGCCCGTCAGCTTGGTCAGCGTCCGGCTGCGCAGCGCCACGATCCTGGCCGCGTCGTCCAGCGTCAGCGCCCCCGCGACGTACGCGGCGGCGACCTCGCCCTGCGAGTGGCCGACCACGGCGGCGGGCTGGACTCCGTGGGAGCGCCACAGGGCGGCGAGCGACACCATCACCGTGAACAGGGCCGGCTGGGCGACCTCCACCTCGGTCATGCCCGGCGCGCCCGGCTCCGCCCGCAGGACGTCCAGCAGCGGCCAGCCGACGTACGGGGCGAAGGCTTCCGCGCAGGCCTTCGCCTGCTCGGCGAAGACCGGGGAGGCGTCCAGCAGTTCCCTGGCCATCTCCGGCCACTGCGAGCCGTGGCCGGGGAAGACGAGGACGACCTTGCCGGAGGCCGCGGCGGTGCCCTGGACGACGCTGTCGGACGGTTCGCCGCCGGCGAGCGCCGCGAGCCCGGCCCGCATCTCGTGCCGGTCGCGGCCGACGACCACGGCCCGGTGCTCCAGCTGCGTCCGCGTGGTGACGAGGGCGTGGCCCACGTCGGGCAGGGTGAGTCCTTCGGTGCGGTCGAGGTGTGCCAGCAGGCGGCGTGCCTGTTCGCGCAGCGACCGCTCGGTCTTCGCGGACAGCGGCCACGGGAAGGCGTCCGCAGCCCGGGAGGCGGTGTCGCCCGGTGTCTCACCGGTCTGCTCGTCCCCGGCGGCGGGCACGGTCTCCGGTGCCTGCTCGATGATGGTGTGCACGTTGGTGCCGCTCATGCCGAACGAGGAGACGGCGGCCCGGCGGGGCCTGCCCCGGTCGGGCCAGGCGGTCTGCTCGGTCAGCAGGCGTACGTGCCCGGCGGACCAGTCGACGTCGGGGGTCGGCTCGTCGACGTGCAGGGTCTGCGGCAGGACGCCGTTGCGGATGGCCATCACCATCTTGATGACGCCGCCGACGCCCGCGGCCGCCTGCGAGTGGCCGATGTTGGACTTGAGCGAGCCGAGCCACAGCGGCCGGTCCTCGGAGCGCTCCTTGCCGTAGGTGGCCAGCAGCGCCTGCGCCTCGATGGGGTCACCGAGCCGGGTGCCGGTGCCGTGGGCCTCCACGGCGTCCACCTCGGCCGGGTCGAGCCGGGCGTTGGCGAGCGCCTGGCGGATCACCTGCTGCTGGGCCTTGCCGCTGGGCGCGGTGAGGCCGTTGGAGGCGCCGTCCTGGTTGACGGCGGAGCCGCGCACCACGGCCAGGACCTCGTGCCCGTTGCGGCGCGCGTCGGACAGCCGCTCGACCAGGACCAGGCCCACGCCTTCGGCGAACCCGGTGCCGTCGGCGGACGAGGAGAACGCCTTGCAGCGGCCGTCGGCGGCCAGCGCGCGCTGTCTGCTCGACATCGTGAAGGCGGACGGGCCGGCCATCACCATCACGCCACCGGCCAGCGCCATCGAGCACTCGCCGTTGCGCAGCGCCTGTACGGCGAGGTGGAGGGCGGTCAGCGAGGACGAGCAGGCGGTGTCGACGGTGACCGACGGGCCCTGCAGGCCGAAGGTGTAGGAGAGCCGGCCGGTGATCACGCTGGCCGCGTTGCCGCTGGGGATGTAGCCCTCGACGCCGTCGGGCACCTTGAGCGGGCGGGCGGTGTAGTCCTGGTAGCCGGAGCCGACGAACACGCCGGTGGCGGTGGAGCGCACCGAGCCGGGGGCGATCCCGGCCCGTTCGAAGGCCTCCCAGGCGGTTTCCAGCAGCAGGCGCTGCTGGGGGTCCATGGCGACGGCCTCGCGCGGGCTGATCCCGAAGACGGCGGGGTCGAACTCGTCCGCGTCGTGCAGGAATCCGCCCTCGGTGGTGTACGTGGTGCCGGGGTGGTCGGGGTCCGGGTGGTAGAGCGCTTCCACGTCCCAGCCCCGGTTGCCGGGGAACCGGGTGATCGCGTCGCGGCCGGAGACGACGAGTTCCCACAGGTCCTCGGGCGAGCGCACGCCGCCGGGGTAGCGGCAGGCCATGCCGACGATGGCGATCGGCTCGTCGAGCACGGCGGCGGCCGCCGCGGCCGTGGCCCCGGGGGCTTCCCCGCCGGTGAGTTCGGCGAGCAGGTGCGCGGCGAGGTCGGCGGCGGTGGGGTGGTCGAAGACCAGCGTCGTGGGCAGGGCCAGGCCGCTCGCCTCGTTGATCCGGTTGCGCAGTTCCACTGCGGTCAGGGAGTCGAAGCCGAGGTCCCGGAAGGGCCGGTCGGCCTCGATCGCGCCCGCTCCACGGTGCCCGAGCACGGCGGCGGCGTGCGTGCGCACGAGGTCCACGAGCACGCGAGCCCGGTCGTCCTGCGACAGCCCGGTCAGGCTCTCGGCGAGCGCCCCGGAGCCGCGCTTCTCCTCGGGGACGTCCTCCGCGAGGGTCGCGCGCACCGCGGGGAGGTCGCCGAGCAGGGGGCTGGGGCGGCCGAGGGTGAACGGCACGATGAAGCTCGACCAGTCCACGTCGGCCACGGTCAGCACCGTCTCGTCACGGTCGAGGGCGCGCTGCAGGGCGGTGATCGCCGTCTCGGGGGACATCGCGCGCAGTCCGCGGCGGCGCAGCCGCTCCTCGTCGTCCCCGTCCTCGACCATGCCGCCGTCGGCCCAGGGGCCCCAGGAGACGGCGGTGGCGGTGAGTCCGCGGTCGCGGCGCTGCCGGGCGAGCCCGTCCAGGAAGGCGTTGCCGGCCGCGTAGGCGGCCTGGCCGCCGCTGCCCCAGACGCCGGAGATGGAGGAGAAGAGGACGAAGGCGTCCAGCTCCTGCTCGCCCAGCAGTTCGTCCAGGTGTGCGGCGCCGCCGGCCTTCGCGGCGAGTGCGGCGGCAAAGTCGGCCGGGGTCGTGGCGGTCAGCATGCCGGCGTCGGCGACTCCGGCGGTGTGCACCACGGCGGTGAGGATGTGCTCGGCGAGCAGGGCCGCCACGGCGTCGCGGTCGGCGACGTCGCACGCCGCGATCGTGACGCGGGCGCCGAGGGTCTCCAGCTCGGCCCGCAGCCCGTCGGCGCCCGGCGCGTCGGCGCCCCGGCGGCTGGTGAGCACGAGGTGTTCGGCGCCGTTGCGCGCCAGCCAGCGGGCGACGTGGCCGCCCAGGGCGCCGGTGCCGCCCGTGATCAGGACCGTGCCCCGGGGGCGCCACCGGCCGGTGGCCGGGCGGGCCGGTGCGGGGGCGAGCCGCCGGGCGAAGACGCCGGAGGCGCGGACGGCGAGCTGGTCCTCCTGCCACCGGCGCGTCCGTGCCCGGCCCAGTACCTCGGCGAGGTGTGCGGCGGCCCGGTCGTCGATGGTCTCGGGCAGGTCGATCAGGCCGCCCCAGCGCCGCGGGAGTTCCAGGGCCGCGGTCCGGCCCAGGCCCCAGACCTGGGTGTGCCGTGCGTCGCGTACGGCGTCGGAGGCGTCGACCGCCACCGCGCCCGAGGTGAGGCACCACAGGGGGGCGTCGATGCCGGCGTCGTCCAGGGCCTGGACGAGCAGCAGCGTGGGCAGGACGGGGTCGCCGGTGACGAGCAGGGACAGCACGCCGTCGACCGGTCCCGCCGCGGCCAGCTCCCGGGCCAGGCCGTCGCGGTCGCTCGCCGCACCGACCACCACGGTCTTCAGAGCGGCGCCGCGAGCGGTGAGTGCGGCACGGACCGCGCTGATCTGCTCGTTCTCCGTCTCCGGAACGGCCAGCAGCCAGGTGCCGCCGGCGCCGGCCGGGCCGAGCTCGCCCAGCCGCTTCCACGACTCGCGGTAGCGCCGGCCGTCCACGGCGGACTGCTCCTTGCGCTGCCGCCGCCACGATGACAGCCGCGGCAGGACGTCACTGAACGCGTCCTCGGCACGGATGTCCAGAGTGCCCGCGAGAGCCTCCAGGTCCTCGCGCTCCACCGTCTCCCAGAACTCCGCGTCGACCGGATCGGCCGCCGCGGCCGCGGGCTCCGGCGCCTCCACCCAGTACCGCTCGTGCTGGAAGGCGTACGTCGGCAGACCGACCTTCCGGGCACCGGAGAAGAACACGCTCCAGTCCACCGCGACGCCGTTGACGTGCAGTTGTGCCACCGCCGTGACGAGGGCCTGCGGCTCGGGGCGGTCGGCCCGCAGCACCGGGACGGTGACGGCCTCAGCCACGCAGCCCTGCACCATCCCGCTCAGGACGCCGCCCGGGCCGATCTCCACGAAGGTGGTGACACCCAGGTCCTGCAGGGTCTGCACGCCGTCGGCGAAGCGGACCGCCTCACGGACGTGCCGGACCCAGTACTCGGGGGTGTACGACTCTACGAGGCGGCCGGTGACGTTGGAGACGACCGGGAGCTTCGGCTCCTCGAAGACCAGCTCCCGTACGACCTGCGCGAACGCGTCGAGCATGGGGTCCATGAGCGGCGAGTGGAACGCGTGGCTGACCTTCAGCCGCGACGTCTTACGCCCCTGCCCGGCGAAGGCCGCGGCAATGGCCAGGGCCGCCGTCTCGTCACCCGAGATCACCACGGACTGCGGGCCGTTGACCGCGGCGATGCTCACCGCGTCGGTGAGGTGCGGCAGGATCTCGTCCTCGGTCGCCTGCACGGCGACCATGGCCCCGCCGGCGGGCAGCGCCTGCATCAGCGCGGCACGCGCGGACACCAGCTTGGCCGCGTCCTCCAGGGACAGCGCACCGGCCACGTGCGCGGCCGCGATCTCTCCCACGGAGTGGCCGACGAGGAAGTCCGGCCGGATCCCCCAGGATTCGAGGAGCCGGAACAGCGCCACCTCGACGGCGAAGAGCGCGGGCTGGGTGCACCCGGTCCGGTGCAGCGTCTCGGCGTCGACGTCGACCGGCGCGTCCAGATGCGCGCACACCTCGTCGTACGCCTCCGCGAACACCGGGAACGCCTCGTACAGCGCGCGCCCCATGCCGATCCGCTGCGAACCCTGACCGGAGAACAGGAACCCGGTCTTGCCGCCCGCCGGGCGCCCCAGCAGCACTGCGGGCGAGGGGGTGCCCGCGGCCAGGTCCCGGAGCCCGAGGAGCAGTTCCTCGCGGGTCTCCCCCACCACCGCGGCCCGGTGACGGAGGGCCGCACGCGTCGTGGCCAGCGACAGCCCGATGTCCGCCGGAGCCGCCCCGCTGTCCGCGAAGGACAGCAGCCGGGCCGCCTGGGCCTGCAGCGCCGCGTCGCTCTTGGCGGAGAGCACCCAGGCCAGCGGGCCGGCGGCGGGGGCACCGGCCGGCTCGTCGTCCTGGTCCGGGGCCTGCTCGATGATGGTGTGGGCGTTGGTGCCGCTGACGCCGAAGGACGAGACCGCGGCGCGGCGCGGGTGGCCGGTCTCCGGCCAGTCCATGGCCTCCGTCAGCAGCCGCACCTCACCCGCCGACCAGTCCACGTGCGGCGTCGGCTCGTCCACATGCAGCGTCTGCGGCAGCACGCCGTTGCGCATCGCCATGACCATCTTGATGATGCCGCCGACACCGGCCGCAGCCTGGGCATGACCGATGTTGGACTTCAGCGACCCCAGCCACAGCGGCTGTCCCTCGGGCCGTTCCCGGCCGTACGTGGCCAGCAGCGCCTGCGCCTCGATCGGGTCGCCGAGCGTCGTCCCCGTACCGTGCGCCTCCACGGCGTCGACCTGCGCGGGAGACAGGCCGGCCGACGCCAGCGCCTGGCGGATCACCCGCTGCTGGGCCGGGCCGTTCGGGGCGGTCAGGCCGTTGGACGCGCCGTCCTGGTTGATGGCGCTGCCGCGGACGACCGCCAGTACCTGGTGTCCGTTGCGCCGGGCGTCCGACAGCCGCTCCACCAGGAGCATGCCGACGCCCTCGGCCCAGCCGGTGCCGTCGGCCCCGGCGGCGAACGGCTTGCACCGTCCGTCCGGGGCGAGGCCGCGCTGGCGGCTGAACTCCACGAAGGCGGTGGGCGTCGTCATCACCTGCACGCCGCCGGCCAGTGCCATGGAGCACTCGCCGCTGCGCAGGGCCTGTATCGCCCAGTGCAGGGCCACGAGCGAGGACGAGCAGGCCGTGTCGACGGTGACCGCCGGGCCCTCCAGGCCGAAGGTGTAGGCGATGCGGCCGGACATCACGCTGGCCGAGTTGCCGGTCCCGAGGTGGCCGTCGGACTCGCCGGCCACGCCGAGGAGGAGGTTGACGTAGTCCTGGTAGCCGGAGCCGACGAAGACTCCCGTACGGCTCCCCCGCACCGACTCCGCGTCGATGCCGGCCCGTTCGAACGTCTCCCACGTGGTCTCCAGCAGCAACCGCTGCTGCGGATCCATCGCCACGGCCTCACGCGGGCTGATCCCGAAGAACCCCGGGTCGAACTCCCCCGCCTCGTACAGGAATCCGCCACGCCGCGTGTACGTCTTCCCCGACGCCTCAGGATCCGGGTCGTAGATGCCGTCCACGTCCCAGCCGCGGTCCCCGGGGAACTCCCCGACGGCGTCGCCACCGGAGACCACCAGCTGCCACAGGTCCTCGGGCGAGCGCACACCGCCCGGGTACCTGCACGCCATGCCGACGATCGCGATGGGTTCCTGATCCTTCTCCTCGACCTCGCGCAGGCGGTCCCGGACCTGGCGAAGGTCCCCGGTGACGCGCTTGAGATACTCGAGAAGCCTGTCTTCGTTGCTGCTCATCCGCCCCATCCGTCCTCGGCTGTCGTTAAAGGTAGAGCGCCAAGAACTAGGAATTTTCTAGATCTTGATCGATCAGATCGAAGATGTCGTCGATCGTCGCGTCCTGGAGCTGCCGCTGTGCGTCGGCGGATTCCGCTGCTTGTTCCGCGGTGGTGTTCACCAGGGACAGCAGCTCCTGCAGGCGCCTCCGCACCCCGGCGCGGACCGTCTCCTCGGCGGTGGCGCCCGTCGAGATCGCCGACTCCAGCCGGTCGAGCTCGCTGAAGACGGACACCTCGTCCGGGCCGGCCTCGCCGGTGAGTTCGCTCCGCAGGTGACGGGCGATCGCCTGGGGCGTCGGGTGGTCGAAGACCAGCGTCGCGGGCAGGGTCAGCCCGGTGTCGGCGGTGAGCAGGTTGCGCAGCTCCACCGCGGTGAGCGAGTCGAAGCCGAGCTCCCGGAACGCCAGGTCCGGTTCCACGGCGGCGGAGCCGCTGTGGCCGAGGACGGCCGCCGCGTGCGCGCACACGGTGTCCACGAGCAGCCGTTCCTGTTCGCCCTCGGACAGCCCGGACAGCTTCTCCTTCAGCGCGCTCGGTTCCGCGTCCTGTCCGGCGGGCTCCCCGGCCAGGGCGTCCCTGACCTCGGGCAGCTCGCTCAGCAGCGCGCTCGGCCTGCTGAGGGTGAACGGGACGACGAAGCGCTCCCAGTCCACGTCCGCCACGGTGACCGCGCCGTCGCCCTCGCTCAGCGCGGCGTGCAGCGCGGAGATCGCCCGGTCCGGCCGCAGGACGGTCAGGCCGCGCTGCCGCAGCCGCTCCTCGTCGCCGGTGTCGGCGACCATGCCGCCCTCGCCCCACGGGCCCCAGGCGACGGCGGTGGCGGCGAGGCCCCGGGCCCGCCGGTTCTCCGCCAGGCCGTCGAGGAAGGCGTTCGCGGCCGAGTACGCGGCCTGTCCGCCGCCTCCCCAGACACCGGAGATGGAGGAGAACAGGACGAAGGCGTCAAGCTCCTGATCGCCCAGCAGTTCGTCCAGGTGCACGGCCCCGAGGGCCTTCGCGGCGACGGTCGCCGCGAAGTCGCCGAGGCTGGTCTCGGCGAGCATGCCGGCCTCGGCGGTGCCGGCCGCGTGGACGACGGCGTTGACGGGGTGCTCGGCGAGCAGCACGGCCAGAGCGTCGCGATCGGCCACGTCACAGGCCGCGACCGTGACACGAGCGCCCAGCGCCTCCAGCGCGGACCGCAGTTCACCGGCGCCGGGGGCGTCGATGCCCCGGCGGCTGGTCAGCACGAGGTGCCCGGCACCCGCGCCCGCCAGCCAGCGGGCGACGTGCCCGCCCAGCGCACCCGTACCACCCGTGATCAGCACCGTGCCGCGCGGCGACCACGAGCGGCCCTTCCGCCCCGCGGGCACACGGGACAGCCGGCGGCCGAACACCCCGTGGGCGCGGATCGCGACCTGGTCCTCGGCCGACTGGCCGAGCACCGCGGCGAGACGGCCGGCGATGCGGTCGTCGATCACCTCCGGCAGGTCGATCAGCCCGCCCCAGCGCCGCGCGTGCTCCAGCGCCGCCACCCGGCCCAGACCCCACACCTGGGACTGGACGGGGTCGCCCGGCCCGTCGGCGGGGCTCACGCCCACCGTGTTCCGGGTCGCGCACCACAGCGGAGCGTCGAGCCCCGCGTCACCCAGTGCCTGGACGAGCAGGACGGACAGGGCGACGCCGGTGGTCAGGCCGGGGGTGAGAGCGGGAGAGCCGTCGACGGCGAGCAACGACAGGACGCCTGCCACGGCCTCCCCATCGGCCGCCTGGGCGAGCTGCGCCGCCAGGTCCTCGCGGCTGGTGGCCGGCTCGACCGGGACCGGCAGCGGGGTGAGGCCCTGCTCCGTCAGCCCGCGCAGGCAGGCGGTGATCCAGTCCCCACCGAGCTGAGCAGCGCTGACAGGAACCAGCCAGTGGCCGCTTCGGGCAGAGCCGTGGGAGTCGGGGATCCCTTTCCAGGTGACCCGGTAGCGCCAGTGGTCCACGGCGGACTGCTCTTTGCGCTGCCGCCGCCACGACGACAGCCGCGGCAGGACGTCACTGAACGTGTCCTCGGCACGGATGTCCAGAGTGCCGGCGAGGGCCTGCAGGTCCTCGCGCTCCACCGTTTCCCAGAACTCGGCGTCCACCGGATCGGCTGCCGCAGCGGCGGGTTCCTGCGCCTCCACCCAGTAGCGCTCGTGCTGGAAGGCGTACGTCGGCAGGTCGGCCTTCCGCGCTCCGGAGAAGAACACGTTCCAGTCCACCGCGACGCCATGCGTGTGCAGGTGCGCGAGGGCGGTGACGAGTGCCTGCCGCTCGGGGCGGTCGGCCCGCAGCACCGGCACGGTGAGCGCCTCGTCCACGCAGCCCTGTGCCATCCCGCTCAGCACGCCGCCCGGGCCGATCTCCACGAAGGTGGTGACACCCAGGTCACCGAGGGTCTGCACGCCGTCGGCGAAGCGGACGGCCTCGCGGACGTGGCGGACCCAGTACTCGGGGGTGTAGGGCTCGGCGAGGCGGCCGGTGAGGTTGGAGACGACGGGGATCGTGGGCTCGTTGAAGCTCAGGTCGCGGACGACGTCGGCGAACGCGTCGAGCATGGGGTCCATGAGCGGCGAGTGGAACGCGTGGCTGACCTTCAGTCGCGAGGTCTTACGGCCCTGCTCGGTGAAGACCGCGGCGATCTCCGTCACGGCGTCTTCGGCACCGGAAATCACCAGGGACTGCGGGCCGTTGATGGCCGCGATGCCCACGTGCTCGGTCAGGTGCGGCAAGATCTCGTCCTCGGTGGCCTGGACCGCGACCATCGCACCGCCCGCAGGCAGCGCCTGCATCAGCGCAGCACGCGCCGACACCAGCTTGGCCGCGTCCTCCAGGGACAGCACCCCGGCCACATGCACAGCCGCAATCTCACCCACCGAGTGACCTGCCACGTAGTCCGGCCGCACGCCCCACGACTCCAGCAGGCGGAACAGCGCCACCTCGACCGCGAACAGTGCGGGCTGGGTGCACCCGGTCTGGTGCAGCGTCTCGGCGTCGACGTCGACCGGTGCGTCCAGATGCGCGCACACCTCGTCGTACGCCTCCGCGAACACCGGGAACGCCTCGTACAGCTCACGGCCCATGCCGATCCGCTGTGACCCCTGACCGGAGAACAGGAACCCGGTCTTGCCGCCCGGCCGGCCCTGGACGACGCCGGGCGACGGCATTCCGGCGGCCAGGTAGCCCAGTCCGCGCAGGAATTCGTCGTGGCTCTCGCCGATCACGGCGGCCCGGTGGCGCAGGGCGGTCCGGGTGGTGGCCAGCGAGAAGCCGATGTCGGCCGGTGACATCCCGTCGTCCACGAAGGACAGCAGGCGGCGCGCCTGATCGCGCAGTGCCGCACTGCTCTTGGCGGAGAGCACCCAGGGCAGCAGGGCCGGTGCCGCCGGGGTGACGGCCTCGTCCTCGGCCGGAGCCGGCGGGGCCTGTTCGATGATGGTGTGGGCGTTGGTGCCGCTGACGCCGAAAGACGAGATGGCAGCACGCCGGGGCCGGTCCTCCGAAGGCCAGTCAATGGCCTCGGTCAGCAGCCGGACCTCACCCGCCGACCAGTCCACGTGCGGTGTCGGCTCATCGGCGTGGAGCGTCCGCGGGAGCACGCCGTGGCGCATCGCCATGACCATCTTGATGATGCCGCCGACACCGGCCGCAGCCTGGGCGTGACCGATGTTGGACTTCAGCGACCCCAGCCACAGCGGCCGGTCCTCCGGCCGCTCCTGGCCGTACGTGGCGATCAGCGCCTGCGCCTCGATCGGGTCGCCGAGCGTGGTGCCGGTGCCGTGTGCCTCGACCGCGTCCACGTCGGCCGGGGTGAGGCCGGCGGAGGCAAGGGCCTGCCGGATCACCCGCTGCTGGGCCGGGCCGTTCGGGGCGGTCAGGCCGTTGGACGCACCGTCCTGGTTGATGGCGCTGCCGCGGACGACCGCCAGGACCTGATGCCCGTTGCGCCGGGCGTCCGACAGCCGCTCCACCAGGAGCATGCCGACGCCCTCGGCCCAGCCGGTGCCGTCCGCGCCGGCGCCGAACGCCTTGCAGCGGCCGTCCGGGGCGAGGCCGCGCTGGCGGCTGAACTCCACGAAGGCGCGCGGGGTCGACATCACCATCACGCCGCCGGCCAGTGCCATCGAGCATTCGCCGTTGCGCAGTGCCTGGACGGCCCAGTGAAGGGCGACCAGGGACGACGAGCAGGCCGTGTCGACGGTGACCGCCGGGCCCTCCAGGCCGAGGGTGTAGGCGATGCGGCCGGACATGATGCTGGCGGAGTTGCCCGTGCCGAAGAAGCCCTCGGAGTCGTCGATCGCGTTGAACGCCTGTGCGGCGTAGTCCTGGTAGCCGGAGCCGACGAAGACTCCTGTACGGCTCCCCCGCACCGATTCCGCGTCGATGCCGGCCCGTTCGAACGTCTCCCACGTGGTCTCCAGCAGCAACCGCTGCTGCGGATCCATCGCCACGGCCTCACGCGGGCTGATCCCGAAGAACGCGGGGTCGAACTCCCCGGCCTCGTAGAGGAATCCGCCGCTGCGCGTGTACGTCTTGCCGGACGCGTCCGGGTCCGGGTCGTAGATGCCGTCCACGTCCCAGCCGCGGTCCGCCGGGAAGTCGCCGACGGCGTCTTCGCCGGAGATCACCAGTTTCCACAGGTCCTCGGGCGAACGCACACCACCCGGGTACCTGCACGCCATGCCGACGATCGCGATGGGGTCGTCGTCCGCGGCGGGCGCCGTGGCGGCCGTCTCCGTGGCGGTTTCGGTGGTGCTGCCGGTGAGCTCGGTGCGCAGCAGCCGGGCGAGGGCGTCGGCGTTGGGGTAGTCGAAGACCAGGGTGGGCGGGAGTGCGAGGCCGGTCTCCGCGTTGAGCTTGTTGCGGAGTTCGACGGCGGTCAGGGAGTCGAAGCCCAGGTCCTTGAAGGCCCGGTCGGCTTCGACCTCTCCGGCGCCGCTGTGGCCGAGGACGGCCGCCGCGTGCGTGCGGACGAGCTCGGTCAGCAGTGCGTGCTGCTCGGCCGCGGGCATCCCGGCGAGCCGGCCGGCCAGCGGCGAAGCGGCCGCGGTGCCGGTCTCGGAGGTCCCGTTCCCGGCGCTCAGGATCCGCCGGGTCTCCGGGAGGTCGCCGAGCAGTGCGCTCGGGCGGCCCACGGTGAACGGGGGGACGAAGCGCTCCCAGTCGATGTCGGCCACGGTCACGGCCGGTTCGCCGGAGTCGAGCGCCTGCCGGAGTCCGGACACGGCGAGGGCGGCGGGCATCGGGATCAGGCCGCGGCGGCGCAGTCGTTCGTCCGCGCCTTCGCTCTCGGCCATGCCGCCGCCGGCCCACGGGCCCCAGGCCACGGCGGTCGCGGTGAGGCCTCGGGCCCGGCGTCGTGCGGCGAGCCCGTCGAGGACGGCGTTGGCCGCCGCGTAGGCGGCCTGGTAGCCGCTGCCCCACACGCCCGCGATGGAGGAGAAGAGGACGAAGGCGTCCAGTTCCCGGTCGGCGAGGAGTTCGTCGAGGTGCAGCGCGCCGGCGGCCTTCGCGGACAGCACGTCGGCGAAGGAGGCCGGGGTCATGCCGTCCAGCGGCTCCAGGTGGTCCACGCCCGCGGTGTGCACGACGGCGTCGACCGGGTGCTCGGCGAGCAGTGCGGCCAGCGCCTCGCGGTCGGCGACGTCGCAGGCGGCGACGGTCACGCGGGCGCCTGCCGCCTCCAGTTCGGAGGCGAGGCCGGCCGCGCCGGGGGCGTCGGCGCCCCGGCGGCTGGTGAGCACGAGGTGCTCGGCGCCCGCACCGGCGAGCCAGCGGGCGACGTGCCCGCCCAGCGCGCCCGTACCGCCGGTGATCAGCACCGTGCCGCGGGGGGTCCACGGCTGCCCGGCCCTGCCGTTGCGGCGGGCGGCAGCGTGCGAGAGCCTGCGGCCGAACACGCCGCGGGAGCGGATCGCGACCTGGTCCTCGGCCGACTGGCCGAGCACCGCGGCGAGACGGCCGGCGACCCGGTCGTCGATCACCTCCGGCAGGTCGATCAGCCCGCCCCAGCGCCGCGCGTGCTCCAGCGCCGCCACCCGGCCCAGACCCCAGACGGCGTTCTGGACGGCGCTCGGCACCGCGTCCGCACGGCCGGTGGACATCGCCGACCTGGTCAGCGCCCACAGCGGGGCGTCGATGCCCGCGTCCCCCAGCGCCTGGACGAGGGTGAGGGACAGCACGGTGCCCACGGAGACGGCCGTGTGCCCGGGGTGCGGGCGCTCGTCGGTGCCGAGGAGGGAGACGACGCCTTCGACCGGTGTTCCGCCGGTCGCGGCGCCGAGCTGCCGCAGCAGCGTGCCGCGGTCGGCGGCCGGATCGACCACCACCGTGATCAGCCGGGCCCCGCGTGCGGTGAGTCCGCCGGCGACGGCGGCGCTCCAGTCGGTCTCCTCGGTGACCAAGAACAGCCACTCGCCGGTGAGTTCGTGGGTCCGGAGACCGCTCAGCGGCTTCCAGCCGGCGCGGTAGGACCAGCCTTCCACCGCGGATTCCCGGCGCTGCTGCCTGCGCCACGCGGACAGCCGGGGCAGCACCGCGTCCAGCTGCTCGGCGGGCAGGTCGAGGGTGGCGGCGAGGGACTGGACGTCCTCGCGCTCCACCGTCTCCCAGAAGCCCGCCTCGGCGCTGCCGGTGCCTGCGGCAGCTGCAGCCGCGGGGGCGGCCGTCTCCAGCCAGTACCGCTGGTGCTGGAAGGCGTACGTCGGCAGGTCCGCCCGGCGGGCGCCCCGGCCGGCGAAGAACGCGCTCCAGTCGACGGGCACGCCGGCCACGTGAAGCTGTGCGACGGCGCTCGTGATCGCTTCGGGTTCCGGGCTGCCGGCCCGTACGGCGGGCACGGTGCGGGCGCCGTCCAGGCAGTCCTGGGCCATCGCACTCAGCACCCCGCCGGGGCCGATCTCCACGAAGGTGGTGACGCCCTGTTCGCCCAGGGTCCTGATGCCGTCGGCGAAGCGCACCGCCTCGCGGACGTGCCGGACCCAGTACTCGGCCGTGTAGCTGTCCACGAGCTGGCCGGTCACGTTGGAGACGACCGGGATCCGCGGCTCGCTGAAGGACAGCCCCCGTACGACCTGCGCGAACTCGTCGAGCATGGGGTCCATGAGCGGCGAGTGGAAGGCGTGGCTGACCTTGAGCCGGGAGGTCTTGCGGCCCTGCTCGGTGAAGACCGCAGCGATCTCCGTCACGGCATCTTCGGCACCGGAGACCACCACGGACCGCGGCCCGTTGACGGCGGCGATGCTCACCCGGCCGGTGAGGTGCGGCAGGACCTCGTCCTCGGTGGCCTGCACGGCGACCATGGCGCCGGCGGCGGGCAGGGCCTGCATCAGCCGGGCGCGGGCCGTGACCAGGACGGCCGCGTCGTCGAGCG
The DNA here is from genome assembly GCF_042958085.1 of Streptomyces sp. NPDC008001. Lineage (NCBI taxonomy): Bacteria > Bacillati > Actinomycetota > Actinomycetes > Kitasatosporales > Streptomycetaceae > Streptomyces > Streptomyces sp. NPDC008001. The sequence goes on along the minus strand of NZ_JBIBIZ010000001.1, from coordinate 592,259 downwards.
ACAGCGCTCCGGCCACGTGGGCCGCGGCGATCTCGCCGACGGAGTGGCCGGCCAGGCAGCCGGGCCGCACGCCCCACGACTCCAGCAGGCGGTGGAGGGCGACCTCGGTCGCGAACAGGGCGGGCTGGGTGAAGACCGTACGGTTCAGCTCGTCGCCGTCCTCGGCGAAGACCACGTCCCGCAGCGGCCGGTCGAGGTGCCGGTCGAGGTGGGCGCACACCTCGTCGTAGGCCTCCGCGAAGACCGGGAACGCCTCGTACAGTTCACGGCCCATGCCGGGTCGCTGCGATCCCTGACCGGAGAAGAGGAACCCGGTCTGGCCGGCGTCGGCGCGGCCGCGCAGGACACCGGGGGCGGGCGCCCCCGACACCAGGGCCCGCAGGCCCTCGGCGATCCGCTCGCGGTCGGCGCCGACCACGGCGGCCCGGTGCTCCAGTGCGGCACGGGTGGTGGCCAGCGAGAGGCCCACGTCGGCGAGGGACGGCCCGGCGTCCTCCGCGGCGAGGGACAGCAGGCGCTCGGCCTGGTCCCGCAGGGCGGCCTCGGACTTGCCGGACAGCACCCACGGCACGGTCGCGGAGGCGACTTCGACCGGGGCGACGGCGACCGGTTCCGCGACCGGGGCCTGCTCGATGATGGTGTGGGCGTTGGTGCCGCTGACGCCGAAGGACGAGACGGCGGCGCGGCGCGGGTGGCCGGTCTCCGGCCAGTCGACGGCCTCGGTCAGCAGCCGCACCGCGCCCGCGGACCAGTCCACGTGCGGCGTCGGCTCGTCCGCGTGCAGGGTCCGCGGCAGCAGACCGTGCCGCATCGCCATCACCATCTTGATCACGCCGGCGACGCCGGACGCGGCCTGGGCGTGGCCGATGTTGGACTTCAGCGAGCCCAGCCACAGCGGCGCGTCCTCGGAGCGGCCCTGGCCGTACGTCGCCAGCAGGGCCTGCGCCTCGATGGGGTCGCCCAGCGCGGTACCGGTGCCGTGCGCCTCCACCGCGTCCACGTCGGTCTCGGTGAGCCCGGCGGAGGCCAGGGCCTGCCGGATCACCCGCTGCTGCGCCGGGCCGTTCGGGGCGGTCAGGCCGTTGGACGCGCCGTCCTGGTTGATGGCGCTGCCCCGCACGACGGCGAGGACGTCGTGGCCGTTGCGCACGGCGTCGCTGAGGCGCTCGACGAGCACCACGCCGACGCCCTCCGCCCAGCCGGTGCCGTCCGCGCCGGCGCCGAACGCCTTGCAGCGGCCGTCGGCGGACAGCCCGCGCTGCCGGCTGAACTCCACGAACGCGGCCGGTACGGCCATGACGTTCACGCCGCCCGCGACGGCCATCGTGCTCTCGCCGTTGCGCAGCGACTGGATGGCCAGGTGCAGGGCGACCAGCGACGACGAGCACGCCGTGTCGACGGTGACCGCCGGCCCCTCCAGGCCGAACGAGTAGGCCACGCGCCCGGAGACGACGCTGGCGGCGCTGCCGGTGAGCAGGTGGCCCTCGACGCCGTCGGGGACCTGCGGGAGACCGGCGCCGTAGCCCTGGTAGGACATGCCGACGAACACGCCCGTGCGGCTGCCCTTCAGCGAGGCCGGGTCGATGCCGGCGCGCTCGAACGCCTCCCACGACGCCTCCAGCAGCAGTCGCTGCTGCGGGTCCATCGCCAGCGCCTCGCGCGGCGAGATCCCGAACAGTGCGGCGTCGAAGTCGCCCGCGTCGTAGAGGAAGCCGCCGTCGCGGGCGTACGTCTTGCCCGGGGTGCCGGGGTCGGGGTCGTAGAGGCCGTCGATGTCCCAGCCGCGGTCCTCGGGGAAGCCGGCAATGGCGTCGCCGCCGGACAGCACGAGCTGCCACAGGTCCTCGGGCGAGCCCACGCCGCCGGGCAGGCGGCAGCTCATGGCGACGATCGCGATGGGTTCGTCGTCGGTGGCGGCCGTGCTGCTCTGTTCCTGCAGCGCGGCGGCCCGGGAGCCGAGCAGTTCGGTGTGCAGGAACCGGGCCAGGGCGGTGGCGTTCGGGTAGTCGAAGACCAGCGTGGTGGGCAGCTTCAGGCCGGTGTCGGCCGTGAGCTTGTTGCGCAGTTCGACGGCGGTGAGCGAGTCGAAGCCGAGGTCGTTGAACGCCCGGCCGGGCTCCACCGCCGCGGTGCCGCCGTGGCCGAGCACGGCAGCGGCGTGGGTGCGGACGAGGTCCACCAGGGTGCGGTCCTGCTCACTCGCCGGCAGCCCGGCCAGCTTCGCGGCCAGCGCGTTGCCAGCCTCGGCGCCGCCGGACGCCGGGGCGTCCAGCGCGCGGCGCGCCTCGGGCACGTCGGAGAACAGCGCGCTCGGGCGGCCGACCGTGAACGGCCCGATGAACCGCTCCCATTCGAAGTCCGCCACGGTCAGGGCGGTCTCGTCGTCGGCCAGCGCCTGCTGCAGCGCGGTGATCGCGCGTTCGGGCTGCATGGGCGGCAGGCCACGGCGGCGGAGCATCTCCTCGCCGTCGCCGACGCCGGCCATGCCGCCCTCGGCCCAGCCGCCCCAGGAGACGGCGAGAGCGGTGCGCCCGCGGGCCCGCCGGTATGCGGCCAGGGCGTCCAGGTAGGCGTTGGCCGCCGAGTAGGCGCCCTGGCCGGCGCCGCCCCAGATGCCGGCGCCCGAGGAGAACAGGACGAACGCGTCCAGGTCCTGATCGGCCAGCAGCTCGTCCAGGTGCTGCGCACCCGTCGCCTTCGCCGACACCGTGCCGGCGAAGGCAGCGGGCCCGGTGTCCTCGATCATGGCGTGGTCGCCGACGCCGGCCGCGTGCACGACGGCGTTGACGGGGTGGGCGGCCAGCAGTGCCTGCAGGGCGTCCCGGTCGGCCGCGTCGCAGGCCACGACGGTCGCGGTGGCGCCGAGTTCCGCCAGCTCCGCGACGAGTTCGGCGGCGCCGGGGGCGTCCGCTCCCCGGCGGCTGGTGAGCACCAGGTGCTCGGCGCCCGCACCGGCCAGCCAGCGGGCGACGTGCCCGCCCAGCGCACCCGTACCACCGGTGATCAGCACGGTGCCGCGCGGCGACCAGTTCCGGGCGGCGTCGGTGGCGCGGCCGGCCCGGACGAGCCGGCGGCCGAAGACGCCCGAGGCGCGGACCGCCACCTGGTCCTCGGCGGTCTGCCCCAGGACGGCGGCCACGCGGGCCGCGGTCCGGGCGTCGAGCAGCTCGGGGAGGTCGAGGAGACCGCCCCAGCGCTGCGGGTACTCCAGCGCCGCCGCCCGGCCGAAGCCCCACACCTGCGACTGCACCGGCCGGTCCACGCGGTCGGAGCGACCGGTGGCCACCGCGCCGCGGGTGGCGCACCACAGCGGCGCGTCGATGCCCGCGTCGCCGAGTGCCTGCACCAGGCAGAGGGTGGAGGCGAGGCCGTGCGGCAGGGCGGGGTGGCCGGCGGAGGCGCTCTCGTCCTCGGCCAGCAGCGACAGCACGCCGGCCACGGGGCCGGCGCCGGCCAGCTCGCGGGCCAGGGTCGCCCGGTCGGTGCCGGGCCCGGCGACGAGGGTCACCAGCTCCAGGCCGCGCTCGCCGAGCGCGGTGCGGACCGAGGCGGCCCACTCGCTCTCCGCGGCCACCACGAGCAGCCAGGTGCCGGACGCGCCGCCCTCGGGGAGCGCGCCGAGCGGCTTCCAGGTGACGTGGTACCGCCAGCCGTCGACCACGGACTGCTCGCGGCGCTGCCGCCGCCACGCGGAGAGCCGGGGCAGGATCGCGGCCAGCGAAGCGTCCGCGCCGACGCCCAGGGACGCGGCGAGGGACTCCACGTCCTCCCGCTCCACGGTGTCCCAGAAACCGGAGTCCGCCGCGTCGGCCGGAGCACCCGTGGCGGCCGGGTCCTCGTCTCCCTCCAGCCAGTACCGCTCGCGCTGGAAGGCGTACGTGGGCAGGGTGACGCGACGGGCGCCGGGGAAGAACGCCGGCCAGTCCGCGGAGACGCCGTGGACGTGCAGTTCGGCGAGCGCGGAGGTGACGGCCTGCGGCTCGGGGCGGTCGGCGCGGAGGGCGGGGACGGTGATCGCGTCGTCCACGCAGGCCTGGACGAGGGCGCTGAGGATGCCGCCGGGGCCGACCTCTACGAAGGTGGTGACACCGAGGTCGTGGAGGGTCTGCACGCCGTCGGCGAAGCGGACCGCTTCACGGACGTGACGGACCCAGTACTCGGCGGTGTAGGGCTCGGCGAGACGGCCGGTGAGGTTGGAGACGACCGGGATCTGCGGCGCGTTGAAGGACAGACCGCTGACGACCTCGGCGAATTCGTCGAGCATGGGGTCCATGAGCGGCGAGTGGAACGCGTGGCTGACCTTCAAACGCGAGGTCTTACGGCCCTGCTGCTTGAAGACCTCGGCGATTGCGGTCACGGCATCTTCGGCGCCGGAGATCACCACGGACTGCGGGCCGTTGATGGCCGCAATGCCCACCTGATCGGTCAAGTGCGGCAGAACTTCGTCCTCGGTCGCCTGGACCGCGACCATCGCCCCGCCCGCAGGCAGCGCCTGCATCAGCGCAGCACGCGCCGACACCAGCTTCGCCGCGTCGTCGAGCGACAGCACACCCGCCACATGCGCGGCAGCAATCTCGCCTACGGAGTGACCGGCCACGTAGTCGGGACGGATCCCCCACGAGGCGAGCAGGCGGAACAGCGCCACCTCGACCGCGAACAGCGCAGGCTGCGTCGAACCCGTCTGGTGGAGCGTTTCCGCATCGACGTCGACCGGCGCATCCAGCCGCGCGCACACCTCGTCGTACGCATCGGCGAACACCGGGAACGTCGCGTAGAGCTCCCGGCCCATGCCCAGGTGCTGCGAGCCCTGGCCGGAGAACAGGAACCCGGTCTTGCCTTCGCTGCGGGCGCGGCCCAGGGTCACGTTCGCTGCGGGCTCGCCCGCCACGAGAGCTGCCAGCGCCTGCCGGAGTTCGTCCGCGCTCTGCGCCACGAGCACCGCACGGTCCTCGAACGTCTCGCGGGAAGCGAGGGACAGGCCGATGCCGGCAGCCGTCCACCCGGGCTGTGCGTCGAGGTGGTCGGCCAGCCGGGCCGCCTGGGCGCGCAGCGCCGGTTCGCCCTTGCCCGACAGCACCCACGGCACGACCGCACCGGAGTCGGGCGCCGGGGGCAGCTCGGCCGCTACGGGGGCCTGTTCGATGATGGTGTGGGCGTTGGTGCCGCTGACGCCGAAGGACGAGACCGCGGCGCGCCGGGGCCGGTCCTCCGAGGGCCAGTCGACGGCCTCGGTCAGCAGCCGGACCTCGCCGGCCGACCAGTCCACGTGCGGCGTGGGCTCATCCACGTGCAGCGTCTGCGGCAGCACGCCGTGGCGCATCGCCATGACCATTTTGATCACGCCGGCGACGCCCGCGGCGGCCTGCGTGTGACCGATGTTGGACTTCAGCGAACCCAGCCACAACGGCCGGTCCTCCGGCCGCTCCTGACCGTACGTGGCGAGCAGCGCCTGCGCCTCGATCGGGTCACCGAGGGTGGTGCCGGTGCCGTGTGCCTCGACCGCGTCCACGTCGGCCGGGGTCAGGCCGGCGGAGGCAAGGGCCTGCCGGATCACCCGCTGCTGCGCCGGACCGTTCGGGGCGGTCAGGCCGTTGGACGCGCCGTCCTGGTTGACGGCCGATCCGCGGACGACCGCCAGCACCTCGTGGCCGTTGCGCACGGCGTCGGAGAGGCGCTCGACCAGCACCACGCCCACGCCTTCGGACCAGCCGGTGCCGTCCGCGCCGGCGCCGAACGCCCGGCAGCGGCCGTCGGGCGAGAGGCCTCGCTGGCGGCTGAACTCGACGAAGACGTTGGGGCTGGCCATGACGGTCACGCCGCCGGCCAGGGCCATCGTGCACTCGCCGCTCCGCAGGGACTGCACGGCGAGGTGGAGGGCGACCAGGGACGAGGAGCAGGCCGTGTCGATCGTGACCGCCGGGCCTTCGAGGCCGAAGGTGTAGGCCACCCGGCCGGAGACGACGCTGGACGCGCCGCCGACCAGCCGGTGTCCCTCGACGCCTTCGGGCGTCCGGCGCACGTCGGCTCCGTAGCCCTGGTAGGCCATGCCGACGAACACGCCGGTCCGGCTGCCGCGCAGTTGGGCGGGGGTGATCCCCGCCCGCTCGAAGGCCTCCCACGAGGTCTCCAGCAGCAGCCGCTGCTGCGGGTCCATCGCCAGGGCCTCGCGCGGCGAGATCCCGAAGAAGGCGGCGTCGAAGTCGGTGGCGTCGTAGAGGAAGCCGCCGTCGCGCGCGTACGTCTTGCCGAGGCGCTCGGGGTCCGGGTCGTAGAGGGTGTCGGTGTCCCAGCCACGGTCGGACGGGAACGCGGAGATGGCGTCGCCGCCGGAGGCCACCAGGTCCCACAGTGCCTCGGGCGAGTCGACCCCGCCGGGCAGGTGGCAGCTCATCGCCACGATCGCGATGGGTTCGTCGTCGGCGGCGGCCGCGCCGTGCTCCTGCAGCGCGGCGGCCTGCGCTCCGAGCAGTTCGCTCTGGAGGAAGCGGGCGAGGGCGGTGGCGTTGGGGTAGTCGAAGACCAGGGTGGGCGGCAGCGCGAGGCCGGTCGCCGCGTTGACCTTGTTGCGGAGTTCGACGGCGGTGAGCGAGTCGAAGCCGAGGTCCTTGAAGGCCCGGTCCGGCTCCACCTCCGCCGCCGAAGCGTGGCCCAGGACGGCCGCGACATGGGCGCGGACCAAGTCGAGCAGGGTCTCGGTGCGCTCGGCCTCGGAGAGTCCGGCGAGCCGGCCCGCGAGAGAGGCGGTGCCCGCGGCGGCGTCCGCCGGGGTGGCGTCCGCGGCGCGGCGCACCTCGGGCAGTTCGGACAGCAGGGCGCTCGGGCGGCCGAGGGTGAACGGTCCGATGAAGCGTTCCCACTCGATGTCCGCCACGACGACGGCGGTTTCGTCGGCGTCCAGTGCGCGCTGGACGGCGGTCACGGCGAGTGCGGCGGGCAGGGTGATGACGCCGCGGCGGCGCAGGTGCTCCTCGTCGGCGTCGGTGACCATGCCGCCGTCGGCCCAGGGGCCCCAGGCGATGGCCGTGGCGGCCAGGCCCTTGGCCCGCCGCCGGGCGGCGAGCCCGTCGAGGAAGGCGTTGGCGGCCGCGTAGGCGGTCTGCAGGCCGCTGCCCCACACGCCGGCGATCGAGGAGAAGAGCACGAAGGCGTCGAGTTCCTGCTCGCCCAGCAGCTCGTCCAGGTGCGTGGCGCCGCCGGTCTTCGCCGCCATGGTGCGGGCGAAGTCGGCCGGGGTCAGCTCGTCGAAGGGGGCGAGCTGCTCCACGCCCGCGGCGTGGAAGACGGCGGTGAAGGTGTGCTCGGCGAGCAGCGCCGCCACCGCGTCGCGATCGGCGACGTCGCACGCGGCGAGGGTGACCCGCGCGCCGGAAGCCTCCAGTTCGGCCTTCAGCTCGGCCGCTCCGGGGGCGTCCGCTCCCCGGCGGCCGGCGAGCACCAGGTGCTCGGCGCCCGCACCGGCCAGCCAGCGGGCGATGTGCCCGCCCAGCGCACCCGTACCACCGGTGATCAGCACCGTGCCGCGCGGCGACCACGACCGTCGCCCGGCGCCGCTCGGGGCGTGGGTGAGCCGGGCGGTGAACACGCCGGACGCACGGACGGCGACCTGGTCCTCCGGCGTCCCGGCGACCGGGCCCTCCGAAGTGCCGGTGCTCCGGCTCAGCACCGCGGCGATACGGCCGGCAGCGCGGTCATCGACCGTCGTGGGCAAGTCGAGCAGGCCGCCCCAGCGCTGCGGGTGCTCCAGGGCCAGGGTACGGCCGAGGCCCCACACCTGGTGCTGTACGGCGCTGAGCGGTGCGTCGTCCGAGCGGCCGGTGGCGGCCGCACCCCGGGTGACGCACCACAGCGGCGCGTCGAGGCCCGCGTCCCCGAGGGCCTGGGCCAGGGCCACGGTCCGCACGAACCCCCGGGAGATCCCGGGGTGTTCGGTCGAGGCGGTCTCGTCGAGGGCGAGCAGCGACAGCACGCCGTCGAGCGGTTCGGATCCGGAGGCGGCCCGGGCCAGCTCGGCGGCCAGGGACTCTCGGCTAGTGTCCGCGCCGATCGTCAGCGGGACCAGGTGCGCACCGCGTGCTTCGAGGGCCGCACGGACCGTCCCGGCCCACTCGTCACCCTCGGGCGCGGCGAACAGCCAAGTGCGGCCGGACAGGTCCGCGGCGGGCAGACCGGTCAGCGGCTGCCAGGTCAGCCGGTAGCGCCAGCCGTCCACGACGGACTGCTCGCGCCGCTGCCGCCGCCAGGCGGACAGCTTCGGGACCACGACGTCCAGTTCCTCCGGGCTCAGCCCCAGGGTGGCGGCGAGCGACTGGGCGTCCTCGCGTTCGACGCTCGCCCAGAACTCGGCGTCGACCGCGTCCACGACGGCCGCCTCGGCCTCGGGGGCCTCCAGCCAGTACCGCTGCTGCTGGAAGGCGTAGGTGGGCAGGTCGACGCGGCGAGCACCGGGGAAGAGCGCCTGCCAGTCCGGGGAGATGCCGTGCACGTGCAGCTCGGCGAGTGCGGTGGTGACGGCCTGCGGTTCGGGGCGGTCGGCGCGGAGGGCGGGGACGGTGATCGCGTCGTCCACGCAGGCCTGGACGAGGGCGCTGAGGACGCCGCCGGGGCCGATCTCCACGAAGGTCGTGACGTTCAGGTCGTGGAGGGTCTGGACGCCGTCGGCGAAACGGACGGCCTCGCGGACGTGGCGGACCCAGTAGTCGGGGGTGTAGGGCTCGGCGAGACGGCCGGTGAGGTTGGAGACGACCGGGATCTGCGGCTCGTGGAAGCTCAGGCCGCTAACGACCTCGGCGAACTCGTCGAGCATGGGATCCATGAGCGGCGAGTGGAACGCGTGGCTGACCTTCAGACGCGAGGTCTTACGACCCTGCTGCTTGAAGACCTCAGCAATCGCCGTGACCTCGTCCTCGGACCCGGAAACCACCACGGACTGCGGACCATTGATCGCCGCAATGCCCACCTGATCGGTCAGATGCGGAAGCACCTCATCCTCGGTCGCCTGCACGGCCACCATCGCACCGCCCGAAGGCAGCGCCTGCATCAGCGCAGCACGCGCCGACACCAACTTCGCCGCATCCTCCAGCGACAGCACACCCGCCACATGGGCAGCCGCGATCTCGCCTACCGAATGACCGGCCACGTAATCCGGCCGCACCCCCCACGACTCCAGCAACCGGAACAGTGCCACCTCGACCGCGAACAACGCAGGCTGCGTGCACCCGGTCTGGTTCAGCTCGTCCGCGCCGGCGTCGAGCGACACGTCGAGATGTGCGCGGACCTCGTCGTAGGCCGCGGCGAAGGCCGGGAAGGCGTCGTAGAGCTCGCGCCCCATGCCGACCCGCTGCGAGCCCTGGCCGGAGAACAGGAACCCGGTCTTGTCACCGGAGCGGGCCGTGCCCTGGACCACCGAAGCAGACGGGGTCCCCGTCGCCAGCGCCCGTACGCCCTCGGTGAGTTCTTCCAGGCTCTCGCCGACGACGGCCGCCCGCCGGTCCCAGGCGGTGCGCGTCGTGGCGAGGGAGAAGCCGATGCCGGCCGGCGACTGCCCGGAGCCGCTCTCCAGGAAGGACACCAGGCGCTCCGCCTGGGCCCGCAGGCCCGCGTCGCTCTTCGCCGAGAGCACCCACGGCAGCACACCCGCGGCGGGGGCCTCGGCCGGCGGCTCTCCGGCGGGCTCCTCGTCGAGTACGGGGGCCTGCTCGATGATCGTGTGCGCGTTGGTGCCGCTGACGCCGAAGGACGAGACGGCTGCCCGGCGGGGGTGGTCGGACTCGGGCCACTGCACGGCCTCGGTCAGCAGCTTGACGCCGCCGGCCGACCAGTCGACCTGTGAGGTCGGCTCGTCCACGTGCAGCGTCTGCGGCAGCACGCCGTTGCGGATGGCCATCACCATCTTGATGACGCCGGCGACGCCGGAGGCGGCCTGGGTGTGACCGATGTTCGACTTGATGGAACCCAGCCACAGCGGCCGGTCCTCCGGGTGCTCCTGGCCGTACGTGGCGAGCAGCGCCTCGGCCTCGATCGGGTCGCCGAGGGTGGTGGCCGTGCCGTGCGCCTCGACCGCGTCGACCTGGGAGGCGGTGAGCCGGGCGTTCTCCAGCGCCTGCTGGATCACGCGCACCTGTGACGGGCCGTTCGGGGCGGTCAGGCCGTTGGAGGCGCCGTCCTGGTTCACGGCGCTGCCGCGGATGACGGCGAGCACGTCGTGGCCGAGCCGGCGGGCGTCGGAGAGGCGCTCCAGCAGGAGCACGCCGACGCCCTCGGACATGCCCGTGCCGTCGGCGGTCGACGAGAAGGCGCGGCAGCGGCCGTCGGGCGACAGGCCGCGCTGTGCGCTGAACGCGATGAAGGTGTTCGGCGTGGCCATCACGGTCACGCCGCCGGCCAGCGCCAGCGAGCACTCGTCCCGGCGCAGTGCCTGGGCGGCGAGGTGCAGGGCCACGAGCGAGGACGAGCAGGCCGTGTCGACGGTGACGGCGGGGCCTTCGAGGCCGAGGGCGTACGAGATGCGGCCGGACACGACGGCGGCGGTGTTCGCGGTGACGAGGTGGGCCTCGATGTCGCTGTCGCCCTGCCGCTGGAGGTAGGCGTGGTCCTGGCCGTTGGTGCCGACGAACACGCCGGCGCGCGTGCCCCGGGCGGTGACGGGGTCGATGCCCGCGCGTTCGAAGGCCTCCCAGGAGGTCTGCAGCAGCAGCCGCTGCTGCGGGTCCATGACCAGGGCCTCGCGGGGGGAGATCCCGAAGAACGCGGGGTCGAACTCGGCGGCGTCGTGGAGGAAGCCGCCCTCGCGCACGTACGTCCGGCCCGTGCGGCCGGGGTCGGGGTCGTAGAGCGCGTCCATGTCCCAGCCGCGGTCGGCGGGGAACGCGGTCACGCCGTCGCCGCCCGAGGAGACCAGGCGCCACAGGTCCTCGGGCGAGCCGACCCCGCCCGGGTAGCGGCAGGCCATCCCGACGATGGCGATGGGCTCGGTGTCCTTCGCCTCCAGCTCACCCAGCTGCCTGCGGGTGTGGCGCAGGTCCACCATCACGCGCTTGAGGTAGTCCCTCAGCTTGTCGTCGTTCGACATGTTTTACGTCCTCGGTAGCAGTGCGTGAGAAGAGTTAGAGAGACCCGAGCTCTTGGTCGATGAGGTCGAACATCTCGTCGTCGGTGGCGGCGTCGATCCGGTCGAGGTCGAGGCCGGTGCCGGGGGCGTGGCCGGGACCGGTGGCGGCGGTGTTCGCCGCGGCGGTGTCCTGGTGGGTGTCGGTCCACTTCCAGAGCAGCGCCTTGAGCCGGGCGGTGACCTTGTCGCGTACCGCGTCCTCGGGGGCGACGGCGGCGAGCTGGGCTTCCAGCCGGTCCAGCTCGTCGAGCACCGGTGCGGTCCCGGCGGCCGCGTCGAGGACCAGGTCCTTGTGCAGCAGGCGGGCGATCGCGACGGGGTTGGGGTGGTCGAAGACCAGGGTGGGCTTCAGCCGGAGGCCGGTCGCGGCCTTGAGCCGGTTGCGCAGTTCCACGCTGGTCAGGGAGTCGAAGCCGATGTCGCGGAAGGCGGTGGTGGGCTCGATCCGGGCCGCATTGGCGTGCCCCAGGGCGGCGGCCGCCTGGTTGCGCACCAGGTCCAGCAGCACCTTCTCCTGGTCGGCTTCCGGCATTCCGGCCAGCCGGCGGGCCAGAGCGGGGGTCCGGCCGGCGGCCGCGGCCTCCTCGGGCGCGCTGCCGGTGGCGGGCACGAGGCCGCGGAAGACCGCCGGCATCATGCCGGTACGGGCCATGGAGCGCAGCCCCGGGAAGTCCAGCCGCACCGGCACGACCACCGGACGGTCCAGGGTGAGGGCGGCGTCGAACAGGGCCAGGCCCTCCGCGGAAGTGAATGGCACGACTCCGGCCCGGCCCATGCGGTTGCGGTCGGCGTCGGTGATCCGGTCGCCCATGCCGCCGTTGTCCGTCCACAGGCCCCACGCCAGCGAGGTGCCGGGCAGGCCCTCGGCGCGGCGCTGCTGGGCCAGCCCGTCCAGGAACGCGTTGCCCGCCGCGTAGCTCGCCGCACCCGCGCTGCCCAGCACGCCGGCCAGGGAGGAGAAGAGGACGAACGCGGAGAGGTCCAGGTCCTTCGTCAGCTCGTGCAGGAGCAGCGCTCCGTCGGCCTTCGGCCGCAGCACGGTGTCCAGGCGCTCCGGCGTCAGGGCGGTGATCACGCCGTCGTCCAGGGCCGCCGCCGCGTGCACCACGGCCACGAGCGGGTGTTCGGCGGGGATCGAGGCCAGGAGCTCCGTCAGGGCGTCCCGGTCCGCGATGTCACAGGCAGCCACGTCGACGTGCGCCCCCAGACCGGACAGGTCGGCGACGAGCTCGCCGATGCCTTCGGCGGACGGGCCGCGACGGCTCGCCAGCAGCAGCCTGCGCGCGCCGCGCTCGGCGACGAGGTGCCGCGCGAGCGCCAGTCCGAGGCCGCCGGACGCGCCGGTGAGCAGCACGGTCCCTTCGGGGTCCCACGGCTGCCCGGCCGGCTCCTCGGGCGGGGTGATCCGGGCGAGGCGCGGTACGTACAGCGTGCCGCCGCGCAGGGCGGCCTGCGGCTCGTCCAGGGCGGCGAGGGCCGCGAGCGCGGGGCCGGCGTCGCCGGTGTCCGCGTCGACGAGCAGCAGCCGGTCGGGGTGCTCGGCCTGGGCCGACTTCACCAGGCCGCTCACGGCGACGTGCGCGAGGTCGGGGGCCGTCCCGTCGAGGGCGACGCCTCCGCGCGTCACGACCACGAGCCGCGCATCGGTGAACCGCTCGTCGGCGACCCACTCCTGGACGGCCGACAACACGCCGGCGAGCAGCTCCCGTGTCGCCGAGGCGGCATCGCCCTCGCTCACGGCGCAGGGCAGGAGCACGTGGGAGGGCACGGCCGCGCCCTCGTCGACCGCACGGCGGAGCGAGGCGAGGTCGGGGTGGGGGCCGTCGCCGCCGAGGACCACCCACTCGGCTTCGGTGCCGGGAGCGGCGGGAGCGGTGTGCTCGACCCAGTCGACCTCGAACGTCCAGTCCTGGTGCGCCACGCGCGCCGCCAGCACCTGCTGCGCGGACACCACCCGCGTCCGCACGGACGCCATGGAGGCGACGGGAGCACCGTCGGTGTCGGCCAGTTCGATCGTCACCGCGTCCCCGTCGGCGGGCCGGACCCGTACGCGCACGGTGGCGGCTCCCGGGGCGTGCACGGACGTGCCGCTCCAGGCGTAGGGCATGAGCAGCTTGGCGGGATCGCCGGCACGGTCGCGGTCGTGGTCGAGGCCGAGGTCCAGGGTGTCCAGGGCGGCGTCCAGCAGCACGGGGTGGAGGCCGTAGCGGTCCGCCCGGTCCCGCTCAGCGGCGGGCAGGGCGGCCTCGGCGTACAGCTCGTCCCCGGCCCGCCAGACGGCCCGCAGGCTCGGGTGGTCCTCGACGTCGACCGGCTCGGCGCCCTCCGGCGGCCAGACCATCAAGTCGAAGTCCGCCGCCTCGGGAGCGTTTCGGGTGAGCTCTCCGGTGACGTGGCAGGCCCACGGCTCCTCGCCGCCGCCCGTGGCGGGCCGGCTGTAGATCCGCACGGCCCGCCGCTCGGTGTCCTCGCCCCCGCCGACCTGCACCTGGATGCGGACCGCGCCCTGCTGCGCCAGGACGAGCGGGGCGTCCACGTCCAGGTGCTCCACGTGCGGGAACCCGGCCTGCCGGCCCGCGCACAGCGCTAGCTCCACGAACGCGCTCACCGGGAGCACCGGGGCACCGCCGACCGTGCGTTCCGCGATCCAGGGCAGGTCGGCCGGGGACAGCCGGCCGGTGAACAGCATGTCCTGTCCCCCGGCGGTGTCCACCACCGCTCCGAGGAGGGGGTGGCCGGAAGAGTCCAGGCCGGCCGAGGAGACGTCGAGCGCGGCGGTGCCTTCGAGCCAGTAGCGCTCGCGCTGGAAGGCGTAGGTGGGCAGGTCGACGCGCTGGGCGCCGGGGAAGAAGGCGTGCCAGTCCGGGGAGACGCCATGGGTGTGGAGCTGCCCGATCGCGGTGGTGACGGCTTGCGGTTCGGGGCGGTCGGCGTGCAGGGCGGGGACGGTGATCGCGTCGTCCACGCAGGCCTGGACGAGGGCGCTGAGGACGCCGCCCGGGCCGATCTCCACGAAGGTCGCGACGTTCAGGTCGTGGAGGGTCTGCACGCCGTCGGCGAAACGGACGGCCTCGCGGACGTGGCGGACCCAGTAGTCGGGGGTGTACGACTCGGCCAGGCTGCCGGTGAGGTTGGAGACCACCGGAATCTGCGGCTCGTTGAACGTAAGGCCTGCAACCACCCGGCCGAATTCGTCGAGCATGGGGTCCATGAGCGGCGAGTGGAAGGCGTGGCTGACCTTCAAACGCGAGGTCTTACGACCCTGCTGCTTGAAGACCTCGGCAATCGCGGTGACCTCGTCCTCGGACCCGGAAACCACCACGGACTGCGGGCCGTTGATGGCCGCAATGCCCACCTGGCCGGTGAGGTGCGGCAGGACTTCGTCCTCAGTGGCCTGAACCGCGACCATCGCACCGCCCGAAGGCAACGCCTGCATCAGCGCAGCACGCGCCGACACCAACTTCGCCGCATCATCGAGCGAGACCACACCCGCCACATGCGCGGCAGCAATCTCACCCACGGAGTGACCGGCCACGTAATCCGGCCGCACACCCCACGACTCCAGCAACCGGAACAGCGCCACCTCGACCGCGAACAACGCAGGCTGCGTCTCACCCGTCCGGTGAAGCGTTTCCGCATCCACATCGACCGGCGCGCCCAGCCGCCCGCACACCTCGTCATACGCCGCAGCGAACACCGGGTACGCCTCGTACAGCTCGCGTCCCATCCCGATCCGCTGCGACCCCTGACCCGAGAACAAGAACCCGACCTTGCCCCCGGCGCCGCCCGCACGCCCGGTCGTCACAGCGGCCGTGGGCTGACCTGCTGCCAGCGCTGTCAGCCCGGCTCGTAGCTCTGCTGCGTCGGCACCGATCACCGCAGCCCGGTGTTCGAGGGCCGAGCGGGTGACCGCCAGCGAGTGCCCCACGTCGGCCGATGAGGCGGCCGTGAGGTCCACGGAGGCCAGCAGGCGTTCCGCCTGCTCCCGCAGCGCTGCCTCGGTCTTGCCGGAGAGGACCCACGGCACCACCGAGGTCCGCGGCCGCGGCGGCTCCCCGGCCGCGGCTTCGCCGTCGGCCGTGTCGTCCGGCGCTTCTTCCGTCGCCGGTTCCTCCGTCGCCTGCTCGATGACGACGTGCGCGTTGGTGCCGCTGATCCCGAACGAGGAGATCCCGGCCCGGCGCGGGTGGTCCGACTCCGGCCAGCGGGCCGCCTCGGTCAGCAGCTCGACGGCGCCGGCGGCCCAGTCGACCTGCGGAGTCGGCTCGTCCACGTGCAGCGTCCGCGGCAGCAGTCCGTGCCGCATCGCCATCACCATCTTGATCACACCGGCCACACCCGCCGCGGCCTGCGTGTGACCGATGTTCGACTTCAGCGAGCCGAGCAGCAGCGGTCGTTCCCGGTCCTGCCCGTACGTCGCCAGCAGTGCCTGTGCCTCGATCGGGTCGCCGAGGTTCGTGCCCGTGCCGTGTGCCTCGACGGCGTCGACCTCTTCGGCGGACAGCCGGGCGCTCGCCAGCGCCTCAAGGATCACGCGCTGCTGCGAGGGGCCGTTGGGGGCCGTCAGGCCATTGGAGGCGCCGTCCTGGTTCACCGCGCTGCCGCGGACGACCGCGAGCACCTGGTGCCCGTTGCGCCGGGCGTCCCGGAGGCGCTCCACCAGCAGCAGGCCGGCGCCCTCGGACCACGACGCCCCGTCCGCCGCCGCCGCGAAGGACTTGCAGCGGCCGTCGGGTGCGAGGCCGCGCTGGCGGCTGAACTCGACGAAGGCGCTCGGGCCCGCCATGACCGTCACACCGCCGGCGAGCGCCATCGCGCACTCGCCGTTGCGCAGCGCCTGGACGGCGAGGTGCAGGGCGACGAGTGAGGACGAGCAGGCGGTGTCGATGGTGACCGCGGGGCCCTCGAAGCCGAAGGTGTAGGCGATGCGTCCGGAGGCGACGCTGCCGGAGTTGCCCGTGCTGAGGAGTCCTTCGACCCCGTCCGGGAGGACGCCCGGCGTGAAGCCGTAGTCGTGGTACATCAGGCCGGTGAAGACGCCGGTGCGGCTGCCCTTCAGCGGGGCGGGGTCGATGCCCGCGTGCTCGAAGGCCTCCCAGGCGGTCTCCAGCAGCAGCCGCTGCTGCGGGTCCATCGCCAGCGCCTCGCGCGGCGAGATCCCGAAGAACTCCGCGTCGAAGTCCGCCGCGTCGTGCAGGAAGCCGCCCTGCCGGGTGTAGACCTTGCCGGGCCGCTCGGGGTCCGGGTCGTAGAGCGAGTCGACGTCCCAGCCGCGGTCCTCGGGGAACGGCGAGATGGCGTCGCCGCCCTCGGCCAGCAACTGCCAGAGCTCCTCGGGGGAGTTGACGCCGCCGGGGAACCGGCAGCTCATGCCCACGATGGCGATGGGCTCCTGGTCCCGGGCCTCCAGGTCGCGCACGCGTCGCCGGGCCTGGCGCAGGTCGGTGGTGGCCCGCTTGAGGTAGTCCCGGAGCTTGTCTTCGTTCATCATCTGGTGTTGCCCGCCCTTTGTGGCCTGCGCAGTTCGGGAGATGCCGAGGTGGTCGTCAGGACGACCGAGGTGGTGGTCCGGAAGACCGTGCGGTCGTCAGGAAGACCGTGGTGGTCGCCGGAGGGACCGAGGTGGTCGTCAGGAGATGCCGAGTTCGTCGTCGAGGAGGTCGTACAGCTCCTCGTCGCTCGCCGAGCTGAGGTCGTCTTCGTCCCCGGCTCCGCCGGTGTCTCCCTGAGCGGCCGGCTCGTTCCCGTTCCACCGGGCGAGCAGTGCCTGGAGACGCATGTTGATCTTGGTGCGGGTGATGTTGTCCGTGCTCGTGCCGGCGCTGTCGAGAGCGGCGGCGAGGCGGTCGATCTCGTCGAACACCGGCTCCGTCCCGCCCGTGCCGCCGGGGAGGTCCTTCAGCACGCGCTGCGCGAGCGCGGCGGGCGTCGGGTGGTCGAAGACCAGCGTGGCGGGCAGCCGCAGACCGGTGGCCCTGTTCAGCCGGTTGCGCAGCTCGACGGCGGTCAGCGAGTCGAAGCCGAGGTCGCCGAAGGCCTGGTCGGGCTGGACGGACTTGGCCGAGCCGTGGCCGAGGACGGCGGCGACCTCGGACCGGACGAGCTCCAGCACCACCTCTGCGCGCTCGCTCTCGGGCAGGTCCGCGACCCGCTGCGCGAGCGGTACGGCGGCGGCCCGGTCCGTGCGCCGCGGCCGGCCGCCGGTCAGCGACCTGAGCAGCGGCGGCACCGGGGCGGAGGAGTTCCGCAGGGCGGCGAGGTCCAGCCGGGCCGCGACCACCAGGGGCTCCTCCAGCGCGAGCGCGGCGTCGAGCAGTTCGAGGCCGTCCTCGTCGGACAGCGGCACCACGCCGCCGCGGGCGAGCCGTGTCCGGTCCACTCCGCCGAGGTCCTCGGTCATGGTGCCGGTGCGCTGCCACAGGCCCCAGGGCAGCGACACCGCGGGAAGTCCTTGCGCGCGGCGGCGCCGGGCGAAGGCGTCCAGGAAGGCGTTGGCCGCGGCGTAGTTGGCCTGGCCGGGGGTGCCGAGCGTGCCCGCGAGCGAGGAGAAGAGCACGAACGCCGACAGGTCGCCGGTCAGCTCGTGCAGGTTCAGCACGGCGTCGGCCTTCGGGCGCAGCACCGCGTCGAGGCGCTCGGGGGTGAGCGAGCCGATCACGCCGTCGTCGAGGACGCCGGCCGTGTGCACCACGGCCGTCACCTGTGTCCCGGCCGGCGTCTCCGCCAGCGCCGCGGCGAGGGCTTCCCGGTCGGCGACGTCGCAGGCGGCCCACGTCACACCGGCGCCCGCGGCAATCAGCTCCGCCTCCAGCTCGGCCGCGCCGGGAGCGTCCGCGCCGCGGCGGCTCACCAGCAGCAGGCTGCGGACACCGTGCCCGGCGACCAGGTGCCGGGCGACCAGGCCGCCCAGCGCTCCGGAGGCGCCGGTCAGCAGGACGGTGCCGGTGCCGAAGTCGGGGGCGCCCTGCGGCGCTTCGGTGGCGGCCCTGGCGAGGCGGGGCAGGAGGAGCGCGTCACCGCGCAGCGCCGCCTGCGGCTCCTCGGACGCCACCAACCGGGGGACGACCGTCGCCGCGACGTGCTCCCAGTCGCTGTCCCCGTCGATGTCGAGGAGGACGATGCGGTCCGGGTTCTCCGACTGCGCCGACCGCACCAGGCCCCACACGGCTGCCTGGACCGGGTCGTTCTGGATCGGGCCGTTCTGGACCGGGCTGCTATGGATCGGATCGCCCTGCGCCGGGCCGTCGCCGGCGGCGACCGCGCCCCGGGTGACGAGCACCAGGCGGGGAGCCCGGTCCTCGGCCGGCCACGCCTGCACCAGCCGCAGCACCTTGGCCAGGACTTCCCGGACCCGTTCGGCGTCCGTTCCCGATCCGGTCGGGCACGGCACGACGACGGCGTCCACGCTCGTCTCCGCAGCGGCCCCCGAACCCTCCGGACCACCCTGCGGATCCATCTCCAGGCCGGAGAGGAGGGCGGCGATGTCGTCGTAGGCCCGTACGGTCGTCCCGTTCGCCTCGGCCGCCGCGGCGAGCGGCGCCCACTCCACGGTGAACAGGGAGTCCCGCGAGCTCGTACGGAGCTGGTCCGCCGACACCGGGCGCAGCGTCAGCGACTCCACCGACACGACGGGCCGGCCCGTGCCGTCGGCGGCCTCCAGCCGCACCGCGTCCCCGCCGGCCTGCGACAGCCGTACCCGCAGGGCGGCCGCCCCGGTGCCGTGCACCGTGACGCGCGACCAGGCGAAGGGCAGCAGCGGCCCGTCCGCCGCCGGTACGAGCCCGCCCGCACCCAGGGCGTGCAGGGCGGAGTCGAGCAGGGCCGGGTGCACGCCGAACGCGTCCGCGTCCGTGCGTGCTTCGTCGGGGACGGCCAGCTCTGCGTAGACGGCGTCGGTGCCGCGCCAGGCGGCGCGCAGCCCCTGGAACAGCGGGCCGTAGCCCAGGCCGAGGTCCGCCAGGCGGTCGTAGAAGCCGTCCAGGTCCACGGGCTGCGCGTCGGCCGGGGGCCAGCTGCTCAGGTCGGTGCCGACGGGGGTTCCGCCGGTGGCGAGGGCGCCGGTGGCGTTGCGCACCCACGGGCCGTCCTCGACGCGCGAGTGCACGCTGAGCGGGCGGCGGCCGGAGTCGTCCCGGGCGCCCACCAGGACCTGGATCGCGACGCCGCCCTGCTCGGGCAGGACCAGCGGTGCCTGCAAGGTCAGTTCCTCCACCAGGTCGCAGCCGGTCTCGGCGGCGGCGTGGGCGGCGAGCTCGACGAAGGCCGTGCCCGGCAGCAGCACCGTGCCCAGCACCGCGTGGTCGGCCAGCCAGGGCTGGGCCTGCAGGGAGAGCAGCCCGGTCAGCAGGTGGCCGCCGGCGTCGGGCAGTTCCACCGCCGCGCCCAGGAACGGATGGTCGGCGGAGTCCAGCCCGGCCGCCCGTACGTCACCGGCCGCCGCCACCGTCCCCAGCCAGTACCGCTCGTGCTGGAAGGCGTAGGTCGGCAGGCCGACGCGGCGCGCGCCCGGCAGGACGGCGTCCCAGTCGATGCCGACGCCGTGCACGTGCGCCTGGGCCAGCGACAGCATCAGCCGGTGCCGGCCGCCGTCGCCGCGGCGCAGCGTCGGTATGACGACGGCACCGGACTCGGTCCCGGTCCCGGCCGGGCTCCCGGACTCGGTCCCGGCGGCCTCGATGGCGTCCTGGATGCCCGCCAGTTGCACGGGGTGGGGGCTGACCTCGATGAACACGTCGTGCCCGTCGGCCAGTGCGCAGCGGATCGCGTCGTGGAACCGTACGGTCTGCCGCATGTTGCGGTACCAGTAGCCGGAGCCGAGTTCGGCCGCGTCCAGCTTCCGGCCGGTGACCGTCGAGTAGAAGGGGACGGCGCCGGGGAGGGGTGTGATGCCGGCGAAGCCGTCCCTGGCCTGCGTTTCGACGCGCTCGATCTGCGGCGAGTGCGCGGCGTAGTCCACGGCGACCTTGCGGACCTGGATGCCCTGCTGCTCGCAGTGGGCACGCAGCTCGTCCAGGGCGTCGGTGTCGCCGGAGACCACGACGGTCCCGGGGCCGTTCACGGCGGCGATGCCGAGGCGGCCGGCCCAGCGGCCGATCAGCTCCTGTGCTTCCTCGTCCGGCAGCGTCACCGAGGCCATGCCGCCGCGGCCCTGGAGTTCGCGCACGGCGAGACTGCGCTGCGTCACGATGCGCGCCGCGTCCTCCAGGGAGAGCGCTCCGGCGGCGACCGCAGCGGAGACTTCGCCCTGGGAGTGGCCGACGACCGCGTCGGGGGTGACCCCGAAAGAGCGCCAGACGTCGGCCAGCGCGACGGTCATCGCCCACAGCACGGGCTGCAGCACGTCGACGCGGTCCTGTTCCACGTCGGACTCGCCGCGCAGCACGGCGGTCAGCGACCAGTCCACGTGCGGCGCGAGGGCGCGCTCGCAGGCGTCGATCCGTTCGCGGAAGGCCGGTGAGGTCTCCAGCAGTTCGGCGGCCATGCCCGCCCACTGCGACCCCTGCCCGGGGAAGACGAAGACGGTCTTGCCGCCGGTGCGTGCGGTCCCGGTCACCACGCCGGGCGGCGTGGAGCCGTCCGCGACGGCGGCCAGTCCCTGCCGGATGCTCTCGGGGGTGTCCCCCACCACCACCGCGCGGTGTTCGAAGGCCGCCCTGGTCGTGGCCAGCGAGTACGCCATGTCGGCCGCCGGGGCCGGCGCGTCGCCGTCGGTGTCGGCGTCTTCCAGGAAGGACGTGAGGCGGGCGGCCTGAGCCCGCAGTGCTGCTTCGCTCCGGCCGGAGAGGACCCACGGCACGATTTCACCGGAGTCGGACGCCGGGGGCAGCTCGGCTGTTGCGGGGGCCTGCTCGATGATCGTGTGGGCGTTGGTGCCGCTGACGCCGAAGGACGAGACCGCGGCGCGCCGGGGCCGGTCCTCGGAAGGCCAGTCGACGGCCTCGGTCAGCAGCCGCACTTCACCGGCCGACCAGTCCACGTGCGGCGTGGGCTCATCCACGTGCAGCGTCTGCGGCAGCATGCCGTGGCGCATCGCCATGACCATTTTGATCACGCCGGCGACGCCCGCGGCGGCCTGCGTGTGACCGATGTTGGACTTCAGGGAACCCAGCCACAGCGGCCGGTCCTCCGGCCGCTCCTGCCCGTACGTGGCGAGCAGCGCCTGCGCCTCGATCGGGTCGCCCAGCGTCGTACCCGTACCGTGCGCCTCCACGGCGTCCACGTCCGCCGGGGTGAGCCCGGCGGAGGCCAGGGCCTGGCGGATCACCCGCTGCTGCGAAGGACCGTTCGGGGCGGTCAGGCCGTTGGACGCGCCGTCCTGGTTGACGGCCGATCCGCGCACGACGGCCAGCACTTGGTGGCCGTTGCGCTCGGCGTCGCTGAGCCGCTCCACGAGCAGCATGCCGACGCCTTCGCCCCAGCCCGTGCCGTCGGCGCCGGCCGCGAACGCCTTGCAGCGGCCGTCCGGCGACAGGCCGCGCTGCCGGCTGAACTCCACGAACACGGCCGGGCTCGCCATGACCGTGACGCCGCCGGCGAGGGCCATCGTGCACTCGCCGTTGCGCAGCGACTGCACGGCCAGGTGGAGGGCGACGAGCGACGACGAGCAGGCCGTGTCGATCGTGACCGCCGGGCCTTCGAGGCCGAAGGTGTAGGACACCCGCCCGGAGGCGACGCTGCCGGAGCCGCCGGTGGTGAGCAGGCCCTCGACGCCCTCGGGCAGTTCGCGCGGGCCCTGGCCGTAGTCGTGGTACATCAGGCCGGTGAAGACTCCGGTGCTGCTGCCCCGGACGGTCGCCGGGTCGATCCCGGCGCGTTCGAACGCCTCCCAGGACGCCTCCAGCAGCAGTCGCTGCTGCGGGTCCATCGCCAGCGCCTCGCGCGGGCTGATGCCGAAGAAGGCGGCGTCGAACTCGGCCGCCTCGTGCAGGAAGCCGCCGTCGCGCGCGTACGTCTTGCCGAGGCGCTCGGGGTCCGGGTCGTAGAGCCCGTCGACGTCCCAGCCGCGGTTGTCCGGGAACGGGGAGATGCCGTCCCGGCCGGACGCCACCAGCCGCCACAGGTCCTCCGGCGAGCGCACCCCGCCCGGGAGGCGGCAGCTCATGCCGACGATGGCGATCGGCTCGTCGTCGGCGACCGCGGACCTCCGCGCTGCCGCCGTGGCGGTGGAGGCCGGGATCTCGCCGAGCAGTTCGGTGCCGATGTGCCGGGCCAGGGCCGCGGGCGTCGGGTGGTCGAAGACGAGGGTGGCGGGCAGGCGCAGGCCGGTGGCGGTGGTCAGCCGGTTGCGGAGTTCCACCGCCGTCAGCGAGTCGAAGCCCAGGTCCTGGAAGGCGTGCGCGGGCTGAACGGCCCGGGGCGAGGAATGTCCCAGCACGGCGGCGACCTCGGACCGGACCAGTTCCAGGACGGCCTCGTCGCGCTCGTCCCGGGTCAGCCCGGCGAGCCGGTCGCCCAGCGAACCGGTGGTGGCGTGCCGGGCGGTGCCGCGCGCGGTGCCACGGACGAGGCCGCGCAGCAGCGCGGGCACGGTCCCGGCCGGCCGGTTCCGGAGGGCGGCGGTGTCGAGGCGGACCGGTACGAGCACGGCCTGGTCCGAGGCGAGTGCCGCGTCGAACAGCCGGAGCCCGTCCTCGGTGGAGAGGGGCAGGACGCCGGAGCGCGCCATCCGTGACCTGCCGGCCTCGTCGAGGGCGTCGGCCATGGCGCCTTCCTGCTCCCACAGGCCCCACGCCAGGGAGACCGTGGGCCGGCCCTGGGCGCGGCGGTGCCGGGCGAACGCGTCGAGGAAGGCATTGGCGGCGGCGTAGTTGCCCTGGCCGGGGTTGCCGAAGACGCCGGCGGCGGAGGAGAAGAGCACGAGCGTCGTGTCCTCGCCGGTCAGCTCGTGCAGGTTGAGCACGGCGTCGGCCTTGGGCTTCAGCACGGCGTCCAGGCGGTCCGGCGTCAGCGCGGCGATCACGCCGTCGTCCAGCACGCCGGCGGTGTGCACGACCGAGTCGACGGGTGTCGCGGCCAGCAGCCGGGCGAGGGCGTCCCGGTCGGCCACGTCGCAGGCGGCCCACGTCACGTCGGCGCCCAGCGCGGTGAGTTCGCCCTCCAGGGCGGTGGCGCCGGGGGCGTCCGCGCCGCGGCGGCTGACCAGCAGCAGCCTGCGGACGCCGTGCCCGGTCACGAGGTGCCGGGCGAGGGTCGCGCCCAGTGCGCCGGAGGCGCCGGTGAGCAGCACGGTGCCGAGGCCGGGTGCGGCGTCCGCCGGCTCCGGGGCGGCGGCGCGGGCGAGGCGCGGCGCGTGGGCCTGGCCTTCGCGTACGACGACGTGGGGTTCGCCGGAGCGCACGACGGCGGGCACGAGCTCGGCCGCGTCGGCCGGGCGGTCGGTTTCGAGCAGCACGATCCGGTCGGGGTTCTCCGCCTGGGCCGATCGCACGAGTCCGCCCGCGGCGGCGTGGGCGAGGTCGTCGCAGCGTGCCACCAGCACGAGGCGCGACGTCCCTTCCCCGGCGAGCCACTGCTGGAGCAGTTGCAGCACTTCGGTGGTGACCGCGCGGACCCGCTCGGCTCCGGAGGCTCCTTCGGGGCCGTCGGGGCAGGGGACCACGACCGCGTCCGGCTGCGACGGGCCGCCGGTTCCGGCCTGTGCGGCGGAGGCGGCGGAGGCGGTGTCCGGGACGTGGGCGACCGTCGTCCCGTCGGCATCGGACGGCAGGGCCAGCGGGGCCCAGTCCACCGTGAACATCGCGTCGTCGGAGCGCTTGCGGAGCTGCTCGGCCGACACCGCGCGCAGGGTGAGCGACTCCACGGACGCCACCGGCTCGCCGGCGGCGTCGGCGACGAGCAGGGACACCGCGTCCGTACCGGCCGGGGACAGCCTCACTCGTACGGTGGACGCACCCGTGGCGCGCACGGTGACACCGGACCAGGCGAACGGCAGGAGCGGCCCGTCCGCCGCGGCGACGAGGGAGCCGTCGGCACCGCCCGCGCCGATGGCGTGCAGGGCCGCGTCCAGCAGGGCGGGGTGCAGGAGGAAGGAGCCGGTGTCCGTGCCGTCGGGGAGGGCGACCTCGGCGTAGACGTCGTTCCCCGCGCGCCACGCGCTCCGCAGGCCGCGGAACGCCGGGCCGTAGCCGAGGCCGAGGGCGGCCAGCCGGTCGTAGAAGCCGTCGAGGCCGAGCGGCTCGGCGCCGGCGGGCGGCCACGCCGTGAGCGCCTGGCCGGCCGGGGCGCCCGCCCCTTCGGTGGCGCCGGTGACGAAGCCGGTCGCGTGGCGGGCCCACGGCAGGTCCGCGTCGTCCTCGGGACGGGAGTGCACGGTCAGCGGCCTGCGGCCGGTGCCGTCGGCCGCGCCGACCCAGACCTGGACCGCGACGCCGCCCCGCTCGGGCACCACCAGGGGCGCTTCGAGGGTCAGGTCCTCCAGCACGTCGCAGCCGGCTTCGTCGGCGGCGCGCACCGCCAGTTCGACGAACGCGGTGCCGGGCAGCAGGACGTTCCCGAGCACGGCGTGATCGCTCAGCCAGGGGTGCGTGCGCAGCGACAACCGCCCGGTCAGCAGCCGTTCGTCGCCACCGGCGAGGGCGACGGCGGCGCCCAGCAGCGGGTGGTCGGCCGAGCCCAGGCCGGCCGCGCGCACGTCGCCGGGCGCGGCCGGTGAGGCTTCGAGCCAGTAGCGCTCGTACTGGAAGGCGTAGGTGGGCAGGTCCACGCGACGGGCGCCGGGGAAGTAGGCGTGCCAGTCCGGTGAGACGCCGTGCGCGTGCAGTTCGGAGACGGCGGCGACGAGGGCCGCCCGCTCCGGGCGGTCGGCGCGCAGGACGGGGAGCGCGAGCGCCGCGGCGCCGGTTCCGGCACCGCCGGTGTCCGCGTCGTCCGCTTCGTCCAGGCAGGCCTGGGCCAGTGCGCTGAGCACGCCGCCGGGGCCGATCTCCAGGAAGGTGGTCACGCCGTGCTCGTGGAGCGTCCGGATGCCGTCGGCGAACCGGACGGCTTCGCGGACGTGCCGGACCCAGTAGTCGGCCGTGCAGGCGTCGAGGAACTGTCCGGTGACGTTGGAGACGACCGGGATCCGCGGCTTCTCGAAGGCCAGCTCTCGTACGACCTGTGCGAACTCGTCGAGCATGGGGTCCATGAGCGGCGAGTGGAAGGCGTGGCTGACCTTCAGGCGCGAGGTCTTGCGGCCCCGCTGCCGGAAGGCCTCGCCGATCGCGGTGACGGCGTCCTCGGCGCCGGAGACCACGACGGACCGCGGGCCGTTGATCGCCGCGATGCCCACCTGCTCGGTGAGGTGCGGCAGCACTTCGTCCTCGGTGGCCTGGACCGCCAGCATCGCGCCGCCGGCGGGCAGCGCCTGCATCAGCCGGGCGCGGGCGGACACCAGTTTCGCCGCGTCGTCGAGCGACAGCACTCCGGCCACGTGCGCGGCCGCGATCTCGCCGACGGAGTGGCCGGCGACGTAGTCGGGCCGGATGCCCCACGACTCCAGCAGCTTGAACAGCGCCACTTCGACGGCGAAGAGGGCGGGCTGAGCGGTGCCCGTGCGGTGCAGTTCCTCCGATCCGACGTCGACCGGGGTGCCGAGGCGTGCGCAGACCTCGTCGTACGCGGCGGCGAACACGGGGTAGGAGGCGTACAGTTCCCGGCCCATGCCCACGCGCTGGGAGCCCTGGCCGGAGAAGAGGAAACCGACGCGCCCGGCGCCGCCGGACAGGCCGCGGGCCACGCCCGGCGCGGGCGAGCCGGAGGCCACCGCCCGCAGGCCCTCGGCGAGTTCCTCCGCCGTCTCGCCCTGCACCACCGCGCGGTGTTCCAGGGCCGTGCGGGTGGTGGCGAGGGAGAACGCGATGTCCAGGGGCGAGGTGGCGGTGTCCGTACGGGACAGCAGGCGTTCGGCCTGGGCCCGCAGGGCCGCTTCGCTCTTGCCGGACAGCACCCACGGCACCGGCCCGCCCTCGGCGGGAAGCGCGGCCTCTGCGGCCACGGCCTCCACGGACTCCGTGCTGTCTTCCGGGGCCTCGGTGTCTGCGGTGTCGCCGGTGAACGCCGTGGCCGAGGGTGCTTCTTCGATGATGGTGTGGGCGTTGGTGCCGCTGATGCCGAAGGAGGAGACACCGGCCCGGCGCGGCTGGTCCGCAGCGGGCCAGGGCACGGGCTCGGTCAGCAGCCGTACGTCGCCCGCCGACCAGTCGACGTGCGGGGACGGCGCGTCGACGTGCAGCGTGGGCGGCAGTTCGCCGTGGCGCATGGCCATGACCATCTTGATGATGCCCGCCACGCCGGCCGCGGCCTGCGTGTGGCCGATGTTCGACTTGATCGACCCCAGCCACAGCGGCTTGTCGCCGGACCGGCCCTGCCCGTACGTCGCCAGCAGTGCCTGCGCCTCGATCGGGTCGCCCAGCTTCGTGCCCGTGCCGTGCGCCTCCACGACGTCGACCTGCGCGGTGGTCAGCTGTGCGGCGGCCAGGGCCTGGCGGATCACCCGTTGCTGCGAAGGGCCGTTGGGGGCGGTGAGGCCGTTGGAGGCGCCGTCCTGGTTGACGGCGGAGCCCCGCACGACCGCGAGCACCTCGTGGCCGTTGCGGCGGGCGTCCGAGAGGCGCTCCACCAGCAGCAGGCCCGCGCCCTCGCCCCAGCCCGTGCCGTCGGCACCGGCAGCGAACGCCTTGCAGCGGCCGTCGGGTGCCAGGCCGCGCTGGCGGCTGAAGCCGACGAACGTGGCGGGGCCGACCATCGCGGTGACACCGCCCGCCACGGCCAGCGAGCATTCGCCGTTGCGCAGCGCCTGGACGGCCAGGTGCAGGGCGACCAGCGACGACGAGCAGGCCGTGTCCACCGTGACGGCGGGGCCTTCCAGGCCGAAGGTGTAGGCCACCCGGCCGGACGCGACGCTGCCCGACGTGCCCGTGCCCAGATAGCCTTCGAGGTCTTCCGGGGAGTTCTGCAGGGTGGCGAGGAACTCGTGGTTCATCACGCCGGCGAACACGCCGGTCCTGCTTCCGGCCAGCGAGGCGGCGTCGATGCCGGCCCGCTCGAAGAGCTCCCAGGACGTCTCCAGCAGCAGCCGCTGCTGGGGGTCCATGGCGAGCGCCTCGCGGGGCGAGATCCCGAAGAGGCCGGCGTCGAACCGCGCCAGGTCGTTCAGGAACGCGCCCTCACGGGCGTAGCTGGTCCCCCGGTGTTCCGGGTCCGGGTCGTAGAGCGCGTCCAGGTCCCAGCCGCGGTCGGCGGGGAACTCCGAGACGGCGTCCCGGCCCCCGGCGACCAGTTCCCACAGTTCCTCGGGCGAGTTGACGCCTCCCGGATAGCGGCAGCTCATCCCGATGATGGCCACCGGTTCCCCGGCGGCGTCCTCGTAGTCACGAAGGCGCCGCCGGGTCTCCTGGAGATCTGCGGTGACTCGCTTCAGGAAATAGCGGAGCTTGTCCTCGTTCGCCACCGAAATCGTCCCTCACCCCTGCGAAGACTTACCGGAATTCGGCAAGGAGACGACCGGGACGCACCCTGACGGTCAGGAGATCCCGAATTCCTTGCCAAGCAGATCAAATACTTCGTCGTCCGTGGCCGATTCCAGATCGCTGGCCGTTCCAGGGCCTTCCGGCACCGGCGCCCTGCCGGATTCACCGGCAATCGCCAATACAGCCTGGAGCTTTGACAGGATCCGGTCGCGGGCTTCACCCTCTGACAACTTCGTGACCAATTCTTGTTCGACCTTGTCCAGGTCAGCAAGTAGGGATTCCACTAGGGACGGCTCGGCCGCCCCCGCCGTTTCCGTGAGTACGTGCCGGGCGAGGAGAGCGGGCGTCGGGTAGTCGAAGACCAGCGTCGCGGGCAGCCGCAGTCCGGTGGCTCTGTTCAGCCGGTTGCGCAGTTCGACGGCGGTCAGCGAGTCGAACCCCAGGTCCTGGAAGGCGTGTTCCGGCCGGACCGTGTGCGCCGAGGCGTGGCCCAGGACCGCGGCCACCTCGCCGCGCACCAGGTCCAGTACCGCCTTCTCCCGCTCGGCCTCCGGCATGCCTTCCAGACGGCGTGCCAGCGAATCCGCGGAAGGCGCTGCGGCAGCGGCCTGCGCGGCCCTCCGGGCCGGGGCCGGCACCAGGGCCCGCAGCACCGCCGGCGCTTCGCCGGTGCGCAGCGCACCGGTGTCGATCCGGACCGGGGCGAGCACCGCCTCGTCCGAAGCGAGCGCCGCGTCGAACAGCCGCAGCCCCTCCTCCACCGGCAGCGGCAGCACGCCGCTGCGCGCCATGCGCGCCCGGTCGGCCTCGGCGAGGCCGTCGGTCATCGCGCCCGCCTGCTCCCACACGCCCCACGCCAGCGACGTGGCGGGAATACCGTGGGCGCGGCGGTATTCCGCGAACGCGTCGAGGAAGGAATTCGCCGCCGCGTAACTCGCCTGACCGGCGCTGCCGACGATTCCGGCGACCGAGGAGAAGAGGACGAAGGCGGCCGGGTCCAGGTCCCGCGTGCACGCGTGAAGATTCAGCACGGCGTCCACCTTGGGCCGGAAGACCTCCCTCATCCTTTCCGGGGTGACCGAGGCGACGACGCCGTCGTCGAGCACGCCTGCGGTGTGCACGACCGCCGACAGCCGCTGACCGCCGAGCCCGTTCAGCATTCCGGAGACGGCGTCCCGGTCCGCCACGTCGCAGGCCGCCCAGGTGACCTCGGCGCCCCACGCGGCCAGCTCGGCCTCCAGCTCGGCCGCACCGGGGGCCTCCGCGCCCCGGCGGCTCGCCAGCAGGAGCCGGCGCACCTTGTGCTCGGACACCAGGTGCCGGGCGACGAGCCCGCCCAGCGCACCGGAGGCACCGGTCACGAGGACCGTGCCGTCGGCGAGATCGGGTACGCCGGCACCGGCCGCCGTGGCCGTGGCCGCGTCCTGGACGAGACGGGGTACGAGCACCTCGTGGCCGCGCACCGCGAACTGCGGCTCGCCGGAAGCGACCAAGGCGGGCAGTACACGGACCACCTCCTCGGTGTCTTCCGCCTCCACCAGCACGATCCGGTCCGGGTTCTCCGACTGCGCGGACCGCACCAGGCCCCGCACCGCAGCGTGAGCCGGGTCGCCGGGCCGGGTCACCAGCGCCAGCCGCGCCGGACGCTCCTCCGCCAGCCACCACTGCACCAGCGCCAACGCCTCACTCGCGAGGCCGTGCACCTGCTCGGCACTCACAAGGCCGTGCACCTGCTCGCCGGTGTCCGCACCGGACCCGGTCGGGCAGGGCACGACCGCGACGTCGGGAAGGTCCGGTTCGGCGGACAGAGCGGCCAAGTCCGCGTACCTCCGCACATCGAGCCCGGCATCAGCCTCGCTGAGGGCCACCGGCTGCCATGCGAGGCCGAACAGCGAGTTGCCGGCGCCGGACCCGCCGGCCTTGAGCAGCTGCTCCCGCGACACCGGCCGCAGCGACAGCGAACCGACCGTGGCCACCGGACCGCCCGCGGCATCGGCCACGGTCAGCGACACCGCGTCGGTGCCCGTCCGCGAGACCTTCACCCGCAGCGCCGTCGCCCCGGCGGCCCGGACGTTCACCCCGGACCAGGCGAAGGGCAGCAGCGGCCCGTCACCGACGGGCACGAGACCGCCCGCACCGATCGCATGGAGCGCCGCGTCCAGCAGCGCCGGATGCAGGGCGAACGCGCCCGCCTCCGTGCCCTCGGGCAGGGTGACCTCGGCGAAGACGTCGTCCCCGCTGCGCCACACCGACCGCAGGCCCCGGAAGACCGGCCCGTAGCCCAGGCCGAGTCCGGCCAGGTCGTCGTAGAACGCCGTCAGGTCGACGGCCTCCGCGCCCACCGGCGGCCACGCGCCGACGTCCGTACCGTGCGGCGGCTCGGGCAGCTCGTCCGTCAGGAAGCCGACGGCGTGCCGTACCCACGGCTCGCCGGCCGCGGCGCCCTCCGGACGGGAGTGCACGCTCAGCGCGCGCCTGCCCGGCTCCTCCTCGGCACCGACCCACACCTGCACGGCCACACCGCCGCGCTCGGGGACGATCAGCGGCGCTTCCAGCGTCAGGTCCTCGATCTGCGCGCACCCGGCCTCGTCACCCGCACGCACCGCCAGCTCCACGAGCGCGGTACCCGGCAGCAGGACGCTGCCCATGACCGTGTGGTCGGCGAGCCAGGGGTGGGTCCGGAGCGACAGCCGCCCGGTGACCAGGAACCCGCCGGCGCCCGGCAGCGCGACGGCCGCCCCCGCCAAGGGGTGCTCCGCCGCCCCCAGCCCGAGCCCGGTGGCAGCAGCACCGCCGGTGAACTCCTCGGGCGCGTCCAGCCAGTACCGCTCGTACTGGAAGGCGTAGGTGGGCAGGTCGACGGGACGGGCGCCGGGGAAGACGGCGTGCCAGTCCGGGGAGACGCCGTGGGTGTGGAGCTGCCCGATCGCGGTGGCGATGGCGTACGGCTCGGGGCGGTCGGCGCGGAGGGCGGGAATGGTGATCGCGTCATCCAGGCAGGCCTGGACGAGGGCGCTGAGGACGCCGCCGGGGCCGACCTCCACGAAGGTGGTGACACCCAGGTCGTGGAGGGTCTGGACGCCGTCGGCGAAGCGGACGGCCTCGCGGACGTGGCGGACCCAGTAGTCGGGGGTGTACGGCTCGGCCAGGCTGCCGGTGAGGTTGGAGACGACGGGGATCGTGGGCTCGTTGAAGGACAGACCGCGGACGACCTCGGCGAACTCCTCCAGCATGGGGTCCATGAGGGGCGAGTGGAAGGCGTGGCTGACCTTCAGGCGGGACGTCTTACGGCCCTGCTGCTTGAAGACCTCAGCAATCGCCGTGACCTCGTCCTCGGACCCGGAAACCACCACGGACTGCGGACCATTGATCGCCGCAATGCCCACCTGATCGGTCAGATGCGGAAGCACCTCATCCTCGGTCGCCTGCACAGCCACCATCGCCCCACTCGCAGGCAGCGCCTGCATCAGCGCAGCACGCGCCGACACCAACTTCGCCGCATCATCGAGCGAGAGCACACCCGCCACATGCGCCGCCGCAATCTCGCCTACCGAGTGACCGGCCACGTAGTCGGGACGGATCCCCCACGATGCGAGGAGCCGGAACAGCGCCACTTCGACGGCGAAGAGCGCGGGCTGCGTCTCACCCGTCTGGTGAAGCGTTTCCGCATCCACATCCACCGGCGCATCCAGCCGCCCACACACCTCATCGAACGCAGCAGCAAACACGGGGTACGCCTCGTACAGCTCGCGTCCCATCCCGATCCGCTGCGACCCCTGGCCCGAGAACAAGAACCCGACCTTGCCCGCGGCGCCGGGCTCGCCCGCGACGACCCGGGCGGACGAGGAACCCGCGGCCAGCGCGCGCAGACCGTCCAGGAGTTCGTCCCGGGTCTCCCCCACCACGGCGGCTCGGTGCTCCATCGCCGAGCGTGTGGTGGCGAGGGAGAAGCCGACGTCGGCCGGCAGGAGTTCGGTGTCGGTGAGGGACAGCAGGCGTTCCGCCTGTGCCCGCAGCGCCGCCTCGGTCCTGCCCGACAGCACCCACGGGACGACCGGACCCGAGCCCGGGCCCGTGGCCGGAGCCGGAGGCAGTTCCGCCATGACGGGCGCCTGCTCGATGATCACGTGCGCGTTGGTGCCGCTAATGCCGAAGGACGACACCGCTGCCCGGCGCGGCAGGTCACCCGCAGGCCACTCCACCGGCTCGGTCAGCAGCCGCACCGCGCCCGCCGACCAGTCCACATGCGGCGTCGGCTCATCGACGTGCAGTGTCTGCGGCAGCACGCCGTGGCGCATCGCCATCACCATCTTGATCACACCCGCCACACCCGCCGCTGCCTGCGCGTGACCGATGTTGGACTTCAGCGAACCCAGCCACAGCGGCCGGCCCTCCGGCCGCTCCTGACCGTACGTGGCGAGCAGCGCCTGCGCCTCGATCGGGTCACCGAGCTTGGTGCCCGTGCCGTGCGCCTCCACCACGTCGACCTGGTCCGGCGAGACGCCCGCGTTGGCGAGCGCCTGCCGGATCACGCGCTGCTGCGAAGGACCGTTCGGCGCCGTCAGGCCATTGGAGGCGCCGTCCTGGTTCACCGCGGTGCCGCGGACGACCGCCAGCACCCGGTGGCCGTTGCGCCGGGCGTCCGAGAGCCGCTCCACGAGCAGCATGCCCGCGCCCTCGGCCCAGCCCGTGCCGTCGGCACCGGCCGCGAACGCCTTGCAGCGCCCGTCCGCCGACAGGCCGCGCTGGCGGCTGAACTCCACGAACGTCGAAGGGGTCGCCATGACGGTGACACCGCCGACCAGGGCCATCGAGCACTCGCCGCTGCGCAGCGCCTGCGTCGCCAGGTGCAGGGCCACCAGGGACGACGAGCACGCCGTGTCCACCGTGACCGCCGGGCCCTCGAGACCGAAGGTGTACGAGACCCGGCCCGAGGCGATGCTGCCCGCGCTCCCGCTGCCGAGATAGGCCTCCATGCCCTCCGGCGCCGTCTTCACCCGGCCGCCGTAGTCGTGGTACATCACGCCGGCGAAGACACCGGTCCGGCTGCCACGCACCGACGCCGGATCGATCCCCGCCCGCTCGAACGCCTCCCACGACGTCTCCAGCAGCAACCGCTGCTGCGGATCCATCGCCAGCGCCTCGCGCGGCGAGATCCCGAAGAAGGCGGGGTCGAACTCGGCCGCCCGGTGGAGGAAACCGCCGTGGCGCACGGAGGACTTGCCGGCGCGGTCGGGGTCGGGGTCGTAGAGGTTCTCGACGTCCCAGCCGCGGTCCTCGGGGAAGCCGGAGATCGCGTCGGCACCGGAGGCGACCAGTCGCCACAGGTCCTCGGGCGTCCGCACGTCACCGGGGTAGCGGCAGGCCATGCCCACGATCGCGATCGGCTCGTCCGTCCCGGTGACCGCGGCGACCGCGGCCTCGGACTGCTCCTGGACGCCCAGCGTCTCGGCCAGCACGAAGCGGGAGAGCGCGACGGGCGTCGGGTGGTCGAAGACCATGGTCGCGGGGAGCCGCAGCCCGGTCGCCGCGTTCAGTCTGTTGCGGAGTTCCACCGAGGTGAGCGAGTCGAAGCCGGCGTCCTGGAAGGCGTGTTCCGGCTGTACGGCCCCGACCGACGCGTGCCCGAGCACGGCGGCGACCTCGGCACGTACCAGGTCCAGCACCACCTGCTCGCGCTCCGCCTCCGGCAGCCCGGCCAGCCGCTGCCCCAGCGACCCCTTCGGTGCGGTCTGCGCCGCACGCCGCGCCGTGGCCCGTACGGGGCCGCGCAGGCCGCGGAGCACCGAGGGCACCGTGCCCTGCAGTCCGCCGAGGTCCAGCCGGAGCGGGGCGACGGCGGCCCGGTCCAGGGCCAGTGCCGCGTCGAACAGCCTCAGGCCCTCGTCGACGGCGATCGGGGCCAGGCCCACCCGCTTGAGCCGGGTGAGATCCGCCTGGTCGAGCCTGTCGGCCATGCCGCTGCCCTGACCCCACAGGCCCCACGCCAGCGAGGTGGCGGGGAGACCGTGGGCGCGGCGGTGTTCCGCGAAGGCGTCGAGGAAGGTGTTGGCAGCGGCGTAGTTGGCCTGCCCGGCGCTGCCCAGGATGCCGGACACCGACGAGAAGACCACGAACGCCGACAGACCACTCGTCAGCTCATGGAGATTGAGCACGGCGTCGACCTTGGGCCGCAGCACCGTTGCCATCCGCTCAGGGGTGAGCGCGGCGATCACGCCGTCATCGAGGACACCGGCGGTGTGCACCACAGCCGTGACCGAAGTCCCTGCCAGCACTCCGGCGAGGGCGTTCCGGTCGGCCGCGTCGCAGGCCGCCCACTGCACCTCGGCGCCCCACGCCGCCAGCTCGGCCTCCAGCTCGACCGCGCCGGGAGCGTCCGCGCCGCGTCGGCTGAGCAGCAGCAGGCTGCGGACGCCGTGCTCGGCGACCAGGTGCCGGGCGACCAGGCCGCCCAGAGCGCCGGAAGCACCGGTCAGCAGGACGGGGCCGGCGCCGAAGTCCGGCGTGTTCGCGACGGCTGCGGACGCCTTCGCCAGGCGCGGTACGAACACGTCCCCGCCGCGCACCGCGAACTGCGGCTCCCCGGCAGCGATCACGCCCGGCAGCACGCGGATCGCCGCCTCGGCGTCCCCGGCGTCCCCGGCCTCCACCAGCACGATCCGGTCCGGGTTCTCCGACTGCGCGGACCGCACCAGTCCCCACACCGCCGCATGGGCCAGGTCGCCCGGCTTCGCCACCAGCGCCAGCCGCGCCGGACGGTCCTCCGCCAGCCACCACTGCACCAGCTCCAGCACGGCATCGGTGACCTCACGGACCCGGGTGGCGGTGTCCGCGGCGGATCCGGCCGGGCACGGGACGACGAAGACGTCCGGTTCCCCTCCCGACCCCGACTCTCGCAGCGCGGCGAAGTCCGCAACGGATTCGATCGTCAGGGCGTCGGCAGCGGACGGCAGCGCGAACGGCGTCCAGTCCAGGCCGAACAGCGCGTCACCGCCCCCCGCACCGCGCAGCTGCTCGGCCGATACGGTGCGCAGCGACAGCGAGTCGACCGAGGCCACCGGATCGCCGGCGCCATCGGCCACGACCAGCCTCACCGAACCGGTGCCCGCCCGCGACAGCTTCACCCGGACCATGGCCGCACCGGCCGCCTGGACGGCGACACCGGACCATGCGAACGGCAGCTGAGGGCCGTCGTCCAGCGAGACCAGCCCACCGGCCGCCAGGGCGTGCAGGGCTGCGTCCAGCAGCGCCGGATGCAGGGCAAACGCGCCCGCCTCCGTACCTTCGGGCAGGGCGACCTCGGCGAAGACGTCGTCGTCCCCGCTGCGCCACACCGACCGCAGGCCCTGGAAGACGGGGCCGTATTCCAGGCCCGCAGCGGCCAGTCCGTCGTAGAACGACGTCAGGTCGACGGCCTCCGCACCCACCGGCGGCCATGCACCGATGCCGCCGCCGGGCGCCTCCGCTGAGGACAGCACGCCCGTCGCGTGCCGCACCCACGCGCCGTCTCCGACCCGTGAGTGGACGCTCAGCTGCCGCCGACCGGACTCGTCGTCCGGACCGACCGCCACCTGGAGGGTGACGCCGCCGCGCGCGGGCACCACCAGCGGGAGTTCCAGGGTGAGGTCCTCGATCCACCCGCAGCCGGTCTCGTCGCCCGCCCTGAGCGCCAGCTCGACGAACGCGGTGCCGGGCAGCAGAACGGTCCCGTTGACGGCGTGGTCGGAGAGCCATGGGTGGGTGTCAAGGGAAAGCAGCCCTGTGAGCAGGACTCCCCCGCGGTCGGCGGTCGCGATGGCGGCGCCGAGCAGCGGGTGGTCCGCGGCACCCAGGCCGGCGGCCCGGACGTCACCGGGAGCCGCGGGTACATCAAGCCAGTAGCGGTCGCGCTGGAAGGCGTAGGTGGGCAGGTCCACGCGGTGGGCGCCGGGGAAGACGGCGTGCCAGTCCGGGGAGACGCCGTGGGTGTGGAGCTGGCCGATCGCGGTGGCGACGGCGTACGGCTCGGGGCGGTCGGCACGCAGAGCAGGAATGGTGACCGCGTCATCCACACAGGCCTGTACGAGGGCGCTGAGGACGCCGCCGGGGCCGACCTCCACGAAGGTCGTGACACCCAGGTCGTGGAGGGTCTGCACACCGTCGGCGAAACGGACGGCCTCACGGACGTGACGGACCCAGTACTCGGGGGTGTACGGCTCGGCCAGGCTGCCGGTGAGGTTCGAGACCACCGGGATCTGCGGCTCATTGAAGGACAGGCCGCGGACGACCTCGGCGAAGTCCTCCAGCATCGGATCCATCAGCGGCGAGTGGAACGCGTGGCTGACCTTCAGACGCGAGGTCTTACGACCCTGCAGCCTGAAGACCCCAGCAATCGCGGTCACAGCATCTTCGACACCGGAAATCACCACGGACTGCGGGCCGTTGATCGCCGCGACGCCCACGTGCTCGGTCAGGTGCGGCAGGACTTCATCCTCGGTCGCCTGGACCGCAACCATCGCGCCACCCGCAGGCAGCGCCTGCATCAGCGCAGCACGCGCCGACACCAACTTCGCCGCATCCTCCAGCGACAACACACCCGCCACATGCGCAGCCGCAATCTCGCCGACAGAGTGCCCAGCCACGTAATCAGGCCGCACCCCCCACGACTCCAGCAACCGGAACAGCGCCACCTCGACCGCGAACAACGCAGGCTGCGTCGAACCCGTCTGGTTCAGCTCCTCCGACTCCACATCCACGGGCGCATCCAGCCGCGCACTCACCTCGTCATACGCCGCGGCAAAGACCGGGTACTGCGCATACAGCTCGCGCCCCATCCCCAGCCGCTGCGAACCCTGGCCCGAGAACAAGAAGCCGACCTTGCCCCCCGCGCCACCACCCACGGGCGCAGCGCCCGAGACGATCGCCTCCAGCCCTTGCCGGAATTCGGCGAGGTCTCCGCCCACGACCGCGGCACGGCGCTCCAGCACCGCCCGCGACGTGGCCAGCGAGAACGCGACGTCCACCGGGCTCGCCTCGGCGCCCTCGGAATCGACGAAGGCCAGCAGCCGGCGTGCCTGCTCCCGCAACGCCGCATCGCTCTTCGCCGACAGCACCCACGGCACAACAGCCGGGCCGGCCTCCGAGTTCGCAAGGTGCTCCACCGCTGCGGGCGCCTGCTCGACGATCACGTGTGCGTTCGTACCGCTCACGCCGAAGGACGACACCGCCGCCCGGCGCGGGAGCTCGCCCGCAGGCCACTCCACCGGCTCGGTCAGCAGCCGCACCGCGCCTGCCGACCAGTCCACGTGCGGCGTCGGCTCATCGACGTGCAGTGTCTGCGGCAGCACGCCGTGGCGCATCGCCATGACCATCTTGATGATGCCGCCGACACCGGCCGCAGCCTGGGCGTGACCGATGTTGGACTTCAGCGAACCCAGCCACAGGGGCCGGTCCTCCGGCCGCTCCTGCCCGTACGTGGCGATGAGCGCCTGCGCCTCGATCGGGTCGCCCAGCGTCGTGCCCGTGCCGTGCGCCTCCACCGCATCGATCTGGTCCGGCGAGACCCCCGCGTTGGCGAGCGCCTGCCGGATCACCCGCTGCTGGGCCGGGCCATTCGGGGCGGTCAGGCCGTTCGACGCGCCGTCCTGGTTCACCGCGGTGCCGCGGACGACCGCCAGCACCTGGTGCCCGTTGCGCCGGGCGTCTGACAGCCGCTCCACGAGCAGCATGCCCGCGCCCTCGGCCCAGCCCGTCCCGTCCGCGCCGGCCGCGAACGCCTTGCAACGCCCGTCCGCCGACAGACCACGCTGGCGGCTGAACTCCACGAACACCGCCGGGCTCGCCATGACCGTGACGCCGCCGACCAGGGCCATCGAGCACTCGCCGCTGCGCAGCGCCTGCGTCGCCAAGTGCAGGGCCACCAGGGACGATGAGCACGCCGTGTCCACCGTGACCGCCGGGCCCTCAAGACCGAAGGTGTACGAGACCCGGCCCGATGCGACGCTGCCGGCGCTGCCGTTGACGAGGTACCCCTCAAGCCCTGCCGGTGAGGTGTGCACGCGGCCGCCGTAGTCGTGGTACATCACGCCGGCGAAGACACCGGTCCGGCTGCCACGCACCGACGCCGGATCGATCCCCGCCCGCTCGAACGCCTCCCACGACGTCTCCAGCAGCAACCGCTGCTGCGGATCCATCGCCAGCGCCTCGCGCGGCGAGATCCCGAAGAACTCCGCGTCGAAGTCCGCCGCGTCGTGCAGGAAGCCGCCCTCGCGGGTGTAGCTGGTGCCCCACTGGTCGGGGTCGGGGGCGTAGAGGTTCTCGACGTCCCAGCCACGGTCCTCGGGGAAGCCCGACACCGCGTCCCGGCCGGAGAACACCAGCTGCCAGAGCTCTTCGGGCGACCGTACGCCACCGGGGTAGCGGCAGGCCATGCCCACGATCGCGATCGGCTCGTCCGCCGCGGCGGCCGGCGCGGGCACGGTCGCCGGCGCCGCCGTCGTCTCGCCGGTGGTGCCCGCGGCTTCGGCGGTGAGGAAGCGGGCGAGGGCGAGCGGGTTCGGGTAGTCGAAGATCAGTGTGGCGGGCAGGCGCATGCCGACGGCCGCGTTGAGCCGGTTGCGGAGTTCGACGGCGGTCAGCGAATCGAACCCGGTGTCCTTGAACGAGTCGTCCGCGCCGACCGACTGCGCGCCGGCGTGCCCGAGCACGGCGGCGACTTCGGTACGGACCAGGTCCAGCACCACCTGCTCGCGCTCGGCCTCCGGGAGCCCGGCCAGGCGCTGCCCCAGGGAGGACGAGGCCGCCTTCGCCGCCGCTGCCGCGCGCCGCACCGGCGCGAGCCGGACCAGTCCGCGCAGGACCGGCGGAACGGGCTGCTGTCCCTGCCCGTCCCGGAAGGCGGAGGTGTCCAGCCGGATCGGGACGACTGCCGCCTGCCCGGTGGCCAGAGCGGCGTCGAACATCCGCAGGCCGTCCACCGGCGGGATCGGGGCGAGACCCATGCGCTTGATGCGCGCGAGGTCGGTGTGATCGAGGCTGCCGGTCATCGCGCTGTCGCTGTCCTGCGCCCAGAGGCCCCACGCCAACGAGGTGGCGGGCAGGCCCTGGGCGCGGCGGTGTTCGGCGAGGGCGTCGAGGAAGGTGTTGGCGGCGGCGTAGTTGCCCTGCCCCGGCGTGCCGAGGGTGCCCGCGACCGAGGAGAAGAGCACGAACGCGGAGAGATCGCCGGCCAGTTCGTGCAGATGCAGCGCCGCGTCGACCTTGGGGCGGAACACAGCGTCCAGCCGCTCGGGAGTCAGCGAACCGACGACTCCGTCGTCGAGAACGCCGGCGGTGTGGACGATCGCGGACAGCTGCTGCCCGGCCAGGAGGTCACGAACGGCTTCGCGGTCGGCCACGTCGCAGGCGGCCCAGGTGACGTCGGCGCCCTGCGCGGACAGGTCGGCGGTGAGGCCGGCCGCCCCGGGGGCGTCCGCGCCGCGCCGGCTGACCAGCAGCAGGCTGCGAACATCGTGCTCGGCGACCAGGTGCCGGGCGAACAGCCCGCCCAGTCCGCCGGACGCGCCGGTCAGCAGGACGGTCCCGGAACCGAGCTCGGGGAGCTCCGCGTCCGCACCCGCGTCGGGAGCGGCGATGCGGGCCAGCCTCGGTACCCGGACCTCGCCCGCGCGCACTGCAACCTGAGGCTCACCGGAGGCGATCACGCCGGGCAGCAGCCCGACGAGACCCGCATCGACATCGGCATGAACACCGGCACCGGCATCGGCGTCGGCACCCGGATCGGCATCCGCATCGGTCTCGATCAGCACGATGCGGTCCGGGTTCTCGCTCTGCGCCGAGCGCACCAGCCCGCGGACCGCCGACTGGGCCAGCTCGCCCGTACGCATCACCAGCACCAGGCGTGACGGCCGTTCCTCGGCCAGCCACCACTGCACCAGCTCCAGCACGGCGTTGGTGACCTCACGGACCCGGGTGGCGAGATCCGCGCCGGTCCCTGTCGGGCACGGCACGACCACGGCGTCGGCGCCGGCCGGCGAGTCGGCGGCCTGCAGAGCGGCGAGGCCTTCGTACGTCTCGATCCTCATGCCGTCCGGCGCGGCCGGCAGGCTGACCGGTGTCCATTCCAGCCCGAAGACGGAGTCGTCGCCACCGGCACCGCCGCGCAACTGGTCGGCGGGGACCGGGCGCAGCGTCAAGGAACCGACCTGCGCGACCGGCTCGCCGGTGCCGTCGGCCAGCACCAAGGACACCGTGGAGGCGCCCGCACGCGAAACCTTCACGCGCAGCGCGGAAGCTCCGGCGGCCGCCAGGCGCACGCCGCTCCAGGCGAACGGCAGCAGTCCGTTCCCCGTCCCGGCCTCGGGCTCGACCGCACCCAGCCACACGGTGTGCAGGGCGGCGTCGAACAGCGCGGGGTGCAGACCGTACGCGCCCGCGTCCGTCCGCTGCTCCCCGCCGGGCAGTTCCACCTCGGCGAAGAAGTCGTCCCCGCTCCGCCACGCGGCGCGCAGCCCCTGGAAGACGGGACCGTAGTCGAGGGCCATGCCCGCGAGCCGGTCGTAGAACCCGTCGACGTCGACCGGCTCCGCACCCACGGGCGGCCATGCGGTGAGCGAACCGTCCACCGGGCCGGGGGCGCCGCCGGTCAGCGAGCCGGAGGCGTGCCGGACCCACGTCCGCTCGGACGCGGAGTCGTACGCGGACGCATCTCCGTCGTCGGCCCGCGAGTGCACGGTCAGCGTCCTGCGGCCCGACCCGTCGTCGGCTCCGACGCGCACCTGCAGCGCGACGCCTCCGTGCTCGGGCACGAGCAGCGGTGTTTCCAGCGTGAGTTCTTCCAGCAGGTCGCAGCCCACGGCGTCGGCCGCGGTGATCGCCAGCTCGACGAACGCGGTTCCCGGCAGGAGGGCGATCCCGTTCACGGCGTGATCGACCAGCCACGGGTGCGTGTGCGACGACAGCCGTCCGGTGAGCAGGTGCCCGTCACCGTCCGCCAGCGGCACGGCGGCACCGAGCAGCGGATGCCCGGCCTCGCCCTGGCCCACCGCACGCATGTCGCCGACGGAGGCGGGGGCATCGAGCCAGTAGCGCTCGCGCTGGAAGGCGTAGGTGGGGAGGCCGACGCGGCGGGCGCCGGGGAAGAAGGCGTGCCAGTCCACCGCGACGCCGTTGACATGCAGCTGGGCGTACGCGGTCGTGGCGGCCTGCGGCTCGGGGCGGTCGGTACGCAGGACCGGGACCGTGATCGCGTCGTCCACGCAGGCCTGGACGAGGGCGCTGAGGACGCCGCCCGGGCCGATCTCCACGAAGGTCGTGACACCCAGGTCGTGCAGGGTTCGGACGCCGTCGGCGAAACGGACGGCCTCACGGACATGCTGGACCCAGTACTCGGGGGTGTACGGCTCGGCAAGGCGGCCGGTGAGGTTGGAGACGACCGGCATCGTGGGCTCGTTGAAGCTCAGGCCGCTAACGACCTCGGCGAACTCCTCCAGCATGGGATCCATGAGCGGCGAGTGGAACGCGTGGCTGACCTTCAGGCGGGACGTCTTACGACCCTGCTGCTTGAAGATCTCGGCAATCGCAGTCACGGCATCTTCGGCACCGGAAACCACCACAGACTGCGGGCCGTTGATGGCCGCAATGCCCACCTGATCGGTCAGGTGCGGCAAGACTTCGTCCTCGGTGGCCTGCACGGCCACCATCGCGCCGCCCGCAGGCAGCGCCTGCATCAGCCGGGCACGGGCCGACACCAGCTTCGCGGCATCGTCGAGGGACAGCACCCCGGCCACATGCGCTGCCGCGATCTCGCCTACCGAGTGACCGGCCACGTAATCCGGCCGGATCCCCCACGACTCCAGCAGCCTGAACAGCGCCACCTCGACCGCGAACAGCGCAGGCTGCGTCTCGCCCGTCTGGTGCAGCGTTTCCGCATCCACATCCACCGGCGCATCCAGCCGCGCGCACACCTCATCAAACGCAGCAGCAAACACCGGGTAGGCCGCATACAGCTCACGCCCCATCCCGATCCGCTGTGACCCCTGGCCCGAGAACAAGAACCCGACCTTGTCGGCCGAGTGGGCGCGCCCCGCCACCACGTTCGCTGCTGTCTCGCCGGCAGCGAGGGCGGCCAGTCCCGCCCGCAGTTCGCGTGCGTCGGTGCCGATCACGGCGGCACGGTGGTCCAGAGCTGATCGCGTGGTGGCCGTCGAGAAGCCGGTGTCGGTCAGCGGCGCGTCATCGTTCGCGAAGGCCAGCAGGCGTTCCGCCTGGGCCCGCAGCGCCGCCTCGGTCCGGCCGGACAGCACCCAGGGCACGGGCACCGGACCGTGTTCGGCGGCCGGTTCGACCGCTGCCGCGGCGGGTGCCTCCTCGATGATCGTGTGCGCGTTGGTGCCGCCGATCCCGAAGGAGGACACCGCTGCCCGGCGGAGCCCGCCGTTTCCGGGCCATTCCACGGCCTCGGTCAGCAGTCGCACCGCGCCCGCCGACCAGTCGACGTGCGCGGTCGGCTCGTCGACGTGCAGCGTCTGCGGCAGCACACCGTGCCGCATCGCCATCACCATCTTGATCACACCCGCCACACCCGCCGCTGCCTGCGTGTGACCGATGTTCGACTTCACCGACCCCAGCCACACCGGCCGGTCGTCGGAGTGCTCCTGGCCGTACGTCGCGAGGAGTGCCTGTGCCTCGATCGGGTCGCCCAGCTTCGTGCCGGTGCCGTGTGCCTCGACCGCGTCGACGTCGGCCGGTGTGAGCCCGGCGGAGGCCAGGGCCTGGCGGATCACGCGCTGCTGCGAAGGTCCGTTCGGAGCGGTCAGACCGTTGGACGCACCGTCCTGGTTGACGGCCGATCCCCGTACCACCGCCAGCACCTCGTGGCCATGGCGTACGGCGTCGCTGAGCCGCTCCACGAGCAGCAGGCCGACGCCTTCGCCCCAGCCGGTGCCGTCCGCGCCGGCCGCGAACGCCTTGCAGCGCCCGTCGGCCGACAGGCCGCGCTGGCGGCTGAACTCCACGAACAGGTCCGGCGTGGTCATCACGGTGACGCCGCCGACCAGAGCCATCGTGCACTCGCCGCTGCGCAGCGCCTGCGCGGCGAGGTGCAGGGCCACGAGCGACGACGAGCAGGCCGTGTCGACCGTGACCGCGGGGCCTTCGAGGCCGAACGTGTAGGAGATGCGGCCGGAGACGACCGAGGCCGCCTTTCCGGTGAGCGCGTAGCCCTCGATCTCCTCGGGGGCGTTGCGCAGCCCGTTGGCGTAGTCCTGGCCGTTGGTGCCGATGAAGACGCCGGTCCGGCTGGCGCGGACGGAGGCGGGGGCGATGCCGGCGCGTTCGAAGGCTTCCCACGCGGTCTCCAGCAGCAGCCGCTGCT
Organism: Streptomyces sp. NPDC008001; assembly: GCF_042958085.1. Lineage (NCBI taxonomy): Bacteria > Bacillati > Actinomycetota > Actinomycetes > Kitasatosporales > Streptomycetaceae > Streptomyces > Streptomyces sp. NPDC008001. Next base: position 549,352 of record NZ_JBIBIZ010000001.1, on the reverse strand, counting down.
GGGGGTCCATCGCCAGCGCCTCGCGCGGCGAGATGCCGAAGAGGCCGGCGTCGAAGCGGTCGGCGCCCTGGAGGAAGCCGCCCTCACGCGCGTACGTCCTGCCGGACCGGTCGGGGTCGGGGTCGTAGAGGGAGTCGATGTCCCAACCGCGGTCGGTGGGGAACCCGGCGACCGCGTCCCGGCCGGACCGCAGGAGCTCCCACAGGTCCTCCGGCGACTGGACGCCGCCGGGGAAGCGGCAGCTCATGCTCACGATCGCGATCGGTTCGTCGGTCGCGGCGGCCGTGACCTGCGCGGCTTCCGCCTCCAGCCCGTGCCGGCCGAGGAGTTCTTCGCGCAGGTGGCGGGCGAGGGCAGTGGGGGTGGGGTGGTCGAAGACCAGGGTGGCGGGCAGTTTGAGGCCGGTGGTCGTGGTGAGCCGGTGACGCAGTTCGACGGCGGTGAGCGAGTCGAAGCCGGTCTCGCGGAACGTGCGGTCGGCGTCGAAGGCGCCCTTCCCCGTGTGGCCGAGGACGGTGGCGGCCTGTTCACGGACCAGATCCAGCAGGATGCGGTCCTGCTCCCCCGGCGCGGCGCCCAGGAGGCGCTGGACCAGCGCGGATGCGGGCACTTCGGTGCTCCGCGCGGCCCGGGCGAACGCCGCGAGGGCGGTACGGGCCTCGGGCACTCCCTGCAGCAACGGGCAGGGGCGGGTTCCGGCGAAGGCCGGCACGAAGCGGTCCCAGTCCACGTCCGCGACGGTCACGAAGGTCTCGCCGTGGGTGAGCGCACCGTGCAGCACGGAGATCGCGGGAAGGGCGGGGATCGCCCGGACGCCGCGCCGCCGCAGGTGGTCGCCGGCGGCGCCGTCGGCCATGCCGCCGTCCGCCCAGGAGCCCCAGGCGATGGACAGGGCGGGCAGGCCCTGCGCCCGGCGCCGCTCGGCGAGGGCGTCGAGGAAGGCGTTCGCGGCACCGTAGGCGCCCTGGCCCCCATTGCCCCAGACGCCGGTCATCGAGGAGAAGAGGACGAAGGCGTCGAGGTCCTGCCGGTCCCGGGTGAGTTCATGCAGGTGGAGCGCGGCGTCCACCTTGGGACGCAGGACGTGCTGCAGGCGCTCGGGCGTGAGCGAGGTGACCAGGCCGTCGTCAAGCACGCCCGCGGTGTGCACGACGGCGTTCACGGCGTGCTGGTCGAGCAGCTCCGCGAGCGCGGCCCGGTCGGCCGCGTCACAGGCGGCGACGGTGACCCGGGCCCCGAGTTCCTCCAGCTCCGCCTTGAGGCCGGCGGCACCAGGGGCGTCGATGCCACGGCGGCTGGTGAGCAGCAGGTGTTCGGCACCGGAGGTCGCCAGCCAGCGGGCCACGTGCCCGCCGAGCGCGCCCGTACCACCGGTCACGAGCACCGTGCCGCGCGGCGCCCAGGACGTGTCCGCCGGTGCCGCGCTCTGCGGTGCGCGCACCAGACGGCGGCCGGACACGCCGGAGTCGCGTACGGCGAGCTGGTCCTCGTCGGCCTGGGTCAGCAGCCCGGCCAGGCGCTCCACCGCCCGGGAGCCGGGCTCGGCGGGCAGGTCGACCAGCCCGCCCCACCGCTGCGGCTGTTCCAGGGCGACGACCCGGCCCAGGCCCCAGAGCTGTGCGGATACGGGGTCGGTGAGCGGATCGGAGGCGCCGGTCGACACCGCGCCGCTGGTCAGGCACCACAGCGGGGCCTCGATCCCGGCGTCACCGAGGGCCTGGACGAGTAGGACCAGCCGCTGGAGGGAATCCGTCCCGGCAGCGGTGAAGACGACGCCGTCGGCGTGCCCGGCGTCGGTCAGCGTCCGGGTCAGCGACTCGCGGTCGGCGGTCCCGTCGACGACGAACGGGACGAGTTCGACGCCGAGTTCCGTGAGCCCGGCATGGATCGCAGCCGTCCACGGGGTCTCATCAGGGACCGCGTAGAGCCAGGTCCCCGACGGCACGGCGCCGATGTCAGGCAGCGGCTGCCAGGAGATCCGGTAGCGCCAGCCGTCGGCGGTGGACTGCTCGCGGCGCTGCCGGCGCCAGGCGGACAGCCTGGGGGCGACCACGTCCAGTTCGGCGGGCGCCAGCCCCAGGAGCGCACCGAGAGATTCCCGGTCCTCGCTCTCGACGCTGTCCCAGAACTCCGTGTCCATCGCTTCGCCCGGCGCGCCGAGGGCTGCCGGCTGAGGCGCGTCGAGCCAGTAGCGGTCGCGCTGGAAGGCGTAGGTGGGCAGATCAACGCGGTGGGCGCCGGGGAAGACGGCGTGCCAGTCCGGGGAGACGCCGTAGGTGTGGAGCTGCCCGATCGCGGTGGCGACGGCGTACGGCTCGGGGCGGTCGGCGCGGAGGGCGGGGACGGTGACGGCGTCATCCAGGCAGGCCTGGACGAGGGCGCTGAGGATGCCGCCCGGGCCGATCTCCACGAAGGTCGTGACGTTCAGGTCGTGGAGGGTCTGGACGCCGTCGGCGAAACGGACGGCCTCGCGGACGTGGCGGACCCAGTACTCGGGGGTGTACGACTCTGCCAGGTGGCCGGTGAGGTTCGAGACCACCGGGATCCGCGGCTCGTTGAAGGTAAGGCCGCGGACGACCTCGGCGAACTCCTCCAGCATGGGATCCATGAGCGGCGAGTGGAAGGCATGGCTGACCTTCAAACGCGAGGTCTTACGACCCTGCTGCTTGAAGACCTCAGCAATCGCCGTGACCTCATCCTCGGCACCGGAAATCACCACGGACTGCGGGCCATTGATGGCCGCAATGCCCACCTGATCGGTCAGGTGCGGAAGCACCTCATCCTCGGTCGCCTGCACAGCCACCATAGCGCCGCCCGCAGGCAGCGCCTGCATCAGCCGGGCACGAGCAGACACCAGCTTCGCGGCATCATCGAGCGAGAGCACACCCGCCACATGCGCAGCCGCTATCTCCCCTACGGAGTGACCGGCCACGTAATCCGGCCGCACACCCCACGACTCCAGCAACCGGAACAGCGCCACCTCAACCGCGAACAACGCAGGCTGCGTCTCACCCGTCCGGTGAAGCGTTTCCGCATCCACATCGACCGGCGCATCCAGCCGCCCACACACCTCGTCATACGCCGCAGCAAACACGGGGTACGCCTCGTACAGCTCGCGTCCCATCCCGATCCGCTGCGACCCCTGCCCCGAGAACAAGAACCCGACCTTGCCCCCGGCGCCACCGCCCACCGGCGCAGCGCCCGAAGCAACCGTCTCCAGCCCCTGCCGGAGTTCGGCGAGGTCCGTGCCCACGACCGCGGCGCGGCGCTCCAGCACCGCCCGCGACGTGGCCAGCGAGAACGCGATGTCCACCCGACTCGCCTCGGCGCCCTCGGAATCGACGAAGGCCAGCAGCCGACGTGCCTGCTCCCGCAAGGCCGCCTCGTTCTTCGCCGACAGCACCCACGGCACCGGCCCCGCGGCCGCCGTCTCGCCGGCGGGCTTCTCGCTCGGCTCGGCCTGCTCCACGATGACGTGCGCGTTCGTACCGCTGATGCCGAACGAGGACACCGCCGCCCGGCGCGGCAGCTCGCCCGCGGGCCACTCCACCGCCTCGGTCAGCAGCCGCACGCCGCTCGCGGACCATTCCACGTGCGGCGTGGGCTCGTCCACGTGCAGCGTCTGCGGCAGCAGACCGTGCCGCATCGCCATCACCATCTTGATCACACCGGCCACACCCGCCGCGGCCTGCGTGTGACCGATGTTCGACTTGAGCGAGCCCAGCCACAGCGGCCGGTCGTCGTCCCGCCCCCGGCCGTAGGCGGCGATGAGGGCTTCCGCCTCGATCGGGTCGCCCAGCCTGGTGCCCGTGCCGTGCGCCTCCACTGCGTCCACATCAGCCGGGGAGAGGCCGGCGGAGGCCAGGGCCTGCCGGATCACCCGCTGCTGGGCCGGGCCGTTCGGGGCGGTCAGGCCGTTGGACGCGCCGTCCTGGTTGACGGCCGATCCCCGTACCACCGCCAGCACCTCGTGGCCGTGGCGCTGTGCGTCGGACAGCCGCTCCACCAGGAGCATGCCGACGCCCTCGGCCCAGCCGGTGCCGTCCGCGTCCGCCGCGAACGCCTTGCAGCGGCCGTCCGCCGACAGGCCTCGCTGGCGGCTGAACTCCACGAACATGCCGGGCGTGGACATCACGGTCACGCCGCCGGCGAGGGCCATCGTGCACTCGCCGCTCCGCAGCGACTGGATGGCCAGGTGCAGGGCGACCAGCGACGACGAGCACGCCGTGTCCACCGTGACGGCGGGCCCCTCCAGGCCGAACGAGTAGGCGACCCGGCCGGAGGCGACGCTGGTCGTCGTGCCGGTCAGCAGGTAGCCCTCGATGCCTTCGACCGGCTCGTGGAGCCGGGGGCCGTAGTCCTGTGCCGTCGCGCCGATGAACACGCCGGCCCGGGTTCCGCGCAGGGAGACGGGGTCGATCCCGGCGCGTTCGAAGGCCTCCCACGCGGTCTCCAGGACAAGCCGCTGCTGCGGGTCGATCGCGGCGGCCTCGCGGGGGCTGATGCCGAAGAATCCCGCGTCGAACTGCGCGGCGTCGTGGAGGAATCCGCCGTGCCGCGTCGAGGACTTTCCGGGCGTTCCGGGTTCCGGGTCGTAGAGCGATTCGACGTCCCAGCCGCGGTCCGCCGGGAATCCGGAGATGGCGTCGCCGCCGGAGGCGACGAGGCGCCACAGGTCTTCCGGCGAGCTCACCCCGCCCGGGAGGCGGCAGCTCATGGCTACGATCGCGATCGGCTCGTCGGGGTCGGCCGCCGGTGCGGGGGCGGCGCTGCCCGCCGCGGTCCCGCCCAGGGCTTCCGCGCTCAGGTGGCGGGCCAGCGCGGCAGGGGTCGGGTGATCGAACAGCAGGCCGCTGGGCAGGCGCAGCCCCGTGGCCTCGCCGAGCTGGTTGCGCAGTTCCACCGAGCTGAGGGAGTCGAAGCCGAGGTCCTTGAACGTCCACTCGGTCTCGACCTGGCGGGATTCGGAGTGTCCCAGGACGGCGGCGATGTGGGCGCGGACCAGGTCGAGTACCGCTTCGTCGCGTGCGGATTCGGGCAGTCCGGCCAGTCGCTCGGCCAGGGCGCCGACAGGCGTGCTCCCGCTGCCGGCGGTCGCGGTCTCCTCCGGCTGCGGGACGGCAGGAGCCGACGTGGTGGCGGCAGGGGTCGTGGTGTCGCCGCCGTCCAGCCAGTACCGCTGCCGCTCGAACGCGTAGGTGGGGAGCGCGACCTTACGGCGTACGCCTCCTCGTGCGTCGAACAGGGCGGTCCAGTCCGGCTCCAGGCCGTGGACGTGCAGGGACGCGACCGCTGTCAGCAGGGCTTGCGGCTCGGGTCGGCGGGCGCGCAGGGCGGGGACGAACAGGGCGTCGCCGTCGGCGCCGGTGCGGGCCATGGAGGTCAGCACACCGCCGGGGCCGAGCTCCAGGTACGTGCGGACGCCCTGCTCGTCGAGGCGGGCGACGCCGTCGGCGAACCGGACCGCGTCGCGGACGTGGCGGACCCAGTACTCGGCCGTGCGGCCCTCGTACCCTTCGGTCTCCGCGGACAGCCGGCCCGTCACGTTGGACACGATCGGGATGCGCGGGGCGTGGAACGTCAGCCCCTCCGCCACGCGGCGGAACTCCGCCAGCATGGGTTCCATGTGCGGGGAGTGGAAGGCGTGGCTGACGCGCAGCCGGCTGGTCTTGCGGCCCTGGGCGGCGAAGGCGGCGGCGATCTCGGTGACGAGGTCCTCGTCGCCGGAGACGACGACGGAGTCCGGGCCGTTCAGCGCGGCGATGCTCACGCGGTCCGTGCGGTCGCCGATGCGGGCGCGGACCTCGTCCTCGGCGGCCTGGACCGCGATCATGGCGCCGCCGGTGGGCAGCTCCTGCATCAGGCGACCGCGCGCGGCGACCAGGGTGCAGGCGTCGGCGAGGGAGAGGACGCCTGCCGCGTGCGCGGCGGCGAGTTCGCCGATGGAGTGGCCCATGAGCAGGTCGGGGGTGAGGCCCCAGCTCTCCAGCAGGCGGAACAGGGCGACCTCGACGGCGAACAGCGCCGTCTGCGTGTAGAGGGTCCGGTCGAGTTCGGCCGCCTCCTCGGAGCCCTCGGGGGCGAACATGACCTCGCGCAGCGGCCGGGGCAGTTCGGCGTCGAGGTGGGTGCACACCTCGTCCAGGGCGGCGGCGAAGGCCGGGAAAACCCCGGCCAGTTCGCGTCCCATGCCGGCTCGCTGGCTGCCCTGGCCCGAGAAGAGGAAGGCGAGTTTGCCGCGCGGTCCGGTGCGGCCCGTGGTCAGTGCGGCGTCGATGCCGCCGGTGGACAGTTCGCGCAGGGCGCGCAGGAAGTCGTCGCGGTCCTCGCCCACGACGACGGCCCGGTGTTCGAAGGCGGTGCGGCCGGTGGCCAGGGACCAGCCGACGTCGGGGAGGGCGAGGCCGGGATGCGCCTCGGTGTGCGCGAGCAGGGCGGCGGCCTGGGAGCGCAGCCCGGCGGCGGTCTTGGCGGACAGCGGCCACGGCGTCGGAGCCGTGACCGCACCCGCGCCCCCGGCCTCCTCCGTACGCGTACCTGTGCCCGTGCCCGTGCCCGTCTCCGTACCCGTGCCCGTACCGGCGCCCCTCCGTGTCCCCGCGCCCGTGCTCGTCTCCGCACCCGCGAGGTGTTCCGCCAGTACGACGTGGCAGTTGGTGCCGCCCATGCCGAACGAGCTCACTCCCGCGAGAAGCGGGCGGTCGTCGCGGCCGTCCCAGGCGGTGTGCTCGGTCTGCACCCGGAGGTTCAGCCGGGTCAGCGGGATCGCCGGGTTCGGGGTCTCGTAGTTGAGGCTGGCGGGCAGTTCGCGCCGGCTCAGCGACAGGGCTGCCTTGAGCAGGCCGGTGATGCCGGCGGCGCCTTCCAGGTGGCCGACGTTGGTCTTGGCCGAGCCGACCCGCAGGGGCCGCCCGGGGTCGCGTCCGGCGCCCAGCACCGCGCCGAGCGCGGCCGCCTCGATCGGGTCGCCGACCTTGGTGCCGGTGCCGTGCAGTTCCACGTAGCCGACGTCGGCGGGGTCCACGCCGGCCCGCTCGTAGGCGAGCCGGAGCACCTGTTCCTGCCCGGACTGCAGGGGAACGGTCAGCCCGTCGCCGCCGCCGTCGTTGTTGACCGCGCTGCCGCGGATCACGCAGTAGACCGGGTCCCCGTCCGCGACGGCCTGGGCCAGCGGCTTGAGGACGACGATGCCGCCGCCCTCGCCGCGGACGTAGCCGTTCGCGCGGGCGTCGAAGGTGAAGCAGCGGCCGTCCGGGGACAGGCCGCCGAACTTCGCGGCGCCCAGGGTGCTCTCGGGGACGATGTTGAGGTTCACGCCGCCCGCGAGGGCGATCGTCGATTCGCCCTTGCGGAGGCTCTCGCACGCCAGGTGGACCGAGACCAGGGAGGAGGACTGGCCGGAGTCCACGGTCAGGCTGGGGCCGTTCAGGCCGAGGAAGTACGAGACCCGGTTGGCGATGATGCTGCGGTGCAGGCCGGTGACGGTGTGCGGGGAGATGGCCGTCAGCCCGGAGCGGTAGTGCAGGGTCGCGTAGTCGTCCCAGATGGCGCCGACGAACACTCCCGTGCGGGTGGAGCGCAGCGTCTCGGCGCGCACGTGCGCGTCCTCCAGCGCTTCCCAGGCCAGCTCCAGCACGAGCCGCTGCTGCGGGTCCATGGCCGCGGCTTCCTTCGGGGAGAGCCCGAAGAACCCGGCGTCGAAGTGGCCGATGCGGTCGAGGAACCCGCCCCGGCGGATGTCGGTCCTGCCCGGCGCCGAGCGATCGGCGTCGGCCACGGCGGCCCCGTCCCACCGGTCCGGGGGGACGTCAGTGATCGCGTCCGCGCCCTCGCTGAGCAGCCGCCAGAAGGCGGCCGGATCGGCGGCCCCCGGCAGCCGGCACGCCAGACCGATGACGGCGATGCCATCGGCCGAATCCGCCGAACCGGCCCGATTCCCCGTTCCGCTGAGCCCGGACTCGACCATATTGCGCTCCACCCACCCACACAGAGAACGAAAAGGCACCGCACCATGCCGCGGCATGGTGCGATGTGACCCCAGTTTCCGTCCCCCGGCCGTGTTTCCGGCGCTGCTCCGGCTCAGGTCTAGGGGAATCCCAAATGGACGGCGTGGGCGGGCTCCTGAGGCCACATCGCATCACTAAGGAGAACACTAGAGGCAGTTGTGGAAGGCTCGTGGGCCGTCTAACCTTTCCCCTTTTTTCTCTCCTCTCACGAAGAGGTGCCATCGTCATGTCGCCATCTCGGGAATCCGAAATAGGTGCGGCGCGTCCCTTCCCCACGGCGCGCCCTTCGGGCTGTCCCTTCGACCCGCCCGCCCCCTTCGCGGAAGCGCGCGGGGAATGCCCGATGACCCCGTTGCAGTACCCCGACGGGCACGTCGGCCACCTGGTCACCGGTCTGCAGACCGCGCGGGCCGTGCTGGCCGACACCCGGTTCAGCTCCCTGCCGGCGGGGAAGCGCTCGCCGGTCATGTCCCCCGGCGCTGCACTGAGCACCGACGCACTGCCCCCGGGCATGTTCGTCAACATGGATCCGCCGGACCACACCCGCTACCGGCGGCTGCTGAGCAAGCACTTCACCATCCGGCGCGTGCGGGAGCTCCGGCCGCGCATCCAGGAGATGACGGACCGCCTGCTGGACGGGATGGAGAACGCGGGCGGGCCCGTGGACCTGGTGCAGGCCTTCGCCAAGCCGCTGCCCACGCTGGTCACCTCGGAGCTGCTCGGGCTGCCGGAGGAGGACCGTGCCCAGTTCGCGCGTCACGTCGACGTCCTCTTCAGCCTCTCCAGCAGCGGCGAGGAGATGCAGCAGTCGATGATGCTGCTCGGCGGGATGCTGAACGACCTGATCGCGGCCGCGCGCAAGGCCCCGGGGCCGGACATCCTCGGCCGGCTCACCGTGGAGACCGAGCTGACCGACGAGGAGCTGCTGGGCATCACGATCGTCCTGCTCATCGCCGGGCTGGAGACCACCACCAACATGCTGGCGCTGGGCACCTACGCGCTGCTGCGCCACCCCGGTCAGCTGGCTGCCCTGCGCGCCGACTGGTCCCTGATGGACGGCGCCGTGGAAGAGCTGCTGCGCTACCTCAGCGTCGTGCAGATCGGCCCGATCCGCGTCGCCGCCGAGGACTTCGAGTTCGAGGGGCAGGACATCCGCAAGGGCGAGGTGGTCACGGTGTCGCTGCCGGCCGCCAACCGCGACCCGCTCGGTTTCGACGACGCGGACACGTTCGACATCCGTCGCGGCGCCACCCGTCACGTCGCGTTCGGCAGCGGCCCCCACCAGTGCATGGGCCACCACCTGGCCCGGCTGGAACTCGCGATCGGCTACGAGTCGCTGCTGCGCCGCTTCCCCCGGCTGGAGCTCGCCGTTCCGGCGGAGGAGATCGGCACCCGGGAGATGATGGTGACGTACGGCGTCCTCGAGCTCCCGGTGCGCTGGTGAAGGAGGCGGACCCGATGAGGATCGAGATCGACGAGGACCTCTGCTGCGGCGCGGGCACCTGTGTGCTCATCGCCCCTGACGTCTTCGACCAGAACGACGAGGACGGCACGGTGATCCTGCTCGACGCCACTCCCGGTGCCGGCCTGCGGGCGGCGGTGGAGGAGGCCGCCGAGAGGTGCCCGACGGCGGTCATCAGGATCGTCTGACCGCACCGCTCCCCGCGTTGCTGGACCGCATCGTTCAACCGTGTTGTTCGACCGGCCGGAAACGGCGCCGGCCGGACCGCCGCCTCGTGAGAGGTGGCGGTCCGGCTCGCTGAGCAGCTGCCGGCGGTCGTTACCAGGTGACCGGCAGGGCGTGCAGGCCGAAGATCGCCGCGTCATTCTTCAGCGGCACTTCCCCGGCGGGGCAGGCCAGGCGGAGACCGGGGATGCGACGCAGCAGGGTGTCGTAGACGATCTCCAGTTCCATGCGGGCGAGGCTCTGGCCGAGGCACTGGTGGGGGCCGTAGCCGAAGGCCACGTGCTGGCGGGCGCCGCGGTCGACGTCGAGTTCGCCGGGGTTCTCGAAGACCTCCGGGTCGTGGTTGGCCGAACCGCCGAGGGCGAAGACGCCCTCGCCCGCGCGGATGGTCCTGCCGCCGATCTCGACGTCCTCCTTGGCCACGCGGGTGGTGATGATGTCGGTGATGGTGAAGTACCGGAGCAGTTCCTCCACCACGTCCGGCGTGCTGCCGGGGTCGCCGGTGATCCTGGCCCGCAGCTCCGGCCGCTCCAGGAGGGCCAGCGTGCCGAGCGAGATCATGTTCCCGGTGGTGTCGTGGCCGGCGGTCAGGAGGAGGAAGGCCAGGTCGACCAGGTCGTCGTGGTCGTAGGACCCGGAGTCCCGGCCCTTGGCTATCTGACGGCCGAGGAGGTCGTCGGTGGGCTCCTTCTCCTTCCTCGTGACCAGCTCGTCCAGGTAGGACTGCAGGTCCAGGAAGGCCTTCTGCCGGGTCAGCGGCGGCAGGGTCATGCTGAGCATCCGGGAGGTGCGGTCCTCGAAGAAGTCGCGGTCCGCGTCGGAGACTCCGAGGAGCTCGCAGATGACCAGGGACGGCACCGGGAAGGAGATCGCCTTCACCAGGTCGGCCGGCTTGGGGCCGGCCAGCATGTCGTCGACGCACGCGTCGACGATGTCCTGGACGCGCGGGCGCAGCGCCTCCATCCGGCGGTAGGTGAACTCGCCGACCACCGCGCGCCGCGCCCGGGTGTGCCGGGGGGCGTCCATGCCGGCCAGGGAGAGGGTGGAGTCCTTCTCGCTGTGGGCGATCTCGACCAGCATGGGGAAGTCCGGGTTGCCCCGGTCGGAGCTCAGGCGGGGGTCGTTGAGCGCCTTGCGGACGTCGTCGTAGCGGGTCAGGATCCAGGCGGGCTTGCCGGTGGGCAGGGTCACCCGGGAGACCGGCTCGCTCTCGCGGAGGCCGGCGTACTCGGCGGGCAGCCGGTACGGGCAGGTGCGGGGGAAGGGGAAGGCGGGCGCGGAGTGGTCGTCGGTCATGTCAGGCGGGCTTCTGTGCGGTCAGCAGGACGGATCCGAACTCGTCGACGCCGAGCATGGCCGCGGGGCTGAACTTCTCGTCGGCCTCCTCGTCGAACGCGGTCTGCATCTCCTCCTCGCCGTGCGTGGTCCGGCTCATCTGCTCGAAGGTCTGGCGCACGCTCCGCTCGGTGATGTCGAGGAGTTCGACGAAGCGCAGGCCCGCGCGACGCAGCATGGGCACGTAGTCCTCGGGCTGGGCCAGCGTCATGATGAAGTCCCGGAGCAGCCGGTCGACGGCGGGCCGCTTGTCCGCGGGGATGGGGGCGCGCTCGAAGAAGTCGGTCAGGACCAGCCGGCCGCCGGGGCGCAGCACCCGGCGGATCTCGCTGAACACCTGCTCGCGGTCGGGCATGTGGAAGACCGACTCGATGGCGATGGCCGCGTCGAACGAGTCGTCCTCGAAGGGCAGCCGCATGGCGTCGGCGTGGCGGAACTCCACGCGGCCGCCCAGCCCTGCCGCCTCGGCGAGCTCCGTGGCGCGGCCGATCTGGTCGTGGCTGATGGAGATGCCGGTGACGTGCGCTCCGGTGCGGCGGGCGATCCTCATGGCGGGCTGGCCGACTCCGCAGCCGACGTCGAGCACGCGGTGGTTCTCGTCGATCCCCAGGCGGTCCGTCATCATGTCGGTCAGCCGGTCGGCGGCCTCGACGAGCGGCACCTCGTCGTCCTCGGGGTCCCAGTAGCCGAGGTGGAGGCTTCCGCCGGTCTTGGCGGTGTCGAGGGCGGTCAGGCGGTCGTAGAGGCGTCCGACCTCTTCGGGGACGGGGGTGGGGACGGGGGCGAGGGTGTGGGTGCTGGACACGGGAGGTCCTCCGTTACGGGGTGGGAAATTCTTCTCCGGAACCCGGAGAAGGAAGGGAAAGAGGGAGAGCGAGAGGGAGAAAGAGGTGCGGCTCTGGCCGCTGCGCCGCGGCCGGATGGTCCGAAGCCTGCTCACCGGGTTCTCGTACGCCCCGGCGCGGCATCCGCGTGGAGAACACGATACCGGCCCGGGAACGAAAAGCCAGCGAATTCCGCACTCAATCGGAGATTCTGACGAGCATTTTTCCGGTATTCGCTCCGCGCAGCATGTCGATGAATGCGGCCGGTGCGTTCTCCAGCCCGTTCACGACGGTTTCGCGGTAGGTGATCCTGCCTTCGGCCAGCCAGCGGCCCACCCGGGTGAGGAATTCGTCCCTGAGCCCGCCGAATTCGCTGACCAGGAAGCCGCGCAGCGTGATGCCCTTGGCGATGGCCTGCATCAGCTGCTGCGGGCCGGTGGCCCCGTCCTGCTCGTTGTACTGCGAGACGGCTCCGCAGAGGGCGAACCGTGCGTTCATCCTGGCCTGGAGCAGTGCGGCGTCCAGGTGGTCGCCGCCCACGTTGTCGAAGTAGACGTCGATGCCCTCCGGAGCGGCCGCGGCGAGCTGTTCCCGCACCGGGCCGTCGCGGTAGTTGAAGGCTGCGTCGAAGCCCAGTTCGCCGGTCAGGTACGCCGCCTTCGCGGCGCTGCCCGCCGACCCGACGACCTTCGACGCCCCGCACAGCCGGGCGATCTGGCCGGCCAGCGAGCCGACGGCGCCCGCGGCTCCGGAGACGAACACCACGTCGCCCTCGCGGAGCCGGGCCGCCTTCAGCAGCCCGGCGTAGGCGGCGTGGCCGGGCATGCCCAGAACTCCCAGGTACGCGCCGGGCGGTGCGGCCGCGGGGTCGACCCTGACCGCGCCGGCGGCTCCCATGACGGCGTACTCGCGCCAGCCGAGGCCGTGCAGGACCAGGTCACCGGCCGCGAGGGCCGGTGACTTCGAGACCACGACCTCGCCGACCGCTCCCCCGTCGAGCGCCTTGCCGACGGCGAAGGGCGGCACGTAGGAGCGCACGTTGTTCATCCGGCCGCGCATGTACGGGTCGACGCTCATGAGCAGGTTGCGCACGAGCACCTGGCCGGGGCGGACGGCGGGCAGTTCGGTTCGTACGACGGAGAACGTCTCCGGGGTGGGCCATCCCCGGGGCCGGGCGGCGAGCCGGACCTCGGCTCCCGTGGCGGGCAGGGCGAGGGTCATGACGCGCTCCTCAGCTGCGGGGTGCCGTGCCATCGGCGCACGGCGGAGTCGATGTGCTCGGCGGCGCCTTCGAGCAGCATGAGACCGATCCGGTCGACGTGCCGCCGGCGCCACGACGCGAGTGGGGTGCCTTCGACCCACTGGTTGAAGGAGCCCAGCGCCGGCCCGGTGTGGATCTGGTAGTTGACCTTGCCGGAGCCGTCGCCGGTCAGGGCGAGGCGCGTGGTGTGGAAGAAGTACCACCGGAACACCAGCGCCATGCGGAGCCGGGGCTGCGCCTCGGCCCGGTCGGCCTCGGCGTCCCTTCCCCGTGACCGGAGATAGTCGCGGACTTCGTTCCAGACCTGGTCGAGGCTCTTTCCGAAATAGGTGCGTTCCAGGAGGGTGCGCGTTTTCGCCGGTATCTCCTCGATGCCCTCGTAATGGGAATACAGGGCGAACAGTTTGTTGGCCCGGGTGGGAAAGAAGACGCCTTTCCGCAGCACTTGCACCTGGGCGCCCATCTCGAACATGTCACCGGCCGGTGCGTAGGCGGTGTCGGCGATGCCGGTGTCCTGCAGCATGTCCTTGACCACGTCGCTCGTGGCGGATTCCACCGTGCACTGGTTGACGGATCCGGTGAGGACGTAGTCGGCGCCGAGCATGAAGGCCGCCGCCACGGCCGACGGGGTGCCGAGGCCTCCGGCGAGACCCATGCAGACGGGTTCGGCGTAGCCGTACCGCTCCTGTGCCTTCTGCCGTAGGGCGAGCATGGCCGGCATCATCACCGTGGCGACGCCGCCGTCGGTGTGCCCGCCGGAGTCCGCCTCGACCGTGATGTCGTGGCTCATCGGCACCGTGCGGGCGAGCTCCACCTGCTCGTCGGTGAGCGCGTTCTCCTGGCGGAGCCTGTCCAGCACCGGCCCGGGTGCGGGGGCCATGAACGCCTCGGCGACCTCCGGCCGCGACACCTTGGCGACGATGCGGTGGTCGCACACCGTCGTTCCGTCGGGGGCACGGCGCAGGCCCCGGGCCCGGTAGAGGACGAGGGCGGGCGACATCCGGATGAAGGCCGACGCCTCGACGACGCGCACGCCGCGGCGCATCAGCAGCTCGACCACGCGGCGCTCGGCCGCGGGGTCGTCGTGGTCGGCGAGCAGGTTGACGCCGTAGGGCTGTCCTGCGGCCAGGCCGTCCTGGACGGCCCGCACGCCCTCCTCGATCTCCGGGAGCGACAGGCCGCCCGTACCGAGGAAGCCGAGCATGCCGTTCCGGCCCAGCCGGACGACCATCTCGGGGGAGGCGATGCCCCGGTACATGCCCCCGGCGAGATAGGCGTACCGCAGCCCCATGCGCCGGCGGAACAGGGGGCTGCCCAGCGTCTCCGCGGTGATGACGGACGCCGATCCGAGGACGGAGGCGGGGGCCGGTGCGGGGGCGGGCACGGGCGTGGGCGCGGGCACGGCCGCGGGGGCAGCCTCGGGGGCGGCCGGGCGCGGGGCCGAGCGGATCTGGTCGATCAGCTTGCCCAGCACCCGGCCGCCGAGCTCGGTGAAGTCGGTGACCCCCAGGCCGAGCAGGTGCTGCACGCTCTCCGTCCAGCGCACCGGCCGCACGATCTGCTCGGTGAGCAGGCGGGCCGTGGCTCCGGGCTCGTACGGGCGGGCCGTCGCGTTGGCGATGACGGGCGTCTCCGGGTCGCCGAGGGTGAAGCCGTCCAGGAAGCGGCCGAAGTCCTGCTGCGCCTGCCGCATCAGGGGCGAGTGGAACGCCCCGGACACGCTCAGCCGCGCGCAGCGGACGTCGCGCGCCTCCAGGTAGGACACGAACGCGCGGACGGACTCGGTGTCACCGGAGACGACCTGCTGGGCCGGTGCGTTGTCGTTGGCGACGGTCAGGCCGGAGAAGCCGCCTTCTTCCAGGTGCAGGCCCAGCCGTTCCCGGTCGATCCCGACGACCGCGGCCATGCCGCCGCCGCGCGCCCGGGCCATCAGCGCGCCGCGCCGCTGGACGAGCCGCAGCCCGGTCGCGAAGCCGAAGGCCCCGGCGGCGTGCAGGGCGCAGTACTCCCCCAGGCTGTGCCCGGCGAAGAAGGCCGCCTCGTCGCCGTTCTCCTCCCGCCAGCGGCGGTGGGCGAGCGCGCCGACGACGAACAGCGCGGGCTGGGTGTACGCGGTGTTGCCCAGTTGCTGCTGCGGGTCGTCCAGGCAGAGGGTACGGATCGAGTAGCCGAGGACGTCCGAGGCCTCTTCGGTGAGTGCGGGGTACGCGTCGAACAGCTCGCGTCCCATGCCGCGCCGCTGGGCGCCCTGCCCGGGGAAGACGACCGCCTTGAGGCCGGCCATGTCAGCGCTCCCCCTTCGCGGAGGGCACCCGGGCGGTCTCGGCGGCGTAGAGCCGGTCGCACAGGCGCATGAGCTTGTCGAGGGACTGCGGTGCGGTCATGACCTCGGCGTGCATGGTGGTGTCCACGTCGATCGCGAAGAAGTCGTCGATCTCGTCCGCCCATTCCTGCCAGTAGGCGATGTCGTCCACCGCCGGCAGCTCCGGGTTCGGGAAGAGCACCATGTGCTCCTCGAACGCGCCGAAGAACTTGCCGCCCCGGTTGCGCAGGTAGTAGCAGCGCAGTCCGTCGCGCCGCGGCAGCGGGCGCACCGTGTACGTCTCGCCCTGCGTGGCCTCGAAGTAGCGGGCCAGCTGCCCGACGCGGGCGCGCAGCTGCGCTTCGGTCTTCTTGATCCCGCGAGCGAGGGCGGCCTCGATGAGGGAGTCGAGGAACTCGGGGGCGTCCAGGGTGGTGTCGACCTCGTCGCGGCGGAGGATGGGGGTCGCGCCGCCGTGCGAGTCGAAGCGGTTGTTGCCGAGGATCAGGTTGACGGCGCGGAACGCGCTGACCTTGGCGACCGTGTCCGGGGCGAAGTCCCCGCCGACGATCAGGGCGTTGGCCTTGTTGGTGGACTCGCCGTCGAGGGTGTCCAGCATGACCAGCGAGTTCACGTCGGCGCCGCGCAGCTGCAGCTGCCGCACGACCTCGTAGGCGAACAGCCCGCCCAGGGAGAAGCCGCCGATGTCGTACGGGCCGTCAGGCTGCACGGCGAGGATCACGGTGGCGTAGTACTCGGCCATGGCGGTCTGGCCGGTGAGGATGTCGGTGGAGTCGATCCAGCCCTTGGGCTGGATGCCGTAGAAGGGGCGTGCGCAGCGGGCGGCGAGCGGGGCGTAGGACTCCACTCCGCCGTTGCCGTGGTGGACCCAGAAGACGGGCCTGCCCTCGGTGACGCCGTTCATGCGGACCAGTTCGGGGAAGTCGTTCGGCGACGCCGGCTCCACGGGCTCCGGCTGCGGACGTGCCGGGGGTTCCGTCGTCCGGGCCTCCTCCCGGCCTTCCTGGATCTGCCGGCTCTCCTGGGCCTGCTGGATCTCCTGGGTCTCCTCCGCGGGGGCCGGTTCCGGCGACGTCGTGCCGGTGATGGCGTCGACGACCTCCTGCAGCGTGTCGCAGCCGGCGATGACGTCCAGCGTGAGGGCCGCGTCGATGTGCGTCTGCGCCTGGGTGAGGAACTGCATCATGAAGATGGAGTCGAAGCCGTAGTCGCCGAGGGGCTTGTCGCGGCGCAGGGTCGCGGCGTCGACGTCGAGCAGGGTCGCCATGAGGTCCGTGACCACGTCCGCCACGTTGTCGGCGTGTCCGGCGGATTCGGTCCGGCCGGCGTCCGGCTCCGCCTCGGGGGCCTCCGGCTCGGCGACCGGGGCCGGCAGGAACTGCTCCCGCATGCGCGTGTGGTCGCCGTCGAGCGCGATGACGTTCGGCAGGCCGGTCGCCCAGGCGCGGTACAGCGCGTCGATGCCCACGGAGGCCCGCATCGGCCGCATGCCCACGGACTCCAGGAGGCTGACGGTGGACGCGTCGGCGCCCATGCCGCCCTTCTCCCACAGCGGCCAGTTCACCATGAGGGTGCGTCCGGAGCGGAGGCCCCGGCCGGCGAGGGACTCGCGGTGGGCGGCGTAGCCGTCCAGGAAGGCGTTGGCGGCGGCGTAGTCGGCCTGTCCGACGTTGCCGAAGGCGGCCATGGAGGAGAAGCCGACGAAGCAGTCGAGTGCCGCCCCGGCGGACGCCTCGTCGAGGTGGCGCAGGCCGTCGACCTTGGCGGCGAACACCGCGCGCAGGTCGGCCGCGCTCTTCCTGGCCACGAAGCCGTCCCGCAGCACTCCCGCCGCGTGGACGATGCCGTGCAGGCCGCCGTGCTCGGCCTCGACGGCGCGTACGCTCCGGAACACCTCGGCGCGGTCGGCGACGTCGAGCACGCGGTACTCGGCCCTGGCCCCGGACGCGCGCAGGGAGGCGAGCAGTTCCTCCTGGGCCGGTCCGGCCGGGCTGCGGCCGCAGAGGACCAGGACGGGCGCCTGGACCCGGCGGGCGATGTCCTCGGCGAACAGGGCGCCGAGTCCTCCGGCACCTCCGGTCAGCAGGTAGACACCGCCGTCACGCCACGGGACCTGTGGCGCGGGGGCCGGGATCTCGCGCCACTGGGACACCTGGCGGCGTCCTGCGCGGTAGCGCACGGTCTGCTCGTCCGCATCGGCGGCGTCGTGCTGCAGCCGTGCAGCCAGCTCGGCCGCCGGCAGCGCCTCGTCGGTCTCGATCCACTGCGTCAGCAGCTTGGGGTGCTCCATGCGTGCCGTCCGCAGCATGCCGCTCAGCCCGCCCAGCCAGGGCGCGCCGGCCGGGGTGACGATCTGAAGGAGGCGCGGCGGGCGGGCCGGCTCCTGCGCCTTGGTGCGCAGCAGTTCCAGGAGGCGCTCGGCGTAACCGGTGTAGCGGGTCTCGATCTCGCCGTCCGCCTGCCAGCTCTCGCAGGTGCCTCCTGCCGCGTCGGCCAGTGCGGTGGCGTCCACGCCGGGCAGCTCGCACAGGACGACGTGCCGGGCGACGTCGGTGCCGCGGTGGCCGGGGGCCGGCTGGTCGCGCCAGTCGGGCCGGACGAGCAGCGCGGGGGCGGCCGGGGTCCCGGTCTCCCCGGCAGCGGCCGCCGCCGGTGCCTGCTTGATGCGGGTGCCGAAGCCGAGCAGGCGCACGCGGACGTTGCCGTCGGTGTCGCAGAGGTCGATGTCCAGGCGGCGGACGCCGGCGTCGCGGCGGTCGTCCTCGGCGCGGCGCACGACCGCCCAGCCCTCGGCCGGGGTGGCCGACAGCACCTGGACTTCGCGAACGGTGAACGGCAGCGCCGTCCCGGCCGGCGCCTCGCCCGCCTCGCCGAGCGCCAGGCCCAGGGTGGCCTGCAGGGCGGCGTCGAGCATGCCCGGGTTGAGGGCGAGCGGCGAGGCCGCCGCGGCGGGCAGGCGCAGCCGGGCCAGAGCCGTGTCCTCGCCGTAGTGCAGCGTCTCGACGGCCCGGAAGGCGGAGCCGTAGCCGAGGCCCATGCGGGCGAACAGTGCGTAGACCTCGTCGCCGGTGCGCAGGGAGGGGCATGCGGCGAGGAGGGCGCCAATGTCGTGCGCGGGGACGGCGGGGAGCGGCGCGGGGCCGGACCGCACGGTGCCCTTGGCGTGGACGACGCGCTCGCCGTCGTGCATCACGTACGCCTCGAACGCCCGGGTCGTCCCGCCCGTCCCGCCCGTCTTGTTCGTCTCGTCCGCCTCGTCCGTCTCGATGTGGAGGGTGCGCGGTGCCGTGACCTCCAGGGGGCGCAGCCAGGCCACGTCGTGCAGGCGCACGCCCGCGGCGGGGGCGAGGGCCTCCCGTACGAAGGAGAGGTAGGCGGCGCCGGGCAGCACGGGGGTCTCCTGGACGAGGTGGTCGCGAAGGTAGAACTCGTGCCCGTCCAGGTCGTGGCGGCGGGTGGCCGGCCGGCCGGTCCCGGCCTGGTCCGGCCTGTCCGCCGTTGCCACCGTTGCCGCCTTCACGGCCTTCTTGTCGGCCTTCCTGTCGGCCTTCTTGTCGGCTATCCAGTAGCGCTGCAGCTTGAACGGGTAGGTGGGCAGGGGCAGGCGCTGCATCGGCCGGTCCGCGTAGAGCCGTCGCCAGTCGAAGTCGAAGCCCGTGACCCAGAGTTTGAGGAGGCGTCCGAGCTTGCCCTTGGCGATCCAGCTGTCGACGGCGAGGGCGATGTCCTCGTCCCCGACGAGCTCGCTCCACGGGGCCTGCCGCTGGGCCTGCCCGACGTGGACGCCCTGGGCGGTGCTGCCGTCGAGGAAGGCCCGGAGCCGCTCGCGCAGGTCCGCGAGGGAGGGGGTGAGGAAGGCGAGGCGCTCCTCCATGGCGACGCGGCCGACCTGCAGGGTGTAGGCGAGGCGCGGGAGGTCGGCCTCGCCGATCCTGCCCTCGTCGAGCCAGCCGGCCAGCTGGCGGGCCCGTGCGCGGAGGGTCTCGGGCTCCGCCGCCGACAGGACGACGGCCACCGGCTCCGAAGTGCTCACCGGCTGTCCGGCGGTGGGGCCCGGGGAGCCGGCGGGCGGTACGTACTCCTCCAGGACGACGTGGGCGTTGACGCCGCCGAAGCCGAAGGAGCTCACGCCTGCCCGGCGCGGCAGCTCACGGCCCTCCGCATCGCGCGGCGCCGGCCACGGCTGCTGCTCGCGCACCAGGTGGAAGGGGCTGCCGGACAGGTCGATGTACGGGTTGACCGTGTCGCAGTGCAGGCTCTTGACCAGCGTCCGGTGCCGCATCTGCAGCAGCACCTTGATGACGCCGGCGATGCCTGCGGCCAGTTCGAGGTGACCGATATTGGTCTTCACCGAACCGATGCCGCAGTGCACCTCCTCCACCGTCGCGCCCCGCTCCTCGTACAGCTCGCGAAAAGCCGCCTTGAGACCGTTGATCTCGATCGGGTCGCCGAGCTTGGTGCCGGTGCCGTGGGCCTCGATGTAGCCGACGGTGCGCGGGTCGATGCCGGCCTTGGCGTAGGCGTGCCGGATGAGGGCGGCCTGGGCCTTGGGGTTGGGCGAGGTGAGCGAGTTGGAGCGGCCGCCGTGGTTCTCGGCGGTCGAACGGATGAGGCCGTAGATGTGGTCGCCGTCGCGCTCGGCCGCCGACAGCGGCTTGAGGACCAGCATCCCCACGCCCTCACCGCGCGCATAGCCGTCGGCCCGGTCGGAGAAGGTCTTGCAGCGGCCCCCGGGGCTGAGCATGCCGGACTTGCTGAAGCTGATGTGCCCGTCGGGGATCACCATGGTGTTGACGCCGCCGACGACGGCCGCGCCGCACTCGCCGCGTTCCAGGGCGGCGACGGCGCGGTGGATGGCGACCAGGGAGCTGGAACAGGCGGTCTCGACCGGTTCGCTGGGGCCGTGCACGTCGAGGAACCAGCTCATGCGGTTCGGTCCGACCGACGGCACGCTGCCGGTGGGCGTCACGCTCTCGCCCGTGCCGCGGCTCCGCTCGGCCAGCAGGCCGTAGCCGGTGTCGCTCGTGCCGACGAACAGGCCGAGGTCCTCCCCCGCCAGGCCGTCGGCGGCGTAACCGGCGTCCTCCAGCGCCTTCCACACGTACAGCATCAGCAGGCGCTGCTGCGGGTCCATGTGGACGGCGTCCTTCGGTGCGATGCCGAAGAACAGCGGATCGAAGTCGGCGACGCCGTCCATGAAGCCGCCCCATTTGACGTCGGTGCGGCCGGGCTCCCGCAGGGGGTCGCCGAAGTGGGCGCGCCAGTCCCAGCGGTCGGCGGGGACCTCGCCGATGCAGTCGCGGCCTTCCCGGAGGTTCTGCCAGTACGCGTCGATGTCCGCGGCCTGCGGGAAACGGCCGCTGATGCCGACCACGGCGATGGGATCGCCCTGCGGCCGCTCCGCGTACGGGGAGGCGGGCGTGGGTGCCACGGGCGGTACGGGCACGGGCGTGACGGGTGCGGGCGCGGCGGTTACGGGTGCAGCAGGTGCGGGGCCGGCCTCGCGTGCGGTCTCCGCGGCGACCGGGGCGGCTGCGGGCACGGTCGTTGCCACGGCTACGGCCACGGGCGAGCCGAGCCCCAGCCGCTCGGCCAGTGCCGGGCCGTACTCACCGCTCAGGTGCGTGCCGAAGGCCCGGATGGTCGCGTGCTCGAAGAGCACGGTGGGGGCGAGTTCCAGGCCCAGGGACTCGTTCACCATGTTCACCAGCTGGGTGATGACGATGGAGTCCAGGCCGTACTCGCTCAGGTCGACGTCCACGTCCAGGTCCGCCGGGTCCACCTTGAGGAGCTCGCAGACCTTCTCCACCACGACGGTGCAGATCCGCTCCACGAGGGCCTCGGCATCGGCGGCCGGAGGGGCCACGGGCCGGGCGGCCTGGTCCTGCTTCCACGCACGGATCAGGCGGAGCGCTTCGTCCTGTCCCACCCGTCCCTCCCGTATGAGCCGGTGCAGTTCGTCCAGTGATTCGATGCGGGTGGGGGTGCTCATATCAGGCTCCTCTTGAAATCGTCCGCGCTGAGTTCGCTGCGGCCGATGGCTTCGATCAGGTGCAGCAGCTGCGCGTCGTCGGGCCCGGCCGGCAGGGCCGGGGCCGGCCCGGCGGGGGCGCTGCCGCCGAGGGTGCGGGCGCTGAAGCCGCGGAGGCGTACGCAGACGTCGCCGTCGTCGTCGCAGAGGTCGAGGTCGAGGCGGCGGACCGCTCCGGGGTGGTCGTCGGCGGCGAAGCGGGCGACGACCCAGCCGCTGTCCGGGGTCGCGCGCAGCACCTCCAGCTCGCCCAGGGCGAACGGCAGCGCCGTGCGGGGGGTGCCGTTCTCGCCGGAGAACAGGCCGGCCGTGGCCTGCAAGGCGGCGTCGAGCATGCTCGGGTTGAGGACGAATCCGCCGGCGCGAGCCGCGCCCGCCGGCAGCGTCAGCCGCGCCACCGCCTGCCGCGAGCCGGTGTGCAGCCGCTCGATCGCGCGCAGTGCGGGCCCGTAGGCCATGCCGATGTCGGCGAAGCGGCTGTAGCAGGCCTCGGCGTCGAACACGGGGCCGTCGCACTGCGCGCGCAGTGCGGCGAGGTCGAGCCGCTCGCCCGGCGTACCGGCCCGGCGTCGCAGCTGCCCGCGGCCGAACGCGAGGCGTTCGCCGTCTTCGCCGACCGTGTAGATCTCGTAGCCCAGTCCGTCGCCCGCCCGGGCGGAGACCGCGACGTGGACGTCGGTCGGCGCGTCGGCCGTCAGGGGGCGCATCCAGGACGCCAGCTTCAGCGACCAGGTGCTGTCGTCGCCTCCGGCCGCCTGGACCGCCGCGGCCCGCGCCATCTCGAGGTAGGCCACGGCGGGCATCACCGGCACGGCGTGCGTGCGGCCCTCGGGGGCGTCGGGTGCGCGGCCCGGCCGCCAGCCCGCCACCACGTCCATCACCCGGCTCTCCACGCGGTGGTCGGTCAGGAAGAACTCCCGGCCGGTGAAGTGCGAGGTGTAGCGGTGCTCGTTGAGGTCGGAGGTGTTCGCGTGGACGAGCGGGTGCAGCGCCGCGGCGGGGGCGCCGGCCTGGGGGCGCGTGGTGTCGACCCAGTAGCGCCGCAGCCGGAACGGGTAGGTGGGCAGCGGGATCCGGCGGGGCCGGCGCCCGGCGTGGAACCGGTCCCACGCGACGGGCGCGCCCTGCACCCACGCGTCGAGCAGGCGCGCCCAGTCCTGCCGGGACACGTCCGCGAGGTTGGTGCGGTCCTCGAACCCGGCCGGTACGCCGGGGAGGTCGACGCCGCGCGGGACCCGGCCGCGGAAGACGCCGTCGGCCGGCTCGTCGCGCAGCCACGCCTCCAGTTGCTCCGTCAGCTCGCCGACGGTGCGGGCGAGGCAGGCGAGGCGCTCGGTCATGCCCGTGCGTCCCGTCTGCGAGGTGTAGGCGATCGACGTCAGGTCGGCGTCGCCGTAGGCGCCGCCGCGCAGCGCGTCGGCCCACTGCGCGGCGAGCTCGCGCAGGACGTCGGTGTGGGTCGCCGACAGGACGACCGGGACACCGGCGGCGGGTGCGGGCTGCGGCGCGGGGGCGGTGGGCGGTACGTACTCCTCCAGGACGACGTGAGCGTTGACGCCTCCGAAGCCGAAGGAGCTCACTCCCGCCCGGCGCGGCAGCTCGCGGCCCTCCTCATCGCGCGGAGCGGGCCAGGGCTGCCGCTCCCGGACCAGGTGGAAGGGGCTGCCGGACAGGTCGATGTACGGGTTGACGGTGTCGCAGTGCAGGCTCTTGACCAGCGTCCGGTGCCGCATCTGCAGCAGCACCTTGATGATCCCGGCGGCGCCGGCGGCGAGTTCGAGGTGACCGATGTTGGTCTTCACCGAACCGATGCCGCAGTGCGCCTCCTCCACCGTCGCGCCCCGCTCCTCGTACAGCTCGCGGAACGCCGCCTTGAGGCCGTTGATCTCGACGGGGTCGCCGAGCCTCGTACCGGTGCCGTGGGCCTCGATGTAGCCGACGGTGCGAGGGTCGATGCCGGCCTTCGTGTACGCCTCGCGGAGCAGCGCGGCCTGGGCCTTGGGGTTGGGTGCGGTCAGGGAGCTCCCCCGGCCGCCGTGGTTCTCGGCGGTCGAGCGGATGAGGCCGTAGATGTGGTCTCCGTCGCGCTCGGCCGCGGACAGCGGCTTGAGGACCAGCATGCCCACGCCCTCGCCCCGCGCGTAGCCGTCGGCCCGGTCGGAGAAGGTCTTGCAGCGGCCTTCGGGGCTGAGCATGCCCGCCTTGGAGATGCTGATGTGCCCGTCGACGCTGACCATGGTGTTGACGCCGCCTGCGATGGCCATCTCGGACTGGCCGTCGCGAAGGGCCTGGACGGCCCGGTGGACGGCGACCAGCGCGCTCGAACAGGCCGTGTCGACCGGTTCGCTGGGGCCGTGCAGGTCCAGGAAGTAGCTCATGCGGTTGGGGCCCATCGAGGGCGCCGCGCCGGTGATGTCGTAGCCCTCGATGACCGGCGAGTAGCGGGTGACCAGGGTGCTGTAGCCGGTGCTGGTGGTGCCGGCGATGAGGGCGGTGTCGGTGCCCGCGATCGCTTCCGACGAGTACCCGGCGTCCTCCAGGGCCTTCCACACGTGGAGCATGAGGAGCCGCTGCTGCGGGTCCATCAGCTCGGCTTCCTTCGGCGAGATGTCGAAGAACAGCGGGTCGAAGTCGCCCACGCCGTTCATGAAGCCGCCGGAGGTGACGTTGGAGGTGTTGGGCTCCTTGACGGGGTCGCCGTAGTGGGCGCGCCAGTCCCAGCGGTCCGCGGGGACCTCCTGGGTGCAGTCGCGGCCTTCGCTGAGGTTCTCCCAGTACGCGTCGAGGGTGTCGGCCATCGGGAAGCGGCCGCTCATGCCGATGACGGCGACCGGCTCGTTCCCGGGTGTGCCCGCCAGGGGCGCTTCCTGCCGCTGCTCCTGTTGCTTGGGCTCCCCGTGCTGCGTGTGCTCTTCCTGCTGCGCGTGCTCCTCCTGCCCGGCGCGGACGGCAGCGGTGACGCTGTCGGCGTGGTGCGCGAGGAGGTGGTCGACGACCCCGTCCAGGGTGGGGTTCTCGAAGAACAGCGTCGGTGCGAGGGACAGCCCGAACTCCGCGTTGAGCTCGTTCGCGAAGCCGATGAAGGAGAGGGAGTCGAAGCCGTAGCGGGTCATCTCCGCGGCGCCCTCGATCCTCTCGGCAGGCACGTCGAGCAGGACCGCCACGCGGGCGATCAGGTGCTTGAGCAGCGTCTTGCGCCGCGCGTCCGGCCCCGCGGTGCGGGCGGGGGCGGGCTCCGGGGCCGGGGCGGGGGCGAGGGCGGCCGGTGCGGCCGTCCGGAAGCGGTCGGGGTGGTCGTCGAGGAGACGGTTCACGAGCTCTCCGAGGGTGAGGTGTTCGAGGAGTTGCTTCGGCGCCAGGGAGAGCCCGTACTCCGTGTCGAGCCTGGCGGCGAGTCCGGCGAGGGAGACCGCGTCGAAGCCGTACTCTCCCAGCTCCACCGCGCCGTCGAGCGCGTCCTCCGGCACCTCCAGCACGGCCGCGGCGTGCGCGATCACACGGTGCAGGACCGCGGCGTGCAGGCCGGCCCGGTCGGACGCGGTCACCGGGGCGGGGTCAGCGGCAGGCAGGGCCGAGGCAGCAGCAGTCGGGGCGGCCAGGAGGGTGGCGTCGACGCGGGCCCGGTCGCCGTAGACGGCGAGCACGTGGGGCAGGCCGCTGCCGTAAGCGCGCTCCAGGGCCTCGATGCCGTGCGGGGCGCGCATCGGGACCATGCCGACCTCGTCGTGGAGGCGGGCTTCGGTCGCGGCGTCGACCTTCATGCCGCCTTCGGCCCACAGCGGCCAGCCGATCACGAGCGTCCGGCCGTGGCGCTCGCCGCGGGCCGCCAGCTCGTGGCGCCGGAGGGCGTAGGCGTCCATGAAGGCGTTGGCCGCCGCGTAGTCGCCCTGGCCCTGGTTGCCGAAGGCCGACAGCGAGGAGAAGCCGATGAAGCAGTCCAGGGCGAGGCCGGCGGTGGCCTCGTCGAGGTGGACGAGGCCGGCGACCTTGGCGGCGAGCACGTCGCGCACGTCGCCGGCGCTCTTGGTGGCCAGGTAGCCGTCGCGTGCCACGCCCGCCGCGTGGACGACGCCGTCCAGGCGGCCGTGCCCGGCGACGACGGCGTCGACGCACGCGACGACGGCGTCGCGCCTGCCGACGTCCACCTGGCGGTACGTCGCGCGGGCCCCGGAGTCGCCCAGGGCGCGCAGCAGTTCGCGCTGGGCGGGGCCTTCCGGCGAGCGTCCGCACAGGACGAGGGCGGCGCCGGGTGCCTGGCGTGCGATGTCGCGGGCGAAGAGCGCGCCGAGACCGCCGGCTCCCCCGGTGAGGAGGTACACGCCGCCGGCCTTCCAGGGGCTCACCCGGGGGGCGTCCTCGACGGCGGTCCACTGCGGCACGCGGCGTTGCCCGCCGGCGTACTGCACGACCACGTCGTCGAGGCTCTGCGCCTCGTCCCGCAGCCGGTCTGACAGGGTCACGGCGTCGACGGGCGCCGCCACCTCGATGAGCTGGGTCAGCAGCCTGGGGTGTTCCATGCGGGCCGTGCGCAGCAGGCCGCTCAGGCCGGTGAGGAGCCTGCCCTCGCCGTCACCGGGGACGACCACCTGCACCAGGACGGGGCCGCGGGAGGTCTCGGGCACGGCCGTGCGCAGCCGCTCCAGGACCGCCTCGGTGTGGCGGGTGTAGCGCAGGGCCGGGTCGTCGTCCCCGGCGGGCAGGGCGGTGCAGGGCACGCCGAGCTCCGCCCGGACCTTTCCGGGGTCGATGCCGTCGAGTCCGCCGAGCAGGACCTCGTGCCGCACCAGCGGCCGCGGCTGCCGGACGGGTCCGGCGGGGCGCCGGCCGGCGTGCATGAGGGTCAGGGACGGCGGCTCCTGCGACGGGGTGTCGTCCGGGGACAGCACGCGGGCGCTGAACCCGAGGAGGCGTACGCACACGCCGCCGTCGTCGTCGCAGAGTTCGATGTCCGTGCGGCGTACGGCGCCGCCGCGGTCGTCCGCCGAGGGCCGTACGACGGCCCATCCGCTCGCGGGGCTCGGGGCGAGGATCTGCACCTCTTCGACGACGAACGGGAGCGCGGCCGCGACGGAGCCGGTGCCGTCGGCCAGGGACAGGCCCAGGGTGGCCTGGACGGCGGCGTCCAGCATCGACGGGTGCAGGGTCCAGGGGCTGCCGTCCGCTGCGGCCGGGGGCAGGCTCAGGCGGGCGACGGCGAGGCCGGTGCCGACGGCGAGCTGCTGCACGCCCCGCAGGGCGGGGCCGTAGCCGATGCCCATGCGGGTGAAGAGCCGGTAGCAGTCCTCGTGGCCGAGGGTGCGGACGTCGCACCGGGCGCGCAGGGCGGTGACGTCCAGGCGCGCGGGCGCGGGGCTCTCGCACGGCTCGATGCGTCCCTGGCCGTGCATCACGGGCCGGCCGTCTTCGCCGGCCGTGGTGATCTCGTAAGTGAAGCCGCCGCCCTGGCGCGGTGTCAGGAGGGTCCCGACGGTGGTCGGGCCGGTGATCCGGGCGGGGCGGGACCAGACGACGTTGCGCAGCCGGAGGCCGGTGGGGGCGATGCCTTCGGCCCGGGCGGCCTCGCAGGCCAGTTCAAGGTAGGCCACGCCGGGGAGCACCGGCACGTTCCGCACGCGGTGGTCGTCGAGGAAGAACTCGTCGCCCGTCAGCTCGACGGCGAAGCGCACCGTTCCGGGTTCCCCGCCGTTCCTGCGGCCTTCCAGCGGCGAACGCACCGGGGACGGAAGCGGGGCCGGGGCCGGGAGGGGCGTGCGGGGTGCGCGCGATCCGATCCAGTAGCGCTCGCCGGTGAAGGGGTAGGGCGGGAGGGAGACGATCCGGAAGCGGCCGCCGGCGAACAGCGGGGCGAAGCGCAGGTCGTGGCCCTGTGCGTAGAGCCCGGCCAGCTCGGTGAGGGCGTCGTGGCTGCCCGGTCCGGCCATCAGCCGGTCGATGCGCGTGCGCACGGCGGGGTCGTGGCGGCGGTGTCCTTCCGTCGCCTCGCCGGTGGCCGCGTTCGCGGCGCTGCCGTCGCGCAGCCACGTCCGCAGGGTGGCGATGAGCTCCTCGCGGTCGCGGACCACGCAGGCCCAGCGGTGGCTGCAGTGCCGGCGGCCGGTGGCCAGGGTGTAGGCCACGTTGCCGAGGTCCAGGTCCTCGTGGGCGAGGGCGTGGTCCAGCAGGCGCTCGGCCTGGGCGCGGCGGGTGGCGTCGTCCTGTCCGGAGAGGACGACGAGCCGGCTCGTACGGGCCGTGTGCCCGTCGTCGTCCCGGGCGGGGGCTTCTTCGATCAGGGCGTGGGCGTTGGTGCCGGAGGCGCCGAAGGAGCTGACGCCGGCGCGGCGCGGGCCGGTGGCGGGTGCGGGCCACGGGCGCAGTTCGGTGTTGACGTAGAACGGACTGCCCTCCAGGGTGATGGCCGGATTGCTGCGGCTGAAGTGCAGCGACGGCGGGAGCTGTGCGTGCCGGAGTGCGAGGAGCACCTTGAGGACGCCGGCCACGCCCGCGGCGTACTGGGTGTGGCCCAGGTTGGTCTTGACCGATCCGAGGGCGCAGCCGCCCTCGGGCGCGCCGTCGAACGCGGCGCGCAGCGCCTCGAACTCGATGGGGTCGCCCAGCGGGGTGCCGGTGCCGTGCGCCTCGATCAGCTGGATGTCCGCCGGGTCGACGCCGGCGCGTTCGTGGACGCTGCGCAGCAGGCGTTCCTGCGATCCGGCGCTGGGGGCGGTGAGGCCGTTGGTGGTGCCGTCCTGGTTCATGCCCGAGGCGCGGATCACGCCGTAGACCTGGTCGCCGTCGCGCAGGGCGTCGGCCAGCCTCTTGAGGACGACGACGCCGGCGCCCTCGCCGGGCACGAAGCCGTCGGCGCGGGAGTCGAAGGTGTGGCAGCGGCCGCGCTCGGAGAGCATGTTCGCGCGCAGGGCGGACCGGTAGAAGATCGGCGTGGACTGGATGAACACGCCGCCCGCCAGCGCCATCGAGGTGTTGCCCTGGCGGAGGTCCTGGCAGGCCTGGTGGATGGCCACCAGCGAGCTGGAGCAGGCGGAGTCCACCGACAGGGCGGGGCCCTGCAGGTCGAGGAAGTAGGAGATCCGCGAGGCGATGACCGAGGAGATGTTGCCCCACAGGGTCTGCGGCGGGGCGTCGTCGCCGATCAGCTGCTGGTAGTCGCTGGGCGAGCCGCCGACGTAGACGCCGCAGCCGCGGCCGTCGAGGCGTTCGCCGACGTAGCCGGCGTCCTCCAGGGCGTGCCAGCACTCCTCCAGGAAGATGCGCTGCTGGGGGTCGGTGACGGTGGCTTCCTTGCCGGACATGCGGAAGAACCAGGCGTCGAAGCGCTCGATGTCGTCGACGAAGCTGCCGTACTGGCGCGGGGCGCCGGCCCCCAGCTCCTCGGCCATGTCCCAGCGGGTCACGTCGCCGACCAGGTCGTCGCCGGCGGCGAGGTGCTGCCACAGGGCCGCGGCGTCGGGCGACTGCGCGAAGCGGGCGGCGATGCCGATCACCGCGATGCCGTCGTCGGCCGGTTCGCCGGCCGGTGCCGCGGGGGCCGAGGGGCGCGCCGGGGCTTCTTGCGGGGCCGGGGCGGGAGCGGTTTCCCGGTGCGGTACCTGCTCCTGCTCCTGCTCCTGCTCCTGGTGCGGTTCGCCCAGGGCGCCGGACTCCTGCAGCTGCGTGCCGTACTGGGCGACCAGGTGGTCCGTCAGGCGGTCGAGCGAGCTGTGTTCGAAGAGGGCGGTGCTCGACAGACCGACGCCCAGGGTGCTGTTGACCGCGTCGACGAGCTTCACGCTGAGGATGGAGTCCACGCCGAAGTCGGAGAACGACGCCTGGGGGTCGATCTCGCCGGGCTCCATCATCAGGACGCGGGACAGCTCGGCGAGCAGGCGGTCGCCGACGAGGAAGCGCAGGGCCGACGGGTCCGGAGCCGGGGAGGGAGCCGGAGCCGGGGCCGGGGCGTGCGGCGCGCGGCGGGGCTCGGTGACCGGCACCGGTCCGGCCGCCGGGGCGGGGCGGTGCTGCCGGACGGGGGCCTCTGCGCCGGCCCAGTAGCTCTTGCGCTGGAAGGGGTACGTCGGCAGCGGTGTCCGGCGCACGTCGAGGCCGGAGAACAGCGGCGCGAAGTCCACGGCGGCGCCGTCGAGGTACCGGGTCGCGGCGTCGTCCAGCGCGGTGTCACCGCTCGGGACGCCGGTGTCGCTCGTCCCGTCCGCCAGCCAGCTCTCGATGCGGCGCATGAGCGTGACGTGGTCGTCGGCGGCGAAGGCGGCGCGGTGGGCGAAGTGGTCGCGGCCGGCCGCCAGCGTGTAGCTGACGTCGCCGAGGACGGCGCCGGGCGTCCGGCGCAGGTACGCCAGCAGGTCCTCGGCGCGCCGGCGCAGCGCCTGCGGCTGCTGGGCGGACAGGACGAACAGGCGGGCACCGGCGCCGGGGCGGCGCTCGGGACGGGCCGGAGCGTCGGCCACGACCACGTGGCCGTTGGTGCCGCTGAAGCCGAAGGCGCTCACGGCCGCGACCCTCCTGCCGTCGCTGTTGGGCTGCCACGGCCGCAGCTGCGTGTTCACATGGAACGGGCTGCCGGCGAGGCGGACGGCGGGGTTGGTGCGGTGGTGGTGCAGCGACGGCGGGATCTGCCCGTGGCGCAGGGAGAGCACGGTCTTGAGGAGGCCGGCCACGCCCGCGGCGGAGGTGGTGTGCCCGAGGTTCGTCTTGATCGAACCGAGCGCGCAGGAGCCCTCGGGGCCGGCGCCGGCGAACGCGGCGGTCAGCGCCTGGCACTCGATGGGGTCGCCGAGCTGGGTGCCGGTACCGTGCGCCTCGACCATGCCGATCTCGGCGGGGTCGATGCCGAACTCCTCGTGGACCCGGCGGATGAGCCGCTCCTGGGACAGGGCGCTGGGGGCGGTGATGCCGTTGGTCGCCCCGTCCTGGTTGACGGCCGAGCCGCGGATGACCGCGTGGATGTGGTCGCCGTCGGCGAGCGCGTCGGAGAGGCGGCGGAGCACCACCACGCCCAGGCCTTCGCCCGGGACGAAGCCGTCGGCCGCGGCGTCGAAGGTGTGGCAGCGGCCCGTGGGGGACAGCATTCCGCCCCGGTCGGCCGCCAGGTAGGTGTCCGGCGTGGTCTGGATGCTGACGCCGCCCGCGAGGGCCAGTTCGGTCTCGCCGCTCCAGAGGCTCTGGCAGGCGAGGTGGACGGCGACCAGCGAGCTGGAGCAGGCCGTGTCCACCGCGACGGCCGGTCCCTGGAGGTTGAGGTGGTAGGCGATGCGCGCCGGTACGACGGAGGGAGCGTTGCCCCAGGCCGCCTGGGCGGGCGGTGCGCCGTCGAACCACTGCGGGTAGTCCCCGCCGGTGCAGCCGACGTAGACGCCGCAGCGGCGGCCGCCCAGCGAGGCGCCCGAGTAGCCGGCGTCCTCGATGGCGGTCCAGGCCTGTTCGAGGAACAGTCGCTGCTGCGGGTCGGTGTAGGTCGCTTCGAGGCCCGTGAGGTTGAAGAAGCGGGCGTCGAACCGGTCGATGCCGTCGATGAAGCTGCCCGCGCGGCAGGAGAGTTCGTCCTCGCCGTAGCCGGACAGGTCCCACCGCTCGACGGGGCCGACCAGGTCGTCGCCCGCGGCGAGGTGCTCCCACAGGGCGTCGACGTCGTCCGAGCCGGCGAACCGGCCGCTGATGCCGACGATGGCGATCGGCTCGCGCTCTCCCGCGTGCGGAGCGCTCGCCGCTGCGGCTGCTGCCACGGGGGCGGGCGCGGGTGCGGCCAGGGGGGCCGGTGCGGCCGGTGCGGCCGGTGCCTCGGGAGCGGGCAGTACGGGCCGGTGGCCGTCGCTGATGTGCGCGGCGAGCTGCTCGACGCTGCGGTAGTCGAAGATGACGGTCGTGAGCAGGTCGAGCTGCAGCTCTTCGTTGAGCCGCTGGACGAAGCGGGCGCCGACGATGGAGTCGAGGCCGTAGTCGGCGAACGCCTGGTCCGGGCGGATCCGTTCGGCGGGCATGCGCAGGGCTTCGGAGAGCGCTGCGAGCACGATGTCCGCCACGGTCGCGGCCGCGACGGGAGCGGGCGCCGGAGCCGGGGCAGGGGCCTTAACAGGGGCAGGGGCGGAGGCAGGGGCAGGGGTCGTGGCCGGGGCGGGTGCGCCGGCTGCCGGAGCCCCGGGCAGCGTGCGCGGGCTGCGGGCGAGGCCGTCGCTGTGGGCCACCACGACCTGCTGGCCGAGCGCCAGGGCGTCCGCGGCCGGGTGGCCGACGCCGGTGAAGCCCTCCTGCTCCAGGACGCGCTGCCAGCTCTCCGGTGAGAGCGCGGGGCTGCCCGGTGCGCGCAGCTCGGCGTCGTCGTAGAGCCACCAGCCGTCGAGGAGGCCGAACGTGAGGTGGTTAATCAGGTAGAAGCCGCTGATCTCGTTGAGGGCCAGCAGGCCGTTGCCGCGCAGCAGTGCCTTGGCATGCCGCAGGGCGGGGCGGATGTTGTCGGTGGCGTGCAGGACGTTGGCCGCGATGACGACGTCGAACGCGCCGGTGTCGAGCCCTTGGAGGTGCGGGGGCCGGGCCGCGTCGAAGATCCGGTACGTGAGGTGGTCGCGGCGCGGCCCGAACGTGTCCTGGGCGTGCTGCAGGAAGGCCTGTGACAGGTCCGTGTAGCAGTACTCGGCCAGGTCCAGGCCGGCGCGGGCCAGACGGTCGAGGACGGGGCCGGTGGTTCCGCCGGTCCCCGCGCCGATCTCCAGCACCCGCAGCCGGGCGCCCGGGTCGGCGTCCTTGCGGGCGCGCAGGAAGGCGGCGACGTGTTCGGCGAGCACCGCGTTGAAGTGCGCGGCGACGCGGTTGTCGCGGTACACGCCTTCCACGAGGGAGAAGGATCCCTGGGGGAAGAGCACGTCGGTGGCGGGGACTTGGCCGCGCAGGATGCCGGGCCACGCGGGCAGGGTGCGGTCCAGGAGCTGCAGCGGTGCGCGCAGGTCGGGGTTGGCGGCGGCCCAGCGCGCCGCGTCCCGCTCCCACGCGGCGCGGCAGGCATCGGCGTCCTCGGCGGCCGGGCTGTGGCTGCTCCACCGCCCCTGGCCGTCGATCAGGCCGTGGTCGGTGAGGGCGCGCAGGGTGGCGGCGAGCCAGCCGTCGAACCGGGCGTCGACGCCGTGGCCCGCCTTCCAGTCGCCGAGGCCGTGGCGCGGTTCGGCCAGGCCCGTGCGGCGCAGCTCCGCGGCGAGCCTGCGGAGCAGGGCCGCGTCGATCTCGGCGGGCACGGGGCCCGCGTGGTGGTCGGCCAGGGCGGCGGGCAGGGCCACGGCCGCGGCGCCGTCGCGGGCCGCCGGGCCGTGCGGGTGCGCGGTGAGGGTCTCGCCGGTCAGCACCCCCTCGACGGGCAGGGGCCGTCCGAGCCGCATGAAGCCGATCTGGTCGAGGGGGCCCGCCAGGAGGCGCTCCAGGGCGCCCATCGCCGTGGCGGGCTCGATCGGGGCGAGCCCCATCGCGGTGACCTCGCGCAGCAGTTCGTCGGGGACGTTGCCCCAGTAGCCCCAGTTGACGACCTTGACGGGGCGGTTCAGCGCCCTGCTCAGGGCGGGGGCCTGGGCGTCCTCGAAGGCGCAGGCGGCCGAGTAGTGGGCCTGGTAGGGGTTGCGGATGAAGCTCACCAGGGAGGATATGAGCAGGACGAAGCCCGGGGCCCGGCCGGCGGAGTCACCGCCGAAGACGTCGGCGAAGTGCACGCACGGATCGGTCTTGGCCGCCAGCGTGGCCTCCAGCTCGCCCTCGCTCATGCGGGCCAGCGGGGTGTGGCTGAACACCATCGCCAGGTGCACCAGGCCGTCGATGCGGCCGTACCGGGCGAGGACCTCGTCCCGCATCCGGGCGAGTGCGGCCGGGTCCGAGGCGTCGGCGGACACGTACACCGGGGCGCGTCCGCCCCCGGCGGCGGCCCGCGCCGCCCGGTCCCGTACGGCCGTGTCCTCGGGGCGGCGTCCGACCCAGACCACGTGCGCGTCGTACTCGCGCACGAGGTACTCGCTGAGCAGCACGCCGAGGTCGCCCGCGCCGCCGATGAGGACGTACACGCCTCCGCGACGCAGGACGGGCCGGTCCGGCAGCGGGCCGGGGTCCACGGGCAGGAGCTGCCGGCGCAGCCACTGGCCGCCGCGGCGCGCGAGGGGGTGGGCGCGGCGGTCGGCGGGGAGGGCGAAGACCTCTTCGGCGACGAACGGTTCGCCGTCCGCCAGGTCGACCGCCCTGATGCGCCAGTGCGGCTGTTCCTTGGCCAGGCCCCCGATCAGGCCGTGCAGGCTCGCCTGGGCCGGGTCGGCGCACGCGCCGCCGCCGGGGGCGAACGCGCCGCGCGTCAGGAGGGTGAGCCCCAGCCGCTGCTCGTCCAGGCCGAGTGCGGGCAGGGCCTTGAGGACGCGGAACATCCGGCGGACGGCCGTGCGCTGCGCGGCGATCCGCTGCCGGGCGCCGGCATCGCCGGCCGTGGCGGTCGGGAAGTACATGACCAGGTGGTCGAACGGGCCCGCCGCGGCGAGTGCCTCGCGTGCCTCTTCGGCGGACGACGCGTCGGTCGTCAGCTCCACGGCGTGCGGATAGCGGGCGCTGAGCGCCGCGAAGTCGCCGGGCTCCAGGCCGATCGCCACCACGCGGGACGTCTCGGACGGGTAGGGGCTGCCGCGCAGCAGCCGCGCCGGCTCCCAGACGGGGTGCAGGGTGAGGTCACCGGCGGGGAGCTCGTGCGGGCTCGGCTGCCGCGGGGGCGCGGTCTGCACGGGCCCGGCGGGTACGGACTCGGGCTGTACGGGCTGGGCCTGTACGGGCTGGGCCTGTACGGACGCGGGTTCCGCGGGTACGGCCTCTGCGGGGGCGGTTTGCTCAAGCGCGGCCGTGCCCGCAGGTACGGCCTGGGCAGTGGTGGTCATTGCGGAAGCAGGCTCCTCGGCGGGGCGTGGTGCGGCGGTCTCGGGCTCCGCGGGCCGCGGCGCGCCCAGCGGCCCCGGCCCCGCAGCCGGCCCGGGGAGCCCGGGGAGCTCGGGGAGCCCGTCGGTGAACCAGTACCGCTCCCGGGCGAACGGATAGGTGGGCAGGCCGACCTTGCGCGGCTTCGGCCCGTCGGCGTGGACGCGGGCCCAGTCCACGGGAAGGCCACTGGTCCAGGCCTCGGCCAGCAGCGCCTGCTTCCCGTTCCGGACCCAGCGCACGACGGTCTCCTGGAAGTCCTCGTCCGCGACGAAGCCGTTGACGGCGCCGCCCCGGGCGCCGCCGGCGTTCAGGTACGCGCCGCCGGGCAGCGCGGCGCCGCGCGCACAGGCGTCGAGCGCGTCGAGCAGGGCGGGCAGGCCGCTCACCACGACTGCGAACCGCGCGGCCATCGCCTCGCGGCCGACCTGCAGCGTGTAGGCGATGTCGCCCAGGTCCTCGCCGCTCCACCCGCCGGAGCGCAGCGCGTCGCGCAGCCGTCCCGCGGACTCGCGCAGGCGCTCCTCGTCGAAGGCGGACAGCACCACGACCACGGGCTCGCCGCGGTGCGCGGCCGCCCGGCGGGTGCCGTGCCCTTCCGCGCGCTCCTCGGCGTACTCCTCGGCGTATTCCTCGACCAGGAGGTGGGCGTTGGTGCCGCCGGCGCCGAACGAGGAGACGCCGCCGAGGCGGGGCCGGCCCCCGGTCCGCGGCCAGGGCGCGGCCTCGCGCTGCAGGACGAACGGGCTGTCGGCGAAGTCGATCTCGGGGTTGGTGCGTTCGGCGTGGAGGGTCGGCGCGAGCGTGCCGTGCCGCATCTGCAGCAGCAGCTTGGCGAGGCCCGCGATGCCGGCGGCCGACTCCAGGTGGCCGATGTTGGACTTGGCCGAGCCGATGGCGCAGAAGTTCCGCGCATCGGTGAACTCGGCGAAGGCCGCCTTCAGCCCGGCGATCTCGATGGGGTCGCCCAGGGCGGTGCCGGTGCCGTGCGCCTCGATGCAGCCGATGTCCCGCGGGTCCACGCCGGACCGGCGCCAGGCGCTGCGGATGACGGCCGCCTGCGCGAGCGGGTTCGGCACGGTGAAGCCGTGAGTGCGGCCGCCGTGGTTGACGGCGCTGCCGCGGATCACGCCGAGGACGCGGTCGCCGTCGGCGACGGCGTCCGCGAGTGGCCGCAGCAGCACCGCGCCGACGCCCTCGCCGGGCACGTAGCCGTCGCCGCCCTCGCCGAAGCTGCGGCAGCGGCCGTCGCTGGAGGCGAACTGCCCCTCGCCGATCATCAAGTACTTGCCGGGGTGCACCGACAGGTTGACTCCGCCGGCCACGGCCGCGCCGCACTCCCCGCGCTCGATGGCGGCGCAGGCGAGGTGGATCGCGGACAGCGCCGAGGCGCACATCGTGTCGACGGTGACGCTGGGGCCGCTCGCGTCGAACCAGTACGAGACGCGGTTGGCGATGGAGGCCAGGCTGCCGGGCACGACGACCGGCTCGCCGCGCACGCTGTACTCGGCGCCGTGGAGCTGGTACTCGGAGTACATCGCCCCCACGAACACCCCGATGTCACCGGCGTCCTCGCCGGCCCGGGCGCGGGCCGCGGCGCGCAGGGCGTCCCGCGTGTAACCGGCGTCCTCGAGCGTGGCGTGGGCGCACTGCAGGAACAGCCGCTCCTGCGGGTCCATGGTGGACGCCGCCTTCGGCGAGATGCCGAAGAACAGCGGGTCGAACTCGTCGATCCCGTCGAGGAAGCCGCCCCACTTGCTGTAGGTCCGGCCGGGCACGCCGCGGCGCGGGTCGAAGTAGCGGCTGTGGTCCCAGCGCTCACCCGGGATCTCGGTGATGCTGTCCCGGCCGGCGAGCAGGTTGTCCCAGAAGGTGTCCAGGTCGGGTGCGCCGGGGTAGCGGCCCGCCATGCCGACGACGGCGATGGCCATTCCCCCGTCCGTCCCCTCGGTACGGCGGGCGTGGTGTGCTGCGACGGACGCGGGAGCGTCCGTCTCCTCAGCCCCCTTCATCTCCTCAGCATCGTTCGCCTCGTCCGTCTCGTCCGTCTCGTCGTTCAGGCCGACGAGGGCCGCGAGGGCGTCGGGCTGGGTGCGGAGGAAGTGTCCGACCAGGCCGTCGATCGTCCGCACCTCGAAGAAGAGCGTGCTGCCGACGTTGTCCAGCCCCTTGCGGACCGCTTCCGTCAGCTGGACGACGAGGATGGAGTCGATGCCGTAGCGGTCGAACGTCACGTCGGGCTTGATGTCGTGCACCGGCAGCTGGAGGGTGTCCGCGACCAGGGCGCGGAAGTGGTCGCGGGCCAGCTGGCGCAGGCGCTCCTCGCGGTCGCCGCCGCCGGTGCCCCGGGCGGGCGGCTCCGGCGTCGCGTCCGCGGACCGGGCCCCGGACCGGGCCGCGGACCGCGCCTCGGCAGAGTCCTCGGGAAGGTCGCCGGAAGAGGCCTCCGGAAGGGTTCCGCGGAAGGCGGAGGCGCCGTCCGGGCGCGGCTGGCGGACCTCGCCGTCGCTCTCGGCGACGATCACCTGCTGGCCGAGGTCGTCGGCGCCCTCGGCGGCGACGAACGCGCCGCGGAAGCCGACCTCGGCGAGGACCCGCCGCCAGCTGTCCGGCGCCAGGCCGGGCGAGCCCGCGATGCGCGGCGCCGGGTCGTCGTAGAGCCACCAGCCGTCCAGCAGGCCGAAGGTGAGGTGGCTGAAGAGGATGTTGTCGCTGAGCTCGTTGAGCAGGAGCAGGCCGTTCGCCCGCGCCGCGGCCTTGGCGTTGCGGAGGGTGGTGCGGATGTTGCGGGTGGCGTGCAGCACGTTGGTGGCGATCACGACGTCGTACGAGCCGGGTTCCACCTGCTGGCCGGCGAGCGGCTTCTCGGCGTTGAACAGCCGGGGGTCGAGGTACGGCGCGACGGCGCCGTACTCGCGGCGGGCGTGCAGCAGGAACGCCTTGGAGATGTCGGTGTAGCTGTACTGCTCGATGTGCGCGGCCCACGGCTGCAGGCGGCGGAAGAGGCCGGCGCTGGTGCCGCCGGTGCCCGCGCCGATCTCCAGGATGCGCAGCTTCGCGGACGGGTCGTGCGCCAGGCGGCGTTCGACGTAGGCGACGAGGTGGTCGGCGAGGACCTCGTTGAACCAGTCGGCGACCGGGTTGTTCTTGTAGACGCCCTCGACCAGTTCGAGCGAGGCGTTCGGGAACATCACGTCGGTGGCCGGGCGGCGGCCGGTGAGGATGGCGGGCAGGGAGCGCAGGGTCGTGTCGACGAGGTTCGCCTGGGGGCGCTTCGCCGGGTCGGCCGACCAGGGTTGCCGGGCCCGGTCCCAGTCCACCCAGGCGTCGGCGAGGGGGACGACCCGGGTGTCGCGGGCCGCGTACCGGTCCTCGCCCTCGCGGCGCAGGTGGCCGGCCTCGGCCAGGACGGTGAGGGTGTGCTCCGTCCAGCGCTCGTAGCGGTCCTCGATGCCGCCGGCGGCCCGCCACTCGGCGGCGGTGGCGGCGCGGTCGTCGCGGAACAGCCCGAGGGACTGCAGCAGTGCCCAGGTGATGCGGACGAGGGCGTCCTGCATGGAGCCGGCGTGACCGCCGGCCTGCTCGCGCAGCCGCCGGGTCGCGGCGCTCCGGTCGGGCCGGGCGTCGCGCAGTGCGCTGATCAGCGACGGGGCGGCGGCGGGCAGGCGGGTGAGGGCGTCGTCGCCGTAGAGGCCGTCGATGCTCCGGGTGTCGGTGGCCTTGAGCAGGGCGAGCTGGGGGTGGGGGGAGGCCAGCAGCGCGTCGAACGCCGCCATTCCCTCGGCCGGTTCGATCGAGCCCAGGCCCAGCCGGGCCATGCGCTGCCGGTAGTCGTCGGCGGTGACGATGCCGACGCCGGCCCAGTAGCCCCAGTTCATGACCTTCACGGGGCAGCCGAGCCGGGTGGACAGGTGCTCGGCGTAGGCGTCGGCGAAGGTGCAGCCGGCGGCGTAGTTGGCCTGGCCGGGGGCCTTGAAGAAGGCCTGCATGGAGGAGAAGAAGGCGACGAAGTCCAGCGGCTGGCCGGCGAAGGCGTCGGCGAGGTTCACGGCCACGTCGGCCTTGGCGGCGTAGGTGGTGCGGAAGGCGTCCTCGTCCATGCGGGCGAGGGTCCGGTCGCCGAGCACGATCGCGGTGTGGACGACGCCGCGCACGGGTCCGTACTCGCGGACGATCTCGTCGCGGGCGCGGCGCAGGGCGTCGCGGTCGGTGGCGTCGGCCCGGACGTAGCCGGGCCTCGGGCCGTGGGCCGCGAGGGCGTCCTGTCGTGCGGTGATGGCGGCGTCCAGCGGGCGGCGGCCGATCCACACGACCCGGGCTCCGTGACGGCGCATCATGTGCTCCGTCCACACGGTGCCGATGCCGCCGGCGCCGCCGATGGCCACGATCACGCCGCCCGGTGCGGGCGGGGCGGCCGCGGTGCCCGGCTCGGGCACCTCCAGCAGGCGCTGGCGGTACCACTCGCCGTGCCGGCGGGCCAGGGTCTCGCCGCGGGGGTCGGCGGGGAGCGCGAAGAGCTCCGTCCACGGCACGGGGGCGTCCGCCTCGATGTCGGCGACGCGGATGCGCCAGTGCGGGTACTCCTTGGCCAGCGTGCCGGCGAGGCCGTGGACTCCGGCGTGGGCCGGGTCGGCGGTGGTGTCACCGGGCAGCAGGCGCGCCTGCCGGGTGACGAGGGTCAGGGCCTGCTCGCGGGAGTCCGCGCCGCCGGCCAGGAGCGCCTTGACCAGGCGGAAGACGGCGTACGCGCCGTGGGACCGGGTGTCGTCCGGGTCGCCGTGACCGGCCGGGGCGAGCCAGACGACGTGTCCGGCGCCGGCCAGTTGCGCGGCGAGCGAGCCGGCCGGGTCGCCGGGCACGGCCGGGTCCAGGACGGTGGCGTCCAGAACGATGGCGTCGGGGTGGTGGCGGCGCAGCCCGGCCTGCTCCTCGGCGCTGCCGCCCACGAGGACGACACGGCCCTGCGGTACGGGCGGACGCGGGGTGTCCGCGGCGGGGAGGGCGTCCCAGACGGGTGCCAGGAGCGTCGCCCGGGGAGCCTCATGGGAGGTCTCACCAGTCGCGCCGGCCGCGGCGGTCATGCGGCGGAAGGCGTAGCCGCGCAGGCTCACGCTGGGGCGTCCGTCGTCGTCGTAGAGGTCGATGTCCACTTTGGTCACGTCCCGGTCGGGCGAGGGGGCGTAGCCCTCGGTGTGGCGCAGGTGGGCCCACATGCGGGTGGTGGTGGGGGCGAGGACGTCGGCGGCGTCCAGGGCGAAGGGCAGGGCGGGGGCGCCCGGTTGCTCGGTGAGCGTGCCGGTGGCGTCGCCGTAGAGGCCGACGACGGCCTGGACGGCGCTGTCGAGCATCGCCGGGTGCAGGGCGTATCCGCCGGCGGGGGCGCCGGCGGGCAGGACGAGCCGTGCCAGGACCTCGCCGTCGCCGACGGCCAGGGAGTCGATGGCGCGCAGGCGGTCGCCGTGGCGGATGCCGACGGCGTCGAGGGCGGCCCGGCACTGCTGCCGCGACAGGGTGCGCCGCCCCATGCGGGCGCGCAGGGCGTCGAGCGGTGCGGGCGCGGCCGGCGCGGGTTCGGCGACG
Organism: Streptomyces sp. NPDC008001; assembly: GCF_042958085.1. Taxonomy (NCBI): domain Bacteria; kingdom Bacillati; phylum Actinomycetota; class Actinomycetes; order Kitasatosporales; family Streptomycetaceae; genus Streptomyces; species Streptomyces sp. NPDC008001. The sequence goes on along the minus strand of NZ_JBIBIZ010000001.1, from coordinate 509,390 downwards.
CGGCCCCGGGCGTGGACGGCGGTGCCGTCGCGCAGGACGCGGAAGGCGTCGCCGTCGAGGTCGACGCGCAGCTCGGCTCCGGCGCTCCCGACGGGGAAGGGCTCGGGCCAGACGATGTCGCGCAGGCCGGCGGGGGCGAAGGACGTGCCGGTCACGGCGCGGTGCGCGGCCTCCAGCGAGAACACGCCGGGGAGCACGGCCCGGCCGTTGACGTGGTGGTCGGCCAGGAAGAACTCCTCGCCGTCGAACCGGATCCGGTACGCGGACCGGTCCGCGGCGGCCGCCTGGGCGGAGGTGTCCGCGGCGTCCGTGGTGTCCGTGGTGTCCGCCGCGTCGATCCAGTAGCGCTGCCGCTCGAACGGGTACGTCGGCAGCGGCACCTGGCGGCGTACGGCGGGCGCGAAGCTCTCCGTGAACCGGTCGGCGTCGCCGCGCACGTAGGCCTCGGCGAGTGCGGCCGGCGTCCATGCGCGGTCGCCGCCCGCGGGCCGCGGCTCCCCGGCCGTCTCGCCCTGGAGCACGGTGTCGCCGGCGGTGCCGGCGAGCCAGGCGCGCAGGCGGGCGGCGAGGGTCCGCAGGTCGGTGGCGACGACGGCCAGCCGGTGGGCGAAGTGGCTGCGGCCCGCGGCCAGGCTGTAGGCGACGGCGCCCGCGGGGAGGCCGGGTGCGCGGTCGATGCGGGCGAGGAGCCGTTCGGCTACGGCGCGGAGCGCGGCCGGCGTGCGGGCCGACAGCAGGAACGCGTACTCCCCGCCCGGGTCGGCGGCCGGGGGCGCCGGGTGCTCCTCCAGCACCACGTGCGCGTTGGTGCCGCTGGCCCCGAAGGAGCTGACGGCGGCCCGGCGCGGGCCGTGCGCGGGCTCGGCCCAGGGCTGCGGCGCGGTGGTGACGGTGAAGGGGCTGCCGTCGAGCGCGACGGCCCGGTTGGCCTCGCGGAAGTGCAGGGACGGCGGGATCTGCCGGTGTTCCAGGGCCAGCAGCGCCTTGATGACGCCCGCGATGCCCGCGGCGAACTGCGTGTGCCCCAGGTTGGTCTTGACCGATCCCAGGACCGCGCTGCCGGCCGGGGCGCCGTCGAACGCACGGGTGAGGGCACGGAACTCGATCGGGTCGCCCAGCTGCGTGCCCGTGCCGTGGGCCTCGACGAGCTGGATGCCGCCCGGTGCGATGCCGCTCCGGGTGTGGACGTCGCGCAGGAGCCGTTCCTGCGAGGCGGCGCTGGGGGCGGTGATGCCGTTGGTGGTGCCGTCCTGGTTGATGCCCGAGCCGCGGACGACGCCGTAGATGTGGTCGCCGTCGCGGCGGGCGTCGGCGAGCCGCTTGAGGACGACGGCGCCCGCGCCCTCGCCCGGCACGAAGCCGTCGGCGCGGGAGTCGAAGCTGTGGCAGCGGCCGGTGGCGGAGAGCATGCCCGCGCGGCCGGCGGCCTCGTACAGCCGCGGGGTGGTCTGGATGAACACGCCGCCCGCGATGGCCATGTCCGCGGCACCGGAGCGCAGGTCGCGGCAGGCCAGGTGCAGGGAGACCAGCGAACTGGAGCAGGAGGTGTCCGTGGTCAGGGCCGGGCCCGTGAGGTCGAGGTGGTAGGCGATGCGGGAGGCCACGACCGAGCCCATGGTTCCCCACAGCGCCTGCGCCGGGGGCTGCGCGTCCAGCCGGTCGTAGTAGTCCCCGGCGTAGCAGCCGACGTACACGCCGCAGTTGCGGTTGCGCAGCCGCTCGCCGGTGTAGCCGGCGTCCTCCAGGGCGTTCCAGCACTGCTCCAGGAAGATGCGCTGCTGCGGGTCCATGTACGTGGCCTCGACGCCGGAGATGGCGAAGAACACCGGGTCGAAGCGGTCGATGCCGCGGACGAAGCTGCCGGACCGGCAGGTGACGTCCGGGCCGAGCTCCCAGCGCGTCACCGGCTCGACCAGGTCGTCGCCGGCCATCAGGTGGTCCCACAGGGCCTGCGGGTCCTCGGCTCCGGCGTAGCGCGCGGCCAGGCCGACCACGGCGACCGCGTCGTCCTCCGGGGGCGCTGCCGGTGCGGAGGGTGCCGGGAAGGCCGCTGCTGCCGGAGGTGCAGGAGAGGCGGGAGGTGCCGGGGCGCGCAGGGTGTCGCCGTACGTACCGGTGATGAAGGTGTGCAGGCGCTCGACGGTGCCGTGGTCGAAGAGGTCGGTGGTCTCCAACCGGGTGCCGAGCGCGGTGTTGAGGGTGTGGACGAGGTTCACGCCGAGGATGGAGTCCAGGCCGTAGTCCGCGAACGGGCGGCGGCGCTCGATCTCCGCGACCGGCATCTGCAGGGCCTCGCCGAGGGCGTCGAGCAGGACGCGCTCGACGTCCTGCGCTCCGGCCGCGGCGGGCTCGGGCTGCGGCGCGGCGGCCGGCAGCGGGGGCTGCTCGGTCCCCGCGGGGCCGAACCAGTAGCGCGGGCCCGCGAAGGGGTAGGCGGGCAGGTGCACGCGGGCGGGCGTCGCCGCGCCGGAGTGCAGGTGGGACCAGTCCACGGGCATGCCCTTGACCCAGAACGCGGCCAGTGCGCTGCGGTCGCCGCCCGCGATCCACTGGGCGACGAGTTCGCGCAGCTCGGCCTTCTCCGCCAGCGCGGCCAGCGTCTCCCGGGTGGCCTTGACGCGGCCGCGGCGCCACGGGCCCTCGCCCTCGGGGTCGGCGAGGAAGCGGCGGAGCTGGTCCAGCCATTCGCCGGGCGTGCTCGCGACGAAGCAGACGCGCTCGTCCATGGCCTCGCGGCCGGTCTGCAGGGTGGCGGCGACGGCCGGCAGGTCGACGGGGACGCCGGTGCCGAGGTGGGCGGCCAGTTGCGCGGCCCGTGCGCGGAGGTCCTCGGCGGTGCGGGCGGACAGGGGCAGCAGGACGGGCCGGGCGGGGGCGGCGGGGGCAGCCTGTGCGGTACGGGCGCCCCGGTATTCGGCGACGATCACGTGGGCGTTGGAGCCGCCCGCGCCGAACGAGGAGATCCCGGCCGTACGGGGTCCGCCGTTCGCGGGCCGCGGCCAGGGGGCCGCGGAGGTCTGCAGGGCGAACGGGGTGGCGCCGAAGTCGATGTCGGGGTTGGGCCGTTCGGCGTGCAGGGTGGGGGCGAGCTCGCCGTGGCGCAGCTGCAGGATCACCTTGGTCAGGCCGGCGATGCCGGCGGCCGCTTCGAGGTGCCCGATGTTCGACTTGACCGAGCCGAGGGCGCACGGACCGGACGCGGGGACGCCGTCCGCTCCGGCCGCTGTCCCGGCCTCCGTGCGGGTGCCCGTGCCGGGGGCGAAGGCCTCGGTGAGGCCGTCGATCTCGACGGGGTCGCCGAGCCGGGTGCCGGTGCCGTGGGCCTCGATGTAGCCGATGTCGCCCGGGGTGAGCCCGGCCCGGTCGAGCGCCTCGCGGATCAGGGCCGCCTGCGCACGGGGGTTGGGCACCGTGTAGCCGTTGGTGCGCCCGCCGTGGTTGATGGCGGAGCCGAGGATCACCGCGTGGATCGGGTCGCCGTCGGCCTCGGCCTTCGACAGCGGCTTGAGGAGCACCGTGCCGACGCCCTCACCGGGCAGGAAGCCGTCGCCGCCCGCGCCGAAGCTGCGGCAGTGACCGTCGGTGGCGAGCATCCGGGAGCGGCACAGCTCGACGTAGGACGAGGGGTGCAGGTAGAGGTTCACACCACCGGCGATGGCCAGTTCGCAGGCACCGTGGCGCAGGTGCTCGCAGGCCTCGTGGATCGCGGTGAGCGACGCCGAGCACATGGTGTCGATGGGCATGCTCGGGCCGCGCAGGTCCAGCAGGTAGGACACCCGGTTGGCCAGGGAGGCGAAGGAGGTGCGCGGGGCGGGAGGCATGCCGTACGCCGCCGGCGGCCGGTGCCGGTCGAAGCCGGTCTTGGTGATCCCGGCGAAGACGCCGACGCGGGAGCCGTGCTGCTCGGCGAGGCGCTGCCGCGTGTAACCGGCGTCCTCCAGCACCGACCACGCGCTCTCGACGAAGAGCCGTTCCTGGGGGTCCATGTCGGCGGCGTCGCGCGGGGCGATTCCGAAGAACGCGGCGTCGAAGCGGGCGAAGTCGTCCAGGAACGCGCCCCACTTGCTGTAGCTGGCGCCCTGCTGCACGGCGCGCTGCGGGTCCGGCTCGTAGAAGCCGTCCATCGACCAGCGCTCGGCAGGGACCTCGCGGACACTCTCGCGGCCTGCGCGCAGGTTGGCCCAGAACGCTTCCGGGGTCGGCGCGTCGGGGTAGCGGCCGCTCAGGCCGATGACGGCGATGGGCTCGCCGACGCCGGCCGGGCGCGGCCGGGGCGTCGTCCGGGCGGCGGGGAGGGCGGGTGCCGGGGATGCGGCCGGCGCCCGGTCCCGGGCGGGGGCCGGGGTGTCGCCGAGCCAGCGGAGGCAGCCGTCCGGGTGCCGGTCGGCCAGGTGGCCGGCCAGCTCCTGCAGCGTCGGGTACTGGTAGAGCACGGTCTTGGGCAGGGCGCCGAACCACTGGGCGAAGCGGCGGTTGAGCCGGGTGACGGCCAGCGAGTCGATGCCGAAGCTGTCGAGCGGCGCGGCGGCGTCCAGCCGGGCGACGTCCAGCCGCAGGGTTTCCGCGACCAGTTCCTTCAGCAGGGGCAGCACTCGTGCGCGCAGCTCCGCCGTGTGCGCCGCGTCCTCTTGCCCGCGGTGCTCGTCCTCCCCGCGGCGCTCCTCTTCCACGTAGTGCTCCCCCTCCACGTCGCTCTGCCGGTCAGCGTCGTTCTGTCCGCCCGTATCGTTCTGTCCGTTCGCGTCGTTCTCTCCGTCCATGACCATCAGGTGCGGTGTGCCGAGCGCGAGCGCACCGTGCAGCGCGCGCAGCGCGGTGGCGGTCTCCAGGGGGCGGCCGAACCGGGCGGTGAGGGCGGGCAGTTCCTCCGCGGGGACGCTCATCCCGCCGTCCCGCCACAGCGGCCATCCGATCGACACGCTCCGGCCGTGGCGCTCCCCCGCGGCGGCCAGGGCGGCGCGGCGGGTCAGGTAGGCGTCGAGGAAGCCGTTGGCGGCGGCGTAGTCGGCCTGCCCGGCGTTGCCCAGCGTGCCGGCGCCGGAGGAGAACGCGACGAGGAAGTCCAGCGGCAGGTCGCGCGTGGCCTCGTCGAGGTTGACCAGCCCGGCGGCCTTCGGCGCCAGGACCCGCTGGGCGTCCTGGTGGAACTTGCGGATCACGTAGTCGTCGCTGATCAGGCCGGCCGCGTGGACGACGCCGTCCAGCCGGCCGTGGGTGCGCACGATGTCGCCGACCAGCCCGGCCACCGCCGCGCGGTCGGTGACGTCCACTTGCCGGTACGAGCTTCCCGGAACGGTCCCGGCCTCCGCGGAGCGCCCGCACAGCACCACCCGGGCACCGGGGGCGTGCCGTGCGATGTCCGCGGCGATCAGGCGTCCGGTGCCGCCCGCTCCCCCGCTGATCAGGTAGACGCCGTCGTCCTTCCACACCGGCGCGGCCTGCGCCGGCGGCGGGACGGCGTCCCAGACGCGGACCTGGCGTCGCCCGCCGGTGTAGCGCAGGTGGTCCTGCGGCTGCCCGGCCTCCGTGCGCAGCACCTCGGCGAGTTCCCCGGCCGGCGGCCACTGCGCGAACTCGATCAGCTGGCCGTGCAGGGCGGGGTCCTCCAGCGCGGCGGTGCGCAGCATGCCGAGCAGGCCGGCGTGGCCGGCGGGGCCTTCCCGGCAGACGACCTGGACGTGGCAGGGGCTGTCCGCCGGCTGGTTCAGCAGCCGCTGGAGCTCGCCGAGGAGCAGGGTCGCCGCGTGCTCGTAGGCCGCGGCGGGCCCGTCGTCGCGGCTGTCGGCCTGCGCGAGGGACACGCCGGGCAGGTGCCGGCGCAGGGCGGCGACGTCCGCCTCGGCGGCGTCGCACAGCACGACCAGCCGCCGGGCTCCTGCCGGCGCGGCCTGCCCTCGCGCCGGTTCGTCGCGCCACCTCGGCACCCGAAGGATGTTTTGACTCACGTTCAGTTCCGTTCCGGATCGCGGGGCGGCCGGGCCGCCCGTTCCAGGGAAGGCAGGGGAAAGCGTCGGGTCACGCGGGTCGCGCCCGGGGAGCGGGCTCACGGCCGGAGCGCGGTCAGGGCGTCCGCGCCGGCACGGCCGTCGAGGACCGCGTCGAGCAGGGCCGCACGGGCGTCGGTGTCGAAGCCGCTCCCGGCCCGGGCCCCGGGCTCGGTCCCGTTCCCCGGATCGGCCCCGGCTTCGGACCGAGAGGCGGGAGGCGCGTCACTCGCGGGAACCCAGTAGCGGTCGCGGGCGAAGGGGTAGGCGGGGAGCCGTACGACGCGCCGTTCGCCGGCGGGGTGCATCGCGCGCCAGTCGACCTCGGCTCCCTCGCACCACAGGGCCACCACGTCGCCGAGCTGTCCCTCCTGCAGGGCCCGGGTGACCTCGGGGGCCTGGTCCGGCTCGCGCCGCACCCCCGCTCCGCGCGAGCGCCGGGTGCCTCCGCTGTGCAGGCCGGAGGGCAGCCGGCCGGTGAGGAACCGGTCCAGCGCGCCGAGCACGTCGCCGATGTCCCCGGCGACGACGCCCAGCCGCCGCTCCATGGCCTCGCGGCCGACCTGGAGGGTGAACGCCAGGTCCGCCAGGCGGGGCGTGTTCCCGTCGCGCTGCGCCTGTTCGAGGAAGTCGCGCAGCTGCCGGGCCGCGGCGTGCAGCCGGTCGTCGTCCCGGGCGGACAAGACGACGGCCTGGGGTGCGGCGGTGGGCGCCGGGGCGTGCGGTGCGGGGGCCGCTTCGAGGACGACGTGGGCGTTCGCCCCGCCGAAGCCGAAGCTGCTCACCCCGGCCCGCAGGGGCAGGGCGCGGCCGGCCGGGTCGGTGCGCGGTTCCCAGCGGCGCAGCTCGCGCACCACCTCGAAGCCGCCGCCGGCGAGCGGCAGCTGGGGGTTGAGCCGGTCGCAGTGCAGGGTCGGCGGCAGTTCGCCGTGGCGCATGGCGAGCAGCACCTTCAGCACCCCGGCCAGGCCGGCGGCCGCCTCCGGGTGGCCGATGTTCGTCTTCACCGAGCCGAGGGCGACCGGCCGGGCCGGCCGGGGCGGCTTCCCGGCGGCGGCCCGCAGGGCGCGGTAGGCGCTGTCGAGGGCGTTGACCTCGACCGGGTCGCCCAGCTGCGTGCCCGTGCCGTGCGCCTCGACGTAGCCGATGCTGTCGGGGTCGGTCCCGCGCATGGCCTCCTGGATCAGCGCGGCCTGCGCCCTGCCGTTGGGAGCGGTCAGCGAGCCGGCGCGCCCGCCGTGGTTCTCGGCGCTGCCGCGGACGACGCCCCACACGGCGTCGCCGTCCCGGCGCGCCAGGGCCAGCGGCTTGAGCAGCACCACGGCGACGCCTTCGGAGCGTACGTAGCCGTCCGCGCCGGCGGAGAACGTCTTGCAGCGGCCGTCGGGGCTGAGCATGCCGGACATGTGCGTCGCGGCGAACGTGTCGACGCTCAGCAGGAGGTTGACGCCGCCCGCGAGGGCCATGTCGCAGCGGCCCGCCCGGATGCTCTCCACGGCGCGGTGCAGGGCGACGAGCGAGCTGGAGCACGCCGTGTCGACGGGCTCGCTGGGGCCGTGCACGTCCAGGACGAACGAGATCCGGTTGGCGAGCATCGAGTGGGCGTTGCCCGTGGCGGTGAAGCCGTCGGGTGCGACGCCGCTGGCGTTGAGCAGGTGGTGGTAGTCGCTGCCGGAGACCCCGAAGAAGACACCGGTGTTCTCCGGCAGCCGGGCGGGGGCGTAGCCGCCGTTCTCCAGTGCGGCCCAGACGGTCTCCAGCGCCAGGCGGTGCTGGGGGTCCATGAGTTCGGCTTCCAGGCGGGACAGGTTGAAGAAGTCCGCGTCGAAGCGGTCCACGCCGTCGATGAGGCCGGCGTACTTGGGGAAGTCCGCCCGCGCCACGACGCCGGCGTAGCGTCCGTCGAACCGGTCGTCGCCGGGGTAGGCGCCGATCAGGTCGGTGCCCGCGCGCAGGTGCTGCCAGAAGGCGTCCAGGTCGTCCGCGCCGGGGAACCGCCCGGCCGCGCCGACGATCGCCACGGCGCCGTCGTCCTCCGCCGGATCCTGCACGAAGGCGGCGGGTACCGGGTCCGGCGCCTGCGCGGTTAGGGGAATCCGCGCCTGCACCGGTGCCTGTGCCTGTGCCTGTTCCGGTGCCTTTGCCTGTTCCTGTGCCTGCCGGTCCTGCAGGGAGGCCAGTTCGGGGCCGTAGCGGTCGAGCAGGTAGCCGACGAGGCTGCGGATGTCGGGGCACTCGAAGAAGACGGCCGGGGTGAGGTCCACGCCGAGGATGCCGTTGAGCTCGGCGGCCAGCCTGGCCAGGGCGATGGATTCGAAGCCGTACGCGTGGAAGTGCGTGTCGGCGTCGATCTCGGCCAGGTCGAACTTGAGCAGGTCGGCGACGGTCTCGCGCAGGGTCGCGACGAGCACATCCTCGCCTCCCGGGACCACCGGAGCCACCGGGCCCACCGGAGCCGCCGGAACCACCGGTGCCGCCGGAACCACCGGTGCCGCCGGAACCACCGGTGCGGCAGGGACTGCCGGTGCGGCCAACGGCTCCGTGCGGGCCGCCGGCTGCTCCGGCGTCGCCGGTCGTGCGGCGGACGGCAGGGCCGCGGGCGCCTGCCCGGTCTCGCCCCGCAGCGCCGCGGGAAGGTCGCCGTCCGTGAACGCGGCGTCCGCGATCCGGCCCAGCACCCGCCCGTGCCCGTCGAGGAGCGTCGCGTGGAAGACGGCGCCGGACGCGGCCCGTTCGAGCAGGATCGCCCGGGTGTGCTCCAGCTGCTCTCCGTGCGCGGATCCGACGCGTACGACGGTCGCCCCGGCCGCGCCCAGTGCGTGCTGGACGCCCTGGACCAGCCCGGCGAGCACCCAGGCGGGGATGCGGACCTGCTGCTTGTGCGGGTCCTGGCACATGGCGGGCTCGGCGACCCGTACGAGCAGCCGGTGCCCGTCCAGCTCGGTGACGCCCTCGACGCTGCGCGCGTACGGCCGGGCGTCGACGCCCCGTTCCGCGAGCCGGGCGTAGAAGTCCTCCCGGCCGAGGGCCGGGGGCCCGGCGGGCAGGGCCGGCACCGGTACGGCCCCGGAGGGCTCCCCCGCCACGATGCCGGCGGCGAAGCGCAGCGTGCCGTCGTCGTGCCGCAGTTCGGCGCGGTGGACGCCGGGTGCGGAGGAGCCGAGCCGCCAGGTGAACGTCTCGGGGGCGTCCGCGGGCGACGGCAGTGCGGCCCACTGCGCGTCCTGCAGCCGCAGCGGCCCTTCCAGTCCGGCGAGCCGCGCGAAGGCCAGTGCCGCGTCCAGCAGCGCCACGGTGGCGTAGTGGCGCTTGCGGCCCACGGTGTAGACGTAGTCGAGCAGTTCGTCCCCGCGCAGCGTCAGGGCGTAGCGCACGCCGCCGAGGTCCGAGCGGTTGGTGGCGACCCAGGGGTGTGCCCGCCGGGTGAAGGCGAGCGGCCGCAGCACGCTGGGTGCGTCGTCGTGGGCGGGGTACCAGCAGCGCACCTTGTCGAAGGGGTAGGCGGGCAGGGACAGCTTGGCCGGGCGGCTTCCGGCGGGCCACAGCAGGTCCCAGTGCACGCTCGCCCCGGCCGTCCAGTAGCCGGCGAGTTCGGGCAGCTGCGCGGCGCGCAGGGCCTGCTCGACGGCCTCGGCACCGGTGGTGCGGCGTTGCCGCAGCGTGCTGGCGGTGAAGTGCACGCCTTCGGGGACGCCCGGCGTCTCCGCCGTCCAGTCGACCTCCGCGAGCCCGGCCAGCCGGGTCCGGGCGTCGGCGGTGTCGCGGGCGACGAAGGCCAGCCGGCACGGGAGCTCGTTCTTGCCGGTCTGCAGGGTGTACGCGAGGGCGTCCAGGCCGGGTGCGGTGTCCCGGACGTACGCGTGGGCGTCGTGCAGCACGCGGCGCAGGGCCTGCGGCGTCATGGCGGAGAACACGAGCAGCTGCGGGCGGCCGCTGTCGGGCGCCGCGGCGACGGGGCCGTCGTACTCCTCGACGACGATGTGCACGTTGATGCCGCCGGCGCCGATGGACGTGACGCCGGCCCGGCGCGGCACCTGTTCGCCGCCGAGGACGGGGCGGCGCCACTCGGCGCGGTCGCGCTGCACCACGAACGGCGTCTTCGCGAAGTCGATCGCGGGGCTGAGCGTCTCGGCGTGCAGCGACGGGGCCAGGGTGCGGTGTTTGAGCTGCAGCAGGACCTTGGTCAGGCCCGCCATGCCCGAGCCGGACAGCAGGTGCGCCACGTTGGACTTGACCGAGCCGAGCGCGCAGAACCCGAGGTCGGAGGTGTCGCGGCCGAAGGCGAGGGCGGCGCCCTTGATCTCGATCGGGTCGCCGAGGGAGGTGGCCGAGCCGTGGCCCTCCAGGTAGCTGATCGTGCGGGCGTCGACGGCGGCGTCGTCGAGGGCCTTTTCGATGGCGCGCGCCTGCTGCTGCGGGCTCGGCACGGTGAAGCCGTTGCGGACCCCGGCGTTGGTCATGCCGCTGCCCTTGATCACGCCGTAGACGTGGTCCCCGTCGGCGACCGCCTCGGCCAGGGGCTTGAGCACGAGCGTGCCGACGCCCTCGCCCAGGATCGTGCCGTCGGCACCGAGGCCGTAGCTGCGCACGACGTCGGCGGACTTGGTGGTGAAGTGCGCCTGCGAGGTGGCGATCAGGTCGAAGGGGTGCAGCATCAGGTTGATGCCGCCGACGACGGCCATGCGGCACTCGCCGCCGCGCAGCATCCGCACCGCCTGGTGGACGCACGCCGACGCGGAGGAGCACATGGTGTCGAGGAACACCGACGGCCCGGTGAAGCCGTAGTGGTACGACAGCATGTTGGCCATGACGCCGAGCTCGCTGCCGCTGGTCTCGGTGCCGCGCACCAGCATGTTCTCGAAGCCGTAGAGCGAGTAGCTGTTGTTCATCGAGCCGACGAGCACGCCGACGTCGCCGTCGTAGCGGCGTCGCAGCGTCTCCCGCGAGTAGCCGGCGTCCTCCATCGCCGTCACGCCCGCCTGCAGGAACAGCCGGACCTCGGGGGAGAGCAGTTCGGCGTCGCGCTGGGAGATGTTGAAGTAGCGCGGGTCGAACGCCTCGACGTCCTTGAGGAACGTGCCGGTGCGGACGACGGTCTTGCCGTGGACGTCGCGCTCGTCGAAGTAGATGTCGCCGTGCCGCCAGCGAGACGCGGGGACGGGTTCGAAGCTGTGCCGGCCCTCGCTGAGGAGCTCCCAGAACTCCTCCAGGGTGTCGGCGCCCGGGTAGCGCCCGGCCATGCCGATCACGGCGATGTCGTGGCGCTCGGGGTCGGCCCACGCGGCGGGGGTACGGGGGCGGGCGGGGGCCGGCTGCACGGCCGGAGGGGCCGGGGCCGGTTCCGCGGCGGCCGGCTCGGCGGGGGTCCGCTCCGCGGGTGCCGTGGTCTCCTCCTCTTCGGCAGCCTCCTCTTCAGCGGCCTCCTGCGGGGCGAAGAGTGCGAGCAGCCGGTCGCGGTGCTCGGCCACGAAGTAGCCCGCCACGCCCTGCAGGTCGACGTGTTCGAAGAACAGGGTCTTGGGCAGCGACCCGAAGGTGTCCTCCAGTTTGCTGGTCAGGTCGACGATGGCGATGGAGTCGATGCCGTACGTCTCCAGCTTCTCCTCGACGAGGATGTGCCCGGCGTCCTGCCCGGTCACCTCGGCGAACAGCGTCCGCAGGAGATCCTGCGTCCTGGTGAGGAGTTCGCGGTCGCCGAGGGCGGCGGCCGGTGCGGTCGCGTTGCGCCGCGGCGCGGGCCGCGCGGCGCGCTCCAGGCCCGCGTACACGCGCAGCCCGGCCTTGTCGCCGAAGAGCACCACGCGGCGGACGGGCGCGTCGGTGCGCAGGGCGCGTTCCAGCGCGTCCAGCCCCGCTTCGCTGGGCAGCGGCACGGTGCCGGTCCGCTTGCGGAGGTAGGCGAGGGTGGCGTCGTCCACGCGCATGCCGCCGTCCGCCCACAGCGGCCAGTCGACGGCGCGGGTCACGCTCCCGGCGGCCTGCCGCCGGGCGGCGAAGGCGTCGAGGAAGGCGTTGGCCGCGGCGTAGCCGGCCTGTGCGGCGTTGCCGAAGGCGCCCGCCACGGAGCCGAAGAGGAGGAGGAAGTCCAGGCCGTGGCCGCGGGTCGCGGCGTCGATGTGCGCGGCGCCGTCCACCTTGGGGGCGAGGACGGCGGCGGTGCTCGCGAGCGGCTTGTTCGCGAGGTAGCCGTCGTCGAGCACGCCGGCCGCGTGGAACACGCCGTCGAGCCGGCCGTACTGCATGCGGATGTCCGTCACGGCGGCCCGCACGGCGTCGGCGTCGGTGACGTCCGTGCGGCGGTAGGTCACTTCCCCGTGCGGCAGGCGTGCCTGCAGGGCGTCAACGGCCGGGCTGTGCGCGGACCGGCCGCCGAGGACGACCGTGGCGCGGTGCTTCTCGCACAGCCGCTCGGCCAGGAGCAGGCCGAGGCCGCCCGCGCCACCGGTGATCCAGTAGACGCCGCCGTCGCGCAGCAGGCTCTCCCCGCCGTCGCCGGGCCGGAGTTCGGCGGTGCCGTGGCGCAGCCGGCGGCCGGCGCGGTCGTAGGCGATCTCCTCGACCCCGTCGCCGTCGCCGGGGACTGCTTCCGCCCGGACGACGCGTTCGAAGCCGGCGGTGTCGCGGGGGTCGTAGCCGTCGAGGAGGACCAGCTTGCCGGTGAAGGAGGGGTTCTCCTGGTGCGCGGTCTTCAGGAGCGCCGCGAGCGGGGCGTAGACCGGGGAGTCCGGTGCGCCGGGCGCGACGACGAGGACGTGCCTGCCCTGGCCCGTCAGCCGCTGTACGTGGGGGTAGCAGGCGGCGAACGCGGCCTTCATGGCGACGGCGTCGGGGACGTCGGCGGGCACGGCCAGGTGCAGGACGTCCGTGCCGAGCCGTGCGGCGCTCGCCGCGACGAGGTCCTGGTCCAGTACGGCGTTGAGCACCGTCACCGCTCCGGTCCCGCCGGCCGGGGCGGGGGCCGGGGCGGGCGCCTCCGTCCAGACGCCGGTGACCTCCAGGAGCTCCCCGCGGGGGTCCGGGGCGGGCCCGTCCGCGGGGGCGGCGGGCAGTTCGCGGGAGGTGTAGCCGGTGAACCGCACGCACAGCCGGCCGTTCTCGTCGAGCAGGTCGATGTCGACCCCACCGCTGCCGGCCCCGCCGGCCCGGCCGCCTGCGGCGGGCCGCAGCCAGGCCCACATCGCCGGGGTCGTCGCGGCGTGCGCTTCGAGGTCGCTGAGGGCGAAGGGAACGGAGGGTGCGCCGGGGCTGCGCCAGCCGCCGCTGCCGCTCCCCTTGCCTTCTCCCTCGCCATTCGTCTTGCCGTCGCCGAGGGCGAGGGCCGCGAGCAGGGCGCTGTCGAGGATCGCGGGCTGCAGGGCCATGCCGTCCGGGGCACCGTCGGGCAGCCTGAGTCCGGCCAGTACGCCGTCCGGTCCGCGGTGCAGCGTGTGCAGGGCGCGCAGCATGGGGCCGTGTTCGATACCGCTCGCCCGCAGGGCGGCGTAGCCCTCGGCGACGTCGAGGCGCTCGGGGAACCGGTCGCGCAGCGTTGCGGGGTCGGTCGTCCCGGCCGGGGCGTCGGTGTACTCGATGCGGCCGCTGGTGTAGGGGGTGCCCTGGTCGTCGGTGACGGCGTAGTCGTAGCCGTCGCCCGCGGCGGTGAGCCGGAGGCGGGGCGTCAGGCCCGCGTCGCCGACGAGCAGCGGCCGGATCCACACGGCGTTGCGGATGCGGGGCGTCCGTCCGGCGTGCGTTCCGGCGACGGGCTCCTGCCGGGCCGCGGCCGTGACGAGTTCGAGGGCGACCACGCCGGGGACGATGCGGGCGCCGTTGACGAGGTGGTCGCGTACGAAGCCCTGGGCGGTGTCGAAGCGGAGGGGGAACGTCCAGCCGTCGCCGTCCTGGCGTCCTTCGCCCAGCGGCGTGGCCTCGGTGCCCGGCCGGAGTTCTCCGGCCGCCGTGTCCGCCACGGGTCGTACGGTCGGCGTGAACCAGTGCGGGGTGCGGGCGAAGGCGTAGCCGGGGAGGTGGACGCGGCGGCCGTGCTCGGGCCACTGTGCCCAGTCGACGGGCAGGCCCTGGGCCCAGGCCGCGGCGAACTTCTCCGGCCGGTCCTGCTCCAGCCAGCGGGAGGCGAGTGCGGCCAGGTCGTCCGCGTCCAGCCCGTCGGAGGGGCCGGTGCCGGCCGATCCGTGCGGGCAGCCGGCGGGCGGTTCCTCCCCCGCGGCGACGCTCTCCAGCTGGTCCGCCCACTCGGCGAGGCCGCTCGCGCGGAACACCACCCGCTCGCGCATCGGCACGCGGCCCTCGCGCAGGGTGCGGGCGACGTCGGCCAGTCGCGGGGCGTCGCCGTGCTCGATGCGGGTGCGGGCCCAGCGGGCGAGACCGGCGCACGTCTCGCGGAGCCGGTCCTCGTCCTTGGCGGACACCGGAAGCCACTGCTCGCCGGTGTCCGCGCCGGCCGGGCCGTCCCCGGCCGGCGCGGCCGGGTCGCCGGATTCCAGCAGCACGTGGGCGTTGGTGCCGCCGAAGCCGAAGGAGCTGACGCCCGCACGCAGCGGTGCCGCCGCGTCCGCGCCGGTCTCCGCGCCGGCCTCCGCGGTCCCTGCGGCTTCTGCAGTGCCGGCGGTCCAGTCGGCGAGCCGGTCCACGATGTACAGCGGGCTGCCGTCCAGCTTGATGAGCGGGTTGAGCTTCTCGAAGCCGACGGTCGCGGGCAGCTTGCGGTGGCGCATGGCGAGGATCACCTTGAGCATGCCCGCCACGCCGGCGGCCCCTTCCAGGTGACCGATGTTGGTCTTCACCGAGCCGACGCCGCAGCGGTGTCCCTCGGCGGCCCCGGCCCGGCCCTTGCGGCGCTCCGGCCGGCTCCCGCGGGTCTGCGGACGGTTCCCGTGCAGGTCGGTGAAGGCCTGCTTGAGGCCGCGGATCTCGATGGGGTCGCCGACGGGGGTGCCGGGGCCGTGCGTCTCGACGTAGGTGACGGTCTCGGGCGCGATCCCCGCCCGCCGGTAGACCCCGGCGATCAGTTCGGCCTGGGCCGCCGGGTTGGTGACCGTCAGGGAGCTGGTGCGGCCGCCGTGATTGCTGCCGATCCCCTTGATCAGGGCGTGGACGGCGTCGCCGTCGCGGCGGGCGTCCGCGGCGCGCTTGAGCAGCAGGACGCCGCCGCCCTCGCCGCGCACGTAGCCGTTGGCCCGCGCGTCGAACGCCCGGCACTGCCCGTCGGGCGAGAGCATGCCCGCCTTGGCGAAGGCGATGAAGTGCCGGGGCGACCAGGTGAGGTTGACGCCGCCGGCGAGGGCGTGGTCGCAGTCGCCGCTGCGCAGGGCCTGCACGGCCTGCTCGACCGCCACCAGGGAGCTGGCGCACGCGGTGTCGTTGACGACGCTGGGGCCGCGGAAGTCGAAGTGGTGGGAGACCCGGTTGGCGATGATGGCGTAGGCCGCGCCGGTCGGGTAGTACGCGTCGATCTCCTCGACCTCGCGCTCGATCAGCTCGGCGTAGTCCCAGTGGCAGACGCCCATGAAGACGCCGGTGCGCGAGCCCGTCATCCGGTCGGCCCGGTAGCCGGCGTCCTCCAGGGCGTGCCAGCTCAGTTCCAGGGCCATCCGCTGCTGCGGGTCCATGGACTGCGCCTCGCGCGGGGAGATCTGGAAGAAGTCCGCGTCGAAACAGTCGACCTCGTCGACGAAACCGCCCCACACGCTGTTGGTCTTGTTGAACTCGCGGCGCGGGTTGCCGAGGTGGTCCTCCTTGCGCCAGCGGCGCTCCGGCACCTCGCTGATCAGGGAGCGGCCCGCGGCCAGGTGGTCCCAGAACTCGTCGGGGGTGCGCGAGCCGGGCAGCCGCAGGGACAGGCCGACGACGGCGATGTCCTGGTCGGCCGCGGCGGTGCCCCGGTCGGCGAGGGGCGCGGTTTCCTTCTGCATGGCGCGTTCTCCGTCCTAGGCCGACAGGGCGCTGCCGCGCCGGTCGACGACGTTCAGGGGGATGCCGAGCGGGGTCCGGCGGCGGGCGTGGCCGCGTACGTACCAGTGGTGCAGCCAGACCGTGGAGGCCAGGAGGACGAACGCCTGGTTCTCCTTGGTGCCGATGCGCTCGGGAGGGGTGTCGAAGATGCGGTCGGTGAACCGCCGGACGAAGCGCGGGTCGAGCACGCCCGTCTCTTCGAGGGTGTCGGAGTCGGTGAGCAGCTCGCGGTAGTCGGGGCGCGAGCGGACGAACGCGGCGCTGTCCGGCGCCCGGTAGGGGAACTTGCCCTTCTTGACGATGCGCTCGGGGAGCACATCGGCGTAGGCGCGCTTGAGGAGGTACTTCTCGTCGTAGGGGTCGCCGAAGCGCAGGTTGAGAGAGGCCGCCCGGCGCACCACCGCGGGGTCGAGGAAGGGGCAGCGGTTCTCCACGCCGTGCGCCAGGGCCATCCTCTCGCCCTGGGTCGAGAGCAGGTAGCCGCTCAGCAGCGTCCGGAACTCCAGCCACTGCGCCTTCTGCACGGCGGTCAGCTGCGCGTAGCCGGGCTCCTGTGCCACGAGCTCCTGGAGGGCGGCGAAGGGGTCGCCGGGGTCCTTGAGGAGGCGGACGGCGAAGCGGCCGTTCTGGAACCGCATCTGGTGGGAGAACAGGCCGGGCAGCGTCTCCTCGGTGAACTGCCCGTAGAGCCCCAGCATCCGGCGGTGCCCGTCCTCGCCGCTGAAGTGGCTCAGGTACGGGTAGAGCTGTGCCATCCGGCGCAGGCGGGTGTCGTCGTCCAGCTCGTGCCAGGACGAGAGCAGCTGGGTGTCCTTGAAGATGCCGTAGCCCAGGAACGCCTCGTCGGCGCCCTCGCCGCTGAGCACGACCTTGACGCCTTCGCTGCGGACGTGGCCGGCCAGCAGGTACATGGGCACGAAGGCGGTGCGGAAGACGGGCACTTCGGCGTGCCGGACCGCTTCGGGGAAGGTCTCGACGACGTCCTTGTCCGTGACCCGCACGGTCGAGTGCCGGGTGCCCAGGTGGGCGGCCAGCTCGGCCTGTTCGGCGGACTCGTCGAACTCGGCGTCCTCGAACTCGATGGAGAACGTCCGCAGCGGCCGGCCGGTGCGCCGGGCGGCGAGGTGCGCGATGACGGAGGAGTCGAGCCCGCCGGAGGCGTAGACGCCGACTTCGACGTCGCTGCGCAGCCGCACGTCGACCGCGGCCTCCAGTTCGGCGCGGACCAGCTCGACGGCCTCCTCCTCGGTGCCGGGGGCCGGGCCGGCGGTGAGGTCGAGCGTCGCCCAGCGGCCGCGCCGGGCCTCGTCGCCGCGCAGGGACAGGTACTCCCCCATGGGGATCTGCTCGATGCCGCGGTACCCGCTCTGCCCGGGCAGCGGGGCCCAGGTGGCGAAGACGGACGACAGCTGCGGCGCGTCGAAGGCGAACCGGAAGCCCGGGTAGGCCAGGAAGGCCTTCATCTCGGAGGCGAACAGCCACGCGCCCTCGTGGCGGGCCACGAACAGCGGCCGCTTGCCGAACCGGTCGCGCGCCAGGTGCAGCTCGCCCGTGAGGGTGTCGTAGAGGGCGAACGCGAAGGCGCCGTTGAAGCGGGGCAGGCAGTCGTGGCCCCAGGCGGCCCAGGCGTTGAGGACGACCTCGGTGTCGGAGGAGGTGCGGAAGGCGAAGCCGGAGGCGGTCAGCCGGTCGCGCAGCTCACGGTAGTTGTACAGCTCGCCGTTGTAGCAGAGCCAGTAGCGGCCGTCGGCGCTGCCGACGGGCTGCGAGCCGGTGGCCAGGTCGATGACGCTCAGCCGGACCGTGCCCATGGCCAGCCGGTCGTCGAGGAGGCAGCCCGCCTCGTCCGGGCCGCGGTGCTCGATCTGGGCGAGCATGCCGTGGATGAGGTCCTGGTACTGCTGCGGGTGCAGGGGGCTCCCGTAGAAGCCGGCTATGCCGCACATGCGGTCACCGGTTCCCGAGGGCCCGGCTGCGGGCGGCGCCGACGGTGGCGGTGATGCCGGACAGCGAGACCATGACGCTGCCGAGCATCTCGTCCTCGCCGAAGCGCACGTCGTAGTGCTGCTCGATGTGCGCCATCAGCGAGATGTAGCCGTACGAGTCGAGGATGCCGGCCTTGAACAGGTCGGTGTCCTCGGTGACCTCCCCGTCGAACTCGAACATGAACTGCTCTTCCATGTACTTCTTGAGTTCCTGCGTCAGTTCCTGCATCTGGGCCTGCTCCGGTTGCTGCTTCATGGCTCTGCGTCACCCTCGGCTTGTCGTTCTGGATGCGATGCGCGCCGGCACCCGGTGCGCACGGACGTGGTCGCTGCCCGGTCGCGGCTATGCCGCCGCGAGCCCGGACGCGACGATCCGGGCCAGTGCGGGCCAGTGGTCCCGGATGAAGAAGTGGTCACCGGGGAACCGGTGCGAGGTCAGGGGCCGGGTGCTCTCCCGCTGCCAGGCCTCGACGTCGGCCGGGGTGAACCACTCGTCCTCGCCGGTCATGGCGGTGACGGGGACGTCGAGCGGCGGGGCTTCCTCGTGCACGTAGGCGCCCAGCGCGGCGAAGTCCGCCCGGAGGACGGGCTCGAAGAACGCCATCAGGTCCGCGTGGTCCCACAGCTCCGACGGGATGCCGCCCAGCTGCTTGAGGTGGTCCCAGAAGGCGTCGGTGGGCAGTTCCCAGGTGTGGCGCTCGCGGCTCGGGACCGACGGCCCGGACTCCCCGGAGACGAAGAGGTGGACGGGCGCGGGCAGGCCCTCCTCGCGCAGCCGCCGGCAGAGCAGGAACGCCAGCCGGGCCCCGAGGCTGTGCCCGTACAGGGCGAACGGGGCGTCCAGCCGGTCCCGCATCTGCTCCAGCAGGTCGCCGACGATCGCGGCGGGCTCCCGGAGCAGCGGCTCGGCGGCCCGCCGGCCCCGTCCGGGGCGTTCCAGCGTCACCACGTCGGCGTCCGGGCAGTGCGCGGCCAGGCCGGCGTAGGCGCGCTCGTCGCCGCCCGCGTAGGCGATGCAGAACAGCCGGGGGCGTGCCTGCCGCGCCCGTGGTGACGTCTCGGGGGCGGGCGTCTGTGCGATCTGTGCGGTCATGCGCGTCAGGACTCCGCTCCCGCCGGTTTCGCGGCAGTTGCCGGCGGAGGTGTGCTCCAGCAGATAACGGATGCTTTCCAGCCACCTCACGGACCCGGAGATCTGGTCGCTCAGCGTCCGGGCGACGTCCCCGTCGGCGTACGGGCGCGCCGTGAGGTTGGCGATCACGGTGGCGCGCAGGGGCGAGAACCGGAATCCCTTGAGGAAGGCGGCGAACTCGTCGCGGGCCGGTGCCATGAACCGTGAGTGGAAGGCGGCCGAGACCTTGAGCCGGGCGGTCCTCGTCCCGCGCTCGCCGAGGACCCGCTCGGCGCGCTCGATCTCGTCGCGGTCCCCGGACAGCACGGTCTGGGAGGGGGTGTTGACGTTGGCGACGTCGAGCCGGGACAGGCCCTCCGCCACGAGGAAGGACCGCAGTTCGCCCTCGCTCTTCCCCACGACGGCGAGCATCCCCCCGCCCGTGGCCCGGGCCATGAGCTCGCCCCGCTTGACGACGAGCTTCAGGCCCGTCTCGAAGTCGAAGGCGCCCGCGGCGTGCAGCGCGTTGTACTCACCCAGGCTGTGCCCGAGGAAGTACGTGCCCTCCGGCTCGCCCTTCTCCAGCGCGTCCCGGTAGGACAGGGCGTTGACGACGTAGAGCGCGGGCTGGGTCCAGCGCGTGTCGTCGAGCCGTCCGTCCGGGTCCTCCAGGCACAACCGGGGGAGGTCGTAGCCGAGGACGTCGTTGGCAACGGCGGTCAGCTCGGGAAAGCGGTCGAAAAGCCCTGCTCCCATGCCCCTGGCCTGCGAGCCCTGGCCGGGGAACAGCACGGCGCACGACCCCGTGACGGAAGTCCTCACACCGCCCCCGCGGCCGTGTGCTGGTGCGTCATGTTCATGTGCCCCCCGTGTGCGGTGGTCTCCGATGGCGTGCATCGTGCGCCACCGCCCTTGCGGGCAGCCTGGTCATGTCGCTGACGTTTCCTTGCCGACGCCTGCAGCCGTTTCCGGCCATCCCGGCGAAGACCTTGCCGACTCCTTGCCGTTCACTTGCCGTTGGCCGGACATGATCTTGGATTGTCCTGTTCCCTATGCCAGGATCCGATAGGGAAGGCACCGGTTGTGCAGTTCCGGTGTGCACTGCCGGTACGGAGTGCCGCCGTGCAGTTCCGGAAGCCCCGTCAGCACCCGTCGCGCGCCAGAACGATTGGGACCTCCATGCCCGTACCCCCGACGCCGGACCCGTCCCCGAAGACCGCGGCGACGGCGCCCGCCCCCGTCCCGATCGAGCCCCTGCTGAGCGTTCTCGGCCCCATGGCGGCGTGTCACGGCGGGCAGGACCTCCCGCTGGGCCCGCCGCGCCGCCGTGCCCTGCTCGCGTTGCTCCTCATACGCCTGGGCCGGGTCGTGCCGACGGAGCTGCTCGTCGAGGAGCTGTGGGGCGAAGAACCGCCGCGCCAGGCCGTCGCCACGCTCCAGAGCCACGTCTCCCACCTGCGCCGCGCCCTCCAGCCGGCGGCCGGTCCGGACGGTGCGTCGGTGCTGCGCCACCGGGCGGGCGGCTACGTCCTGGAACTCAGCCCCGGGCAGATCGACGCCTGCCGTTTCGAGCTCCTGGTCACCGAAGGGCGGCGACTGATGGAGCAGCGCGATCCGCTCGCCGCGCGGGACCGGTTCACGGAGGCGCTGGCGCTGTGGCGGGGCGCGCCCTACGGGGAGTTCGACGGCCACCCGCCGCTCAGCGACGAGAGCACGCGGCTGGAACACGTCCGTCTCACGGCCGTGGAATCCTGCGCCGAGGCCCGGCTGACCCTCGGCGCGGCCGAGGAGGTCGCCGCGGACCTCGACCGCGAGGCGCGCAACAACCCGGCGCGCGAACGCCTCGTCGGCCACCTCATGACCGCCCTGTCCCGGCTCGGGCGGCAGGCCGAGGCGCTGGAGGTGTACGAACGGACGCGCAGCCACCTGGCCGAGGAGTTCGGCGTCGGCACGGCCGCCGCACTCCGCCGCGTGCGGACGGCGATCCTCCGCCAGGAGCCGGGGACGGGGGAGCCCGGGGAACGGCGGGGGCCCGGCGCCGACGGACGGGCGGATGCAAGGGCAACGGGCGTACAGGCGGCGGACGTGCGGGCAGCGGACGTACGGGCCGAGGTGATAGCCGAGGCGAGGGCCGACGGGCGGGCGCCGGCCCTCGCGGACCGGGAGCGCCGGCCGCTGCGCGGGGTCGGCGCGGGCCCGGGAGAGCAGCACGGCCCCGCACTCGGGACGCCGGAAGGCGCGGCAAGCACTGCCCGGGCCGGTGAGGCACAGGTTGAGGCCCCGAGGCGGCTGCCGGCTGCTGCCGGGGACATCGGGGGTGCAGCCGGTGCCGGGGAACCTATCGGAACCGGGGCCGCCGAGGCGGCGGCCGCTGCCGGTGAAGCGGTGCGGTGGGACGGCCCGGACGATCCGGGTGAGCCGGGCGAACCGACCGCCACGACGGGCGTCGCGGAGAACGCGGCAACCGAGCAGGCCGGAACGACCGAGGCAACGGCAGGGGCTTCCGCCGCGGCGTCCGCTGGGGCGACGGGAACGGCCGGGGCCGGGCGGTCGGCCTGCCAGTCACCGTTCACGGGCCGCAGCGAGGAGCTGGAGCGGCTGACGACCGCGGCGTCGAGCGCCCTCGCGGGCCACGGACACGTGGCCGGGGTCCTCGGCCCCGCCGGAGTCGGCAAGACCCGGCTCCTCTTCGAACTCACCCTCCGGCTGGAGGACACCGGCGGCAGCCGGGAGGACGCGGGCCTGGAGGTCATCTGGAGCCACTGCTTCCGTAGCGAGGGCGTGCCGCCCTACTGGCTGTGGACGCAGGTCCTCCGGCGGCTGGCCGTCACCCGCCCGGACGACTTCCGGGACGCGACGGCGCCTTTCGGCGCTCTGCTGGCCCCGCTCATGCCCGAGCGGTCGGCGGGCCCCGGCGGCGGTCCGGGCCCCGACTCCGACTGGGGGCAGGCCCGGTTCCTCACCCACGACGCGGTCTGCGAGGTCCTGCTCGCCCTGGCCGGCCGGCGGCCGCTCGTCCTGTTCCTGGAAGACCTGCACTGGGCCGACGCCGCCTCCCTCGATCTGCTCCGGCTGCTGAGCACGCGCAGCCAGGGCTGCCCGCTCGCCATCGTGCTCACCGCCCGCGAGTTCGAGGTCGAGTCCGACGCCACGCTGCGCCGGATGCTCTCCGAGGTCCTGCGCGGCCCCAGGACCGAGACCCTGCGCCTCGGCGGCCTCTCCCGGCAGGCCGTCGCCGACCTGGTCGTGGCGCAGGCGGGCCCGGGCGTGGACGCGAAGGTCGTGGAGGTGCTGCACCGGCGCAGCGAGGGCAACCCGTACTTCGTCATGCAGCTCCTCTCCCTTCTCGGGGACGCCCGGAGCCTGCGCCGGCCGGACGCGGTGGAGGTGCTGCTGACCCGCGTGCCGACCGGTGTGCGGGAGGTGCTGCACCAGCGGTTCGCCGCGCTGCCCGAGCCGGTCCTGCAGGTGCTGCGGCTGTGCGCGGTCATCGGCTCCGAGGTCGACACCGACCTGCTGCACCGCACGGCCACGGAGGACGAACCGGTCGCCGAGGCGATGGACGCGGCCATCCGGGCCGGGCTGCTCGGCGAGGACCCGCACCACCCGGGGCGGCTCCACTTCGCCCACGCCCTGGTCCAGGAGACGCTCATCGACGAGCTCGGGCGCGAGGACCGGCAGCGGTTGCACGCCCGGGTCGCGGAGGCGCTGTGCGCCCGCAGACACGGTCACGCGGGGGACGCGGCCGTCGAGCAGGTGGCCCACCACACCTGGCACGCGAGGAGCGCCCTGCCCCCGGCGGAGGCGCTCCCCCGGCTGCTGCGCGCCGCCGAGCAGGCCGAGCAGCAACTGGCTTACGAGCAGGTGGAGACCTGGCTGCGGCGGGCGGTGCAGCTCATCGACCTCCTGCCGCAGGACGACCCCTCGGCCGTACCGCTGGAGCAGCGGCTGCACGTCCAGCTGGGCCAGGTGCTGGCCACGACCCGCGGGTACGGCCATCCCGAGGCCGAGAGCGCGCTCGCGCACGGCCGTGCCCTCAGCGCGGCCGCCCAGGCGCCCGAGGACCCGTCAGTGCTCTGGGCGTTGTGCGCGGCGTACCTGGTCACCGGCCGTTACGACGCCTCCCGGCGCTTCTCCGGGCTGCTGCGCGACCTCGCGGCGCGGCACCACGAGCCGGTGGCGGTGCTGGGCGCGGCGTACGGCGAGGGCATCGTGCTGCACGTGCGCGGACGGCTGTCGCAGGCGCTCACCGAACTGGAGTACGGCGTCGAGATGGCGGACCGCTACGCCGGCGAGGGCCACTCGCTGGCGCGCACCTTCCAGCACGACCCGCGCGTCTCGTGCCGCTCGTACAACACGTTCACCCACTGGCTCCTCGGCGACCGGCAGACCGCCAGGGCGCGCCGGCGCCAGCTCCTGCACCTGACCGAGTACGACAGCAGGCCCTCCGACCGCTCCTTCGCCCTCTACGTGGACGCGGTCGTGGCGGCGTGGGAGGGCGACGCCCGCACGGCGCGCACGTCCGGCGCCGAGGGCGTCCGCCTGGCGGGCGAACACGGGCTGCTCTACTGGAAGGGGATGCTGGGGGTCGTCGAGGGGTGGGGCCTGGCGCACTCGGGGTGGGAGGACGAGGGCCTGACCCTGATGCAGGCGTCGCTGGCCGAACTGCGCCGCTCCAACACCCGCCTGCGCCACCCGCTCCACCTGGGCCTCCTCGGCCAGGCCCAGCACCACGCCGGGCGCCCGGAGGAAGCGACGGCGACGTTCCGGGCCCTGCTCTCGGCCGTCGAGCAGCGCGGGGAACACGTCTACCTCCACGAGGCCCTGCCCGCCACGCACCTGCTGCGCGAACACCTGGGCAGCGGCGGGGCGGAGGCGGACGCGGTGGCCATGTGAGGTGACGCGGCGGGAACGTCACCGGGCACCGGCACGGGCGGCGGGCTCCGGCACCGGAGCCGAGGGCCGCCGGCAGGGTGCGGCGTCAGGCCGGGAGGCGGCCCAGGAAGAGGCTCGTCCTCACCTTGACGCGTGCCCGTCCGCCCTGGTCCTCCACGATGCGGGCAAGTTCCCCGAACAGCGGCTCGCGCCTCTCCGGCGGGAGGACCCGGTAACCGGCGTACGAGGCGAGCAGCCCCATCAGGCCGGACGTCGCGCGTTCGTGGGCGGACTCGTACAGGCGGTGGCGCAGGTCCACCAAGCCCTCGCCGTCCATCTCGCGCCAGTGGCGGGCCGCCGGGCCGTGGTGCGCGGGGCGGGGGCGGGGGTCGAGGAGGGTGTGCGGGGGGACGTCGACGTCGTGCCGGGCGTGGGCGGCCGTGAGGGAGGCGACGAGCCCGTCGTACTCCAGGATCCAGTGGTTCCAGAAGAGGGCCGCGGCCGCGCCCGGCAGCAGGGCGGCCTTCGCCCGGGCCCAGCGCACGTCCGGGTCGACCCAGTGCCAGGCCTGGGCGCAGTACAGCAGCCCGTAATCCGCGCTCGCGCGCCAGGTCTCGAAGTCCGCGACGTGCACGGTGACGTCGCGATGCGACCCGGCACAGCGCTCCCGGAGTGCCCGCGCCATCCGTTCGTCCGGCTCGACGCAGGTCACCGGGATGCCGCGGCTCGCGAAGGCGAGCGTCGCCTTTCCGGTGCCGGCGCCGACCTCCAGGGCCGGGACGCCGCGGTCCAGGCGGGCGAACTCCAGCACGTCGTCGACCAGTTCCTCCGGGTAGCCGGGGCGGGCCGCGTCGTACTGCTCGGCGTCGTCGCCGAAGACGCACCGCTGCTCCCGGGCCCGGGTGTCCTCCAGCGCCGCGATGCGCTGCCTGACCTCTTCGCGCACGATGGGGTCAAGCTGAGGGGCGTACTCAAGGCAGGATCCGGCCAGCCGGTGCAGTACTGCGCGGTGCGTTTCCTCCAGGTCACCGCGCCTGAGGAGGCCGAAGAGGATGCCGGTGCGCTCGCTCGGCCGTGCGTGGGCGGTGGCCATGCGGATCACGTTCTCCCACCGTTCGTGGTGGGCCTTGACCTCCAGCTCGCCGAAGCTCGCCTCCTCGACGAAGTCCCGGGCGGCGAGGTAGTCCTGGAAGGTGCGGTGAATGAACTCCACGCTGCCGGGGAGGGGTTCGCGGAGCACGCCGCTGCGCACGAGGAGATGGTGCAGGACCTGTGCGGGGGTGGTCCCGCTGACGACGAGGTCCGGCATATCGCAGACGACCCGTTCGAGGACCCGTACGGCGATGTCCCGATCGATCCGGAAGCGGCCGTTACGGATCAGCCAGGAAGCGAGGGCCTGGAGCAGTCGCATGCTCTCCTCGCGGCTGAGCCGGACGCCCTCCACGCCCGTGATGCGGCGTTCGGCGTCCCGCCGCACGAGAAGCATGTCGAGGGCGGCTTCGTACATGTCCATGCGCCCGATCGGCAGCACGCCGCGGCGGTCCCGGTGCAGAGCACAGACGAGCGCACAGAGGAGCGGCGTGGCGGCGAGGGCGGACAGGTCCGGCCGCCGCAGCATTTCGGCCTGGAGGGTGCTCTCCAGCTCGCCGAGGAGCCGGCGCTCCCTGTCGCCCTCACCTGCGCGTGCGGCCTCGTGCCAGGCGGCGATGAACGCCCGTACGTCGGCACTGTTCATCGGCCGCAGCATGAGGTGGCGGAAGCCCACGTCGTCCAGCCAGCTCTCGGGGACGGCGGTGGCGCGCGTCGTGACCACGTAGCAGCCGCGCGGGTGGGCCTCCAGCATGCGCTGCAGCCATTCCCGGGTCCGCGCGCGCCGCTCCGGGGGCACTTCGTCCACACCGTCGACCAGTACCAGCGCGCGCCCCTGCTCGAGGATCCGGTCCGCCCATCCGTGCGGCCGGCGTCCGACGAGATCGAGCGGGCAGGCGACCGCGGCCAGCAACTCTCCGGGAGGCGGGAGCGGATCACCGGGCGCCAGGTCCAGGGAGCGCAGGGACACGACGAACGGGACGCAGCCGTTCAGGTAGCGCAGCCTGTCCGGCAGGGTCCGCCGTGCGGCGTTGACCGCCAGCCACTGGAGCAGCATGGTCTTGCCCGAGCCGGCGGGCCCCATCACGACCGTCCGCTGCCGCCCGGCCAGGGCATGCTCGACCCGCTCCGACGCCATGGCGGATGTGCCGGCGAGCTCCAGGCTCAGGTAGGCGAGGTCCAAGGGCCATGGCTCGTGGCCGCCCTGGCCCAGGGCCGCACCGAAGATCTCCACATGTCCGTACCGCTCGACGACGTACTCGCGGTAGCGCTCCTCGAAGGCCGCATCCGCCCTGGTCACCGGGTTGTGCGGGGTTGTACGGGACAACCCGCCGGCCGGTGCGCCGCTCTCGCCGCCCCCGGTGTCCGGGGGCAGGGCGGCGGAAGCCTGGGCGATCTCCTCCTCGGCGGCCCGGAGCGCGTCGCTGCCGGTGTCCAGGACGGAGCGGGCCTTGCTGAGGGCCTCGGCGTAGTCGCGGAGGAACGCGGCGTCCGGGTCGGGAGGCACCGGGATGCCGTCGGTGGCGTTGGTGCCGGAAATCCCGTGCTTGACCCTCCTCGATTCGCCACCGCGGAAGAAGTGAGGGAAGTCCCCATCGGCCCCGCCCGTGTCCTCCAGGCCGCCGTACCGCCTCCGCAGCGCGCCGACCTCCTCCTGGAGCCGCTGGACCAGCCGCTGGGCACCGTCGGCCAGCCGCAAGGCTTCGTCGCGCTCCCGTTCTGCGCGCCGGACGGCTTCCTCGGTGCCCTCTCGCTGGTCCTCGGCCTCCCGCAGGTGGCCTTCCACGACGGTGAGGGCGCGGGGGTCGGGCGTGCGCTCGGCGAGCAGCCGGTTGCGGTCCTGCCGGAGGTCGCTGATCGTCGCCTGCAGCCGCCCCAGCATCGTCAGCAGCACCATGACCAGCTGGTTGGTCCGCATCCGGGCGAACTCGCTGTCCGCCCGTGCCTGCTGGAGACGGTCGATCCGCTCGTAGGCGGCGATGATCCGGTCCTTGGCCGCCACGAGCTCCCGGTGGGCCGGCCCGGGTTCGTCCCAGGGCGTGGGGTTGTCGCGGGCCGCCTCCCACAGCTCCCTGACGTCCGCCAGCTTGCGCTGCTGGGCGTCTGCGTCGCCCGGGGTGCAGACGTCGGCGACCGCCTCGACGAAGGGCCAGGTCAGCCCCTTCCCCGCACAGAGGTCGTACAGCTTGCGCCGGACCGGGACGGCGTGGTCGGGAAAGTGCTCGGGGCTCAGACGGGCGTGGAGGCCTCCCACGCTGATGCCGGCCTCGTCCAGCCATGTGCGCAGGGCCTCGGCGACCTCGTTCGCCTCTCGGCTGGCCCCCCGCAGCGGACCCCACGGACGCCCGGCGCGGCGCCCTTCCGGTGCATCGGGCACGACAGGCCCACCTCCCCTGCCTTTGTCCCGGGACAACCCGGTGTTGTCTCCCCGACAACATCCAACCCGTTCCCCGCGCCGCGGCGCAGGGAGATGGTCGAGTTGTGCCCCGGACCCGGGGCGCCCCACCACTTCTCCAGGAGCCCCACCATGACCGACCACGACCGCCGTCCCCTCGCCGTCGTCCTCGCCGCCGTCTCGGGGTTCTGCTCGGGTGCCGCCCGCGCCGTCATCGCCTGGGTGTTCATTCATGTCCTCGACCGGGACTAGGAGCCGGCCGACCGGCGGTGACGGCGGCCGGCGGGCGTCAGGTGCCGGAGACGACCTCCGGGCACTCCGCCGCCGGCTGCCACGCACCCAGTTCCAGGGCCTGGGCCTGCTGGGCGGCAAGTCCGAACCGCTCGGCCACGTAGTCGCGGATTGCATCCCCGGCGGCCGCCGCCCGCGCGCTCCGAGACCGTCTGCGCATTGTGGCGTACCTGGGCTTTCCGGTGGGTCAGTCCCCCGTTGGGGTAGTCCCGCAGGGCCGATTCCAGGCCGTGACTTTGGCCTTGTGCACGTTGGCCACTACTGGACGTGCCGCCAGCTCGTGCCGTCCACGACGTGGCGGGTGGCCCGCTCGGAGATGCCGAAGGCGTGGCCCAAGGTGGTCAGGTGCGCGCCGGCTGCGGTCGGCCGACCGGATCGCGCGGACCGTGTCCTCGTTCAGCTTGGCCGAGCTGTTGCCCATGCCCGAGGACGGGTGAAGGTCGGGCACGAGGGTGTCCTGGCGGAACGGCCATCGCATGATCTCCTCGGCGCTCAGCGGACGGCGGCCGGGGAGGACAGTGCTGGTCAACCTGTCGATCTCCATAGGTGTTCGGTGGGGTCACGGGCCCGCCGCGGTGGTGCCTCGACGCGGCAGACCCGCAGGGTCACGTCCGGGCCGCTAGGGCCCGTCCGAGGGGCGGGGTGACGGGGTTGGACACGTGGTGGGTGATCCGGGCTATGGGCCCGCTTGCCGAAGCGTGTCGCTGCAGCACGAAGCCCTTGAGGGGGTTCACGGTGCGCTCGATCTCACCGGATGTCGATGCCTCTCTTGGTCTGGAACTCCACGAGTTCCGGACGCAGCGTGCACAGCGCGGGACCGCCGATGGCTTCCAGCTTGTTCTCGGCCGGATGGCCACTCGCCCAGGCCGACTGAACCGTGTGTTCGACTGACGTCGTCCCTAGCGGGGCGGAGCGTCCAGAAGGTTGGTGATGAGCTTGCGCAGCCGCCCCTCGACCACCGGCTGTACGCCGTGTACGAGCTGCGCGCCGTAGACGATGGCGGTCCCGGCGGGCGGCGCGCTCGTCCAGCGGGTCCGGGGGATTCGTCGTAGAGCGGCCAGGGCCTCGGGCGGGGCATGGTGCGAGATCTCGCGAGCCAACCGGGTACCCGGCAGGAAGCCGCTGCCGGGTTCGGCGGTGCGGTCGGTCCACAGGGCTTCGGACGAGGAGGTGTCGATGAAGAACTCCCCGCCGCGCTCCGCCTCCTGGAGGTGGAAGGCCACCCGCGCGACCCGCTGCGGCCGCGCGTGGGGATCGTCCACGCCGTGCAGGTGCGGTGCTATCTCGTCTCCGGGCTTGAGGTCGTGGTAGTCCCACGGCGTGACCCCGGCGATGGAGGGGAAGACCCGCCGGATGGCCGGCAGGGCCCGTTCGACGGCGTCGTTGAGGATGTCTTGCACTTCGCCGGGCGGTGTCATGCCGTCACTGGGGCGTGCGGGACTCCAGCCCGTCGTGTCGAGGTACTCGTCCAGTGCCTTGATGACGTGGGAGGTCTCGTCGTGGGTGAGGAAGCCCTCGATGGTGTGCACGGCCAGCGTCTCGGTCATGTGGATCACGTGGTGACTCACACCTCTCGCGGTGGTCGGCGTGGAGCGTTCCGTCGCTGTGATTGCACCGGGCGGGATCCGGGGAGGCAACCGCTGGGGCGTACCCCGCAGAAGCGCGGGAGCGCATGCGCGGGCGCATCAGGGGGCGCACATGCGTGTTCCCTGGCACGCTCCTACCGCGGCTGGGGTCGTGCCGACCCACGTTCCAGAGGGCGTACCGCTCCGCGCCACCGCCCACCGCGCCTTGCGCGCGGCGGGAGACACTGCGGCGGGAGACAGTGCGGCGGGCTGACGGTGCGACGGGCGGCAGCCGGAGCGGGCCCCCGGTGCCGTCGTCACCCCGGCCCGTTCGCTTCCGGTACGGATACGAAGAGGTCGTGGACCGGCGTGAGGGCGCCCTGGCGGGGTGGTTCGGGCCGGGTGTAGCGGTCGGCACGGTAGTAGTAGTCGAAGCAGCCCCGGACGAACTTCCGGTAGGCGGCGGCGCAGGCGAGGACGCCGGCGCGCGCCGGACCGGCGATGCCGGCCGCGTCGAGCTGGGCGGGAAGCTCCCGGGCAGCGGTGAGCATCTGGTCCGCGCAGCGGTCCAGCATGCCCGCGACGCGGTCCGCGGCGGCCTCGGGGGACAGCCCTTCGTGGCGTTCCACGAGCACCACCGCGTTGTGGAAAACCCCCACAGAACGGTCCTTGGCCACCGACCACAGGTCGTTGTTGAGCCCGGTGTACTCCGCGGCGGCCCGCTTGAGGTCCTGGAGGCCGGGCAGGTGGCGCAGCGTTTCGGGCAGGTCCAGGCCCGCGCCGAGTTCGGCGAGGGTGAGGAACATGTGGGCGCCCACGCCCCGCGCGCGCCGGTAGCAGTATGCGTCGAGGGAGGGGTACCGGTCCGTGGCGCGGTCGACGGTGTCCTCGTAGTACGTCCAGAACCAGTCCTCGGTGTCCCTGCGGAACTCCTTGTTCCAGCCCCGTGACCTGCCCGCCGACATGCGCTGCCAGATGTCCGCGAAGGCACGGGTGGCCGGCGTCCGGCCGGGGTCGCCGTCCAGGACGCGCACCAGCGAGGCGAGCGCCCCTTCGCACCGGGCGGGGTCCCGGCCGTCCGGGCCGTCGTCGAAGTCGTCGTCCATGATGAACGTCCAGTACAGCCACTGGGTGAGCCGGACGAGGTCCGCCGGGGCGGCGTCGGGGTAGGCCAGGGCGGTGGTGTCGGTGATCCTGGCCCGGCGCAGATTCTGCTGGGAGGCCGGGGACTGGCAGATGGCGAAGCGGGCGAGCCAGGACCGCACGGCGGCGTCGGCCCGGGGGGCACCGGGGTTCGGGGCGGCGGGCGGAAAGGGCATCTGGGGCGAGGGCATCCGGGGCGCCGGAACGGCACCCCCCGGCCCGGGGCCCCGCTGCTCGTCCCTCTTCCTCTGCGGGATGCCCGTTTTCACCTGCATGGGCGTCGTCCTGCCTCTCGTCGTCGGGACCGTCGGGACCATGGGGTTCGTCAGGACCATGGGGACCGTCGGGACAGAGCTGTCGTTCGGAGCGGGCATGAGCCGCCCTCAGTTCCCGGCCGGCGCACCGGCGTAGCGCCGGGTCGTGAGGGCCATGAGGGCGTGGATGCCGGCGAGTGACGGGAAGTCGTACGGGATCGGGCGCGGGCCCACCTGGTCGGCCGGCCCGTGGAAGCCGCCGTCCGGCTGCTGGGCTCCGACGAGCCAGCGGATACCTGCCTCCGCCAGGTCGACGTCGTGCATGCGCTGCGCCGCGGCGACGGCGTGGGCGGTGCTGACGGGATCGCTCTCACCACCCGCGCGCTGGGCCCAGCCGCCGTCCGGGTTGCAGGTGTCCCGCAGCCGGGCGGCCGCGTGCCCGAGGGCGTCGCCGATACGTTTCGCCAGACCTTGTGCGACGGAGTGCGGCAAGCATGTCAGCGCGTGCACCGCACGCCCGATGACGCTGGACTCGCTCATCGTCCAGCTCCGGGGCCAGGTGCCGTCGGGAGACTGCTGGTCGAGCAGGAAGACCGCCGCGTCGTGCAGGACCGGGTCGGGCTGCGGGTATCCGGGGGCCAGCGCGATCAGGCCCGCCGCGGTCATCTCCGCCTCGGCCGGCGCCCCCGGCCGGTAGGTCGGCAGCCCCCCGCCGGGGGCGGCGAGGGAACGGAGGAGCCGCTCGGCACGCCCGGTCGGGACGCGGTAACGGGCGGGGTCGAGGGCGCGCAGGAACTGCACGCAGACGGCGATGCTGTCGACGTCGGGCTGCCGGACGCGCGAGGCGTAGGGCCAGCCTCCCTCGGGGTCCTGCCCGGAGGCGATGTAGTCGCCGATGCGCAGGGTCAGGCGGCTCCGGCCGCCGGCCTGGAGGAGGGCGAGGCCGGCCTTGGCGGTGAGGAAGAGGTCGTGGCTCTCCACAAACGGGATCCCGCCGTCCGGGTTCTGCCGCGCCGCCAGTACGGCGATGCCCGGGGAGAGCACGGGCGAGGCCGGTTCCACGGCGTGCACGGCGTGGAGGGCGAGCAGGTGCGCCAGGAGATTGCCCTCCCAGACCTCACGGACGCTGCCCCGGCGCAGGAGTTCCACCAGTTCGGCGGCGTCCCCGGCCGTGGCGGAGGCGGGCAGCCCGGTTCCGTGGCCGTGCAGCACCCGTACGGCGAGGAGGACGAGCCGGGTCCAGGTCGCGGTCTCACCGGGGTCCGGCGGGGCCGGCACGGGCGGGCACCGGTCGTAGGGGAGCAGCCCGCAGACGGCGAACACCGTGGCGAGCAGCGCCTTCTTGCGGGCGCCGGTGAAGTGGTCGAAGCCGCTCAGGTAGGACGCCGCGCGTAACCGGTCCGGCTCCCCGGCCTCTCCCAGCGCCGCGCGGGCGAGCAGCGCCTGCCAGTCCTCCCCCGCCGAGGACCGCCTCAGGTAGCCGGTCACCCGGGTGCGCGCCCCGGCACGCTCCGGGTCCGGGGCCGCCCTGCGCAGCAGGGCCAGGAAGAGCGCCGACTCCAGCGGCCTGCTGCCGCACCGGTCGGTGAAGGCCCCGCGGGCATCGACCCGTGAGGCCAGATACCGCGTCAGCTTGCGGCGGCATTCGCCGGCCACGACCGGCAGCGGCGGATCACGCAGAACACGAGCTGTCACCCTTGCCTCCGTGTGTACGAACGTACCTTCGTGCCCGCGAACAGGAAGGACACCGCTCCGGTGGCACGACACCACGGCCGCCGGGCGGGCCACACAACGACCGGTATGCGGGTACAGCACCCCGCGGACCGGAAGCACCGGAGATCGAACGGCGGAACCCCGGGCCGACCGGCCCCTTGGATTCCCGGCCGAGGCCTTTCACTTCACTCCCGGACAGCGGCGTTGACAAGCTCCCGGGGGGAGGCGCGGGGAGGCCGCGGCGCATATATGACGAATGCGCGGGAGTGTACGGTCGACGACCTCCGGCACGCCCGTTTGGCGCGGGATGCGCGACCCCCGTGAAGTCAGGCTCCTCGTCGTACCGCCGCCGTCGCCTCCGCCGTCGTCACCGTCGCCGTCGTCGTCACACCATGTCGATCCGGGGGAACACGGACTCGTCGAGCACGATGCCCAGGGCGACCGCGACGGGAATGGCGATGAGCGCGCCGACCACGCCGAGCAGGGCGCCGCCGATCACCACGGCGACGACCGTGACGATGGGGTGCACGTCGACGGCGTACCGCATGGCCTTCGGCATGATCAGGTAGTCCTCGGCCAGCCTGAAGCCGATGTAGAAGGCCGCGGTGGCGAGGGCGATGGGGAAGGACACCGACAGCGCGACCAGGCTGACCACCACGCCGCCGATGGTGGAGCCGACCACGGGGACCATGTCCATCAGGCCGACGAAGACGCCGAGCGCGGCCGCGTACGGCACGTCCAGGCCCACGCACCACAGGAACGTCGCCAGGCCGGCGATGGCCGACGTGACCACGTTCCCCAGCATGTACCGACCCACCCGGGCCAGGATGATCTCGGTCAGGTCGATCACGGCCGTCCGGCGGCTGAGCGGTACGAAGCGGTAGGCGAAGCCCTTCAGCTGCTCCATGCCCACCATGAGGTAGACGGTCACGACGACCACCAGCACGGTGCCGTAGACGGCGTCGAGGACGGCGTGTCCGACGCCGAGCAGCCCTCCGAGCACCGCGGAACCGCTGCCCCCGCCGAGTTGCCGGCGGGCCTTGGCGATCAGGTGGAAGCGGTCCTCCAGGCGGCCGAGGGCGGAGTGGTGGTCGTGCAGCTGTTCAAGCCACTTCGGCACGGCGTCGACGAGCGCGGAGATCTCCGCGGAGACGGGCGGAATGACCAGGGCGAGGAATCCCGCCAGCACCGCCAGCATGCCGAGGACCACGACGACCACCGCCCGGCCCCGGCCCAGGCGGCGCCGCGCCAGCCACGCCACCACCGGCTCCAGGCTGACGGCCACGAACAGGGCGAGCAGCAGCAGCGTGAGGACACTGCTGATCCGCAGCAGCGTCTCCAGCACCGTGTAGGCCAGCGTCAGCCCCAGTCCGACGCTGAACCCGGCGGTGAACCAGGAGCGCGACGGCCTGATCCGGATGCCGCGCTCCCCGCGCGGCCACCGCGGGCCGTCCCCGGCACCGCCGGACGCCTCGCTGCCATCTGGGGGACCGTTTCCGGCCAGTACGCACACCCTTCCGCCGCCCCGCGGGCCGGCCCGGACGCCGGACGGGGATTCGGTCTGTGGATACCCCGCGGCCGCGGCGTCCGTACCGTACGACCGGCAAGTCCACCTACTGGGACGAGCGAACGGCAGCCGGCTCCGCCCCCGGCCGTCACGGCGGGAGTCACGGCGAGCGTTATGGCAGGCGTCACGGCGAACCGCAGCGGCGCGCGGCCGCGCACGCGCGCCCCTCCCCCGGACGGCCCAGCGGTCGAGGCCCACACGGGGCGCTATGTCTACTTTGTGTAGATACACTGTGCAGTGTGATCAAGCCTGGCCGGCTGGGGCTCCGTCGTCGTCACGGCCGGTGGCCGCTTACTCCGCTGTCCCCGGTGATCCTCACCGTTGTCATCGCAAGCCTGGCGTACACCACGCCCAGGAGCATGGCCTTCAGCCGTCTCCTGCCCGCCGCGCCCGCCCTCGCCGCCTCCATGTGGCCCGTGCTCCCGACGGTCCTCCTGGGCACGGTCTGCCTGTTCCTCATGATCGGCCTCGGCATCGTCTTCCCCGACCTGGGGACGGGGTACACCGCGGCGGGGATCGTCGCGGTCACCGTCGCCGCCGCGTACGGAAGCCACGTCCGGCTCCAGCGGGAGCGCACGCTCTTCCAGGTCCGGCTCGTCGCCGACGCGGCGCAGCAGGTGGTCCTGAGCCCCATGCCGCGCCGTTTCGGGGGCGTCGAGATCGAATCGCTGTACCTCGCGGCCGCGGCCGAGGCCCGCATCGGTGGCGACTTCTACGAGGTGGCCGACACGCGGTTCGGGCTCCGGCTGGTCATCGGGGACGTCCGGGGCAAGGGACTGCCGGCGGTGGGATCGGCGGCAGCGGTGGTCAACTCCTTCCGCGAGGCGGCCTACGACGAACCGGATCTGCGCAGCATCGCGCGCCGCCTGGAGGCCAGCAGCTCCCGGTACCTCGCCGCGTTCTCCTTCGAGGACCTGATGGAGCGGTTCGTCACCGCCCTCCTCGTCGAGATCCCGCGCGAAGGCGGCCATCTCCGGATCCTCAGCTGCGGCCACCCCCCGCCGCTGCTCCTCGGCGGGGAAGGGCTCCGCGTCCTGGAGCCCTCCGCTCCCTCGCCGCTGCTCAACCTCGCGGAACTGTTCGGCGACTGCTACAGCACCGACACCTTCGACTTCGCCCCCGGTGACCACCTGCTGCTCTACACCGACGGCGTCACCGAGGCCCGCAACCGGGAGGGCGTGTTCTTCCCCCTGGTCGAGTGGATGCAGCGGCAGTCCCCGAAGCGGCCCCGCGAGCTGCTCGACGCGCTGCACCGCGACCTGCTGCGCTACAGCACCGAAGGGCTCGACGACGACATCGCCGCACTCGCCGTGCGCTTGCACACGCCCGGCAAGTGAGGCGGGCAGGACCCGGGGCTACGATCCGGTTCACGAATGCGGTTCGGAATTCCGTTCGGAATGCGGTTCAGAATGCGGTTCAGTGGGGGGAGGGAGTGCCGTGCACGACGTGCTGGACCCGGCCGCCTGGGGCGGGGAGGAGTCCTGGGAGGCGTTACCGCCCGCGCAGTCCGTCGAGAGACTTCTGCGGCGCGATGCCGCCCTGCGGACGGCCCTGCACCGGACGGGTGCGGAGCTGGAGCGGCTCTACCGTTCCGCCGGGCGGGGCGACGCCGGTCACTACGGTGCGCTGGAGGTCGTCGAGGACCCCGAGCGCATCCTGGCGGTCAGCCGGCAGCTCCAGCAGGCCGCGCGCCGTCAGGTCCGGGTCATCGACGTGCCGCCGTACTCGGGGACGTCCGGCCACTACCTCGAACAAGAAGTGCTGCAGCGCGAACGCATGGCCGCCGGCGTCGTGTACCGCACCATCTACCACGGCTCCGCGTTCGAAGACCCCGTCGCGTGGCCCAACATGACACGCATGATCAAGGCCGGGGAACAGGCGCGGAGCCTGGACGATCCGCCGATGAAACTGGCCATCGGCGACGATGACCTGGCCGTGGTCACCCACGCCGCCGGGGACCGCCCCGGGGACCGCCCCGGGGTCGTCTCCCTCCTGATCCGCCCTTCCGGCCTGTTCGAGGCGCTGGCCAACGTCTTCGAGACCCTGTGGAAGCTGGCCGTCCCCGTGTCGGCAGCGGGGATCGGCACGCAGCTCGACGCCCGGGACCGGGAGATCCTCACGCTCATGGCCGCCGGTGCCACCGACGACGCGATCGCCAGGCACCTGGGCGTGGGCCGCCGCACCGTCGTGCGCCGCGTCTCGGCCCTGCTGACCGGACTGGGCGCCACCACCCGCTTCCAGGCTGGGGTCCAGGCGGCGCGGCGCGGCTGGCTCTGACGATCCGCCGATCTGGCCGATCTACCGATCTGCGCTCTTCCGTCGTATCTACGCCGCAGCTCGACCGTATAAACGTACTCAACTACGTACGGATGAACATGGCGCCGTTTCCGCTGTTCTGACGCCCGCGGGCCCACACGCTGCTGGTTGTAGCCCGTATGCGTAGCGAAGGGGACCGCGGATGGCCCAGCTGAACGGCGTTTCTCTGCCCGGTGCGGGCGCACGCAGCGCCTCCCGCCCGGACGGCCCTTCCGGCGGCCCTGCCCCCGCCGTGGGGGACGCGCTGCGCGGTCTCCTCGCCGGGCCCTCGGGGCTGGGCACGTCGGCGGCTCGTCTCTTCCGTACCGCTGCCGCACCGGCGGCGAGCGTCGCGGCGCCGGCCGCCCCCGCCCCTGCGGCCTCCGCCGAGCCGGCCTCCGAGCGGGCCGGGGACGCGGCCTCCGGAAGTGCTCCGGGCGCTTCCGTGCGCGTGCCGCCGCTCTACTGCCCGGACGCCGAGCGCGACGACCCGGCCCTCGGCGAAGAGGTGAACAACCGGCTGGTCGAGTGGGCCGAGGAGACGGGGATCTTCCAGGGCCGTCTCGAACGGCTGCGGTCGCACAACTTCGGGCGGCTGTTCATGCTCGCCCACCCCGACACCGACGACCCGGAGCGCCTCCTGACCGCCGCCCGGTGCGGGCTGGCCGAGTGGGCGGTCGACGACCACTGGGTCGACGAGGGCGAGGACACCTCCCCCGAGCTGATCGGCTCGCGCCTGGCCATGGCCCATGCCGTGGTCGACCCCGTCCGGCTCCCGGGCCGCTACCTGGCGCAGTTCGAGGATCTCGTCCGCAAGGAACCCGTCCTGCGCGCCTTCCGCTCCTGCCTCGACCACCTGGCGCTGATCGCCAGCCCCACGCAGGTGGCGCGGCTGCGCCACGAGCTGGCCGTGATGTTCGTGGGCTACAACCAGGAAGCGGAGTGGCGCAGTTCCGGGCGCCGGCCAGCCGTGTGGGAGTACCTGCTCCACCGGTACGAGAACGCCTTCTACCCGTGCATGGTCCTGATCGACCCGGTCGGCGGCTACGAGCTCCCCGCGGCCGAGTTCGCCGACGCGCGCGTGCGCCGCACCTATCTGTACGCCGGCATGGCGAACGTCCTGCTCAACGACCTGTATTCGATGAGCAAGGAAGATCCCACGGACACCAACCTGCCCAACCTCATCGCCGCCGAGGACAACTGCTCGCTGCAGGAGGCCGTCAACCGTGCGGCGGTCATCCACGACGAGCTGATGCACACGGTGGAGGCCGAGTGCGCCGCCCTGAGCGCGGCCGGCTCCCCCGCCCTGCGGCGCTACCTGACCGGGCTGTGGGCGTGGATGGGCGGCAGCAAGGAGTGGCACGCCACGAGCCCCCGCTACCACGGCGCCACGGCCCCGTGAACGCGCCCCGCCGCGCCGGAGCCTGACCGCGCCGGAAGCTGACCTCGCCCGAGCCCGATCCCTTCGTTTGCCCGGCTTACCCGCTATCGAAAGAGGAGACCCTGTGACGATTCAGGAGACCGCCCCCGCCTCGGTCCTCGCCAGTGCTTACCAGCGATCCGTCGCCGAGTACTGGAACCACGAGAAGAACCCCGTCAACCTCCGCCTCGGGGAGGTTGACGGCATCTACCACCACCACTACGGGATCGGTGACGCCGACTGGTCGGTGCTGGAGGGGCCCGAGGAGACCCGCGACGAGCGGATCACCGCCGAACTGCACCGCCTGGAGTGCGCCCAGGCGGACCTGCTGCTGAACCACCTCGGGCCCATCACCCCCGACGACCGGCTGCTCGACTCCGGATCGGGGCGGGGCGGCGGCAGCCTCGTCGCGAACCAGCGGTTCGGCTGCCACGTCGACGGCGTCTCCATCTCCGAGACGCAGGTGGCGTTCGCCAACGAGCAGGCCGAGAAGCGCGGCGTGGCCGACAAGGTGCGCTTCCACCTCAGGAACATGCTGGACACCGGCTTCGAGACGGGCCGCTTCCGGGCCATCTGGAACAACGAGAGCACCATGTACGTGGACCTCTCCCAGCTGTTCCCCGAGTACGCACGGATGCTGAGGCACGGCGGCCGGTACGTGACCATCACCGGCTGCTACAACGACAGCTACGGCCTGCCGTCCCGGGCTGTCAGCGAGATCAACGCCCACTACATCTGTGACATCCACCCGCGCAGCAGCTACTTCAAGGAGATGGCGAAGAACCGCCTCGTCCCGGCCGCCGTGGTGGACCTCACCGAGGCCACGATCCCCTACTGGGAGCTGCGCGCCCAGTCGCCGCTGGCCACCGGCATCGAGAAGGCCTTCCTGACCGCGTACAAGGACGGCAGCTTCCAGTACCTGCTCATCGCCGCCGACCGGGTCTGACCCGCGGCAGGACACCAGGAACAACCTTGCAAGCCGCAGCCGGGGCCGGCTGCGGCTTGCTGCCGTCCCGCCCTCCGCCGGGCGACCGGCCCCGGGTAGGGTGCCTGTCATGCGTTCGACAGTGCTTGCGCCTCCTGCCGTCTGAGGCGGGCCGCCATGAGTGACCAGCGCGCGTGAGGTCTTGAGGGCCCGCGCGCTGCCCGGTCGTGCCCGCACACAGGAGGCCATGACCATCTGCTCCGTGTGGAGAACGCACTGTGTCACGTTCCGTATCCGAAAAGTCCCTTGAGCCTGCCGGCTCTTCCGCCGCTTCCCTGGAACCGTCGTCAGAGTCGTCGTCAGGATCGTCGTCCAAGCCGTCGTCCGTGGCGCGCGGGCTCGTCTTCCTCGCCGTCGCCGGTGTCACCTGGGGGACGACCGGGGCCGCGGTGGACATCGTCTACCGGTCCAGCGACCTGGGGCCGATGGCGGTTTCCTTCTGGCGCTACGTCAGCGGCCTGGCGCTGCTGCTCGCCGCCCGCGCGCTGCTGCCCTCCCGCACCACGCCCTCTCCCCGCGTACCGCGGCGACCGCTGCGGGGGCAGCGGCTGCTTCTGCTGGGTGGCACGGGGATCGGCCTTGCCGTCTTCCAGACGGCCTATTTCGGGGCCGTTCAGCAGACGGGGCTGGCCGTGGGCACCATCGTCACGCTGGGGGCGGGGCCGGTGTTCACCGCCGTGGGCGGCCGGTTGCTGCTCGACGAGCGGATCGGACGCGGCGGCGTCCTCGCGGTGTGCGGGGCCCTGGCCGGCCTGGCCGTCCTCGTCCTGGGGGACCGGACCGGCTCGGCCGACCCCCTGGGGGCGGGGCTGGCGCTGCTGTCCGCGGCCGGGTACGCGGTGGCCACGCTCCTGGCCCGCTGGACGGGGCGCCGTGGCGGGGGTGAGGACGCCTACAGCCTGACGATGTGGTCCTTCGGCATCGGTGCGGCGGTGCTGCTGCCGCTCGCCGGGGCGGAAGGGCTGCTGCCGCACACCGCCCACCCGGGCCGCGTCCTGTTGCTGATGGCCTACGTCGCCGCCGTCACGACAGCGCTCGCCTACCCGCTGTACTTCGCCGGCGTCGCGGCCGTCCGCGCGGCGACGGCGGCCGTGGTCATGCTGATCGAGCCGGTGAGCGCGGCGATCCTGGCCGTGGCACTGCTCGGTGAACACCTCACGGCCGCGACCGTCGCGGGCACGCTCCTGCTCCTGGCCGCCGTCGCCGGCCTCGCCGTGGCCGAATCCCGTCTCACCCGGCCCAGGAGCTGAGACCGAGGGGGGCGAGGGCCGGTGCGTCGGCGCAATCCCAGCGGTTGTGCATGGCGTACGAGCCGGGCGGCTTGCTCGCCCCCCACCCCGGAGGGACGGACCCGGATCCGGCGCCGGGGTACCCGTAGGGGGCAGGGCTTCCTTGATCATCCCTGTTCATGATCAGGAACAGGGGGCGGAAACCCTACGGTGAAGACACACCAACGCACCACGAGAGGAACCCCCTCATGCGCCGCCGAACCGCAGCCGCCTCCGCCCTCCTTGCCGCGGCCGCCCTCGTGCCCGCCGCGGTCCCGGCCGCCGCCGCGACTACCGCCGCACCGGCCGGTGCGCCCGCCGGCACCCGGGGCGCGGACCAGGACGCCGCTCGCGCGGCCGGCAAGGGCGCCGCGCTGCAGCGGGATCTGGACGGCATTGTCGCCGCAGGCGCGCCCGGCGCGATCGCCGAGGTGCGGGAGGGCGACCGCGTCTGGCGGGTGAGCAGCGGTGCCGCCGACCTCCAGGACGGGCGGCAGGCGAAGCCCGGGGACCGGTTCCGGGCCGGGAGCGTGACCAAGTCCTTCGTCGCCACGGTCGTGCTGCAGCTGGTCGGCGAGGGGCGGATCGGCCTGGACGATCCCATCGGGCGCCACCTGCCCGGCCTCGTCCCCGACGGCGACGACGGCAAGCCCGTCACCGTACGCCAGTTGCTCGGCCACACCAGCGGGCTGCCGAACTACACCGACGTGCTGCGGCGCGGCGACGACCCGATACGCAAGCTCCAGCACTCCCGGTACACCCCGCGCGAGCTGGTCGAACTCGCCCTGAAGGAGCCCCGCCAGTTCAACCCCGGCCAGCCCGGCAAGTGGGCGTACTCCAACACCAACTACGTCGTCCTCGCGATGCTGATCGAGAAGACCACCGGCCGCACGCTCGACCGCGAGATCGACGGCCGCATCGTGCGCCCGCTCCACCTCACCGGGACCTCCGTCCCCACCTCCCCGCGTCTGACGGGCCGGCACCTCAACGGTTACGAGCGGCTGCCCGGCGAGACCGCGCCGGCGGACTTCACGGACTTCAGCCCCACGGCGTTCTGGGGTCCCGGCAACATCGTCTCCACCACCGCCGACCTCAACCGCTTCTACCGTGCTCTCTCCGGCGGCAAGCTGCTGCCGTCCCACCTGTGGGCGGAGATGCAGGCGTTCGGCGCGACGGACCGCGGGCCGGAGCGGTCGTACGGCCTGGGCCTGGAGAGCAGGGCCGCCTACTGCCCCGGCGAGAAGCCGGTGTGGGGCCACACCGGCAGCGTTCCCGGCTACGGCACCTTCAGCTTCACGTCGGCCGATGGCAAGCGGCAGATCACCCTGGCCGTCAATACCAGCCTCACCATGCCGGAGAAGGCCGATGAGGCGGCGGCGAAGGCGTTCGGCACCGCCCTGTGCGCGAAGTAGCCGGTCGCGGCGCCGCACCGGGCGTCACACCGTTCATCCGGGCGACATCTTCCCTTCGCCCGGGCGTCCTTCCGAGCTGCTGATCTTCCGGTCAGCAGGTTGATCACCCAGATCCCCGGAAGGCACAGGCCGATGTCCCTCGGAACGTTCCGCACAGCCGCCCTCGCCACGCTGACGGCAGTCGCGCTGCCCGTCACGCTGCTGACCACGGCCGCCTCGGCCGAGGCCGCCTCCGGAGGGGGCCTGCCCGGCTACCGGATGTGGCAGGCCGACGTGCGGGAAGCCGTCGGCCCCGCGATCCCGTGGCTCCGCGACCGCTCCGCCCGGCACGGCGGGAAGCCGGCCGTCGTCCTGGACATCGACAACACCGCGCTGGAGACGCACTACCACCCGGGACGGGCCAACCAGCCGGTGCTCGAGGTGGCCGAGTGGGCGCACGAGCACCACATGTCGGTCCTGTTCGTCACTGCCCGCACGTCCTCGTCGTCCGCCCGGAAGCAAATGAAGGACGCCGGCTACCCGGTGGACGCCGTGTGCACGCGTGAGCACGGCGAGAGCAAGGACGAGGGCAAGGCGCGCTGCCGGGAAGAGCTCACCGAGGACGGTTACACGATCACCGCCAACATCGGCAACCGGCCGACGGACTTCGAGGGCGGCTACTACGAGAAGGGCTTCAAGCTGCCCGACTACGGCGGCCGGCTCTCCTGAACCCGAGGGTGCCGTGCGGCGACGGCCGCACGGCACCCCGCCCTTCGACGGCGGAAGACGGTGGGAAGCGATCAGCCGGGGAAGCCGGGGAACGCCCCCGCGTCCACGACCTCGCCGTTGAGCCCGCACCACGCGTACGAAGTGCCGCCCGAGCGGGCGCGGTTGCCGAAGCGGATGTACTTGTGGCCGTCGGGCTGATGACAGACGGCGTAACCGGTGAACGAGCTGCCGTAGCACGTGATCGACGCACCGTGGCCCCTGGTGCCCCGCTCGTACCGCCATGTCTCGCAGGAGAGGGCGGAGACGGAGGCGGAGGCGGAAGCGGAGGCCGTGGTGGCGCCGGATGCGGAGGCGGGCGCCGCGAGGCCCACCATTCCTCCACCTGCAAGGGCGAGGGATACGCTGACTGCCGCGACACGGTTGCGGATGTTCATGTGCCCCCCAATCGTTGGTGTGCTCCATGGTGTAACCGCTCACTGCACCACGCGACGCTACTCAGCCGACCGGACACCCGGTAGGCCCGGAAGCGGAATTGGCCGGGAAGCCCCGGGCGCCGGTCCGGCGCCGGCGGCCGCCATGACCGGCTCGCCGTAGCGGCCGCGCGAGTGTTGCCTCAGCGGGTTGCTCCCGTCACGATGGTTGCCCTTCGCAGCACCACACCGTGCAGCCCGCATCGTGCAGCACCACACCATCGTGAAAATTGTGAAAAACGACGGACCGGGGGATCCCATGAGCCCTGAGGCGGCCGAACCCGACAGCGGCGGTGACGCGACGCACGTGGCGGGCGGGACCAGAGTGTCCGACGTGGTCCGCGACGTCGTGGCCCTGGTCGCACCGGAAGAGCTGCTGCTCGTGGACGGGCTGGCCGGGCTCGACGACGAGGCGGCACTGCGCCGGCTGGGGCGCCGGAACGGGCGGCGCGAGCCACTGGGGTTCGGGCTGGGCGAAGTCGCGGCACTGGTGACTCCCGTGGTGTGGCTGGCGCTCGACGAGGCCGCGCGGCGGATCGGGGGCGCCGCCGTGGAAGGCGCGGCCCAGGGGGCGAGGGCCGTCCTGCGCAAGGTCCTCCGCAGGCCGCCCGCCGCCGTGCCCCTCCCGGAGCTGACACGTGATCAGCTCACCGAAGTACACCGGCGGGTGATCGAGACGGCCGTGCAGCGGGGGCTGGGCGAAGAGCGCGCGCTGCTCATCGCCGACGCCGTGGTGGCCAGGCTCGCACTGGCCGCGCCGGAGAGCGGTACGGGCGAACCGGGCGGCCCTGGTGGCCCTGGTGGCCCTGGCGATCCAGGCGGCCCGGATGATCCGACCGGCCCGGACGGCCACGATGGCGGTGGCGCTGCGGCCCGGGCCCGGTGATGGCCGTGGCCGTCCCTGCGGCTCCGCCGCGGGTCGACGAGCGGGCGCTGGGCGCGGGCACGACGGTGCGCTTCGTCCTGCTGCTGGTGCTGCTGCTGGTGAGCAGCGGTTCGATGATGCAGTTCGCCGCCGACCGGCTCTCCGTCAAGCCCGGCTACGCGTGCCTGCTCGCCGCCGGAGGGGACCCCAACGAGGGCGGCGACCATGCCACCGCCGTGCGGGCCGCGCACCACGATGCCTACCAGGCCTGCGTGGACCGCTACGAGCCCGCGGCGCCGTGGTGGCTGAATCTCGTCTGGCCGGTGCTGGTGGTGGCGGTGGCCGTCGTGCTGTTCCGGTGCCTGCCCGCGTGGAAGGCGCGGCGCGGCCGGACCGTCCCGCTGGAGACGATCGACCACGACGGCGGGATCGGGCGCAGGGTGGCGGAACTCGCGGCGGTGGCCGGTCTGACGCGGATCCCGCGCATCGTCGTCGACCCCGCGGC
Organism: Streptomyces sp. NPDC008001; assembly: GCF_042958085.1. Classification (NCBI taxonomy): domain Bacteria; kingdom Bacillati; phylum Actinomycetota; class Actinomycetes; order Kitasatosporales; family Streptomycetaceae; genus Streptomyces; species Streptomyces sp. NPDC008001. The sequence goes on along the minus strand of NZ_JBIBIZ010000001.1, from coordinate 465,539 downwards.
CGCGTCCACCGGTGCGGTGGTGTTCGGCAGCAACCGGCGCCCGACCGTGCGCCTGCACGGCGGTCTGCTCGTCCGCCGGACCACCGATCCCGAGGGCTTCAGGGCGGTGCTCCTGCACGAGTTCGCCCACATCCGCAACGGCGACGTCACGCTCACCTACGCGACCGTCGCCGTGTGGCGGGTGTTCGTCGCCCTGGTGATCCTGCCGTACGTCACGTGGTACCTCGTCGCGCTCCCCGCCGCCGTGCGGTCGCCGTTCTGGCGCGGTGAGGCGCCCTTCGTGACGCGCGGCCTGCTGCTGCCCCTCATCATGATCGTGCTGGTCCACCTCGCCCGGTCGGACGTGCTGCGCAGCCGGGAGCTCTACGCCGATCTGGCCGCGGTGCGCTGGGGCGCGGACCCCCGGGGCTGGGCGGTCGCGGCGGCGGGCCCGGCCGGGGGCACGCTCCGGCGGGTGTGGGGCGCCTTCGCCGAGCTGTGGCGCACCCACCCGCGGTGGGACCTGCGCCGGGAGGCGCTGGACGATCCGGCGGCGCTGTTCGGCGTGCAGGCGCTGCCGATGTTCCTGACCGGGGTCGCGGCCCTGCTGATCGACGCCCAGGCGTGGAGCGGTCCCGGCTCGTCCGGCGCGGGCGGCTACTGGTCCCACCGGGCGGTGGCCGTGGCCGCGGCGGGGCTGGCCACGGGTGTGGCCGGGATCGCGCTGTGGCGGGCCGTGGCCCACGCCGTGCTCACCGGGCGCCGGGTGCCCTCCGGGGTGCGGGCGGGGCTGTGGCTGGGAGCGGGCGCGGCGGCCGGTGAGCTGATCATGAACCGGGCGGCGCTGCTGGTGTGGTTTCCGGCCAACCCGGAGGTCCTGGTGCTGGTCCTGTGCGCCGGGGCGGCGTTCGCCTGGTGGACCGCGCAGAGCGCCCAGTTGTGGGTGAGGGCGTGGCCGGGGCGCACGATCCGGCCCGCCATGCTGCTGGGCCTGGCGGCCGCGGGGCTGGTGCTGTCGTCGTGGTTCGTGTGGTGGCAGGCCCACGGCGTCCTGATGGTGAGCGGGTGGCCGTACGACACCGCCGGGCTGCGCCAGGTGCTGGCGGAGGATTTCGCCGCCTCGCCCTCGGACCATCCGGCCATGCAGACCGCGATCGCCCGCGTGTGGCCGGTGCTGAGCGGCCTGGACCGGCCGCTCGTCCTGTCCGCGGTCGTGGCGCTGTGGGCGCTACCGCTCCTGGCCTGGACGCTCCGCCCAGCCGGCATGCCGCCGCGCTGGGCGCGCGACGCCCTGGGGCTGGCCGCAGGTGAGGCGGCGGCCCCGGGGCGGGAGTTGCCACCGCAGTTGCCACCGCTGCGGCGCTTGCTTCCCGTCGTGCTGCTGGGCGTGCCGGCGTGCTGGGCCGCCGTCGCTGCCGTGATGGCGTACATGCACACGTGGCAGCCGCCGCCCGGGCAGCGCGGGGGCCTCTTCGCCCTGATCGACGAGGTGTGGTCGCTGGTGGCCCTGGTGGCGGTGTCCGCGGCGGCCGCCGTCGCCGCGAGCGTTCCGGCCACCCGCTTCCGGCTGCTCGTCGCGCTGATCGCCGCCGAGACCGTGGCCCTGGGCGGGCTCGCTGGCCGCTTCGTCCTCGCTGCCACGGACGGGTGCTTGCCGTCCCTCAACACGATGGCGACGACCTGCCATTGGCGTCCGGACCCGGCCTGGACGCTCACGCGGATGTTCCTGGGCTACGTCCTCGTGCTCGCCGCGTTCGCCGCCGTCATGGCGGCCGCGGCCGTGTCGGCGGCCGGGAGGGTGCGGCGGTTCCGTGAGGCGAGGAGGGCCGGAGCGAGCCGGGAGGCGGGAGGCGCTCCGGCGCGAGGGCCGGCCTCCGAGCCGCCGCCCGGGCCCGTACGGGGCGGGCTCGCCGGCCGCCGCATCTGCGTCGCGGTGGTGTGTGCCGTGGCGGTGGCGGCGACCGCGGCAGCGGCCCGGGAGCAGGGCTCGCCGGGGCAGCAGGCCACGGCCGACGTGTCGCGCGTGGTGCCGGCCGCCGGTCGCACGGCCGTGTCCGCCCGGATCAAGCAGCTGCAGGTCGACGCCTGGTGGGGGCACGGCGGATGGGAGCTGGCCCAGCGGTTCTCCACCGCCACCGGGCGGCTCAGCGCGAGCCTGATGGATGCCGCCCGCAAAGGACACGGGGACATCGATCCGTCCGTCTTCCGCCCGCTGTGCGACGGCATCGGACGGATCGCCCAGGACGCCGGCCGCTACTTCCCGGTCCCCGACCCCGGCGCCCAGGCGTCCTGGCAGTCGTTCATCACCTGGGCGGACCGAGCCGGCCGCGACTGCCGTCAGGGCCTGGACCAGGAGGAAGGCAAACTCTTCATCGCGTCCATGAACGAATTCAGCCGGGCGGGCGGCGCGGTCGCGGCGGTCGCCTCCCGGATCACCGAAGTGCGGCGCGGCGACGGCCGGTAGGGCGCGGGGTGCGGTCGGGAGGGCCCGCCCGCGCGGGTCCCTCCGGGGCCCTGGTGACACAGCTCGACGGCCAGCGGGGCCACAGCTCAACGGGTTGATCTCGGGCAGCCGGATGCCGCGCCGCTACCCGGGCTGCCGCCGTCACGTCCCGGGCGCGGGCCGTACCGCGATCCCGTGCCGCCTGAGCAGTGCCGCCGTCACCCCGTCGCCCGGCACCAGTTCCCCGGTGAAGGACCCGTCGTACACTGCGCCACTCCCGCACGACGGGCTGCGCGGCATCAACAACGCCTCCGTGCAGCCCGCGTGCTCCGCCGCGGCGAGTGCGCGCCGCGCTCCGTCCATGAACTCCGCTGTCACGTCACGCCCGGTGTCCTCGACGACCCGCGCGGTCCCGTCGAGGACGTCGTGCCCGTCGCCGCCCACGAGTTCCGCGGGCCGCCGTGGGGTCGCGAGTCCGCCCGCTACCTCCGGGCAGAACGACACGACGTCGTGGCCGTCCAGTGCCTCGTCAACCTCCGACGCCGCCTTGTGCCGCCCGTCGAAACGGCACGGCACTCCGCGCAGACATGCGCTGACCAGGATCGTTCCCATCCCGTCAGGCTAGCTGGAGTTCCTGGACCCGCCTTCGGCGGGGCGCGAGCGCGACAGGTTAGGTGACCGCTGAGCGTCCGGCACAGCAGTCCGGAGGCTCTGCGCGGCCTCGAACCGCCACCGGGCGGGTGCGCCGGACCGGCGACGGTTCCACCCCTTCCCCCGCCCCTGCGCTAATGCATGATTGTCCGCGGCAGGTGGGACGACGTGCTGACGCACGTGTAAATCTGCAGGGCGAAGCCGCGCCCGACCGTCACGACGGTGGGTGTTTTGGTGGGGCACGGATCTCCGTCCACGTCCTCGACCGGACACCAGCTGCGGCTCCTTCCGTCCCACTCGGCGCTGTCGACGGTCAGCAGCGCGTCCACGGGGCCGCCGCATTCGCCGCACTGGAGCTCTTTGGAGCCTGCCGGCTTGCGGTAGGTGAAGTGTGCAGGCCAGCCGCCCAGCTTCCAGCCGGGAGCGACGGACAGGTCTCCCTCGTAATCGACCTGCTGGTAGGCAGCCGGGCGCTCCTTCGTCCAGGCGTCCAGGCGATGTGCCTGCTCCTCCGTGAGAAGGTGCACCGGCGGGAACTCCCGTACCTGTTCCGGATGCAGCACACAGGGCGTCGGTACGTGGTCACTCATGTCGACATAGGCGGGCTCGGGCGGCGCGGCCAGCACCTCCCGCACCTCCGAGGACAAACGCCACCGCAGTTGCACGGCGCCGGAGCACCCTTCGATCTCGTCGAACGGGGTCCACAACACTTGAAGCATGTCCGTCCCCTCAGGGCACGGAAGGCCGGGGACGTCCCGGGCGTAGAGCTGCACGAGCGGAATCAGCGGCAGCGGCCCCTCCGGCAGGAGCTCCGGCGCGTACCCGGCTCTGATCCGGTTGACGTCTTCCGTCTCCTGCTCGGTCAGCAGGTCCTCACCGGGGCTCCTCGGCCGTGACTCCGCTTGTCTGAACGTCTCCCGCAGCGTGCGGATGTCCGCCGGCGTGGTCAACGGCCCGAGGAGCCCGAGCACCGGCTCGTACATCGGCCAGGGCTCCCCCACCGGCCACAGCAGCGGCCCGCCCACCGAACTGTCATGGACAGTGGGCGCACCGCGCCGTGGATGCAGGCGAGTGGCTGTCCTGGCCAGGCCGGCCAGCTCCGGAAGCTGCGTGGCCACGTCCAGCGGGCGCGGCGGCGTCGTACGTGTCAACGTTCCCCTCACAAAGGCAGGCTCCGGTATCCAAACACAGGTTGACCAGCGGGAAGGCCCGATGTGTGTCCTGGCACCGATGCCGGGCGGCGGGGTCCGGACCGGGCGTGCGGGAAATGCTGCTGCACACCTCTTGGAGCGACCAGTGGCAGCCGCCTGGTGGCGGCCACGACGAAGGCGAGGACCTGTGGCAGACGGCTGTACGCGAGACCTACGAGGAAACCGGCCGAGCACGGCCGAGGTGGAGCTCTCCGACGAACACGATGCCTGGCGCATGCTCACCGTCGAGGAGTGGACACCGCTGGTGCATCCGGAACGGGCCCGGCAAGTCGGGGCAAGACCCGTCTGCGCCTGGACATCCACAGCGAGCCCGGTGGCCTCGAAGAGCTGGTGGTCCGGTTGGAAGGCCTGGGGGCGACACCGCATCCGCGAGATCAACAAGAGGCCTGCGGGGCACTGGTGGCTCATGCAGGATCCGCAAGGCAACGTGTTCCGCGCGGCGCAGGCCGGGCCGTGCCTGTCCCCTGCGTCGCCGTGCTACGACGCCCGAGACATCGGAGCCGGGTGGGCGGCAGTACGGTCCGGAAGCCGGCAACAGCTGCGCTACCGACCGAAGGCACCTTGGCGCTGCGGCGCTGCGGCGAGGGCTCACCGGGGCGGAGCACTCGCCACAGCAGGTGGCGCCTCCGGTCGACTACGGGCTCAGCAGCAGCGCCCGTGCGCCTCGGCCTTGCTGAAGTCCCCCGCCGCGAATGCCTTCGCGGGGATCGTGAAGTACATCGTTCCGGCGTCGCCCCAGCCCCATCCGAGGTCCTCGTCCTCCGCGAGCTGGAGCAGATGGACGGCGGGGCCGTCGGCGTCACGGCAGGAGACCCCGGACCCGTAGGAGGTGTCGGGCCAGCCGAAGGCGCAGTGGCTGCCGGCGGTGTTCCCGTCGAGGTCGCTCATCTTGCTGAGGATGAGCGACGGCGCGCCCCAGTGCTCGTCCGTGTCGAACTCGATGTCACCGTCGTGGACGTCCCAGCAGTCCGGGAGCATGATCGCCTCAGCCGCGTGGACGGGTCGGGCCGGATAGCTCCGCGCCGGCTCGGGGGCGACTGCCTCGATGGCCCGGGCGGCATCTGCGGGAAGCACACGGCAGGCCTCGGGCCTCGACGCGTCGAGCTTGCGGTATTCGTCGTACGGCACGTCCGGATCGAGGTAGAAGAAGTTGAGCAGGCCCGGCCGCGTCGGCAGTTCGTCGCCGAGCCGGGCGGCGAGGGCATCGGTGTCGAGTACGGCGTGCAGGGACAGTGGGACGCCGTCGAGTTCGGGCCAAGGGGTGCCCGGTTCGAGCAGGGCGGTGCCACCGAGCCGGGACCGACCGGCGGCCGGGGCGTCATCCGTCGGTTGGGTCAGCCGGAAGCCGAGGCGGGCCATCGCCGCGAACTGCCGGCCGGCCTTCTCGCCGAGCCGTTCTGCGCACACTCGGTGCATGCCGGCGGGATCATCGAATTGCATGCCGGGATCTTCGCACCACGAGTCCCACGCCAGCCGAAACGCTTGGGGTTCGTGGCGGGCCGCCTGAACGACCGTGGGCTCTCCGGGCGGATCACCGGCATCGCCCTGGCACTGCTCGCCGCCTCGTGGCTGCCCTTGACCTTCACCCGCAGCTCACCCCCACCCAAACAACTAGAGCGATCGCTCTAGATCATGCTAGGTTTTGGATAGAACGATCGTTACAGACGGTCGGCAGGCAAGGCCGCCGAGCACCACATCATCTCCTCCGGAACGCCAACAAGGAGCAACGAACATGGACTTCAAGCGCATCACCGCCAACGGGATCGACTTCGCGTACACCGAAGAGGGCGAGGGGCCACTGGCCCTGCTGCTGCACGGTTTTCCGGAGGCGCCGCACATGTGGCGGCACCTGATGCCCCGTCTTGCCGACGCGGGCTACCGGGCCGTGGCACCCGCGCTGCGCGGCTTCGCCCCCACGCAGGTACCGCCGTCCGGCAGCATGCGCATCGCCGACCTGATCGACGACGCCAACGCCCTGCACGAAGCGCTGGGCGGCGATGAGAACGCGGTCCTCATAGGCCACGACTGGGGTGGCTTCGTGGCATGGGGCGCGGCAGCGCACGCGCCCGAGCGTTGGTCGAAGGCCGTGGTGTCCGCCGTCCCACCGGTGCGGTTCTACGACCGCAAGGCCACGGACCCGGTGCAGATCCATAAGAACAGCCACTTCTACTTCTTCCAGATGGCCATCGCCGACCAGATCGTTCCGGTCGACGACTTCGCCTACCTGGACTGGCTGTGGCAGCACTGGAGCGGCTCCGTCCCCGGCTTCGACTCCACCGAGGACCGCAGGGCGGGCAAGGACGCCCTGCGCGAGAGCGCCAACCTGCGCTCGGGCCTGGGGCTCTACCGGGACAACTTCCACCCCGCCACCTTCGGCACCGACCAGTGGGAAATGGGCAAGGTCCTGGCCGGTCTGCCCACCCAGCCGACCTTCTACGTACACGGCAGCGAAGACCCGGTCGTCGACGCGGAGACCTTGGCCGACATCATCGCCGTCCTCCCCGAGGGCTCCGACGGCATCCTCCTGGAGGGCGTCGGGCACTTCCCCCTCCTGGAGGCGCCGGAGGAGGTGAACGCCCGCATCCTGAAGTTCCTTACGGCGTGACCGCGTTGGTGACGTGGCCGTGCGGTGGTCGAGGCCAACGCGGCGTGGGCCAGCGGTCTCTGCACCGCTTCTCCGAGCCGGGCCCTCGACGTGATCCTGCGCGCCGCCGGACCGGCGGACGACGTCGCCCTCCGCGACCGGCCGTTCATCCGTACGCCTTCGCGGGCCTCGGTGCCGGGGTGATCCGTGTCAAGTCGTACGTGTGCGAGGGACACGACGAGTGCTTCTACGTTCTCGAGGGCGGGCTGACGCCCCGCACCGGGGACGGCACAGATGCGCGCGGCTAGCCGTGTTCGGCGAACGCCGCGGCGACCTCGTCGTGGCCGGCTCCCGCCGCCAGCAGCAGCCGCAGCAGGACTCTGGCCTTGTACGGGTCGAGCAGCCCGCCGTTGATCAGGCCGCGCCTTTGCAGGTCGGTCTCCGAGCCGGGTGCGCTGTAGGTGTGCCGCAGCACCGGACCGCTGCCCGTGCGGGAGGTCAGCACGACGGGGATGCGCTCGGCCAGCGCGCCCAGCACGGGCGCGAGGGAAGCGGGGACGTGCCCGGCCCCGAAACCCGCGACCACCAGCCCCTGGTGCGTCTCGTCCAGCCCCGCGAGCCGGTCGCCGTCGTCGTCGAGCGTGACGCAGTGCAGGGCGACACGGGCGGCGTCGAGCCGGGCCGGGACGGCGCCGGACGGCAGGACGGTGCGGCGCGGCGGCGGGGCCAGCACCCGCACCTCGCCCTCGATGACACGACCCGCCGGGCCGGCATTCGGCGACACGAAGGCCGCCGTGCTCGTGCTGTGGGACTTGCGGACCCAGCGCGCCGCGTGCACCTCGTCGTTGATGACGACCAGTGCGCCGAGCCCGCGCGCCGCGCGCGAGGCGGCGACGCGCGCGGCCGCGAGCACGTTGGCCGGTCCGTCGGCCCCGGCCATGCCCGGCTGCCGCATCGCGCCCGTCAGGACGAACGGCGCCTCGTGCGGCCACACGAGATCGGCCAGGAAGGCGGTCTCCTCCAGCGTGTCGGTGCCCTGCGTGACGACGACACCGGCAGCGCCCTCCGCGACGGCGTGGGAGGCGGCCTCGACCACGCCGAGCACCTGCGCGAAGGTCAGGCTGCCGCTCGGCACGGCGTGGACGTCCCGTACGTCCAGCGGCATGCCGAGCCCGTCGAGCCCGGGCACGGCAGCGGTGATCTCGGCACCGGTCAGCCGTGCTCCCCCGGCGCGGCCCGACACCGATATCGTGCCTCCGAGCGCGAACAGCGCGATACTCACGTTTCCCCCTGACGTCTGACGTCCTCGCCGTACAGGGCGTCAGGTTACGCGCCACGAGCCCCGCGCTGCCCTGCCGTGTGCGGTTCCGGCTCCCGGTCAGGTCACCGCACGCGGCGCAGGAACACGTCGTCCGCCTTGTTCGTATCACCGGGGACGAGGTTGTCTGCCGCGCTGGTGAAGACGGCCGTGCGGCCCGACCGGTCGACGGCGACCCCGCTCGAATCGCCGTCGGCGGGGGTCCCGTCGTCCGCGACGTCGAGCCGTTGCACGGCGCCGGTCAGCAGGTCCCGCGCGTAGACGGCCGTACGGCTGCGGCTTCCGGTGCTTCCGCCGGTTCCACTCGTTCCCCCGCTTCCGCCGCTCCCTCCGCTCCCTCCGGGGATCAGGTTGGGGGCAGTGGAAGTGAAGAACACCTTCCGGTTGTCGGCGCTCATGACGGGCCCGCGGGAGTCGCCCTGGGCCTCGGACCCGTCGTGGGCGAGGCTCAGGCGCCGGGTGACACCGGTCTTCAGGTCCCGGGCGTAGATGTCGGTGGTCTGCGTGGTCTTGCCCGGTACGACGCCGGGGCTGCGGGTCGAGAAGAGCGCGTAGTGCCCGTCCGGGCTGAAGCCGATGTCGGACGCGCCCGAGTTGCTGCCGTCGCGGTCCCGGGAGGCGAGTTCGGTCCGGCCGGTGCGCAGGTCGTGGACGTAGAAGGTGTTCAGCCGGGGACGGGCCAGCCCCGGACCGGAGTCACCGATGCCGGGCTCCCCCTCCCCCAGGCCGCCCAGGGACAGGAACCCGACCTTGCTGCCGTCGGCGCTGATGACCGGCAGCGCCGAGCGGGTGCCGGCCTGGCTGCCGTCCGAGCGGACGCTCACCCGCTTCGTGGTGCCCTTCCAGCGGTCCCGTACGTACACCGCCACCGGGTCCTTGCTCGGGCCGGGCACGAGATCGGTGCGGAAGGAGGTGAAGGCGACGTACCGGCCGTCGGCACTGACGGACGGCTCGAACGACGTGCCCGCTTGATGCTGCTTGTTCTCCAGGAGGAGTTCCGTCCGCCCCGTCCTGCGGTCGCGGACGAAGAGGTCGGTTTCCCCGGGGGTCTTGTCCGGCGACAGGTTGCCGGCCCGCGAGTCGAAGACGGCGTACCGTCCGTCGGCGCTCAGCGCGATGTCGAAGGACGAGTCGTCGGCCGGCGTGCCGTCGCTCGCCACGTTCGCCTGCTCGACGGCGCCGGTCCGTAAGTCCTTGATGAAGAGGCCGAGGCCGCCGCCGACCCTGGGTGTCAGATTGGTGGCCATGGATCTGAAGGTCGCGTACCGGCCGTCGGCGCTGATGCCGGCGGTGTACGAGTCGCTGTTGCCCTGCGTGCCGTCGGCGGCCACGCTCACCCGTTCCGTACGCGGCCGCTGGTGCCCGGCGCCGGTCGCCACCGGCGCGGTGACGGCTGCGCAGGTGCCCAGCGCAGCGACCAGCATGGCGGCCCGTGCGAGACAGCGCATGGTTCCCTCCTGGGAGGATCACGAAACCGAACGCGAAAAGGTCAGGGGAAGCCAAGCCGCTTTGACCGCGCCCGGTCAACGGGGAGGTGCGGCCTCCGTCCCGGATACGGCAGTTGACGCGCTTGCGGCGTCGTGGGGCGGGGAACTGCTCTGGCGTCAGGGATCCAGTGAGCAGCGCCGTGCTCGGCGCGACGGGAGGGACCTGCGATGCCAGAGGTGTCTGAAGGGGCAGAGGCGGCAGCGGTGCCGGAGGCGCCGGGCGGTCGGCGGCTGCCGGTCGTGTCGGACGAGGTGCGGGAGGCGCTGGACCACGGCCGGCCGGTGGTCGCCCTCGAGTCGACGATCATCGCGCACGGGCTGCCCCGGCCGCGGAACCTGGAGGTGGCGGAGGAGCTGGAGGAGCTCGTACGGGCCGGCGGCGCCGTCCCCGCGACCGTCGCGGTGCTGGACGGGCGGCCCCGCGTCGGGCTGGACAAGGCCCAGTTGGCGCGGGTGGCGGGTGAGGACGGCATGCGCAAGCTGGGACACCGGGACCTGGCCCCGGCGGTGGCGGCGGGGGCCTGCGGGGCGACGACGGTGTCCGCGACCGCCTTCCTGGCGGCACGGGCCGGGATCCGCGTCTTCGCCACGGGCGGCCTGGGCGGCGTCCACCGCGAGTGGGCGCAGACCCAGGACGAGTCGGCGGACCTGCATCTGCTGGCGAAGGTGCGGATCGCGGTGGTCTGCGCGGGCGTGAAGTCGGTGCTGGACGTGCCGGCGACCCTGCAGCGCCTGGAGACACTGGGCATCGGCGTGCTGGGGTACCGGACGGCGGAGTTTCCGGGCTTCTACCTGAGCAGTTCCGGCGAACCGGTGGACTGGACGGCCGGGTCCGCGGCGGAAGTGGCCGGCGTGCTGCGCGCCCAGGACGCACTGGGCGGCCCGCCCTCGGCCCTGATCGTCGCGAACCCCGTGCCCGCGGCGCGGCAACTGGACCCGGCCCTGCACGACCGGGTGCTGGCCGAGGCGCTGGCGGCGTGCGCCCGGGACGGCGTCACCGGCCAGGCGGTCACCCCCTTCCTCCTCGACTACCTCGTCCGCCGCACCGGTGGTGCCTCCCTGGAGGCCAATGTGGCCGCGGTGCGGGGCAATGTGCGGCTGGCGGCCGAGATCGCCGTGGCGTACGCCTCGTGACCGCCGTCCGGGGCGGGGCGCTGCTCGTGGTCGGTGACGTGGTGACCGACGTGGTCGCACGCCACCGCACGCCGCTCGCGCCGGCGACCGACACGGAGGCCCGTATCGCCACCCTCCCGGGCGGCGCGGGCGCCAACGTGGCCTGCTGGGCCGCCCGCTCCGGCGTGCGGGACGTGCGCCTCCTGGCCCGGGTGGGCGCGGAGGCGGCGGACCTGCACGAGCGTGCGCTCCGCTCCGCCGGTGTCCGGCCGCACCTGGTCGTCGACGCCGAGGCCCCGACCGGCACGGTGGTGTGCCTGGTCGGGGCGGACGGCGAGCGGACGTTCCTCACCGACAGCGGAGCCGTGCTGCGCCTGTCGGCCGCCGACTGGAGTGACGGCCTGCTCGCCGGAGCCGGGCACCTGCACCTCTCCGGCTACCTCTTCTTCGGCGGGACGAGCCGGAGGGCCGCGCTGCTGGCGATGGAGGCGGCCCGCGCCCGCTCCGTGCCGGTGAGCGTCGACCCGGCCTCGGCGGGCTTCATCGCCGGCTGGGGAGCCGGCCGGTTCCTCGACGCCGTCGCCGGAGCGGACGTCCTCCTCCCCAGCCACGACGAGGCCGCTCTCCTCACCGGTCTGCCCGGGCCGGCCGACGCGGCGGCCGAACTGAGCCGGCACTTTCCGCTCGTGGTCTCCACCCAGGGCCCGCGGGGCGCCCTGGTGGCCGCGTCCGGCGCGATCACCGCCCGGGTTCCGGCAGAGCCCGCCACCGCTGTGGACACGACGGGCGCGGGCGACGCCTTCACCGGGGCGTTTCTGGCCGCCCGTCTGGCAGGCCACGACCCTGCGGCGGCCGCGCGGCAGGGCTGCCGGGCGGGCGCCGCGGCGGTCGCCCACGTCGGGGCCCGACCGGTGGACCGGCCCGAACACCCGGCCGGGTGAGGGCTCTCAGCCCTTGGAGCCCAGACGGTCCTGCACGGCGTCGAAGGACTCGCGCGGGTGCGGGATCACCACTTCCGCGCCCGGCTGGAGGGAGACGGTGCGCGCCGGGGCGGGGATACGGATCCCCTCCTCGCGGTACCGCCGGTGCAGCCTCTTCACGAACTCGTGCTTGATGCGGTACTTGTCGCTGTACTCGCCGACCCCGAGGATCACCGTGAAGCCGATCCGGGAGTCGCCGAACGTGTGGAAGCGGACGGCGGGCTCGTGGTCGGGCACGGCGCCGGCGATGTCCTGCATCACGCTCTCGACGACCTCGTTGGTGACCCGCTCGACGTGCTCCAGGTCGCTGTCGTAGGCGACGCCCACCTGCACCGTGACCGACAGCTTCTGCTCGGGCCGGCTGAAGTTGGTCATGTTCGTGCCGGCGAGCTTGGCGTTCGGGATGATGACGAGGTTGTTGTTGAGCTGCTCGACCACCGTGATGCGCCAGTTGATGTCGCGGACGTAGCCTTCCTCGCCGCTGCTGAGCCGTATGTAGTCACCGGGCTGGACGGTCTTCGAGACGAGGATGTGCACGCCCGCGAAGAGGTTGGCCAGCGTGTCCTTCAGCGCCAGGGCGATCGCGAGACCGCCCACGCCGAGGGCGGTGAGCAGCGGTGCGATGGATATGCCGAGGGTCTCCAGGATGATGAGGAAGCCCATCGCCAGGATCGCGATGCGGGTGATGTTGACGAATATCGTGGCCGAGGCGGCGACGCCGGACCTGGACTGTGCCACGGACCGCACCAGGCCGCTGAGCACCCGCGCCGCGGTGAACGTCGCGGTCACCATGACGAAGGCGATGAGCGCCTGGTCGATGACGTGTCCGACCTGGCCGGTCAGCGGGAGGGCCGCCGCCGCGGACGCCACGCCGCCCGCCACCGCGGCCCACGGGGCGACGGTGCGCAGCACGTCGACGATGATGTCGTCGCCCTCCCACGCGGTCCGGGCGGCCTGCTTGCCGAGCCAGCGCAGGAGCACCCGCAGCAGGAGCGCGACGGCCAGGCCCGCGGCCAGCGCGATGCCGGCGACGATGACGTCGTGCAGGGTGAGGTCACGGTTCACCGGTCTCCCCCTGCCGGGGCGGGAAACGGAGCGACGGCGTCGTGGGCTGCCGGAAGCCGGGAGTAATGTTTCGTCACCTTGTACCTGTCTGTCCCGAGGGATCGTGATCGCGCGGACCACAGAAGTGGATCAACGCGCGAAGTCATCCTGCACCACGCCCGTTTCGCCCCCGCACGCCCGGGTGCCTGCGGCACCGTTGCGGCGGGGAAAGGGTTCCGCGGGAACGGGGGCGCCGAGGAACGGGGCCAGCCGTTCGTATCCCTCGCCCGCGGCGACGTCGAGGACGAGCAGGTCGTCGTCCCGGCCGGCGAAGTGACGGAGCACCCCGGCGACGTGCCGCCGCGCCACACCGCGGAACCGCTCCCGGCAGAACGCGTGACAGCCGTACACCGCGGACCGCAGGAAGCGCTGGAGGTCCGGATAGTGCGGCCCGTGACCGGCCTTGCTCGCGACGGGGCGCTTCCAGTGCTCCTCGCAGGAGCGCAGCCAGCCCTCCTCCTCGCGGACGGTGAGCACGAACTTGGCGCCCGGCCACAGCAGATCGAGGTCCTGGTAGTACGGCACGACGGTGATGTCGGTGATCCCGTCGTACCGGTCGAGGAGGGGAAACCGCGCGGTTCCGGCCAGCAGCGTCGCGTAGGTGGCGGGATCGGCCGGGTAGTGGGCGACGTCGTGGCCCAGGGTGTGCAGGGCTTCGGTCAGGGAGAGCGTGCCGGTGCGCGACAGGCCGATGCCGAAGACCTTGGGGCGGGCTGGGCGGGAGGGGCGCGGGTGGCGCGGCGGCGGGGCCCGCAGGGCCGGCGGGGCGGGGCGGTCGGCTGTCACGGGTCGGCCTCCTGGCGCAGCGGAAGGACGCACGGAGCCCCCACGATGCCTGATCGCCGGGGACCGGGGACGGGAAACCGGTCACCGCGTCGCCGGCACGGAACGGGATAAGACAGGGCGGGGCGGGACGGGGGCGGGAACGGCAAAGGGCGGTGGCGCCCCTTGGTCAGGGGTGCCACCGCCCTCGCGGTGTTTGATCTTCCGGCTGCTGCGGATCAGTACGCGGAGTTCACGTTGTCCATGGAGCCGTACTTGTCGGCCGCGTAGTTACAGGCGGCGGTGATGTTGGCGACCGGGTCGTAGATGTCCCAGGACGTGCCCTCGACGTGGTACGCCTTGAACGTCGGGTCGATCATCTGCAGCAGACCCTTCGACGGCACACCGTTGACGGCGTTGATGTCCCAGTCGTTGATGGCACGCGGGTTACCGGTCGACTCACGCATCACATTGCGCTTGATGCCGTCGTAGGAGGCCGGGATGCCCTTGGCGCGGAGAATGTCCATCGCCTCGCTGATCCAGCCGTCGACGTTGTTGCCGTAGGACTTCTTCGCCGGGGCGGCGGGCTTGGCCTCCAGGGCCTTGCGCTCGGTGGAACGGTTGGCGGCCTGCTTCTCGGCCCGCTCCTTGTCCGCCTTCGCCTTACCGGCATCAGCCTTCGCCGCGGCCACAGCAGCGGTGGTGTGCTGGTCCAGCGCGTCCTGCTGCGTCTCACCGAAGGCCTTGGCGTTCCAGGCCACCGGCTTCACCGAGGCGGCAGCGGTGTGAGCGGAACCGCTGTCGGCGGCGAAGGCGTGCGGGGCGACGGCGACCGCGACGACGGCGGCACCGGTCGCGGCAATGCCGGCGACGGAGAACTTGTGGATCTTGGGCAGACGGGTATAAGCGGAGACGGTGGAGCGCATGTCTGAGCTGAACCTTCCAATCGCGGATGTCGCCTGGCCCTGAATCGGCGCAATAACGAAGCGCCGTTTCTCGGTCGACGGCGCCCAGCGACCCCGTAATTGTTAGCGGCGGCCGAAAACCGTGACAAGCACTGTGACCTACTACGCCCTTTCATCGGCGCGGCGGAAAAGAAGAGCTTTCCCGCCGTATTGGCGCCGGCGTTCCCACTAAAGGCATTCGTAAGTGATCCGGGCCTCATGGGCGGCCTCACACGGAGCGGGGCCGTGCATCACCCGGTGCGAGCGGATTCGTGCGCAGCGTCACCGGCCCGGGGCGCCCGGTCTTCCGCCCCGGCGCGCCCGTAGGCTTCGCGGGCGTGATCTCCTCTCATGGCCTGCCCGCCGGCCTCCTGCGGCTCGTACCGCCCCCGTCCGCGCCCGTCGACGCTCACGGCGACTGGACCGCCGCCGAGGCGCAGCTCGGGGTGCGGCGGCTGCCGGCCGACTTCAAGGCGCTGGTCACCGCCTACGGACGCGGCACGTTCTGCGACACCGTCTGCCTGATGACGCCGTTCGGCGACGACAACCCCGTCCCCCTCACCGCGGACCTGCTGGAGGACTACGGGCCCCTGCGGGAGACGAACCCCGGCGGCTACCCGTATCCGCTGTTCCCGGAGCCCGGCGGCCTGCTCGCCTGGGCGGTGACCGACGCGGGCCACCACCTGTGCTGGCTCACGGAGGGCGACGACCCCGGCACGTGGCCGGTGGTGATCTGGTCCCGGGATGACGACTACGAACGCTTCGGGACGACCGCGGCCGGTTTCCTGGCGGGCTGGGCCGACGGGAGCCTCTCCTCCGGCATCCTGACCCGCGACAGCGGCCTGTCCCCCTGGTTCGACGCGGCGATACCGCGCGACCACGTGTACGTGACCCTCGGCCCCGGCGAGCCGCCCTACGATCACCGGCTGGCCGTCCTGCGCGAGGCCCTCGCCCCCACCGTCTCCCGCGGCACGTTCCGCTCCCCGTACGACGGCAGCTGCCAGGACCACTTCGCCACGACGGACACGGACTGGCACCTCACCTACGAGACGGCCTATGGGCACCGGCTCCGCGTGGCCTTCCCGCCCGCGGACAGCGCGCGGGCCCGTGCCGCCGTCCTGGACGCGGTCGCCCGCACGGGCTGTGCCGTACTCGCCGTCCGCACCATCGCCGGGGAGTCCGTGTGGGAGCTTCCGGAGGACCCCGGCCCCCGGCGGTGATGCGGCCAAAAGGACCAGCCCGGCCCGGCGCGCCGCCACCGGCACCGCGACGCGGGGAAAGGTGCGGAAACGTGGTGCCCATGCCCAAGGACACCAGCGCGCACCCGCCCGGCCCCGGCGCCGGCCGCGACCGGCCCCGCGACACCGGCACTGACAGCGCCGCCGAGACCGGCACCGGCACCGACGCGGGCCCCGACACCGCCGCCGCCACCGCCACCAAGGCCGCCACCGGCGGCGCCGAAGCGCCCTCGCTCGTCCTCGT
This sequence comes from Streptomyces sp. NPDC008001, assembly GCF_042958085.1. Taxonomy (NCBI): domain Bacteria; kingdom Bacillati; phylum Actinomycetota; class Actinomycetes; order Kitasatosporales; family Streptomycetaceae; genus Streptomyces; species Streptomyces sp. NPDC008001. The sequence goes on along the minus strand of NZ_JBIBIZ010000001.1, from coordinate 449,481 downwards.
CGTCGGCGCGACGGGCTACATCGGCGGGCGGCTCGTTCCCGTGCTGCTCGGCGCCGGGTACCGGGTGCGGTGCCTGGTCCGTGACCCGCGGCGGCTGCGGGACCAGCCGTGGGCCGACCGGATCGAGACCGTCAAGGCGGACGTCACCCGCCCGGACACCCTCCCCCCGGCGTTCGAGGGCGTGCACGTCGTCTACTACCTCGTGCACGCCCTCGGCACCGGCGCGGACTTCGAGGAGACGGACCGGCGGGCCGCGCTCGCGGTCGCCCGGACGGCGAAGGAGGCCGGGGTCCGCCGGATCGTCTACCTCGGCGGGCTCGCGCCCCGGCAGGTGCCCGAGCGCGACCTCTCGCCCCACCTGCGCTCGCGCGCCGAGGTCGGCCGCATCCTGCTCAACAGCGGCGTCCCCACGGCGCACCTGCGCGCAGCGGTGATCATCGGCTCGGGTTCGGCGTCCTTCGAGATGCTGCGCCACCTCACCGAACGGCTCCCCGTGATGGTCACCCCGCGCTGGGTGCACACCCGCATCCAGCCGATCGCCGTCCGCGACGTGCTGCGCTGCCTGCTGGCCGCGGCCCGGCTGCCGGAGGAGCTGAACCGCGGCTTCGACATCGGCGGCCCCGAAGTCCTGACGTACCGGCAGATGATGGACCGCTACGCGGCCGTCGAGCAGCTCCCGCGGCGCCTCATCCTTCCGGTGCCGGTGCTCACGCCCGCGCTGTCGAGCCTCTGGGTCGGCCTGGTGACGCCGGTCCCCGGCGGCATCGCCCGGCCGCTGGTCGAGTCGCTGCGGCACGAGGTCGTCTGCCGCGAGCACGACTTCGCGCGCTACGCCCCCGACCCGCCCGAGGGGCTGCTGGGCTTCGACGAGGCGGTCCGCCTGGCCCTCAAGCGCGTGCGGGACGCCGACGTGGCCACCCGCTGGTCCTCCGCCTCGCTGCCCGGCGCCCCGAGCGACCCCTTGCCGTCGGATCCGGGGTGGTCCGGCGGCAGCCTCTACGAGGACCGGCGCGAACTGCGGGTGGAGGCACCGGCCGAGGACCTGTGGCGGGTCGTCGAGGGCATCGGGGGCGAGAACGGCTGGTACTCGTTCCCGCTGGCGTGGTCCGTGCGCGGGCTCCTCGACCGGCTGGCCGGCGGGGTCGGGCTGCGCCGCGGCCGCCGGGACCCGCACTCGCTGCGCATCGGCGACTCCCTCGACTTCTGGCGCGTCGAGGAGATCGAACGCGGCCGCCTGCTGCGGCTGCGCGCCGAGATGCGCCTGCCCGGGCGCGCCTGGCTGGAACTGATGGTCACCTCCGACGGACCGTCGCGTGCCGTCTACCGCCAGCGCGCCCTGTTCCGGCCGCACGGCCTGGCGGGGCACGCCTACTGGTGGAGCGTGGCGCCCTTCCACGCCCTCGTCTTCGGCGGCATGGCGCGCAACATCGCGGGGCGGGCCGGCGGGGGCGGGGCGGAACGGAGGACGTGACCGGGGGCGGGAGCCCGTGGGGGCCGGGGGCGCGCGCGACGGTCCCGCACCACCGTTCGTCCGAGCCGTATCACCACTTTCAGGGGTCTCTCCATGTCTCATAGGGGCAAATCGGCAAGAGGAGGTCGATCCACTCCCATGTCCACCTACCGTTCGCGTTTCGCCGGCATCGCCACCGGCTGCGCCCTGGCCCTCGCACTGAGCGCCACGGGCGCCGCCGCGACGGCCCCGGCCGCCCCCGCCGCCGCGGTCCGGCCGAAGCCGCCGAAGCAGTACACGGCGGCGCAGGTCCACGGCTTCCTGACGAAGTTCTACGGCCGCCACGGCCCGACCCCGTACGACCGGACGCACAGCGTCTCCGCGGAACTCCGGAAGAAGGCCGCGGCGACCAAGGGCTACGACGCGCTGACTTGCGCCGGCGGCACCCCGAAGAGCATCACCGTCGGCAAGGTCACGACCGAGCCGTCAGGCATGGGCTGGGCCCCTGTCACCACACGCCCGAAGACCGGCCAGGACAAGCACTTCACGGCGTACGTGGGCCTGAAGGGCGGCATGCCGATGAAGCTGTACGACGTCACCTGCGGCGAATGACCCCGCAGCCGGCCCTCCCCGTCACATGACCGGGCACCCCCGTCAACCGGAGGGCCGGCTGGGGGCATACTGGCGCGCGGATGAGTCGACCTGATCGTGCAGATGCCAAGGAGCCCCACATGTCCGTCCACGAAGTGGAGATCGGCGCCCTCCAGGGCGGCCCCGCGGATCTCGCCCAGTACCGCGGCAAGGCCGTCCTGATCGTCAACGTCGCCTCGAAGTGCGGCCTGACCCCGCAGTACGCGGCGCTGGAGAAGCTGCACGCGACCTACGCGCCGCGCGGGTTCACGGTGCTGGGCGTGCCGTGCAACCAGTTCATGGGCCAGGAGCCCGGCAGCGCCGAGGAGATCGCCTCCTTCTGCTCGGCCACCTACGGCGTGACCTTCCCCCTGACCGAGAAGACGGGGGTCAACGGCGAGGGGCGGCACCCCCTGTACGCCCGCCTCGTGGGAACGCCGGACGCCGAGGGGCACACCGGCGACATTCGCTGGAACTTCGAGAAGTTCCTCATTGCCCCCGACGGTGAAGTCGTCGCCCGCTTCGGTCCGCGGACCGAGCCCGACGCCCCCGAGGTCGTCTCGGCCGTCGAAGCGGTGCTGCCCGCCTGACGGCCGGGCCCTCGCCGCCCGGACGGCCGGGCGGCGAGGGAGCGGCGGGCTGCTAGCGCAGGGGGTGGGGGTTGAGGCGGGCGAAGGCTTCCTGGCGCTCGTAGGGGAAGTGGGGGTAGGGGGCGGTCCTTGCGCCGGCGGCGTCGAGGCGTGCCACCTGGTCGGCGGTCAGGTTCCAGCCCACCGCGCCGAGGTTCTGCCGCAGTTGTGTCTCGTTGCGGGCGCCGATGATGACCGAGGAGACGGTCGGCCGCTGCAGCAGCCAGTTGAGGGCGACCTGGGGCACGGTCCTGCCGGTTTCGCCGGCTATCTCGTCGAGCGCGTCGACCACGCGGAACAGGAGCTCGTCCTCCACGGGAGGCGCGAAGTCCGCGGTGGTGTGCAGGCGGCTGTCGGCCGGGAGGGGTTGGCCCCGGCGGATCCTGCCGGTCAGCCGGCCCCAGCCCAGGGGGCTCCAGACGACCGCGCCGACGCCCTGGTCGAGGGCGAGGGGCATGAGGTCCCACTCGTAGTCGCGGCCTATGAGGGAGTAGTAGACCTGGTGCGCGACGTAGCGCGGGTAGCCGTGCCGGTCGGCGGCGTCGAGCGACTTCATCAGCTGCCAGCCGGCGAAGTTGGAGACGCCGGTGTAGCGGAGCTTCCCGGCCCGTACGAGGTCGTCGAGCGTGGAGAGGACTTCCTGTACGGGCGTCCCCGCGTCGAAGGCGTGGAGCTGGAAGAGGTCGATGTAGTCGGTGCCGAGGCGGCGCAGGGCGTCGTCGACGGCCTTGACGAGGCGTGAGCGGGAGGTCCCGGCGTCCGCCGGGCCTTCGCCCAGCGGCAGTCCGGCCTTGGTCGAGATGATCACCTGGTCGCGGCGGCCCTTCACGGCGGCGCCGAGCACCTCCTCCGACGCGCCGCCGGAGTAGACGTCGGCCGTGTCGAACATGTTGAGGCCGGCCTCGAGGCAGATGTCGACGAGACGGCGCGCTTCCGCGGCGTCGGTGGTGCCCCAGGCGCTGAAGAGCTCTCCGCGCCCCCCGAAGGTGCCTGCGCCGAAGCTCAGTGCCGGGACCATCAGCCCCGAGTCGCCCAGTCGCCGGAATTCCACAGCGGTTCCCCTTCCCCTCGTGCCGTCCTGCGGCCGCCGGCCGCGGAACGACAGCACTATCGGGACTTCCATCCCGTTAATATGGTTTCACCCTACCAGTGAGCACCTCCCTAATGGAATAGGAGTCCCGTTATGGCATCCAGGAGCGCGGACCCGGGCACCGTGCGCCCGGGCGGCCGCACGGCACGCGTGCGGGCCGCCGTGCTGCGCGCCGCCGGGGACGCACTGGCCGAGGGCGGGCTCGACCGGCTCGACCTCGCCGACGTGGCCCGCCGCGCGGAAGTCGGCAGGACGACCGTCTACCGCCGGTGGGGAACGCCGGCCGGCCTCGTCGCCGACCTGCTCGCGGACATGGCCGAGCAGTCGCTCCCGCGCACCGAGACGGGCACGCTCCTGGGAGACCTGCGCGCCAACGCCCGCCTCGTCCAGCGCACCCTGGCCGATCCCCGCCAGGGCGCGCTGTTCAAAGCCGTGATCGCCGCCGCGGCCTCCGACGACCAGGCGGCCTCCGCCCTGCACCGCTTCTACGACACGCGCGTCACCGAATGGGAGCCCTGCGCCCGGCAGGCCGTCGAGCGGGGCGAACTGCCCGAGGGGACCGATACCCGGGAGGTCGTCCGCGCCGTCTCCGCTCCCCTCTACTACCGCCTGCTGACCACCGCCGAACCGCTCGACGAGGCTGCGGCCGACCGTGCCGCCGCAGCCGCGGCCGCAGCGGCACGGGCCGGGGCCTTCGTCTGCACCGCACCGTGACGAAAGCCCGGAAGCCCGGTAGCCCGGATGTCCGGCAGCCCGGGAGCCCGGCAGCCCGCCCGGCACCGCCCGCTCACCGCGGGCGCCCGGCAGGTCGTGTGGTCGTGACGGCCGGGCGGAGAGAGGCTGGAGAGAGACGCCCAGCCGGCCCCGTACGAGCGGACCCGTACGACCGGCCCCGTACGAGCGGAGGCGGACCCGCAGGCACGCAAAGGACCACGAGACGCACCACGGGGGGGCGCGAGAGGGGATGGTGGCGATGACCTCCGAAGCAGTGCGGATTCCCGCCGACGGAGCGGCCCTCTCCGGTGACCTCGTCGTTCCCGGGGCCGCCCGGGCCGTGGTGCTCTTCGCCCACGGCAGCGGCAGCTCCCGGCTGAGCCCGCGCAATCGCGCGGTCGCCACCGCGCTCCAGCACGCCGGCCTGGCCACCTTGCTGATGGACCTCCTGACCGAGCAGGAGGAGCAGGTGGACGCGTTCACGGCCGGGCACCGCTTCGACATCGCCCTGCTGAGCGGCCGGCTGACGGCGGCGATCGACTGGCTCGGCGGGAATCCGGCCACCGCCGCACTGCCGGTGCACCTGTTCGGAGCCAGCACGGGTGCGGCGGCAGCGCTGACAGCGGCAGCGCAACAGCCGGACCAGGTGCGCTCGGTGGTCTCCCGCGGCGGCCGCCCCGACCTGGCCGGCGACGCCCTCGGCCGCGTCCGGGCACCCGTCCTGCTCATCGTGGGCGGCGAGGACCACGAAGTGCTGCGGATGAACCGCGAGGCCGCCGCCCGGCTGCAGGCGCCCCACGAGATCCACGTCGTACCGTCCGCCACGCACCTGTTCGAAGAACCGGGCACGCTCGAAGAAGTCGCCGACGTGGCATGCCGCTGGTTCCTCCGGCCGGCCCGGCCCGGAGCGGAATAAGCCCGCCGGTCGGCCTCATCCCCGGGCGGCGCACACCACGAACGCCCTCATCGACTCGCTGCCGTCGCTGGTGTTCGTGCCGCGCGTCACCCATTGCGGGCCCTGGGCGAAGGAGTCGGTGAAGTAGATGCGGTGCGCGGAGGTCTCCCCGCCGCCGCCGACCGGCACGTGCCCGACCGGACAGACCGCCACGGCTGGGGCGTTCGCCCCGGGCCGGACTTCGACCGGCTCACCGAACACGTGCAGGAAGCCTCCCATCTTCGCGGCGTGACGGGCCTCCTGCGGCGCCAAGCGGGGAGTGGAGGCGAACCCCTGGGCCTCCTCGTGATCACTGTGCGCGGCGGCGGTCGCCACTCCGCAGGCAAGGACGGCGGCAGCCGCGCACGCGAGCCCGGCGAGACGTTTCATCGTGACCCCCTCGGACGTCCCGGAACCACTGATTCCACAATGCTACGTAGGGTGTTCATGCGGTGACAAGGTGTAGTGTTGGTGCTCGTCGAACTCCGGTGCGCACCACGGCGCTCGCCGCACACCGCCCCGCCCCCTCACGCGCCCTTCCCGGCCTGCTGGAAGGGTGGTCCCCATGAGCAACACGAACCGGCCTGGCAGCACGAACCACCCTGGCAGCACGAACCAGCCGGGCAACGCGACCGCCGCGGCCGCGCGCGAACGGATCACCGGATACCGGCACCGCTTCGACACCCGCTTCGAGGCCTACTTCGACTCCCTCGGGAAGAACCTCGACACCCCGCAGCCCAGCCGCTTCACCCCCCGCTGCCTGGATCTCCTGCGGGACCTCTCCCTGCGCGGCGGCAAGCGCCTGCGCGTCGCACTCCTCTACGAGGCGGCCCGGCTGGTGACCGACGAAAAACCGCCCGGCCTGGAGGAAGCCGCCCTGAGCATCGAACTGCTGCAGACGCACGGGCTGATCCACGACGACATCATCGACGACGCCCCCGTACGCCGCGGCGGCCCGTCCACGTACTACGCCTACCGCCGGGAGTTCCCGGAAGGCCCGCAGACCGCACTGGGCCTCGCCGTGCTGGCGGGAGACCTCGCCGCCTTCCTGTCGATGCGGATCCTGCTGGAGGCGGACGTGCCCGCCGAGCTCAAGCAGGCCCTGCTGGAGGTGCAGCTGAACGCGGGCGCGGAGACGGTCACCGGCCAGATCATCGATCTGGAACGGGACTTCGAAGCCCTCCCGTCCGAAGAACTGCTGCACACCGTCTGCGAGTACAAGTCCACCCGCTACTCCATCCTCGCCCCCTTGCGGCTGGGACTGATCGCCGCGGGCGAGCAGCCGGCCGGCCACGACGCACGGCTGCGCCGCTACGCGACACTGGCCGGCATCAGCGGGCAGATGCGCGACGACTACCTCGACCTCTTCGGCGACGAGGACACCACCGGGAAGTCCCCGGGCTCCGACATCCGCTCCGGGCGCCGCAGCTACGCCGTCCGCGCCGTCCTGGCCCGCGCCGGCGCGGCGGAGCGCACGGTCGTGGAGTCGGCACTGGGCGACCCCCACTGCACGGCCGCGACGATCGACCGCATCCGCCGCATCGCCCGGGACCACGGCGCCGACGAGGAACTCAGCTCCGCCATGCGCCGCTACGCCGAGGACGCCGCCGCCGAAGCCTCCGCCTGGCGGCCCCGCTGGCGCGAGGAGGCCGTGTCCTTCTTCGAGGGGCTGCCCCTGTGGAACGTGCAGCGCATGCGGTGAGCACCCCGTGCGGCGCCCGCCTCCGTACCCCGCGGGCGCCCCATGACTGGCAGGCACCATCCGCCCCGAGGATGCTGGAGCGTGTCGTACGGCACGGAAGAGCGGGAGCGGGCACGTGAGGGCACCGGGCACGGGGCGCACCACTGTCAAGCGCTGGTTCCTGCGCCACCTGCAGCTGCTGCCCCTGCTCCTGCTCGCCGGCGGCGCCGCCCTCGACTACAACACTCCTCCGCACTTCAGTGCGGAGGCCTTCTACACGGCCGCGCCGATGGCGGCGGCCGCCCTGCTGTCCCTGCGGGCGACGGTCCTGGCGGGCGTCGGCGCCTGCGCGGCCGACACGGCGCTGCTCCTCCACTTCGGCTACCTCGGGGATTCCGGCGGGCGGAGCGAGCTCGCGACCGTCGCGACGGTCTCGGCCTTCGCCATCGTGGTCAACCGCCTCATGCACTACAGCGACGTACGGCTGCAGTCCGCGCGCCGGATCGCCCTCGCCGTGCAGCGCGCGGTGCTGCCGCAGCCGCCGGCGTCGATCGGGCCCCTGCGGATCGCCGTGCGCTACCAGGCGGCCGTGCAGGACGCGCAGATCGGCGGTGACCTCTACGGCGTGCAGGACACCCCGTACGGCGTGCGCTGCCTGGTCGGCGACGTCCGGGGCAAGGGGATGGACGCGGTCAAGGCGGTGGACGTCGCGGTGGGGGTGTTCCGGGAAGCCGCCGAGGAGGAGCCGGCGATCACCGCGGTCGCGGCCCGGCTGGAACGGGGGGTGCGGCGGGAGGCGGCGCGGCGCACGGGGGTGGCGCGGACCGAGGGGTTCGTCACCGGTGTGCTGGCCGACATCCCGCGCGCCGGCGACGAGCTGCGGCTGCTCAACCGCGGCCATCCGGCGCCCCTGCTGCTGCGGGGCGGGCACGTGCACTACGCGGAGCCCTCCGAACCGGCCCTCCCCCTGGGCCTGGCGGAACTGGGCGCGGGCGGGGACCGGACCGACACGGTGCCCTTCCCACCGGGGACGACGCTCCTGCTGTACACCGACGGCCTCACCGAGGCACGGGACCGCGCCGGAGTCTTCTACGACCCCGGCGCGAGGCTGACCGGGCACGAGTTCCCCGGGCCGGACGCCCTGCTCGACGCCCTCCTCGCCGACGTGCGGCGCCACACCGGCGGGCGGATCAGCGACGACCTGGTCCTGCTCGCGATCACCCGCGGCGAGGACCCCGAAAGTCCCGAGGGTCCCGGGAGCCCCGGGGGTCCCGAAGGCACCGAGGGCGCCTGACCGCCGCTGCGCCGTCCGGGTGAATCCACCTATGCCCGTATATACAGCGCGTACGCCGTAGGAGTGACATATAGCCCGAAGAGAGATTCGGCAACAGGAAGGACACTCCCGTGAAGCCTTTCCGGATGAAGACGGCCGGGACCCTGCTGGCCGCGGCCGCACTCACCGCCGGCGCCCTCGGGCTCGCGCCGGGCGCCGTGGCCGCGGCTCCGGCCGCGGCTCCGGCCGCGGCTGCGGACACGGCCCGGGTGCCCGGCGTGTGCCAGCCGGACCAGCTGGGCACGGTGTTCTGCGGCTGGGACACTCACGAGACCCCGAGAACGGTGTCCTTCAACGACACCGGGGACGCCGTCAGGGAGGCCCAGAGCCTGCTGATCTTCCGCGGCTTCAGCGTGGGCCCCGGCGGGGTGGACGGCGTCTTCGGCAACGGCACCTTCCAGGCCACGCTCAATTTCCAGCGGGCGAAGGGGCTCCACGACGACGGCATCATCGGCCAGAACACGTGGTTCCGCCTCCGCAACGGCTGAGCGCGGCGGGCAGCTACCTCGCCGTGTACGTCAGGCAGTCCGCCGCGGCTCCCAGGGCGGCGACCGTGATGCCGGGGGCCTGGCACTCGAGCCCCACGTTGTGCAGGCACCCGGCCATCTTGCAGGCCCCGACCTTGCCGACGGCGGAGGAGTCGCCGCCCTTCGAGGGGAAGACGAAGTAGGTGTCGCAGTGGGCGTGAGTGGAGTCGCCCACGGTGATGGCGAGTGCGTGGCAGGCGCTGTCCTGGTTGTAAGCGCACTCGTCCACCTGACATACGCTCACCTGAGGCATTTCCACGGCGCTTCTCCTCGGCGTCACGTCCCGGCCGGCCCGGTTGTCCGTCCCCCGACGCCTTCCTCGGGCGCCGGGCGGTGACACCGGCGGCCCCGCGTGTTCACCCGGAAGCCTGATGGCCGGGTGCCGCGCCGCGCCCGCTCGCGGCGGCCCGGCTACTTCTCGTTCTTCTCCTGCTGCGTCTGCTTCTCCTTGATGCGCGCCGCTTCCTTCCGGACCTCGGCCTGGGTGGCGCGCTCGCGCTGCAGCCACTCGGGCATGTCCTTCTTCAGCGCGTCGATCTGCTCCGTGGTGAGCGGGTCCGTGATGCCGCCCCGGGCGAGACCGGCGATGGAGACGCCCAGCTTCGCGGCGACCACCGGCCGGGGGTGGGGGCCGTTGCGTCGCAGCTCCTGCAGCCACTCGGGCGGATCGGCCTGCAGCGCGTTCAGCTCGTTGCGCGTGACGACCCCCTCCTGGAACTCGGCGGGGGTGGCCTGGAGGTACACACCCAGCTTCTTCGCCGCGGTCGCGGGCTTCATGGTCTGGGTGGTCTTGTGCGACGTCATGGGGTCAAGGGTATTCGAGCATGTGCGCTACCTCGACCACGGCCGGTAGCCTGGCGGGGTGACAGGCTCGGAAGTTTCCCCTTCGTTCCGGCTCGCCTATGTCCCGGGAGTGACACCCGCCAAATGGGTGCGAATCTGGAACGAGCGGCTGCCCGGCATTCCTCTGCACCTCGTGGCGGTCTCCGCCGCCGAAGCGTGCGACGTGCTGCGGGGCGGCGGTGCGGACGCCGGTTTCGTACGGATGCCCGTCGACCGGGCGGATCTCAGCGCGATCCCCCTGTACACGGAGACGACGGTGGTCGTGGTCCCGAAGGACCACGTCGTGGCGGCGGTCGAGGAGGTCTCCTCGGCGGACCTCGCCGACGACATCGTGCTGCATCCCCTCGACGACGTCGTCGGCTGGGAGCAGCTGCCGGGGCGGCCCGCGATCGAGCGGCCCGCCACGACGGCGGACGCGATCGAGCTCGTGGCGGCGGGTGTGGGCGTCCTCGTCGTCCCGCAGTCGCTGGCCCGCCTGCACCACCGCAAGGACCTCACGTACCGGCCGCTCACGGACGCTCCTCAGTCGCGGGTCGCCCTGTCGTGGCCCGAGGACAAGACCACCGACATGGTCGAGGACTTCATCGGGATCGTCCGCGGGCGGACGGTCAACAGCTCGCGGGGCCGCAGTCAGGCCCAGGCCCAGTCCCCCAAGGCGCAGTCCAAGGGTCAGGCCAAGGCGCAGCCCAAGGGGAAGCGTCCCGGTGCGGGCGGCGCGCAGCGCAAGCCCGCGGCCGGCAAGGCGGCCGGCAAGGGCACGCGGGGCGGCTCCGGCGGCACGAAGGGCGCCCAGCGGGGCAAGCCCCGCCGCCGCTCGTAGCGTGACGGGGCCATGACGGAGGTCACGCGGCCGCGTCAAGCCGTGAAGCGGCGGACGTAGCGTTTCTGCCAGGGGGTCTCCACGGCGTGGCGGTCGTAGTGCCGGCGCACGAAGGCGACGGCCCGGTCGGCGGGGACTCCGTCCAGGACGGCCAGGCAGGCCAGGGCCGTGCCGGTCCGGCCCCGGCCGCCGCCGCACGCGATCTCGACGCGCTCGGAGGCGGCCCGCACCCGGGCCTCGCCGAGGACGGCGCGGGCCTCGGCGGCGTCGTGGGGCAGCCGGAAGTCGGGCCAGCGCAGCCACCTGGCCTCCCAGGGCACCTCGGGAGGCTGCTTCGCGAGCAGGTACACGGCGAAGCCGGGCTCCGGACCCGCGGGAACCGGGTGCCGCAGGCCGCGGCCTCTGACGAGGAGCCCGGAAGGCAGCCGCAGGACCCCGGCGGCGCCGGCCTGCCACGTTTCGGTCATGCGTTCCACCGTAGCTGCCGGGGCGTCAGACAGCGGGTGATGCACGGAAGTCAGACGACGCGGACCGGGTGGCGGACCACCGCGTCGAAGAAGAAGCCCTGCTCGTTGAAGGCGGAGACGGCGGGCTGGGTGTGCCCGGCCGTGTCCGTCGCCCGGGCCAGGAGGTGCGCGGGGCCGGGCTCCTGCGGCTGCCAGCGGGTGCTCCAGCGCACCCAGCCGGCCGGCCGCGGGGCGTCGTGCAGGCGGGCGTCCCGCCAGGACGCACCGCCGTCCGTGCTGACTTCCACCCGGCGTATTCCCCCTCGCCCGGACCACGACCGGCCCGTCAGCCGGTGCCCCCGCCCCGCGGGGAGCACCGCTCCGGGGGCCAGCTCGAAGGCGCTGCGCACGGGCTGGCGGGCCAGGGGAGCACTGCCGCCGCGCGGGAAGGCGGGGCCGAAGAGGCGGTAGAAGACGGTGTTCCACGGGGAGAACAGCGGGCGGTCGGACACCTCGATGTCCCCGACCCACTTGACGGACGCGACGCCGACCCAGGACGGCGCCACCAGCCGCACCGGGCGGCCGTGGTCGGGAAGGAGCGGGAGGCCGTTCATCTCGTAGGCGAGGAGGACGTCGTCGAGGGCCTTGGCCACGGGCATCGGACGGCGCACCCGCCCGTAGTCCGTCCCGCCGTCGGTGAACGCCGGGTCGAGGCCGCGCGGCATCACGTCCACCGCCCGCCGCGACATCCCCGCCGCCCGCAGGACGTCCGACAGGCGCGCGCCCCGCCAGCGTGCCGCGCCGACCGCGCCCATCGTCCAGGGGGTACCGGTGACGTGCTCGCCCTGCTGGGTGGCGAAGTAGCTGCGGCCGTTGCCCGCGCACTCCAGGCAGACGCTCGACGTCACGGCGGGCAGGGACCGCAGGTCGTCGTAGGAGAACTCCACGGACCCGCCGCGGAGCCCGCTGCCCCACACCGTGAGGCGCCAGTGCGCCGGGTCGAGGACGGGGGTCGCCGTGTGGTTGCGGACGAAGAACCGGTCGACCGGGGTGTGGTAACCGGTGCCCCGCAGGGCCGCCCAGTTCGTCTCGGCGTTGGTGCCGCGCACCGTCAGCAGGGCGGCGGGCAGGGGCTTGATGATGCCCGGCTTCTCCGCGGCCGCGGCCGCGGCGGTACCGGTGCCGGGCCCGGCCACGGTGAGCCCTGCCGCAGCGCTCAGCAGCCGCAGCACGCCGCGGCGCGAGAGCCCCTCCCCCGCCGCTTCGCCGGACAGGAACTGCCGCAGCCTGTCACGGTCGTAGGCGTGCTCGGACACGCCGGTTCCACGCTGGACGGTCCCCATCCCCGACTCCTCCCCGAAGAGCAGGCCGCAGGCTCCCTCCACACGCTAGGCCACCCGGAACCGCACTGTCCCCACCACATTCCGGCCGCAACACGGGGCTGCCGGGGGCGGGTGCGACCCGAGCCGGGCCGCGGTACGGCTGCACCCTGGCAGCCGTGACGGATCGCCCCGGGAACGACACCGCCGGGGAGCGCAGCAGGGGTTCAGTCGCCGCCGGTGCCCTCGACGACCCGTCTGGCCGCCTCGCTCTCGGCGGCGGCGGGCGACAGCTCGCTCAGCGTGTCGAGGTCGGTGTCCTGCCGGAGCTCGGCCTCCCAGGCGGCGGCCAGTTTCTCCTGCTCCTCGCGCGGCTTCTGCCGGACCTCCTCGCGGTGGGCCGGGCTCAGGGCCTCCAGGAATCGCGCGACTTCGTCGGTCGGCATGGGTTCTCCCTCGTCAGCGTCGACGGCCATCCCCTTCCCGGCGCCGGGAGCCCCCGGACCCACCGGCCTTCCCCCTTCACCTGAAAGGGGACCGGCTTCACCTGAAAGGCGATCCGGCAGGCGGAGCGGCAGACGCGCCACTGCCCGTCCCCTTCACCGGGGGACGGGCAGCTTCACCGTGGACGACGCGCGACGGCGGCCGCTACCCCTGCCGTACGTACAGCAGCAGCCGGGTGAACAGTCCGGGCCGGTGCGGCGCACCGCGGGGCGCGGCCGGCCCGGCTTCCGTGACGACGGCGCCGGGGCCGGGAGCGGCGGGCGGTTCCTCCCCGGCGGGGCTCGCGGGGCGCACGGTGCGCAGCGAGTCCGGAGAGCCCGGCGCCTCGGGCGGCTTCGGGGCGGCGGCCGGGGAGGGCTCTCCTCCGGCGGGGGCGTGCTCGGGGTCGTGGGCGCGGTAGGCCTGGGCGCGCAGGTAGGCGCTCAGGACACGCGCGGGATCGAGGGGCATGACGTCTCTCTGCTCTCGTGCCTGCTGGTGTGAGGAAGTTCCGGGCGTGCCGGATGTGACGGCCCGTCCCGTACGGGGCGGAACGGGCGCGGGTCCTCTCAGCAGCGCAGGACGTCGTTGTGCGCGTGGCCCGCAGCGGCGGCGGGGCCTTCGGCCGCCGGCGGCGACAGCCGGCGGGGAGGAATCGGCGGGGACCCTGAGCCCGCGGAGTCCTGAGGGGAAGGAACGCAGGTGCGCCGGGCGGGAAAGGCCTGGATGCGGGGCGGCCGGGTGTCCGCGACGCAGTCGTCGGCGGTGGCGAACTCCACGGACACGGGGCTCTCTTCCGGCCCCGTGCCCAGGGCGAACACCGTGCCGGTCCCTCCGGAGAACAGCAGCAGGACGGAGACCAGCACGGCGATCGCAGTCCGCATCGCGGACTGCGGCGGCGGCGGCGCGGGGCTCCACAGGGTCACGCACCAAGCGTAATCAGTCAATTACTTTGGGCGCATTCCACCGTTCGGGTGAGGGCGCCGGAGCCGGTGGCGCATCTCCGCGCAAGATCGGGGCACCTGGCCCGTATGGTCGCACAGCCCGCGGCAGAGGACCCGGGCGCGCCGTACGGTCGGAGCAGGGCCTCCCCGCGCACGGCGGCAGCCCCCGAGCACGGCCATGACGGCGATGAAGGAGGAGCAGGTGACGGACGCCCGGGAGAGTGCGGACCACGTCAGCGTGCATCTGACGGACTGCGGCCATCAGGACGCGGGCGCCGTCTTCGGCGTTCTGGAGGCCGCGTTCCCCGAAGCCGGGCCGCCGCGCAGCGAGACCAGCCCGGGCGCCCCGGGCGCGGGCCCCATGATCTGGTGCATGACCGTCGACACCCGGACGCGGCAGGGCGGCGGGGAGCAGCCGGGCGGGGTCCCCCTCTCGGGGACGGTCACGGCCGACCTCTTCGGCGCCGCCGATCCCGTCCGCCAGGTCAAGGAGGAGCTGGAACGGGCCTTCGCCGCCGAGCACCGCGGCCATGTGTCGGGCGAGCACGAGATGGAACTGCGGCTGCGGCTGGGGACGCGAACCGCCTCCTGAGGCACGCTCCTTCGCGCACGTCCACCGTGTCCCACGCCACAGTCCGGTATCCGAACCGGTCTGTCCGTGGCGGTGCCCGGCGTCCTAGAGTGACGGTGCAGCCGGTTCGCCCTGCTCGCCAGGCAGGCGCGTCGCAAGAGGGAACCCGGTGGGAATCCGGGACTGCCCCGCAGCGGTGAGCGGGAACGACCGCCGTCATACGCACTGGACCCGTCCGGGTCCGGGAAGCGACGGCCAGTAGGTGCCATGTGGCGTGCCCGCGAGTCCGAAGACCTGCCGACTGCCCGTGCGCTGCCGAGCGCACGGAGATCCCGGTGACCTCGAGGGCGGGTCGGCGCGCATCAGGCGGGCACGGGCGGCGGCGCACACGCGTTGCGCGTCCCTGTGGTGTCCCGTCCGGTCCGGCGTCCCTTCGCGCCTTCCGTCCGTCCCGGGGTCATGGACGCACGCACACTCGCGAAGGAGAGTTCCGTGACCAGCAAGTCCGCAGCCGCGGCAGCACAGGCCACCGTCCACGGCTACCCCCGGCAGGGCCGGGACCGTGAACTGAAGAAGGCGATCGAGGGGTACTGGAAGGGCCGCGTCACGGCCGGTGCCCTGCGCGACACGGCCGCCGCGCTGCGCCGCACCAACTGGCAGCAGCTCGCAGAGGCCGGGATCCGGGAAGTGCCCACGGGCGACTTCTCGCTCTACGACCACGTCCTGGACACCAGTGTGATGGTCGGTGCGATCCCCGCACGGCACCGCGCGGCCGTCGAAGCCGGTGCCCTCGACGGCTACTTCGCCATGGCCCGTGGCACACAGGATGTCGCGCCGCTGGAGATGACCAAGTGGTTCGACACCAACTACCACTACCTGGTCCCCGAACTCGGTCCCGGCACGGTCTTCACCGCCGACCCCGCCAAGCAGGTCGCGGAGCTGAAGGAGGCCCTCGCCCTCGGTCTGACGGGGCGTCCGGTCCTGGTCGGCCCCGTCACGTACCTGCTGCTGGCCAAGCCCGCGCCCGGCGTCGATCCGGGCTTCGAGCCGCTCACCCTCCTCGACCGGCTGCTGCCGGTGTACGCCGAGGTCCTCGCCGACCTGCGGGCCGCGGGCGCCGCCTGGGTGCAGCTGGACGAGCCCGCCCTGGTGCAGGACCGCTCCCCGGCCGAACTGAACGCCGCCGCCCGCGCCTACCGCGAGCTGGGCGGTCTCGCCGACCGGCCGAAGCTGCTGGTCGCGTCCTACTTCGACCGGCTGGGCGAGGCGCTCCCCGTGCTCGCCAAGGCCCCCGTCGAGGGCCTCGCCCTCGACTTCACCGGCCCGGCCGCCGCCAACCTGGACGACCTGGCGGCCGCCGGGGGGCTGCCCGGCAAGCGGCTCGTCGCCGGCGTGGTCAACGGCCGCAACGTGTGGATCAACGACTTCGAGAAGTCGCTGTCCACCCTCGGCACCCTGCTCGGCCTCGCCGGCCGCGTCGACGTCTCCTCGTCCTGCTCCCTGCTGCACGTCCCGCTGGACGCGGCGGCCGAGCGGGACATCGACCCGCAGATCGCCCGCTGGCTCGCGTTCGCCCGCCAGAAGACCGCCGAGGTCGTCACGCTGGCCCGCGGCCTGGCGCGGGGCACCGACACCATCGCGGCCGCCCTGGCCGCCAACCGCGCCGACCTGGCCTCGCGGGCCGGCTCGGCCATCACCCGCGACCCGGCGGTGCGCGCCCGCACCGCCGCCGTCACCGGCGCCGACGGCCGCCGCTCGCAGCCGTACGCCCGGCGGGCGGCCGCCCAGCGGGCCCACCTGGGCCTGCCGCTGCTGCCGGTCACCACCATCGGCTCGTTCCCGCAGACGACGGAGCTGCGCACCGCCCGCGCCGACCTGCGCGCGGGGCGGATCGGCACCGAGGCGTACGAGGAGCGCATCAAGGCCGAGATCCGCGAGGTCGTGGCCTTCCAGGAGAAGGCCGGCATCGACGTCCTCGTGCACGGCGAGCCCGAGCGCAACGACATGGTGCAGTACTTCGCCGAGCAGCTGACGGGCTATCTGGCCACGCAGCACGGCTGGGTCCAGTCGTACGGCACGCGCTACGTCCGCCCGCCGGTCCTCGCCGGCGACATCTCCCGCCCCGAGCCGATGACGGTCCGCTGGACCGGCTACGCCCGGTCGGTGACGGGTAAGCCGGTCAAGGGCATGCTGACGGGCCCGGTCACCATGCTCGCGTGGTCGTTCGTCCGCGACGACCAGCCGCTCGCCGACACCGCCCGCCAGGTCGCCCTGGCCCTGCGCGACGAGGTGCAGGACCTGGAGGCCGCGGGGACGGCGGTGATCCAGGTGGACGAGCCCGCCCTGCGCGAGACGCTGCCGCTGCGCGCCGCCGGCCGCGCGGAGTACCTGGCGTGGGCGACCGAGGCGTTCCGCCTCACCACCGCCGGCGTCCGGCCGGACACCCAGATCCACACGCACATGTGCTACGCGGAGTTCGGCGACATCCTCCGGGCCATCGACGACCTCGACGCCGACGTCATCAGCCTGGAGGCCGCCCGCTCGCACATGCAGGTCGCCGCCGAACTGGCCGTGGCGGGCTACCCGCGCGAGGCCGGGCCCGGCGTCTACGACATCCACTCGCCGCGCGTTCCCGGCGCCGGCGAGGTCGCGGCGCTGCTCCGCAAGGGCCTGGAGGCGATCCCCGCCGAGCGCCTGTGGGTCAACCCCGACTGCGGCCTGAAGACCCGCGGCTGGCCCGAGGTGCGGGCCTCGCTGGAGAACCTGGTCGCGGCGGCGCGGGAAGTGCGGGCGGAGCTGCCCGGAGGCGCTTCCTGACGGGGCTTCCGATGACGGCCTGATTCCCTGCTTCCTGATTTCCTGAGAACCCACGGGAGGGGGCGGGCGCCGGTGCGGTCCGGCGCCCGCCCCCTCCCGTCGTGCGGTCAGCGCACGGGCAGGATCCGGTCGAGGTGGTAGTCCAGCGTCACCCGCACGTCGGCGAGGGTGCGCCGGCCGTGGAGCACGTCCATGCCCAGCCCCGTCACCCCCGACACCAGCAGGTCGGCCTCCCGCTCGGGGTCGGTGCCGGGCGCCGGCCCGCCGGCCGCCGCGCACGCCTGCCGGATCAGGCCGGCGACGAGCTGCTCCACGGGCTGGGCTCCGTGCAGGAAGACCTCGGCCAGCGCGGGGTCGTTCAGGCTTCGCACGTAGTACGCGACGAAGACGCGCAGCGCGCTGCGGCGCTGCTCGTCCAGCGGCAGGAACTCGTTGAGGACGGCGCCCAGCACGGCCCGCAGGTCCGACGGGTCGTCGAGCGCGGCCATCCGGGCCCGGGCCCGCCGCTCGTTCTCCTCGTGCAGCAGGTGCAGCGCCTCGACGAGGAGGCCGTGCTTGCTCCCGAAGTGGTACTGGACCACGCGCAGGGAGACTCCGGCCGCGGCCGCGACCTCCCGCATGCTGGCGGCTTCCAGCCCCCGCTCCGCGGCGATCCGCCACACGGCCTCCGCGATCTGCCGCTTCCGCGATCCGCCCCCGGCGCGGGCGACGGGCCCGTCGGCCGCGGGCGGGGCCGCCGCCGCACGGCTGCGCGCCACGGCCCGCCGCCGGTAGGCCTTGGCCTGGCAGCCGCGCGAGCAGTAGACGGGGGGACGGCCCCGGACGGCTGCGGCGATCGGTGCTCCGCAGACATGGCACCCCGCCTGAATTTCATCACGCACGAGTGCAGTCTACCTCGCGGAAAAATGCGTGACGAAACCCGATATACCACCCCCACCCCTTGATACGGTCGTATCAAGCAACAGATCTCCGAACGGAAGGTGCATCGTGCACGAGAGCTGGTACCGGCTCCTGTCCATCGTGGTGTTCGTCGTGGGCCTCTGGGAGGGCCCGCTGGCCGTCGTCTACCGGCTCGTCAGCGACGACGGGGGCACGGTGCTCAGGGCCGCGAACTACCTCCCCTCCCCCTGGTGCTACGTCGTCGCGGCCGGGGCGTCCGTCGTCGCGTACGCCGTGCTGGCCGTCCTCGACACCGGCCGCAAGAAGGCGCTGGCCCGCGAGAAGGCGCGGCACGACGCCCGCAGCGCCGCGTGACACTCATGCGTTCTGGCTAACGCCCGGCGATCATGCGGTTGAGCTCCGGGCGCGCCGGTTACCCATCAGCCGCGGTCCCGCGCGAGGAAGCGGGTGCCCGAGCCGACAGGGAGTGTGGCGCGCATGCTGTTCCGGAGACGGAAGGAGAGGGCCAAGGCGAGGGTCCGGGCGGCTGCCCTGACGGGCTTCGTGGCGCTTGACCGGCGGCTGCCGGCCGCCGAGGGGGCGAAGGCCCTGCTGCGCAAGGCGTTCCCCGACCACTGGTCGTTCCTGCTGGGAGAGCTCGCCCTCTACAGCTTCGTCGTCCTCGTGCTCACGGGCTCCTACCTCACGCTCTTCTTCGATCCGGGCATGACGCAGAGCGTGTACGGCGGGCCGTACGCACCGCTGCGGGGCCTGCGGATGTCCCAGGCGTACCTGTCGACGCTGGACCTGAGCTTCGAGGTGCGGGGCGGCCTGCTCATCCGGCAGGTGCACCACTGGGCCGCGCTCATCTTCGTCGCGGCGATCGCGGTCCACATGCTGCGGGTGTTCTTCACCGGCGCCTTCCGCAGGCCGCGCGAGGTCAACTGGATCGTGGGACTGACGCTGTTCGTCCTGGCGCTCCTCGAAGGGTTCGCCGGCTATTCGCTGCCCGACGACCTGCTGTCCGGGACGGGCATGCGGACGGCGAACACGATCGTGATGTCGATTCCCGTCGTGGGGACGTACCTGAGCTCGTTCATCTGGCGCGGGCCGTTCCCCGGCCACGTGATCATTCCCCGGCTGTACGTCGTGCACGTGCTGTTCGTGCCCGGCGTGCTGATCGCGCTGATCACCGTCCACCTGATGCTGGTGGTCTACCTCAAGCACACGCACTGGGCGGAGCGGGGCCGGACCAACCGCAACGCCGTCGGGCAGCCCATGTTCCCGCATTTCATCACGAAGTCCACGGGCCTGTTCCTGATGCTGTTCGGCCTGCTGACCGCGCTCGGGGGGCTCGCCCAGGTCAACCCCGTCTGGGCCTACGGGCCCTACCGCACCGACCAGGTGGCGACGGACGCCCAGCCCGACTGGTACGTGGGGTTCCTGGAGGGCGCCCTGCGCGTGATGCCCCCGTGGGAGACCGTGCTGTGGGGGCACACCTTCATGTGGAACGTGCTGATTCCCACGATCGTGCTGCCGGGCGCCCTGTTCACGGCCCTGTACCTGTATCCCTTCCTGGAGAAGTGGATCGCCGCGGACCGCAGCGAGCACCACCTGGCCGACCGTCCCCGCAACCAGGCCGTCCGGACGGCCCTGGGCGTGGCGGGCATCGTCTTCTACGCCGTCCTGCTGGCGGCCGGCGGCAACGACGTGATCGCGTACTCCTTCCGCGTCTCCGTCAACACGCTGACGTGGATCTTCCGCGTGGCGGTCGTCGCCGGACCGGTGCTGGCGTTCTGGGTCACCAAGCGGCTCTGCCTGGCCCTGCAGGCGCACGACCGCAAGCTGCTGGCCGAGGGCCACGAGAGCGGGAACGTGCAGCAGGACGTCCAGGGCGGGCTGGGCGAGGGCCACGAGGCGCTGTCCCCCGGGCACAGCTACCGCCTGATGGTGCGTGAGGTGCCGCTGCCGCCGGCGGCGCCCGGGGGCGAGCTGCCGCGCCGGCAGCGGCTGCGGCTGGCCCTGGGCACCTGGTACTACCGCGACCGCGTCGAGATCCCGGTGACGCCCGAGCAGCGGCAGGCGATCGAGGAGCGGACGGCCGCCCCGGCCGAGCCGGAGGAGCCCGGGGCCGCCGCCGGGCGGAGCGAACCGGCCCGGCGCGCCACGTGACGGGCCCGGCGCGTCAGCCGTCGCGCCGGACGTACTGGAAGGCCATGCCGCCCGCACCGGCGGCCAGGACGCCGAAGCCGATGATGAACAGCCACAGCCCGTAGACGATGCCGAGGGCGGAGAGGGCGGCGCCCAGCGCGGTCAGGGGCGGGTAAGCGCTGCGCGGCGGGAAGAAGTCCAGGGGGCCCGAGCGGTCGGCGATGCCGGCCTTCCCGTCGTCCTCCGGCCGGGGGCCCCGGCGGCGGTAGTTCATGGTGAAGAAGAACGACATCAGCGACGCCATGACGAAGGAGACCGTCAGCGCCGCGGTGCCCGCGGGCTCGCGGCCGGAGAGCCAGACGTAGACGGCTCCGGTGACGAGGAAGAAGGCGGCCACGCCGGCGAAGAGGACGGCTTCGGTCTTCATCGGGCAATGCTCCTCGTCTCCGCCCCCTCCAGGGCTTCGGGATGGTGCAGGTCGAAGGCGGGGGAATCGGACCGCACCCGCGGCAGGGCGTGGAAGTTGTGGCGCGGCGGGGGGCAGCTGGTGGCCCATTCCAGGGAGCGGCCGTAGCCCCACGGGTCGTCGACGGCCACCTTCGGCGCGTGGCGGGCGGTGCGCCACACGTTGTACAGGAACGGCAGGGTCGAGATGCCGAGCAGGAACGCGCCGACGGACGAGACGGTGTTCATCACGGTGAACCCGTCGGCGGCGAGGTAGTCGGCGTAGCGCCGGGGCATGCCCGACTCGCCGAGCCAGTGCTGCACCAGGAAGGTGATCTGGAAGCCGGCGAAGAGCGTGAAGAAGTGGATCCTCCCCAGCCGCTCGTCGAGCATCCGGCCCGTCCACTTGGGCCACCAGAAGTAGAAGCCGCCGAACATGGCGAAGACGACGGTGCCGAAGAGGACGTAGTGCAGGTGCGCGACGATGAAGTACGTGTCGGTGACGTGGAAGTCGAGCGGCGGCGAGGCGATGAGGACCCCGCTGAGGCCGCCGAGCAGGAAGGTGACGAGGAAGCCGGCCGCCCACAGCATGGGCGTCTCGAAGGAGAGGCTGCCGCGCCACATCGTGCCGATCCAGTTGAAGAACTTCACTCCCGTGGGGACGGCGATCAGGAAGGACATCAGGGAGAAGAAGGGCAGCAGGACGGCTCCGGTCGCGAACATGTGGTGCGCCCACACGGAGGCCGACAGCATGGTGATGGCGATGGTGGCGCCCACCATCCCGGCGTAGCCGAAGAGCGGTTTGCGGCTGAAGACCGGGATGATCTCGGTGATCACTCCGAAGAACGGCAGGGCGACGATGTAGACCTCGGGGTGGCCGAAGAACCAGAACAGGTGCTGCCACAGGACGGCGCCGCCGTTGGCCGCGTCGAAGACGTGCGCGCCGAACTTCCGGTCCGCCTCCAGGGCCAGCAGGGCGGCGGTGAGGACGGGGAAGGCCAGCAGCGCCAGGATGGAGGTGAAGAGGATGTTCCAGGTGAAGACCGGCATCCGGAACATCGTCATGCCCGGGGCGCGCAGGCAGACGATGGTGGCGATGAAGTTCACCGACCCCAGGGTCGTGCTGAGTCCCGCGACGACCAGGCCCATCGCCCACAGGTCGCCGCCGGCGCCGGGTGAGTAGACGGCGCTGTTGAGCGGGGCGTAGGCGAACCAGCCGAAGGGCGCGGCGCCGCCGGGGACGACGAAGCCGGAGACGACGATCAGCCCGCCGAGGAGGAACAGCCAGTACGTCATCGCGTTGAGCCGGGGGAAGGCCACGTCCGGGGAGCCGATCTGCAGCGGCATCACGGCGTTGGCGAAGCCGGCGAACATGGGCGTCGCGAACAGCAGCATCATGACGGTGCCGTGCATGGTGACCAGCTGGTTGTACTGCGCGGTGCTGACGATCTGCAGGCCCGGCCGGGCGAGTTCCGCCCGCATGACCATGGCCATGAGCCCTCCGCCGAGGAAGAAGCAGAAGGCGGTCACCAGGTACATGTTCCCGATCACTTTGTGATCGGTGGTGGTGACGTACGTCAGCATGCGGCTGCCCAGCCGGACCGGGCGGCCGTCGCCGGTCTCCTCGGCCCCGGCGGTCCTCTCCCGGCTCTCCGGGCTCTCCTGCTCCAGCTGCGGCATCGCCCCTCCGTGGGCCCCGTGCCCGTGTGACCTGCGCCAGGTGCGGCCCTTCCCGGGCCCGGCGTCCCGTTGCGGCGGGCGCCTCGTGTGTAGCCGTGGCCGTCGCCGCGCAAACCAGGGATGGGCCATTCGGACGGCGCCGCCGAAGCCGCTGACCTCGCACTACGGCCTGATCGCGGTGCGCGAACGGCCGGCTCCGGGGGGCGATCGAGAGCGCGCGCCCGGGCGGCCGGGAGCACACTGGTAATGCTCGGCCCGTTCGCGGGCAGACGGTGGTTAAGGAGGTGAACCCCATGGTTCCACTGCTCATCGTCCTTCTTCTCGCGCTGATCCTCTTCGGCGCCGGTTTCGCCCTGAAGTTCCTCTGGTGGATCGCAATCGTCGTACTGGTCCTCTGGCTCCTCGGATTCCTCGTCCGCTCCGGCGGAGGCCGCTGGTATCGCTGGTAACTGGCCGGCGCCGATGACGCGGGGCCTCCGCCGTCCCGTACGCACGACGGAGGAGGGTGGGAAGCGCGCCGGAAACGCAGCGGCGGCAGAGACGTTTCACCTCTGCCGCCGCAGCCCGGCCCCGCGCACAACACGCACGCACAACGGCCTTATCGGGCCAGGGGTACGGCGTTACGCCACCGGGCTCACCCTCGTACGGTGTAATGGCCCATAAGAGTGGCGAGGCACCAGCACCCCCGGGAGCGAGCGTGGACGCACCACCGCACGAAGCCGCGGTCTCGGCCGCGCGTCAGGAAGCAGCGCGGCTCGCCGCGATGGACATCCACGGCGTCGCCATGACCTGGGTCGACAACTCGGGCATCGCACGTGTCAAGGCCGTCCCCACTGCCCGGCTCGCTCATGCGGTGCAGTGGGGCGTCGGCATGTCACCGGTCTTCGACGTGTACCTGAGCGACGACTCCGCCGTCACCAGCCGCCACATCGGCGGCCCCGACGGAGACCTGCGCCTCTTCCCCGACCTGGACCGGCTGACCGTCCTCGCCGCGCAGCCGGGCTGGGCGTGGGCCCCGGCCGACCGTTACGAACAGGACGGCACGCCGTACGCGGCCTGTCAGCGCGGGTTCGCCCGGCGCATGGCCGAGCGGGCCGCGCAGGCCGGCCTCGAACTGCGCATGGGGCACGAGACCGAATGGGTCGTCACCCACGCCGCGCCGCCCGCCGGCGGGAAGCCGGACGCGGAGGAGGGCGGGGCCGCGGCGGGCCGCGCGCCGCGCTACGCCGGTCCCGGCCCCGCCTACGGCATGACGCGGATCGTCGGCCTGTCCGACTACGTGCGCGACGTCCTGCAGGCGCTCGCCGACCAGGGCATCGACGTGCTGCAGATCCACCCGGAGTACTCGCCCGGCCAGTTCGAGGTGTCCACCGCCCCGGCCGGTCCGGTCACCGCCGCCGACCACGCCGTGCTCGTGCGGGAGACCATCCGTGCCGTCTCGGTGCGCCACGGCCTGCACGCGACGTTCGCGCCCGTGGTCGAGCCCGGGGCCGTGGGCAATGGCGCGCACCTCCACCTCAGCCTCTGGCGCAACGGCAGCAACCTGTGCCGCGGCGGCGACGGGCCGTCCGGCATGACGCGGCCCGGCGAGGCGTTCCTCGCGGGCATCCTCCAGGAGCTCCCCGCGCTGGTGGCGATCACCGCCCCGCACCCCGCCGGCTACCTCCGGCTCGCCCCGTCCCGGTGGGCCGGCGCCTTCCACTGCTGGGGCCCCGAGAACCGGGAGGCAGCGCTGCGCTTCATCCCCGGCCCGGCACGGGAGGCGGGCAGCGCCAACGCCGAGCTCAAGTGCATCGACGCGACGGCCAATCCGTACCTGACCGCGGGCGCGGTCATCGCCGCGGGGCTGAACGGCATCGAGCAGGACCTCACCCTGCCCGCTCCCGTCAGCGGCGACCCGGCGGTCACCCGCGCCGCGGTGCCCCGCCTGCCGTCGAGCCTGCCCGAGGCGCTGGAGCACTTCCGCGGCTCCGCGCTGCTGCGGGACGCGCTCGGCGAGCCCCTCTACGAGGCGTTCCTCGCCGTCCGCGAAGGCGAGCACGCGCGCACGGAGCACCACACCCCGGAGGCGCTCGTCTCGGGCCTCCGGGACCAGTACTGACGGCATCACCGGCAGGGAGGGGCAGCGGCCATGGCGAACGGGACGGGACCGGAACCGCCCGGGGGCGGCCTGGTGGACCACCACTGCCACGGCGTGGCACGCGGCCCCCTGACCGAGGCCCGGTTCCTGTCCTACCTGACGGAGTCCGACGCCCCGGCGGCCGAGGGCACCACGTTCTTCGACAGCCAGCTGGGCTTCGCCGTGCGCCGCTGGTGCCCGCCGCTGCTCGGGCTCCCCGCCCACTGCCCGCCCGCCGACTACCTGGCCCGCCGCGCCGAGCTCGGTGCCGAGGAGGCCACCCGGCGGCTGCTGCGCGCCACCGGCATCACCGACTACGTGGTCGACACCGGCCTGGCCGACGACATCACCACGCCCGGCGAGCTGGCCGCGGCGGGCGACGCGCGCGCCCACGAGATCGTACGGCTGGAGACCGTCGCCGAGCGGACGGCGGAGCGGGCGGGCACGAGCCGGGAGTTCCTCGACGGTCTGCAGGAGGCCGTGCACGCAGCCGCCCGTACCGCGCTGGGCTTCAAGTCGGTGGCCGCCTACCGCCACGGCCTCGGCTTCGACCCCGCCCCGCCGGGCCCGGGGGAGCTCGGTGCCGCCGCGGACCGGCTGCTGGCCGGACGGGACGCGGGCCTCCGCGTCGACGACCCCGTGCTCCTGCGCCACCTGCTGTGGACGGCCGCCGGCACCGCCCTGCCGCTGCAGATCCACACCGGATTCGGCGACCCGGACCTGCGCCTGCACCGCAGCGATCCGGCCCTGCTCACCGACTTCGTCAAGGCCGTGCGCCCGACGGGCTGCCCGCTGGTCCTGCTGCACGCCTACCCGTACCACCGCAACGCGGCCTACCTGGCCCACGTGTTCCCGCACGTCTACGCCGACGTGGGGCTGACGCTGTCGTACACCGGGGCGCGGGCCGCGGCCGTCCTCGCCGAGGTGCTGGAGCTGGCGCCGTTCGGGAAGGTCCTGTTCTCCACCGACGCCTACGGGCTGCCGGAGCTGTACGTGGCCGGCAGCCGGCTCTTCACGCAGGCCCTCGGCCGGCTGACGGAGGCGTGGGTCGGCGAAGGCGCCTGGGCCGCCGCCGACGCGCCCCGGATCGCCGGGCTGATCGGGTCGGGGAACGCACGGCGGCTGTACGGGCTGCCGCCGGCGGAGGGTTCCGGATGATCCGCCCGGCCCGGACGGCCTGACGGAGCGTCAGTGGACCGCCGTGGGCGGGACCTCCTCCTGCATCCCCTCCGGTCCGTCCGCTCCCTGCAGGTACGCGCGGACGTGCCCGGCCGCCTCCTCGCCGCCGGGAATCCGCTCCCACAGGGCGAGAAGGACGGGGGCGAGACCGAGCGCCTCGCCGCCGCTGTGCTGCCAGCAGTAGTGCGCGCGCTTCACCGCTTCCAGGGCCTCCGCGTCGGCGGGTCCGCTGCGGTCCAGGCGGCGGCCCGCGGCCGTCATCCACAGCCCGGCGGCGCGGGCGTGGTCGCCGGCCATGCGGGCGAGGTCCGCGCGCACCTCGACCCACAGCCCCGCCTCGGAGCTGTCCGGTCCGTGCCGGCGCAGGGCCTGCTGCTCCCCCGCGGCGGCCATGGCCGCGGCCTCGTTGTGCCGCCCGGCGTGGGCGGCGGCCAGGATGACCGGCAGCAGGTCCTCCTGTGCCGGGGCCGGGGCGGCAACGGGAGCGGGCCGGGAGGCGGGGGCGGGTCCGGGGTCCGGGTGGGGCGCCGGGGCGGCGACGGGCGCCGGCTGCGGCGGCACCTGGCCGGGCGTCCCCCACGGTTCCGGCCGGGGGCGCTGCCGGGCCGCTGCGGCGACGTTGGCCAGGACCGGGCCGGGCGTTCCCCACTGCAGGGGCACGGTGCCGGGGCCCGCTCCCGCGGCGAGGAGGGCGCGTTGGTGCAGCGTGGGCACGTCGAGCACGGGCCCGGCGTGCGGGTCACCGGTCTGCAGGGCGTCGAGGAGCGCCCGCGTGTACGGGCCCGCCTCGCGCGCGGGCACCGGCGGGACGGGGTTGACGACGCCGAAGAGGGGGACTCCCTGCGCGAGTTCACCGGAGGCGGCCCCGCTGATGACGTGCGGCCGGGCGGCCTCGTCGGCCTCCAGGTCGGCCAGCAGCAGCACCGGTCCCGCGTGGGCCTGCAGGGTGCGCAGCAGCCACGCCCAGGGCAGTCCGGTGTAGCGGACGGTGGCCGGGGTGCTGCCGGGCAGGGCCAGGTGCAGCTCCGCGCCGCGGCGGGCCGGGACCATCAGCCGTCCCGTGACCCAGACCAGGAGCGGGCCGGGCACCGCCGCGGCGTGCTGCAGGTACGCCAGGGCGCTCTGCGGGCCTTCCACGGCGGGCAGTTGCACCACGTCCACGGCGTCCGCGGCGAGGAAGCGGCGCGGGTGGGCGCCCGCGGCGGCGTGCGCGGTCGGATTCGGCAGGACGCCTCGTCGCCGGTCAGGCGTACCGTCCAGTAACAGCACACATCCCCGGACCGTGTCGACCACTACGCACTTCCTCCCTGGCAGCACACAAAGGCACAGGCCACTGTAGAGCCCTGGAGTACGGCCAGGGGAAGAACGTCGCTCCGGCCACCCCGCCGGCAGGTCCGCAGCCGGCCTCGGGGGCGTCAACGGGCCCCGGGAATCAGCCTGCTGGGGTGGCGCGGACCACCGGGAGGTGCCTCGGGCCGCGGACCAGGAGGCCGGGGCGGTAGGGCAGCTCGGCGGGGTCGGCGGCGAGGGCGAAGGCGGGGGTCCCGCGGTCCTCGCCGAAGAGCGCCGGCAGGGCCGTCTCCGCTTCGAGCCGGGCGAGCCGGGAGCCGAGGCAGAAGTGCGGGCCGTGCCCGAAGGCCGCGTGGGGCGCCGCCCGTTCGCCGGAGCCGGGCGCGTAGCGGCCGGGCCGGAACGCGTCCGGTTCCGGGAAGGCCGCGGGGTCCCGGTTGGCGGCGGCGAGGACCACGAGGACCGAGGCACCGGCCGGCACGACCACGCCGCCGCCCAGGTGGACCTCCTCCGTCGTGCGCCGCCACGTCGTCCCCTCCAGGGGACTCGCGTGCCGCAGGGTCTCCTCGGTCACGGCGGCCCAGCCCGCCGGGCCGCCCTGCCGGGCCGCGGCCAGCTCCCGGGGATGGGTGAGCAGGAGGAGCGACGCGGAGGCGAGCAGGTTCATGGTCGTCTCGTAGCCCGCGAAGAGCAGGAGGAAGGCCATCGCCAGCAGCTCGCCGTCGTCCAGACCGCCGTCGGCCTCGTCGTGGACGAGGGTGCTGAAGAGGTCGTCCCCGGGGGATCGCCGCTTGTCCGCGATGAGGGCGGTGAAGTAGGCGTGGAGGCTGGTCCACGCCCGGTCGACGGCGCCGGCGGGCAGGGCGTCGGCGGGCGATCCGACCCGGTACGTCCAGGTGCGCAGGTCGGCCCGGTCGGCGGTGGGCACGCCGAGCACTTCGCCGATGACGAGGACCGGCAGCGGGAAGGCGAAGGCGTCGACGAGGTCGACCGTCTCCCCGCGGGCCAGCCGGTCCGCCACGTCCGCCGCCAGGTCCGCCGTGAGCCGCTCGATGCGGGGGCGCAGGGCATCGACGCGGCGCGGGGTGAAGGCGGCGGTGGTCAGCCGCCGCAGCCGGGTGTGGTCGGGCGCGTCGGTGTTGAGCATGTGGCGGGCGAGGCAGCCGCGGGCCTGCTGTGCCGGGGAGTCGGGCTTGGGGCGGCCCGCGGCGGGCGGGGGCACGTTGGAGAAGCGCGGGTCGGCCAGGACCTCCCGGGCCTGCCGGTGGCCGGTGACGAGCCAGGCGTCCGTGCCGTTGGCCAGGGTCACCCGCGCGGCGGGCCCCGTCGCACGCAGACGTGCGTAGTACGGGTAGGGGTCGCGTGCGAAGGCGGGGTCCGCGGGGTCGAGGGTGTCGGGCACCCGTTCATCCTCGTCCGTCCCATCCGTTTCGGGACAGCGGGGCCGGCACCAGTGCTGAGGTGGGGTACCTGTGCGGTTCCCACAACCCCCGGCGGCTACCGCTTCGGGGGGCACTCCTTCCAGGCCAGGTGGTAGAGGGTGTTGATCGCCGTGTCGGTGGAGTCCATGGCCATGAAGCTGGTGGTCTTCGTGGGGTCGGAGGTGCCGGCAGCGACGGACAGCTCGGTGTTGATGTTGAAGTTGCGCTGTTCCCCGCAGGGAGCCCAGACGCGCTGCGCGATCTCGGTGGTGTCGGTCGCCTGCCAGTTGTCGTTGAGCGCGCCCGCGAACTGGTGGGACTTGATGGTGGTCTCGGACTGTCCCTGGAAGTAGTACGAGGCTTTCTGCTCGCCGGTGGCACCGGGTTCGAGATGGCCGTATCCGCGGTAGTCGACGCTCGCGATGGCATAGGTGAATCCGTGGGGCACATGGACGATCAGATTCAGCTGGCAGTTCTTGCGGAAGTCCGTCGGCTTCGTGCCCAGCCCCACCTGGGCGAGGTACTGGCTGTACGTCACGGTGAAGGCCGTGTTGTCGAGCGAGACGGCGACCGCGGCGGATCCGGCGGGGCACCCGGAGCCGTTGACGGTGGCGACCTCGATCACGATTTTGTCGGGTGGCACGGCGATCGCGGGGGCCGCTGCGTGGGCGGGCAGCACGGGGCCGCACAGCGCCGCTATCGCCGTGCCGCAGAGCACGAGCGCTCTGGATCTGGACATGGCTCTCCTATGGGTGACCGAGGAATCCGGGGGTTTCCCGGGGAATCCGGGAAATCTGGGGAACCTGAGGAGTTCGGGAAATGTGAAAGGCCGGGTCCGGGTGGGGAATCAATTCCACAGGGCGGCGGAGAAGTCAAGAGCGGCGATATCCGGGGAAAGGGATTCCGGACGCGCGCGGGCCGGCCGCGGCGGGCGGGGGGGGCGGCCCCGTCAGTCCTGGGCGCGCAGGGTGACCGGGGCGTCCGTGCAGTCGCCGAGGAACTCGTACCAGCGGCGGCGCAGGCAGACGTAGCGCGTGTCCGCCTCGGCCAGCCGCAGGAACGAGGTCACCGCCTCCACCAGCCGCTCGTGGAGCGCGCGGTCGGCGAGGTCGCCGCCGGCGGTGAACCCTTCGTGGGCTCGGGCGAGGCTGAACATGTCGGGGTACACGCGCGTGCCCAGGTGTTCGAGCGGGACGCGCAGGGCCCACAGCCCGCGGTTGCCGCCGATCATGGAGGGCGACGCGGAGACCAGGAGGGCGTGCTTGTCCTTGAACGGCTGGGGGCGGACGCGCGAGACCCAGTCGACGGCGTTCTTCAGGACGCCGGGCACCGAGGCGTTGTACTCGGGCGAGGAGATGATCAGCGCGTCGCAGGCGGCCAGGCGGTCGCGCAGGGCGAGCGCCCCGGGCGGCAGGCCCTCGGCGGCCTCGGCGTCCCCGTCGTAGAGGGGCATGGGGAACTCGCGCATGTGAGCGTGGTCGGCCTCCGCGCCCGCCTCGTCCCGGACCAGGCGGGCCACCAGCGAGGCCAGCCGCGCGTTGAGCGAATCGGTGCGCAGGGAGGCGCCGAGGACGAGCACGCGCAGGGGGCCGGGCGAGCCGGATGCGGTCTCGGTGCTCATGGTCCTCGTCTCCTTGTCGGGTGCGGCTTGGTGACCGGGGCGGTGCGGCGGAGGGCGGTGCGGGGCGCGGCGGTGCGGGGTCAGGCGGTGCTGTGCCGGGGGCGGGGGCGGGAGACGGCCGGGCCGGTGCCGGTGCCCCGTCCGCTCGGCCGGCTCTCCCTCACCCGGCCCGCCAGCCACACCCCGACCGGCCCCAGGGCGGTGAGCAGCGCCATGGCGGCCCACGCGCGCATCGCCGCCGAGGAGTGGCCCAGCACCGCCGACGTCACCAGGCACAGCCCGAAGACGCCCGCCCACCACAGGTGCGTGCGGAACGTCGCGGCGCAGTCCCCGGACGCCGACGCGCCCTTCGGGGTGACCACGAACCCCGAGCGCCGGCGCAGCAGCGCCTGGCCCATCGCCCGCGCGTACAAGGGGGCCGACACCGCCGACATCACCATCCCCGCCACGCCCGAGGAGCCTTCCGGCTCGTGCGGGCTGACGTTGTGGCGGCGGTTGGCGACGTACAGGCAGATCTGCAGCACGGCCGCGTCTCCGTAGAGCATCAGCCACACCTGCGAGGGCACGTTGATGCCGGAGGCCCCGAGGCCGAGGAAGAGGACGCAGGAGACGCCGCCGAGGACCCAGGTCATGGCGGCCATCGGGTAGTAGGCGACGAGCAGGCAGTAGTTCCACAGGCGGCCCGGGGACAGGGACCACACGGCGCGCCCGAACTGCCGCAGGAGCGTCTCGAAGGTCCCGCGCGACCAGCGCAGCTGCTGGGAGAAGAAGTCGGTCCACGACGAGGGGCCCTCCCCCACGGCCAGGACGTCGGGGGTGTAGACCGAGCGCCAGCGGCGGCCCGTGGCCGGGTTCTTCCGCCGGTGGATCTCCAGGCCGGTCGCCATGTCCTCCGTGATCGAGTCGTAGAACCCGCCGATCTGCTGCAGCACGCTCACCCGCACGCAGTTCGACGTCCCCACGAACATCGGGGACCCGTAGCGGTTCCCCGCCCGCTGCACCAGCGCGTGGAAGAGGAACTGCTGGCTCTCCGCGGCCTTCGTCACCCGGGCCGAGTAGTTCCCGTACACCTGGGGGCCCACCACGAAGGCCACGTCGGGGTCGCGGAAGTAGCCCAGCATCCGCTCCAGGAAGTTCGGCAGCGGCACGTGATCGGTGTCCACGCACGCCACGAAGTCGTAGCCGTTGCCGTGGGCGTCCAGCCAGGCGTTGTAGTTGCCGTGCTTGGTGCGGGCCCGGAACTTCCCCGACGGCCGGTTGTACCGCGCCACGCCCTTCCGGGAGAAGTGGCGCACTCCCAGCCGCGCGCACAGCGCCCGCGCCCCCGGGTCGTCCCCTTCGTCCAGCAGCCAGACGTCCACCCATCCGTCGTAGCCGACCCGGACCGCCCCCTGCAGCGTCGCCGCCACCATGGCGAGGGGTTCCTTCCCGGGGACGAACGTGGTGCAGAAGGCCACCCGTGCGCCCGGCTGCGCCCGTACCGGCACCGGGTCCCGCGCCACGCACGAGGCGTGGGCCACCGAGACCACGTTCACCACGCGGAACACCTCGACCAGGGCGACCGACGCGAGCATCACCGCGTCCGCCGCCCCCAGCCACCCGTCGCGCACCACCCAGTGCCCCGGCCACAGCAGCCACACCAGCACGCCGGCCGCCGTCAGGGGCGCCAGTCCCACCAGCAGTCCCAGCTGCACGGCCGTCGCGCCCGCCCGGCCCTGCAGCCTCCGGTACCCCACCCGGTACGCCCGGTGGGACGGCGGGGTCTCCAGCGGCCCCGCGAGACGGCTGAACCCGTCGTAGTCGTAGGCGCCGCCCGGCATCCCGCCCGCCGGACGTGCCGCCACGCTCCGCCCCCTCGCCGGCCCCGGCAGCGCGCTCCCGCCGCCGGCGTCCTCATCGGCGGCCACACCACGCCCCGACACCTGCACTCCACCCACCACCGCAACCACCGCCCATTCCCCCACCGCCGGAACCACCCCCAAAGGGGTCATTAGGCAGCAAAACGTAACAACGCATCTGAGCGATCATCCGACGATTCCGCCCAACACACCCCCCTGATCACCCACATGGCTCAGGCGGTCCAGACAGCCGTACGACAGGCATATGACCCGACGGTTCTCGGTGCCCAGCGCAGATCAAAGCGCCGGGGGGCTTCCGCGGTACGGGGCAGCGGTCAGCACCACCGGATCGGATGAACACCCCGCTCAGGCCGGCGGCAGCACACATTCCGCCTCGGGACCGCCGCGTTCCGGCCAAAGGACGTGCGCGCCGTGCGCGGTTCAGTTACCGCCGCGGGCGCTCGCCGGTTGTACGTGTCGCCGGACACCACCCCACGTGCCGAAGGACGGATCACACGGTGCTCAACATGCGCACTGCCCATCGACTCGCGGCCGCCGCGGCCATCGCCGCCGCCCTGAGCGCCGGCCCGGTGCCCGGTGCCCTGGCCGACGGCCGGGCCGGCTCGCACGCCGCCAAGGCCGCCGGGGCGGAGCGGGCCCGCGACGACGAGGGCGGATGGCAGGGCGACGGCCTGTCGCTCAACGCCGCGGACAACAAGAAGGTCGACGCGTTCCTCGCCCGTGCCCGGTCCGCCGAGCGGACGGTCAGCCCCGAGATGCAGGCGGTGGCCCGCATCAGCCACGCCACCCTGGTCGGCTTCGACCACCGGCTGAAGTCGCCGGACTCGCTCAAGCGCAAGGTCGCCACGGCCATGAAGGAAGTCCCCGGGCAGACCGTGGACGCAACCCTGGACAAGATCAACGACTCCGTCCGCTACACCCTCCAGTGGCCGGACGGCAGCTACACCGACGGGGTGGCCGTCGCCTCCTCGGCCCTGGCCCTCTGGGGCAACGACAGCGTCAAGTGGTCCAACACCTGGGGCCGGAAGCACGGCTACAAGGGCATCAACGCCGCCTGGCGCGATCCGCGCTCCCGGCACGTCTTCGAGGTGCAGTTCCACACGCCGTCGAGCAAGTGGGCGCAGGAGGCCACGCACAAGCTGTACGAGGAGCTGCGGCTGCCCACCACCTCGCCCGAGCGCGCCCGCGAGCTCCGGGAGCAGCAGGACGCCATCTTCACGTCCGTGCCCGTGCCCGAGGGGGCGGAGGGGCTCACCGCGCCCGCGACCGCGAAGGCCAGGCCGGCAACCGTGCGGACGCTGCCGGCCCCGGTGGAGCGCCCCGCCGCCGCCTAGCGCTCCGCCGTACGGGGCGGCGGGGCGGCGGGGCGGCCAGTCGGACGGACCGCCGCCCGTCCGACTGGCCGTCCCGGCGCTGCCGGGGTGCAATTTTCCGGGAGGGCCGGAATCGCTGTCGTCCCTGCTTCACCGGGTGCCCCCGCCTCCGCCAGCGTGGGCACCGGCGCGGGCGCTCCCGCCCGCCGCCGTCGGCAGGGGCCGGGACCGGTCCGCCGCCCCGGCACGCCGCCCGAACACGACAGGAGCCTTCATGATCTTGATCGTCGTCAAGATGACCGTCCGCCCCGAGTACACCGACAAGTGGCTCGGCCTCGTCCAGGACTTCACCCAGGCCACCCGGGACGAGCCGGGCAACCTGTTCTTCGAGTGGTCCCGGAGCGTCGACAACCCGAACCAGTTCGTCCTCGTGGAGGGCTTCGCCTCCCGTGAGGCCGGCGACGCGCACGTCAACTCGGCGCACTTCAAGAAGGCCATGGACGACATGGCCGAGGCCATCGCCACCACGCCGCAGATCATCAGCACCGAGGCCCCCGGCAACGGCTGGTCCGCGATGGCCGAGCTCACGCCGCGCAACCGCTGAGCGAGGGCCGGACGGCGGCACCGGACGGCAGGGCGGCAGCACGGCCGTCCTGCCGCCGGGCCCCGCGCGGCACGCGGCCCGGCGGCTCAGGGGTGCGCGGCCTTCCCCGGGGGAGCCGGAGTCACCAGGTCCCGCGCGAGGGCGACGCGGGAGATCGTCACGGCCCCGTACAGCACCAGGGCCGCCCCGGCGGCCTCGGGCAGGATCCACCAGCCGCTGCGGACGCGTTCCTCGTACAGCGTGATGCCCAGCGAGAGGCTCACGAGCGCGTCGCCGAGGGTCAGTGCGGGCTGCGAGGCGGTGAGCGGTCCGGACTGCATGGCGTTCTCCAGCAGGAAGAGGGCCATGACGCCGGTGACGGCGAACGCGTACGTCTGCCACGAGACGAAGAAGGCGGCCGCGCCGCCGTCCTGCCAGGCGTGGGTGGCGTCCTTCATCAAGGCGGCCGTGAGGGCGTAGCCGACGGCGGCCGTCGTGCCGAAGCAGGCGGCGCGCAGGCCCCCTTCGGGGTGGCGCAGGGCGGTGACGGTCAGGCCGCCGATGAGGGCGAGGCAGCAGGCGAGGGCGAGCACCCAGCGGCCCGCGGGCGGCTCTCCGGTGCCGGGTGAGGGCGCGGCGGCGGCCAGGGCCACTCCGAGTCCGGCCGCGATGCAGACGGCTCCGCGCCAGGCGGGTCCGGTGACCCTGCGGCCCAGCATGAGGCCGCCGAGCAGCAGGGCGAACGGCAGCTCCAGCACGAAGACGGGCTGGACGACGGCCATGGCGCCCTGCGACAGCGCGAGCGCCTGGAGGCAGGCGGCGGCGAGGACGGCGGCCATTCCGCCGAGCCAGGCCTTGCGGCGCAGGAGTTGGGCGAAGAGGGACAGCCGCAGCCCCGGAGCGAGCGGAACGGTACGGGCCGCGCGGCGCTGCAGAACGACCGCCAGGGCGTTGCTGACCGCGGCGAGCAGGGCGAAGAGGATGGCGGGGAAACTCCGCACGGTGCCGCTCCTTTCGGCCCCGCTGCCGGAATCGGGTATTCCTTGGCGGTGGATCCGGAATGCTCACTGCTATCTTCCGCCGGGCGGGTACGGAAGCGGATCAGGCGCACCGGTGGCGGAGAATCGCCGACCGTCCGCACGGCCGGCGCGGACGGACATTGACAAGCGGGCGCCGCACCGTAAGGGTTGGCCGGCAGGAAAAGGCACGGATTCCAGGTGAGTTGAACTGTCGTCCCACTTCCGTCCACAGCTGGAGGAAATGTGTCCGGACGCTCGTTGTTCGCTGCCCTGGCCCTTGTGGCCGCCTCCGTTTCCGGCCTTGCGGCCGCACCCGCGGCCCAGGCCGCCGGGACCGCGCAGGAACGGGAAACCGCCTCGGCACAGCATTCCGGCGCCGCGGAACTCCGCGGAAGACATCCGGAACTGAACGGCGCCCGCCTCAAGGGCGTGAACAGCCCGGCCGTCTATCTGATCCTCGACGGCAAACGGCACTGGATCCCCAACCCGGCGACGTACAACAACCTGTTCCGCAACTGGAACGGAATTCAGTCCGTGATCGACATCGGCGCCATCGACGACGGCGGCCAGCTGTCGGACGGCGCGATTCTCGCGAAATCCCCCGGCGAGCCCGCGGTTTACCTGGTGAGCAATGGCATCAAGCGCTGGATCACCAGTCCGGCCGCCATGGACAAGTACTACTTCGACTGGAACAAGATCGTGAACATCTCGCCGGTCGCCCTGAACTCGATTCCCACGGGCGCCGCCATCTCCTAGCGGCCGCCGGGCGCACGCCCGGCTGCTCCGTCCGGGGGTGGGCGCCGGGGGCGGCGGCGCCCCCCCCCCCCCCCGGCCCCGCGGGCCCCGGGGCCACCCCCGGGCGGGGGGATGAGTGTTTCGTGGATTGGGGACACCGATGCGGGGCAACAAAACCGGGGGCCCGGGGAACCCATTCCCCGCGGGCGCCCCCACCCCCGGGGGGGGGCGGGGGCCCCGGGGGGCGGGGGGGGGGGGGGGGGGGGGGGGGGGCGGGGCCCCCCCCCCCTCCCCGGCCGTCCCTGCGGTCCCGGCTGCAACCACCGGCCGGTGCTATCAGTCTTACGTCATATGGGAACACGTAGCAGGGACAACAAGACGGCGCGCCGGGTCACGGCACGCCGGCTCGGGGTGCTGCTGGGCACGCTCGGGCTGACGGCGCCGCTGACGGTGGCGATAGGCGGGGCGGCCGAGGCCGCACCCGCCTGCACGACCAGGACCGGGCCCTACCAGAGGGAGGCCGAGACGTTCCTGGGCAGAGTGGCGGACGGCGAGCAGTCGCCCGCCGACTGCAAGGCGATCCAGGACTTCCAGACCAGTCACCGCATCACGCCGAACATCGGCTTCGCGGGGCCCCTCACCTGGGCGGCCATGCGGGACGAGATCGCCCGGCGGAATCCCAACGCCGACGGGAAGTGCCCGGTGAACAAGGGCCGGGTCGCCTGCGTCGACCTCACCCACCAGCTCAGCTGGATACAGGACGGCAAGGCCGTCAAGTTCGGCCCCGTGCCGGTCCGCACGGGCCGGGCCGGCTACGAGACGCGGACCGGCTCGAAGAAGATCTACTGGCGGTCGGTCAACCACTGGTCGACGATCTACAAGGTGCGGATGCCCTACGCGCAGTTCTTCGACGGCGGGCAGGCCTTCCACGCCATCGAGGGCAGCGTCTGGTCGCCGCCCGGTTCGCACGGCTGTGTGAACATGCGGATCGGTGACGCCAAGAGCTACTGGTCCCTGCTGGGCAACGGCGACAACGTCTTCGTCTACGGCCGCAAGCCCGGCACCTGAGCGGGCCCCGGAGAACCCCCTCCGCTCCGCGGCCCGGACGGCCCCCGCACCCCGAGCGCGGGGGCCGTCCCCACCCCGTACCGCCGAACACTCATACGAGTGAAGGGTATTTGTTTCCTCTTCACTCACCGTGGAGTCTCCGATAGACATGCGTCAGCTCCCACGGATGGGTGGTCACGGATGACACCGAAGACGAGCACGTCCGCAGATTCCCTCGACGCCTTCCTCACCGCCTCGGCCGCCCTGACGGGCTTCGAGGTGTTCGACCTCCACGCCACCGGCATGGCCGCGGCCTACCACGAGACCTTGCTGGCGCAGGTGGGCCGCCCGGCCGCCGGCTGCTTCCTCGACGCCCTCTCCGCCGCCGGGGGCGACCCCGACGGCATCACCGACGAGACCGCCCGTGACATCGCCCGCGCCGTCGCCCACATGTGGTACGTGGGCGTGTGGCCGCAGCTCGCCGCGTCCGTCCACGCCGCGCTGGGCCGCGAGCGGCCCAACACCCCGTTCACCGTCTCCCCCGAGGCCTACGCCGAAGGCCTGGTGTGGCGCACGTTCCACGGCCATCCGGCGGGCGCCAGGCCGCCCGGCTTCGGCACCTGGGCCGATCCGCCACCCGGCGCTCCCGCCGTCCCCCGCGCGAGTGATCGTCCCGGTCGTCGTGCGCCGGCCGTCCCCGGCCCGCGGGGTGACGGGTCATGAGCCCGGCCCCCCGCCACGGACGCGAGCGGTACGACGTCATCGTGGTCGGCGCCGGGCTGTCCGGCTCCCTGATCGCCAAGGAGCTGGGGGACAAGGGCCGGCGCGTCCTCGTCCTGGAGGCCGGCACCGGCGCCCTGGACACCTGGCCCGGCCACCTGGAGGCCGTGGACACCTTCTACTCCGCCCTCGCCAAGGTGCCCAACTCCCCCTACCGGCCCAACGCCGAGGCCCCCTCCCCCGACGCGCTCGACCTCAGCGGCCTGCCCGCCGGCGGCTACAGCGCCCACGGCTACTTCGTCCAGAACGGCCCCCTGCCCTACGGCAGCGACTATCTGCGCGCCCCCGGCGGGACCGCCCTGCACTGGCTGGGGCTCACCCCGCGCATGCACCCGGAGGACTTCCGCACCCGCCGCACCTACGGCTACGGCCGCGACTGGCCCCTCGGCTACGACGACCTGGAGCCCCACTACCGCGCCGCCGAACGGGCCCTGGGCGTCGCGGGCGACGCCGCCGAGCAAGCCGCCGCGATCGGCCTGCCGTTCCCCGAGGGCTACGTCTATCCGATGCGGGCGATCCCCCGCAGCTACGTCGACGCCGTCTTCGCCGCCCGCCTCGACGGGGCCAGGGTCCGCGAGGCCCCCGGCGCCCCGGCCACCACGCTGCGCGTCACCGGCACGCCCCACGCCCGCAACGGCACCCCCGACCCGCGGTACGACGAGGGCCGCGGCTACCGCCCGGTGGGCGCGGCGGGCCTTCCCAACTACGGCGAGCGCTGCGTGGGCAACGCCTCCTGCGTGCCCATCTGCCCGGCGCAGGCCAAGTACACGCCCCTGAAGACGCAGGCCGCGTGGGACCGCCACCGGGTCCGGCTCGTCACCCGCGCCGTGGTCAGCCGCGTCCTGGCCGACGGGACCGGCCGCGTGCTCGGCGTCGAGTACCGGGAATACGCGGAGGGCGCGGCCCCGGCGGCCGCGCACGCGCACACCACCCGGACGGCCGAAGCCGACGTCGTCGTCCTCGCCGCGCACGCGATCGAGAACGCCAAGCTGCTCCTCCTCTCCCGGCTCGGCAACCACAGCGATCAGGTCGGGCGGAATCTGATGGACCACCCGGTCCTGCTCGGCTGGGGGCTGCTGGACCACCCGGTCGGACCATTCCGCGGGCCCGCGTCCACGTCGGGCCTGGAGTGCTTCCGCACCGGGCCCGCCCGCCGCTCCCGTTCCCCGTTCCGCATCGAGATCAGCAACTGGGGCTGGGGATGGCCCGCCGGTTCGCCGGGCAGCGACGTCGCCCGGCTGCTGGGCATCGGCGCGGACGCCGCCCAGCCGCGGGGCAAGGGCCTGTTCGGGGCGCGCCTGCGGGCCGCGCTGGGGGCACGGATCGGCCCGCAGGTCTCCGTGCAGTTCCTCCTGGAGCAGGAGGCCGAGGAGCGCAACAGGGTCACCCTGGACCGGCGCCGCACCGACCGGCTGGGCCTGCCGCGCCCGGTCCTCACCTACGACCTCTCCGACCGGGTCAAGCGCGGCATGGCGGCCGCGAAGGCCGTCTCGGAGCAGCTCTTCCGTCTCCTGGGCGCCGAGGACCGCACCACGTACGGGCCCGGGCCGCTCTCCCCCGGCTGGTTCCGCTTCGAGGGCCGGGACTTCGTCTTCAACGGTGCCGGGCACGGCGGCGGGACCCACGTCATGGGCGACTCGCGCGGCACGTCCGTGGTCGATTCCTGGCAGCGCTGCTGGGACCATCCCAACCTCTACGCCGTCGGCTGCGGCAGCATGCCCTCGATGGGCACCTCCAACCCCTCGCTGACCATGGCCGCCCTCGCCCTGCGCAGCAGCGCGCGCATCCACCGCGATCTGACGGAGACTCACCGGCCCCTCTCCGCGGGCCGGCGGCCCGCCGCGGGCGCGGACCGGACCGAGGAGGGAGGGGCATGAGCACCGCACCGCCGCCGGACGCGCCCGCCGGGCTCACGGCCGGGCTCGCCCGGGTCGAGGAGCCGCCGTTCCGCGTCCCCCGGGACCGCGCCGACCTGCACGTCTTCCTCCAGGCCGCGCTGACGCTCGAACACCTCACCATCCCGCCCTACCTGACGGCGATGCACACGCTGCGCGCCGGCACCAACCGGCCCGCCTTCTACGCGGTCCGGGCCGTCGTGCTCGAAGAGATGCTCCATATGACGCTCGTCGCCAACCTCCTCAACGCCGTCGGCGGCAGGCCGCTGGTGGCGCACTCCCGGTTCGTCACCGGCTATCCGGCCCTGCTGCCCTACAGCCGGGACAAGACGCCCGTCGCCCTGCGCCACTTCGGCGTCGAAGCCCTGGAGACGTTCCTGGCCATCGAGCGGCCGGAGTACGTGGCGGAGCCGCCCGGCCACCCGTCCGTGGCCGGGGACTCCGGCTGGACGTCGATCGGCCAGTACTACAACACCATCCGCACGGGCCTGGTCCGGCTGACCGGGGAGCTGGGCGAGGCGGTGCTCTTCAACGGCGACCGGCGCCGGCAGGCCGGACCGGAGGACTTCTACAACTCGGGCGGCGAGGTCTTCCCGGTGACCGGTCTCGACTCGGCCCTCAAGGCCCTGCGGGTCATCACCGAGCAGGGCGAGGGCGCGAACCGGAGCGTCTTCGACGCCGACGACCTGCTGTTCGGCGAGGCCCGCGAGCCCGCCCACTACTTCCGCTTCGACGAGCTCCGCCGGCAGCGCGGCTACGGCCCGCACGACACCCCGGCCTCGGGGCCGACCGGCCCGGCGATCGACGTCGGCTGGGACGACGTGTACGCCATCGACCCCGGAGCGCGGGTCGCGGACTATCCGCCCGGGAGCCCGGTGCGGCGGGCCGCCGAGCGCTTCAACGAGGCGTACGCACGGCTGCTGTGCGTGCTGGAGACGGCGTTCACCCAGGCCCCTTCCGCGCTCCGGTCCACGGTCCCGGTCATGCTGCAGCTGCGGGACCTGTCCGTTGCGCTGTACCGCAATCCGCACCCCGACCCGGCCCGGCGGGCCCGGGGCCTGCACGCCTCCGCGACGTACGAGATCACCGAGGAGCTCCTCGGCCGGGCCCGCCGGGACCTGCGGTGAACGGACGGGGTGCGGGGCGGGCACGCCCCGCACCCCGTGGTGCTCAGGCCGTCATGCCGCCGTCCGCCACCAGGTCGTGGCCGACGACGAAGCTCGCGGCGTCCGACGCGAGCCACTGGACCGCGGCGACGATCTCCTCCGTCTCGGCCACGCGGCCGATCGGCACCGTGCCGGCCAGTCGCACCGCCCGGTCGGCCTCGCTCTCGCCGGGGCGGAAGGACATGGCGGTGTTGGAGGCGCCGGGGCTGACGGCGTTGATGCGGATGCCGTCCTTGATGTGGTCCAGCGCGGCCACCCGCGTCAGCGCGCTCACGCCGGCCTTCGAGGCGACGTAGGCGGCCATGCCGGGGCGGCGGCCGTGGAAGCCGATGTTGGACGAGGCGTTGACGATCACTCCGCCGCCGTGCTCGCGCATGTGGGCGATCTCGTACTTCATGCAGAGCATCACGCCGGTGAGGTTGACGCCGACGAGCCGGTGCCAGGTGGCGAGGTCGGTGTCGGCCAGGGGCGCCGGCCGGGCGAAGAGGCCGGCGTTGTTGTGCGCGACGTGCAGACCGCCGTGGCGGGCGACCGTGGTGGCGACCATCGCCTCGACGTCCTGGGCGCTGGTCACGTCGGCCGCCACCGCACTTGCCTTGCCGCCCTCCTCCTCGATGAGCCGTACGGTCTCCGCGGCGGGCTCCAGTGCGACGTCGACGGCCACGACCGTGGCGCCCTGGCGTGCGAAGGCCAGGGCACTGGCCCGGCCTATGCCGGAGCCCGCCCCGGTGACGAGGGCGACCTTGCCTTCGAACTGTGCGGTCATCTGCTTCTCCTCCATGAGGGGATCACTGCGCGGGCAGGGCGACGGACTGCGAGTGGCGGAAGACGTTGCGCGGGTCGTAGGCGGCCTTCACGCGCTGCAGCCGGGGGTAGTTGTCCTTGTAGTAGAGCGTGGGCCAGGGCACGCCGGACTTGTTCTGCTGCGGGTCGGCGATGTCGCTGTCGGGGTAGTTGATGTAGCAGCCGTCGGTGGCCGGCCCGGGGACGGGATAGCC
This sequence comes from Streptomyces sp. NPDC008001, assembly GCF_042958085.1. Classification (NCBI taxonomy): domain Bacteria; kingdom Bacillati; phylum Actinomycetota; class Actinomycetes; order Kitasatosporales; family Streptomycetaceae; genus Streptomyces; species Streptomyces sp. NPDC008001. The sequence continues at coordinate 408,071 of NZ_JBIBIZ010000001.1, read as the reverse complement.
GCCGGTGGAGGCGAAGACGTCGGTGTAGATCTCGCGCGTCCAGGCCAGGTTCTGCGGGTCCTGCTCCTTGTCGGGCCAGAAGCTCTGGAAGAGGCCCTTGAAGACGGAGTCGCGCTGGGCCGAGGCCGTGTCGCCGGAGCGCACGGTGTTGATCTTCCCGCCGTAGGAGAGCAGGACCACCATCGAGTTGGGGTTCTGCAGGTCGGTGCGCGTCAGGTGCCGGTACAGCGAGGCGATCTGCGCGTCGTTGAAGCCCTTGCGCAGATAGGCGGACTTGTGGATGCCGCGCAGCGTGGGGTTGGTGAGGGTGGGGTTGTTGGTGCCCAGGAAGCGGACCGAGGCCAGCCAGGGCAGGCGCTGGGGGGTGAAGAAGTCGGGCATCGGGCCCTGTTCGCCGACCGCGGAGGTCAGCGGCTCCGCCTTGATGCCGAGCGCGGAGGTGACCGAGGCGACGAAGGCGGTGATGAGCTTCTCGGCGTCGGGCACGGTGGCGTCCATCTGCGTGAGCAGACCGATGCTGTTGTTGGCCCGGTGGTTGATCATCAGGAAGCTGCACAGGGACGCGTAGGGCGTGTCGGGCCCGGCGTTCTTCTCGTGCCAGGTGCCGAAGTTCTTCACCAGGGTGGCGAAGCGGGCCTTGTCGAGCTTGCTCCACGGCAGGGAGACGGCGCTGACGTAGACGTCCTTCGGCGGGTGCATCAGCTGCTTCGCCGGCTCGTCGCCGGTCGCGCCCGGGGAGCGGAACCAGTAGCGGGTGATCACGCCGAAGTTGCCGCCGCCCCCGCCGGTGTGCGCCCACCACAGGTCGCGGTGCGGGTCGTCGGCCTCGCGGGTGGCCACCACGGCCCGCGCGGTGCCGTCGGCGTTCACGACGACGACCTCGACGGCGTAGAGGTGGTCGACGGTGAGGCCGTGCCTGCGCGAGAGCATTCCGTAGCCACCGCCGCTGATGTGACCCCCGACGCCCACGGAATAGCACATGCCGCCGGGGAGGGCCACCCCCCAGCCCTTGTAGAGGGATTCGTAGACGTGCAGCAGCGTGGCTCCGGCCTCGACCGCGAAGGCCTTGCGCTGCTCGTCGTAGGTGACCTGGTCCATGGCGGTCATGTCGATGACGATCCGGACGTCGGGGTTGTAGACGAAGTCGGCGTAGCAGTGGCCCCCGCCGCGTACGGATATCCGCTTGCCGGCGCGGACCGCCTCCTGGACGGTCCGGACGACCTGTTCGGTGGTGTGCACGAGACGTACGGATTCGGGGCGGCCCACCCAGCGGGTGTTGTTGCCGACGATCAGGTCCGCGTAGCGCGGGTCGCCGGGGAGGACGGTGACCGCCGCGGGTGCTCCGGCGCCGGCCTCCGCCCCGGCGCCGGTGCCCGCCGCGGCGGCCCGGGTGGGCGCGAGGCCCGTCTGTGTCACTGCGGCGCCCGCCACGGCGGCGGCGGTGCCGGTCAGCATGGTTCGTCTGTTCAGCATGCCCGTGGATCTCTCTGTGCGGTACCAGTGTTGTCGCCGGTCAGGTGTCCCAGATGATGCCGAGGCCGAGCTTCTCCGCGATCTCCTGAGTGCGCTCGACGGACCAGCGGTCGCCGACCGGCGCGGCGGCCCCCAGGTGCACGGGGTAGCCGCCGTCCAGGAAGAACCGCTCGAAGCCGCCGGGGCAGGTGAGCACGTAGAGGTCGGCCGTCTCGCTCTCCACCAGGTACGAGTGGGGGATGCCGCGGGGCAGGAAGAGGACGCCGCCGCCTTCGAGGAGCTCGGTGCGGTCGCCGACGGTGGCCCGCACGCCGCCGCTCCCGATCATGAAGATCTCGTCCTCGAGGGTGTGGATGTGGCTCGGGGAGCGCTCCCCGAGCCGGGCCGCGAAATGGGTCATTCCCATGGCGCCCCGGGTCTGTTCGGCCGTGAGCTTCACGGTGACCAGGGAGCCGTTTCCCCAGAGCCGCTGCGTCCCGTCGCCCGGCCGGAGAACGGCCGGTGGTACGTCCTCCCGGTCGAAGGGGAGTTCTTCCCGCCCGTGCGGCGCTGCCGTCATTTCTCCTCCAGATCCTTTCCGGTGCGCAACAGCGCCCGACCGGCTGGTTCAGAGCGTTGCCCAGTAAACCGCGGAGCGCCAAGACAGCAGAGCCCAATCCGTCAAGTGCCGGACCGCAGCGGAAAGTTCACGCTGCACACGGCCGGAAACGGATCGGGCTCTGCTTTTTTATTCGGTTGGGGCGGGAAGGCGCCGCGGGATGCGTACCGCTGAACGGGGAGTGACTACTTGGCGCCCTGAACGGCTCGTTCCCGGTAATCGCAGTACCTCGCGGCGGGGTCGCCGTAGTAGCGCCAGGGCACCGATCCGATGCAGCCGTCGACGAGCCGGAATTGTTCGAGGGCCTCCGCGTAACGCTTCTGGTGCACCAGGAAGAACGCCAGGATGTGCCGTGCCTCGGGGAGGCGCGGATGGTCGGGCCGGACGGCCGGCAGGTCGGCGAGCAGGGCGTCGGCCATGGCCCGCGCCTCGGGGGTGCGGTAGTGCCTGCCGAGGAACGGCCGGTCGAGGTGCTCGAAGTGGGCGACGAGCCGCAGGGCGGGCAGCAGGGTGCCGGCCGGGGCGCCGGAGGCGGCCTTGTCGGCGAAGTCGCGAGCCATTTCCGCCGAGCCGTGCCACTTGGCGCACCAGTACTGGAGGGCGCTGTAGTGCGCCTCGTAGTGGTACGGCGCCCGGGTGGTGATCTCCGCCCAGAGCTCGTGCATGTACGCGTGCGGATAGCCGAGGCCGAGCCCTGCCCAGAGGTCGGAGACGTGCGGGGACGGGTCCTCGGGGGCGAGCTCGATCGCCCGGGCGATGTCCTCGCGGGCCCGCAGCAGGACGCGGTGGAAGCCCTCGAACTGCTCGGCCGAGGTCCGGTCCGCCGTGTGGCCGCCCCGGAGCTCCCAGGCGAGGAAGACGGTGGAGCGGGCGCGGACGGCCGCGGCGTCGGGGTCGCCCGGCCGTGCGGCCTCCCAGGCCGTGAGCCAGGCGTCCTCCTCGGCCGCCGCTTGCGCGAGGGCGATGACGAGCGCCGTCCGGCGCTCCCAGTCCTTGCCGATGGCGGTCATGGCCTCGGCGGCGGGCTCCCACGCGCCGCGCTCGGCCGCTTCCCGAGCACCGTCGATCTGCGGGTCGCGCCTCACCCGCTCGGTGTCCTGTTGGTCCTGCGGGAGCAGGCCGAGGGCGGCCGCTTCCGCGGACAGCCGGGACGTGGCGGCGGGGGCGGTCGTCGTGCACGCGGGCCGCGCGGTGGCGCGCTTGCGGTTGCGGTACCAGAAGAAGATCCAGACGGCTATGACGAGGAGGGGCAGCAGTCGTGGCACGGGCGTTCGGCTCGTTTCGTGAGATGCGAGGGAAGAGTGAGGGGGCGTCCGCGGACCGGCCCGCGGGGGCGGCCGGTGGCCGGGCAGCCGGTAAGCCGGTGAGCGTCAGACGCCGGAGGCCTGCGGCAGCAGCCGGCGCAGCGGCGCGGTGTCCGGGGTGTCGGCGACGACGGCTTCCACCGCCGGCGGCAGCCAGGCGTCGTACCCGTCCGGGAGGCACAGCCGTGCGCTCTCCGACCAGGACAGTTCCCACCGGGCGAGCCGGGCGTCGGCAAGCTCCAGCAGCACCAGGCTGGAGAGGGCGTCGAGGAGTGCGGGGCGCAGGAATTCGCGCGCGGCCCGGCCGCTCACCCGCTGTGCGGCCGCGGGCTGCGGAAGGGCTGCGGCTATCTGCCACAGGCGGCCGCCGTCGGCGGCGTCCAGCAGGGCGTGCAGGGTGGTGGGGCCACCGATGACGCGGGCGATGGCGTCGCGGAGGGGCTCGGCGTCGGCCTCGTGGCCGGCGCGGATGCCGTGGTGGACGAGCTCGGGCCAGTCCGCCCGGCGCATCTGCAGGGCCTCCTGGGTGAGAGTGGCCGCTTCGAGGTCGGCGAGGACGCGCTCGGGGTCGTTCAGCAGCGCCATGGCGGGGCCCGCGGGCCGGCCGCCGCGCCCGTCGTCGGGCATGGCCTCGATGAGGCGGATCCGCTCGCCGGCCGGGGGGTGCGCGTCGTACGGGGAGAGGTCGCCCGGCGGGAGGTCGCGGCGCAGCGCGCCGAGCTCCTCCTGGCGGGACGGTTCGGCGAGCAGCCGGGCCAGTCCGCCGTAGAACTGCCCGTACGGGGGCAGCAGTCCGGCGGCCGCGCCGACGGCGGCGTAGCCGCGGAGGTAGAAGCCGTGGGCGGCGTCGAGGACGACGGTCTCGCGGAGGGCGGAGGCGGTGGCGTCGCGGCCGGCGATGCGGACGGCGAGCCGGTCGGCGGCGAGCTCCTGGCGGCGGGCGTCGCGCTGGGTGGCCCGCAGCGCGAACGTGCCGTAGGCGATGAAGACCTTGCTCATCCAGCGGTAGGTCCGCCCGGCGCCGCGGGTGTCCACCTCCTTGGCCTTCCGGCCCTTGCGGAGGGCCTTCTCGGCGGCCTTCTCCTGCCGCAGCCGCTCCTTTTCGACCTGCTTCTGCGCCCGCTCCGCGAAGGCGTTCACCGTGCGGGCGACGGCGTGCCGGCCGCGGGCGGTGAGGGCGGACAGACGGGTGTCGGCGTGGCCGTAGTGGCCGAACTCGTGGGCGAGGACGGCGCGCAGCTGCGCCTCGTCGAGGCCGGTCATCAGGGGGACGCCGAGGTAGAGGCGGCGGCGGCCGGGCAGCAGCCCGAGCAGGCGGGCGTTCTCGGTGACGGCGGCGTTGACGGTGCCGGTGAGGAGGATTTCGTCGGGCATGCGGGTGCCCGCGGCGCCGGCCACCTCGCGCACTGCGGCCCACAGCCGCGGCTGCCGGTCCTCGGTGACGGGCAGTCCGTCGTCCCCGTCGTCCTTGGGCGTGCGGAAGAGCAGCATTCCGCGGACGACGGGAAAGGCCAGCAGCGCGAGAAAGACGGTGACTTTGAGGGCGAGGGGGTTCACACCCCGCCAATAAGCGGCGACTCCGATTCCGACGAAGACGCCGAGCACGGCACAGCACAGCAGATAGAAGCCCGCGAGCAGAACAAGTGCACGCAGGGCACGCAGAAAAACGCCCATGGGGCAGGGGCCCTCACACAGAAATAAGGAATGGTCGGTGCAGCAGGAGGGGGGAAGAATCGCCAGTATGCCGCACGGGGTTTCGAACCGGCAAAATGTTTTGAAAAGCGGCAGCACATGCAGCAGCGGCGGCGGCCCGGAGGCCGCCGCCGCTGTGTGCCGGACCCGTCAGGCCCACGCCTCCGGCCGGGGGTCGTGGAGGGCCGGGTCCTCGGCCGCGGGGCGGGGCCGGAGTTCGGGCGGGGTGGCGCCGTTCGACGGGTAGAGCAGACGGCCGAGCGGATAGGTCTCGGCGTAGGTGGTGACGAGGCGGCGGACGGTGGCGGGGTCGGCCGTCACCGGGAAGCGGCGGCGGTCGGCGTCCTGGTCGTCCGCGCCGGGGTCGGGGTCGGTCAGGGTCGACCACATGTCCTCGGCCGCACTGATGAGCTGGTCGAGTTCGTCGCGCACCCCCTGCCAGGCGCCTTCGCGCACCGCTTCGTCGATGCGGGAGAGGGTGCCGAGGATGCTGGCGTAGTCCTCGGCCAGCTGGTCCTCCTGGGGGGACGGGGCAAGGGTGTTGGCGACTGGCTCGGTGGTGTACACGGCACCTCCACGCAAGGGGGGAAACGGTTCAAGGCCGGGGTGGATGCGTACGAAACCCCCGCAACCGGCATCGTCGCGCGCCACAGGGCCGGCCGCCGCTCTCCACCGTCACCGGTCGGCGATATATCACTCGCACGGGCGAGCGGGGCGGTGCCGGGTCGCACGGGCGAGCCACGCCGTCGCGAGCAGACAGACCGCCGTCATGGCGCACAGCACCACCGGCACGGCCCGTACGCCCGCCAGCTCGATCGCCCTGCCCAGCGCGGGGCCCGCGGCGACGCCGCCCACCATGGACGCGGCGATCACGTAGGCGGCGGCGCGACGCGCGGTGGGGACGGTGCGGTGGAGCCAGGGCAGGCCGGTGGGGAAGACCGGCGCGATGAACAGGCCCACGCCCGCGTACGCGTAGGGGGCGAGGCCCGGCACGGCGGCGGCTCCCGTGCAGAGCAGCATGCCGGTGCAGCTGACGGCGACGATGACGGGCTCGGGCATGCGTACGGCCAGCGGCACCACCAGGAACCGGCCGGCCGTCAGCATCAGCCAGTAGACGGAGGTGGCGGAGGCGGCCGTGGCGGCTCCGTAGCCGACGGTTTCGAGATGGGTGGGCTCCCAGCCGCCGACGCCCGCCTCCACGCCGACGTGCACGACGTACAGCAGGACGAAGGCGCCCAGGAGCAGCAGCGTCCGGCCGGTCCCCGGCGGGGCTCCCGGCGGTCCGGCCGCCCCGCCGGCCGGGGCGGCCGGGTCGCGGTCGCGGACGCCCTTCACGAAGGGGACGAGGGCGGCCGCGAGGACTCCGCAGGCGAGGAAGGCGACCGGGTAGCGGCCCGGCCCGAGGAGGCCGATCAGGGCGGGCCCGGCGACGGCGCCGATGCCGAAGTGGGCGTTGAGGACGTTGAGCATGGCGGTGCTGCGCCGTCCGAAGCCGGTGGCGAACAGCTGGTTGAGCCCGTAGTCGAGGCCGCCGAAGCCGAGTCCCGCGACGAGCGCGGCGGCCAGGGCGGCGGGCCAGACGGGGGCGAGGGCGAAGGCGATGCTGCCGAGGGCCATGAGGGCGTAGGAGGAGCCGAGGAGGACGCGGTTTCCCACCCGGCCGTGGACGCGGTTGAAGGCCAGGACGCCCGTCACGCCGCCGGCGAAGTGGGCGCTCAGCCCGAGTCCCGCCGCGGACGGGGACAGCCCGAACTCCTCGCGCAGGGCGGGGAGCGCCGGTCCGAAGAGGGACTGGAGGGCGCCGATGAGCACGAACCCCGCGCAGGAGGCGGCGACGGCGGTGCGGGTGAAGAGGGCGGTGTCCGGCCGGGCGGGGACGCGCACTCCGGCGATCGGGTCGGTCATGGGCGCCCCGGTGCGGTGTCGAGGAAGCGTTCGGCGATCTCGTGGGCGAACGCCATCACGGTGCCCTGCGGGCTGATGCCGGTGACGCCGGGCAGGACGCTCGCGTCGCACACCCGGAGCCGCCGGAAGCCGTGGGGGCGGCCGTGCTCGTCGCAGATGCCGCCGCGCTCCGGGAGGCCCATGCGGGCGGACGCCATGCCGTGCACGGACACCAGTTCCCAGTCGGCGGGGCGCACGCGGCGGCAGAACTCCCCGGCCTCGGCGGCGGTGCGCAGCGGGCGCGCCGTGGCCACGGGCGGGATCAGCTCCCGGGCACCCGCGGCGAACAGCACCTCGCTCGTGCGCAGGAACGCCTCGCGCAGCCGGCTGTGGTCGGCGGACGTCATGCCGTGCCGCAGGAGGATCCCGCCGCGGGGCGTGGCCCGCAGCCGGGCCTTGCCCTGCAGGCGGAGCTGGGTGGTGTACGAGCCGAGCGTCCCGAAGGAGGCGAGCAGCCGGTCGAGGAGCTGCGGCGGGCGGCTCGCGAGCGCGGCGGCGAGCGTGCCGCGGGTGACGTTCGACGCCATCATCAGCACCCCGTCGCCGGCGAAGTCGTGGACCTGTGCGGTGAAGATGGTGCCCCGGTCGGCGTGGACGGGCTCGTCGAAGCGGGCGACGGTGCGGAAGTTGACGTGCAGGGACAGCTCGCGGCCGGCCGTCCGGCGGTGGATGCGGCTGCGCTGCAGGAGGGCGGGCGTCTGCAGCGGCCCGGCGGCGAGGAAGACATCGCGGGCGCGGTGGACGGCGGTCCGGCCGCCGGGCCCCGCCGCGAGGACGCCGGCGGCCGCGCCGTCCTCGTGCAGGATCCGCAGGACGCGGGTGCCGGGGAGGATCCGGGCGCCCAGTGACTCGGCTTCGGGGAGGTAGCTGACGGCCATGCTCTGTTTGGCGCCGGTGGGGCAGCCGGTGGTGCAGCGGTTGCTGTGCCGGCAGCCCCGCAGGGCCCGGTGGGCGGGCTGCCAGCGCAGGCCGAGCCGCTCGGCCCCGGCCGCGAGCAGCCGGGAGTCGAGGTTGCCGTCGCCGTGCGGCTGGGGGGCGACGCCGAGGCGGCGGGCGATGAGCACGAGGTGCGCGGACAGGTCGGCGGTGCGGTATCCGGCCAGGCCGGCCTCGGCGGCCCAGCGGTTGAGCAGGGCGGGCGGGGGCTCCCAGAGCAGTCCGCCGTTGACGACGGTGGTGCCGCCGACACAGCGTCCTTCCCCGTAGGCGAAGGCGGGGGTCCCGAACACGGGGGTCAGGCCGCCGTGCCGGTAGAGGCGGCGCATGTTCTCGGCGGGGGTGGCCGCGGCCATCGCGTCGGTGCCGGTGCGCGGGCCCTCTTCGAGGACGGTCACCTGCCGGCCGGCGGCGGCGAGTTCCCTGGCGACGACGCTTCCGCCGGCGCCGGATCCGACGACGAGGACGTCGGTGTCGTACGTGTCGTGGCCGGTCACGGCCGCGCTCCCGGCCGGTGTTCCGGCGACCGGTGCGCGGGAGGCCCGTCGAGGGCGCCGAGCAGGGCGAGCGCCGTGCTCGCCCGGACGACGTCGGCGAAGCCCGGCACCGGCAGGGCGGCCAGCCGTTGCATGCCGCGGCGGCCCTCGGCTGCGGAGGCCTTCCGGATGCCGCGCCCGGAGACGAGGAAGAAGGCCGCCGGCAGCAGGCGCAGGGTGAGGGCGTAGCCGCTCCGGTAGGGCTGCGGGAGGGTGTTCAGGGTCCCGGTCACGTGGGCTTCGGCGGCGGTACGGGCCTGGGGGGTGCGCAGGCAGGCGTACTGCCGCAGCCAGTACGAGCGCAGGCCGCTCGCGCGCAGGGCGCCGTGCATCAGGCGGTCACCTTTTCCTTGAGGAACTCGGCGAGCAGGCGGGTGGCGCCCTTGGCGAGCACGGCGTCGAGGGCGTTCAGGAAGACGGCCGTCTCCTCCTCGCCGGCGACCAGGGGCGGGGAGACGATGAGGGCGATGTCCCGGTTGGAGCCGAAGAACGTCAGGATCCCGTGGTCGCGGTAGAGGGCGGCGATCACGGCGGCGGTGAGCAGCTTCGGCACGGCCTGCGGATCGCGGGCGGCCGCGGGGAGGAGGGTGCGGATGCGGTCGGGGATGCCGGGGCCGGGCCGCAGGAAGACGCCGTGGAGGGCGCCGCGGCCGGTGGTGGAGGCCACGAGGCGGGGGTGGCGCGCGGCGATGCGGGTGAGCCCGTCGGACAGCAGTTGCCCGAGGGCGCGGGCCCGGCCGGGGAAGTCCTCCTCCACGGCCACCAGGACCGCTTCCAGGGCGGTGGCCGTCTCCTCGCCGAATCCGTAATAGGTGGTGCTGTGCAGGGTGGCGTCGCTGAGGTTGTCGTAGGCCTTGCGGAAGACGGGTTCACGGGCCACGTAGCCCGAGATGGAGGATTTCCCGCCGCCGAAGGACTTCGACATGGTGAGGACGTCGGGGACGAGTCCGGGGCAGCGCATGAAGTGGAAGAGTTCGCCGGTCTTGCCCCAGCCGGTGTACACCTCGTCGAAGACCAGGACGATGTCGTGCTCGGTGCACAGCCGCCGCACGGCGCGCAGGAAGGCGGGCGGGCATTCGCGCAGGGCGGAGGCGCTGAAGGGTTCCAGGACGACGGCGTAGACGTCGCTGCGGCCCGTGGCGTCGCGGTGCCGTTCCAGGGCCAGTTCGAAGGAGGCGAGATCGCCGTAGGCGAAGGAGTCGGTCCCGGGGATCCGGGGGAATTCGAAGGGGATCTCGGGGGAGGCGGTGAGGCTGCCGGCGCCGAGCAGTTTGCCGTGGAAGGCGATGTCCGTGTGGAGGACGGTGCCGCGCCGCCCGCCGTGGTATTTGTACGCGAGCTTGACCGCGCCTTCGACGGCCTCCGCCCCGGAATTGGGGAAGTAGCAGATGTCGAGGTCGCCCGGGAGCAGTGCGGCCAGGTTGTGGCTGAGGGCGGCGACGTAGGGCGAGAAGAAGTTCTTGTGGACCTCCATGCGGCGGCGCTGCCGGAAGCGGTCGCGGGCGGCGAGGACGCGCGGGTGGTTGTGGCCGTGGTTGAGGACGCCGATGCCGCCGGTGAAGTCGAGGATGCGCCGGCCGTCGCGGAGGGTGATCCACGCGCCTTCGGCGCTGTCGACGAGGTCGCGGCCGAATCCGAAGGAGCCGATGAGGGAGACCTGGCTGCGGCTGACGTGGCGCTCGTAGAGGGTGTGGACCTGGTCGATGCCGAGGTGTTCGGCCTGATCCAGGGAGATGAGTTCAGGCATGGGAGTCCTCGGAGTCGGGCAGGTTCCGGCTGCCGCCGGGTTCGGTGCGCAGCCGGTCGGCGATGAGGCGTCCGGCGCGGCGGCCGTCCCGCACGGCGTAGTTGGTGCCGCGGTCCTCGGGGAAGACCTGGGCCATCCCGGCGAGGTAGAGGCCGGTCACGCGGCTCTGCACGGGGGGCATGATGCGCGTGTATCCGGGGGTGATGACGGGCTGGGCGTGCTCGGCGCGCCACACGTGGTAGGCGTCGACCCAGGAGCGGTCGAACCGGGGGAACATCCGCTGCAGGTGCGGCAGGCTGTGGGCGAACACCTGCTCGTCGGTCATCCGGTACAGCTCCGCGTCGGCGGGCAGGTACTTGGAGAGGTAGGCGATGTGCCGCCCGCCGTAGCGGGCCGGGTCGTCCATGTTGGTGTGTTCGATCACACCGACGTAGGGGAACGACGGGTCGTTGACGTTGAGCCAGTACGTGTCGGAGAGCGGGCGGTTGTTCTCCAGCACCAGGCAGAGGTTCGCCAGGTAGCGGATCCTGCGGAGCTGCCGCAGGAGGGGCGGCACGGAGGGGTGGGTGTCGCTCTGGTCCTCCAGCAGCGTGGCGGCCAGGGCGGGGGCGACGGTCAGGAGGACCTGGCGGGCTGGGTGGAGCTCCCCGTCCTCGGTGCGGACTCCGGTGACGCGGCGGCCGTCGGTGACGACGCCCCGCACGGGGGTGCCGGTGCGGATGTCGGCGCCGAGGGCGGTGAGGCGCTCGCGGAGGGCCGTCAGGAGGGCGTCGCTGCCGCCGCGCAGGTAGTAGAGGGTCTCGCTGCCGGAGCGGGTGCGGCTGCCGCCGCGCAGGTGGAGCTTGGTCCACATCCAGGTGGCGCCCACCTCCGCCGCGTGGTCGCCGAACTTCCCCTCCAGCAGGGGCCGCCACACCACGTCGTAGACCCGGCGGCCGCCGAGGGAGACCAGCCACTCCTCGGCGGTGCGGTGTTCCAGGAGGCGCCAGTCGCGGACGCGCTGGGCGCGCACGGTCAGCAGGCCGAGCCGGAGCCGGTCGGTGAGGGGCAGCGGGGCGAAGCGGAGCAGGTCCAGGGGTTTCGACAGGCGGTAGACGGAGTTGGCGTAGTACATGCCGGTGCGCGTCAGGTGGGGTTCCATCAGGTCGGAGACGCCGAGCCGGGCGCAGAGCCGCAGCATCTCCTCGTCGGAGGCGAACCAGTGGTGGTAGAAGCGTTCGAGGCGGCGGTCCCCGACGGTGAAGCTGCCGGCGAGGCCGCCGATGCCGGAGTCGCGTTCGAGGAGCCGTACGGAGTGGCCGAGCTCCGCGAGTTCCAGCGCGGCGGACAGGCCGGTGAAGCCGGCGCCGACGACGATGACGTCCGGGTGCTGCATCACGCGACCTCCTCGACCGAGGCGAGGACCGCCCCGGGGATCGTGCTCCGTATCCGTTCGCTGACCACGTAGGCGGGCCTGCCCTGCACCTGGCGCAGGACGGCGTGGACGTACTCCCCCACGGCGCCGACGGCCAGCGACTGCGCGCCGAACAGGGCGAGGGGCAGGGACTTCGGCCTGCCCCGGCGGGTCAGCGCCATCAGGAGGGAAGCGGCGAGGGAGGCGGAGCCGGTCCACAGGGGGAGCCGCAGCGGGAGGACGGAGCCGCTGGTGAGGAGGGCGCTGCGGGAGAGGGCGAGCATTTTGCGGAGGGTGTATTTGGATGCGCCCGCGGCCCGCGGGTCCCGCTGGTATTCGATGGTCGTCTCGGGGAATCCCGCCCAGCCGACGGCGCCCCGCAGGAAGAGCTCCCGGTCCGTCAGCCCGGTGAGCACGTCGACGACTTCCCGGTCGAGGAGCCGGAAGTCCCCGGTGTCCAATGCGACGGGGTGGTCGGAAATCCGGCCGAGGAGCCGGTAGAAGACGAAAGCCGATAAGTTCTTGAAGAGGGTCTCGCCGTGCCGGGCGGTGCGCCGCGCGGAGACCACGTGCCATCCCTGGCGCCAGCGGGCCACCATATCCGGGATGATTTCGGGAGGGTCCTGCAGATCGGCGTCGATGAGGACGACCGCGTCCCCCCGCGCCTCCTTGAGGCCGCCGAGACAGGCCGCCTGGTGGCCGAAGTTGCGGCTGAACCGGACGGCCCGCACCATCGGGGACTCGCGGGTGAAGGTCCGTATCAGATTCCAGGTGGCGTCGGCGCTGCCGTCGTCCACGTAGACGACTTCGTAGCGGACGCCTTCGCCGGGCCGCAGGGCCCGGGCGATGCGGTCGTGGGTGCGGCCGAGCACCGCTTCCTCGTTGTAACAGGGGAGAACGACGCTGATCAGGTGCGTGGTCGGGGACGGTGGGCTGGTCTGGCTGGCAGGCATGGGCCTCTCCTGTGCCGGGAGCCGGTTATCGCCGTGAGTGATTGCCGCCGTGCCGCGCTTTTCGCCGTGGTGTCTTCCGCGCGCTTCTCCGGGCTGCGGGCTTTGCCGCAGCCTTTGCCGCGCATTTCAATACTTTCCCCTTGCACCGATCGACGGTAGCCGACGCCCGAGCGGGCGGGCAAGATCCCTGCGTCCGGGGAACGGCGGCCTGCGAATACCGGCTTCCCGTCCCAATTTCCCGGGTGGCGCAGTGCCGCGTGCGGGGGCCGCGGCCGGGGCCGAGACTGGAGCCGGGCCCCGGCCGGCCGCCCCCTGTCCGGGCGGAGCCGGCCGCGGACCGCACCTGGCCCGGACGACCCGGAGGAAGGGGACGGCGCATGCCCGGACCCGGCGTGCCCCGCAGCCCGGAGGCCCCCGCGACCGCTCCCACGAGGTCCGCGGGGATGGGGCGCCGGGCCGTCCTGGCCGGGGCCGCGGGCCTCGCCCTCGGCGTGCCGGGGTGCGGGACCGCGCCCCCGCGCAACGCCATGGGCAGCGGGCCCCCGTCGCCCGCCGCCGGGCTGCCCCGCCCGGCGGCGTGGCGCCCCGACCCCTCCGACGTCCGGCCGGACGTGAAGCTGCGCGCCGTGCAGCTGGTCGAGGCCCTGGGCACCTGGCGGGAGGGTGCCGGCGGTGTCGCGAAGGCGCGGGAGCGGGTGGCGGCGCTCGGCCTGCCGCCCGCGCTCGCCGGGCGGGCCGGGCCGCTGCTGTCCGGCGCGGACGCCGCCGTCGTGCAGGTGGTGGACGCCCAGTACGGCGGGATCCTGGCCGGTTCGGCGAGCGTCCTGGTGGTGTGCCGGCAGTGGACGCGCACCGGCGGCGGGCCGGTGGTGGAGGGCGGGACGACCGTGGACGTGCGGCTCACCTCCGGCGAGCCCCGCTGGTCGGTCGGCGAGCTGCACCCGGCCGAGCCCGGCCCGGCGGCGGCCTCGCTGCCGGAGGAGGCGCGCCGGGTGCTGGCCGACGACCGGATCCGGCTGCCCGCGGCCGCCGAGGCCGACATCCGGAGCGGTGGCGTCCACGCGAGCGTGCTGCGGGCGATGCTCCGGCTGGCGGAGCGCTACCGCATCGACGTCAGCGTCGTGCGCTCCGGCCATCCCCTGAACGTGTTCGGCACCGGCCGGCCCAGCGACCACCCGCCGGGCCGGGCCTTCGACGTGTGGCGGATCGACGGCCGGGCGGTGGTCGATCGGGCGACGCCGCGCCCGCTGGTCGAGGCGTTCATGCGCGACGCCGCTGCGGCCGGCTCGTACAACGTCGGCGGTCCGCTCGTGCCCGCGGGGGCGGGCGCGGGGCGGCAGTTCTTCTCCGACGACACCCATCACGACCACGTGCACGCCGGCTTCGCCGGCTGACCGCAGGCCGCGGCAAGAGGAGGGCCCGTGACCGTCGAGTACGTCCGCTACCGCATCACCGATCCGGACCGGCGCGCCGCCTTCGAGAAGGCCTGTGCGGCGGCCGCCGAGCACCTGTACGCGGCGCCGCAGTGCCTGGGCTACGAGCTCGCGCGCGGGGTGGAGGAGCCGGAGCGGTTCGTCCTGCGGATCGAGTGGACGTCGGTGCACGACCACGAGCACGGGTTCCGCGGGGGGCCGCACTTCGGGCCGTTCCTCGCCGAGGTCCGCCCGTTCACGGGCGACATCGAGGAGATGAAGCACTACGAGCGGCTTCTCGTCGTGGCCAAGGGCAGGGCCTGAGGACGCTCCCGGAGGTCAGTCGACGCAGGGGACGCCGCCCATCTTCACCGCCGGGCCCTGGAAGGAGCCGGAGGACGCGGGCGAATCCCCGCCCTTGGCGTCGTCACCGCCCGGGGCCTTCGTACCGCCCGGGTTCCCGGCCCCGCCCGGCCCCTTGGCGTCGCCCTTCCCTCCACCGGGTGCCTGGGGTCCCGCGAGCGGCGTGCCGTCCTTCTTCGCCGGCTGCCCCGTCATCGCCTGGACGAGGGACTTGACCTTCGCCGGGTCGACGAGGTTGACGGCCTCTCCCTTGCGGGTGGCGAAGCCCTCGATGGGCAGGGTGCGGAACTCGGCGTTGCCGCCGGTCAGGTTGGGCGCCTGCCGGGCGAAGTCGAGGATGTTCCACCGGTTGTCGATGACGACGTCCTTCTTGATGACGTCGAACAGCCCCTGCAGCTTGCCGAGGTCGCTCCACACGCCCTGTTCCTGGAGCTTGTGCGTGACCGAGGACAGGAACGCCTGCTGGCGGTGGGTGCGGTCGAGGTCCCCGGCGGGCAGGCCGTGCCGCTGCCGGACGAAGGCCAGCGCCTGGCGGGCGTCGAGCTGCTGCGGCCCCGCGGGGAAGTCCGCGCCGGAGTAGCGGTCGCGCACGGGATGCTTCAGGCACACGGGGACGGGCTGGACCACCTTGGCGATGTCGTAGAAGCCGAGGAGGTTGACCTCGGCGAAGTGGTCGATGGGCACGCCGAGGAAGTGCTGGACCGTGGCCAGCGTGGCCTCGCGGCCGGCCTCGCGGCCGCGGTGCTCCAGCTCGGCGCCCTTGACGCCCTCGGCCGCCAGCTTCTCCTCGGCCTCGGCCTTGGCGATCCCGTACGCCTCCTTGATCTTGTGCTCCCCGCGCCCGCCGGCGATCTCGACGTAGTCGTCGCGCGGTATCGAGAAGGCCGTCACCTTGGCGCCGCCGGCGGGGATGTGCATGAGGATGAGCGTGTTGGTGTTGTAGCCGCCGATGTCGCTGGAACCGGCGTGCAGCTCGTCCTGGACGAACTCCTTCGGCAGGTCGTTGCCGTTCATGTCCTTGCGGCTGTCGAGGCCGATCAGGAGCAGGTTCACCGCGCCGTCGCGCCCTCGCGGCGCGTCGCCGCGCAGGGCGTCCAGGGCGCTGGAGGTGTTCACTCCGCCGTCCAGCCAGTGGTAGGCGCACCAGCCGACGCCGCTGGTCAGCATGACGAGCGCGGAAGTGAGGCAGACCGCGAGGCGGGCCGCGCGCCCGGGGGCGAGGGAGCGCCCGGACCGGCGACGGCGGGGGCGCGGCCCGGCGGCGGGGCGGCCGCGGCCGGCGCCCTGCGGACGGGGGCGGCCGCCGGGGCGGTGGGGGTCGCGGCGGTACGGCTCAGGCATGGCAGGCCCTCCTCCCCCGGCCGGCGCGGAGCGCGCGCCCGGCCAGGACGGCGGCCGCGGTCGCCTCGGCCGCCGCCATGGCGGGGAAGGTGTCGAGGGCCCAGTGCACGACCGCCGTCACGGTGCTGCCGCCGCTCCCGCCGGCGCCGGCGAGGAGCTGCGCGCCGGCGGCCACCAGGGCGATGACGAGGGGCGGGGCGGCGAGCGCCCACCACGTGCGGCCGCGGGGGCACAGCAGCGCGGCGAGCGCGGCGGCGGCCGCGGCGGTGAGCACGAAGACCCAGCCGAGGCCGGCTCCGGCCGCCTCGTCCGCGCCGGCGCCCGCCACGAGCAGCGCTCCCGGGGCGGACACCGCCGCCCGCGCGCGCCGCGTCCGCTGCTGCGGCGTCTCGGTCCGCCTTCGGCCCATACGTGCTCCCCATCGGATCCGGCCGCCGCGCACCCGCGACAACCTGGCAACTTTCACAGTTGCGCAATATAGCAAGTGTTATTCCGGGGCCGCCGCGTGGGCACCGGTGCACGGCCGCCGGAGGGCGGGACACCCACGGCCGGCGCCGCCCGGGTGCGTATCGTCTCATTCGCCGGGACCGTACCAATAACAGTGGTTCAAGGGGGAGTTGGCATGGAAAATATGAATTCTCCCGCGAGTCCTGCCGGAAGCCTTGACGCAATCCTGGTCCAGACCAACGATGTTCAGCGCAACCGGTCCCCCCGCCCCTCGCGCGCGTCCGGCTCCGGCCGGACCATCGGGAGCTTCCGTGAGACGACTCAGCCGAACCGGACGGCACGGCACCCTCCGTGCCCTCATCACCGCCCTCGCCACCGCGGCCGCGTCCGCCGGGCTCGTCCTGGGCGGAGGCGGCGGCGCCCAAGCCGCCGCGCCCGCCGCTGCGCCCCTGCCACCGCACGTCTTCGCGCCCTACTTCGAGACCTACGGCCCCGAGAGCCCGGCGGACCTCTCCGCGCGGTCCGGGGCGAACCACCTGACCATGGCGTTCCTGCAGACCGAAGCCCCGGGCTCCTGCACTCCCTACTGGAACGGCGCCACCGCCAAGCCCGTGTCACCGTCCGTCTTCGGCACCGACATCGGCACCATCCGTGCCCGCGGCGGCGACGTCATCCCCTCCTTCGGCGGGTACGCCGCCGACAACGGCGGCACGGAGCTCGCGGACAGCTGTACGGACACCGCCCGGATAGCCGCCGCCTTCGAAAAGGTCGTCACCACGTACGGCGTCACCCGCATCGACCTCGACATCGAGGACAACTCCCTGACGAACGCCGCCGGCATCGACCGCCGCAACAAGGCCGTCAAGCAGGTGCAGGACTGGGCCGCGAGCACCGGCCGCACCCTCCAGTTCTCGTACACCCTGCCGACGACGACCCACGGTCTCGCCGACAGCGGCCTGGCGGTGCTGCGCAACGCCGTCGAGAACGGCGCGCGCGTCGACGTCGTGAACATCATGACGTTCGACTACTACGACGGGGCCGCGCACGACATGGCCGCCGACACCGTCAGCGCCGCGACCGGCCTCCACGCCCAGCTCGCGGGGCTCTACCCGGCGAAGTCGCCGGCGGAGCTGTGGGCGATGACCGGGGTGACCGAGATGCCGGGCATCGACGACTACGGACCGGCCGAGACGTTCACCACGCAGGACGCGGTCCGCGTCCGCGACTGGGCCACCGCCCGGGGCATCGGCACGCTCTCCTTCTGGGCGCTGCAGCGCGACAACGGCGGCTGCCCGGGGACGAAGGGGTCCGACTTCTGCTCGGGCATCGAACAGGACGCCTGGTACTTCAGCCGGACGTTCGCACCCTTCACCGGCGGCTGACACGCCGTCCGGGGGCGCGCGGTGCACCGAGTGCGCCCATCCCCATGACCTTCGGAACATCGGCCTGCACGCCCGGGCCTCCGGTTCGCTTGGCTGAGGGATGAGGGCGCTGCGCCCTCGGGTGCCGGGGGGACGGCACCGCCCACCGGTGAGAGGACGTGCAGGTGCAGCTACAGGGATGTGACCGTCGGCCGCCCGGGCCCGGGGAGGGAGCCGCATGACCGGCGTGACCGGCCGGCGGACCGGGCCCCGGCCCTGGCCGGCGCTGCGCGAGGACCTGTCGGAGGGGCTGCCGGCCGACTTCGTCACCTTCTTCTCGCTCCACCACCGGCCCTACCTCCGCTACGCCCACCTCCAGCTGGACAGCGAACCCGACGCCGAATGGGTCGTGGAGGAGGTCTTCTGCCAGCTGGCGCTGGCCTGGGGCGAGGTGCGGCGGCAGCCGAACCCCGCCGCGTACGCCCTGGCCGCCCTGAAGGAGAAGATCACCAAACTGCTGGCGGCCAGGCGGCGCGACGCCACGGCGCTCGTGGAGACGGCCGCGTTCGCCGCGGTCCGGGAGGCGAGCCGCGCCCGCATGGAGGTGCTGGAGTCCCGCCTCGGCCTGTACGCGGCCATCACCCGGCTCCCCGACCGCCAGTACGACGTGGTCGTGCTGCGCTACGTGCTCGGCTATCCCGTGCACCGCGTCGCCGGGATCATGGGCATCTCGCCCGCCACGGTCCGCTCGCACGTCCGGGGTGCGAGACGGCGCCTGGCCCGCGATCTGGAGATCGCGTGGGCCCCGGAAGCTCCGGAAGCCCCGGAAGGAGAAGAGGAGGCGTGACCGACATGCGCCACGGACAGGAAGAGGGGCGGGAACGGGGAGGCGAGCCGCCGGCCGCCATCGACCGGGTGCTCGCGGAAGCCGCCATGCCGGCCGGCGCGTTCGACGGCTACGACGAACAGGCCGCCCTCACGCGGATCGCCGGCCGCGTCGTGTGGAACCGGGCCGACGCCATGGACCGCCGCGCCCAGAGCATCCGCCACGACCGCACCGGCCGCGCCGCCCCGGCCGACTCGCCGCTGGGCGCGGCCAGGCGCACCGCCTTGCACGAACGGGCGGCCACGGAGCTGGACTCCCTCTCGGCCCGCGTCGTCCACGACCGGTCCGCGGTCGCCGCCATGGCCCTGCTGGTCGACGACCCCGCGATCGAGCCGCGCGGCGCGCTGGCCTTCGCCTGTCTGCTGCACCTCGCCGGACGCCACGAAGGCGCCGCGTTCTGGTGGCGGTTCGCCGCCGGCGCCGGCTCCGCCACGGCCGCCCGCTGCCTGTACCTGCACCACCTGCAGCACAGCGAGCGGCAGGCCGCGCAGTGGTGGCTGCAGCAGGCCGCCGCGCTGTACGCGCTGGACGGCGACCGGATCCTGGGCACGCCGCCCACCCCCATCCGCGGCGACCGGCGCCCGAGCCGCTACGGCCTCGCCGAGTCCTCCGCCCGCTTCTTCTGGGAGCAGGGCCCGGAGCGGCCCGCCGGGCCGGGCGCGCCCGCCGCGCCCTCGCCCGACGAGCGGTGGTGGAGGGCGGTGACCCTCCATCTCACCGCCGCCGTAAGGAGGCTGGAGGCGCACAGCGACGCCGACTACGGCACGGTCCCGCGGCCCGCGCCGTATCTCGCCGCGGAGCTGGAGGACTGCGCGGGCACACGGGCCTGAGCCGCCCCCCGGCCTGTGACGCCACCCGGCCGTGGCGTCACGGGCCGCCGTGTCACCGGCCGCGGTGTCCCCGGCCGTACCGTCCCCGGCCGTCCTGTCACCGGCCGCGGCGCGCCTAGCATGAGGGGATGAGCGCACGTGTGATCGAGTTCCCCGAGCAAGGCATCCCCGGCACCCTCGTCCGCTACACGGAGGGCGGGGGCGAGCCCGTGGAGCTGGACCCGTGCGGCCCGGTGGCGCTGTCCTCCGGTTCCCGCCTCGTCTACGTCGTCGACGTGACCGGCTCGGGCGACTCGGACGACTCGCAAGGCCCGGAAGACGCCTTCGACGTCCATGACAAGGAGGCTCTCGCGGCCGCCCTCGCGCAGCTGCCGTCCGACGCGTTCGTGGTCGCCGACCTGGCCGGCGCGACGGACGCCATGGTCCGGGCCGTCGCGGGGCAGCGGGCGGTGAGGACGCTCGTGCTGGCGGGCGACTTCACGGACGAGGGCATCGGGGCGCTGGGCTGCATGCCCGAGCTGACCGATCTGGTCCTGGAGTCCCCGCGGTTCACCGGCGCGGGGCTGGCCGCGCTCGCCGGGTCCGAGACCGCGGCCTCCCTCGACTCCCTCGTCCTCAGCAACGCGACGGCCTTCCGGCCGGAGCACCTCCGTGCCCTCGCGGACGTTCCGCAGCTCGCTTCCCTCACTTTCGACGGCATGCCCGTCGACCACGCCCTGGCCGATGCCGTGCTCGCGCACCTCCCGCAGCTGGCCGAGGTGTCGGTGGCCGAGCGCCCCGGGCACGCCCTCGACCGGGGCGTGCTGGAGCGGCTGCTGGCCGCGGGGCTCGGTGTCAACGGGATCTCCGCGCCACCGGAGAACGCCGCCCTGTTCGCCGGCGCCGCCGCCGAGGCCGCGGACTCCGCCGGCCTGGCGGAGGAAGAGGATGAGGAAGAAGTCGCTGAGGACGCCGAGGCGGCGCCGGAGCGCGGTGTGCTGCGCGAGGTCACCGAGGAGGGCGAGCTGGAGCGCCTGCTGGCCGGGCCCGCGCCCGTGCTGGTGGACCTGACCGCCCCCTGGTGCGGCCCGTGCTCCTTCCTCACGCCCGTCCTCGAAGACGTGGTCGAGGCCTGCGGGGCGGCGCTGACCGGTGTGAAGATCGACATCGACCGGGCCGCGTGGGCACCGGAGCGGTTCGGTGCCCTGAGCGTCCCCACGGTGATCCTGCTGCGGGACGGCCGCGAGGTCTTCCGCTTCAGCGGTGTCGCCCCGCGCCGCCAGATCGAGGGGTGGCTGGCCACGGCGGGCGTCTCCGCCCGCTGACCGGCCGCCCCGCCGCTGACGGGCTGCAGGAGGTCTGTCCCGGAGCCGCCGGGGCGCTGTAACGTCCGTCCATGCCTGCCCGATCCGGTGTCGTCGCGCCGCCGGGGTGGAGCCGCTGGCTGGTCCCGCCCGCCGCCCTGTCCATCCACCTGGCCATCGGCCAGGCCTATGCCTGGAGCGTGTTCAAACCGCCGCTGGAGTCCTCGCTGGGCCTGTCCGGCACGGCCTCGGCGCTGCCGTTCCAGGTGGCGATCGTGATGCTCGGCCTGTCGGCGGCGTTCGGCGGCACGCTCGTGGAGCGCAACGGGCCGCGCTGGGCGATGTCCGTGTCGGCCGTCTGCTTCGCGTCCGGCTTCCTGGTGGCCGCGCTGGGCGCCGCCACCCGCCAGTACTGGCTCGTGGTGGCGGGTTACGGCCTCATCGGCGGGACGGGGCTGGGCATCGGCTACATCTCGCCCGTGTCCACGCTCATCAAGTGGTTCCCCGATCGTCCGGGGATGGCCACGGGCCTCGCCATCATGGGCTTCGGCGGGGGCGCGCTCATCGCCTCGCCGTGGTCGGCGGAGCTGCTGTCGGCCTTCGGTGCGGACGCTCCCGGGATCGCGCGGACGTTCCTGGTGATGGGCGGTGCGTACGCCGTCTTCATGACGCTCGGCGTGCTGCTGGTCCGGGTGCCGCCGGAGTCCCCGGGGCCGCCGTCCGTGCGCGCGGCGGGAGCGTCCTCGCGCGCGCCGGTCACGACCGGGCAGGTGTCGGCGCGCAACGCCCTGCGCACGCCGCAGTTCTGGTGCCTGTGGGTCGTCCTGTGCACGAATGTCACGGCGGGCATCGGCATTCTGGAAAAGGCCGCCCCGATGATCGCGGACTTCTTCGCGGACTCCTCCTCCCCCGTCGGCCCGGCCGCCGCGGCGGGTTTCGTCGGCCTGCTCTCGCTCGCCAACATGCTCGGCCGGATCGTGTGGTCCTCGGTTTCCGACGCCGTGGGCCGGAAGAACATCTACCGCCTGTATCTCGGCGCGGGCGCGCTGATGTACCTCCTCCTCGCGCTCGCGGGCGGCTCGGCGAAGCCGCTGTTCATCGCGTGCGCCGCCGTGGTGCTGTCGTTCTACGGGGGCGGGTTCGCGACCGTTCCCGCCTATTTGAAGGACCTGTTCGGGACGTACCAGGTCGGTGCGATCCACGGTCGGCTGCTGACGGCGTGGTCCACGGCCGGGGTGCTCGGGCCGCTCATCGTCAACGCCGTGGCCGATGCGGGGAAGTCCGCGGGCCGGACGGGCCCCGCCCTGTACACCACGTCGTTCTCCATCATGATCGGGCTGCTGGCCGTGGGCTTCGCCGCCAACGAGCTCGTACGGCCGGTGCACCCGCGCCACCACGAACCGGCCGGCGGCGGGGGCCGCGTGGCCGAAGCCGTGCCGGAGAAGGGAACGGGCCTGTGACTGCTGTCCGCAAGGCGGTGCTCGTGGTGAGCTGGCTGTGGGTGGGGGCGCCCTTCGCCTACGGAGTGTACGAACTCTCCCTGAGGCTGCGGCAATTGTTCACCGGGTGAGGCGCGCCGGAAAGCGGCGATGCAGCCCCGGCGGAGCAGCCCCGTAAAAAGGGAAATCCCCCGGCCGTATTGACGGCCGGGGGATTTCCCTGCGTATATTGGATGTTTCCCTGCCCGCGCAGAATCAGAGCAGGGGGAAGCTTTATGGAACGATCGTATCCCGGCGGGAGCTGAATTGTCAATCGCGGACATGCGCAACGAGCAAGAATTCATCGATCTGCTCTACGAGCGTCTCGCCGAGCTGCGCGCCGGAGCCGAGACGGCGGTGACGCAGGCCCTGTCGCAGGGAGGCAGCACCTTCCAGGCGCGGCTGGAGCGCGATGTCATGGTGGCCGAGCAGTCCGGGCTCCTGGCGGCCTTCAACGCCGGAGAGCGCGGCCTGTGTTTCGGCCGGCTCGCCTTCCGTGACGGCCGCGACCACCACATCGGCCGCATCGGCATCCGGCGCGACGACCCGGAGCGCACCCCGCTCGTCATCGACTGGCGGGCCGACGTCGCGCGGCCCTTCTACCTCGCCACCGGGCACACCCCGATGGGGCTGCGCCGCAGGCGTCACATCAGCACCGAGGGCCGCCGGGTCACCGCCCTGCACGACGAGATTCTGGATCTCACCGACACCGAGCGCACCGGACACGAGGGCTCCGACGCGGACGCCGTGCTGCTCGCCGCGCTCGACTCGGCGCGCACCGGCCGGATGCACGACATCGTGCAGACCATCCAGGCCGAGCAGGACGGCATCATCCGCGCCCCGCACCGCGGCGTCCTCGTCGTCGAAGGCGGGCCGGGCACCGGCAAGACCGTCGTCGCCCTGCACCGCGCCGCCTATCTGCTCTACGCCCACCGCGAGCAGCTGTCCCGGCGCGCCGTGCTGATCGTCGGGCCCAACCCCGCGTTCCTGGGCTACATCGGGGAAGTGCTGCCCTCGCTCGGCGAGACGGGCGTCCTGCTCGCCACGCCCGGCGAGCTCTTCCCCGGCGTGACGGCGACCGGGACCGACACGCCGGAGGCCGCCGCGGTCAAGGGCGCCGCGGCGATGGCGGACGCCCTGGCCGCGTACGTCCGCGACCGGCAGACCCTGCCCGACCCCGCGATCGTGATCGACCACGAGGACGGCGAGCTGCTGCTGGACGCGGACATCGCGTCCGACGCGCGCCACCACGCCCGCGGCATGCGGCTGCCGCACAACCTCGCCCGCCCGTACTTCGCCTTCCACGTCATCGACGCGCTCACCCGGCAGCTCGCCGACCGCATAGGCGCGGACCCCTACGGCGGGCCGAACCTCCTCGGCCCGGACGACATCGCCCAGCTGGGCAAGGGCGTCGCCGCCGCCCCCGAGGTCCACGCGGCCATCGACCGGCTGTGGCCGGTCCTCACGCCCCATCAGCTGGTCGGGGAGTTCCTCGCCGATCCCGCCCACCTCCCGGAGGCGGACGCCGCGGCCGTCCGGCGCACCGGCGGCCCCTGGACGCCGGCGGACGTGCCGCTGCTGGACGAGGCCGCCGAACTGCTCGGCGAGGACGACTCGGCCGCCCGCGCCGCCGCCGAGGCCGAGCGGCAGCGGCGGATCGCCTACGCCCAGGGCGTGCTCGACATGTCCTACGGCTCGCGCACCCAGGAGTTCGAGGACCGCGCGGACGACGACTCGGAAGTGCTCGCCGCGCACGACCTCGTCGACGCCGAGCGCCTCGCGGAGCGGCACGAGGAGCAGGACCACCGCAGCGCCGCCGAGCGCGCCGCCGCCGACCGCACCTGGGCCTTCGGCCACATCATCGTGGACGAGGCTCAGGAGCTGTCCCCGATGATGTGGCGGCTGCTGATGCGCCGGTGCCCGACGCGCTCGATGACGCTGGTGGGCGACCCCGCGCAGACCTCCGAACCCGGCGGCTGCGGCGCGTGGGCGCCGGTCCTCGAACCGTACGTCGGGGACCGCTGGGAGCACGTCCGGCTGGACGTCAACTACCGGACGCCGGCCGAGATCATGGCGGTGGCCGCGGACGTGCTGCGGTCCGCGGACCCGTCGTTCGAGCCGCCGCGCTCGATCCGCTCCACGGACGCGCGCCCCTGGGCGCAGCGCACCGGGGACCTGCCGGGTGCGGTCGCCGCGGCCGTGGCCCGGGAGCTGCCCGAGGACGGCCGGCTCGCGGTGATCGCGCCGCGGCCGCACCACGCGGCCCTGGCCGCGGCGCTCCCCGGCGCCTCCCACGGCCCGGCGCCGGACCTGACCCGCCCGGTGGTCCTGCTGGATCCCCGGCAGGCCAAGGGCCTGGAATTCGACGCGGTGATCGTGGCGGAGCCGGCGGAGTTCGGCGTGAGCGACCTGTACGTGGCCCTCACCCGGGCGACGCAGCGACTCGCCGTCATCCACACGGGTCCGCTCCCGGAGGGCCTTTCGTCCCTGCCCCCGGCCGTCCCGGCGGCCCCGTAGAGCGACACGAGCCGCCGGCCCCCTGCGAGACTGCGCCGGGGGCCGGACTGGCGCTGTCACCCCTGGCCCGCACCGCACCCGGTTCAGTTCAACTCGTGCCGTCCAGCTCCTGCAGATAGGCGCCCAGGGGCTGCAAGGCCGCCCAGAGCTGTTCGAAGTACGAGGCGAAGTAGCTCATGAAGGTGGGGTCCTCGACGATGAAGCCGTTCAGCTTCTGGCGCGGGCCGCCGGAGAAGGCCAGGAAGACGACGCTGTCGTCGATGAGCGCCATGTTCAGCCCGTCCGCAGCCACCGGCCAGCGCAGCACGCTCGCCTCGTAGTTGAGGATGCCCTTGCTGTCCTCGTGGTGCCTGCGGGCCCAGTCGAGCATGTCGCCGTCGGGCGTGCCGCCGTGTTCCGGTATGCCGATGATGCGGCGCACGCACCGCTCGTCCTCGCTGTCCTCGCCCGCCCAGCCGAGCACGGCCTCGAAGTAGGCGGCGGACGCCGGGGTGGTGTACTGGGTCGGCGGGTAGCGGCGCATGTAGGTGACCCGGATCTCCGACCGCGCCTCGCGGACGCGCTCGGCGGCGGCCCCGTAGAACTCGCGGTTGTTCCGGTACCACTGCGCCGCCAGCATCGCCGAACCGGCACCGGCCCCCTCCGGGACGGGCAGGGGAGCGAGCAGGGGCGCCGGAACGGGCGCGGCGGCGGGAGCGGGCACGGTTGCGGGGACGCCGGCCCCGCGGCGCGCCTCCTCGATATGCCGCTTCGCCCGGAGCCACAGCTCCAGCCAGTCCTTCTCGACGCCGCCGCACGCCTCGACGAAGGCCGCCGTGCGCGGCCAGGTGGGGAACCGGCGGCCGTTGAGGATCGCGGAGACCGTGCTGCGGGCACAGCGCATCCTGCGGGCGAGGGCCGCCTCGGTGGGCATGGTCAGGGTGCGGCGCCGGAGCTCGCGGAGCTGCCGCGCGAAGGCGAGCTGGGCCTCGGGCGGAGGTGATGCTGGACGCTGCTCGGCCATGACTCTTCCCCCTTGTCGGACACGCGCTGCCACCAAGTGTCCGTCATGGTCCGTACGTGCTACGTCAGTTCGCCGGAGTCCGTCCGTGCGCTGCCCGCGTCCGTCAAGTTCTACGCGCGTCCTCAGACCGTTGTCGCAGGTCGGGGGGCGGATTCAGACTCGGCTCAGGAAAACCGGTCAAGCACGAGGAGACCTCATGTTCACTGACCTCAGGGCAGAGCTTCCGGCCTTCGGCGCGGCGTTCGTCGCCACGCTCGTACTGGGCCTGATCTGCGTGATGCACCCCTCCTTCCGCGTGACGGTCCTCCAGGGAGGGGGATGGCTGCTGCCGCCGGCGGCGTGTCTCGTGGTGAGCGAGGACCGCAGGGAGAGGGGCGGGCGGTGACGGCCGGCGCCGGCACGGCCGACTGCCCGCACTGCGGGCCGGTCCCGCCCCGCGTCAGCACGGCCCCCGTCGTCCACTGCTCGGGCCGGCTGCTGATCGCGGAGTCGGCCGACTGCCCGGAGTGCGGCCACCGGCTCCGCTTCGGGGTCGCGAGCGCGGAGACGTGCCTCCCCGGCCGCCCGGCGGGTCCCGCCGAAGGATGCCCGCCCGTGGCGGTGCCGGCAGTGAAGTGACGTCCCCGGGCGGCGGCTGCCCCGCCCGGAGCGAGGGGGCCCCGGACCGTCGCGGTCCGGGGCCCCTCACCTGCTCGGTCCTACGATGCGCTGCCGTACGGGCGGGTGAGCACCTCGAGGTAGTGGCCGGACGGGTCGGGGAAGTAGACGCCCCGCCCGCCGTTGCCGTGGTTGATCTCGCCCGGACGCCCACGGTGCGGGTCGGCCCAGTAGGGCAGCCCGGCTTCCTTGATCCGCGCGAAGATGCCGTCGAAGGAATCCTCCGGCACCAGGAACGCGTAGTGCTGCGGGACGATGTCCTCGGGCCGGTCGCTGGTGGCGAAGTCCAGCGTGACGCCGTTACCGGTGACGACGGGGGCGAAGGGCCCCATGTCCGGGGCGACCTCCAGGCCCAGGACGTGCGCCAGGAACTCGGCGGACTCGCGCTTGTCCCGGGAATGGATGATGGTGTGGTTCAACTCGACTGACACGATCGATGCCTCCACAGGCACGTACCGGACACCGGCCCCGCTCCCACCCGGATGGTGAAAGCGACCGGCGCCCGGCACGACGGTAATCCGCCGTCCCCCGCAGGCACATCGGCCTTCGGACCTACGCCGGGAGACCCGCCGGGAGGTCCGCCTCAGTGCCCGCGCGCGATCCACTCCGGCAGGGCGGGCGCCTCGCCGCCGACCGTCGTGCTCTCCCCGTGCCCCGTGCGCACCACGGTCTCCGGCGGCAGCGACAGCAGCCGCTCCCGGATCGAGCCGATGATCGTCGGGAAGTCGGAGAAGGACCGGCCCGTCGCCCCCGGGCCGCCGTGGAAGAGCGTGTCGCCGGTGAACACGGTGCCCAGCTCCGGCGCGTAGAGGCACACACCGCCGGGGCTGTGGCCGGGGGTGTGGAGCACCGTCAGCACTGTGCCCGCGACGGTCAGCTCCTGCCCGTCCGCCAGCTCCCCGTCCGGGGCGGTGCCCGGGTGCGTCTGCTCCCACAGCTCGCGGTCGGCCGGGTGGAGCAGCACGGGCGCGCCGGTCCGGGCCGCGAGCGCGGGCGCCGCGCCGATGTGGTCGTTGTGCGCGTGGGTGCAGACGACGGCGGTCAGCCGGCGGCCGCCCACGGCCTTCTCGATGGCGGCCGCGTCGTGGGCGGCGTCGATGACGAGGACCTCCTCGTCGTCGCCCACGAGCCACACGTTGTTCTCGACGTCCCAGACGCCGCCGTCGAGCGCGAACACGCCGGACGTGACGAGGTGTTCGATGCGGGCCGTCACAGCAGCACCACCGAGCGCAGCACCTCGCCCTTCTCCATCCGGTGGAAGGCCTCCTCCACCTCGTCCAGAGCGATCGTCTCGCTGACGAACGCGTCGAGGTCGAGACGGCCCTGCAGATAGAGGTCGATCAGCATGGGGAAGTCCCGGGACGGCAGGCAGTCGCCGTACCACGAGGACTTGAGCGCACCGCCGCGCCCGAAGACGTCCAGCAGCGGCAGCTCCAGCTTCATCTCCGGCGTGGGCACGCCCACCAGGACCACGGTCCCGGCCAGGTCGCGCGCGTAGAAGGCCTGGCGGTACGTCTCCGGGCGGCCGACCGCGTCGATGACGACGTCGGCGCCGAAACCATCGGTCAGCGACTGGATCGCCGCGACCGCGTCCACCGAGGACGAGTTGACGGTGTGGGTGGCCCCCAGGGCCTTCGCCTGCTCCAGCTTCGCGTCGGAGAGGTCCACCGCGATGATCTTCGCGGCGCCGGCCAGCCGGGCGCCGGCGACCGCCGCGTTGCCCACGCCGCCGCAGCCGATGACGGCGACGGAGTCGCCCCGGCCCACGCCGCCGGTGTTGATCGCGGCGCCCAGTCCGGCCATCACCCCGCAGCCCAGCAGGCCGGCGGCGGCGGGCGCGGCAGCGGGGTCGACCTTGGTGCACTGCCCGGCGGCGACCAGGGTCTTCTCCGCGAAGGCGCCGATGCCCAGCGCGGGGGAGAGCTCCGTGCCGTCCGTCAGCGTCATCTTCTGCTTCGCGTTGTGCGTGTTGAAGCAGTACCAGGGGCGGCCGCGCAGGCACGCGCGGCACTGCCCGCAGACGGCGCGCCAGTTGAGGATGACGAAGTCGCCGGGGGCCACTTCGGTCACTCCGGCACCGACCGACTCGACCACGCCCGCGGCCTCGTGGCCGAGGAGGAACGGGAACTCGTCGTTGATTCCGCCTTCCCGGTAGTGCAGATCCGTGTGGCACACCCCGCACGCCTGGATCTTCACGACGGCCTCGCCCGGGCCGGGGTCCGGGACGAGGATCGTCTCGACCCGTACCGGTTCGCCCTTGCCGCGGGCGATGACACCGCGTACTTCTTGCGCCATGGGGGTGCTGCCTCTCTGGTCTCTCGGTGGTCGGAGCTCCGTGGCCGGACCGTCCCCCACTCTGCGCGGGAATGCGGGCGGTGTCCAACATCCCTTACCGATCACATTCAGCAGTCCTGATGATCAATCATGGCGAGCAAGGCCCTGGCGGCCGCCGTCGGCTGACCCGCCGCCGGCACCGCCACGGCCACCTTCCACCGCGTGGGCCCCTCCAGCGGGACGGCGCTCAGCCCGCGCGCCTGCTCCTTGAGGGTCACCGGGCGCGGCACGACCGCCGCTCCCAGGCCGCGCGAGACGAGATCGAGCAGCGTGTAGACGTCGTTGACCTGCAGGGCGACCTTCCGCGCCGCACCCGCGTCGGCGAACGCCAGGTCCGCGGCCCGGCGGGCACCCCAGTCGGGGTGGAGGTCCACGAACACCTCGCCGGCCAGCCGCGCCGGCGGCACCGGCCCGCCGGTCCCCGCCAGCGGGTGATCCGCCCGGCACAGCAGCATCAGCGGCTCCTCCGCAATCCGCCGCAGCCGCACCCCCTCGTGCAGCCCGTCGTGCACGACGAACGCCACGTCGAGCTCGCCGCGCCGCACCTGCTCCAGCAGCCGGCCCGAACCCGCCTGCTCCATGTGCACTTCCACCTGCGGGTGGAGCGCGTGGAAGGAGGCCAGCAGTGCGGCCGCGTCGACCGTGCCCATGCACTGCTCGGTGCCCACCGACAGCGTCCCGCCCATCAGCCCCTGCACCGCCGCCACGGCCTCGCGGGCCGCCGCCGCGCACGCCAGCGTCCGCCGCGCCTCCACCAGCAGCGCCCGCCCCGCGTCCGTGAGCCCCACCCGCCGCGTCGTACGGAGGAACAACTCGGCGCCCAGCTCCCGTTCCAGGGCCCGTACCGAGGCCGACACCCCGGACTGGGCCACCCGCAGCCGCTCCGCCGCGTGCGTGAAGTGCTGCTCCTCGGCGACCGCGACGAAGTGCTCGAGGTGTCTGAGTTCCATGATTCAGCATCGTAGGTGCTGGATGAGAAGGCCTTGCCGCCCACGGGGAACCACCCGGACCCTCGGTGGCGTCCCTCCCGGTGAACAGCCCCGCCCCTTGGCCGGTACGAGGGCCCTCCGGCACCGTGAGCCGGCCATCCACGACCCCTGTCACACCCGCCCCTAGGGCACTTCCCGGCCAACTACGTCACCCACGGAACGGCTGCCTCCAGGCTCACACCTGGCCAGGAGGGTGCGGCGGGCCTTTCGGCCGTGGCCAATCCTCTACCTGCGGTGCAGTCAGGACGCGAGGTGGCTGTCTAATCTCCGTCGCCATGCGCAGACACACGTTCGGACGCCTCGGGCTGTCCGCCGCCCTCGCCTCTGTCGTCGCCCTCATGGGCATGGCCCCGTCGGCCTCCGCCGCCGACACCCCTCCGATGACGGTCACCGTCGACAAGGCGTCCGCGACGCCGGGCTCCACGGTGAGCATTACTCTGAAATTCACCAACGACCAGACCACGAACACCCAGTTCGTGTACCAGTCCATACAGCCGACGTGGAACACGTCGCAGGACCCCGCGCTCAAGTACGCGTTCGCCTCCTGCACGGGCGACGTGACCCGGTGCGACGTCACGGGCAAGCAGAGCGGCTCGATGAACTACAGCGTGCCGATCCTCCCCGGCGCCAGCCGCACGGTGACCCTGACCTACAACGTCGCCGCGGACTCGGCCTGCGGCCCGAGCCGGCGCATCGAGTTCTACACCTACCTGTACTACGAGTACCAGGGCGGTCAGGCCAAGAAGGACGGCGTCAACTCGGTGGGCACGGACATCGCCTGCAAGACGCCCGCGATCGCCGGCAACGCGGCCCGCGCCGGGCACTGAGCCACGCTGGACCACCGCAGCACCACGCCGTAGGTCCGGCCCGGCCAGGAGCGCGCCCTGGCCGGGCCCGGGCGCGCCCGCCCCGCGAGCGCCCGGCCGGGCGCTTCCCTCACCCCGCCCACGACGGCCGCTCCCACTCCGAGGGCGACTCCGGCGCGGGCCCGCCCCCCTCGGGCGCCGGGTCCGGCAGGTCCAGGGCCCGGGCCGCCAGGCCCTCGCGCGCCAGGTCGCGCGCCCGGCCTCCCGCGGTGACGGCCACCGTCCACAGCGGCTCCAGCCGCGCCCCGCGCCGTGACTTGGCCCGGGACGTGCCGATGCCCAGGTGCACGGCGCGGGCGCCCAGCTCGTGGGCCAGCCGCAGCGGCTCGTAGAACATCAGGCCGAAGTAGCAGCCGCGCGTGCCGGGCCGGGTCTCGTCCACCCCGATCAGCCGCACCCACAGCACGTCGCCGTAGTGGAAGACCAGGTGGCAGCCGACCGTGCGGCCCGCCAGCCGCGCCCGTACGACGTAGGCGCCGGGCAGTTCGGCGCAGCGGGCCAGATAGCGGGAGAAACGCGAGCCGGGCCGGTCGTACACGGTGCCGTACATGCGCTCGTGCAGCACCAGCAGGTCGTCGGTTTCGTCGTCGGGGCCGGTGAGCGGCCGGGTGGAGAAGGCGACGCCCGCCATGGTGAAGCGGCGCAGGTCGTCCTTGACCTGCTTGCGGTGGGTCTTGTCCAGGCCGGCGAGATAGCCGTCGAAGCCGGTGCCGGGCACGTCGAGCCAGGCGTCCCACGCGATCAGGCCCGCCGGGTGGCCGGCGGTCTCGAAGGCGGCGGCGGGCCCGCTCGGCAGATACGGCAGGAGGGCGGCGTCGGGCGGGGGCTCCTGGGGGGCCGCGGCGAGCAGGCCCTCGGCGACCTCGGCGGCCGGCAGCCGCTCCGGCCCGTAGCGGAGCTCGTTGAGATAGCCCGTGCGCGGCCCGGCGACGACGCAGCGCTCGGCCGGGAGGCGCTCGTGGAGGAGGAAGTCCGGGCGGTAGCGCCCGGACCGCACGGCCGGGCCGTCCGTGACCGGGGCGAGGGCCGCCGCGCGCTCCTGCGCGCACATCAGCAGCCAGCGGTACCGGTGGCCGTGTCCCCGCAGCAGCTCCAGCCAGGAGTCGCTGCTGTACAGACCGCGCGCCGGGGCCAGCGGATGGCGCGCAGCCGCTTCCGGCAGTGATGCGTACGCGTACGAGCCGATCACGTGGTCCTTTCCGCCGCTCGCGGTCACGGACATCGTCGAATATAGCGGTGCCGTGCCGCCAAATGGGGTCATACGAGGACGGGGGCCGGGAAGTGGTGGCTTTCCCTCCGAAGGGGTGAAGAGGGGGAGACGGAGGGCATCTCCGCCCGCAGGGCGGGGAAAGGTGAGGCACCGGGCCGGCCGTCGACCGGCGCCGGCCGGTGCGCCGAGCCCGTCGCGCCGCAGGAGAAGGACGAAGGACTGGAAGCACATGGCAACAGGCAAGGTGAAGTGGTTCAACGCGGACAAGGGCTTCGGTTTCATTCAGCAGGACGACGGCGGTCCGGACGTGTTCGTCCACTTCTCGGCCATCCAGACGCAGGGGTTCAAGGAGCTGCACGAGGACGACCGCGTCTCCTATGACGTCACCCAGGGCCCCAAGGGGCCCCAGGCGGAGAACGTCGTCCGCGAGTAGGGAGCCGGCCGGGCGGCAGCGGGGCGTCAGCGCCCCGCTGCCGCCGCCATCCTGCGCACCGCCTCCGCGAGCAGCTCCGGTGACGTCGCGAAGTTGAGCCGCACGTGCCCCGCGCCGCCCGTGCCGAAGGGGAGCCCGCCGGTCAGCGCGACCCGGCCGCGCTCCAGGAACACGGCGGCCGGGTCGTCGCCCAGCCCCAGCGCCCGGCAGTCCAGCCACGCCAGGTAGGTGCCCTCGGGGCGCAGGTACCGCACCTCCGGCAGGTGACGCTCCAGCAGCTCGCCGAGCAGCCGCCGGTTCTCGTCCAGCCCCGCCAGGACGGCGTCGAGCCACGCGCCGCCCTCCCGCAGCGCCGCCGTGTGCGCGAGCACCCCGAGGTGGCTGGGGCCGTGGCTGCTCACCTCCGGCAGCCGCGCCAGGTCGTCCGCGGCGGCCGGGCCGGCGACGGCGACGGCCGCCTTGAGCCCGGCCAGGTTCCAGGCCTTGGACGCGGAGAGCAGGCCGAACGCGTCCTCCGCCCCGGGCACCGACAGGTACGGCACGAACTCCGCGCCCGGCAGCACGAGCGGGGCGTGGATCTCGTCGGCCACGACCCGTATGCCGTACGCGCCCGCCAGCTCCGCCACCGCCTCCAGCTCCGCCCGCGTGGGCACGGCGCCGGTGGGGTTGTGCGGGTTGCACAGCAGGTACGCGGCCCGCCGCCCGCCCGCTCCGGCCCGCCGGAACGCGGCCTCCAGAGCGGCCGTGTCCAGCCGCCCGTCCGGCCCCAGCGGGGCCTCGGCCACGCGCCGCTCCTCCTGCTCCAGGAAGCCGAAGAACGGGGGGTAGACGGGAGGGCTGACGACGACCGTGTCGCCCGGCCCGGTCACCAGCTTCAGGACCTCGACCGCGCCGCGCATCACGTCCGCGACCGTCGCCGTGCGCCCGGCCGCCACGCCGTCCCAGCCCCACCGCTTCCGGGCGAACGCGTCCAGCGCCTCGGGGTACGCCGTCCCGGAGGCGTAGCCCGTGTCGCCGAGCGCCACCGCCTCGGTGAGCACCCGCGTCACCGCCGCGGCGGGCATCACGTCCATCTCGGCCACCCACAGCGGCAGGACGTCCGGCGGGTAGGCGCGCCACTTCGCACTCGTACGGCGCTGCAGCTCGCCGAGGGAGAGCCGGCGCAACGGATTCGCCCCGTCATCGGGCGTGTCGTCGTATGACATGCAGGTCATTCTGCGAACACCGGTGCGCGGCCGGTAGGGGTGCGCACGGGCCGGGCGCTCACCTCTCCGCCGGGCCGCTCTCCGACCGGCCCGGCGCCCAGCCGCGGTGCGCCGGCTGCCGGCCCGCGGGCTGCGTCGGCGCCGGGGGCTCGGGGACGTGGGGCACCTTCCGGCTCACCACCGCGCCCTGCTTCAGCGTCATCGGCTCCCCGTAGTGCGCGATGTCCAGGACCTCGCCCTCCACCAGCTCGTACGTCACCGTCTGCCCGGTGATCTCGACGCGCAGCCGGCTCTGCAGGACCTGCACCGTGAACGCGAGCCGGCCCAGCTGCTCCGGCAGCTTCGGGGCGAAACCGACCGAGCCGTCGCAGTGGCGCAGTCCGCCGAAGCCCGCCACCAGGGCGATCCACGTGCCCGCGAGGGAGGCGATGTGCACGCCGTCGCGCGTGTTGCTCTCCAGGTCGGACAGGTCCATCATCGCGGCCTCGCCCAGATAGTCGTACGCCAGCCGGAGCTGTCCCACCTCCGCGGCCATGACGGCCTGCACGCAGGCCGACAGCGACGAGTCGCGCACGGTCAGCGGCTCGTAGTAGGCGAAGTTGCGGGCCTTCTCCTCGGCGGTGAAGGCGTCCCCGCGCAGGTACATGGCGAGCACCAGGTCCGCCTGCTTGATCACCTGCTTGCGGTAGATGTCGAAGTACGGGAAGTGCAGCATCAGCGGGTACTGGTCGGGGCGGGTCCCCGCGAAGTCCCACACCTGGTGGCCGGTGAAGCCGTTGGACTGCTCGTGGACGCCGAGCGCCTCGTTGTACGGCATCGTCATCCGCGCCGCCGCGTCCCGCCACGCGGCCGTCTCCTCGTCGTCCACCCCGAAGCCCGCCGCCAGGTCGGGATGGCGCTCGGCCGCGTCGGCTGCGGCGCGCAGGTTCTGCTGTGCCATCAGGTTCGTGTAGACGTTGTCGTCGGAGACGGCGCTGTACTCGTCCGGGCCCGTCACCCCGTCGATGTGGAACTGCCCCTGGTGGTCGTGGTGGCCCAGGGAGCGCCACAGCCGCGCCGTGTGGACGAGCAGCTCCAGGCCGACCTCCCGCTCGAAGGTGGTGTCGCCCGTGGCCAGCATGTAGCGGACCACGGCGTCCGCGATGTCCGCGTTGACGTGGAAGGCCGCCGTGCCGGCCGGCCAGTACGCCGAGCACTCGTCGCCGTTGAGGGTCCGCCAGGGGAACGCGGCGCCCTTCAGGCCCAGCTGCTGGGCCCGGTTGAGCGCGGCGGGCAGGGTGGCGTGGCGCCAGCGCAGCGGCTGGGCGGCCGCCAGCGGAGCGGTGCACGTGAGCACCGGCAGCACGAACGTCTCGGTGTCCCAGAAGCTGTGCCCGTCGTAGCCCGGGCCGGTCAGCCCCTTGGCGGCGATGGCCCGGCTCTCCGCGCGCGCCCCCGCCTGCAGCACGTGGAACAGCGCGAACCGCACGGCCTGCTGGATCTCGGCGTCGCCGTCGACCTCCACGTCCGCGCGCTCCCAGAACTCCCGCAGGTACTCCTTCTGCTCGGCGACCAGCCCCTGCCAGCCGGTGCTGGTCGCGCCCGCCAGCGCCGCGTCCACCTGGTCGTGCATCGCGGGCAGCGAGCGGACGCCCGACCAGCCGTAGGCGACCGTCTTCTCCAGCCGCAGCCGCTGCCCCGGCTGCAGCAGCGTGGTGACGGTGTACCGGCTGAGGTCCGCGGTGCTCTTCGCGTACGTGCGCGTGCCCTCGGGGCCGTCCACGGAGTGCACGGCGGCGGTCGCGACCCGCAGCCCGCTGCGCTGCGTCCGGTGCACCAGGCGCAGCACGCCCTCCTCCGCCGAGTGCTCCTCGGGCACCAGCGGCGACTCCAGCACGGCCGCCACCCGGGGGTCCCCGCCGGCGGTGGGCAGCTGCTCGTTGGCCACCAGCTCCGACTGGAGCACGATCCGCGCGTCGCCGTCGACCGGCTCGACCTCGTAGGCGATGGCCGCGACGGCCCGCTGGGTGAAGGACACCAGCCGGGTCGAGCGCACCCGCACCGTACGGCCGGAGGGCGAGGTCCACTCGACGGTGCGGGACAGCAGGCCGGTGCGGAAGTCGAGCACGCGCTCGTGGCGGACGAGCCGGCCGTAGCGCAGGTCGAAGGGCTCGTCGTCGACGAGCAGCCGGATCACCTTGCCGTTGGTGACGTCGATGACAGTCTGCCCGGACTCCGGATAGCCGTAGCCGGCCTCGGCGTAGGGCAGCGGCCGCAGTTCGTAGACCCCGTTCAGATACGAGCCGGGCAGGCCGTGCGGCTCACCCTCGTCCAGGTTGCCGCGCCAGCCGATGTGGCCGTTGGCCAGCGCGAAGACGGACTCGCTCTGCGGCAGCACCGCCAGATTGAGCTCGGTCTCGCGCAGGCACCAGGGCTCCACGGCATAGGCCGGATGGGTGATCAACTGTGCTCGCCCGCCTCTCCCAGCAGTTGCCCGAGATCCTGGACGACCACGTCCGCGCCGTGGCTGCGCAGGGCGTCGGCCTGGCCCGTGCGGTCGACGCCGACGACGTAGCCGAAGCGGCCCGCCCGGCCCGCCTCCATGCCCGCCAGCGCGTCCTCGAACACCGCGGCCTGCGCCGGTTCCACCCCGAGCTCGCGGGCCGCCTCCAGGAAGGTGTCCGGGTGCGGCTTGCCGGGCAGCTTGCGCTCGGCGGCGACCAGGCCGTCGATCCGCACCTCGAACAGGTCGTCGATGCCCGCCGCGACGAGCACGTCGTGGCAGTTGGCGCTGGAGGACACGACGGCCCGGCGCAGCCCGGCGGCGCGCGCCGCGTGCACGTAGCGCACCGACCCCTCGTACGCCTCCACGCCCATCTCCTTGATCTTCGCCAGGACGATCGTGTTCTTCCGCGTGCCGAGGCCCTGGACGGTGTCCCGCTCCGGCGGGTCGCCCGGATCTCCTTCGGGCAGGCGGATACCCCGCGAGGCGAGGAACGAACGCACGCCGTCGGCCCGGGGCATGCCGTCCACGTACCGGTCGTAGTCCTCGACCGCGTCGAAGGGGCGGAAGCCGGCGCCGTCGCGCGCTCTGAGGAACGCGTCGAACATCTCCTTCCAGGCGGCCGCGTGCACGGTGGCCGTACGGGTGAGCACCCCGTCGAGATCGAACAGGCATGCCCGGATGGACCCGGGGAGACCGAGGCTCGTCATGGGCCCATGATGCCCCGTCGGATGGGCGTGCGCCCGGCGCATACACTCACTTGCGCCCGTCGCCCACCAGCCGCCCCGTCCACCCGACGGCCGCGTACGCCCGGGCACGGGCGTGCGGAGGGCTCCGTCCGGAACCGTAAAGTGATCAAATGACCCATCCTGTTGATGCTGTCGATGCCGCCGCGGTCGCCCTGGGCGAGCGCGTCTGGATCCCCCACGACGACGAACTGGCCCTCGGCCGGACGTTCCTCGAGCACCGCGACGCGGTGGAACCGCGCCTGCTGCCGGAGATGCCCCGCAGCACCGACCCGCAGGGGTGGATCACCCAGCACGTGCTGTGGCTGGAGGACGTGGCGGCCCTCGCCGAGAACCTCCGCAACCAGTGGTACAGCCACTTGCCGACCAGCCACATGACGGCCCTGATCTCCGCCTATGCCGAGCACGCCCGCGCCGTGACCCCGCTCGCGGCCCACCTGCACGAGGCGTGGGCGGCCGAGTCGCCCACGCCCCGGACGCAGGAGCAGGTCACGTGGTGGGAGGAGTGGCACGTGCCGCCCGCCCAGCGCCAGCAGCTGGACGCGCTGACCCACCGTCTGATCGTCATCGGCTCGGTGGTCGTCGCGGCGGTCACGGGCGCCTGGCACGCGGAACCTGCCCAGGAGGCCTGACAGGGAACGGCTCTGCGGGTCGACCGCCACGCACGGCCACGGCGCAAGAGTTACGCGACCGGCTCGCCGGACGTTTGTCCGGCCACCCACTGCCGGGCCGCCGCGAGGTTCGCGGCGGTGCCCACCGGCTCGTACGAAAAGCCGTTCCACTCCTCCAGGACCCGCGGCTCGCCGGGGCGGAGGTGGCCGGCGCCTCCGTGCAGCGGCCGGTGGCGACGATAGACGTCCAGCGGTGGGAGGCGCCGCTTGTCGTACGCGGCGAGCCGGTCGTCGGCGTCGAGACGGGGGACGGCGCGGGAGGGCTGGTTCGGTGGCCCGGGTCGGGAGTGCTTACCCATGGTCTTGAGGCTCTCAGGCGGCGACCGCCGTCGGGCGCGATGCCGCGAGAGCCGCCGCGCGGCTGCGGACTCCCTCGACCGCGGCGGTGCGGTACGGGCGGGCGGCGGCCAGAAGGATGTTCAGCCGGGAGGCGACGAGGGTGGAGTCGAGACGGGCCGCCTCGTCGAGAGCCTGCTGGGCCTCGGCGGCGCCCTGCTCGGCCTCGCCCTCGTCGAACAGGGCGGCGGCCAGTCCGATCCGGTCCATGACCTTCACCCGCTCGAACCCGGGCGTGCGCAGACTGAGGGCATCGGTGAAGTGGCGGCTCGCAGGACTGGGGCGTCGTCCAGCCGCCGCGAGATCGCGGGCGGAAACGGCGCGGGCGCCGGCGTGCTCGGCGGCGCCGAAGTACGCCACCCACCCCGGCGGATTACCCAGGCCGCCCGAGATGAGTTCGTCGGCGGCGCCGAGGTACCGCTCGGCATTGCGCTCGCAGCCGAGGGCCGCGTGGACGCGGCCGGTCTGGGAAGCGACCAGCGCCCTGGTCGCAGGCAGGGTCGCCTTCTTCGCAGCGACGCCGAGCAGGTCAAGGGCGTCACGGGTGTGCCCGAGAAAGATCATCTGATGGGACATGCGGGTGACGATCTCCACCCCACGGTCCCGCTGCCCGGCCTCGCCGGCGGCATAGATGCCGTAGGACCAGTACCGCTGGGCGGTCGCGTACCGGCCGCTGTCGTGGCTGACCCAACCGGCCAGCGCCGCAAGATCGGCGGTCGCAGTGAACACCCGGGTCTTCAGGAAGGGCGGAACGCCGTCCTCGATGCGGCGGGCGACTTCGGCGAGCTGCGCGACGATCGCCGAGCGGTACAGGCCGCCGCCTCTGGCGGCGTCCGCCTGAGTGAAGAAGGTGGTGACCTCCTCCAGCGCGGCGGCGGTGTCGGCATCGAAACCCTTGACGCCGCGGCCCACGGCATGGGCGGTGCCGCCGAGCATCCGTTCGGCGGCGAGGACCAACGAGGCGCCGAGAGCGAGCTTGAGGGTGTCGCGGCGATGAAGGAACAAGTCCATCTTCGTCCATCCGGCCAGGGTCTGGGCAGCTGCCTCGGTCAGCAGCGGGAGCTGGATGCTATCCAGGGTCGGCTTGTCCGTGGTCAGGCCGAGGTCACCGGGGGTGAGCACCTGGTCGACGGCGTCGGACAGCACGGCGGCGAGCAGTACGGGCACCGGTGGGCGGGGCGTTCGCCGTCGATCCACCGGCGGACGCGGGTGGCGTCCGGGGCGATATGCCGGTGACCTCGGCGGACGGCTTCGGCAGCGATCCGGCGGGCGATCTCCCCGTAGGACAGGCCGCTGGCGGCGACCCACAGCGCCAGGTGCGGGTTACTGGTCCTACCGGTCATCGCCGTCTCACCCTCCCTGACTGGCCGTCACGGAGCGTGACTATTTCGCCACGGTTCGCCGCACCTACGGTACTGGCCGAGGCGGCCGTGCGGGCTGGATTCTTCCGTCGTGCGGAAGCCGCATGGGCATCCGCCTCATCGAGAGGGGAAGGGTGAGCACATGGCGACTCCGACCGCTGGGGCACCGTGGGCGATGTGCCTGGTGACCGACCGGCTGCCGACGGGCCCGCTGCCGTACGCCGCGGTGGTGCTCGACGGCGCCACGCAGACCGCTCGCTGCACTGACACCGCCGGCCAGGTGGTGGAGATGGGCAAGCACGGCAGCTCGGAGACGAAGGGCACCGCGTCGATGTCCGGCGGCGGCGACGGCAAGGACCCGCAGCCGCAGACCCAGGACGACGTCACCACCGACTACGAGTCGGACTGAGGGCGCCCGGTGGCTCCCCTCGTCCTGGTCATCACGTCCCTGGAGGACGTCACCGCGGACTGGGTCATCGACGCGCTGAACGAGCGTGAGGTGCCCGTCGCCCGCATCGACCCGGCCGACATCGGGCCGGAGCTGCTCTTCGCCACCCGCATCGGAGCCGGGGCGCCGGCCTGGAGCGGGCGGCTGCGGACGGCCAGTCGCGAGGTGGAGCTGGGGGAGGTGGCGGCGGTGTACTACCGCCGCCCCACCCCGTACACCGCCCGCTTCGCGCACCTGCCGGCCCGGACCCGTGACTTCGCCGCTGCCGAAGCACGGCACGGGCTCGGCGGCGTCCTGAACCACCTGCGCCAGGCCCGCTACGTCAACCACCCCCTGGCTGTCACCGCCGCAGACTTCAAGCCCGCCCAGCTCCAGCGGGCGGCCCGGCTCGGCCTGACGGTGCCCGAGACGCTGGTCACCAACGACGCCGAGGCCGCGGCGAAGTTCGCCGCCGAGCACGGCCCGGTGGTCTACAAGACCTTCCGGGGCCTGCCCCGCGATGAGGACGGCAACGCCGGCGCGATCTGGACACAGCGCGTCGACCCGGCCGCCTTCGACGACTCCCTCGCGGTGACGGCCCAGCTCTTCCAGGCCGAGGTCCCCAAGACCGGCGACGTGCGGGTCACCGTCGTCGGCAGGCAGGTGTTCGCCCAGCGGATCACCGCCCCTGACGGGGCGCTGGACTGGCGGCGCGGCGACTGGAAGGCCCTCGTGCACACCCCGATCGCCGTGCCCACCGTTGTACAGGTGGGGCTGCACGCGTACCTGGAGGCGTTCGGGCTGCTCTTCGGCTGCTTCGACTTCGCCCTCACTGGCAGGGGCGATGCGGCGGAGGACTGGGTGTTCATCGAGTGCAACCCCAACGGCCAGTGGGCCTGGCTGCCCGACGCCGGCGACATCGCCGCGGCGTTCGCCGGGGTCCTGAGCACGGAAGGAGACGGCAGGCCATGACGAGGCCCACCAATGTGGACACCGACGCCGCGCGCCTGCGCGCCGCGATGGCCCAGGCCCTCGCCGAGGACGGGGTTCTGGTCGATCCGCTCTGGCGGCGGGCGGTCGAGAGGGTCCCGCGGCACCGCTTCGTGCCGGGCTTCTACCTCCCCGGCGAGCGCGACGCGCAGGGCATGACGGAGTGGGAGCCAGTCACCGCCGAGACCGACCCGGGGAGGTGGCTGGCCGCCGCGTACTCCGACACCACGCTCATCACGCAGTTCGACGGCGCCGAACCCGACTGGAAGGCGCCGGCCGCCCGGCACGGCGGGGCACCGACCTCCTCCTCCACCCTGCCGTCGCTGGTGGTGCGGATGTGGGCCGACGCCGACGTCCACCAGGGGCACACCGTGCTGGAGGTCGGCACGGGGACGGGCTACTCGACCGCGCTGGCCTGCGAACGCCTCGGCTCCGCCGCCGTCGCCTCCATCGAGGTCGACGGCCGCTGCCTGGAGCAGGCCGCGGGCGCGCTGTACGGCAGCGGCTACACCCCGACCCTGGCGGTCGCGGACGGGCTGTACGGGTACTGGCCCAAGGCATCCTTCGACCGGATCGTGGCGGCCTGCTCCTTCCGCGCCGTCCCGCCCGCCCTCATCGCCCAGACCCGGCCCGGCGGGAAGATCCTGCTCACCCTCTCCGGCTGGCTCTACGGCTACGCCCGCGTCCTGCTCACCGTGGCAGAGGACGGCAGCGCCGAGGGGCCGCTGCTGCCGGGCACGGTGTCCTTCATGCCCGCCCGCACTCACGCCGCGCCGGCGTTCGGCAACCCCGCCCACTGGGCTGCACGGCTCCCGGAGACGAGCCGGACGGCCCGGCACTGCCCGGAGCGGATCACGGCCGCTACCGAGGAGGCGTTCCACCTGCGGTTCCTCGCCCAGTGCGCCGTGCCGGACGCGCAGATGGTCACGGCCGGTGAGGTGGTGCACCTGGTCGACGCCGTCACCGGCTCCGCCGCCACCCTCACCCCGGCCGGCAGCCGGTGGGCGGTGCGCGAGGGCGGCCCCGTCCGGCTGTGGGAGCGGATCGAGCGCGTCCTGACCGCGTACGACGAGGCGGGGCGGCCGGGACCGGAGACGTTCGCCCTGCACGTCCACGGCGGCGGGCAGCACCTGCGGCACCCGCACCTGCCCTGCCTGCCGCTGCCCCGGCCCTGACAGCCAGTCAGGGCTGTAGTCTCCTGCTCGTCTCCGGGTGCATCACCACCGAACTCCGCGGACTCGCAGCCCGCGTCGGGGTCCTGAACTCAGACCCGTGGAGCGAGACGTGACGGCCGTCGTGCACAGGCGCACCGCGGCCTCCGGCTGAACCGAACGGGTGCAGTGCGCCGCCGGGGCGTTTGCGGGCGGGCGGATCGGGGACCTCGTGACGGGGCCGACGGCAGACAGGGAGGCGAGGCACCGTGGCCGCACCGCAGACCACCTCCACCGTGACCCTGCACGTCAACGGCGTCCGGCACCGCATGGAGCTCGACCACCGCACGACCG
Organism: Streptomyces sp. NPDC008001; assembly: GCF_042958085.1. Taxonomy (NCBI): domain Bacteria; kingdom Bacillati; phylum Actinomycetota; class Actinomycetes; order Kitasatosporales; family Streptomycetaceae; genus Streptomyces; species Streptomyces sp. NPDC008001. Next base: position 366,362 of record NZ_JBIBIZ010000001.1, on the reverse strand, counting down.
TGCTCGACGCGCTGCGCGAGCACCTGGGGCTGACCGGGCCCAAGAAGGGCTGCGACCACGCGCAGTGCGGAGCGTGCACGGTGCTGGTGGACGGGCGGCGCACGAACAGCTGTCTGCTGCTGGCGGTCGCGTACGACGGGGCCGAGGTCACCACGGTGGAGGGCCTGGCCGAAGGGGACGCGCTGCACCCGCTCCAGGAGGCGTTCCTCGAACGCGACGGCTTCCAGTGCGGCTACTGCACGCCGGGGCAGCTCTGTTCCGCGGTGGGAATGATCGCCGAGGCGGGCGAGGGCGCGCCGTCCCTGGTGACGCCCCTCGCAGCGGCGACTCCCGGTGGCCCCCCACCGGAACCCGCGCCCGTCGCCCTCTCCCCCGGCGAGATCCGCGAGCGGATGAGCGGCAACCTGTGCCGGTGCGGCGCGTACGGGAACATCGTCGCCGCGATCGAGGACGTGACGGGGTGAAGGCGTTCGCGTACACGCGTGCCGGCGACGTCGACGAGGCGGTCGCGGCCCTCGCGGCCTCTCCCGGCGCCATGGCGCTCGGCGGCGGCACGAACCTGGTGGACCTGATGAAGCTGGGGGTCGCCTCGCCCGGTCTGCTGGTGGACATCGGCCGGCTGCCGCTCACGGAGGTCCGGGAGACGCCGGACGGCGGCCTGCTCGTCGGGGCCAACGTCCGCAACAGCGACCTCGCCGCGCACCCGGCCGTGCGCAGCCGTTACCCGGCGCTGTCCCAGGCGGTGCTGGCGGGCGCCTCCGGGCAGATCCGCAACACGGCCACCACGGGCGGGAACCTCCTGCAGCGCACGCGCTGCCTGTACTTCCAGGACGTGGCCAAGCCGTGCAACAAGCGCGAGCCGGGGAGCGGCTGCCCGGCCCGTGAGGGCGTGCACCGGGACCTCGCCGTGCTCGGCCACTCGGCGGCGTGCGTCGCCACGCACCCCTCCGACATGGCCGTGGCCCTGGCGGCGCTCGACGCGGTCGTGCACCTGCGCGGGCCCGGGGGCGAACGCACCGTGCCGCTCTGCGACTTCCACCGGCTGCCCGGGGACGAGCCGCACCGCGACACGGTCATCGAGCCCGCCGAGCTGATCGTGGCGGTCGGGCTGCCGGCGCCGCCGGCGGGACGGTCGGCGTACCGGAAGGCGCGCGACCGCGCCTCGTACGCCTTCGCGCTCGCCTCCGTCGCCGCCGCGCTCGACGTGCGCGACGGGGTCGTGGAGGAGGTCAGGCTGGCCTTCGGCGGGCTGGCTCACAAGCCGTGGCGGGCGCGGGCGGCGGAAGAGGCGCTGCGCGGCGCCCCGGCCACCGAGGAGTCGTTCGCCCGTGCCGCGGAGGCGGAGCTGGCGGCGGCCGAGCCGCTGCGCGACAACGCCTTCAAGGTGCCGCTCGCCCGCAATCTGGCCGTCCGGGTCCTCGCCGGCCTGGCCGCGCAGGCCGAGGAGGCGGACGTCTCGTGAACATCCCCGACCGTCCCGGCACCGCCGGCTCCACCGGCCCCGGCGCTCCCGGCCCCCTCGGCGCCCCCGGCCCCGTCCGCCTCGAAGGCCGCGCCAAGGTCACCGGCGCCGCGCGCTACGCCGCCGAGCACACTCCGCCCGGCACGGCGTACGCGTGGGCCGTCCCCGCCACGGTCCCGCGCGGCCGGGTCGTGTCGGTCGACGCCGGTGCGGCGCTGGCCGAGCCCGGTGCCGTGGCCGTCCTGACGCACGAGAACGCGCCGCGCCTGAAGGAGGTGGAGGACGCCACCCTGCTGGTGCTGCAGAACGACCGGGTGCCGCACCGCGGCTGGTTCGTGGCCCTGGCGGTGGCCGACACACCGGAGGCCGCGCGGGCCATGGCGACCGCGGTACGGGTGACGTACGCCCCCGAGGACCACGACGTCGTGCTCACGCCCGGCCACCCGCGCCTCCGCGTCCCCGAGGAGGCCAACGCCGGTGTCCCGGGCAGCCGCGAGCGGGGCGACTTCGACGGCGCGTACGCGGGCGCGCCCGTGCGCGTGGACGCCACGTACACGATGTGCGCCCTGCACAACCACCCCATGGAGCCGCACGCCACGACGGCGCGCTGGGAGGACGGGCGGCTCGTCGCGTACGACTCCTGCCAGGGTGCGAACGCCGTGCAGGAGACGCTGGCCGGGCTGTTCGGCGTGGACAAGGCGCAGGTCACGGTCGTCGCCGAGCACGTGGGCGGCGGCTTCGGCTGCAAGGGCACGCCCCGGCCGCAGGTCGTCCTGGCCGCGATGGCCGCCCGGCACACGGGCAGGCCCGTCCGGCTCGTGCTGCCGCGGGCCCAGCTCGCGGCGGTCGTCGGCCACCGGGCGCCGCTCGTCCAGCGGCTGCGGATCGGGGCGGGCGAGGACGGTGTGATCACCGCGCTGGCGCACGAGGTCGTCACGCACACCTCCACCGTGCGCGAGTTCGTGGAGCAGGCGGCGGCCCCGTCGCGCGCCATGTACGTCTCCCCCAACAGCCGCACCACGCACCGGGTCGTCGCGCTCGACGTGCCGAGCCCGTCGTGGATGCGGGCGCCGGGCGAGGCCCCGGGGATGTACGCGCTGGAGTGCGCGATGGACGAACTCGCGTGCGCCGCCGGTGTGGACCCGGTCGAGCTGAGGGTGCGCAACGACTCCGCGACCGAACCGGACAGCGGGAAGCCGTACAGCAGCCGGCACCTGGTGGAGTGCCTGCGCGAGGGGGCGCGCCGTTTCGGCTGGCAGGGGCGCGACCCCCGGCCCCGCTCGCGCGCGGAGGGACGCCTGCTGATCGGCACCGGGGTGGCGTCGTCCTACTATCCCGTCTTCCTCATGCCGTCCTCCGCGGAGGCGCACGTCACCGAGACCGGCCGCTACCGCGTCCGGATCAACGCCACCGACATCGGCACGGGCGCCCGCACCGTCGTCGCGCAGATCGCGGCGGACGCGCTCGGGGTGGCGCTCGACCGGGTCGCCGTCGAGATCGGCAGCAGCGCCCTGCCCGCGGCGCCGCTCGCCGGCGGCTCCTCGGGCACCGGGTCGTGGGGGTGGGCCGTGCACAAGGCCTGCCGCGCGCTGAACGGCATGGTCGACGGGCACGGCGGTACGGTGCCGCCCGGCGGCCTGACCGCCACGGCCGACACCGCGGACGACGTCCCGTCCGACCCGCCGCACGCGAAGGCGGCCTTCGGGGCGCAGTTCGCGGAGGTGGCGGTCGACGTGGACACCGGTGAGGTGCGCGTGCGCCGTCTGCTGGGCGTCTTCGCCGCGGGCCGGATCCTCAACGCCCGCACCGCGCGCAGTCAGTTCGCCGGCGGCATGACGATGGGGGTGGGCATGGCGCTCCTGGAGGGCAGCACGATGGACCCGAGGTTCGGCGACTTCGCCGAGCGGGACCTGGCGTCGTACCACGTGCCGACGTACGGGGACGTGCACGGGATCGAGGCGCACTGGATCGACGAGACCGATCCCCTGCTCAACCCGATGGGGAGCAAGGGCATCGGGGAGATCGGCATCGTCGGCACGGCCGCCGCGGTCGCGAACGCGGTCCACCACGCGACAGGGGTGCGGGTGCGCGATCTGCCGATCCTTCCGGACAAGCTGCTCGGGCGGATCTGACGGGAGCGCCCGCGCGGGGCTGAGCCGGGCCGCGGCACCGGCACGCCCTTCACGGTCCGGTGGCCGCCGGGAAGTGGCGCGTGAGTTCGGCGACGACCGCCCGGGCGGCCGGGGACACCCAGCGCCGCCCGTGCCGCGCCACGCTGACGGGCACGTCGGGGAACGGGGGCCCGCCGACGACGGCCAGGCGGCCTTCGCGCAGGGCGTCCTCGACGGTGGCGCGGGGCAGCAGCGTGAGGCCGAGGCCCGCCGCCACGCAGGAGCGGGCGGCCTCGATGCTGCCGAAGCGGGTCAGCCGTATCCGCGCGCCGGGGACGGAGAGGAGGCGATGGGCGAGGCGGTCGCTGTACGAGCAGCCCTGCTCGTGGAGGAAGAAGGTCTCGCGGGCCAGTTCCTCCCACGTGACCGGCTCGTTCCGGTGGGCGAAGGGGTGTCCGGGGGCGCAGAGCAGGACGAGCGGTTCGCGGGCGAGGGGCTCGGCGACGATGCCGGGGAAGGAGACCTCCTCCTCCAGCAGGAGGGCGATGTCGAGCCGGCCGGTCCGGAGCCCTTCCACGGCCGCGGCGGTGCCGGCGGGTTCCAGGTCGACCTCCACGCCGGGGTGGGAGCGGCGCAGGGCGGCGATGACGCCGGGCAGGCGGGCCGAGCACAGGGTCTCGCCCGCGCCCACGGCGACGCGCCCGGCCGGCGGGCCCCCGGCGGCGGCCGCGCGGAGGCGCGCCTCGGCGTCCAGGACGGCCTCGGCCTCTTCGAGGAGACGCCGGCCCGCCTCGGTGACCGTCGCGCCGCGCGGCAGCCGGTCGAAGAGTTGCGTGCCCAGCTCCTTCTCCAGGGCGCGGATCTGGACGGTGACCGTGGACTGGGCGAGGTGCAGTTCCGCGGCCGCGGCGGTGAAGCTCCCGGTCCGGGCGAGGGCGAGGAAGGTACGGAGGAGGCGGGTGTCCACCGGGCGAGGATAGGCCAACCCATCGGGTTTCTCGATGGTAATTATCGAAAACCATCGTTTGTGGTGATGCGAAAGTCGCGGAAGAGTAAGGGCCATGATAACAGAGATCCTTCGTTACACGGCCTTCACCTCCGACCCGTCCGGCGGCAACCCGGCGGGAGTCGTCCTCGACGCCGCCCGCCTCGGCGAGGACGACATGCTCGCGATCGCCGCCGAGGTCGGCTACTCCGAGACGGCGTTCGTGACCGAGGGGGACGCGGCGGCGCGGCGCTTCCGGCTGCGCTTCTTCAGCCCGCTCGCGGAGGTGGCGTTCTGCGGCCACGCCACGGTCGCGACCGCGGTGGCGCTGGCCGAGCGCACCGGGCCGGGCGAGCTGGTCTTCGACACGCCCGTGGGTGAGATCCGGGTGGCGACGGAGACCGACGGGCAGGGCGTGGGACGGGCGACGCTGACCAGCGCCCCCACGCGCTCCCGCCCGGCCGAGGACGCCGTGGTGGACGCGGCCCTGGCCGCCCTGGGCTGGGCGAGGGCGGATCTGGACCCGGCGCTTCCGCCGCACGTCGCCCACGGCGGGAACGACCATCTCGTCCTGGCCGCCGCCTCCCGCGCCCGGCTGGCCGCCCTGGACTACGACTTCGACGGGCTCGGCGACCTGATGCTCGCGCACGGCTGGACCACCGTGCAGCTGGTGTGGCGGGAGGACGCGGGACGGTTCCACGCGCGCGATCCGTTCCCGGTGGGCGGCGTCGTGGAGGACCCGGCCACGGGGGCGGCCGCGGCCGCGTTCGGCGGCTACCTGCGGGCGATCGGCGAGGCCGGCGAGGCCGGCGAGGCCACGACGATCCGGATCCGCCAGGGCGAGGACATGGGCCGCCCCAGCGAGCTGCTGGTGGGGATCGATCCGGCGGACGCGCGGGTCCGGGTGACGGGGCAGGCGGTGCCGCTGGCGGCGTGAGGCGGCCGGGGGCCGGAATCCGGGCGGTGCTCCGCTGCGGGCCGCAGCCCTCGCGTCACTTGTCGGCGTGCCCGCCGAGGTAGAACAGCAGCCAGATGAAACCGGCGAAGAGATGCGTGACGAACACGTAGACCAGCACCCGGAGGGCGACCTGCCGTTCCGCCCGCTTCTCACCGCTCATGGCGGGCCTCCCTCTGGTGTCGCCGATCGCCGCTGTACCGGCGAAATCCTACCTCCGGGCGCGGCCATCGGATTACGGAGGGTGATCAATGGCGGGTGCGCAACCACCGCCGCGGTGCGTCACCACCGCGGCGGGGACCGGCGGCGCCCCGCGCGGTCGGCCCGGCAGCCGGCCCGGCTGTTGGCCCGGCAGCCGACGCCTCAACCGGCCCCGCAGGCCCCGCGCGGTCAGCTCGCGCTCTCGCACACCTCCAGCACCAGCCGTGCGACGGCGTCCGGCTCACGCAGGGTCGGCATGTGGTCGCTCTCCTGCAGCCGCACCAGCCGGCAGCCGGGGATCCGGGCCGCCATCTCCTCGTTGCACCGGACCACCTCGGGCTGGTCGTGCTCGCCGAGGGCCAGCACGCACGGCACGCCGATCTCGCCCAGCCGGTCGAAGGCCGGCGCGTCGGGCACCTGGTAGGGGTGGTTGGCGAACCACGCCGGGATCACCGCCCGCAGGTGCGCCGCGGCCTCCGCGTCGTCCCCCGTGCCGGCCGCCGCACAGGACCGCAGCAGGAAGGCCACCAGGCCGTCGATGTCATCCGCTTCGGCCAGCCTCGCGATCTCGGCCCGGAACGCGGGCGAGGAGATCCCCTCGTAACCCGTCACGCCCGGGACCAGCAGGGCGAGCGCCGCCACCCGCCCGGGGTCGGCCAGCGCGAGGTTCAGCGCCGCGGCCCCGCCCATGCTGGAGCCGGCCACGGCCACCCGGCTCAGCCCGAAGTGGTCGAGGACCGCCACCACGTCGTCCACCAGCGAGTACTTCGCCGTGGGTGCCGGGGAGCGCCCGTACCCGCGCACGTCGAAGCGGATGACCCGGTGCCGCTCCACGAGGCGCGGAAGGACCGGGTCCCAGATCCTCGAGTCCCCGACGCCGGGGTGCAGCAGCACCAGCGGCAGGCCGCCTCCCCCGCTCTCCCCGTTCCCTCCGCTCGCTCCGATCCCCCTCTTCCTGCCATTCCCGTCACTCCCTTCCGGGCCTTCCGAATCGTCCGCCCAGACCACACCGTCTTTGACCGGCACCATGTGCTCCATGGCGCCCAGTCTGCTGGCTCCGCCGCCGGTTCCACCAGGAGTTTCACGGCGCGAGGTCGCGGCGGGCGAGCAGGACGAAGGCCAGGGCGATGCCCACGGCACCGGTGCCGACGAGTACCCCGAACTGCCCCCAGGGAACAGCACCGTGGGCCAGCGCGTCACCCGGCGTGTAGTAGTGGAAGGGGCTGACGAAGCGCAGGGGCGCGGCCTTCGACCAGGCCATGGCGACGAAGTTGACCGCGAAGCCGACGGCGCCGAAGGCGATGGCCGCGCCCACGACGCGCGCCCTGCTGCGGGCCGCGGCCGATACGGCCAGGGCCGGCCCGGCCAGGCACAGCGAGAAGCCGAAGCCCAGCAGCCCGGCCGCGTACACCCCGCGGAGCGGGACGGCGTCGTGCAGGTCCGGGGCCAGTGCCACCCCGGCGGCCACGGCGAGCGTCGAGGCCGCGTTGAGCAGCAGGGAGACCAGGACGAGGGCGCCGGTGCGCTCGGCCAGCAGCCGCGCCCGGGAGACGGGGCGGACCATGAGCAGCTCGACCGTTCCGGCCTCGACGTCGGAGGCGACCGCGCCGGCGGCCAGGGAGCCGATGGCGGTCAGCTGCAGGGCGATCCAGAACGGGTGGGTGAGCCCGGCGCCCAGCAGGCCGGGGTAGGTGGCGATCGACACGTCCCCGTTCGAGCCGCTGAACGCCTTGAACGCGTTGGGCGGCTGATGCCCGCCCGCACCGAAGATCTCTTCCGCCGAGACGGTGGTCGTGATCACGACGATGAGGGCCTCGAAGACGGCGATCCCCGCGGTCAGGGCGGCGATCATCCGGCGGCGGCGGTGCAGGGCGAGCCGCATCAGGGGGAAGCGGCCGGTCATGGGACGGCTGCGTCTCCTGGGGCGGCTGCGTGCCCCGGGGCGGGGGCGCGTCCTGGGGCGGTCGGCGGTCATGGAGGCGCCTCCTCCGCCGTCGTGCCGTCCCCGCCGCCCGGGCCGGGGAGGGCGGCGCTGTTGCGGTAGAGGTCGAGGAACGCCTCGTCGAGCCCGGCCTCCTCGACCGTGACGTCCTGCACCGGCAGCGCGAGCAGCTCGCGGAGGGCGGCGACCGTCCGGTCCGGGGGGATCATGAGGACGACCTGGTCGCCGTGCCAGTCGGGCGACCAGTGGTCGGCGGCGCCGAGCGGCCGCCGGCCGAGGCCGTCGGCGAAGGTCAGCCGCACCTTGCGGGCCCGGGCCTCGCGCAGGGCGGCGACCGTGCCGGTGGTCACCAGCCGGCCGGCCCGGACGATCGCCACGCGCTGGCACGTCCGCTGCACCTCGGGCAGGACGTGGCTGGAGAGCAGGACGGTGCGGCCGGCCCGGACGACCTCGGCCAGGAGGGCGTAGAAGGTCTCCTGGACGAGGGGGTCGAGGCCTTCGGTGGGCTCGTCGAGGATCACCAGCTCGGGTTCGTGCTGGAGGGCCTGGACCAGGCCCAGCTTCTGCTTCATGCCGCGCGAGTACGCGCGCACGGTCCGGTCGAGGTCCGCCTCCGAGAGGTCCAGGCGCGCGCAGAGCTCGTCCTGGCGCGGGGCGGGGGCGCCCTGCAGCGTGGCCAGCAGGCGCAGGGTCTCGCGGCCGGTCAGCTCGGGGTAGAGCCGCAGCTCCCCGGGGAGGTAGCCGAGGCAGGGGGCGAGGCTCAGGTGCTCGGCGACGGGATCGCGGCCGAGGACGCGGACGCGGCCGGCCGTGGGCCGCAGCAGCCCGACGAGGCAGCGCATCGTGGTGGTCTTGCCCGCCCCGTTGGGGCCGAGGAAGCCGAAGACCTCTCCTTCGCCGACGCTGATGCCGAGGTCTTCGACGCCGACCGTGCGGCCGTAGCGCTTGGTCAGCGAGACGATGTCGATGACGTTCCGCGTCTGCTCTCCCACGGCTGCCTCCGTCCCGTGCGGGACGTGCGTCCCGGCCAGTGACGTGCCGTCCCTACCAGCTTCGGTCAGCCGGGGCCGGGCTGCCAGGGCTCGCGGAGGGCACTCCCGGGGCATCCCGTGCACCCCGTGCCGGAGGGCGGTGAATGGGCGAAGCTGGAAGGACCGGAAGTGAGGGGAGGGGCGAGCGCGAAGGCAGCAGAAGGCAGCTGACGGGCAGCTGAAGGCAGAGGAGCCGACGATGCCGCACACAGTGGAATGGAATGTTCACCTCGACCTGGTCGAGGAGGAGGGCACGACGCGGGCCCGCGCCACGCTCGACACCGGGGCGGCGAAGGTCACGGGCCGCGGGACGGCGACGTGCGCGCCCGGAGACCGGGACGTCCCGGAGATCGGCGACGAGTTCGCGGCCGCCCGGGCCCTGCGCGACCTCGGCGAACAGCTGCTGCACACCGCGGAGCACGACGTCGCCGCGGTGGGGGCGGCGCCGGAGCCCAGGAGGTCGCCGATGTACGGGTGGCCGCTGTAGGGCACCGTTCGCAGGCGGCCGGGCCGGGGCGCCGTGCCCGGCCCGGCGGCGATGTCCTGCTCCGGGGCCCGGGGTCCCTCAGACCCCGACCGCCTCTTCCATCTCCTCTTCCGCCTCGGGTCCGGCGCCCTTCCGGTGCGCGGCCGGTCGCGCCGTGCGCGTCTCCGCCCACCACGCGGCCGCCGTCACGGCCAGGCCCACGACCAGCCACAGCGCCAGCGTCAGCACGTGCCCGCCGAGGCCGTTGTGGTCGAAGTAGACGAGGCTGCGCGTGCCCTCGACGAAGCCGGCGCCGTTCCAGAAGGAGTGCAGCCCGGCGAAGAAGCCGTTCTGCAGCTCCGGCCGGTACACGCCGCCCGCGCTGGTGAAGTTGAGCATCACGAAGAGCACCATCATGCCCAGCGTCGTCCAGCGCTTGAGGAAGGTGTGCAGCCCGACGCCGATGAGGAGGATGCCGGCCGAGTAGGCCCAGGCCATGCCCCACAGGCCCGCGAGGCCGTGGTCGACGAGGTGGAAGACGGGGCCGGCCAGCACCGTGCCGAAGACGCTGACCACGAGCGAGGTCGCCACCGCGAGCGCGGCCCGCAGCCGCATCGGCAGGGCGGCGCCCGCGCCGCCGAGCACGGCGACGGAGGCGTACGAGCCGATGCTCAGCGCGACCAGCAGGAAGAAGATGCCCTGGCCGGTCGGGTCGCCGTCGGCGGGCGGCGCGACGTCGGTCACCTTGAGCGGGGCGCCGGTGCGCGCGGCGACGGGCGTGAAGACCTTCTGCACGGCCACGGCGGTGGTGTCGGAACCGGCCGAGGCGACCAGCAGCTCGGGCGCGCGCCGGTCCGGCACGTAGGCGCCGAAGACGTCCTGGTGGCGGAGGGCGCGCACGGCGGCGTCGCGGTCCGCGACGGTGCGGACGGCGAGCCGGTCGCCCGCCTTGCCCGCGATGCCCTGCGCCAGGGCGCTCGCGCTCGGTCCTGAGCCCACGACGGCCACGGGGAGTTCGTGCGGTTCGGGCTGCGAGAAGGCGCCCAGGTAGGCGAGGCCCATCCCGACGCACATCAGGAGGGGGGTCAGCAGGTGGCTCAGTACGTGGCGCAGTGCGCCTCGGGTGGCGGGTCTCATGGCGCTTCGTGGACTCCGAAAACTAGTTGGCTTCTACAACTTTCTCTTTAAGTTGTACTATACAACCAGAACCGGAAAGGAAACATCCGTGCCCGACCGTGACGCATCTCTCGAGACCATCCAGCGCGAGCTGACCGCCTTCGCCCGCCGCGCGCGGGCCGCCGCGGCCCGCCTCCACCCCGAGCTCTCGCTCGTCTCGTACACCCTCCTCGCCCACCTGGAGGAGCAGGGCGGATGCCGGGCCACGGACCTGGCGGCCCACTACCTGCTGGACAAGTCCACGGTCAGCCGGCAGGTCGCGGCCCTGGAGCGGCTCGGTCTCGTCGAGCGCCGGCCCGCACCCGAGGACCAGCGCGCCCAGGTGCTGCACCTGACCGCCCGCGGGGCCGGGACCCTCGCCCAGGTCGCCGCCAACCGCCGCGCGGCCTTCCGGGAACGCCTGGGCGACTGGGACGGGGCGGACCTCGACCGCTTCGCCGCGTACTTGCTGCGCTACAACGCCTCGGCCAAGCGCAATTAGTCACTCGTTGGGCTGTTTTGTCACCATCGTGGGTGAGCCGCCCTCTCCGGACGAGCTAAGCAGGCGTGGAGCAGAAGACCTGCCGGCGGATTCGGACGGAAGGGCGGGCGGACCGTGCACCCACGCGGAGACGACCGTGACCAGGACGGCCCCTCCCCCGCCGTGGCCACGGCCGCGGGCGAGGAGCTGCGCCGGCTGCGGCAGCAGCGGGGCATGTCGCTCGCCGGGCTGTCCCGGGCCGTCCACTACACCAAGGGCTATCTGAGCCGGGTCGAGACCGGCGAGAAGCCGATGACCGCCGAGGTCGCCCGGCGGTGCGAGGAGGCCCTCGGCGCCGGCGGGGTGCTGACCCGGCTGGTGCCCGAGCCGGAGGGCGGGCGCCGGAACGGGCGCGGCGGGCTGCTGGAGGTGTGCCCGTACCGCGGTCTGGCGGCGTTCGACGCCGAGGACGCGGGCTGGTTCTTCGGCCGGGAGCGGGCGACGGCGGCGCTCGTCCGGCAGCTGACGGAACGTCTGGACGGCTCCGGGCCGGTGGCCGTGGTCGCCGCGTCGGGCACGGGCAAGTCGTCGCTGCTGCACGCGGGGCTGGTGCCCGAGCTGCGCCGCGGCGTCCTGCCGGTCGCCGGGTCGAGCCGCTGGCCGGTGGTGACGATGCGCCCGGGCGAACGGCCCGTGGAGGAACTGCTGTCCCGGCTGGCGGAGGCCGCCCCGGCGGATCGCGACCACCTCCGCAGGGCGCTGACCGGCGGCGGGGCCGGGGCGCTGGCCCGCGCCGTGCACGCCGCGCTCAACCGCCGCCCCCGGCAGGCCGGTGCACGGACCGGCGGAGCGGGCGCGGGCGGCGGGGCGCCGCGGCGGGCCGTCCTGGTCGTCGACCAGTTCGAGGAGGTCTTCACGCTGTGCCAGGACGCCCGGGAGCGGGCGGAGTTCGTCCGCGCGGTGCACGCGCTGGCGACGGGCCCCGCACCCGCCGATGACAGGGGCGGCTCCGCGGCGCTGGTGGTGCTGGGCGTGCGGGCCGACTTCTACGGCAGGTGCCTGGCGTTCCCCGTGCTCGCGGCGGCGCTGGGGGCGGGCCAGCTGCCCCTGGAGCCCATGCGGGAGCAGGAGCTGCGGGAGGCCGTGGTGCGGCCGGCCCGGGCCGTGGGCCTGGAGCTGGAGCCGGGCCTGGCCGAGCTGATCCTGCGGGACCTGGGGGTCGCGGACGGCCTCGGCGGCGCGGGCGGTCCCGCGATTGCGGACGGCCTCGGGGAGAGCGGCGGGGAGGACGGCGGCTGCTACGAGCCGGGGGCGCTGCCGCTGCTCTCGCACGCCCTGCTGGCGACGTGGCAGCGGCGCCGCGGCACCCTGCTGACCGTCGAGGGCTACCAGCAGGCCGGCGGGATCGCGGGGGCGGTCGCGGCGACGGCCGAGCGGGCGTACGGGCGGCTGTCCCCCGCCTGCCGGGAGGCCGCGCGAGCCGTCCTGCTGCAGCTGGTCCGCGTGGACCAGGACGGGCGGTCGGCGCGCCGGAGGGTGACGCGGGAGCGGCTGTCGCAGGACCTCGGGGCACAGGCCGGGGCGGCACTGGAGGTCGTGGAGGCCTTCACGGCGGCGCGGTTGCTGACCGTCGACGCCGACCGGGTCACGCTGGCGCACGAGGCCGTGCTGCGGGCGTGGCCGCGGCTGCACGCGTGGATCGAGGCCGACGCCGCGGCGCTGCACGGCCTGCAGCAGCTGAGCGCCGCGGCCGCGCAGTGGGAGGCGGAGGGGCGCGATCCCGCGCTGCTGCCGCGGGGCAGCAGACTGGCGGCGGCCCGCGAGGTGGCCGGGCATCCCCTGGCCGCGGCCGGCCGGACCGAGCGGGCCTTCCTGGAGGCGGCGAGCGCGCTGGCGGCGGCCGAGCAGGAGACGGAGCGGCGCCGGGCGCGGCGGCTGTACCGGCTGCTGGTGTCCCTGGCCGTCCTCCTCGCGCTCACGCTGGCCGGCGGGGCGACGGCGGTGCACCAGAGCCTGCGGGCGGACGCCGAGCGGCACGTGGCCCACTCCGAGGAGCTGGCCTTCCGGGCCGTCGCGGGCAGCGCGCCCCGGCCCGAGGTGGCGATACTGCTCGCGACCGGCGCCTGGCGCGACGCCCACACCCCGGCCGCGGCCGGCGCCGTCCTGAGCACGCAGGCCCTGCCGTACGCCGGCCGGCTGACCGGGCACCGCGAGCGCGCCTTCGCCGTGGCCTGGCTGCCCGGCGGGAAGCGGCTGCTGTCGGCGGGCGCGGACGCGACCGTACGGGAGTGGGACGCCCGCACGCACCGGCAGGTGGCGGTGGTGAGGAACGGGAGCGCGGTGCGCGCGCTGGCCGCGGCCCGGGGCCGCGGCCTCGTCGCGTGGGGCGACGAAGCGGGCGCCGTGACCGTGCAGGACCGCGCCGGGGGCCGCCCCGTGCCGCTCCCCCTGCCCCGGGAGAGCAGGCACCGCGGGACCGTCCGCGGGGTGGCCCTGTCGGACGGCGGGGAGCTGCTGGCCTCGGCGGGCGAGGACGGCACGGTCCGGCTGACGCACCTGGGCGGGGGCCCGCCCCGTACGGAGGTCAGGGACGCCGGCCTGGGCTGGCTGTACGCCGTGGCCGTCAGCGGCGACGGCCAGCAGGTCGCGGCGGCGGGCCGGGACGGACGCGTGTGGCTGCTGGACACGGCCGGCGGAGGCACGAGGGTCATCGGCAGCCGGGAGTTCGGCCGCGTCCGGGCGCTGGCCTTCTCGCCGGACGGGCACCGCCTGGCCACCGGCGAGTGGCTCGACCGCATCGGTCTGTGGGACACCCGGACCGGCGAGCGGGAAGGCTCGCTCGAAGGGCTCTCGGACTCCGTGTTCGGCGTCGCGTTCTCACCGGACGGCAGGCAGCTGGCCGCCGCCGGCCAGGACGACACCGCCGGCATCTGGGACATCGCCGAACACCGCCGCATCGCGCAACTCGTCAGCCACATCGGCCCCGTCCACTCCATCGCCTACTCCCCCGACGGCCGCACGCTGGCGACGTCCGGCGAGGACGGCTCGGTGCGCCTGTGGACCCCGCAGGCCACCGTCACCACCCCGCTCCCCGGCTCGGCCTGGCTGGACGGCGCCCTCAGCCCGGACCGCTCCCTCCTCGCCCTCGCGGGCCGGGACGGCACCGTGCGCCTCCTCCGCACGGCCGGTCGCGGTCTGCGCACGGTGACGGCGGGACAGGACCCCGTGCGGGCGGTGGCGTTCAGCCCGGACGGTTCCCTGGTCGCGGCGGGCGGCGAGGACGGCACCGCCACCGTGTGGCGCACCGCCGACCCCGGACGGCCGGTCCACCGCTGGCGGGCGCACGACCGGGCGGTCACCTCGGTCGCCTTCCGCCCCGGGGACCCCGCGGTGCTCGCGACCGCCGGGGAGGACCGCAGCGCGAAGGTGTGGCGGCTCGCCGGGAGCGGGGCGCTGCCCGAGCGGTCGCTGCTCGGCCACGGCGACGGCGTCTACCGCGTGCTGTTCCTCGACCGGTCCACGCTGGCCACCGGCAGCCTCGACAACACCGCCCGGATCTGGCGCCTGTCCGACGGCCGCGAACTGCGCCGCCTCACCGAGCACGAGGACACCGTCTTCGGCCTGGCCGCCGACGCCCGCCACGGGCTGCTGGCCACGGCCAGCCGCGACCACACCGTCCGGCTCTGGGACCGCACGGGCACCAGGAGCCTGCGCACCCTGGCAGGGCACACCGGCCCCGTCACCTCGGCGGCCTTCGACCCCTCCGGCACCCGGCTGGTGACCACGGGCCGCGACAACACCGTACGGATCTGGGACCCGGCCACCGGCCGGTTGCTGCTGACCCTCACCGGCCACACCGACCGCGTCCGGTACGCGGCCTTCCTCGGCGAGGGCGGACCGGTGGTGTCCGTGGCGGAGGACGGCACGGTGCGCTGGTGGGACCTGGACGTCCCCGGCGTCCTCGCGCGGACCTGCAAGGCCCTCGGCAGCGCCACCGGCCGGCCGCTCTGGCACCGCCTCCTGCCGGACGTGCCGTACGCGCCCGGCTGCCCCTGACCGCGCGGCCGCCCCCGGCCGCACGGGAGCCCGGGATTCACCTGCCCTCCCTCCGAGGGCACTTCCCTCACATGCGCATCACGGCTGGTGACCAGCGGTTGTCCGGCGCCTCGTCCCCCCGAGGCAACAGGAAACCCCTGTTCCGGAACGCTGCCCGCTCCGACACTCGGAACACCGGGACAACGGCGACCGGCTGCGGCCGGTCCCCCCCCCCCCACGAGCCGGAGAACCGCCCACCAGCCAGGGAAGCGCCATGAACCAGCACGCCGCAGCCGGCACCCGCTCCTCTCCCCTCACCGGTCTCCGCCGCACGGCCGCGGCGTTCCTGACCGCTCTCACCGTCGCCGGCAGCGCCCTCGCCGCCACGTGCACGACCACCGTGACCGTCACGGCGACGACGACCGCCGGGGGCGGCGCGGAGGACCAGGCGCAGTGCGCGCCCGCATCCGCCCCGCTTCACGCCGTTGCCGCCCGGCCCGTCCATAGGTGATCATGCGGTTCATGCACAGCGACCTCTTCGCCCAACAGAACATGGCCAAGCCGGCCACCGCCCCCGGCATGGCCGTGCACAACGCCAAGTCCATCGTCTACGCGGTCGACGGCGAGTGCTACGCACGCCAGGGCTCGATGGTCGCTTTCCGGGGCGACCTGCAGTTCGAGAAGCACGGCCAGGGCGTCGGCAACTTCCTCAAGCGGGCCGTGACCGGCGAGGGCCTCGCCCTCATGACCGTGCGCGGCCGCGGGGAGGTCTGGTTCGCGCACGAGGCCGCCAACTGCTTCATCGTGGACCTGGCCCCCGGCGAGAGCCTCACCGTCAACGGCCGCAACGTGCTGTGCTTCGACCCGACCCTCTCCTACGAGATCCACACCGTGAAGGGTGCGGGCATGACGGGCGGCGGGCTGTTCAACTCCGTGTTCAGCGGCCACGGGAAGCTCGGGGTGATATGCGAGGGGAACCCCATCGTGATCCCCGTCTCCCCGCAGAGCCCCGTGTACGTGGACACCGACGCCGTCGTCGGCTGGTCCGCCGTCCTCCGCACCTCGCTGCACCGCTCGCAGAGCCTCGGCTCCATGCTGCGCGGCGGCTCCGGCGAGGCCGTCCAGCTCAAGCTGGAGGGCGAGGGCTTCGTGATCGTACGGCCGAGCGAGGCGAAGCCCCAGAAGCCGCAGAACGGCTGACCCGGGTGCTCGGCCGGCTCGCCTCCGCCCTGGTGCCCGCCGTCGGACGGCTCACCGTCACCTCCGATCCCGGCGCGGCCCTGCTGCCCGGCAGCATCATCGCGGCCAACCACACCTCGCTGGCCGACCCGGCGATCGTGCTCGCGGCCCTGCACCGGCTGGGCGTGGCCCCTGTCGCGCTGGCCGCCGCAGGCCTGTGGCGGATCCCGCTGCTCGGGCGGATGCTCACCCACGAGGGGTACGTGCCCGTCTACCGCAACGACCCGCGCGCGGTACAGGCGCTCGACGGAGCAACGGCCGCGCTCGCGGACGGCCGGCTCGTGCTCATCTACGGGGAGGGCGCCGTCCCCCGCCGCAAGGACGCGGGCGAGGCGGCGCCCCGCCCCTTCCGCCGCGGGCTGGCCCACCTCGCCCTCACCACCGGGGCCCCCGTCGTCCCCCTGGGACAGGCGGGGGCCCGGCGCGTCACCTCCGGCAGCCGCCCCAAGCAGCTCGCCGGACTCGTCACCGCGCCCGTACGCCGGCCGGCCCTGCACGTGCACATCGGTGCACCCGTCCGGCTGACCGGCGACCGGGCGTCGGCCACCGTGCACGCCCACGAGGCGGTGACCAGCGCATGGCGCACCGCCGCGCAGCGCATAGGAGAGCCGGTCGGCCTGGCGGCCTGAGGGCCGCCGGGCGGTCCGGCACGGGCCGCACCGGTCGCCCGGCGCCGCGCCCTAGCGTCTGGCCTGGGGGTCATCGCTCCCCTGGCCCGTGCCGTCCTTCCCTTCCGGAGCGATCTCCGAGGCCCAGCCCTCGGGGGGCTCCTGGTACGGGCTGCAGGTCCCGCACGAGGCACACGTCCACCTGCCGTGTACCCCGAGGACGACGGACCCGCAGCCACTGCAGGTGTTGGTGGTGTAGTAGGGCTCGCCCGGTGCGGCGTGCGAGCGCCATGCCTGCTCTTCCATGTCACCCAGACTGCCATGAACACTGTGAGCACGAGGACTTCCCGTCGGGACCGTTGATGGTCGACGCGCCACATTCGGGACAGTTCATGACCCCCTCCCCCTCTCTCCTTCCCGTCTCCTCTGCCTGCGGCGCACGCCGGGCAGCAATCAAATACCGGTGATCCGGCAGGAGTTGAGCCCAAGTCGAGCCGTAGATGAGCCTTAGTTGCCTTCACCATCGGACAACCGGGCCGAAGGCACCAGACACCGCGCTCGAAGTGTGATAAGCGCGATGCCGGCCGGCGACGGAGGGGGCGGGCCGGCGGGGTCAGGCGGTGGGCGCTCCGGGCACGCGGCGGCTTCCGCCGTTGCGCTCCTGCCACTCCCGGTAGACGGCGGTGGCGGCATCGCGGGGCTCGTGGCGCAGCGGCAGGCGGCGGTCGCTCCAGTCCTTGGCGAATTCCGCGTAGAAGGTGCCCAGTTCGAAGTACTTGCGGTCGTCCACGTAATGGGGCGCGTAGTCGTCGCGCCCGGTGAGGAAGACCACCTCGTCGGGGCTGCAGTAGTAGAGCGAGCCCAGGCACATCGGGCAGGGGTGCGCGAGGACGTAGACGGTGGCCCCGGTGAGGTGCTCGGTGCCGAGCCGGGTGCAGGCCGCGCGGATGGCGAGGATCTCGGCGTGCGCGGTCGGGTCGGAGGTCTGCGCGACGAGGTTGGGGCTCTCGGCGACGATCTCGCCGTCCATGACGATGACGGTCGCGAAGGGGCGGCCGCCCTCCCGGACGTTCCTGCGGGCGATGTCGATGGTGCGCTGGGCGAAGTCCACGGGGTGCTCCTTGGGGTGGGCGGGCGCCCGCGCCCGGCGGGGGGCCGGGCGCGGGCGGACCGGGGTTTACCGGTGCGGGCGACGAGGGCGTCAGAAGGGCTTGGTGGGCAGGTACTTGCCGTCGAGCGTGATCACGGCGCGCTCGCCGCCCTCCGGGTCGGCGACCTTCTTCACGTCCAGCTTGAAGTTGATCGCGCTGATGATGCCGTCGCCGAACTGCTCGTGCACGAGGGCCTTGAGGGTCGTGCCGTAGACCTGCAGCATCTCGTAGAAGCGGTAGATGGTCGGGTCGGTCGGGACGCCGCCGTCGATGGAGCCGCGGGTCGGTATGGCCTGCAGCAGCATCGCCGCGTCGTCGTCCAGGCCGAGCAGCCCGGCGACGGCCTTCGCGGAGTCCGCCGGGAGGGCGTGCTGGCCGAGGACGGCTGCGGTGACGAAGGCGACCGAGAGGCCGGCCGCATCGGCCAGCTCCTGCCAGGTGAGGTCCTTGCGGGTCTTGGCCTCGACGGCGGCGACGGCGAGCTGCTGACGGGCCTGCGGGTCGAACTGGGCGTGGATGGTCATGGGGTGTCCTTCACTGGTGGGTTGAGGCACGGGTGTGCCTGTGTACGGGTGTCTTGGGGTACTGGCGCGCTGATGTGCGGGTGCGCTGTCGTGCTGACGCCCGGACGAGCCGGCGGGTCAGGCGGCCGGGAGGGCGGCGAAGCGGCCGCGGCCGGCGTCGAGCTCCTCGACGGTGCCGCTGCCGATGTCGAAGACCCAGCCGTGGAGGCGTACGGCGTCCCGGGCGAGGGCCCGGGCGACGGACGGGTGCGTGGCGAGGTTCGCCAGCTGGGCGGCGACGTTGCCCCGTACGAGTGCGGCGACCTTGTCGTACGGCTCGGCCGCCTCCTCGTTGCGGGCGGTACGGGCCCGGGCGGCGTCCGCGTGCCGCAGCCAGTCGGCCACGGCCGGGAGGGCGGCGAGGTCCTGCCCCTCGGCGAGGGCGGTCATGGCGCCGCAGGCGGAGTGCCCGCAGACGATGATGTCGGCGACGCCGAGGACGCCGACGGCGTATTCGACGCCCGCCGCCACGGCGTCGGGGCCGGGCGTGTAGGCGGGGACGAGGTTGCCCGCGGTGCGGATGACGAACAGCTCGCCCGGCTCGCGCTGGGTGATCAGCTCGGGGACGACGCGGGCGTCGGAGCAGCCGATGAAGAGGGCGCCGGGCTCGTGCGTGGTGGCGAGCCGCTCGAAGAGCTCCGCGCGCCGGGGGAAGACGTCCTGCCGGAAGCGCTGGACTCCTTGGGCGAGGTGGTGCATGAGTCACTCCCTTGGGGTGGATGCCGGTGGGGGCCGACGTGTTCCACTGTGCATGACCTGCACCTATAGCGTCCAAGAGCTGCAATCCATGTCAGCCATTGGTCTCATCTATAGCCACTTCGAGATGATCTTCTTGACCTCGATCAAGCTTGAGGTACGAGGCTGAGGACATGACGAACGACAGCACCGATATCGCCCGCACGACTGCCGCTGGAACTGGCGCTGACACTGACACCGGTGCTGGCACTGCGAGCCTGTCCGACACCGCCCTCGACGAGCTCGCCGGGACGCTCGCGGGCCCGGCGACGATCGTCGGCATCGGCGAGGCGACGCGCTCCTCCCGGGAGACCTTCGGCGTGCGGGACCAGCTCTTCCGCCGCCTGGTCCGGCACCACGGGTTCCGGGCGCTGGCCGTGCACGAGGGTGCCGGCGTCGCCGCCGCGCTCGACAGATACGTGCGCGGCGGCGAGGGCTCGGCCGAGTCCGCGCTCGACGGCGCCTGGCGGCCCTGGCGGACCGCCGAGACGGCCGCGGCGCTGGAGTGGATCCGGGCGTTCAACCGGGACCACCCCGGCGACCCGGTCCGGATCTTCGGCGTGAAGC
Source organism: Streptomyces sp. NPDC008001 (assembly GCF_042958085.1). Classification (NCBI taxonomy): domain Bacteria; kingdom Bacillati; phylum Actinomycetota; class Actinomycetes; order Kitasatosporales; family Streptomycetaceae; genus Streptomyces; species Streptomyces sp. NPDC008001. Next base: position 346,675 of record NZ_JBIBIZ010000001.1, on the reverse strand, counting down.
CCGTACAGGCCCGGCCGGAGGACTACGACGCCGTCCTGGCACACGTCCGTGAGTGGGCCCCGGACCGACTGGCGGAGCTGGCCTCCCACCTGGACCCGATCCGCACGGCGCACGAGACCGATGAGCACGTGCAGCGGGCCCGGGGAGTGCACCCGGGACGCCCGTTCGCCGGCCACGCCCGCGACGCCCTCGCGCTGCTCCGGTCCTTGCCCGGTAACGGCCGTGACGGTGACGGCATCCTGGCCCGGATGCTCCTGATCGTGGAGTTCCACGAGGGCAGTGTCGCCGGACGCGGCACGTACGCGGGCGACGCCGCGGTGTGGGCGGACGTCATTGCCGAGCACCAGCGTCGTACGGGCCTTCGGGTGGTCTACTGGGACGGCATCGCCCACACCTCGGCAGCCGAGACGGTCCTGGGCCCGGCCCCCGAGGACGGCCCGCAGCCCAGCGTCGGCAGCCTGCTGCGCAAGCGTTACGGCACGCAGTACGTTTCGGTGGCGATCGGCTTCCACCACGGGGATCTCGGTGTCGCCGTCGTCCCGGCGCCGGCCGGGGACACGATCGACGCCATGCTGGGTGAGGCGGAGCTGCCCGCCCACTGGCTCGACCTGCGCCGCGACGCAGTACGCCGCCGGTGGGACGGTCCGGCCAAGCTCCGCGTCATCAGCGGGGTTTACGACCCTGCCCGCGATGCCGCCGGGCACATCGCGGTCGCTTCCCTGGCCGACGCGTTCGATGTGCTCGTCCACATCCGCCGGGTGACGCCCGTCCGCCCGCTGCCGTAAGCCCCTCGGCCGGGGCCGGCTCGCCCGCCCGGGTGCGTCACGGCAGCAGTTGCTCCGTCCAGACCGTCTTGCCGTCGCGTCCGTAGCGGGTGCCCCAGCGCTCGGTCAGCTGGGCGACGAGGAAGAGGCCGCGGCCGCCTTCGTCGGTCGTCCGGGCCCGGCGCAGGTGGGGGGCGGTGCTGCTGGTGTCGGAGACCTCGCAGATGAGGCGGGGGCCGCGGATGAGCCGGAGGGTGACCGGGCCGCCGGCGTAGCGGTAGGCGTTGGTGACGAGTTCGCTGACGATGAGTTCGGTGGTGAAGACCAGTTCGTCCAGCCCCCAGTCGCTGAGCTGGTCGGTCATCAGCGTGCGGGCCTGCCCGGCGGCGCGCGGGTCCGCGGGCAGCGTCCAGGTGGCCACGCAGTAGTCCGGCAGGACGCGGGTGCGGGCAAGGAGGAGGGCGACGTCGTCGCCGGGCTCGGCGGGCAGGAGAGCGTCCACGACGGCCTTGGCCGTCTCGTGCACGGAGCAGCCGGGGCGGGCGAGCTCCTGCGAGAGGCGGTCAAGCGCGGCGTCGACGTCGAGGGTCGGGGTCTGGATGAGGCCGTTGGTGAAGAGGGCCAGGAGGCTGCCTTCGGCCACCTCGAACTCGGCCGCCTCGAAGGGCAGCCCGCCCAGGCCGAGCGGCGGCCCGGCGGGAAGGTCGGGGAAGGTCACCTTCCCGTCGGGGGTCACCAGCGCGGGCGGCGGGTGACCGGCGCGCGCCAGGGAGCAGCAGCGGGAGACCGGGTCGTAGACCGCGTAGAGGCAGCTGGCGCCGGTGACCTGGTCGAGGGGGAAGTCGCGGCTGTTGTGCTCCTGTTCGGCGGCGAGGCCGTGCACGAGGTCGTCGAGGTGCGAGAGGACCTCGTCGGGGTCGAGGTCGAGTTCGGCCAGGGTGTGGACGGCGGTGCGGAGGCGGCCCATGGTGGCGGCGGCGTCGATGCCGTGCCCGATCACGTCGCCGACGACGAGCGCGACGCGCGCCCCGGACAGCGGGATGACGTCGAACCAGTCCCCGCCGACGCCCTCCACCGCGCCGGCGGGAATGTACTGGTGGGCGATCTCGGCGGCGGGCAGCTCGGGCAGTTCGCCGGGCAGCAGGCGGACCTGCAGGGTCAGGGCGGCCTGGTGCTGGCGGGTGTAGCGGCGGGCGTTGTCGATGCAGACGGCGGCGCGGGCGGCGAACTCTCCCGCGAGGGTGAGGTCGTCCTCCTCGAACGGCTCGGGGCAGCCGGAGCGCCACAGGCTGACGAGCCCGAGGACGAGTCCGCGGGCGGCCAGCGGCAGCATCATCACGGAGTGGGCGCCCAGCTCCCGGGCGTGCGCGGCGCGTTCCTGGGCGACGACGGCGTGGTCCTCGGCGGTGCGGAGCTCCGGCACGAGGATCGGGCTCTGCTCGGCCAGGCACCTGCCCTGCGGGGTCTCCGGGCCGAAGCGGATGAGGCTGCCCAGCGGGTTGAGGGCTTCCTCGGCGCCCGGGGTGTCGGACCTGATGGCCGTCCGGCGGACGGGCCCGAAGCCGTCCTGCGAGGGTTCCTCTCCGCGGCTGACGGGTTCGAGGAGGTCGACGGTGACGCAGTCGGCGAGCTCCGGGACGAGGACGTCGGCCAGCTCGTGGGCGGTGGTGGTGACGTCCAGGGTGGTCCCGATGCGGGCGCCCGCTTCGTTGAGCAGGGCCAGCCGGAGCCTGGCCCGGTGGCTTTCGGTGATGTCTTCGACCAACTGGGTGACGCCGAGGATCTCCCCCGCCGAATCCTCCATCCGGAACGCGGAGACGGAGACGTAGCGGATGCGGGAGGGGTCGCTGCGCAGCCGGCACGGCTGCTCGGTGAAGATCATCGGGTGTCCGGTGGCCAGCACGTGCCGCAGGCCGCGCTCCACCGTCTCGGTGTCCGCCGTCACGAGGAAGTCGCCCGTCCGCCGGCCCCGGGCCTGCTCGGGGGTGATGCCGCCGATCCGGGCGACGGCGCGGTTGATCCGCAGGATGCCCAGGTCGGTGTCGTGGACGGCAAGGCCGATGGGCGCGCGCCGGAACAGCCCGTCGAGGATCGACCGGTCCGTCTCCCACTGGGCCACCTCCTCCGCAGGGGCGCCGACGAGGAACCACTCGCAGCCTGGGCCGCGGGTGACGCAGCGGGCCCGGACGCCGACGCGGACGCTCCGGCCGTCGCGGTGCCGGACGGGCACGATGCCGAACCAGCCGGACGCCTCCCGGCACTCGGCGGCCGCGGCCACGATCCGGTCCCGGTCGGCGGGGTCCACCAGCACGTCGAGCGCGGGCCGCCCGATCACGTCCGCGTCCCGGTGGCCGAGGAGCGCCTCGGCGCGGGGGCCCCAGCCCACGATGGTCCCCCGGTCGTCCAGCACGGCGGAGGCCGAGTTGCCGACCGAGAAGGGGTCCTCGGGGCTCTCGTGGAAGAGCGTCATGGGTTCGTCCGTCACACGGGACCTCCTTCCCCGGATTTCCGCCGGACTTCCGCCGGACGCGCCGCGGCTGCCGTCTTCTCCTTACTTCTCCTTCCACAGTGATGCGTGAAAGGCGTCGGCGCTTGCCGGCTGCCCGGCCCGGGGCGCGCAGGGGGTGGTTCGCGCTCCCCCGAACGGAGCAGCCGGCCGGGAACGGGGCAGCCGGCCTGCTGTCCTAGCCGGGTCCGGGACGGCGGTCCGCGGGGAGGGCGCAGGCGGCCGTTCCGCCCGGGAGCCTGTGGCGGTTGTCCGCGATCAGCCGGTACAGGCCGTGGCCCGCCCAGCGCGCCGGCGGCAGGGTGAGCACCGCGCCCGGGACGGCCCACGCGCCGGGTGCGCTGAGCAGGAGCTTGGCGACGGCCTGGGCGCCGCCGTGGACGGTGCCGCCGGGGGCGATCCACAGCAGCTCGTGCTCGGCGCGTTCCCGGGTGACGCCGAGTTCGCCGAGGTCGGCGAACTGCCAGGCGACGATGGAGCAGCGCGGCCGGACGTACTTCTCGGCGAACCGCACCGCGGTGGTGCAGAAGCCGCAGTCACCGTCGTAGACGAGGACAGGTCTGGTTCCCATGGGGCCATGATGCTCCGGCCGGGGCGGGGGCGGCCGTCCGGGGTGGGGGCGGACCGGGTGGGGGCGGCTCCATCGCCGGTGTCAGTGCTGTCAGTGGCTCCCTCTATCGTCGGGGCCACCACTTGATCACCGGCAACGGGGGAAGCACAGCATGGACACCGCAACGGCAGACGGCGGACGACGCACCGGGGCAGGCGAGGAGGAGCGGCCGGAGCGGCTGACGGTGACGGCGCTGCCGGACGGGCTGACGCACGGTCCCACGCGGCGGTTCCTGACCGGGACGGGTCTGCCCGCGGCAGCGGCCGACCTCGACTTCACCGGCCTCCGCGCGGGCGTGCTGGAGGCCTTCGCCCCGCCCGGGGGCGGCGAATCCCCCGCCGGGGAGCGGCTGTTCGTCCTGGGAGAGACCGGCTACTGCGGCAGCCCCGTCGTCCTGAACGGTACGACCGGCGAGGTCCGCATAGCCGAATGGTCCGCCGGCCGGTTCCGCGGGGACCTGCTCGCATCGGGCCTGCCCGCCCTCGCGGAGCTGATCGACGCCTGCGAGGCGGTGACGGCGGTCGCCCCGCGGGCCGGCGGGCGCGGCGGACCGGAGGCCGTCGCCGAGGTGCGGGAGGAAGCCGAGCGGCGGATGCGGGCCGCCGACCCGCGCCTGTTCGCCGGCGAGGCCCCTCCGGCGCACTGGGACACCGCGCTGCTGATCCGTTCGCTGCACCACGGGGCCCGCCGGGGCGGACCGGACGGCCTCATGTACGAGTTCGGCCCGGAGCTCGTCGAGGAGCTGGCCTCCCTCGACGGCGAGGAAGGCGTGCACCGCTACCGGCCGGAGGAGCTCCCCGCCGTCCTCACCCACGAACCGACCCGCCGGCTGCTCACCGAGGTGGGGCTTCCCCTCGGCGGCATGTTCTTCGGCGTCTCGGGCGAGCCCCTCCGCACGATGGCGGAAGCCCACCCGGACGCGTTCGACGATGCGGACGAGACGGGCGAGCCGGAGGGCGCGGAAGCGGCCCCGGAGGAGCGCGGCGCGATTGCGGACCGCCCCTACCAGCGCGACTTCGTCGCCCTCGCCTGGTGGCCGCACGACCTCGTCATCGCCCTCGACGGCGCCACCGGCCGCCTGGAGCTGCCCGACTGGTACGACGACGGCGAGCCCGAGGCCTACCTCAACGCGGACCTCTCGGCGCTCCTCTACGCGGTCTGGACGTACGAACGGCTGCGGGCCGAATGGCGCCGGTGGGAGTACGGCGTCGGCAACCGCACCTGGGCGGTGTTCCACCCGCACTCCCTCCTGGTCAGCCGGGTCGACGCGATGATCGAGGCCATCGACCCGGAGGCCTTCCGCACCCCGGGACACTCCTGGAGACAACTGGCCGAGGACGACCACACGGGAGGCCTCCTCGCCTGAGCTCCGGCTGGATTGGTTGTGCGGAACCGTCAGCTCACTCACGTCACTCACATCACCTCACCGTCACTCACGAGCGTGATCGACCGGCAGCGGACGTTCTCCTGCAGCATTCCGCGGAGGCCCTGCCGGTCGGCGCAGCAGGGCGGGGGCGGCGGCCAGGCTCGCCAGCAGGGTCCCGGCGCCTGCCAGTTGCAGGGCACCCGCTCCGCCCAGCAGGCTCGCGGCCGGCCCGCCCAGGGCCGTTCCGGCGAGGTTGGCTCCGTTGAGGGCGGCGCCGGAGGAAGCGAACGCGCGCCCTCGCACGGTGGCCGGGACCCTGGCGTGGATGAGATTGCGGATCGCCAGCCCCTGCAGGGAGTTGGCTACGCCGGTGAGCACGAACGCCGCGAAGGCGACGGCGAACACCGGAACACCGGCGCTGACGGACAAGGCCGCTCCCATCAGGAGTCCCGCACCTGCCAGGACGCGTGGCTGCCACTCCAGCGGAATCCGGGGGGCCAGAAATGCGGAGGCCAGGAGCATTCCGACGGTGTGCGCGGTGACCAGCACTCCGTAACCGGTGTCGGAGGCGGCCAGGTCTTCCCGGATGAAGAACACGCGCGCCACGCTCAGGATCGCGGTGAAGACGATGGCCGAGGCCAGGGCGAGGATCGCGGTGCGCAGCAGCCTGTCCGCGCCCAGCACGCCGACGCCTTCGCGCACCTGCTCCAGCCAGCTTGACCCGGCGCCACCGCCGGCAGGCTCCCGCCGCACCCTCAGCACCAGGAGGACTGCTGCCATCACGGCGAACGTCGCCGCATCGCACAGCAGGGCGATGCGGTCTCCGCACGCGGCCACGAGCAGTCCGGCGAGCGCCGGGCCGGCGACGTTACCCGCCGAGCGGAACGTCTCCAGGCGGGCGTACCCGCGCGGAGTTTGCTCCTCCCCGACGATCGAGGGCACGACGAGTTGCAGGGCGGGCGTGACGAGCGCGAGCCCCACCCCCAGCAGGACCAGCAGGGCGATCGTGCTGCTGAAGTCGAAAGTGATCAGGTCGAGCCGCCGGCGCCGGGCGCGTGGGGCTGAGTGCTCGGCCGGCGTCACGCCGGCCGTTCTGGTGTGAGTCCGGGGATCGAAAGGCGCCTACCGGTGAGCTCGGGGCACGGCCGGGGCCGGGGTGGGGGCGGTGACCTGGGTGCGGTCGAACATGCCGACGATGACCGTGAGGAGGGACATCACGACGGCCTGGCGGTCGCTGTTCCAGTCCAGTCCGAAGCCGACGGCGAGGGCGAGGACGGCCTGTGCCAGGCCGAGCGCGGCGGCGCCGATGGCGTCGTGGGCCAAGACGGCGAGGATCAGGCCGACGAGGGCGGCGGCGCGGCGTTGATGACGGCCTGCTGGCCCGGCGTGACCTCGACCCAGAACGCGGAGACGGTCTTGACGACGACGGCCACCAGAGTCAGCCACAACGCCGGTTCGCGTCCGAAGATTCTCATGGGGGTGGGGGCATCCATTCCTTCTCCGCAGTCACCAGGTCTCGACGGCGTAGACGATCCCGGCGTCCGGGGTCTGCAGGCTGACCTTCACGTCGCCCGAGGTGAGCGGCACGTCGACGGTGCCCTGGGCCGAGGCGAGGTCCACGGTCCGGATGGCGCGCCAGGTCGTTCCGTCGTGGATGGCGACGCGGACGCTGCCGGTCGGCGACGTGGGCGCGATCTGGTCCATGCCGAGGTGCAGTCGGCGGTTCGGGTGGGCGTTCCAGGCGGTTCCGGCCGGGACGAGCACCACGGTGGGCTGCGGGCCGGGCTCGACGCGACCGGTGATCCATTGCGGCATGGCGTCCTCCGAGGGGTCGGGGGCTTGCGAGAGGCGGGCCCAGGCGCGTAGTTCGTCGACGCTGCGGAGGTGGCAGTAGTCGCGGTCGACGCCGGCGTCGGAGTACTGGTGGAACAGCCAGTCGGCCTGGATCCCCGGGGCGCCGGCGGGGCGTCCGGCGGTGGCGATCCAGAGGAAGTCGCCGTAGAAGCCGGTCCGGTCCACGTGGAGCCAGTAGTCCACGTTGCAGTACATGCCGACGCGGTGGCCGGGGAGGCGGCCCTTGACGTACCGGAGCCAGGATTCCTTGTAGGCCGCCTGCTGGGGGCGCGGGACGCCCCGGTTGGCGTCGTCGTAGCCTTCCCAGTCCAGGACGACGAGGTCACCGGGCCGCCACGCCACCTGGTCGAGGAAGTAGTCGGCTTCTCCATGGGGGTGGTTGGCCATGTGCGGGTAGTGGTAGGCGCCCCACACGAGGCCGGCCGCCTTGGCGTGATCGCGTTGGCGGGGCCATTTCGGGTTGACGTACGAGATGCCTTCGGTGATCTTGACGAAGACGAAGGAAAGGCCTGTGGTGTCGGGGGTGGAGGGCTGGTAGGAGGCCCAGTCCTGGCCGTAGATGCCCATGGGTTCAGAGCCCCTTTGCGGTGAGCCACGCGCGCATGGCGGTGGCGAGGGCATGGTCGACGTCGGCCGCCGATGTCGGGGATGGGGGTGAGGGTGGGGTGAGTTGGGGGTGGGGTGGGGGGTACGGGTGCTCAGCTGTCGCCCCGCGCCGCGTCAGCCGCGAGGGCACTGCTTCCAGGCGAAGTGGTAGAGCGTGTTGATGCTGCCGTCCGTCGAGTCCATCGCCACGAAGCTGGTGGTCCGCGTGGGGTCCGACGTCCCGGCGTCCACGCGCAGTTCCGTGTTGATGTTGAAGTAACGGACCGCGCCGCAGGGGGCGTAGACCAGTGCGTCGATGTCCGTGGTGTCGGACGTCTGCCAGTTGTCGTGGAGCGGGCCGGTGAAGTGGTGGTTCACGTACGTGGTCTGCGACATGCCCTGGAAGTAGTAGTTGGCCCGCTCCAGGCCGGCCGCGCCCTTCTCCAGATGGGCGAAGCCCCGGTAGTCCGCCTTGGCGACGGCGTAGGTGAAGCCCTGCGGGACGTGGACGTTCAGGCTGAGCTGGCAGTTCTTCCGGAAGTCGGTCGGTTTCGCGCCGACGCCCGCCTGGGCGACGTAATTGCTGTACGTCACCGTGAAGACGGTGTTGTCCGGCGCGACCGTCACGTTGGCCGTTCCGGCCGGGCAGCCGGAGCCGTTGACGCCGACGACGTCGATCACGATGCGGTCAGGCGGAGGCTCCCCATCCGCAGCGGCCGGTGAGGGTGCCACCGGAGCGGCGAGCAACGCCACGGCGGCACAGCCGATCACCACCGGTCCCAACATGGAGATACCTCCCCCTGCTCCAGATTCCATGGACGGACTCGTGCGCCCGAAGGCGGCGGCTCAGGGGTCAGGGACACTCCTTCCACGAGAAGTGGTACACGGTGCTGACGCTGCCGTCGGTCGAGTCCATCGCCATGAAGCTGGTGGTCGTCGCCGGGTCCGAGGAGCCGGCGGCCACCCGGAGTTCGGTGTTGACGTTGAGGAGCCGCTGCACGCCGCAGGGGGCGTAGACGAGTTCGGCGACGTCCGTCACGTCCGTGGCCTGCCAGTCGTCGCTGACGGGGCCGGTGAAGCGGTGGCTCACGGAGGTCGTGTGGGACATGCCCTGGAAGTAGTAGCTGGCCCGCTCCATGCCCGACGCCCCGTACTCCAGGTGCGCGAAGCCGCGGTAGTCCGCCTTGGCGACGGCGTAGGTGAAGCCCTGCGGGACGTGGATGTTCAGGCCCAGCTGGCAGTTCTTCCGGAAGTCGGTCGGCTTGGCGCCCACGCCCACCTGGGCGAGGTACCTGCTGTAGGTCACCGTGAAGGCGGTGTTGTCCGGCGCGACGGCCACGGCGGCCGTCCCTGCGGGGCACCCGGAGCCGTTGACCGCCACGACGTCGATGACGACCCTGTCCGGCGGAGGCACCCCCTCCGATGCGGCCGAGGACGGTGCGAACGACGCGGCGGCCATCAGGGCCACGGCCGCGCCGGCTGTCATCACCGGTCTGAACATGGGATTCCCCTTTCCTTCCCTGCGTGGGGACGCTGTGCGGGGACGCTGTGCGCGGCCCATGGCACCACCGGGTGAGGGTCATGTATAGGTCAGGTTGAGCCGACCCGGCGGACCGGCGGGTCACCTCAGGAATCCCACCTGACCCGTAAGCACCCCGATTCCGCGGAAAACCCCACCGCCACCGGAGCATTCACCGTGACCGGCCGGACCGGCCGGGCGGCGGCGCGCGCCCTACAGTCGCTCGAAGACGTGGACGCGGCCGATCTCCCCGAATCCGCGGCGCGCGTACCAGTGGCGCGGCCAGTCCGCCGCGTCGGCGATCAGGAAGCGCGTGCCGCAGCCGGCGTCGAGGGCCAGGCGCAGGGCCGTGGACAGCACCGCATCGGCGTGGCCGCGTCCGAGGCGGTCCTCCGCCGTGACGAGGTCCTCGATCTGTGCCGTGCCGGACTCCGGGTCCAGGTAGAGGTCGGCCCAGGACGCGACCTCGCCGTCGTCCGCGCGGGAGCCGATGAAGCGGACGACGTCGGCACCGTGGCGCCGCGCCTCGCGGCACTCGGTCAACTGCCGTACGACCTCCTCGCCGGCATCCGGCTGGAAACCGTGCCAGCGCCGGGTGAGCGGGCCGCGGATCGCGTCCAGGTCCACGATCTCCGCCGCGCGAGCGGCGGGCCGCACGGGGCCGGCGTGCAGCATCACCAGGCAGACGGAGTGCCGGTACCCGGCTTCGGTCAGCGGCGCCGCGCAGGCCGCCCCGGCCTCGTCGTCGAACACCGAGATCAGGCGGTGCGGCAGGTCCCCGAGCGCCTCGTCCGCCAGGGCCCGCAGCACACCGGGGTCCACCGGCCCGCCGCCGACGACGAGCTGATTGTTCGCACGGGACAGCGCGAAGACGTCGTCACGTACGGCGAATCCCTCCGGGACGCCCGGGAGGGCCACGGCGCGCCCCGCCTGGCGGCGGGCGAAGTCCAGCATGAAGGCCTTGATCCGCTGCAGTTCGGTCGTCGGCATCCACCGACCCTAGGCAGCGGCCCGCACGGGGCGCGAGCGAATTACGCGGGGCGCAGGCTATACGGTGGCGCGCGTTACGCGGTGGCGGGCGTTACGCGGTGGCGCACGCCGGGTGGCCCCACCCGCGCTCGCCCTTGGAGATCTTCTCGCCGACCGCGTACGGCTGACCGCACGGGCAGCGGCCCGCGAACTTCGCCTTGATCGTCGCCGTGCCGGAGGAGCGCGGCTTGCGGCTCTTCGGCGGTCCCGTGCGCCGTGCCGCCGAGGGCTCGCGCTGGGCCGGCACGGGCAGGCCCTCGGCTCCGTGCGAGGTGCCGGCCGCCTGCTGGAGGGCCGCGGCGTCGCTGGCCGCCTGGTCGGCGATCGCGTTCAGCGGGTCGCCGTTCTCCTGGTGGGCCGGCACGTACCGGAACTCGACGGTACGGCCCGCCAGGAGCGCGTCGATGCGGATGACGAGCTCGCGGTTGGCCACGGGCGAGCCGGACGAGGTCTTCCACCCGTTGCGCTTCCAGCCGGGCAGCCACTTGGTCACGGCGTTCATCGCGTACTGCGAGTCCATCCGCACCTGCATCGGGACGGCCGGGTCCGTGGCCTCCAGGAGCTGTTCCAGGGCGGTCAGCTCCGCGATGTTGTTGGTGGCCCGGCCCAGCGGGCCGGCCTCCCAGCGCTCGGGGGCGCCCGTCGCGTCGGCGACGACCCAGGCCCAGGCCGCGGGCCCGGGGTTGCCCTTCGATGCCCCGTCACAGGCGGCGATGATCTGTTCAGACATCCCTCGATCATGCCAGGGTTCCGGGGCCCGCCGCGCCTCCCCACGACGACCGCCTGCGGTGGCCGTCTTGCGGTGCACGGACACCGAATACCGGACAATCGTTCAGCGCACCCCGGCCGGCCGGCCGCCGGGGACCCGCAGGGGCCCGCCGCAGGTCAAAGAGAAGGCCGTTCAGATGAAGGGCACCGGTCGTTCACCCTGCGGCCGACGGGAGTTGTCCATATTAGGAACGATAATGACCGAAAATATCCGTCATTTTTGACTGAGCACCGCGTCATGCCCAAATGTCTGCCAAATGTTGTCAATGAAGCCTCACGGCGGCGGCATTTTATGGAATGGGGACTTCCGTCTTCTTCTGGCCGGTGCCGCGGCGAGCCAGGTCGGCGCTCAGGTGACCGTGGTGGCGCTGCCCCTGGTCGCCGTGGTCGCCCTCGACGCCTCCCCCATGGAGGCCGGACTGCTGACCGCCGCCGAGACCGCGGCGTTCCTGCTGGTCGGCCTGCCGGCCGGGGCGTGGCTGGACCGGATGCGCCGGCTGCCGGTCCTCATCCGCGCCGACGTCGTCCGGGCGGCGGCGATGGCGACCCTGCCGCTCGCCGCCTGGGCCGGTGCGCTGACCATGGCACAGCTTTACGCCGTCGCCCTGATCACCGGCGTCGCCACCGTCTTCTTCGACATCGCGCACCAGAGCTACCTGCCGTCCCTGCTCCCCCGTGAGCAACTGGTCGCGGGCAACGGCGCCCTGGAGACGGCCCGTTCGTCCGCCCAGGTGGCGGGCCCCGGGCTGGGCGGCGCCCTGGTCCAGCTCCTCGGGGCGCCTTTCGCGCTGCTCGCCGACGCGATCGGCTACCTGCTGTCCGCGCTCTTCCTGCGCGGCATACGGACCCGCGAGCCGGAGCCCGCCCCCGCACCGGGCGTGCCGCTGCGCGCGCAGGTCGGGGAAGGTCTCGCTTTTGTCTTCCGGCACCCCGTCCTGCGCATGATCGCCTGCGCCACGGCGCTCGCGAACTTCTTCACCGCGATGCTCATGGCGGTCCAGACGGTCTTCCTGGTGCGCGTGCTGGACCTGCCGCCGGGCGTCATGGGCCTGATGATGTCCGCCTCGGCCGTCGGCGGCCTGGCGGGCGCCCTGTGCGCCGGAGTGCTCGCCCGCGCGGTCGGCCAGGCGAGAGTCATCTGGCTGTCGACCGTCGTGACGGGCCCGTTCGCCCTGCTGTGGCCGCTGGCCGGCCGGGGCGCCTCCGCCGTGTGGTTCGCGCTCGCGTCCGCGGCCGTCTTCTTCGGCGCCGTCGTCTACAACGTCGCGCAGGTCAGCTTCCGGCAGATGCTCTGCCCCGACGAGTTGCTGGGCCGCATGAACGCCACGCTGCGCTTCGTGGTGTGGGGCACCATGCCCCTCGGCGCGCTGGTCGGCGGGGCCGTCGCCGAGGCGGCCGGGGCCCGCGCCGCCGTGTGGGTGTGTGCCGCCGGGGTCATGCTGGTGCCGGTGCCGCTGCTGGCCTCCCCGCTGCGGGGCCTGCGCGACCTGCCGGCCCCGCAGGCGGTCACGGGCTGACCGGGAGGCGCTCGCCAGCGACGCCCCCCGCTCCGGCCCGGCGCCCGGCTCCGGCCGCGCGCTGCGGAACTCCGCCCCGGGGGCTACTCACACTGCGGCGGCGGGAGGTGCCGCTGGGGCGAGGTGGTGAGCCCTCGCCCCCGGCAGCGGGCGCCCCGCGACCGCCCGGATCGGCCGAGCAGGCCGAGCAGGCCGAATCAACTGAACTGACCGGGGAGTATCCGCCCGGCCCGGTCATCGAGCGGCCCCCGAGCACTACGCACCACCCGGGCCGTCCCTCCGCCTCGCCGCCGCCCCGGCCGCCCGTAGTCCACCCGGCCGTCCGCGGCCGACCCGGTCGTCCTGCCCGGCTCCGACGGTCCCGCGCCATCCCGTCCCCCGGCCACTCGACCATCCCAACCGTCCAGCCACTCGTCCCGTCCCACGAGCCGTCGCGCCCCTCGGCGCACCGGAGGTCATCGTGCAACCCGGCAACATCACCGCGTCCTACCTCGCCCGCTACCGGCGCCTCACCGACGGCGCCGACGCCCCCGGCGGCGCCCTGCCCGTCACCGGCGCACAGCGGCGGTTCCTCCTCTCCCGGCAGCTGGATCCGGCGGGGCGGCCCACCCTGGTGCCGCTGTTCTTCAGGTTCCCCGCGGGGACGATCGATCCGGTGCGGCTGCGCGCGGCCGCCGGGCATCTGGCCGCCGTGCACCCGGCGTTACGGATGCGGCAGCTGGTGCGGCGCGGGGTACCGCTGCAGGTGCCCGGCACGCCCGCCGGACACGTGGAGCGGGTGCGGCCCCGCCCCGGGGAGCGCGCCCGTGACGCGCTGCTGCGGACCCTGGGCGACTGGCCCGCCGACGGGCCGCCGCTGCGCTTCTTCCTCGCGGCCGGCGACGCGGCCTCCCGACCGGATGACGGCGCCGACGACGACGGCAGCAGCGACGGCGAAGTCCTCGCCCTGGTCCTGGATCACGCGGCCTGTGACGAGCAGTCGCTGGGCCTGATCACCGCCGGCCTCACCGACGCCTACCGCGACGGACTCGGACCGCACGACATACCGGCGGACACGGCGGCGGACGGCCTGGCCGCCTATCGCGACGCCGTACACCTGCAGCTCACCGCCGAGGAGAAGGCGTCCCGGCCGGACACCCTCGCGTACTGGGCACAGCGCCTGTCCGGCATACGCAGCACCAGCACTCCCACCACTACCCCGGCCCCCGGCGCCCCGTCAGGTTCCGGTACGGGCACCGCCCTGCGCCGGCTCCCCCTCGGCGCGGACGGCGGGCGGGCCACGGCCTTCCCCGTCCTCCTCGACGCCTGCGCCCGGGCCGCCCGCACGCTCCACGGCCCGGACTCCGTACCCGTCCTGGGATACCCGTGGGGCGGCCGGCCTCCCGCCGCGGCCCCCGTCCTCGGCTGCTTCCTCAACACGGTGGCCCACCCGGCGGACGAGGGTGATCTGGCCGGCCGAGCCGCCGCATGGTGGGACGACCTCGACCACGCGGACACCCCCTTCGACGAGGTCGTTCACGCGGCCCGCCGCGCCGGGGTGCCCTGGTCCGGGCGGCTCGACGGCCTCCTCACCTTCGAGGACCTGGGCCGGCGGCCGGCGCTGCGGCTCGGCGACGCCACCGGGCGCGAGATCCACATCGACGGACGCCCGGTCCAGGCACCGTTCGCCGTCTCCGTCTCCTACGGCTCCGACCTGCTCGTCCGCATGGCCTGGGACCGCTCGGCCGTGACGGACCACCACGCGGAGGCGGCCTTCGCCTCCCTTACCGAGGCATTGGGCACGCGAACCGCACGCCCCGCGCCCGCACCCGTATCCACGCCTGCACCCACGCCCTGACCCCAACTGCAGCCCGTCCACAGCCCGTCCGGAGCACCTTCGCCGGACCGCAGCGCAGCCCCGCGGAACACGGCAGCCGCCACCGCGGCACCGTGAGCCACCGGGCAGCCACAGCCCCACCGGCCCACCCGGCCGTACCGGCTCACCGGCCCCACCCGGCCCCGCCGACCCGTGAAAACCTCCCGATCCGGAAAGGTTGACCATGTTCGGACTCTCCACATCCCAGGAGATCGTCTGGCTGCACGAGCAGATGCTGCCCGGCAGTCGCGCCTACAACTTCACCGCCACCGTGGACCTGCGGGGCACTCTCGACGAGTCCGCGCTCCGGGAGGGGCTGGCGGCCGCGCTCGACCGCCACCCCGGCCTGCGCCTCGAACTCGTCGACACCCCCGGTGGCCTGCCCGGCCAGCGCGTACGGGAGCGCTGCGCGCCCCGGCTGCGGACGGCCGACCTCAGCGTCGAGGCCGACCCCGGGGCGGCGTTCGCCACGCTGCTGCGCACGGAGGCGGAGACGCCGCTCGACGTGTACGAGGCGCCGTTGCTGCGCTGGACCCTCGTCCGGCTCGGCGCGGACCACCACCGGCTCGTCCACGTCGAGCACCACCTCGTCCACGACGGGCACTCGTTCGCGATCCTGCTGAACGACGTGTTCACCGTCTACCGGGCGCACGTGCTGGGCGAGCCGGTGGTCCTGCCGCCCGCCCGCTCGTACACCGATCACATCGAGGCGGCCGACAGCCCCGAGCGGGCGGCCCGGCGCGCGGCGGGCCTGGCGTACTGGCAGCGCGAGCTGGGCGACGCGTCGTTCGACCTGCCGCTGCCCGGCCTCGCCCGGCCGGGGGTCCGGCGCCGGCACGCGGGCGCGCAGCTGCGCCAGCCGGTCGGTGCGGAGCTCGCCGAGCGCCTGCGCACCCACAGCCGTGCCCAGGGCCACACCCCGTTCTCCACGCTCCTCGCGCTCTTCGCCGAACTGCTGCGCCGCCACAGCGGCCGCGCCGACCTCGTCGTCGGCACGGCGGTCGGCAACCGGCCGGAGGGCTTCGAGTCGGCCACCGGCATGTTCGTCAACACGATCCCGCTGCGGCTGCGCCTCGACCCGGCGGCCGGCGCCGACGAGGCGGTGGACGAGGTCACCGACAGCCTCATCCGTGCCCTGCCGCACCAGGACGTGCCGGTTCAAGTGCTCACCCGCGAGCTCGGCCTGCACACGTCGGGCGCCGACAACCCGCTGTTCAGCGTCATGTTCAGCGCCCACGACGCGGCGCTGCCGGAGATCGAGGTGCCGGGCCTGGAGGTGTCGCTGTTCGAGGGCTTCAACACCGGCACCACGCGCTTCGACCTCGACCTGGTGCTCCTCCCGGACGACCGGCGCGCGGTCGGGCCGCGGCGCGGTCCGGCCGGCATGACGCTGGTCTGGGACTACGACCGGGATCTGTTCGACGAGGACGCGGCCCGGCTCCTGGCGAACCGTTTCCTCGATCTCGTGAGCGCCTACCTTGAGGCTCCCGGGGCACCGCTCGCGGCACTCGCGGCGCAGCCGGGGCCCGTACCGGAGCCCGTACCGGAGCAGGCCCGGGAGCACGCGGCCGCGGATGCCCCCGACGCAGCCCTCACCCCCGGCACCAACCACGACTCCGGCGCCACCCCCGACCCCGGCACCACTCTCGACTCCGACGCCGTCCTCGACCCCGTCACCCGCCACGATCCCGGCAGCCTCGCCCTCCTCAGCGGCGCGCGCAAGATCACGTACGGGGAACTCGACCGGCTCGTCGAGGAGCTGGCCGCGCGCCTGCGGGCGGCGGGTGTCGCTCCGGGGCAGCCGGTGGCGGCCGTCCTGCCGCGCGGGGCGGACTCCGTCGTGACGCTGCTGGCGTGTCTGCGCACGGGAGCGGTCTACTGCCCGCTGTCCCCCAACGACCCGGCGAGCCGCCTGGAGACGCTGCTCCGGCGCCTGGCCCCGGCCCTGGTCCTGAGCGTCCGCGAGAGCGCTCTCGCCCTGCCCGCCGAGGACCTGCCGGCGCCGGTGGCCCTGCTCGACGGGGACGCGCCGTTCCCCGCCGCCGCGCCTGCCGCCTCCCTCGGTGGTGCCGCGTACGTCATCCACACGTCCGGCTCCACGGGCCTGCCGAAGGCCGTCGCCGTGGGCCGGGCGGCGCTCGCCCACCACGCCACGGCCGTGGCCGGGCGCTTCGGGCTGCGCGCCGGCGACAAGGTGCTGCTCTTCGCCCAGCCCTCGTTCGACGTGGCGCTGGAGGAGGTGCTGCCGTCCCTGCTGGCCGGGGCGTGCCTCGTCGTGCCGCAGCGGGAGGTTCCGACGGGGGCCGAACTGATCGCCGTCCTGGCGGCCCGCCGGGTCACGGTCGCGAACCTGCCGACGAGTTACCTCCTGGCCGTACGGGAAGAGCTGTGCGAGGCGCTCCGCGAGGGGCTGTGGGAGCCGCGGCTGCTGGTCGTGGGCGGCGAGCGGCTGCCGGCCGCCGCGCTGCGGGACGTCCTCGCGGCGACGGACGCGACGGTCCTCAACGCCTACGGGGTGACCGAGGCGACCATCACCTCCACCGTCCACGAGGTGGCCCGTGCCGGGGCCGACGGTTCGGGAGAGGGCGAAGAAAACGGAGAGGGCGGAGAGGCCGGCGAGGTGCCGCTGGGAACCGCCCTGCCGGGCGTCGCGGTCCACGTCCTGGACGCCGGCCTGCAGCCGCTGCCCGTGGGGGCGGTCGGCGAACTCGCCGTCTCGGGCGCGGGGCTCGCCGAGGGCTACCTCGGCGGGGACGAGGCGGCCGCGGCCACCGCGGCCCGGTTCGTCCCCGTGCCCGCACTCGGCGGGGCGCGCGTCTACCTGACCGGCGACCTCGGCTACCGGGACCGCGACGGCCTGCTGTGGTTCCTCGGCCGCCGGGACAACCAGGTCAAGCTGCGCGGCTACCGCATCGAGCCGGAAGAGATCGAAGCGGTCGCCTCCCAGGTGCTCGGCGGGCGCTCGTGCGCGGTCGTCCTCGGCCACGACGCGGCCGGCGGCCCCTGCCTGACCGGCTTCGTCGACGGCGGGGAGGAGCCGGACCAGGCGCTCCTGCACAAGGCGCTGTCCGAGCGGCTGCCCGCCGCCCTCGTGCCCGCCCGCTGGATCCGGCCGGCGGAGATGCCGGTCCTGCCCGGCGGCAAGCCGGACCGCGCCGCCCTGGCCCGCCTCGCCGCCGGGGCGGGGCCGGTGCCGGCCGGCGGCCCCGCGGCCCCGGAGCAGCAGGAGAGCACCGACCCGGCCGTCGCCCTGCTGGCCGAGGGCTGGCGGGAGGTCCTGGGGCACGACCGGTTCTCGCCGTCGTCCCACTTCTTCCAGGTGGGCGGGCACTCCCTGCTGGCCGCCCACCTCGCCGCGTGGCTGGAGCCGCGGCTCGGCTCGCGCCCGCCGCTGCGGGTCCTCTTCCAGAACCCCGTCCTCGCCGACCAGGCCCGCGCCCTGACGGAGGCCGCCCGATGAGCGCCACCACCCCGTCGTCCGTCCTGGAGACGGAGCACCGTGAGATCGCCGACGCGTTCACGGCGTTCGTCCGCAGGGAGCTGGTGCCGCTGGCGGCGGAGCTCCCCGAGGACGGGGGCCTGCCGCCGGGCGACCTCCGCGCGTACGTCCGCCGCCGCTCGGCGAAGCTGGGCTTCTACGCCGGGGACCACCCCGAGGAACTCGGCGGCTCCGGCATGCCGTTCAGCGCCGTGGTCATGCTGCACCACGCCGCCGGGCGCAGCGGCTGCCCGCTGGCCCCCTACGCGCTGGCCGGGTCGGACGGCCCGAGCCCGCTGCTGCGCCAGGGCACGGAGCAGCAGATCGAGCAGTACCTCAAGCCGCTCGTCCGGGGCGAGGCGACGCGCTGCCTGGCCCTGACCGAGCCG
Organism: Streptomyces sp. NPDC008001; assembly: GCF_042958085.1. Taxonomy (NCBI): domain Bacteria; kingdom Bacillati; phylum Actinomycetota; class Actinomycetes; order Kitasatosporales; family Streptomycetaceae; genus Streptomyces; species Streptomyces sp. NPDC008001. The sequence continues at coordinate 328,435 of NZ_JBIBIZ010000001.1, read as the reverse complement.
AACGCCGGGTCCGACGCCTTCTCCCTCACCACGACCGCCGCGCGGGACGCGGACGGCGGCTGGGTGCTGTCGGGGCGCAAGACGTTCGTGAGCAACGCGGGGCACGCCGACTTCGTGATCGTCGTGGCGCGGGCGGTGGACGGCGACGGCAAGGACGCCGGGCCGACGGCGTTCGTCACGGCCATGGACACGCCCCGGCTGCGCATCGGCCAGCGCTACGAGGGCATGTCGGGCGAGGAGCTGTACGAACTCGTGCTGGACGAGGTGCGATTGCCCGCCGACGCCGTCATCGGCGGCGAGGCGGGCGTGGGCGCGGCGCTCGGCAACGGCATCGACAGCCTCTCCCGCGGCCGGCTCGTGGTGGCGGCGATGTGCAACGGCATCGCCGAGCACGCGCTGGAGCTGGGGACCGCCTACGCGCGTGAGCGGCGGGCGTTCGGGGAGCGCATCGGCGCGTACCAGCACGTGCAGGAGCACCTGGTGAGCAGCCGCGCGGAGGTGGAGGCGGCCAAGTTGCTGACACTGGCGTGCGCCCGGCTGGTGGACGGCGGCGTGGAGGCGCCGGAGAACGCGGCGCTGGCCAAGCTGACGTCCTCCGAGACCGCGGTGCGCGTCGTGGACCGTTCGCTGCAGGTGCACGGGGCGACGGGTTGGGTGCGGGGCCATCCCCTGGAATTCCTCTACCGGTACGTCCGGATGATGACGATCATCGAGGGGACCTCGGAGATCCAGAAGGTGATCGTCGCCCGGGCGATGGGGCTCGGCTGACAGGACCGGGACAGGGACCAGGGCCGGCGCCGCCGGCGCCGCGCCCGCGTTCCTGCCGCCCTTTCCGCCTTGCCGCCCCTTCCGCCCTTCCGCCCTTCCTGAATTCCGCGACTTTTCCGACGTCACCCTTGGAGAACTCATGACTTCTTCACTTGTCACGACACCGGATGCCTCCCTGTTGTCCGTCGCCCACGGCGGCACCGCCACCGCCGGGGGCTGGGACGACGTCCTGGCCCGCTACGCGCACTGGGTCTCCGCGGCCCCGGACGCCCCCGCCGTCGAGGACGGCGAACTGGCCTGGACCTACGCCGAACTCGACGCCCTTGCCACCCGGACCGCCGACGCGCTGCGCGGCCGGGTGCGCCCCGGCGAGCTCGTCGCCGTCTGCCTGGACCGCTCCGCCGCCCTGGTCGCCGCGGCCGTCGCCGTCGCCCGGCTCGGCGCCGTCTACCTTCCGCTCGGCCCGCGCCCCGGCGAGCGGCGGCTGGCCGCGGTGGCGGACGGACTGCGCGTCAGCTGCCTGATCGGCGCGCCCGATGCGCTGTCCGATGTGCTGCCCGGTGCGTACGACGGCGCCGAGCAGCTGCCCCTGCCGCTGCCCGCCGAGGGAGCCAACGCGCCCCGCGAGACCGTCGCGGCGTTCCCCGCCACCGCCCCGGGCGCCGGACGGCCCGCCGCCCCGGAGGGCACCTTCTACGCGGTGCTCACCTCGGGTTCGACCGGCGTGCCCAAGGCCGTGGCGATGCCGGGGACGGCGCTGGCCGCGCGGCTGCGCTGGTACGCCGCGCGCACCGCCTCCCGGCCGGGCGACCGGCACAGCCTGCTGATCGGCGTCTCCTTCGACCCGCACGTCCTGGAGCTGTGGGCCGCCCTGACCTCCGGCGGGGCCCTCACCGTGCCCCCGGACGACGTCCGCTGGGACCCCGGCGTCCTCACCGACTGGTGGCGGCGGGCGGGCGTGACCGTGGCCATCCTGCCCACGCCCCTCGCCGAGATCGTCCTCGAACGCCCCTGGCCGGACCTTCCGGCGCTGCGTCACCTCAGCATCGGCGGCGACCGGCTGCGCCGCCGGCCCGGGCCGGACGTCACGGCGCGCGTGGACAACGCGTACGGGCCCGCCGAGGCCGGCGTCGTGGCCACCGCCCACGACCTCGGCACCGACACCGACACGAACGCGGACGCGGTCGCCCCCGGCACTCCCCCGCCGATCGGCACGCCCGTCGACGGCACCGTCGTGTGCGTCACCGGCCCGGACGGGCACGTCGTGCCGCGGGGCGAGGCGGGCGAGCTGCGGATCGGCGGCGCGGGGCTCGCGGCCGGCTACCTGGACGAGGCCCTGACCGCCCGCCGCTTCGTCGCCCCGCCGCCGGGCGTGACCGGCACCGACCGCGTCTACCGCACCGGAGACCGGGTGCGGATGCGCCCGGACGGCGTCCTGGAGTTCCTCGGCCGCCTGGACGACCAGGTGAAGGTGCGCGGTGCGCGCATCGAACTCGCCGAGACCGAGGCCGCGTTCGAGGACGACCCGCGTGTCCTACGGGCCGTCGTCGCGGCCGACAGGCCCGCCGGCGGGGACGTACGGCTCGTCGCGTTCGTCCGGCCCGCGCCCGGCGCCGGTGCGCCGCCGGTGGCGGAACTGCTGGAGGCGGTGCGCGGCCGGCTGCCCGAGCAGGCGGTCCCGTCGGCGGTCCGGTACGTGGACGCGCTCCCGCTGGACGCCAACGGGAAGGTGGACCGGGCGGCACTGCTGGCCGGAGTGGCTCCGACCGCTCCCGGTACGTCGGTTGTTCCGGATCCGCCGGTCGTTCCGGCTGCCCCGGTTGCCCCAGCCACGCAGGACGCGGAGGCAGGTACGGCCACGGAGCGCATCGTCGTCGAGCTGTGCCGCGGGCTCCTCGGCCGTCCGGAGACCGGGCCGGACGACAACTTCCTCGCCTCCGGCGGCGACTCGCTGACGGCGGCGCGGCTGCTGACCGCCTTGGAGGAGCGGTTCGGGGTCCGGCTGCGGGCGCCACAGCTGCTGCGTCAGCCGGACCTGCGCGGGCTGGCGGCCCTGGTGGACTCCCGCCGGGAGGGCACGGACGGCGCCGCGGCGGGCCCGGGGAACGGTCCGGCGGAAGCCCCCGCCACCCCGGCCGGCGCACCTACCGCGACCCGGCGGCCGGAGCCGGGCGGCGTCCTGGGCCGTGTGCTCGCGCACGCCGCGGCGGAGCCAGCCGCGCTTGCCGTCACGGACGGCGAACTCACCCTGACCTACGGGGAACTGACCGCCGCCGCCCGCCGGCTGGCAGGGGCCCTGCAGGCCCGCGGGGTCGGACGCGGCACCCCGGTGGGGCTGCTGCTGCCGCATTCGGTGGGCATCGTCGTGGCGAAGCTCGCCGTCTGGTGGGCGGGCGGCCACTACGTACCGCTGGACGCGGCCTACCCGCGCGTCCGCACCGAGGCGATGCTCGCTGACGCCGGCGTCTCCCTGGTCGTCGGAGAGAAGGACCTGCTCGAAACGGCGGGCATACCGGCCGTCCGGACGCTCGCCCTGACGGCGGGCGGGCTGGCCGGGTGCTGCGGCCCCGACGCCGCCGAGGAGGGCCTGCCGAAGCCCCCCGCCTACGACCCCGGCGCGACCGCGTACGTGATGTACACCTCGGGCTCGACGGGCCGCCCCAAGGGCGTGGCGATCACCCACCGGGGCGTGGCGGGGCTGACCACCGGCCCGGACTTCCTGACGGTGACCGGGCGGGACCGGGTGCTGTTCCACTCGGCGCTGACCTTCGACGGCTCGCCGTTCGAGCTGTGGGCGGCCCTGGCCAACGGCGCGGCCGTGGCCGTCTCCACCGCGGGCCGGCAGTCGCTGGAGAGCCTGGCGCGCGACGTGGAGCGGCTGGGCGCCACGGTGGCCTTCCTGACCACCGCGCTCTTCCACCACCTGGCCGCCCGCCGCTCGCCGGTCTTCTCCGTCCTGCGCTCGGTGATCGTGGGCGGCGAGGCGCTGTCGGCGCGCCACGCGCGTGCCGTCCTGCGGGCGCACCCGTGGCTGGAGCTGGTCAACGGCTACGGGCCGACGGAGACCACGTCGTTCGCGACCGCCCACCGCGTACGGGACGCGGACTGCGACGCCCCGCCGCCGATCGGCCGCCCGGTGGCCGGGGCGACGGCGCACGTCCTGGACGGGAACGGCGCCGAGGTGCCGCCGGGCACGCGGGGCGAGCTGTGGATCGGCGGCCCCCGTCTGGCGGCCGGCTATCTCGGCCGGCCGGAGCTGACCGCGGAGCGCTTCGTGGAGCACCCCTCGGCGGGGCGGCTCTACCGCACGGGCGACATCGTGTCGGCGCGGCCGGACGGGACGCTGGACTTCCACGGCCGCGCGGACGACCAGATCAAGGTCCGGGGCTTCCGGATCGAGCCCGGCGAGATCGAGCACGCACTGCGCGACCACCCGCGGGTGGCGGACGCCGCCGTGACCGTGCTGCGGGCCGGCGAGGACGACGCCCGCCTGGTGGCCTTCGTCGTGCCCGACGGCGACGGGCAGCCCGCCGTTGCGGCCCTGCGCGACCACCTCGCGGGCAGGCTGCCGGCGCACCTGCTGCCCAATGCCTGGTCCGTGGTGGACGCGCTGCCGCTGACCGGGAACGGCAAGGTGGACCGCCGGGCGCTCGCCGGGCGGCCGGTGCCCGCCGCGCAGCAGCCGGGCGACGCACCCGGGCCCGTACGGCCGGAGCTGACGCCCCTTCAGCGGGCGGTGGCCGATGCCTGGGCCCGGGCACTGGAGTGCGAGGTCGACGACCCGGACGCCGACTTCCTGGCCCTGGGCGGGCATTCGCTGCTCGCCCTGGGCGTCGTGGACGACCTGCGCGAGGACCTGGGCGTGGAGCTGACGCTGGCCGCGTTCTTCGCGGCTCCCACGGTGGCCGGGCAGGCGACGGCCGTCGAGGCGGCGCTGGTGGAGGCGTACGGCGTGGAGGCGGGCGGCATGCCGGAGCGCGCGGCGGAGAGGACGGACGCGGCCGACGGGACGGATGCGGCCGACGATGCGGACACGGCGAACCGGACGAACGGAGCAGCACAGTGAGCAGTGCGGCGAGTAGTGCGGTGAGCAGCACAGCCGGCGGTACGGCTGCGGAAGCCTCCCGGCAGGAGGCGCTGCTGCGGCTCGCCAGGCGTCGCAGCGCGGACGCCCGGGCCCGGCGGCAGGAGCGTCCCGCCGGCGGCGGCGAGGGCGACAGCCGGGCGCCGCTGTCCCACGCGCAGCACAGGATGTGGCTCATGGAGCGCCTGGGGCAGGGCGGTGCGGTCTACAACGTGCCGTTCGCGACCCGGGTCCGCGGCCCCTTCGACGCGGCCGCGTTCGGCCGGGCCCTCACCGGGCTGGTGCGCCGCCACGAGGTGCTGCGGACGCGCTACGGACACCGGGACGGCGAGCCGTACCAGGAGGTGACGGCGGCGCGGCAGGTGCCCGTGCGCACCGTGGACGCCTCCGGGGAGGCCGCCCGGAAGCTGCTGGGCGAGGAGGCGGCCCGCGGCTTCGACCTCGCGGCCGGTCCTGCGCTGCGAGCGCTGCAGGTGCGGCACAGCGAGGACGACCGCACCCTGCTGCTGACGTTCCCTCATATCGCCGTCGACGGCGGCTCCCTGGACGTGATCGCCCGCGAGCTGGGTGACCGCTACCGGGCGGAGACCGAGGGGCGCGAGGCGGAGCCGGAGCGGGCCGCGCCGCAGTACGCGGACTTCGCCCGGCGGGAACGGGCCGCCGCGGACGCGCTCGGCGAGGGCCTCGCGTACTGGACGGGGCGGCTCGCGGGTGCCCGCCCCGTGCCCCTGCCTCGCGGCGGGGCCGAGGCCGGCGCCCGGGGGCAGGCGCGGGTGCTGTCCGTCCCCCTGGAGCCCGGGACGGTCGAGGGGCTGCGGGCGGCGGGCCGCGCGCACCGCGCGACGCTGTTCACCGTCGTGCTGTCCGCGGCGTTCGCGGCGCTCCTGGAGGCGACCGGCGAGGAGGACCTCGTCATCGGCTGCGCCAGCAGCCACCGCGACACGGCGGGCGCGCGCGATCTGGTGGGCCTGTGCGTCAACACGCTGCCGATCCGGGCCGGCCTGTCCGGAGCCGGGGACACCGGAACGGTGCTGTCGCGCGTGAGGGACGCGCTCCTGGAGGCGCAGCGCCACCGCCACGTCCCCTTCGACCTCATGGTCGAGAGGCTCGGCGCGGCCGCCCGCGACAGCGGCGGCAACCCGCTGGTGGGCGTCACCGCGGACGTCCTGGCTCCGCCTCCCGTGCTGCGGCTGGCGGGGGCGGAGTGCGCGCCTGCCGACGTCGAGCTGGACGGGGTCAAGTTCGGCCTCGGCTTCTACCTGGACGAGGGGACGGCGGACGGCACGGAGCCGCGCTGCCTGGTGCGGTACGACCGCGGGCGCCTCGGCGAGGAGACGGCGCGGCGGCTGCTGGACGGCTTCGCCGGCGTCCTGGCGTCCGTCGCGGCGGGCGGGAACCGGCCGCTGTCCGCCGCCGGGCAGCGGCTCGCGGAGCCCGGCGCCCTGGCGGAGGGCCCGGCGGACGCGGGCCCCGGCGCCTCGGCCCCGGCCGTCATGGCGGTCTTCGGCGAGCTGCTGGGTGAACGTCCCGGCCCCGACGGGGACTTCTTCCTCCTCGGCGGGCACTCGCTGCTCGCGGTGCGGGTCGCCGAGCGCCTCCGCGAGCGGCTGCGGGTGCCGCTGACGGGGCTCGACGTGCTGGAGCAGCGCACTCCGCGGGCGCTGGGGGCGCTGCTGGACGAGCGGGCGCAGGCGCGCAGGCGCCCGGCCTCCCGCGGGACCTCCACAGCTGCGCGGCCCTCCGCGCGGGGCACGGTCCTCGTCACCGGCGGCAGCGGCGGTGTGGGGGCGTTCGTGCTGCAGGAGCTGGCCGCCCGCGGCCGCCCGGTCCGGGCGCTCGTACGGCCCGAGTCGGCGCATCTGGTGGCGGCCGACGGGGTCGAAGTGGCCGAGGGCGACCTCGCCGACGCGGAGAGCCTGCGCGCGGCGGTCTCGGGCGTGGACGCGGTCATCCACGCCGCCTGCACCTTCACCTCTCCCGAGGTGGACGTCGCGGCGATGCGGGCCCTGCTGGACGGCTGGCGGCGCGGCTCGTTCGTCTTCGTCAGCAGCGTGGACGCGTACGGGCGGCCGTCGGTGACCGATGTCGCCGAGGACGCCGTGCCCGAGGAGCCGCTCACCGCGTACGGGCGGGCCAAGCTCGACTGCGAGCGGATGCTGTGGGAGGCGGCGGGCCGTTCGGGCCGGGGCGGAGCCGCCGCGGTCCGCGCCCCGATCGTCTGGGGCCCGCACCCGCGGCTGCGGGACCAGCTGCGCTGGGGGGCGACCGGCGCCCTCTTCCAGGCCGCCCGCGCCGGGGAGCCGGTCGTCCTGCCGGCCGCGGGCGCCGTCCCCGCCTCGGGCGACCCGTGGTCCGGCGTTCCCTGGATCCACGCCGCGGCCCTGGCCCGGACCCTGGTGACGTGCGCCGAACGCCCCCCGCAGGGAACGGTCAACGCCATCGGGGGGCACGTCGGCTGGGAGGAGTTCGCCGGCGAGCTGATCCGCCTGCTGGGCAGCCCCAGCACCGTCACCGCCGCAGGCGACCGGGCCCCCGGCCTCCTGCACCGCCACCGCTACCGCGCCGAGGCCCTGGCCGAGGAGCTGGTGCCACGGCCGGGCGAGGACTGGCGCTCGGCGATCGCGGCGATGCTGGCCCTCTGACCGGCTGGCCGACCCGGCCCGCCCCGCCGCGGAAGCCGCCCGGCACGGGAAAACCGTCGGGCCACCAGGACATCGCCCTGGTGGCCCGACGGTATTACGTGCACCCGCCGTGAAGAACGACGCGACCCGGCGGAGGTCACGGGCCCGCGCGCACCGAGACCGAAGCCGTGCTGCGCCGCATCCTCATCCCCGACCCCGCCCTGGCCTCCCCGCCTTCCCCTCCCGCCCCGTCTTTTCGCGCCGTCCCCCGACGTGGCCTGAAATCGCCGCTGCACACGGTGAATGTCACGTAACATCCGTGATCTCACACGAAATACGAACAACTGTCGCAACCGCCGGGCGGGCGGCCCTCCGGTGCGCCCGGGCTCCGCGGCGGTTCAGGGGGAGGAAACCTCGATGACGTCGTCCCGTTTCGCACGCCGCCTCGCCGGCACCGCGGCCGCTGCGCTCGTGATCGGCGCGGGCGCGCTCGCCACCGCGCCGTCCGCTGCCGCCAAGGCCAACCTCCTGTCGATCGGCAGGGTGGCGCTCCAGGAGCCCGGCCTGCGGGCGGACGTCACGTACTCCTGCGACCCGGGCATGAACCACCAGCTCGTCGCCAACGCGGTCAAGCTCGGTTCGACCGGCCACGACGAGTCCATCGCCGCCGGCACGATCAAGACCGACAAGCTCACCTGCGACTACGACAGCCACGCCGCCCGGGTGACGCTGCGCCCCGCCACCGGCGCGCACTTCGCCAAGGGCGACCGGGTGAAGGTCACGGTCTTCTACTTCGACAACGACGGCTTCAGCTACGCCCACCAGGAGACCGTCGCGGCTCTGTGAGGCACCGGGTGCCGGAGCGCGGACGCTCCGGCGCCACCGGCCGACATACGGGTATTCGCCACGTCGCGCACGCCGAGTCACTAGCCTGTGGCCGGTGGCAGCAAGCGAGACAGATCACGACGACCGTCCCCCGCACCGCCTCCCCAGGCGGCGGCTGAGCCTCACCGCGGACCTCGACAGGCTCGGGGAACAGCTGGCCGAATTCGCCCGCGCCCAGGAGCGGATGCGGGGGTTACTGGAAGCCATACTCACCATCAGCGGCGAGCTGGAGCTCCCCGTCGTGCTCCGCCGCATCGTGACGACGGCGATGGAGCTGGTGGGGGCGCGGTACGGGGCCCTCGGCGTGCTGAACGAAGAGGGCACCAAGCTCGCCGAGTTCATCCCCGTGGGCCTGGGCCGCGAGGAGGAGGAACGGTTGACCGGGGTGGCCCTCCCCCACGGCGAGGGCCTCCTCGGACTGCTGATCACCGACCCGCGCCCGCTGCGCGTGGACACCATCGCCGGCCACCCGCAGGCCGCGCAGTTCCCGCCGGGGCACCCGCCCATGCGCTCGCTGCTCGGCGTCGCCATCACCGTACGGGGCAAGGTCTACGGCAACCTCTACCTCACCGACCGGCAGGGCGGCGGCTCCTTCGACGCCGACGACGAGTCGGTGGTCGTCGCGCTGGCCGGGGCGGCCGGCGTCGCCATCGAGAACGCCCGGCTCTACGGCCGCGTCCGGTCCGGGGCGGAGCAGTTCCAGCGGCTGCTGCTGCCGAGCCTGCCCGACCTCTCCCCGTTCGACGCCTGGGCGATGTACCAGCCCGCCGCGGATCCGGCGCTGCTGGGCGGCGACTGGTACGACGCGCTGGTGCTGCCCGACGACAGCCGCGTGATGATCGTCGGAGACGTGCTCGGCCACGACGTCCGGGCCGCTGCCACCATGGCCCAGATCCGCAACATGCTGCGCGCCCTCGCCTACGACTCGGACACCGTGCCCAGCGAGCTCCTCAGCCGCCTGGACCGCACCCTGGAGGCGGTCGCCGAGCCCACGATGGCGACCGCGTGCCTGGTGCATCTGGTGCCCCAGGGGGATGCGTGGTCCCTGGTCTGGAGCAGCGCGGGGCACCCGCCGCCCCTGGTGGTGACCGCCGACGGCACCACGCACTTCCTCGACGCGGAGCCCGACGTGCCGATCGGCGTCGACGCCGGGTTCGCCCGCCACGACCACCGCTACGTGCTGCCCGCGGGGGCCACCGTCCTGATGTTCACCGACGGCCTGGTGGAGCGTCCCGGCTACGGCCTGGACGACGGTCTCCGCACGATCGCCGAGGTCGCCGCGGCCCACGCGGGAGCCCCGCTCGACGTCCTCGGCCGGGCCGTGGCCGAGGCCCGGCCGAGTGACGGCCACGACGATCTGGCGCTGCTGGTGCTGCGGGCGCCGGGTTCAGTCGGAGGGGGTCCGTGACCGGTCGGCCATTTCCTCCCAGAACTTCCGCAGTTCACCCGGTGTCATGCCGTGCCAGGACGCTCCCTTGCGTCCCCTCCAGGAGAAGGGGTTGAGGAAGCTGCTCCTGCGGTAGCGGCGCAGCAGCGCCTGCTGCTGCCGGCAGAACGTCTCGCGCAGCTCGGCCCGTGGCTGCGAGCCCATCGCGGGGTAGGGGCACAGTTCGAAGGGGCAGTCGCGCAGGCAGGTGCTTCCCGGCGGCGCGTTCCCGGCCGTGCCGACGGTCCGCCGGGGGCGGAAGGGGCGCCGGTCGCCGGTGAAGCAGGGGGGCAGTACGGTGCGGTCCGCGCGTTCGAGCCGCGCTTCCAGCTCGGCCGGCTGCTCGCCGTCCCGTTCGGTGAGGTTGCGCAGCAGGAAGACGTCGCCGAGGAGTTGCTGGGCGCGTGGGTGCAGGGTGCTCCAGCCCACCGACGGCGGAATCCAGAGGCTGTGCTTGCGGTAGGCGCCGGAATGCGCGGGGCTGGAGCCGATCTTGTTCACCGCGCCGATCTCGTCGATCCAGATGAACCGCTCCGGGCGCCCGCTCTCCAGGGCGAGCACCGCGAGGTTGGCGGCCTCGGCGACGAAGGGGTGCAGCCGGTCCCCCTTCGCGGTGCGGTCGCCCGGGTACTGGGCGCGGGAGTCCTGTTTGCTGCCCGCCAGGGACAGCCAGCGCTCCACCGCCTGCGTGGGGTCGGTCTTCTTCGCCGGGTGGGCGGTGCCGGAACCGTCCTGCGGAGCCCGCTCCATGCGGTCCGGGAGTTCCCACAGGCACAGGGCGTGGATGAGCGTCATCTGGGTGTACCAGTAGCGGGCGTGGGCCAGCATGGTCTCCGCCTGGGTGACGAGGAATTCGCGGGCCTTCTCGTCGGTGTGCGGATGCCGTTGCCTCCGGTTGGCCGCGCTCTTGAACCCCTGGGCCAGGGCGATCTCCAGTGAGAGCGGCAGGTCCGCCCCGTGGGAACGGGCGTGCTGGGGCTCCAGGTGGGCGAGCCAGAGGGCGAGCCTCTCCTTGGCCTGTTCCCGGTGCATTTCGGACACCGAACCGACCATCATGGGGACGAGCCAGGCCCGCATGACGAATCGCCGCCAGATCCTGAGCCGCTGCTCGCACGCTTCGTCGAGCTGCTTCCGGAACTGCACGTGCGTCTCCTCGTCGTCGGGCCGCAGCCTGACGAAGATCTCGCGCTTCCGGTGCTCGGCGTGCGCCTGCTCGCGCATGGCCGATTCGTACTGCACCCAGGGGTCGTCCCTCCCGGGTTCGCCCTTCTTGGGCAGGGGGAACATGGTGCGCAGGACGTCGAACGCCCTGTCGCCGCCGGCGCCGATCTCCTGGGCGATGGCGAGCTGGATCGGGTACGAGGGCTCGACGGTGGCGATTTTGAAGAACCATTCGTAGGCCGGGCATCCGCCGTGGGCGGGGTCGTGCTCGCTCTCCGCCGCGCCGATGGCCCGCAGCACCTCTCCGAACCGGTGCACGAGCCTTTGCTTCGCGCTCTCGATCGTCCTGCGGTCGCCGGCCGTGACGGCACTCCACCGTCTGAAGAGCGTTTCGGCGATGCGCAGGTGTTCGGCGGCTCCTGCGACCCTGTCGATTTCGAGGGCGGCGGCGTACATGTCGAGGGCTTTGGCGTCCTTGCGCTGTTTCGCCGCTTCGGTCAGGAGGTGAGCGACGGGCTGCTGCGGTCCCGCGTCCTCCGACCGGGAGTTCAGGGTCAGCCCGATGAGGAGTTCCCGGCCGGGACCGGGCTCCTCCAGGGCACGGGCCAGGGCACCGTGCTCGTTGATGGCGAGGTAGCCGGAGCCGAGGTACGCCTGGAGGATGCTGTGCTGGAAGCGGACCCTCTCCCCCCGGGTCTCGACCAGGCCGAGTTGCTCTCCCTGCGTGGCGCACAGCGACAGGAGCGCGTGCCGCCTGAGCGCATCGGTCTCCTCCCGGCAGTCCTCGCCGAGCCGCTCGAAGAGACGCTCCAGGACTTCTTCCGCCATGCCGGTCCCTCCCAGCAGATCGCTGAGCCGGACCTCCAGTTGGTCCTGCAGCAATCCGATTCCGGCAAGTGCGGAGATGACCTCGACGACCTTCTCGCGCTGACACGGGTCCAGCGCTATCTCGTCGTGGATGCGCCCGGCGATCAGGGCGTCCCGCCATGCGTCGAGCAAGCGCCGCTGCAGACCCGTCCTGTCGGCGCTCCGGGTGTCCAGCTCGGTCCAGCGCTTGGCGCCGGACAGGTGCTCCAGGAGGTGGTGGTCCCGCAGTTGGCGCGCGATCTGCAGGTACAGCGGTGACTCGGCGACGGCCGCCGTCTCGACGATCCAGTCCATGCGGTGGTCGTCCAGGTCCGGGTGACCGTCCTCCAGGTATTCCAGCGCCGCCTCCTCGCTCAGCGGCTCCAGGTCGATGACCGCGGCCCGGGTGTGCTCCAGCGGCGCGTGGGGGCGGGAAGCGATCACCAGGGGAAGCTTCTGCTCTTCCGCCCGTTCGATCGCCCGGCGGATGAGGACGTCCCGCTCCTTCTGGTCACCGCCGTCGGCGTACGTCTCCTCCAGGCCGTCGGCGAGGACGACGGCCTTGTCGTCCATGCACAGCTGGCGCCACACCCTCTCGCTGTGGCGGGCGGAGATCACGTCACGGTCCGCCATCTCGCTGAAGCGCTTCATCGCCGCGTCGCGGAAGTCGAGGCGCGCTCCGTCCAGATCGACGTCCCGCAGTCTGACCGGGACGGGGACGGCGCCCCTGCGGGCGAGCATCTGGGTGAGCTGTACGAGGACCGACGTCTTCCCGGCGCCCACACCGCCCACGAGCAGGTACGGCCGCCGGGTCCGCCGGTCGCGCAGGCCGCGGGCGATGACCAGGCACATCTCCATGCGCCCGACCACGCCCGCGACGACCGGCCCGGCCGTCGGCACGACGCTGCGCGGATCCTTCCTGGCCGCCCGGTTCATGGACCGGCGGACCGAGCCGTAGGTCAGGACGAGGAAGGCGAGGGTGGCGAGCCCGAGGCTCAGGAACGGGTTGAGGAAGCCGAAGACCACCGAGCAGGCGTCGCCTCTCGCCGAGCACCACTTCGTCACGGGGGACGTCTCCCCTGCGACGAGCGCGAAGACGGCGAAGCCGACCCAGGCCAGGAGGACCGGCACGGCCACGTAGGAGAGCAGTTGGAGGGGCGACCGTCTCATCCGCCACCGCTGGGCCGGCGCGACCCTGCCGCGGGCGGCCAGCCGGACCCGCAGGGCGCGCTCGGCGCGGCCGGCGGAATCCACGGCGCGGGAGAGGAACCGCCGCGGCCGCACCAGGAGCGGGGCCCTCTCCGGGGCGACCTTGCCTTTCGGGTGCTTGATGGCATAGCCCATGGCGGTCAGCGCCTTCCGTGGCAGATGACGGCACCCTTCCATCGTGAGCGGGCCACCGGCGGGTGTCGAATTGCGGAGGCGTCACGGAAAGCAGTACGGGAATTGCAATCCGTAGCGGCGGAAGTCCGCGGAAGGAATGGGAAAAGCCCCCTCCGGCTCACCGGAGGGGGCTTTCGCTGTGCGCCGCCAGGGACTCGAACCCCGGACCCGCTGATTAAGAGTCAGCTGCTCTAACCAACTGAGCTAGCGGCGCGCGACATGAATATTACACGACTTCCACGGGCCGCTGACCGGCGAGAACCGGGGGCCCCGGGGGCTTCGCATGGACATCGGTGCCTGCAGGGGAAACGATGGAGGGGAGGGTCGCCTGATCTACAGGCTGCTGTCATCAGACAAGGGAGGTCGTCCCATGTCATCCACCCTCCATTCGCACTCGGAGAGAACTCAGGCCGCCGCCGGTGGTCTCACGCTGTTCGCGGCCGTGATGATGATGGTCGTGGGCTTCGTGGATGTCTTCCGAGGCATCATGGGAATCGTCCATGACCCCGTTTTCGTGCACACGCCGGACTACGTGTTCAAGTTCAGTCTGGCGGGCTGGGGCTGGATCCATCTGCTCCTCGGCATCGCCGCGCTCATGGTGGGCGTCGGGCTGTTCAAGGTGAGCCTGTGGGCCAGGATCCTCGGCGTGGTCGTCGCGGCCCTGCTGCTGCTGGTGAACTTCCTGTCGATCCCCTACTACCCGCTGTGGTCGATCGTGGCCATCGCCCTGTGCGCCTTCGTGATCTGGGGGCTGTGCGTGGTCCGGACCGACGACTCGACGAGAGCCTGAGCGCCGCTCCGGACCGGAGGCGGTGAGGGGGCGCGCTCAGGCGCGCTTGCCCACCAGCTGGTCGGCGAGCTTGCACAGGCGGCGCACGGTGCGGTCCTCCAGGGCCACGGGGGCGGCGGGCGAGAGCGCGGTGCGGTCGTAGTACGCGCCGGGAACGACCTCGGTCGCCGGGTCGCACAGCCGCACCACGCGCTCGGCGCCCTCGATCGCGGAGTCGCCCTCGTGCGCGTACAGCGGCAGAAGGGCGGTGTCGCAGATGCCGGGGTGCACGCTGACCGAGGTCCAGGGCGCGTCCTCGCGGGCGAAGATCGTGAGGGCGAGCTGGGACTGGGCGTAGGCGGCGAGGCGGGAGTAGCGCTTGCCGCGGTGCGGGTCGTTCCACGCGATGGACGCGGTGCGGTGCATCGAGGACGACACGTTGACGACGCGGCTGCCGGGGCGGGCGCTGAGCGGGCCGGTGAGCTCGTGGGTGAGCAGGTAGGCGGCGAGGAAGTTGACCTGGAGGGCGAGTTCGTTGCCGTCGCCGGTCAGGACGCGCCGCTCGGGCGCGGCCACGGCGGCGTTGTTGACGAGGACGTCCAGCACGGGGTGCTCGTCGGCGATGCGCGCGGCCATGGCGCGGACCTCGTCGAGGCGGGAGAAGTCGGCGACGGCGAGGCGCAGCTGCAGGATGCCGGCGCCGGCCGCGACCAGGCGGGCGACGGCGTCGTCGCCGGAGGCCTGGTCCGGGGCATGGACGATGACCGTGTCGCCCCGGCCGGCGAGCAGCCGCGCGGTCTCCCAGCCGATGCCGGAGGTGGCGCCGGTGACCAGCACGGTCCGGGGGGAGGTCGGGACAGCAGAAGACATGGTGATCCATTCCGGGAACGGGTGTTGCGGCAGTGCTCCGCGGGATGACGGGCCTGCCGTGCGAGCGATGGCGCCGTGGCACCGGGCGCGCCGATGGGCGCCCGGTGAGCGGCGGTGGGAGAGGTGTGCGGCCGCGCATGGGGCGCGGCCGTCTCCGGTGAGGCGGTGCGGCTAGCGCACCGGACGCACCCGGCGCACGGTGCCGGGCGTCGCCGTATGGGGCGGCCGGTCGTCGTGGCGCAGGTGGCTGTTCACGTCATCCATCCAAGGGCGCGGCGTGCGGGCGCACAAGCGCCGGTGCGCTTTCCTTACGGCGCCCTGACGGACCGTCGGCAGACCGCCGGGCACCGCCGCCCCCGCTCGGCCACCGCCGCGCGTTCCCCGGGTGACCATGCCCGCCTCCGGTCGTTCACCGTGTGAAGACTTTCCGGGCATTCCTTGGAATTCCGCCGCAATCGAGTCGAAGGATCAGCGATGCGTTTCTTCCGCCCCGCACTCGTCGCCGTCGTCCTCGCCGGGTGCGCCCTCGCGCCGGCCGCACCCGCGGGCGCGACGGCCGCCGCCCGTGCCGCCAGGGGCTGGTTCGCCTGGGTGGGGCCCAAGGGCACGCCGTTCTACGTCGAGAACCCGCCGGAGGGCCGGTGCCTCACCATGAGCGACGAGGCTCGCGGCGCGCACAACGGAACGGCGGTCCCGGCGACCGTGTACTCGGCGAAGGAGTGCAAGGGGACCCCGCTGCGCCTGCCGCCGGGCCACGAGGCGCCCCGCAGCGCGTCCTTCGCGAGTGTGAAGTTCGGTTCGCACTGACGCCCGGGGCCCGGTGGTGCCCATCCGCTATGTTGAGCGGAAGCGGGACGAGAAGGAGGCGCACCGGTGCCAGCAGGGCAGCAGCCACGCGCGCAGGCGTCGCAGCAGGCACGTGCGCAGGCGTCTGCCATCACGCCCGGCAGCCACGGGAAGACGGGCGGCCGGCCCCCGGCGGCGGAGCCGGCGCCCGCGGACAAGGTCCGGGCCCTGTTCGGCGGTCACCGGCTGTCGCCCGGGCAGCGGCGCATCGCGCAGTACATCACCGACCACCTCACCGAGGCCGCGTTCCTGTCGATCACGGACCTCGCCGAGCGGGTGGGCGTGAGCCAGCCCTCGGTGACCCGCTTCGCGTCCTCCGTCGGCTTCAGCGGCTACCCCGCCCTGCGCGAGGCCCTGCAGCCCATCGCCCTGAGCGCCGTCGCCGGCTCCCCCGGTGCGCGCGAGAAGGACCTCCGCAACGAGCTGCAGGCGGCCGTGGACGCCGAGATCGCGAACCTGGAGAGCCTGCGCCGCGCGTTCACGGACACCGACCGGGTGCTGGAGATCGGCCGCGAACTGGCCCGGTCCGTCCCGCTGACCGTCCTCGGCCTGAGGATCTCCGTCTCGCTGGCGGAGTACTTCGCCTACGCGGCGAAGCGGATCCACCCGGACGTGCGGCTGGTGTCCCGCGGGGGCAGCGTCGCCTACGACGCCCTGCTCCAGTCGCGGGAGGCGGGCGGCACGTGGGTGCTCGCGTTCGCGATGCCCCGGCACTCCAAGGAGATGCTGGCGGCGATGCGGGCCGCGCGCAGCACGGGGCTGCGCGTCGCGCTGATCACGGACGCGGCCCTCGGCCCGCTGGCCGAGGAGGCCGACGTGGCACTCACGGCCGGCACGGGGTCGCGGCTCGTCTTCGACTCGTACGCGGCGCCCGGGATCCTCTCCGCTGCGCTCCTGCAGGCCATGGCCGACGCCGATCCCGAGCGCACGCAGCTCCGGCTGGAGAAGTACGAGCAGGCGGCCGAGCAGCACGACTTCTTCCTCGGCGACTGAGAGCAGGAGCACAGTCCCGGGCCTCCTGCCCCGGCAGACCTGGACTTTTCCCTCCGGATCGCCGCCCCGCACCGAATGAAAATTTTCATACCCTTGCTTACTGGGCAGTAAATATATTTACTTCGGGTGGCACCCGGGCCTGCAGCGCTCGCGACGGCGAGTACCCGGGGCGCCAGTGAGCGAACACCAGGGACGAGACCCTCCTCATCGCCCCTGCGCGTTCCGTTCGGGTGCTCCGCTCCCCTCGGACACCCACCGGCGGTCCCGGTCTACCCCTGGACCGGGGCCGCCGGCAATCAACTTCCCGGCTCTTCGTCACTTCCGTCACTTCGCGGGATCCGTGCGCGTCACGGCGCGTCGAAGAGCCGGCTGCCGTCGCTCAGCAGCCCGGCCCGCTTCACCTGCCGGAGCACCGGAAGGACCTCCAGCCGGTGCACGGCGGTCAGCGCGCCGATCCCCTCGGTCATGTACCGGTAGAGGTCGCGCTGATCGCGGCAGAGCACCGTCGCGGCCAGGTTGGCCGCGCCGGTCACCGCCGCGACGAACGGCACCTGGGGGTGGCCGGCGAGCGCCCGGCCGACCGCCGCCAGCTCGCTCGGCACGACCGTGGCGGAGAGTCCGGCCTCCATCCCGTAGCCGAGGTGGACGGGGTGGATCTCGACGTCGAAGGCGAGCGCGCCGCTCCCCCGCAGGTGTTCGACGCGGCGCCGGACCGTGGACTCCGACCGGCCGGCCGCCCTGGCGAGCTCGGGGTAGCCCGCCCTGCCGTCCCGGCCGAGCACGGCCAGCAGCGCGTAGTCGGAGTCGTCGAGCCGGACGGCGCCGTCGTCGCTCACCGGCGCCGGCTCCAGCGCCGCGATCTGCTCATCGGTGAGGCCGTCCGTACCGAACCACCGGCCCGGGCCGGTGGCGTACCGGTGCAGCATGGTCTGCGCCGCGACGCCCGTGACCTGCTGGGTGCGCGGCAGCTTGCGGAGCAGGAGCGCTTCGTGGTCCTCGCGCGTGCGGGAGCTCACGAGGCAGCCCACCTCCGTACCGCCCGAGAAGATCTTGACCCATCCCGTGTCGGGACGGCGCGCCAGCGCCTCGGCGATGGCGACGGCCGCGCCCGGGACGCACTGGATGCGCAGCCGGGATTCGTAGAGGCCGACGCGGTCGCCCACGGGGAGGCCGAGCACGCGGAGCAGGCCCGCACCGCGCAGCCGGCGGTAGCGGCGGATCACCGTCTGGTCCGTGGTGCCGAGGACGGCGGCGATGCGGCTGAAGGCGGCCCGGCCGTCGATCATCAGCGCCTGGACCAGCTGCCGGTCGAGGGGGTCGAACGTCTGCTCGTCGTCGGTCATGCTTTCCATCATTCCATGGCCCGCGCATGAGGGATTCCGTCATCCGTAGGGCCGTGATTTCGGAGAAACAGCCACCGGGTGCGACCTTCGAGGCCGTTCGACAAGACCCTCCGGAGGTTCGGAATGCGTAAGTGGCTGCCGCTCGTAGCGGTGTGCCTGGGGACGTTCATGCTGCTCGTGGACGTGACGATCGTCGTCGTGGCCCTTCCCGACATGGCCGCGAGCCTGCACACCTCGTTCGCGGACCTGCAGTGGGTGATGGACATCTACGCGCTCGCGCTCGCCGCGCTGCTGCTGGGTGTCGGTTCCCTCGCCGACCGGATCGGTCACAAGCAGGTCTACGTGGCGGGGCTCGGGCTCTTCGCCCTCGCGTCGCTGGCCTGCGGACTGGCGACCGGACCGCAGGCCCTGATCGTCTTCCGCGGCGTCCAGGGCATCGGCGGAGCCGCGATGCTCGCGACGACGACGGCCCTGATCAGCAGCATCTACCACGGCCGGGACCGCGGCGTGGCCTTCGGCGCCTGGGGCGCGGTCAGCGGGGCCGCCTCGGCGGCCGGGCCCGTCATGGGCGGTCTGCTGACCGAGCACCTGGACTGGCGCTGGATCTTCTTCGTGAACCTGCCCATCAGCGTGCTGGCCGTCGTGATGACGCTGCGCTTCGTCGCCGCGGCGGCGCCGCGGCGCGGCAGGGGCGTGGACGTGCCCGGTCTGGCCGCGTTCACCGTGGCGGCGGGCAGTGCGACGTACGCGCTGATCAAGGGCAACGACTACGGCTGGACGTCGGCCGCCACCCTCGGCCTCTTCGGGCTCGCCGCCGTCGCGCTCATCGCGTTCCTGCTGATCGAGACGCGCCGCGAGCAGCCGCTGCTCGACCTGTCGCTGTTCCGCCGGGCGTCGTTCTCCGGTCTGATGGCGGCCGCGGTGCTGCTGTCCGTCGCCGCGTTCTCGTACCTCGCCTACACCTCGCTGTGGCTGCAGTCCGTCCGCGGCATGGGACCGGTGGCGGCGGGGCTGACCTGCCTGCCCATGAGTGCGGCCGCGTTCGTGGTCGCCTCGCTGGCCGGGCGCTTCCTGCACGACGTCTCGCCGCGCTGGACCATCGGCGCCGGGCTGCTGCTGATCGGTACGGGCGCGTTCCTGCAGGCGACCGTGGACGCGGGGTCGACGTGGACCGCCCTCGTGCCGGGCCTCGCGGTGACCGGCATCGGCGTCGGCATCGCCACGCCCATGCTGGCCTCGGCGGCGATGGCCTCCGTCGCGCCGGAGCGCGGCGGGATGGCCAGCGGCGCCGTCAACACCGCCCGCCAGCTGGGGAACGCCCTCGGCATCGCCGTCCTGGGCGTGGTCTTCCACGCCGGGCTGACGGGCTCGCTCCGCGACCACGGGGGCGCGGCCGTCGCCGACCCCGGCGCGACCGCCGACGCGCTGGCGGGCGGCCAGGCGGGGGCCGTGGTCGCCCACGCGGCGCCCGCGCAGCGGGAGGTGCTCGGCGGGCTGGTGCACGAGGCCTTCGCGGCCGGCCTGCGGGAGACGTTCCTCGTCTCCGGCGCGCTGGGGATCCTGGGCGGCCTGATCACCCTGGCCCTGGTCCGCCGCCCGGCAAAACCGGCCGCCGCCCCGCAGCCCGCCCCGCGGGCCGGGGAGCGTGTGGGCGCGGCAACGGGCTCGTAGGGAAGGTGCCCTGCCGGCGAGTCTTCGCCGGCAGGGCCGCACGGCCCGGCACCACCGGTCAGCCGCATGTGCCCCGCACCGGGAAGAACGCGGCCCCGGCTTCCGTTCCACGCAAGCGTGCTCATACGGAGTGCCGGACAGAAGGGTGAGGCCGTGTCAGTAGCGTTCAACGAGGAGACCCGCCGGCTTCTGGACGGGAGGAACTTCGCCACCGTCGCGACGCTGAACCGGGACGGCGGGCCGCAGACCTCGGTGGTCTGGATAGCCAGGGACGGAGACGCGGTGCTGTTCTCCACCACGGCAGGACGGCAGAAGGCCCGGAATCTCACCCGGGACCCACGGGTCAGCCTCACCGTCTACGACACCGGGAACCCGTACCACTCCGTGGACATCCGCGGCACCGCCGAACTGATCGAGGACCCGGAGAAGTCGCTTCCGCGCGAGCTCTCGCAGAAGTACCTCGGCGAGGAGCCGCCCGCCGAGCCGGACGACGTCCTCCGGCTGATCGTCCGGGTGACTCCGCAGAGGGTCTCCGGCTTCTCCGTCTGACGCCGGCGGCCTTCGGGCGTTACGGCGCATCGCCGGCTATCACGCCCTCCACGTACGCCGTCACAGGCGGGCCGAAGTGGGCGAAGGCCCGTCCTACCGTGGCCAGGAGGGCGGGCAACGGCCAATCTCCGGGGAGGAGTTCGGGCGGGAGGCCGGGCGGGGTGCGGAGCGTGTCGACGAGGCTGCCGCCGAAGAGCTGCACGTAGGCCGCGAGGGCCGCGGCGCTCGGACCCGGCGGTACGGGCTGCTCCTCGACTGCCGCGCGCAAGCGCGCGTCGTGCTCGCGGTAGCGCCGGGCGAGCTCCGCCAGTTCCCAGGCGCGGTAGGCGGCTCGGGCGGCGTCGGCGGGGGAGAGTTCGATGCGCCCGAAGTACACGGTCCCCTCCTCGGGAGGCCCGCCGAGTTCGGCCAGCAGGTGGTCGCGGCGGTCGGCCGGGGAGATGAGGACGCCGGGCTGCATGAGGCCGTAGCGGGCGAGCGCGGCGGCCCGGCGCAGCCGGTCGCGATAGGCCCGCCGCGCTTCCGGCACGGTGTAGAAGACGGCGTGGAAGCCGCCGTCCCAGGGCGGCGGTTCGGGCGCCCCCCGGCGGATCCGCCGGAACGACTCCAGGAAGGTGCCGACGAGGCGGTAGTCGGCCCCGCGGCCGCGCGGGGACGCGGCGATGAGGCCGTCCCGGCGCATGCGGGCGATGAGGGAGCGGGCCCCGGCCGGCGTGAGTCCCACGTCGGTGAGCAGCTTCACCAGTGCGACGCCGGGAAGCTCCTCGCGTCCGGCCACTCCGTAAAGGAACGGCACCAGACCGACGTTGGCGCCGCGTGAGACGCTCGCACCGAGCTGACGACCTGTTACTCTCTCGCTCACGATCGTGAGCATATGCGATACATGAGAAACGGGGCAGTCATGACGGGCAAGACCAGCGGACGCGGCGGCGGAATCAAGGCGCTGATGAACTGGGGGCCGGCGATCCTCTTCGGCGTGATCCTGCCGTTCGTCACCTACGGGATGCTCACCGACCACGGTGTGAGCAACGTGAAGGCGCTGCTGCTGATTTCGCTGCTGCCGGCCCTCGAGAACCTCCTGCACTTCGCGATCAAGCGCCGGCCGGACGAGTTCGGCATCATGATGCTGGTGCTGATGCTGCTCGGTGCGCTCAGCGCGATGGCGTACAACACCACCGAGCTGGTGTTCCTCAAGGACTCGGCGATCACCGGCCTGCTGGGGCTGGCGTACCTGGGCAGCCTGGTGATGCGCCGGCCGGCGATGTTCTACCTGGGCCGCAAGTTCGGCACGGACGGCAGCCCCGAGGGCCTGGCCCACTGGAACGGCCTGTGGCAGTACCCGGGCTTCCGCCGGATGCAGTACCTGCTGACCTCGGTGTGGGGCGCGGGCTTCCTGCTGGAGGCCGTCGTCCGCGTGGTGCTCACGTACACGCTGCCGACCGGGGCCATGGTGCTCGTGAACAATGTGCTGCCGCTCGTGGTGGTGGCGGCGCTGGTCACCTGGACGGCGGCGATGGGCAAGCGCGGCCGGGCCCGTTCGGCGGCGGTCCGGGCGGCGGCCGCCGCGACCGAGGCGGAGGCCCGGCCGGTGGCCGCCGAGCCCGCGGTGCCGGCTTCGGCGTAGGGGCGTCGTCCCGGTGCGGGGGGGGGGGGGGGGGGGGGGGGGGCCGGGGGCCCCCCCCCCCCCCGCCCCCCCCCCGGCCCCCCCCCCCCGCCCCGCAAGGCGGGGCCCCAACCCCGCCCCCCCCCACGGTTTTACCCCC
>NZ_JBIBIZ010000001.1:230158-306447 GCF_042958085.1 Streptomyces sp. NPDC008001 | reverse complement strand
GCGGGGCGGGCGCGCGCGCGGGCGCGGCCGCGCGCGGGGCGGCCCCCCCCCCCCCCCCCCCCCCCGGCGGCCTCCTTGCCGTGAGCCCCCGCCCCGGCTCCGCCCGCCGGCCCGGCAAGGCGGGGCCCACACGCCGCCTCCACGCACGGTGTTCCTCCGCGCTCGCCCGGGCCGCCGCACACACGGAGGAGGACGGCGCCCGCGCCCGGCGTCCCGCCGGGACGCGGCCGGCGCCGGTGGCCGCCCGGACGCGCTCGTCCTCGCGTGCCGCGCCGCTCTGATGCTGGGCGAGGCCGTCCCGGGCCCGTGCCGGAGCTGCTCGCACTCGTCGAGCTCGTCGCCGACAACTACGTCCGCGCCCGCACCCATGCCGAGCAGGGGCTCGCGAGCGCCGTCGCCGCAGGGCGGCACAACACCGCAGCGCAGTTGCGCGGCACGCTGGCCATGGCCGCGGCGATGCGCGGGGACGCCGCCGCCTGCCGCGACCACGCCCGGACCGCACTCGGCACGGCGCAGCCCCATGGGCTGATGGTGCCCGCCCTGCCGGCCACCTGGAGCCTGGGCCGGCTGGACCTCGCCCAGCAGCGCCCGCGGGCGGCCCCGCGCGAGGCCTGAGGCACCGGCTCAGGCAGGCGCCGGAAGGTGCCGGGCGAAGAACGAGCGCACGTGGTGGCGTACCGCCGGCACCGCCGCGGCCGGGTCCGCCGGGCCCACCATCGACGCCCGGTCGGTGGGCGTCATCAGCCCGGCGGTCTGCAACTGCGGTGCCAGGGCCGCGTAGTCGGTGAACACCCAGTGCGCGGCCCGGTCGAGCTGCCCGCGGCAGGCGCGTCCCCCCGAGCGGGCGAGTACCGCCGCCCAGGAGCGCTCCAGCGCCCTGCGGTCCGGGAAGCCGTCCGTCCCCAGCAGGAGCAGCGGCCGGTCCGTCCCGTACCGGGCGACGGGGTACAACTCGCCGTCCCTGCCGGGTGCCTCCGGCGCGCGGTCCAGGTAGCCCTCCAGGTTGACGGCCGCGCCGATGCGCCGGTCCTCGTACATCGCCTGCGCGACGGCCGTCCCGCCCGCGGAGTGGCCGTAGGCACCGGTCTTCCGCAGGTCCAGGGCCCGGCCGAGGCCCTCGGGCAGGGGGTGGCCCGCCGCGTCCGGGTTCCGTCCGGCCGCCAGGGCTTCCAGCTGGTCCAGGACGAACCGGAGGTCCGCGATCCGGGTGCCGATCAGGGTGCGGAAGAGGCCCGGGTCCGTTCTCGGGTCCTGGCGCAGCACCGTCGGGCGGATGGTGTCCCGGCCGGTCATGGGGACCGGGAACTCCACCTCGCAGGCGTCGCCGGGGTGGTCGACGGTCACCACCACCCGGCCGTGGCTCGCCAGTTCCTCCGCGAGGCCGGTGCCCATGGTGCGCGGGTCTCCGCCTCCCGGGCTGTACAGCAGGACCGGCCACCGGCGTGCGGCCTGTGCGGGGGCGCCCGTGTGCGCATGGGTCATGGTGGCCGCCCAGTCCACGCCCGAAGCGGGCAGCTGCGGGTGGGTCCTGCGGCCGTTCGCGCCGAAGTCGGCGGCGGCGCCCGCGGTCATCTGGGGTGCGCGCGGGCAGCCGCGTACGCTGCGGGCCGGGTAGAACACCGTGATCATCACCTCGCGGACGGGGATCGACGGCTCCAGCGGGTCGCGCCGGGAGCGGTCGGCCAGGTAGAGGGTGGTGATCCCGGTCCGGTACGGGCCCGTCGGCGCCGGAAGCCGCAGGGTGAGCCCGTCCCCGGTCCCCGGCGTCCGCGCGGCGGCCCGGCCGCCGGTGCCGCCCGCGAGCAGCACCCCCGCGGTGGCCGCCAGGGCCGAGGTGGTGACGGTCCGCCGGCTGATGCGGCGGCTCTGACGTTCGAGCATGGTTCTCCCCTTGCGGCGTGGTGATGCCGGTCCTGGTGGTGGGTGCCTTGTGCCGGCCGGTGGTCGTCTGCGTGAATGCCGGGGGCACGACCTGCAGGTTCGCGCCCGGCGGGGAGCCCGGTCGAAGGTTCAGGCCCTGCCCGAAACGATGGCGCGACGCCCGGCGAGGAGCACAGTGATCCGGATCCGTTTCACGGCCGACGACTTCGCGCGGGTCCGGTTCGCGCCCCGGCCCGCGCCGCTGCAGGCGCTCAACACGGCCTTCATGATGCTGTTCCGTGGTGGCGAGCCCCTGCCCTTCGGCCGCTGGAGGCAACGGCTGCTGCGTTCCCTGCCGGCCGCCGCCGAGCCTTTGGGGGATCTGGTGCCCGGGGCCGACGCCCCGCTCTTCCTCGACGAGTTCGGCGACCCGTCGGAGGACGGTCCGGAGGCGGGGGCGGAGCGCCTGCGGGCCGCTCCCCCGGACCTGGTCCGCTCCGAGCTGGAGCGCGTGTACGCGGGGCACCCGGCCCCGCCGCCGGCGTGGGTCCGCGGCCTGCACCGGGGCGACGCCGGTGCCTGGCAGGTCCTGCGGCGCGCCCAGCAGGCGGCGTTCGAGACGGCCGTGCGGCCGGTGTGGCCCCTCGTGCAGGACCTGCACCGGGCGGAGTTCACCCGCCACGCCCTGGCCGTGGCCGAGCACGGCGTCGGCGCGGCCCTCGCCGCGCTCGTGCCTGGCAGCCGCCTGTGCGGGGACGCCTGGGAGCTCCCGGCGCCCGGCGAGCGGGAGGTCGCGCTGAACGGCCGGGGCCTGCTGGTCCTGCCCACGTTCCACTGGACCGGCCATCCGCTCGTCGCCGAGCCGCCCGGCGGGGCCGTCGCCCTGACCTACGCGGCCGGCCCGGGACTGCCGCTCTCCCCCGCCGGGACGGGCTCCACGGACGAGGCCCTGGCCGGCGTCCTCGGGCGGACCCGCGTGGACGCGCTGCTCGTGCTCGCGGAGGAGCACACCACGAGCGGCCTGGCCCGGCGGCTCGGCGTCAGCAACGCCACCGCGTCCGCCCACGCCGCCGCGCTGCGCGGCGCGGGCCTGGTCACCACGGCCCGGGCGGGGCGGGCGGTGTTGCACCGGCGCACGGAGCTGGGGAGCCTGCTGGTCCGCGGGGCGCGGCCGCCCGCCCTACGGCTGGGGCGCGCGGGCGTCGTAGCGGGCGAAGCCTCGCCACTGCACGGCGATGAGCGCGATCGCGGCCAGGCAGGCGAGCCCGCCGCCGACGACCGCCCAGGCGGGTGAGGCGAGGTCCGCGGCGGATCCCGCGAGGAAGTCGCCCAGCCGCGGCCCGCCCGCGACCACGACGATGAAGACGCCCTGGAGGCGGCCGCGCATGTCGTCGGGGGTGGCCGCCTGGAGCATGGTGGTGCGGAAGACCGCCGAGATGCTGTCGGCGACTCCGGCGAGCGCGAGGAAGAGCAGGCCGAGCCAGAGGTTGCGGCTCAGGCCGAACACGGTGACGGCGGTGCCCCAGCCCGCCACGGACAGCAGCACGGCGAGCCCGTGCCGGTGGATGCGGCCGAGCCATCCGGAGAACAGCCCGCCCAGCACGGCACCCACGGCGGGGGCGGCCACCAGCAGGCCGACGGTCTTCGTGTCCCCTCCGTACCAGAGGCCCGCTATGGCCGGGAACAGCGCTCTGGGCTGGGCCAGCACCATGGCGGCCAGGTCGGCGAGGAACGTGATGCGCACGTTGGGGCGGGTGACGAGGAAGCGCAGGCCGCCGCGGACGGAGGCGCGGCCCTGCCCCGGTTCCCCGCCGGCCGGCACGGTCTTCTCGGGGCGCATCGAGGGCAGCCGCCACATTGCGTACAGGGCGGCCGAGAACGCGGCGACGTCGATCAGGTAGGCGGCCTGGAAGCCCCAGAGCCCGACGACGGCGCCGCCGAGCATGGGCCCGCCCATGAGCCCGAGGTTGGTGGTCAGGGAGGACAGGGCGTTCGCCGCGGGCAGCTGCTCCGGGGGCAGGAGCCTGGGGATCATGGCGCTGCGGGCCGGGCTGTTCATGGCGAAGCAGACCGACTGCAGGGCGACGACCGCGTAGAGCAGCCAGACCTGCCGCAGGCCCAGCAGCGCGGCGGCGGCCAGGGCGACGGACAGCAGCGTCGCGCCGGCGGAGGTGGCCAGGCCGAGGGTCCGGCGGTCGACGGTGTCGGCGACGGCTCCCCCGTACAGGCCGGCGGCGACCAGCGGGACGAGGGAGAACAGGCCGACCAGGCCCACGGAGAAGGTGGAGCCCGTGATCGCGTAGACCTGCAGGGAGACCGCGAGGGCCGTCATCTGCTGACCCACCCAGGACACGGTGTTCCCGGCCCACAGGCGGCGGAAGTCCGCGGAGCGGCGCAGCGGTGTGATGTCGGCGAGGAAGCGGGGGCGCTGCGCGGGGCGGGCAACGGGCGGAGCTTCGGGCACGGGGCGTCTCCGGGGACGGCTGAGGGACGGCAGGGGTCGGCAGTCCACAACATCGCCAAGGAGGTCCGTGTACGGCAACAGTATTTTGAGTGAGTGTCAGGTCGGGGCGGCCCGGGCCGCGCGGGGCCCGGTCAGGTCCCGGCCGCAGGCTTGGCGCGGACGTGCATCCGTTCGCCCTGGGGGCCGAAGAGGCTGATGATCTCCACCGGGGCGTCCCCGGTGCTGCCGAACCAGTGCGGCAGGCGGGTGTCGAACTCGGCGGCCTCTCCCGCCTGCAGCACGACGTCGTGGTCGGCGAGCACCATCCGGAGCCGGCCGCTGAGCACGTACAGCCACTCGTAGCCCTCGTGCGTGCGCGGCTCGGGGGTGCAGCGCGTGGCGCCGATGACCATCTTGAAGGCCTGCAGCCCGCCCGGCTGCTGGGTCAGCGGCACCACCGTCG
This sequence comes from Streptomyces sp. NPDC008001, assembly GCF_042958085.1. Taxonomy (NCBI): domain Bacteria; kingdom Bacillati; phylum Actinomycetota; class Actinomycetes; order Kitasatosporales; family Streptomycetaceae; genus Streptomyces; species Streptomyces sp. NPDC008001. Next base: position 301,681 of record NZ_JBIBIZ010000001.1, on the reverse strand, counting down.
AATCCCCGTGCCGCACCGGCTTCAGGCGCACGCGCGGGTCACCGACCGGCGGCGCGCCGACCAGCTCGTCGAGGGGCACCTGGTGGGCGTGCGCGATCGGCAGCAGCAGCTCCAGGCTCGGCTTGCGCTGCCCGGACTCCAGCCGGGACAGCGTGCTGACCGAGATCCCGGTGGTCTCCGACAGCGCGGCGAGCGTGCACTGGCGCTGCCGGCGGATGCGCTTGAGCCGCGGTCCGACGGCGGCGAGGACTTCTTCCATCCCCCTATTGCAGAAATGGCAACAAAGTTTGTCAAGAATGCCGGTCCGGCCGCACGGTCTGTGCCAGGCGGCACGCGAACCGCCGCAGGTGACGACAAGGAGCCGATGAGATGAACGACTTCGACTGGGCCGCACTGGCCGGCATGCTGGAGCTCGAGGGCGAGGCGCACAGCCCCTACGTGCAGCAGGCCTTCGAGGAGTTGGAGCGGCTGGTTCCGGCGCCGCGGCGGATCCTGGACATCGGCAGCGGGCCGGGGGTCGCGGCCTGCCGGCTCGCGTCGGTGTTCCCCGGCGCCGAGGTCGTCGCGGTGGACGGGGCGCCGGAGCTGCTGGCCCTCGCCGAGGAGCGGGCCCGGCGGTCCGGCGTGCGGCTGCGGACCCGGGCGGCCGCGTTCCCGGAGGGGCTCACCGGCCTCGGGCCGGCGGACCTGGTGTGGACCGGCCAGGTGGTGCACCACGTCGGCGACCAGCAGGACGCCCTGAACCGGCTGGCCGGGCTGCTCGCGCCGGGCGGCGTCCTGGCCGCCGTCGAGGGCGGGCTGCCGGCGCGGTGCCTGCCGCGCGACCCCGGCTTCGGGCGCCCGGACCTGCAGAGCCGGCTGGACGCGGCGATGGCGGAGCGGTTCAGCAGGATGCGGGCCGAACTGCCCGGATCCGTGGCGGTGACCGAGGACTGGCCCGGCATGCTGCGGGCCGCGGGCCTGACCGAGGTGCACAGCCGGACCTTCCTCGTGGACCGCCCCGCGCCCCTGGACGAAGGGACGCGCAGGTTCGTGCGGCGGATGCTGGAGCGGCAGCGCTCGATCGCCGAGGCGGTGCTGGACGCCGGGGACGTGACGACGCTGGACCGGCTGCTCGACCCGGCCGACCCGGCGGGGGTCGACCGCCGTCCGGATCTGTTCCTGCTGGTCGCGAAGACGGTGCACTTCGGCCGGCGGCCGCGGAGCGGGGCGGAGCCGGCAGGGGCCTGACCCCGGGCCGCCCCGGGTTCCCCCGGCTCACCCGGCTCGTCTCCGGCTCGCCCCGGTTCACCCGGCTCGCGTCACGCCGTCGTGCCGTCGTGCTCGGCGAGGAAGTCCAGGACCAGCGGGCTCGCCACGGCCCGGAACTCCTCGAAGTAGGCGTGCCGCGCACCGGGGATCAGGTGCAGCCGGGCGCCCGGGATGCGGTCCGCGAGGAGGCGCGCGTTCGCGGCGGGGTTGAGGAGGTCGTCGCTGCCGTGCACCACCAGCGTGGGCGCGGAGATGCCGGGCAGCGCCTCCCACGCGTCGTGCCCGTTGCTCGCGGCCAGGTGCCGGCGCCGGGCGTACGCGGGCATGGCGGGGTCGCCCAGCACGCGGGACGGGCCGCCGTGGGCGGCGGGCCAGGCCGGGGTGTACATCAAGGCGCGCAGGGCCTGCCCGGCCGCGGCGCCCGGCCGGGCCAGGGACCTGCGGACGCCGTCTCCGCGCTCGACCGCGTGCCGGCCGCCCGGTGACGTGCAGCCGAGGACCAGCGCACCGACCCGCTCCGGGTGCCGGACGGCGAGCTGCTGGGCGACGCGCCCTCCCATGGAGGTGCCGTAGACGTGGGCGCGGCCGATGCCGAGGTCGTCCAGGACGGCGATCACGTCCTGCGCGAACCCCTCGGTGCTGTAGGGCTCGTCGGGCTTGTCGCTCTCGCCCGTACCCCGGTAGTCGAGGGTGACGGTGCGGTGGGCGGCCCGGAAGTCGTCGCGGACGCCGTCCCACCAGTGGTGGCTGTTGGCCTGGCCGGCCAGCAGGACGAGCGGGGAGCCGTCCCCCTTGTGCTGGTAGGCGATACGGATTCCGTCCGCGGTCTCGGCATGCGGCACTGCGCGTCCTTCCGGCCGTGACGCCGTCGGGTGACGGTCGGACACAGTAAGCACCAGAGGTGCCGGGGATCGCAGTGACCCGGATCACGGGAGCGCACGAGGGCGGGCGGCAGTGTCCTTGCCCGTGCGGCTGCGGGCCGGGAGGATCGCCTGGACGTTCCGGGCCTTCCCGGCCCGGCTCCCCGACCAGGAGGCACCATGCCTGCCCCTGTTCCGCGCCCGCCGCTGAGCCGCCGCGGCGGGCCCCGGCCCACCGCCGTCACGCCCGTCACCGCGAGAATCCCCGCCGCCTCCGGTACGGAGGGCCGGTGGGGACTGCGCGTGATGACGTTCAACCTGCGGTACGCCTCGGAGGACGATCCCCATCCGTGGTCGCAGCGCCGGCCGGTGATGCGGCGGCTGCTGCGCCGCGAGAGACCCCACGTGCTGGGGACCCAGGAGGGCTTGCACCGGCAGCTGCGCGACATCGCCGAGGACCTCGGCCCGCGCTACGCGTGGCTCGGGCTGGGCCGGCACGGCGGCAGCCACGACGAGTTCGGGGCCGTCTTCTACGACACGCTGCGGGTCGGCCCCGAGGAGTTCGACCACTTCTGGCTCTCCGCCACCCCGGCCCTGATCGGCTCGGCCACCTGGGGGAACACCATCGTCCGCATGGCGAGCTGGATCCGCTTCGCCGACCGGCACACCGGCGCGGGCTTCTACCTCCTCAACACCCACCTCGACCACGCCCACCAGTACGCACGGGAGCGCAGCGCGGACCTGATCGCCGAGCGGCTGCGGGCCCTGGACCCGGCCCTCCCCCGCATCGTCACCGGCGACTTCAACGTCCCCGCCCACGGCAACCCCGTCTACGACGCGCTGCTCCGCGGCGGGGACCTGACCGACACCTGGGACACCGCCGCCGAACGCGGCCCGCAGTACGCGACGTTCCACGGATACCGGCCGCTGGTCCCGGACGGGGACCGCATCGACTGGATTCTGGCGTCCCCGTCGGTGCGCACCGTGCGGGCCGGCATCAACACCTACTCCGAGGAGGGCCGCTTCCCGAGCGACCACCTGCCGGTGCAGGCCCTCGTCGAGCTGTGAGCCGAGCTGTGAGAGGGCGGGTCAGCCGCGGGCGGCGGACCGGGCCGCGCGGGTGAGCAGGCGGGGGACCATCGCGTGGTGGACCGGCGCCGCGGCGCCCCAGAGGACGCCGCCCGTGCGCCGCTCGAAGCGCACGAGGGTGGTCCACACGACCCTCGTGCCGTCCGTCACGACGACGTTGCGCGCGGCCATCAGGCGCGAGCGGGCGTCGAGGGTGACCGACCCGGCCCCGGAGTCCGAGACGAGCCAGCCGAGGACGTGACCGGGCGAGGGCCTCGGGCCCAGACCGAGGCCCAGGACGCCCGACCAGCCCGCCACGAGCAGGCGTCTCAGGGGCGCCGGAGCTCCCTCGAAGACGGCTCGCGCCCACTGCTCCGGCGTCAGGGACGGCGCGCCGGGAGCGGTGAGCTCGAAGGCGGACGCGTAGCCGGGGGCGGCGAACTCACCGACGCCCGGGACATCGTGCGGGACGCTAACGCGCCGGACACGTGAAGTGGTCATACGGCGGGGCTCCTTCGGCATCGGCTGATGTGAACATTCCGTGCGCGCGCGGAACGGTAGCAGCGCGGGGCGGCCCGGGACGGGGGTTTGTCACCGGGGGCGAATCCTTCTCCGCCGCGTTCTTCCGGCGGTTAGCGTCCGTGGGCATTCCGGCAGCCGAGTTCCAGCGAAGTAGGTGCCATGCGATCGGTACGTCCCCTGCGATCCGTACGCCCCTTGCGGTCCGTGTCCTCCCTGCGGGCGCTGTCGCCCGTGTCCCGGCGGACCCTCGGCACCGGGCTCATCGTCTGCTCGCTCGCCGCGACCCTGCTGGCGCTGCTGATTCCCGTGTACCTCTTCGGCGGTGCCGGGACCGCGGCGGCCAGTGCCCGCACCGCGTGGACCGACGACGGCGAGGGCACCCTGCAGACGCCGTCCGGGCCGCTGACGGCGCTGGACCGGGACTTCGTCCGGCGGGTCCGGCTCGCCGGGCTCTGGGAGAAGCCGTCGGGAAAGCTCGCGCTGGAGCGCGGCACCACGGACGCCGTGAAGATGGCCGGCGAGCATCTCGTGGACGGCCACACCGAGCTCGACCAGCGGTCCGCCGACACGGCCCGGGCCCTGGGCGTGAGCCTGCCGGACCGGCCCAGCGCCGAACAGCAGGGGTGGCTCGACCAGTTGCAGGCCTCGCACGGCGCCACGTTCGACCGGCTCTTCGCGAACCTCGTGCGCACCGCCCACGGCAAGGTCTTCGGCCTGGTGGCCCTCGTCCGCGACCGCACCGGCAACGCGCTCGTGCGGGCCCTGGCGACGCGCGCCAACACCGTCGTCCTCGACCACATCACCGTCCTCGAGAACACCGGACTCGTCGACTTCCCCCACCCAGGCGACAACGAAAAGAAGTGACCCCACATGATGCGACAGGCCCACAAACGCTCGAAGTTGAGGACCCGGGCGGTGGTCGCGGCCGCGGCGCTGCTGCTCGGCGGAGGCGGTACGGCGATCGTGGCCGGCTACGCCTCGGCCGGCGGTGCGCGGGACGCCGCCGGAAGCGCCCGGCAGGGCGCCGCGCAGACGGCGATGACCCTCTCCTGCCCCGACGTCGGCGACCGGCTCCGGGACGTTCCCGCCGCCGCCCGGACCACGGTCTCCCAGGGGCTCTCCCAGCTCGACGCCCAAGTGGCCGAGGCGTACGGGAAGCTAATGGCCACCGGTGACGGCGGCGGCGGGGCCGGCGGCCATGACGCCGGCCACGGCAGCGGCCGGGACGCCGGCGCCGGTGCCGGCGCGGACACCGGCAGGGTGCTCGGCGACCTCCAGCAGAAACGCACGGAGACCATAGGCCGCATCTCCGATTCCATCCGTACGGCGGAGAGCGGCCCCGCCGCCTCCTCCGCGACCGCTTCCACGGCAGAGCTCTCCGGGCTGAGCGGCTGCCGGACCAGCGAGGTCAGCACGGCCGCGGCCGACGACTCCTCCCGCCCGCTCGGCTCCCGGCTGGGCGACCGGGGCATGCCGGGCGGCCCCTCCCGCGCCGACTTCGCCGACATCAGGAACGCCCCCGCCGCGAAGGGCACCCCCGCCGCCGGCCGTGCGGGATCCACCGGCACGTTCACGACGGTTTGCGGGCGCAATGAAAATGGTCACTTCAACCCCGACAACGTCATCGTGACGCCCGGGGTGCGCAACGGGGCGCACCACATGCACGATTATGTGGGCAATAAATCCACCGACGCATTCTCCACCGACGCGAGTCTCGCCGCGGCGGGCACGACCTGCACCAACGGGGACAAGTCGACGCACTACTGGCCCGTGCTGCGCGTCCTGAACGGAAAGGCCGCCCCCGATGCGAATGCGCCCGGCGGCGGGCACGACGGGAACATGGGCACCATCCTGCGGCCCGCGTCGGTGACCCTGCAGTTCCGGGGCAGCCCGGCGGCGAAAGTGACCGCGATGCCGCGATTTCTCCGCATCATCACCGGTGACGCCAAAGCCCTCACCAACGGGATCGCCAACGCCAATGCGTCGTGGAGTTGCGTCGGTTTCGAGAACCGGCAGCTCAAGGACAAATACCCGATCTGCCCGCGCGGCGCGGACGTCGTCCGCACCTTCGCCTTCCAGAACTGCTGGGACGGGCGCAGCACCGACAGCGCCAACCACCGCACGCACGTCGCCTTCGCCCGCGCGGACGGCTCCTGCCCCCGCGGCTTCCGGGCCATCCCGCAGCTGGTGCAGCGCATCACGTACCACGTGCCGTCGGGCGTGCCGTTCGCCGTGGACAGCTTCCCGGAGCAGCTCCACAAGCCCGTCACCGACCACGGCGACTTCATCAACGTGATGCCGGACGCGCTGATGGCCAAGGCGGCGTCCTGCATCAACACCGGCCGGACCTGCTGACACCCCGAGCCCCCGGCGCCGGGTGAGCGCCCCCCCCCACTGCTCCCCGCGCCGGGAAGGCGGCGGCCCCGAACTGCCGGATTCGGGGCCGCCGTATGCCCTTCGGGCGGATGGGGTGTCCCGGTGGCCGGCGCCGCCGGTCCTTCCGCCGGGCCCTCGCCGCGGGGGTGACGCGCCGTTGCGGCGGGGTCTTTTTGCCTGGACCGGGCGTCCGGTCGGGTGCGGTTGCCGGCCTTCCGCCAGGGGCCGGGCGTCTCGTCAGCCGGTATTGCCGGGCCTTCCGCCAGGCCTTCGCCGCTTGGGGTGACGCGCCGTTGCGGCGGGGACCTTTCGTCTGAACCGGGCGTCCGGTCGGGTGCTGTCGGCGGCCTTCCGCCCGGCTGCCGCCGCTGTGGCGTTTCGCCGCTGCGGCGGTCTCGTCCGGCCGGGCCGGACGTCTTGCCGGCCGGATTCGCCGGGCCTTCCGCCGGGTCTTCGCCGCTGGAGTGACCCGCCGTTGCGGCGGGGACTTTTCGCCTGGATCGGGCGTCCAGTCGGCTGCTGTCGGCGGCCTTCCGCCGGGCCCCCCGGCTGCTGCGGCGGGGCCCTCTCGCCTCTGGCGGCGCGGCTCGTTCGCCGCCGCGGCGTCGTCTTGCGACCGCCGCGGCGGGACATTGCCCGCCTCAGCGGCCGGCGTCCCCGTTCACAGGCCGTTGACGCGGGCCGTCCTGCCCGCCGAGCCCAGGGGCTGGACGGCCGCGCCCACTGCCCGGACGGTGCCGTGGGCCCGGGAGCGCAGGAGGCGGGCCCGGGCCAGGAGGCGGCGGCTGCGCAGGGCGAGTTCCAGTTCGAAGCGGCTGTGCGGCTCGCGCATCGCCGGACCGAAGAGCTTCTCGATCTGCCGGAGGCGGTACCGCACGGTCTGCGGGTGCACGTTGAGCGTGCGGGCCGCCTCCGGCGCGCCACCGCTCTCCAGCCAGGCCAGCAGCGTCACTTCCAGGCGCTCGCTCTGCCGTGGGGTGAGGTCGTCCAGAGGCCGCAGCCACCGCGCCGAGAGGGCCCGCGCCAGGGACTCGTCCTGCAGGACGATCAGGTCGGACAGGTGGTCGTCGACGAAGGCGATGCGTTCGCCGGGGCCGGACACCGCCGCCGAGAGGCCCAGCAGCCGCCGTGCCCAGCGCAGGGACGCGGCGGCCTCCGCGACGGGCACGGAGTGGCCGACCGCGGCCGGCCGGCCGCCCAGCGCGGCGTCCAGGGCCGCTTCGAGCACGGGCCGGGCCCGCGGCCCGGGGTCGGGGACGAGCAGGCACAGGTCGGCCTCGACCGTGCCCGGCAGGCCCTGGCCGAGGGCGGCCGCCAGCTGGGACGCGAGCTGCGGGGACGGCTGGGGCACGAGCTGGGGCGCCGGCCCGTCGCCCGTGCCGGCGCCGGCGAGGACGACGGCCCGGACGCGGCGCGGCAGCGGCCAGCCCGCCTGGCCCGCGAGCTCGGCGAGCACGTCGGCGGGGACGCACCGGTCGTCGGCGAGGGCGGCGAACAGGGTCTGGCGCGCCCGCGTGCCGGGCATGGTGGTGACGACGCGGGCCGGTTTTCGCCGCTGCTGCGGTATGCGCCGGTGCTCTACGGCCGGTGCGGGCCGCAGCCCGAGGGTCAGCAGCAGCGCCTGCTCGACGGCGGTCCGCGCCGCTTCCGTTCCGATGCGCTGGGAGACCGCCGCGAACGCCGGTGTACTGCGCTGCAGTTCCTCGACCACCTGGGCGGCGACCGCGGGGAGTTCCTTTCTCACGACCCGGGTCCACTCGCCGCGCGGCCGTGACCAGATGCGGTTCAGGATTTCGCACATCGTCTACCTCCGGACTTCCGTACCGGGCGCGAGGACCGGGAATGCCGGGAAGGGCCGCCGGCCGCTCTCGCCTGAGTGGGCATCATCAGCAGTCGGCGGCCGCCAGGGGGACAGCCGAACGGGAATTTGTCACAGCGCGATAAACCTTATGAAGATCCTGCGGAGATGGACGATGCTTCTGCACATTCGGCCGCCGGACCTCCGGTGGCCGGCCGGTCACACCGCGTGAATTCAACAAGGGCCCTCCCGGCGGACAACGCCGATGCGAGGGATTTCCGGATTTCTCAGGAACACGGGCGGTCGCCGGAAGCACCGGCAACCACCTGTCGGAGACCCGTATGCACATGTCGCGAATGCAAACCCTCCCACCGCCGCTCCGTCCGCGGCCCCGGCCCCGGGCACGGCCGCGCAGCAGGCCCCGCGGGCGGTCCCGCGCCGCCGCCGGAGGCCGCGCCACCAGGGCGCGGGGCCGGCCGCAGATGCGGCCCTCGGCCCGCCCGGCCCTGCCCGCGGCGATCCTGCTGCTCCTCGCCGTCGCCGCACAGGCGGGCGTGGCCGAACGGACGCAGGAATTCCTGGACTTCGGCGCGGGAGTGCTCGCGCTCGTCTCGCTCACCTCCACGGTGCTGTGGGGCCTGGCCGCCACCGACCGGCGGCTGCTGGGCTCGGCCCACCGCCTCCTCGCCCAGGGCGTGCACCGCGGACTGGCCGTGGCGGGGCTCGGCTTCCTCGCCCTGCACGTCTGGGTGAAGGTTGCCGAGGACCGTACCAGTACGGCGGCCGCGGCCGTTCCGTTCACCGACAACGGCCAACCGTTCCTCATCGGCCTGGGCACGATGGCGGGTTACCTCTTCCTCGCGGTGGCGGTGACGGGGGCCTTCCGCAGCGCGTTCAGCAGCGTCGGCGGCTCGCGCCAGTGGCGGGCCCTGCACATGGCGGCCTACCCGGCCTGGGGCGCGGCCCTGGTGCACGGGCTGCACGCGGGCCGGCCCGCGGCCGGCTGGGCCACGGCGGGCTACGCGCTGTGCCTGGCGGGGGTGGCCTCGGCCCTGACCCTGCGCCTGCGCGCACGGCTGCGCGAGGAACGCGCGGAACGCACCGGCCCGGGAGGCACGCCGTGAACCGCACCGCACCCGGGCCCGTGCCCGCGCTGGCCACCGTCGGACCGCCGCGGCTGCTGGCGGGCCTGGACGAGACGGCGTGGATGGACCACGAGACCCACCTGGCCGTGCACGGCCCCGTCCCCGCCCCCGGCACGGAGGAACTCGCCGGGCTCGCCGAGGAGATCGGGCTGCGCGGACGGGGCGGCGCGGGCTTCCTGTTCGCCCGCAAACTCCGCGCCGTCGCCGAGTCCCTGCGCCGCAAGGGGGCTTCCGCGTCCGTCGTCGTCAACGGCAGCGAGGGCGAGCCCGGCTGTCTCAAGGACACCGCCCTGCTGCTCTACGCACCCCACCTCGTCCTCGACGGCGCGCTGATGGCGGCGCGGGCGCTCGGCGCCCACCGCGTGGCCGTCGGCGTGACCCGGCCCGACGTCGAACGGTCGGTGCGCCGCGCCCTCGCCGAGCGCGAGCAGGAACCCGGTCCGCAGGCCGATGTGACGCTGCTGCCCGAACGCTTCGTCACCGGCGAGAGCTCCGCGCTCGTCCGCGGCATCGACGGCGGCCCGGCCCTGCCGTCCGGCCGCCGGGTCCGCACCAGCGAGAGCGGCCTCGGCGGCGCCCCCACCCTGCTCTCCAACACCGAGACGTTCGCCCAGCTCGCCGCCGCGGCACGGCTCGGGGCCGCGGGCTACGGCTCCTGCGGGCTGCCCACCGAGCCCGGCACCGTCATGCTGACCGTCGCCGGAACCCACGTCGTCGAGACGCCGACCGGCGTGCCCCTGACGTACATCCTCGACCTGTGCGGGACCGCACCGGGCCAGGGCGTGCTGGTCGGCGGCTACCACGGCAGCTGGCTGCCTCCGGACGCGGCCCGCGCGGCCACGGTCTCCCGCGACTCGCTGGCCGCGGCCGGCGGCGCCCTCGGGGCCGGGGCGGTGCTGCCGCTGCCCGAGACGACCTGTCCCGTGGGCGAAGTCGTGCGAATGGCCCGGTGGCTGGCCGCGCAGTCGGCCGGGCAGTGCGGGCCGTGCGCGCTCGGGCTGCCCTCCCTCGCGGACGCCCTCGCCGACGCGGCGGACGGCGGCGGGCAGCGCGCCCTGGACGCCGCGCGCGCCCGGATGTCCGCCGTGGAGCAGCGCGGCGCGTGCGGGCACCCCGACGGCAGCGCCCGCTTCGTGGCCTCCGCCCTCACGGTCTTCGCCGACGAGTTCGCCGCCCACGCCCTCGGGCACGGCTGCGCCCGCCCCGTGCTCGGCGCCCTGCCGCTGCCCGACGGGGCACTGCCGCACACCGCCGTGTCCGCGGCCCGTACGGACGCCTCCGCGCAGGCGCCGGCCGAGCAGCTGCTGGTCGACTGGACGCTGTGCCGGGGGCACGGCCTGTGCGCTGACCTGCTGCCGGGTCTGCTGCGGCTCGGCGAGGACGGCTACCCCGAACGGGCCGTGATGCCCCTGCCCGCCCGGATGCGCGGACGGGCCTTGCGCGCGGTACGGCGCTGCCCCGCCCTCGCCCTGCGCATCGCGGCCGCCAACTGACCGCCCCCTGCCGCTTTCTGTCACCGGATGACAAATTCCCGGACCCGCTGAGCGTACGGCGGGCCGGGCCCGTATCTCCCCTGCGACGGCGGACCACCGCCGGCACACGAACAAAGGACGGTTCATGAACAAGCTGCGTCACGCCTCCCTCGCGGGAGCGGCGATCACGGTCATGATGCTCACGGCGGCCTGCGGCGGCGGTGGCTCCTCCGCGAAGGACGACTACGGCAAGGCCCCCGCCGGGAGCTCCTCGAAGATCGGCGAGGGGTACGGGGCCGGGGGCTACGGGCCGGGCTACGGCTCCGGCTCCGGCAACTCCTCGCAACCGCAGGCCAAGAACGCCCCGGCCAAGGAGATGACGGTGCGCGAGGCCCCGGGGATCGGCTCCGTCGTCGCGGACGGCTCGGGCATGACCCTCTACCGCTTCGACAAGGACACGGCTCAGCCGCCGGCGTCCATGTGCGACGGCGACTGCGCGAAGGCGTGGCCGCCCGTACCCGCCGGTGACGCGACCGCCTCGGCCGGGATCGGGGCGGCCGTCGGGGAGGTCCAGCGCACGGACGGCACCAAGCAGCTCACCCTGGCGGGATGGCCCGTCTACCGCTACGCCAAGGACACCGCGGCGGGCGACACCAAGGGCCAGGGCGTCGGAGGCACGTGGAGCGCCTTCGCTCCCGACGGGAAGAAGGCCGGCGGCGGTAAACAGAGCGCGCCGCAGGACGGGAAGCAGGATTCCGGTGCGGGTGCCGGTGCCGCCGCCGGCGTCTCGGTCGCCGGCAACCCCGCCCTCGGCAAGATCGTCGTCGACGGCCAGGGCCGGACGCTGTACCGGTTCAACAAGGACAGCGCCTGGCCTATGAAGTTCGCCTGCACCGGCACGTGCCTGGACACCTGGAAGCCCGCCAAGCCCGTGGACAAGAGCGCGGTGAAGGGCATCCCCGACAAGCTGATCAGCACGGTCACCCGGCCCGACGGCACCGAGCAGCTGGCCGTCGACTGCTGGCCGGTCTACTGGTTCACCGGCGACAAGAAGCCCGGGGACACGGCGGGGCAGGGCAAGCAGGGGCTGTGGTTCGCGGTGAACGACCAGGGCAAGAAGGTCACCACGGCGCCGTCGAGCTGACGCAGGGACGGGCCGGCCCGGGGGCCGGCCCGTCCGTCGTCCGGCCCGGGCCGTTCGACCGCGCCGGGCCGCTGCTGAACCGGCTCCCGTCAGCGCCACAGCCACGGGCCGAGGAATTCGGCCGCGGCGGGGAGGGTGCCGCTGAGGAGGGCGCCGATGATCTGGACGCGGTGGGCGCGCGACAGCCGCGGCGGGAGGCGGCGAGGCCGCGGCCCGCCGGGCCGGCGCCCGGATGGCCGTCGCCTGCACAGCGGGGGAATCCGCAGCCGTGGGATCCGCAGCCGTGGCATACCTGGTCGGGGCATACGTGGTCCTTCGGTCGGTGTGGGCATGGCTGTGCCCTGCGGCCCGCGCCGGGTCCGCAGGGCACGGGATGGCTGGTCAGCAGCGGTGGCAGAGGAGTTCGTCGCGTTCGGCCGGGGAGGCGTCGTCGAGGTAGCCCTCGGGGATGGGCACCTGCCCGTCCCCGGAGCCGGAGGCGTTGACCTCCCGTAGGTGCGCTCTGACCGTCGGCGGCCAGGGGGCCGTCGCGGGGGCCCCGGCGTCGGGACCCTCCCAGTCCTCGTCGCACAGGAAGCCGCCGGCGTTGAGCTCCCGGTAGCAGTGGACGGCTTCGCCGGGCCGGTCGCGCAGCAGCCCCTCCAGGAAGAGGCAGTAGGCGCTGGTCGCGTCGTCGGCCCCGGCGGCGTACCGCCACCAGAACCGGGCCCCCGCCTCGCAACCGTTGAGGTAGAGGAGGCAGCCCAGCCCGCGGGCGCCCACGGGGTCGGTGGGCCGCTCGGCCTCGGCGAACTCCACCAGGCGCTGCGCCGCGCCGGGCGCCTGGGCGACCTGGCGGCACAGGTCCTTCAGATCACGGCGCAGGCGCCGCTTGAGCTTCCACAGCGTGGCGGGTCCCCGGTCGTCGACGGACTGCAGGAGCAGGTCGGCCAGTTCGGGGGAGGTGGGGACCAGCCAGTCGTGGGCCGGGCCGCGGGCGGCGCGGGCGCGGCGCCGTTCGACCTGCTCGATCCGGGCCCGCAGCAGGCGGTCGTCCTCGGCGCGCAGGTCGCCGGGGTAAGCGGGGGTGCGGATCTGCGTCCCGCGCAGGATGTGGTCGATCATCCGTGGTGGCCTTTCTCGTCAGCGGGCGGTTCACCGGCGGGCGCGTCGAGGAGTACGGCCAGGGCGCTGCGGCCGGCGGCCAGGTGGGAGCGGACGGTCGAGGGGGCGAGTCCTGTGATGTCCGCGATCTCCTCGGGGGTGTAGCCGAGGAAGTAGTGCAGGGTGATGCAGCGGTTCTGGCGCTCGGAGAGCTGGGCGACGGCCCGGTGCACTTCCATGCGCGCGGCGATCTGGTCGACTTCTTCGCTGGGGATGCCGGCGATGGGTTTGACCGTGGGCGCGAAGGCGAGGCCGGCCGGTACGCAGGGGCGGCGGTCGCGTTTTCGCAGTATGTCGGTGACGACGTCGCGGAGGATCTTGAAGGCGAAGGCGTCGGTGCTGGCGCTGGCCAGGGCGTCGTCCCAGCGCAGGTACAGCTTGAAGAGGGCCTCGTTCGCCGCTTCACGGGCGTCCTCCAGGGAGTACAGCTTGGCGTAGGACCAGTTCACGTAGGCGACCCGCTTGCGCAGTACGAAGGATTCGTAGACCACCGAGTGCTGGTCCTTGGCGGCCGTGCCCAGCACGGCGTGCCGCGCGCTCACGCCGGACCCCGGGCCGGAGCGGCGCGGAAGAGGCGGAACGGCTCGGACGGGTGAAGCGAGTGAAGCGGGTGAAGCGGGTCAGACGAGTGAGACAGGTGGAGCATTGCCGGCGGTTGGTGCACGAAGTGCTGTTCTGCTCGCCGTGCGAGGGTCGCCCCCCTGCGGCGTCCGGGCGGCGCTGTGCCGTCGAACATCACGTATTCCTACTCTTTGCGAAGAGGTGGACCAGGCCTGCTGCCCCCCAAGGACCCGGGAGAGCAACTCGCGCTCTCACCCCTTATGCCGTCACAGCTTCCCCGTACGTCCAGCCGGTCGCACAAGAATCTTGACGGAACGTAACTTCGCACGAGCGAACGATGTTCGCCCTGTCACACGGTCCGTGGAGTTCCGGGCGGGACCCGCCGCGCCTGCCGCCCGGAGCGGCGGTGCCGTCGCATACTGCGATCACGTGCCCGGGGTGGGGAACCGGTGACCAGGAGGACCTGCCCGTCATGACGTACGAACCGACCGGCGCACGGGCGTCCCGGCGCGGGCCCACGACCCGGCGCGGCCTGCTCCGCGCGCTCGCCGCCACGGGCGGGCTCGCGGCGAGCGCCTGGCCCGGCGTCCTCGCGGAGCCCGGCGGCGTCCGGCGGGCCGTGGCGCCCCCGGCCGACGAAACGCCCGGTTCCGCCTCGCGGGCCGTGCGGGCCGCGCCCGGCGCACTGCGGCGGGCGCGGCCGGACCGGGCGAAGGCACAGGAGATCCGGGCGGAGTTCCTCCACGCGTGGGAGGGGTACAAGCGGTTCGCCTGGGGGCACGACGAGGTGCAGCCCGTGTCGGGCCGGCACCGCGAGTTCTTCGCCAGGAACCACCCGGTGGGCCTGTCGATCATCGAGGCGGTCGACACGCTGCACCTGATGGAGCTCGACGCCGAGGTCGACCGCTGCGTCGGCTGGATCAAGGACCGCCTGGACTTCGACGTGGACGCCGACTTCCAGGTCTTCGAGGCCGCCATCCGGCTGGTCGGCGGCCTCCTCTCGGCCTACCTCGCCACCGGGGAGCGGGAACTGCTCCACCGCTGCACCGACCTCGCGGACCGGCTGCTGCCCGCCTTCACCGCGTCCCCCACCGGCATGCCGTACCGGTACGTCAACCTGCGCACGGGACGCGTCTCGGGCGCCACGCTGCCGGTCGCGGAGATCGGTACCAACGTGCTGGAGTTCGGGACGCTCTCGCGGCTCACCGGTGACGCCCGGTACCGGCGGGCGGCCGACGGGGCCCTGCGCGCGGTCGTCCGGCGGCGGTCGTCGCTCGACCTGCTCGCCACCCGGATGAACGTGGAGACCGGCCGGTGGGCCGACCGGGAGAGCATCGCCGTGAACCCGCCGGCGGACTCCTTCTACGAATACCTGTGGGGCGCGTGGGAGATGTTCGGCGACGCGGACTGCCGGAACTGGTTCCGGATGTTCACGGACGCCATGCGCCGCCACCAGGCGGAGCGGGTGGACGACCGGCTCTGGTTCAAACACGTCGACTTCCGCACCGGCGAGCTCATCAGCCGCCGGGCGTCCTCACTGTCCGTCGCCGTGCTGCCGGTCGGCGGGGCCAACGAACTGGCCGCGGACCACTACCGGTCCTGGACGGCCGTCCTCGACAAGTACGAGATCGTCCCCGAGGAGATCGACTACAGCAGTCTCCGGGCCCTCAGCCCGCGCAACGATCTGCGGCCCGAATACGCCAACTGCGCCTTCCAGTTGTACTGGCGGACCGGCGACCCGTACTACCGGACGACGGCGTGGCGCTACTTCCGGAACCTCAGGACGCACCACCGCGTGCCGGGCGGCTACACGGTGCTGACCGACGTCACCAAACGGCCGATGGCCAAGGGCGACCACTGCCCGGCGTACGTGTTCGCCGAGAACTTCAAGTGGCTCTACCTCACCTTCGCCGACCCTCCGCGCTTCGACTACGACCGCGGCTATCTGAGCACGGAGGGCAAGGTCCTCGCCGGCTTCCGGAAGCCGGTAAGGGGCGCGTGAGCGGTGGCGGTGACCCGTGGTGACGGCCGTGGTGGTGATGGCAGTGCCGCCAGGGCGGTCAGGGCTTCAGCTGCTGCTTCACCTCCGCGACCTGCGGGCCGGTGTCCGTGGCCGGGACCGTCCAGCGGTCGGCGCTCTTCGTGCCGTCCGTGTAGACGATCGTGCCGCCCTTGGCCTGGGCGGGCGTGAGGTCGAAGACCTTGGCGCGCACCTGGGAGGCCCCGGGCGGGATGCCGCCGGAGTGCCGGTACTTCTCCAGGACCACCCGCGCGGCGTTGTCGTTGCCCGCGGGGACGGACCGGCCGTCGGCGGCGACCCAGCGCCAGCCGCCGCCCTTCGCGGGCGCCTCCTCGTCGGCGGGGTTGGCGCTCAGCGACGCCTCCTTCAGTGTCACCACGGCGAACGTGCCGTGCTGCGGGGTCACCCGGCCGCCTTCCTTGGCGTAGACGACGGTCGTCGGGGTGATCTCCAGGATGCCGACGGTGCCCGCCCCGACGGTGCGCGAGGCCTCGCCGAACGCGAGCGCGGCCCCCTTGGCGCCGTCCGCGGCCGACGGCGGGGGCCCGGACGACGTGCCGGTGCCCGGCGATGTCTGCTGGGGCCGCTCACCGGAGCTGCTTCCCGTCGTCCCCTTCGTGTCGTCGTTGCAGGCGGTGAGGGCGAGGCAGCAGGCGGCGGTGACGGCGGCTGCGGCGGCGAGCAGGTTCTTGCGCATGGTCCCCCCAAGGCTTCGGCGCGCACCCGGACCGTACTGCCGGCGGGCCGTCCGGCGAGGGCTCTTCACCGGGCCCGTACGAACGGGGCACTTCCCTCACCGTCGCCCGTAAGGGTGATGTCCGGAAGGCCCGTGCGCACCGCATGAAGCTCTGCTGTTGCCCTGCTTAAGAAAACCTCGATGGACTTCACGGTCCCCACTCGGCACATTGGTGCGCGCAAAAGAATCATCTCCCCACGCCTGGAGCCGCAGCCATGAAGGCACTCGTCAAGCACAAGGCCGAGCCCGGGCTGTGGCTCATGGACGTCCCGGAGCCGGAGTACGGCCCCGGCGACGTCCTGATCAAGGTGCTGCGCACCGGCATCTGCGGCACCGACCTGCACATCCGCTCCTGGGACGGCTGGGCCCAGGGCGCGGTGCGCACCCCGCTGGTGCTCGGCCACGAGTTCGTCGGCGAGGTCGCGGCCGTCGGCGCGGACGTCCAGGAGATCGCGGAGGGCGACCTGGTCAGCGGCGAGGGCCACCTGGTCTGCGGCAAGTGCCGCAACTGCCTGGCCGGCCGCCGCCACCTGTGCCGCAGCACGATCGGCCTCGGCGTGGGCCGCGACGGCGCGTTCGCCGAGTACGTGGTGATGCCCGCCTCCAACGTCTGGGTGCACCGCGCGAAGGTCGACCTCGACGTCGCCGCGATCTTCGACCCGTTCGGCAACGCCGTGCACACCGCGCTCTCCTTCCCGCTGGTCGGCGAGGACGTGCTGATCACGGGCGCGGGCCCGATCGGCATCATGGCCGTGGCCGTCGCCAAGCACGCCGGCGCCCGCAACGTCGTCATCACCGATGTCAGCGAGCCGCGCCTGGAGATCGCCCGCAAGGCCGGGGCGACCCTGGCCCTCAACGTCTCCGACGCCCGGATCGCGGACGCGCAGCGTCTGCTGGGCCTGCGCGAGGGCTTCGACATCGGCCTGGAGATGTCCGGCCGTCCCGAGGCCATGCGCGACATGATCGACAACATGACGCACGGCGGCCGGATCGCCATGCTGGGCCTGCCGGCCCAGGAGTTCCCCGTCGACTGGGCGAAGATCGTCACCTCGATGATCACCGTCAAGGGCATCTACGGCCGGGAGATGTTCGAGACCTGGTACGCGATGACGGTGCTGCTGGAGGCCGGGCTCGACCTCAGCCCGGTGATCACCGGCAAGTACTCGTACAAGGACTTCGACGCGGCCTTCGACGAGGCCGCCACCGCCCGCAGCGGCAAGATCATCCTCGACTGGACCGCCTGACCCCGGTCGCACCGCCCGTCGGCCCCCGGTCGGCGGCCCCTCTTCTCCACAAGGTCTTCCGTAAGGAGTCCCCCGCATGTACGCGTCCGTCCGCGACGACCTCCGCGCCACCCTCGACGAGATCCGCGACGCCGGCCTCTTCAAGCCCGAGCGCGTGATCGGCACCCCGCAGAGCGCCTCCGTCAGCGTCACCGCCGGCGGCGCCCCCGGCGACGTCCTGAACTTCTGCGCCAACAACTACCTGGGCCTCGCCGACCACCCCGAGGTCGTCGCCGCCGCCAAGGACGCCCTCGACCGCTGGGGCTACGGCATGGCGTCGGTGCGCTTCATCTGCGGCACGCAGGACGTCCACAAGGAGCTGGAGGCGCGGCTGTCGGCGTTCCTCGGCCAGGAGGACACGATCCTCTACTCCTCCTGCTTCGACGCCAACGGCGGCGTCTTCGAGACCCTGCTCGGCGCCGAGGACGCGGTGATCTCCGACGCGCTCAACCACGCGAGCATCATCGACGGCATCCGCCTGTCCAAGGCCCGCCGCTTCCGCTACGCCAACCGCGATCTGGCCGACCTGGAGAAGCAGCTGCAGGCGGCGGCCGAGGGCGGGGCGCGCCGCAAGCTGATCGTCACCGACGGCGTCTTCTCCATGGACGGCTACGTCGCGCCGCTGCGCGAGATCTGCGACCTGGCCGACCGCTACGACGCGATGGTGATGGTCGACGACTCGCACGCCGTCGGCTTCGTCGGCGCCGGCGGCCGCGGCACCCCCGAGCTGCACGGCGTCATGGACCGCGTCGACATCATCACCGGCACCCTCGGCAAGGCCCTCGGCGGCGCCTCCGGCGGCTATGTCGCCGCCCGTGCCGAGATCGTGGCCCTGCTGCGGCAGCGCTCGCGCCCGTACCTCTTCTCCAACTCCCTCGCGCCGGTCATCGCCGCCGCCTCCCTGAAGGTCCTCGACCTGCTGGAGTCCGCGGGCGACCTGCGGGAGAAGCTGAAGGCCAACACCGAGCTGTTCCGCACGAAGATGACCGAGGCGGGCTTCGAGATCCTGCCCGGCGACCACGCCATCGCCCCCGTCATGATCGGTGACGCGGCGGAGGCCGGCCGGATGGCGGAGCTGCTGCTGGAGCGCGGCGTCTACGTCATCGGCTTCTCCTACCCGGTGGTGCCGATGGGCGCGGCCCGGATCCGGGTCCAGCTGTCCGCGGCGCACTCCACCGCGGACGTGGAGCGGGCCGTCGCCGCGTTCATCGACGCGCGCAAGGCGCTGCGGGGCTGACACCCCGGTCTCCCGGTGGGGGCCCGGCCCGGGCCCCCACCGGGGTTACCAGCCGTTCCTGGCAAAATAGTGGGGTGATCGACCCCCGGCGGCTGCGCGTCCTGCGGGCCGTGGCGGACCACCGTACGGTGACCGCCGCGGCCGCCGCGCTGTACCTGACCCCCTCGGCCGTCTCCCAGCAGCTCGCCGCGCTGGAACAGGAGACCGGCCACGTCCTGCTGACCCGCAGCGGCCGCGGCGTGCGGCTCACCGCGGCGGGCGAGATCCTGCTGGCCCACGCCCACGAGGTCGTCGCCCAGCTGGAGCGGGCCGAGGCCGAGCTCGCCGCCTACGCGGGCGGCACGGCCGGAGAGCTCACCGTCGCGGCGTTCGCGACGGGCATCGCCGAGGTGCTGGCCCCCGTCATCGCCCTCCTCGCCGGCCGCCACCCCGGCATCCGGCTCCGCGTGCGCGACGCGGAGGGCGACGCGAGCCTGCCCATGGTGCTGGACGGGGAGGCCGACGTGGCGCTCGCCGTCGAGTACCGGGGCGCGCCGCACGCGGACGACCGGCGGCTGGTGCGCGTGCCGCTCTACGCCGAGCCGTTCGACGCCGTCCTCCACGCGTCCCACCCGCTGGCGCAGAGCCCCCACGTGGGCCTGGACGAGCTGGCCGACTGCGACTGGGTCGGCCCCTACCCGGGCAACCCCTGCCACGACGTGATGGTCCTGGCCTGCGAGCTGGCCGGTTTCCAGCCCCGGCTCGTGCACTCCTCCGACGACTTCCGCGCCGTGGTGGCCCTGGCGGGCGCCGGGGCCGGGGTGGCCCTCGTGCCGCGCTCGGCGCTGCGCGGCATGGAGCTGAAGGACACCGTCGTCCTTCCCGTCGAGGGCCCGGCCGCGACCCGGCGCGTGTTCGCCGCGGTACGCCGGGGCGCCGAGGACCACCCGCTGATCCGGCCGGTCCTCGACGCGCTCACGGAAGCGGCGGGCTCCCTGTCGACCGGCTGACGCCGGACGTCACCGCCCGGCTGCCCGGGCCCTGCTCCTGCCCCTGCTCCCCGGGCCTTACTTCTTCAGCGTCCACTCGCCCGTCTCGTTGGCGAAGCCGCCGTCCAGCGTGAACTGCACCTTGGCCGGCTTGGAGTTCTCGGGGACCGCGAAGGTGACCCACCCGAGGGCCTTGGCACCCGGGGCGAGGTTCACGGTGACCGGGAACTTCGGGCCCTCGGTGACGCTGCCCATGGTCTGGGTGAAGGCCTGGCCCTGCTCGTCGATGACCTTGGTCCCGCTGGAGGGGCTGTCCGAGTACGCGGCCGTACCGGTGTTGACGAGCTCGAACTGGGCGGCGACCCAGCGCTTGCCGGCGGACGGCTGCAGGTACTTGTTGTCGCTGTGGGCCGGGTCGGCCAGGGTCTTCAGGGTGACGTCGAGCTGCTCGCCCGCCTTCTTCCCCTTCAGGGTGAGCTTGCCTCCCATGGCGTGGGCGTCGCCGCCCTTGTCCCCGTTGCCCTGGCCCTTGTCGCCGCCCTGGCCCGTGCTGCCCTGGCCCTGCGCCGGGTCCGGCTGCTTGGGCGCGGGGCTCTTGCCGGCCGGCGCGCTGGCGTCCGCCGCGGGGTCGGTGCCGTCGCCGTTGCAGGCGGTGGCGGTGGCCGCGAGTGCGATGACAACGGCAGCAGTGGCGAGCTTACGACGCATGATGGATCCCCCGTGATGAATGATGAATCATTTGACGTGCACATTTCCTGTGCTTGACGTGCACATTTCTACCCCACCACCGGGCGGATTCCGGCCAAAGAAGAGCCCGGTGGGGCTCCTGTGACAGTCGAGTGATCAAATCGTGGCATCGTCCCGCCTGAAAGGGCATCAGTTGCCCGGCTCCGACCCCTTCCGGCCGCTCGACCGGGCGGTTCCCCGGGCGGACCCCGTACCGCGGATGGCCACTTCCCGTCGCTCGGACGGGTGGCTGCACCTTCCCAAACCTCCCGAAGTCATATGCTCACGCCATCGGCACGGTGCCGGTGCCGCGACGACCCCGTGCCGGCAGTCGCGTCGGTCGACGAGGGGGCACGGGATGGGGGGCGCGCGGACGCCGCAGGAGCCCTTGCGCTTCGCCGTGCTGGGACCCGTCCGCGCTCGCCGCGGCGGGGAGCTGCTGAACACCGGTTCGCCGCAGCAGCGGGCGCTCCTGGCCGCCTTGTTGCTGCGCGGGGGCCGGACCGCCACCGCGCCCGAGCTGGTGGACGCGCTGTGGGGTGACGAACCGCCGCACGCCGCTCTCGCCGCGCTGCGCACCTACGCCTCGCGGCTGCGGAAGTCCCTGGGGCAGGACGTCCTGGTGAGCGAGTCGGGGGGTTATGCCGTCCGGGTCGGCCTGGGCTGCCTGGACATCGACCGGGCCGAGCACCTCGTGGCCGAGGCCGAGAAGACCCGCGCCTCCGGTGACCGCCACCGTGCGCGCGACCTGATCAACGAGGCCCTGGGGATGTGGGACGGCGAGCCGCTCGCCGGGCTGCCCGGCCCGTACGCCGAGACCCAGCGCACGCGCCTGGAGGAGTGGCGGCTGTCGCTGATCGAGACCCGGCTGGACCTGGACCTGGAAGTCGGCAGCCACGCCGAGGCGGTCTCGGAGCTCACCGCTCTGACCGCCGCCCACCCGCTGCGCGAGCGCCTGCGCGAGCTGCTCATGCTCGCCCTGTACCGCAGCGGCCGCCAGGCCGAGGCCCTCGCCGTCTACGCCGACACCCGTCGCCTCCTCGCCGACGAACTCGGCGTCGACCCCTGCCCCGAACTGTCCGAACTCCAGCAGCGCATCCTCAACGCCGACGCCGGCCTCATGGTCGTCGCGGGCTCAGCCCGGAAGGCGGCGGGGTTTCCCGAGGGTTTCATCCGGCCCGCCCAACTGCCCGCGGACATCGCGCACTTCACCGGTCGTACAGCGCGCGTCGCGGAGATCCGTGCCCTGCTGACCCCCGGCCCGGGACACGGCCCGGCGGTCCCGGCCGTCACCGGCACGGGCGGCGTGGGGAAGACCACGCTCGCCGTCCACGCGGCCCACTCCGTGCGCCACGACTTCCCCGACGGGCAGCTCTACGCCGATCTGCGGGGCGCGGGGCCGGAGCCCGCCGAGCCCGCGGCGGTGCTGGGGTGGTTCCTGCGCGCCCTGGGTGTCCCGGGGGCCGCGGTGCCCGACGGCGTCGCGGAGCGTGCCGCGCTCTTCCGTTCCACCCTCGACGGCCGCCGCGTCCTGGTCCTGCTGGACAACGCCCGCGACGCCGCCCAGGTCCGCCCGCTGCTGCCCGGCACGGAGGGCTGTGCCGCGCTCGTCACCAGCCGGACGCGCATGACCGGTCTCGCCGACGTGCGGATCGTCGACCTCGGCGTGATGGGTTCCGGCGAAGGGCTCGCGCTCTTCACGCGGATCGTGGGTGCGGAGCGCGTGGACAGCGAGCGGGATGCGGCGACGGACGTCGTCGCGGCATGCGGCTTCCTGCCGCTGGCCATCCGCATCGCCGCCTCCCGGCTCGCCGCCCGCCGCACCTGGACCGTCTCCGTACTCGCCCGGAAACTCGGCGACGAACGCCGCCGCCTGGACGAGCTCCGCGCCGGCGACCTCGCCGTCAAAGCCACCTTCGAACTCGGCTACGGACAGCTGGAACCCGCCCAGGCCCGCGCCTTCCGGCTGCTGGGACTCGCCGACGGCCCCGACATCTCCCTGGCCGCCGCCGCAGCCGTCCTCGACCTGGACACCGACGCCACCGAAGAACTCCTGGAATCGCTCGTCGACACCTCCCTGCTGGAGTCCGCCGCACCCGGCCGCTACCGCTACCACGACCTCGTACGCCTCTACGCGCGTGCATGCGCCGAACGCGACGAACACCCACCCGGCGAGGGCGAGGCCGCCCTCTCCCGGCTGCTCGACTTCTACCTCGCCACCGCGGCCCGCGCCTATGCACTCGAACGGCCCGGGGACCGGCTGGTCGGCCACCTGGCGCGCACCGCGGTGCCCGGTGCCGCCCTGAAGGATGGCCGGGAAGCCGCCGGCTGGCTGGCTGCAGAAGCCGACTGCATCCTGGCCTGCGTGCGCCTCCGGGCGACGGAAGGCTCCCTGCGGCGGGCGGCCGACCTGCTGCTCGCCGCCAAGGACCTCGTGGAGACGGGACTCAGCGGCAGCGCCTATGTCCACACGGCCGAGGCCGTGCTCGCCGCGGCGCACGCGGCCGGGGACGCCCAGGCGGAGGGCCGGGCGTGCATCGTCCTCGCCCACGCCCACAGGTTCGCGGGGCAGATGGAGGAGGCCGACGCGTACGCACGCGGGTCGGTGCTCCTCGGCGACACCACCGGCGACCCGCTGCTGATCCGCTGCTACGCCGCGAACCAGCTCGGCATCGTCGCCATCTACCAGCAGCGCTACCGGGATGCCGAGGAGCACTTCGACCGGGCCATCAGCCACTTCCGTGCCGACGGCAACCGGATCGGCGAGGCCAGTGCCCTCGCCAACCTCTCCCGGGTCCACGTGGGTCTGGGCGACGCCGCGCGGGCGGTGGAGCTGGCGGAGCGGGCCGTGGCCGTCTACCGGGGCGCCGGGGGTTCCTGGCGGCTGGCCAACGGCCTGTACTCGCTGGGGCTGGCCCTGGCGGAGGCCGGCCGTCCGGAGGAAGGCCTGCACCGGCTGACGGAGGCGCTCGGCATCTTCCGGGAGAGCCGGCAGCTGTGGTGGGAGGGCGTGACGCTCTACCGGACGGCCGGGCTCCACGTGGCCGTCGGGCGTCCCGAGGAGGCCGTGCGGCTGGCCGAACTGGCCCTGTCCGTGCTGCGCGGCCTCGGATCCCAATGGCAGTCGGCCGGCGCCCTGGACGTGCTCGGCCGCGCCCTGGAGCTCATCGGCCAGACCGAACGGGCCCGGGCCTGCCTGCTGGAGGCCCGGGCGATCCGGGACCGGCAGGCGGCCGCCGGACGCGACCGCCCTGCGCAGGGCAACGGCGGGCTCCCCGGGGTCACGTCCGCGTGACGGTCCCGCACTGGTCCCTGTTCCCCGCCTTGCCGGGCTCGGGGGACTCGCCCGGGCCGCCCGCGCCGGTGTCCAGGTCGCGGCTGCGGTCGTACGGGTCGACGGCGGGGCCGGAGGGGGCCGGCCCGGAGGGGACGCCCTCGTGGAATCCGGGGTGCATGAACCCGTCGTAGACGCCGCAGGCGGAGTTGCCGATGTCCACGTTGTAGCTGCTGAAGGTGAGCTTGCCCGGGGTCACCCGGAAGCGCTCCGGGTCGAGGAGTTCGGTGTCCAGGACGCGGCGCACGACGGTGCGCACGACCTCGCGCGAGCCGCGCTCCTTCTTCATGAGGGGGTAGACGAAGGTGTAGTCGGCGTGCACGGCCACGGAGCCGTCCTTGTGCTCCGCGAAGGTCATCCGGCCGCGGGTCTTGACGGTCTCCCCCACCATGCGCACCTCGCTGCCGTCGAAGCGGCTGAAGAGGGTGAGCGGGTCGTGATCCCGGCTCGGCTTGCTCAGGGCGGTGGTCGCGTCGGTGACCAGGTCGTCCTGGTGCGGGTCGAGCAGGGCGAGGGCGGCGGCCGGGCGCTCGCCGCGGATGACCGCCGGGTCCAGGTTGGCGGCGACGAGGAAGTCCCGCGTCAGCTTGAGGCCGGCGGCGACCTGTTCGCGCGACATCGTCCCCGCGGCCCGGGCCTCCGGCAGGACGATCCCCGCGGCGCCGTCGGCGTACCGCTCGGCCGGCGAGCCGGCGAAGGGCCGGTCGGGGGTGGCGACGCCGTCGGTGCTGCCGGGAGCGCCGCTGGGACGCGCGGTCTCGGGGGCCAGGGGCGCCGGGGTGCCGTGCGAGGCCGTCTTCGCGTCGCTCCTCCCCGGGTCCCCGGCCCCGGGTATCCGGGAGAGGACCAGCTCGGGCCGGAGCACGGCCAGGGTGGCCACGGCGGCGGCCGCGACGCCTGCGGCACCGAGGATCCGCCGCTTACGGGCGGCCTTGCCGTTCATCTCCTGCCACGCGGGGCCGGTGCGCCAGCCTTCGGGCTCCTGCGGGGAAGCGTTCTTGCCGCGCCTTCCGGGCACGGGCTTCTCGACTGACACGCACACGCTCGCTTATCTCACACTTACCGGTTCGGAGCGGTCACTGTAGACGTGCACCCGCTTCATCCCTCGGGCACCCCGTGTCCCGGGAGGCACAGAGCACGATGATCATCGGAATTGGCCGGATTTGCCCCCTGCCCTGTTCCCTTTTCGGCCCCGGAGGCTCTACCTGTAGCGGGGCGGTCTCCGGCCGGCCTCAGGGGCGAGAGGATTTGTACGATGACCTCCGGGATGACCTCGTTCGACAAGATCTACGACCAGCCCGACCCCCGGGCGTACTTCACGGTGCTGGGACCTCTGGAGTACCAGACACCGCATCATGCCCAGGCCGTCTTCCGGCGCATGGCCGAGACCCGCAGGGGCACGGCCGCGAGCGAGCCGCTGACGGTCGTCGACATCTGCTGCTCCTACGGCATCAACGCGGCGCTCCTCAACCACGACGTCACGCTGGACGAGCTCTACCGGCGCTACACCTCGCCGGAGATCGCACCGCTCACGACCGCCGAGCTCGTCGAGGACGACCGGGCGTACTTCGCGGCGCGGCGCAGGCCCGGGGCCGCGCGGGTCGTCGGGATCGACGTGGCCGCGCAGGCCGTCTCCTACGGCCGGGCCGTCGGGCTCCTGGACGAGGGCTTCGCCGAGAACCTGGAGACGGCCGAGCCCAGCCGGGAGCTGCTGCGGGAGGCGCGGCGGGCCCGGCTCATCACCATCACCGGGGGGACCACGTTCCTCTCGGCCAGAACGCTCAAGGCGCTCACGGCGGGGCCTGACGAACCGGCCTGGGTGGCCTCCTTCGTGCTCCGGACCGCCTCGTACGCCCCGATCGCCGACGCCCTGGCCGCGCACGGCCTGAGCACGGAGAAGTACACGGCCCGCACGTTCCCGCAGCGCCACTTCAGCGGGCCGGAGGAGCAGCGCTACGCGATCGCGGCCGTCGAGGCCACGGGCGAGGACCCCAGGGGCCGGGAGAGCGAGGGCTACTTCCACACCACGCTGTACGTCTCGCGGCCCGCGGAGGACATCGCCGCCCTGCCCCTCGCCGCGCTCCTGGGAGCGGACTGACGGGAGCGCGCCCGCGCGCGACGGCGGGTTCACGGCGGGAGACGGATGAGTTCCGGCCATGAACCCGCCGGGGGCGGGGCCCTCAGCTCAAGGGCGTCCGGCGAGCACGCACCCACATCACCACAGTCATGATCGCGGTGAAGTACGCCGTGCCGGCCACGTAGGCAACATCCTGGACGTACTGTTCGTAGCCCTCTGCGCGCAACTGAAACGCGAAGGACACGAGTGCGGTCCCGAGCACTGCGAGCGCAGTGAACAGCACGCCGAACGGGGCCTGTTTCATTCCATGCCTCCTAACGGTGAAACGACCTGGTCACCATCCACCCTAAGCATGAGCCCCCAGGGCCCGGGCGGCCGGCTCTCGGTCAGCGGCCGTCCGTAGCCGGGCCGTTCAGCGGAGGGTTGCGGAGGGGCATGGGCCGGGCCTTTCCTCGCGGAGAGGACGGACCGCCGCTACCTGCGGACCGCCGGGGCGTCCAGCAGGTTCGTGACGAACTTCCGCAGCCGTCCGGCGCGCACCGGCTGGACGCCGTGGAGGACCTGCGCGCCGTAGGCGAGGCCGGCGCCGGGCGGGGCAGGGGTGACCCAGCGGGTGGTGGGGACCTCTTCGAGCCACGTGGGGACGGCACCGTGGTCATGCACGTGCGGCAGCCGGTGCGTCAGGGGCGTGCCGGGGGCGTAGCCCTCGGCCTCGCCGACGACGGTCCCGGTCCACACGGCCGGGCTGGCGGTGGTCTCGATGTAGAACTCGCCGCCCGCCTCGGCCTGCTGGACGACCACTCCGATGCGCCCGATGCGCCGGGGCGGGGTGCCCGGGTCGGGGATGCCGTCGACGTGCGTGGGAATGTACTGACCTTCCGTCAGTTCTGCATAGTCCCAGCGGCCGTCGGCCGTCACCGAGGGCAGCACCCGCTGCAGGACGTGCAGCGAGCGGGCCGTGGCGGCGCGCAGGATCTCCTGGGCGGGCGCGGGCGCCCGGAGGACGTCGGCCTGGTGCCGGGGCCGCCATCCGGTGGCCGCGATCTCGCTGTCCATGATCTTGAGGAGGTGTTCCCGCTCCGCCGTGGTGAGGAATTCCTCGACGCTCTGCAGGGCCAGGGTCTCGTTCAGGTGGATCACCGGATGTCTCCCTCGCTCGGTACGCGGTACTCGGCCATGGGATTCATCCGGCAGTGTCGTGGCACGGTGTGCCGCCCGGCAGTCGACAACTGGCCGACTTGAGCGCGACGGACGGGGGCGTGCGGCGGTGGTCAGACGTGGGCGGCGGGCGCCTCGGCGGGCCGTTCGCCGCCGGCGAAGCGGCGGAACGTCCACGTCATCCTCATGACGACGAGGACCATCAGCACGCTGACGGCGGTGGACCAGGCCATGGCGTGGGCCCAGCTCGCACCGGTGGCGTGCTTGCCGGCGACGGCGAAGAACACCGCGCCGATGACGGCGACGCCGGCGGCGCTCGAGAACTGCTGGGTGGTGGTGAGGATGCCCGAGGCGATGCCGGCGTCCTGGGGGCGGACCCGCATCAGCGCGGCGCCGAACAGGGCGGGCAGCACGACGCCGTTGCCGGCGCCGACCAGGCACAGGCACAGCACGATCCACGGCAGGCCCGTACCGGACCCGGCCACGGCCAGCCGTACGGCCAGGGCCACCAGGCCCAGGGCGATCACCCCGCTGCTGACGACGAGGGCGCTCATGCCCCAGCGGCGGGTGAGCCTGCCGCCGATCATCGAAGTGGCGGTGAAGAGGATGCCCATCGGGGAGAACACGAGGCCCGCCTGGAAGGGGCCGAGGTCCAGGCCGGACTGCAGCAGCAGGGTCAGCGTGAACATGAAGCTGCCGAAGTAGACCATGAACGCGATGCTCGCGACCACGCCGCCGCGGTAGGAGGGGCTGCGGAAGAGCGGGAAGACGAGCACCGGGTCGCCGCCGCGGCGCCGGAGGGCCTGTTCCCAGCGCAGGGTGACGGCTGCGACGGGCACGGCCAGGGCCATGCTGATCCAGGTCCACACCGGCCAGTCGGAGCTGTGGCCCATGGTCAGCGGTACGAGCAGCAGGGCGAGGGCGAGGGAGACGCCGGCCGCCCCGGCGGGGTCGAGCCCGATGCGCCGCCGCTGCGTCCGGACGGGCAGGACGCGCAGGGCGGTGGCCGCGATGACCACGCAGAACGGCACGTTGATGAGGAAGATGCTCCGCCAGCCGAGTCCGGCGAAGTCCGCGGCGATCAGGGCGCCGCCGAGGACCTGGCCGGCGATGGAGCCGAGGCCGGCCGCGGCGCCGTACCAGGCCATGGCCTTGGGCTTGCGCTCGTCGGGGAAGTGGGCCGTGATCACGGCGAGCACCTGCGGGACCATCATGGCGCCGGCGAGGCCCTGGGCCAGCCGGGCGCCGACGAGCTGCCCGGGGGTGGCGGCGATGCCGCACAGCAGTGAGGTGATCCCGAAGGCGATCGTGCCGGTGACGAACAGCCGGCGGTGGCCGAACTTGTCCCCCAGCCGGCCTCCCGTGATCATGCCGGCCGCGTAGGCGAAGGCGTAGCCGCCGACGACGAGTTCGAGGGCGGCGGGCCCCGCGTGGATGCTCTCCTCCAGCGACGGCGCGGCGACGTTCACCACGAAGAAGTCGAACTGGGCGAAGAACATGGCGGACAGCAGGACGAGGAGGATGGGTCCGGTGCGTACGGTCGGTGTGGTCGTGGCCTCCGTCACGGTGGGCGGGGCGAGCTGGTCGGTCATGGGGCTCCTCGGCGCCGGGCACGGGGGCGGGCGGCGCGGTTCGCGGACCTGTGGTCGGTACGGGTGGTGGGACGGGGGTGTGCCGGTGGGGGCAGTCCGGGGGCTGTCGGTGCGTGCGGTCCGGGGGTGTTGGTGTGGTGCCGGTGGTCAGCGGTCCCTGCGCCGGCCGTGGACGGCGCAGGTGATGCGGGCGGTGCACACCCGCCGGCCCGCCTCGTCCGAGATGACGACCTCGTAGGTCGCCGTCGTGCGGCCGAGGTGGAGTGCGGTGGCGACACCGGTGACGGTGCCGGTGCGGACGGCGCGGTGGTGGGTGGCGTTGAGGTCGACGCCCACGGCGATGTGGCCCTCGCCGGCGTGCAGGACGGCGCCGATCGAGCCCAGGGACTCGGCGAGCACGGCCGAGGCGCCGCCGTGGAGCATGCGGTAGAGCTGGGTGTTCCCGGCGACGGGCATGGTGGCGACCAGGCGCTGGGGCGTGGCCTCGTGGAAGGTGATCCCCATCAGGCCGGCGAGCGTGTCCTTGCCCGCGTCGTTGATCCAGGCGACGGCGTCCTCGGGCGGTGTGCCGAGGGGGCCGGGGGTCCGGGGCGGGGCGGTGGTCACCGGACGCTCACCGCCTCGGGGGCGGGCACCCTGGCGACGGCGGCGGGATCGGCCGGCCGGTAGGTGTGCACGGCCAGGTACTTCTCGCGCAGTTGCCGTTTGAGGACCTTTCCGGTGGGGCCGAGGGGGATGTCGCCGGGGGACGCCGCGACCTCCAGCAGGGCGAGCCGGGGCTGGCCGATGCGGTCCAGGACGTCGTTGGCCCGGCGCAGGAGGTCCGCGGCGTCCCCGCCCCCGCCGAACAGCCGGACGAGGGCGACGGGCACCGTGCGGTCCTGGTCGTGCCCGGCGACGACCGCGCAGTCGGCGACCTCCTCCAGGCCCAGCAGGATCTCCTCCTCCATCAGGGCCGAGTAGCCGTCTCCGGCGTCCGTGCGGATCCGGTCCACGGCGCGGTCGACGTGGAAGTACTCGCCGTCCTCGGTGCGGTGGACGAGGTCGCCGGAGAGCCAGTAGCCGGCGAGGGTGGAGCGGTAGGTGGTGTCGGAGTCGTTCCAGTAGCCGCGGGCGATGGAGTCGCCGCGGACGCCGAGCAGGCCGACCTCGCCGGGGGCCGCGTGGCTGCCGTCCTCGCGCAGGACGGCGACCTCGGAGAGGGGGACGCGGCGGCCCAGGTGGCGGGCGCGCGGCGGACTGGCGGGGGTGATCTCGCGGCGCAGCGCCGCCCAGCCGAGTTCGGAGGAGCCGAGGCCGTCGTCGACGACCGAGCCGGGCACCGTGCCGCCGCCTTCGACGGCGGTGTGCCCGAGCTCCATCAGCCGCCGCATGTGGGCGTCGTGGCCGCAGTCGCCGAGGTTGACCCACATGTGGACGGAGGTGAAGTCCGCGGGGTCGGGGTGGTGGGTGGCGAGGTGGGCGAGGGCCTCGTTGAAGGCGAGGACGACGCCGGGCCGGTAGGTGGCGCAGCCGCGGGCGAGGCCGGGGCCGGTCGGGTCGGACCAGGCGACGGTGGGCAGGCCGCCGAGGACGGAGAGGAAGGTGAAGGCGATGGCGCTGGAGTGCGACTGGGGGAAGGCGGCCAGGACGACGGAGTCCTCGGGGCCGGGCGGGTTGACCAGCCGGTAGCGGGCGCCGGCAACGCTCTGCGCGTGGGTCCAGACGACGGGCTTGGGGTTGCCGGTGGTGCCGGAGGAGTGGCAGATGACGACGGGGTCGTCGGCGCCGTGGCGGTACGCGGCCCCGGCGGGCAGGGTGCGGTGGCCGAGGATGCCGGCGTCCTGGCGGGTGCAGGTCCAGCGGACGACGGGCAGTTCGCGCTCGCGGCCGGCGAAGAGCGCCAGCCGCGGGGCGTCGGTGTAGATGCCGACGGGGGCGGTGCGGCGGATGAGGCCGAGGGCGAGCTCCGGTTTCATCCGGCCGTTGATGAGGACGGCGATGGCGCCGATGCGGGCCAGGGCCGCGAGGTGGAGGTGGTCCTCGAAGGAGTCCTCGATGTAGACGGCGACGCGGTCGCGGGGGCGGACGCCCCGGTCGTGGTACCAGGCCGCCCACGCCTCGGCGAGGGCGTCGAGCTGGCGGAGGCTGAACTCGGTCTGCTGCCAGCCGTCCGTGTTGAGCAGCGGCACGTCCGCGGCGATCAGCGGCAGGTCGGCGGCGGGGTTGGTCTCGGCGGCGATGCGCCACGCGTTGCCGCCGCCGAGGCCCGGGTGGTCCACGAGGCGCCGGCGCGCCTCCGGAGGAAGCAGCGTACGGGAAGTGAGCGGCATCATTCACCTGGCCTCGGTTATTCGGAAAGGGTCCGGCAAAGAGGGCGGCGCACCGTGCGGAACGCGAATGCGTCCACGGTCCGCGGAATTTCCGGGGCAGTGCGGACCGGCGGCCGGAATCCGGCGGTCCGCCGGTGGTGCCCGCCGACAGGCGACGCTAGACGCACCGGCGGCCGGGCGGCCATCCGCCGCCGCATAGCCCGTCAAGTCGCCGCACACAGATGGTCATTGGGGCTGGTGAGCACCACTTGACGGACTCCCCCGCCGCGGGTTCGGCCCGCCCCCGCGGATGGCTATCTTCGGGAAAGTCCTCCGGCGGCTCCGGAATCCGCAGTGACCGGAAGCCGTATGTTCCCGAGAAGGAGTACACCGTGCCCCCTGTCCGGAAATCCGATGCCGACGACCGGCTTCGCGAAATAGTGGCGTTCGTCCTCGACATCGACGTGGCGGACGTACGGGCCGATGCCTCGTTCCACCAGGAGCTCAAGGTCGACTCCCTGGAGAAGGTGGAGATCGCGGCGCGCATCGAGCAGACCTTCGGGATCGCGCTCGGCGACGACGAGACGGCCGGTGTGGACAGCGTCCAGGACGCTCTGGACCTGCTGGCCGCGAAGGGCTGCCGGAGGTCGGAGTCCTCCACCGGCGCGGAGGCCTCGGCGGCAGCGGCCGCACCGGCCCTGGTGGACCGCCTGCTCGGCGCGCACCTCGCCGCCGGCCACGGCGAGCGGACCGCGTACACCGACCCGGACGCCGGCACCGTGTCCTACGCCCGTCTGCACGAGGCGGCCCAGGGCTACGCCCGGGCCCTGGGCGCGCACGGCGTGCCCGCCGGCACCCGCGGGCT
Organism: Streptomyces sp. NPDC008001; assembly: GCF_042958085.1. NCBI lineage: Bacteria > Bacillati > Actinomycetota > Actinomycetes > Kitasatosporales > Streptomycetaceae > Streptomyces > Streptomyces sp. NPDC008001. Next base: position 270,054 of record NZ_JBIBIZ010000001.1, on the reverse strand, counting down.
GGTCGTCGCCGAGGACTCCGTGGCCACGGTCGTGGCCGTCCTGGGGCTGTGGTGGCACGGCTGCGTGCCGGTGCCGGTCAGCCCGATGCTCGGCGACGAGGACATCCGGTTCGTCGCCGCCGACTGCCGCGCGGGCGTCGTGCACCTCGACACCGCCCCGGCCCAGCAGCGCTCCCTGCAGGAGGCCTTCGGCGGCCTCCCCCGCCTGACGGGCGAGCAGGTGCGCGAAGGGCTGGCGACGGGCCGGGCCACGGGCGCCCACCGCCCCGGCCCGGCCGTCCCCGCCGTGCCCCGCCCCGCGGGCGCCGAGGCGCTGATCCAGTACACCTCCGGCTCCACCGGCCGGCCCAAGGGCGTGCGGCACTCCGCCTCCGGGATCCACGCCATGCTCGACGGGTACGGCTCCGTGCTGGGCCTGCGGCCCGGCGACGTCGTGCTGTCCACCGCCCGCATGTCCTTCGGCTACGGGTTCGGCAGCTCGGTGCTGTGCACGCTGGCCGCCGGGGCGAGCGCCGTCGTCCTGCGCGGGGCCGTGGACCCGCTGTCGGTGAGCGCCGCCCTGCGCCGCCACCGGCCGACCGTGCTGTGCTCGGTGCCGCGCCTGTACGCGGGCCTCCTCGACGCCGCCGGACGCCCGGACGCCGGGGCGCCGTCGTCCGTGCGCCTGTGCCTGACCGCCGGCGAGCACTGCCCCGCCGGGCTGAGCCGGCGCATCGAGGACGCCTTCGGCGCGCGCGTCATGAACTGCCTGGGCGCGACCGAGGTCATGCACGTCGCCATCGCCACGCCCGCGGACCGGCCCCTGCACGGGCTCGCCGGACTGCCCGTCCCCGGTGTGACCGTGACCGTCCGCGACGACCGCGGGAACCCGGTGCCCGACGGCACCGACGGCCGGCTGCACATCGCCGGGCCGACCGTCTCCCTCGGCTACGTCGACCGGCCCGACGCCGACGCGGTGACGTTCGGCGAGGGCGGCGCGTACACCGGCGACATCGTCCGCCGGAACCCCGACGGCAGCATCGCGTACCTCTGCCGGGCCGACGACATCCTCAACCTCGGCGGCTACAAGGTCGTGCCCCGCGAGATCGAGGACGTGGTCCGCTCCATCGACGGCGTCAGCGACTGCGTGGTCGTCGGCGCCCCCGACACCGACGGCCTGCAGCGCTCGGTGGCCTTCACCGTCACCGAGAAGGGCACCGACCGGGACACGGTCCGCCGCGCCATCCGCGCCTCCGTCCGGACCCGCCTCGCCCCGTACAAGCGCCCCAGCCGCTTCGAGTTCGTCGACGTCCTGCCGGCGACGGCCACGGGCAAGCTCGCCGCCTACCGGCTGCGCGAACGGATGGGACGGTCATGACCTGGGACATCACCGGCATGGGCGCCGTCGCGAGCATCGGCGGCAGCCCGCAGGAGATCTTCGCCTCGCTCTGCGCGGGCCGCAGCGGACTCGCCGGGCTGCGCGCCTTCGACACCACCAAGTACCGCGCCCGGCAGGCCTACGAGGTCGACGACCGCGCCCGCCCGGGCGCCGACGAGCCGGGCCGGGCCACCCGCTGGCTGTGCCGTGCCGTCGCCCAGGCCCTGACCGACGCCGGCCTCCCGCACGACCTCGCCGGCGTCCCGGTCCTGGTCGGCACGACCCTCCAGGAGCAGCGCAGCGCCGAGCTCTGGTGGCGCGAGGGCACCCCCCTGGCCCCCTCGGACCTGCACTTCGGCACCGCCCTGCGCGCGGCCTTCGGAGCCGGCCGCACGTACACCTTCGCCAACGCCTGCGCCGCCTCGCTCTACGCACTGGCCATGGCCACCGACCTCATCGAGGCGGGGGCGGCGGACACCGTCGTGGTGGCCGGGACGGACGCCATCGGGGAGAGCGCCTTCGGGACGCTGGACCGGGTGCAGAACGACGTCCCGGACGCGCTGCGCCCCTTCGACCGCTCCCACAAGGGGATGCTGATGGGCGAGGGCGCGGTGGCCGTCGTCGTGCAGCGCGCCCCGGCCGCGTCAGCACCCGGCCGGCGCGTGCACGCGCGCGTGCGGGCCGTCGGCATCAACTGCGACGCCCACCACCCCACGGCCCCCGACCCCGAGGGCATCACCCGCGTGGTGCACGACGCCCACCGGCGGGCCAGGGTCACGCCCGCGGACATCGGCCTGGTCATGCTGCACGGCAGCGGCACCCCCAAGAACGACTCGACCGAGGCCGGCGTGCTCGCGCGGATCTTCGCCGCGGACGATGCCGGGCAGGGGGAGGGCGGGCCGCTGATGACGGCCGTCAAGTCGATGACCGGGCACACGCTGGGCGGCTCCGGGCTGCTGAGCCTGGTCGTCGCGGCGCTCGCCCTCCGGGAGGGCCGGGTTCCGCCGGTGCTCGGGCTCACCGACCCCGTCGACGAGGCCGCCGGGCTGCGGCTCGTCCGGGACACGCCGGCCACGGCCGCCACCGGCCTGGCCCAGATCGACGCGTTCGGCTTCGGCGGGATCAACGCCGCGGCGATAGTGGAGGTGGCCCGGTGAACAACACGTCCAGTACCCGCGGTGCGTACGGGACGAGCAGTGCCTACGGGGCGAGCGGTGCGGCACGGAGCCGCGAGGCCGCCGTCACCGGCGTGGGACTCGCCGTCCCCGGGATCGCCTTCCCCGACGAACTCCTCGGCGCCGCCCGGGAAGGCGGCTTCGACCCCCGCACCGGTCTCACGGGCCGGGAGATGCGGCACAAGGACCGTGCCTCGCGCCTCGCCCTGCGCGCCGCCGAACCGGCGCTGCGCGACGCCGGCCTGCACGACGGCCGGGCGTTCACCGGTGACGGCGACACCACGGCGGTCGTCGTGAGCTCCAACTTCGGCATCCTGGACAGCGTCTGCGCGTTCGCGGACGTCATCGCCCGCGACACGGTGACCGGTCTGAGCCCCCTCGGTCTCCCGCAGACGTCCAGCAACGTCATCGCGGGGTCCGTGGCGATGCGTTACGGACTGCGCGGCCCCAGCATCACCCTGTGCAACGGGCCCACCAGCGGGCTCGACGCCGTGCACTGGGCGCGCGGAATCATCGCGTCGGGGCGTGCGGAGACCGTCGTCGTCATCGGCGTGGAGCCGTCGGGCGACGCCGTCACCAAGCTGCTGGGCGAGCCGGTCCTCGACGGCGCCGCCGCCCTGGTCCTGCAGGCCCGGGAGCGTGGCGCCCGGCCCCGGGCGGTCATCCGCGAGGGCGCGTACGCGCGCGGCACGGACCCGGCGGCCGCGGTGGCCGCGGCACTGGGCGGCGCCTCTCCGGCCTCCGTGGGCCTGTGGCTGACCGGCGAGGACGCCGGCGGCGTGCCCGGCAGCGTGCCCCGCGGCGTGCCGGCCGTCGGCCTCGCGGGGCGGCTCGGCCGCTGCTCCGGCGCCCTGGGCGTGCTCCAGTGCGCCGCGGCCGTCGCGTACTTCGACAGCCGTGCGGAGGACGGCGGCGCGGTCCTGGCCTCCGCCGGGGGCCCGGCGGACGACGCCGCGGCGGCCCTGCTGCTCACCGCTCCCTGACCTGCCCGGCCCTCCCCCGGGCCCCCTCTCCCCCTCTCCTCCCTGTTCCGTACCACCCCTCCCTTCCGTACCGCCCCTCCGAATCCCGAACTGGAGATCCCGACATGACCGTTCAGACCAACCCGTCCGAGACGTCCGTCCTCGACGTCGAAGAGCTCCGCACCGTGGTCGCCGAGGCCCTCGAACTGCCCGTCGAGGAAGTCACCGACGACGCCCGCTTCAAGGAGGACCTCGACGTGGACTCCCTGATCTCCCTGGAGATCGCCGTCCGCATCGAGGAGCAGTACGGCATCCGCATCGACGACTCCGACCTCGCGGACCTGGGGTCCTTCCGGCTGATCGGCGAGCTGGTACGGGACCGGCTCGCGGACCGGTCCGCGGCATGAGCACGGCGGCGGCCCGCGCCGTGCGCGGCGGGACGGCGGGCGGTGCCGCGCGGCGGCCGGTGGCGCTGGTCACCGGCGGCTCGCGCGGCATCGGCCGGGCGGTGGTGACGCGGCTGGCCGAGGACGGCTACGACGTGGCCTTCTGCTACCGCTCCCGGTCGGACGACGCCGAGGCCGCCGCGGAGGCGGCCCGGGCGGCGGGCGCCCGGGTGCACGCCCGGCAGGTGGACGTGGCGGAGGCGGCCGCGGCCCGGGAGTTCGTGACCGCGGCCGCCCGCGAACTGGGCCCGCCCGACGCGGTGGTGACGTGCGCGGGCATCACCCGCGACCGGCCGCTCGCGCTGATGGCCGACGAGGAGTGGCGGGAGGTCATCGACACCAACCTCAGCGGCACCTACCACGTCTGCCGCGCGGCCGTCTTCCCGCTGATGAAGCGCCGCAAGGGGGCGATCGTCACGCTGTCCTCCGTCGCCGGGGTCCACGGCAGCGCCGCGCAGGCCAATTACGCCGCCTCGAAGGCCGGCATCATCGGCTTCACGCGCTCGCTCGCCCGGGAGGGCGGGAAGTACGGCATCCGCGCCAACGTCGTCGCCCCGGGCCTGATCACGACGGACATGACGGCGGACCTCCCGGCCGAGGTGACGAAGCGCCACCTGGAGGCGATCCCGCTCGGCAGGGCGGGGACGCCGGAGGAGGTGGCCGACCTGGTCGCGTACCTGGTGTCCGACCGTGCCGCGTACCTCACCGGCCAAGTCGTGGAGATCAACGGGGGGATGCCCGGATAGCGCCCCGCAGGCGGCACCCGAAACCCCCCGAAGATCAGACGGATATATCTATGAAACCCGCACCCGCTTTCCCCCCTCCCACAGCCTTCTTTGAGCTTTCCCTGAGCTTCCCTTGAGCTTCCCGCAACAGGTGGCAGTACCAAGAGAATCCATTCTCCGGGCCCCTCCCGGAGAGAAGTGGAACCCGTTCTGCGAATGGACTCCCGGCCACCGACGGTGACGTGTACCCTCAAGCACCTGTCGGCAACTGTGCGGAGCTCGGGGGACCCATGACGCCGTCAATGCGGGGTGCGACTTTCAAACCCAAGGTGATCGTCGCGATCGATTTCGGAACGCACGGCACCGGATTCGCCTGGGCGACCGTTTCTGCGCTGCAGGACGCGGCAGGGCACCGGGTCGTGGTCTACCAGCCGTTCACGCAGTCGGGCGGTCACACCTACCCGAAGGACCTCAGCGCCGTCCTGGTGAACCGGGGCGGCCTTCCGGTGAAGTTCGGAGAAAAGGCGCGCAATGCCTGGGACCGGGAACTCGCCCGGGGAAACCCCCAGGGTTTCGGCTATGCCAGCAAGTTCAAGATGGCCATTCACGGGCGCGAGGGAAAGTCCGACATCCCGGAATTCCAGGGAATCCTGACGGGCGCCCGGCGCGACACGGTGAAGAGTCTGGTCACCGCCATGCTCACGCACGTCCGCCAGGCCGCGCTGGACCAGATCGGCCGTTATGCCGTCGGCGGTGCGGCCTATACCGCCGATGAAATCCGCTGGTGCCTCACCATTCCGGCCATGTGGACCGAGGCCGACCGCCAGTTCATGCGGACGGCGGCCGTCACCGCCGGTCTTCCGGGGGACGTCGAGCGGCTGCTGCTGGTGCAGGAGCCCGAGGCCGCGGCGGTCTACTGCGCACTCAACGCGGGCACGGTCCTCGGCCCGGACCGCCCGGAAGGGCAGCTGGAGGTCGACACCCCGGGCAGCCGGTTCATGGTCGTGGACTGCGGCGGCGGCACCGTCGACATCACCAGCTACCAGATCCGCGCCGAGGGCGTCGGCCCCGGCCAGCTCAAGGAGACCCGCGTCGCCGACGGCGACCGCCTGGGCTCCGCCTACGTCAACCACGCCTTCGTGACGGACATCCTCGCCGACCGCTTCGGCGAGCAGCAGCTCAAACAGCTCGTCGCCGCCTTCCCCAAGGAGGTCGGTCAGCTGGAGACGGAATGGGAGACCGAGAAGGTCCGGCTCGTCTCCGAGACCGCCGCCGACGGCACCCCCGTGATCACGGACACGGTGCTCATCAGCATTCCCGGCAAGATCTGGGACGCCCTCGACGCGGACACCAGGGCCCGGCTCACGGTCCTCGCCTCCGGGGAGACGCACTACATCGAGATCACCGCGCACGAGGTCACCACGCTCTTCGAATCCGTGGTGCGCCCGATCCTCTCGACCATCGAACGGCAGCGGGCCGCCGCGTCCGGCGACGGGCCGGCCGTCGGGCGGGAACAGATGCTGCTGGTGGGCGGCTTCGCCCGGTCGACGTATCTCCGGGACCGGATCGCCAAGCGCTTCGGCCACGAAGTCCGCGTGATCACGCCGATGGACCCGGCGGTCGCCGTGCTCGGCGGCGCGGTGCACTTCGCCTACGACCCGTCCATCATCTGGGGCCGCCGCTCCAAATACACCTACGGATTCGGGTGCAGCATGCCGTTCCGGCACGGCACCGACCCGCAGGAGAAATTCTTCATCGACGACGACGGCAACGAGAAGTGCAACGACCGCTTCGTCGTGATGGCCCGGCGCGGCGACCTCGTGCCGAGCGACCACAAGGCGCTGAGCACCGTCGCCGTATTCCCCAAGTGGACTTCGGTGCAGGTGACGATCCACGCCACATACGCGCACGACCCGGAATACACCGACGAGGAAGGCTGCGAGGTCGTCGGGAAGGTCGTGCCCGACATCTCGGGGTCGGTCGGTCTCCCCACGAGCGAGCGCTCGCTGGACGTCGCCTTCTCGTTCGGCACCACGGAGATCGAAGTAGAGGTGCGCGACCGCCGGTCCGGCGCCGCGCGCCGCGCCGAGGTCGCCTTCGACGACCTCTACGGCCGGGGCAGCGCCGACCGCCCCGACACCGCGCCAGGAAGGTGAGACGGAGCCGATGTACGACTACGGGTGGAATGAGCACGAGGCGCCCCAGGAGCCGCATCCCGCAGTGCCTGCCATGCGCACGGCGACCAGCGGCCAGTACTCGCAGGAGTGGTGGCTCGGCCAGCTCCACGACCTGCAGCAGCGGCTGGCGGCGGTCGAGTCCTGGCAGCAGGCCCTGGACGGGCGGGCGGAGCAGCAGGCGGCGAAGCCGAGAAGGGGCGGCGGCTCGTCGCAGTGCGACTTCACGCGCCTGCGCGAGACGGTGGGCCAGGTCTCGGACGGGGTGACGGCCATGGCCCTGCGCGTGGACCACCTGGAGACGCGCCTGCGGCAGGTGGAGGTCCTGCTGGACCGGCTGCGGTCCGCGGGCGTCCGGGAAGCCATCGCCACCGGCGAGGCCCCGAGCGACATGCACCGGCGGCACTCGCAGATCAAGGAGCGCTACCAGCGCCTGGTCGACCAGGACCTGCGCAACCTGGCCCGGGAGCTGTGCCCCGCGGACGCCGGGCAGTGGGACCGGATAGCCGGCGGCCTGCCGGCCGCGCGGGCCCGCGCCGTCGCCGAGACCGTGCACATGCTGTTCGCGCCGGCCCAGCAGGGCAAGCCCGCCACGGCCGTGGACGTGCAGGCCGCCCTCGCCCACCGCGGCTACGCGACGGAGGGCACCGACTCCCGCCTCCGCAAGGTCGTCGACACCGCCAACGGCATCGTCCGGGACATGGCCGACGTCGAACTGCCCGCGTCCCTGCTGTTCGACGTCGACGTCACCACCCTCTCCGAGGACGACTACCAGGCCTACAACCGCCAGGACACCGGCACCCCGGGCTTCCTGGTCGCCCCGGCCTACGCCGTCCAGGGCGAGGCCCCCGAGAACCGCCTGAAGGCGTTCGTCTTCCTGGCCCCGGGCGAGGCACCATGACCTTTCCGGACGACCCGCTCAGCCTGGAGATCGTGGCCCGCGGCGTGCCGCTCGTCGACGACCGGCTGCTCCTCGAACTGACCAACGACCTGCACACCGCCAACGACCTGACCCGCTCCGCGGCCCGCGAGGGCTTCTTCGCCCGCCTCCTCAGCCGGGCGACGGGCCGCGACCGGATCCGCGAACGGACCGTCCGGGACCGGATGCTGAGCTCCCAGAAGCTCACCCTGCGCTGGCTGACGCACCTCAGCGAGCGGATGACGGTGACCGACCTCGTGGTGGCCGAGGTCTCCGAGGAAGTGCACGACGTCAAGAAGCGGATCGAGCGCGTCGAGGCCTCCAGCCAGTGGTCGGCGGCCGCGATCGGCGAACTCGGCGCGATCCTCGCCCGGCTGGCCGGTGACACGGGCCGCTTCCTGTCCGACCACGAGCGCCGGCTGGGGGCGCTGGAGGCCGGGCTGGCGCTGGACCGCGCCGCCCGCCGCTGGCGCCACCCCCGCCCCGACCCGCAGCTGCCCTGGCTGGTCGGCGCGGTGCTGCTGGCCCGCGAGGTGGCCTCCGGCCCGGCCGGCACGTACGCCTTCACGGGCGGGGAGACGCTCATGCAGCGGCAGTTGGTGGAACGCATGCTGCAGGACCCGCCCGTGCCCTGGTTCGAGGGCGTGAAGTCGGTTCCGGCCATGCTCACCGCCGTGGTACGCGACCTGCCCAGCCGGAACCACCGGCTGATGGTGGCCGAGCTCCTCGGCCTGGGGGTGGCCGACGAGCTGTCGGACGCGGCCGGTCCGCTGACCTCCGCCCTGGCCCGGGCGGCGGAGCTGGCCGTGGCGGGTTCGGACCCCGACGACGCCGCGCGGGCCGCGCTGCGGGACAGCAGCGGCAGCGGTGACCTCTTCCTCCCCTCCAGCCTGAGCGTCGAGCAGCTCGTACGGCGCATCGTGGCCGAGCAGTTCGCGGAGGCGCGGCAGCGGCGGATCCGGCTCCGCAAGCACGCCCCGGAAGCCGATGCGAGCGGCGGAGGATACGGCGGACAGGACGGTGCGGGACGTGATGCACAGTGAGTGACGCACAGGACAGTGACGTACAGGACAGTGACGCGCAGGGCACGGACGCCCTGAGCAGTGACGTGCTGAACAGTGACGCGCAGGACATCGAACGCTCCTTCTCCGGCTGGGCGGCCCGCGCCGAGGACGTGGCCGCCGCGGCCGCCGGACCCGCGCCCGGAGCGGCGGCTCCCTCCGACTGGGCCGCGGCGCCGGCGCTGATGCCCGTCTTCCCCTCGCCCGGCTCACTGCGCATCGGGCTCGTGCTGGCCGGCGGCGGCGCCAAGGGCGCCTACGAACTGGGCGTGTGCGACTACCTCGCCGAGATGGGCCTGGAGATCGCGGCCATCGCCGGCACCAGCATCGGCGCCCTCAACGGCGCCGTGCTCGTCAGCGCCCCGGACCTGCCCACCGGCACCCGCCGCCTGGCCGAGTTCTGGGAGCGCTTCTCCACCCGGTCGGGCGTGACGCCCTTCGCCGACCAGGGCCTCCCGCTGGACGAGGCTGGGGCGGCGGCGGAAGGCACCGCCCGGCAGGCCCGGCTGCTCGCGTCGCGGCTGCTGGGCCTGCGCCGCCGCGTCGGCCTGCTGGAGGAACTGGTCGGCGAGGCGGTGGACGCCGCGGCGATCCGGGCCGGCCGCCCCCTGTGGGTGGCCGCGTACCCGCTCGTCCGCACGCAGTCCCTCCCCGTACGGCTGCGCCACCTCGTGGAGATCCTGCGGTGGCTGGGCGGCGCGCGGGGCGCCATCCTGCGCCTCAACAGCTATCCGGAGCACCAGATCCGGGAAGCCGTGCTCGCCAGCGCCGCCCTGCCGTTCATCTTCCCCTCCCGCGTGGTCGACGGCTGCGCCTACCTCGACGGGGGGCTGGGCGGACCGGGCGACCGCACCCCGGTGCGCGCCTTCGCCGAGCAGGAGCACTGCGAGGTCGTGGTGGTGGTGCACCTGCACCCGGACGCCGTCGTCAGCTCGTACGAGGCGAGCCGCGTCACCCGGATCGACATCCGGCCGAGCGTGCCCATCGTCCCGCCCGGCCCGCTCGGGCCGCTCACCGGGCTGCTCTCCTTCTCCCCCGACCGGGTCCAGGCGCTGCGCCGGCTCGGATACCGCGACGCCTGGGTACGCTTCGAGGAGCTCCACCACCTGCTGGGTGTGCACAACTCCCTCTCCCAGGCGGAGACTCGCATGCTCGCGGCGTTCCAGCGGTTGTGCGACGCCCCCCGGCCTGCGACTCCGTCGTGACGTCCGTCCTGGAGGCCGCCCGTGCGAGATCTTCCCTGGCACCTGAGCCGGCCGATCGCGCACCGGGGGCTGTACGGAGGCCCGGACGGCCCGCCGGAGAACTCGATGGCGGCGTTCCGGCGCGCCGTCGCCCACGGCGTGCCCTTCGAACTCGACGTGCAGCTCACGAAGGACGGTGCACTCGCCGTCGTGCACGACGCGGCGGTCCGCCTGCCGTCCGGACGCGCACTGCCCGTCACGTCCCTGACCCTCGGCGAGCTGCGCGCGATCGCCTCGTCGGCCGCGGCGGCCGCCCTGCCGGCCACGCTGCCCGAGGTGTTCGCCGCGGTGGCCGGGCGGGTGCCCGTCATGGTGGACGTCCGCCGCTGGGGCGTGGCCGGTGCGGCCGGCCTGGAATGGGCCGTGGTGCGGACCGTCCGCGGTTACGACGGCCCGGTCGCCGTGCAGTCGTTCGACCCGCGGACGGTGTTCCGGCTGCGGCGAGCGCTTCCCGGGGTGCCGGTGGGGCAGATCGCGGGGGCCCTCAGGTCCGCGCCGCCCGTCCTGCGCCCGGTCGGCCGGTCCATGGCCACCAACGCCGTCTCCCGTCCCGGCTTCCTCAGCTTCGAACTGGACGCCCTGCCGTCGCGGGCCCTCCGCTTCTGGCAGCGGCGCGGACTGCCCGTCATCGGGTGGACCGTCCATTCGCCGGAGCAGGAGCGGGCCGCGCGCGAGTCGGTGACGAACGTCTTCTTCTCCGGATACCTGCCGTCGGCGTACACGTCGGGACCGTCGTCGCCGGCCCTGTGAGTGCAAGGGAAATGTGTTGCGGAAACCGAATCTGAGATTCTCTGCGCCCCGCTGGCGGAACTCCGAGGCGGGCTTCACCGACGCCGCCGAGCGGTACGTCCTGGAGGTCATAGACTTCTACAACGTCCGCGCCGCCTGGCACCGGCGCTTCTACCGGCTGAGCGGTGCGGTCGTGATCCTGGTCGGCGCGGCCCTGCCGGTGCTGACCGCCCTCGACTTCCCCGGCAAGAGCGGCGCCATTTCGGCCGCGGGTTTCCTGGTGGCGATCACCACCGCCCTGAAGAGCCTGTACCGCTGGGACGTCTCCTGGATACTGCTGCGGGAGACGGAGATCGAGCTCACCCGCGTGTATCTCCAGTGGCGGGCGGGGGGCATCGGCCCGGACCGCGGCGACGCTTCGTCCCGCTCGGCGAACGCCCTCCTCGACGAGGTGTTCCGGATCCGCCGCCGGGAGTCCTCCCAGTTCTTCAAGAACCTCCCGGACCCGGGCCCTGCCGTTCAGCCGGTCAACGGGCCGGCGGGCACGCGCGCCGCGCACTGACGGCCCTCCGTGTGCCGGGGCCTCAGTGCAGCGGGGCGGGCGTGTCCGCCAGCAGCTCCCGTACCCACGCCGCTTCCGGGACCCCCAGCCGCTCGAAGAGGGTCAGGGCCTCGCGCAGGTGTTCGCGGCCGTGGGCGGGGTCGCCGAGGCGGGACCGGGCCTGGCCGAGGACGGCGTGGGCCAGGCCCTGGCAGTAGGTCTTGCCCAGGTCGCGGGCGATGTGCAGAGACTGCTCGGCGCAGGAGACCGCGTCGTCGTCGCGCCACTCGGCGAGGCGGCACTCGGCGAGCCGGGCCCATGCCAGGCCTTCCCAGCCGCGCTGCTGCTGCTCGATGAAGTAGCCGAGGGCGTCGCGGAGCTGACGGCCCGCCAGATCGGGGCGGCCGGTCTTGTGGAGGACGCAGCCGTGCTGGTAGAGGGTCAGGGCGATGGTCGGGCCGTTGCCGGTGGCCCCGGCGATGCGGACGGCCTCGGCGGCGTCACGTTCGGCCTCGCGGGGCCGGGCGAGGGCGAGGCGGACGCGGGCGGTGTTGGCGAGCACCCGGGCCTCGCTGCCCCGGTCGCCCAGGACGTCGCACAGCATGCGGGCCTGCTCCAGCAGGGGCAGGGCGCGTGCGGGCCGGTCGGTGGCGAAGCAGAGGATGCCGAGGGTGTTGGCGGCGAGGTGCCGGCACATGGGGTCGCCGGCGGCGTCGGCGAGGCGCAGGGCCTCGGACAGTTCGCGCTCGGCGTGCTCGTAGACGTCGGTGAGGTAGTGCAGGTTGCCCAGGACGTAGCGCGCGCGGGCCTCGACGCGCCGGTCGCCCGCCTCGGCGGCGGCGACGGCGGTCAGCTCGGACAGGCGGCGCAGTTCGTCGCGGTACGCGGGGCCCTCGATCAGGCCCGACCAGGTGAGGAGCAGGTCGCCGGCGGGGCGCAGCGCCCGGGGCAGCTGGCGCACGGCCTGGGAGAGGGTGGCGGCAAGCGTGACGTGCTCGCGGCGCAGCCACTGGCGGGCCTCGTCGGCGTCGGCGAAGTCGAGGCCGGGGGCGGTGACGGGGTGGAGGTGGCGGTGGAGGGCGTGGTCGGGTTCGAGGATGCGGGAGGCGTTGCCGACGGTGGCGAGCAGGTGGTCGAGGAGGCGCGCGAGGGCGCCGCTGCGCTCCTCCGGCGACTCGGTGCGCTCGGCCCGGCGACGCGCGTAGAGCCGGAGGAGGTCGTGGAAGCGGTACCGGCCCGGGGCGTACGACTCGAGCATGCCGGCGTCGGCGAGGCCCTCGGCGAGGTCCTCGGCGGTGAAGTCGTCGCAGCCGAGGAGGACGGCCGCGGCGGCGAGCGGCAGGTCGGGGGCGTCGGCGAGGGCCAGCAGGCGGAAGGCGCGGGCCTGGCCGGGCGGGAGGTGGGTGTAGCCGAGCCGGAACGTGGACTCGACGGTGAGGTCGCCCGCCTGCAGTTCGTCGAGGCGGCGGCGTTCGTCGTCGAGGCGTGCGACGAGGGAGGCGACGGTCCAGCCGGGCCGGGAGGCGAGGCGGGAGGCCACGATGCGGACGGCGAGCGGCAGGTGGCCGCAGGCGGCGGCCAGCGCCTTCGCGGCGCGCGGCTCGGCGTTGATGCGGTCCTCGCCGGCGATGGCGGCCAGCAGTGAGAGGGCCTCGGTCTCGGTGGTCACGCCGATGTGGAACTGGCGTGCGCCGCCGAGGGTGACGGCCCGGGACCGGGTGGTCACGAGCACGGCGCAGCCGGCGGTGCCGGGCAGCAGCGGGCGGAGCTGGGCGGCGTCGCGGGCGTTGTCGAGGAGGAGCAGGACGCGCCGGTCGGCGAGGACGGAGCGGTAGAGGGCGGCGCGCTGTTCGAGGTCGTCGGGGATGTCGGACTCGGGGACGTCCAGCGCCTGCAGGAAGTGAGCCAGGACGCTGCCGCTGCCGGCGGGGTCGGCGCACGTGCCGCGCAGGTCGACGTAGAGCTGGCCGTCGGGGAAGTCGGGGCGGGCCAGGTGGGCGGCGTGGACGGCGAGGGTGGTCTTGCCGACGCCGCCGATGCCGGTGAGGACGGCGATCATCACGGCGGGGCCGGCGGCGCCGGTGAGCGCGCCCCGCACCTCGCGCACCAGCTCCTCGCGGCCGGTGAAGTCGGGTATGCCGGCGGGCAGCTGGAAGGGGGCGCCGGCCGGGCGCCGGGCCTCGCCGGGGCCGGGTGCGTCGGGGGACCCGGGTGCGGGCAGGGCGAGCCCGGGGTCGCCGGCCAGCACGCGGGCGTGCAGCCGGGCCAGCTCCGGGCCGGGCTCGACGCCGAGTTCCCCGACGAGCAGCCGCCGGGCGTCGGCGTAGGCGGCGAGCGCGTCGACCTGGCGGCCGCAGCGGTAGAGGGCGAGGACCAGCTGGGCGCGCAGCCGCTCCCGCAGCGGGTGCTCGGCGGTGAGCGAGGTGAGTTCGGGGACGACTTCGGCGTGCCGGCCGAGGGCCAGAGCGCAGTCGAAGAGGCCTTCCTGGGCGGCGAGGCGGGCCTCGGAGAGCCGGTCGTGCTGGCGTTCGCAGTACGGGCCGGGGAGTCCGGCCAGCGCGGCGCCGTGCCACAGGTCCAGTGCGGCGGCGTAGGCGTCGTGGGCGGTTGCGGTGTCGCCCGCGGTGTGGGCGGCGGTCGCCTCGGCGAGGAGGCGTTCGAAGACGAGGGCGTCGACGTTCGCGGGCGCCACGCGCAGGGCGTAGCCGCCGGCCACGGAGACGAGGACGGTCGCGGGGGTGCGGGCGGCGCGGCCGGGTTCGAGGAGGGTGCGCAGGCGGGAGGCGTAGGTGCGGATGGTGCCGAGGGCCTGGGGCGGGGCGTTCTCGCCCCAGAGGGCGTCGATCAGCTCGTCGCTGGAGACGGTGGCGCCGCCGCGCAGCAGGAGGACGGCGAGCATGGCGCGCTGCTGGCGCGCTCCCAGGTCCACGGGGCGGCCGTCCGCCAGCGCGCGAACCGGGCCGAGCAGCTGGAAATGGAGCCGGTCCGCGGACGGCTCCGCTGTGTCCCGCATGTCTCCCCCGACCGTGCCGTGCCGGATCCGTCCGGCGCCAGCGGTGACAGTACCTCAGTGTCCCGTACGGCAGCAGGTGCCTGTTGCGGTCCCCTGCGGACCGCCGGCCGCGCCCGGTGAGGGGGCGTTGATCGTCCGTTGATGCCGCCGATACATACTGCAGGAACAGTTGTTCCCCGCGCATCGCAGCGCACTTCCCCACAGGAGTTCACATGACCGCTGAGGACCCCAAGCACCTGGAGCAGACCGGGGCCCCCGCCGAGCAGGCCGCCGCAGGCCCGGACCAGGCGGCGACGCCGTCCGAGCAGGCGATGGCGACCGAGCTGGACCAGCCGGTCGAGCACGTGGAGGGCGCGGCCGCCGGGGGCCAGGGGCACGGAGGCAGCGGCCCGATCCGTCCGACGCACACGACCGGGGCCCAGTAGCCGGACGTGAGGGGCCGGGGTTCCGCCGTTCGCGGCGGCCCCCGGCCTCAAGGCCTTAAGACCGGGCAAAGAACGCCCCGGAGCCGCACCAAGAGCGGTCCACGAAGAGCGAATACCGGACAGGCGCACTCATCGCCGCCCGCCCGGCGCCCGGCCGCCGCCCGCGCGCGTCACCCCCGTTCAGAAGGACGCCTCCGGGTGCCCGTGAGCCGCCGGAGACCTCCCGACGGGGCCGCACATGCGACCGAATGTCACTCTTGAACTCCCGCTCGCCGCACCGGGATACTCGCCCGTACCCCACTCTTGACATGGACGCGGCGATCTCATCGGCCCTGTCGCGCACCGTGTCCTCACCAGTGCGCACCCACGTACGCCCACGTACGCCCCGCGCACGACGTATGCACTCCTCCACGCCCGGGCACCACCGTGCCGCCGGGCACTCCCCCACAGGAGGCCACGAGTGAAACGTTCCCGCATCTCCACGCGCCGTACGGCCACCGCCGGTGCGGCGATGGTGGCCCTGGCGGCCGCGGCGCTGACGCTTCCCAGCGCGCACGCGAGCTCGCCCGCACCCCGTCAGCTCTCCTCGCCGCAGGCCGCGGAGCTCGCCCGGCACATCGCCGCCGGCCTGGGCGCGGACTCGGCGGGCTCGTACTACGACGCCAGGACCGGCAGGCTCGTCGTCGGCGTCGTCGACCAGGACGCGGCGGCCCGGGTCCGGGACGCGGGCGCCGAGCCGAGGATCGTGCGCCACTCGGCGACCGAACTCGCCTCGGCCAAGCGGACGCTGAAGTCGGACGCCGCCATTCCGGGCACGGCCTGGTCGGTGGACCCGCGCCTCAACAAGGTCGTCGTCACCGCCGACAGCACGGTCACCGGCGCCCGGAAGGCCCGCCTCGACAAGGTCGTCGCGAGCCTCGGCGACAAGGTCACCGTCAAGAGAACGGCCGGTGCCTTCCGTCCGCTCGTCGCGGGCGGCGACGCGATCTGGGGCAGCGGCGTGCGCTGCTCCCTGGGATTCAACGTCACCAAGGGCGGGCGGCCGTACTTCCTCACCGCCGGACACTGCGGCAACGCCTCGCAGACCTGGTCCGCCTCGCAGGGCGGCGCCCGGATCGGCACGACGGAGAGCTCGTCCTTCCCGGGCCACGACTACGCGCTCGTGCGCTACGCCTCCGGCGCCTCCCACGCCAGTGAGGTGGACCTCTACGACGGCAGCACGCAGAGCATCAGCAGCGCCGGAGAGGCGACCGTGGGCGAGCAGGTGCAGCGCAGCGGCAGCACCACCGGCGTCCACGGCGGCCAGGTCACCGGCCTCGACGCGACCGTCAACTACCAGGAGGGCCAGGTCGACGGCCTGATCGACACCACCGTCTGCGCCGAGCCGGGCGACAGCGGCGGCGCCCTCTTCGACGGCGGCACGGCCCTGGGCCTCACCTCGGGCGGCAGTGGTGACTGCTCCTCCGGCGGCGAGACGTTCTTCCAGCCCGTCCCGGCGGCGCTGCAGGCGTTCGGGGCGCAGCTGCCCTGACCCCCGCCTGACCGGCTGCGGGGATCCCCGGGAGGGATCCCCGCAGCTCCGGGCCGGCCGGGGTCAGTTGACCCGGCCGTACCAGACGCTGCCGGTCCAGATCTTCTCGAGCCGCACGCTCGTGCCGGGCTTCGGAGCGTGCCAGATCTTGTTGCTACCCGCGTAGATACCGACGTGGTAGACGTTGCTGCCCGAGTGGAAGAAGACCAGGTCGCCCGCCTGGCGGGAGCCGGACGAGATGTGCCGGGTCTTGTTGTACTGGTCGGCCGCGGTGCGCGGCAGGGACTTGCCCACCTTCTTGAAGGAGTAGAGCGTCAGGCCCGAGCAGTCGAACCGGTTGGGGCCGGCGGCGCCGTACTGGTACGGGGAGCCCTGCTTGGCGGCCGCGACCTTCAGGGCGGCGGCGCCCGGGGTGGCCGCACTCGCCTCGGCCGTCATGCCGGGGAGCAGCATGGACGCGGTCACGGTGGCGGCGGTGACCACGGAGGCGGCACCGGCGCGGGACATGAGCGTGGATATACCGGGGAACGCAGACATGCCAAAACCCTTCGTCATCCGCCTGCGAAAGATGACCTGTCGGGTTCGGGCTGTCGAAGTTGCCCGGCCGTCTGAAATGACTTCAGTGGCTTCACCCCAAGGACCACCGCCATCGTGGTCCGCCGTGCTCGGGTCTCCCGCTCCTGCCGATCCATTCGCTTCTGCTCCGCACCCGGTACGGCGGCAGGACTCGGCGTCCGCCCGGGTCGCCCGCCTCGGTGACGGGATCTTGTTGTTCGATGCACGATCCTGCATCACGGAACGCCGGAATTCGGAGCCGAAAGGGGCTTCTGTGAACTTCTTCACTTCCCGGCGACCGCCGGAACCGGGGTGTTCCCAGGCGTCACGAGTGGCGGGAAATCCCTTTTATCAAAAGGCGGTTGAAGAACTGATTCGAGTCACCCCCGCGTTACCCGGGCGACCCGAAAGGCGAGGTGACCGGGGACGTGGCAGGGCGTCTTTGCGTCAGAAAGCCGTGGCGGCGGGGCGCGTGCGGTTCGCCGCGAGGGCCCGAGGGTAGCCCTACGGCATGCTCACCCTAGGGATCGAGGAGGAGTATCTTCTGCTCGACCCGGCCACCGCACTGCCGGTTCCCCTGGCCGATGAGGTCCGGGCGGCGGTCGACCTGGATCCGGTCGTGAACGAGCAGGAGGTTCAGGCGGAGCTGTTGCAGGCCCAGGTGGAAGTCGCCACTCCGGTCTGCTCCGATCTCGCCGAGGCCGGCCGGCACCTGCTGCGGCTGCGCCACGCGGTGAGCTCCGCCGCCAAGCGGTCGGGCTGCCGGCTCGCCGCCTGCGGGACGGCGCCGTGCTCGGGCCCCGAGCCCATTCCGGTCACGGGCAACCCCCGCTATCTGGCGATGCGGACGCGTGCCGCCCAGCTCGTGGACGAGCAGTTCGTCCACGGGATGCACGTCCACGTCGCCATCCCCGACCGCGAGATGGGCGTCGCGGTCCTCAACCGGGTGCGGCCCTGGCTGCCCGTCCTCGTCGCCATGGCGGGCAACTCCCCGCTGTGGAACGGCCAGGACACCGGCTTCTCCAGCTGGCGGACCGTGGTCTACAGCCGCTGGCCGGTCAGCGGCCCGCCCCCGTACTTCGACGGCCTCGCGGACTACGAGGAGCGCATCGAAGCGCTGCTGACGGCCGGTGCGATCGCGGACCGCGGCCAGCTGTACTGGCAGGCGCGGCTGTCGGACCGCTATCCCACGATCGAAGTGCGCTGCCTGGACGTGCAGTTGCGGGCCGACGACGCCGTCATGTTCGCCGGCATCGTCCGCGGGCTGGTCGCCACCGCCATCCGCGACGAGAAGGCCGGGCGTCCCCCCACTCCCTGCCTGCCGGAGCTGCTCGCCGCCGCGAACTGGCACGCCGCGCGGCACGGCCTCGACGGCGTGCTCGTGGACCGCGAGGGCCGGCGCCGGGGCGCGGAGGAGGTCGTCCGCTCCCTCCTCGTCCACATCGGCCAGTCCCTGGAGGAGTCCGACGACACCCGCCAGGTGAGCTCCCTCGTCCACCGCCTCCTCCGCCGCGGCACCGCAGCGGACCGCCAGCGCCGCGCACTGGCCACGGACGGCCTGAAGGCGGTGATGGAACTGATCGCGGAGCCGTAGGCCCACGGCCGGGCCGCCGCGAAACACACTGCGCCCGCAACTGCTTCTTGCCCTCGGTGATGTCCCGGGGCGACGTCCGGACTGGCGAAGCGCACCGCTTCGTCGCTGCACGCTCCGTTTTACAGCGCTGCCTCACGCCGTACGGGTTCCACCGCCCGGCCGGCTGGGCAGGGTGCCCCGGAAGGCCGGGAGGGGAGTTCGGGGAGGCGGTGCGTGTGGAGGGTGTTGGCGGCCGGGATGTTGTCGTCATCGGGGGTGGAGTCGCCGGGACCAGCCTGTTGGTGCAGCTGGTGCGCGCGGTCACCGGCCGTCCTCCGCCGCTCCCCGTACGGGCCGTGCGGCTCGTGGATCCCCGGCCGGCCGGCTGGGGGCTGGCCTTCGGGGACGAGGACCCGCTGCTGCTGTGCAACTCCGCCGCCGAGCTCAATTCGCTCCTCGCCGACCGGCCCGGCGACTTCGTCGAGCACCTGCGCGAGCGCGGCTGGACCGGCAGCCCGAAGGACTGCGTGCCGCGCGCCCGGATGGCCGAGTACTGCGCGGACCGCTGGGCCCGGGCGCGGGAAGAGGCCGGGCGGGCCGGCATCGCCGTGGAGCACGTACGGGCCGCGGCGGCGAGCATCAGCATCCCGGCGGACGGCCGCGGCGGGCACCGGGTTCGGCTGAGCACGGGGCAGGAACTGGCCGCGGACGACGTGGTCGTCTGCACCGGCGTCTCCACGCCCCGCGTCCCCGACGGCTTCGCGGCGTTCCTGCACCACCCGCGCTACCTCGGCAGCCCCTACCCGGCCCGCCGGATCCGGCAGCACCTGCGCCCGCGCTCCCGGGTACTGGTCCTCGGAAGCCACCAGTCGGCGACCGACGCGGCCCTGCTGCTGTGCCGCGACGGCCACCGGGCGGCGCTCGCCTCACCGTCGGGCATGCTGCCCGCCGTGCGCGAGTCCCTGGCCGAGCCGCTGCACGCGTACCCGCCGCTGGAGCGCATCTCCCGGCTCGACCCGGCCGATCCGTGCCTGGCGGACCGGCTGGTGCGGTGCGTGGTGGAGGCCGTGCGGCTGTACGGCCGGCGGCCGCTGCGCCGGCAGGTCTCCCGCGCCTCCGACCCCGTGCAGCGGCTGCGCGAGGAGACCGCCCTGGCCGAGGCGGGCGCCTGCGGCTGGCCGGACGTCATGGTGCCCCTGATCGAGGAGGTCATCGCGCTCGCCCCCGCACTGCCCGAGGGCCGCGTGGAGGAGCTGTCGGCCGAGTTCGCCCGGCTGACCGGCCGGTACGTGACCGCCCTGGCCGCCGTGAACGCCCGGCGGCTGCTCGCGCACTTCGACTCGGGGGCGCTGCGAATGATCCGCCCGTATCCGCGGGCCGTCTCCTTCGAGGGCGGCGTGTGGCGGGTGGAGGTCCCGGGGGCCGCGCCGGAGACGTTCGACCACGTCGTCAACGCCACGGGGTTCGGCAATCCACTCCTCCACTGGGACCGGGAGAAGTCGGCTCTCCACCTGGGTTGCGTACCCGCCGGGGGCACGGCCGTCCGCCGTCTGGAGGCGGACCTGCGGGTCCGGGCCGGGCCGGGGGCGCCGCCGCAGCACGTGTGGGTGGTGGGGGTCGGCACGCACGTCCGCATCCCCTTCGCGAACCACCTGCGGAACGTGGTGCGCCAGGCCCGGCAGGTCGCGGACCGGCTGGCGGAGGCCGGCGGCGCGACGGACCGCGCCACCGCTTCTCTTCCCCCTGCTATCTCCTTCTGTCCCCCAACGCCCTCCTGTTCCCCATCGCCCTCTGCGGATCCCCCCGGCGGGTGGCCGGCACGTCCGCCCGGGACGGTGCCGCCCGGGTCCGCGCCGCGTCGTGGGCCACACCGGTGAGCCAGGCCTCCGTGTCGACGATGAGCAGGACGTGGGCATCGCTCAGGCCCGGCTGCCGGTCGGTGGCCCGGTGCAGGGGGCCGGACTCCTCCGCCGGGTAGCGGGAGACCGTCGTACGGGGCTCGTGCGGGCCGCTGCTGCGCAGGGAGTCCGCGGCGCGCAGCACCTCCTGCGCCACCTGCCCCGCGAGCCCGGTCAGCGCGGCGGCCGGGCCGGGCGGGAGGGGAACCCGCAGGCCCTCCTGGTGGGTCATCAGCAGGAGCTCGGCGCCGTGCACGGCGGCGCGGCCGGTGGCCAGGGCGGCTTCCCACTGGGGTCCGGGCCGGGCGTGGTGCATGCGCTCCGACAAGTACTGGGCGAAGGAGGCCTCGGCGAGGTGCATGGCCCGGCGGGCGGGGTGCAGCGGATCGCCCTGGGCGCGGTCGCGCTGGAGCCGGTCGTCGCCCAGCAGCGCGGTCACGGCGCGGCAGGCGACCGCGCACTCGGCGAGGAAGTCGGCCATGTCGCGGCCCAGTTCGCCGCGCCCGCCGCGGGGCCACGCCAGGAGGCCGGCGAGGGCGCCGATCGCGCAGCCGACGAGCACGTCGACAAGCCGCGCCTCGGACAGCCGCCAGTCGGCGGTGGAGAGCTGGGTGAAGACGAGGACGAAGGCGAGCGTGTAGGCGGCCTGCGTCCAGGCGGGTCCGAGCGGGGGGCCCAGGGTGAAGCCGACGAGGATGACGAAGGGCAGCGCGACGGCGTAGACGAGGGGGTGGTCCCCGACCGCGTAGAGCAGGAGGGCGGCGACGGCCGCGCCGGCGACCGTGCCGGTGAGGGCGGGGCGCAGGGCCGCGCGGGTGTCGGCCGCCGAGGTGCGCATGAGGCTGAGGGTCGCGAGCAGCACCCAGAAGCCGTGGGACAGGTCGAGGGCCCCGACGACCAGGCGGGCGCAGGCGAGCGCACCGGCGAGGCGCAGCGCGTTCTGCAGGTGGACGGAGTGGGGGGTGAGGTGGAGGCGCAGGCGCCGCCACCACAGCAGGTGCGGGGGTGTGGTGGCGTACGCGAAGACGTCCGCCCCCGGGTGCGAGGGGTGGAGCGCGGGGGGTCCGTTGCCGAGGGCGATGCGGGTGGCTTCGGTGGCCAGCCGGGTGCCTTCGGCGGCCGCCCGGGCGACGGCGTCCTGGCGCAGCCGCTCGGTGGGGGCGCCCCGCAGGTCGCCGGCGCGGGCGGTGTCGAAGGCGGCGAGGGCCGCGGGCAGCGGGTCGGGGTGGGCGTCGGCGGTGCCGGTGCGGAGCTCCTCGGCGACGGACCGCAGGGAGAGTTCGGTGTGGCGGAGCAGGGTCACGGCGGCGGGGTCGGCCGGCAGGGGGCCGGGGCAGTCGGCGAGGCGGTCGAGCTGGTCGCGCACGTGGCGGACGGCCGCGCAGGTGTGGCCGAGGGCCCGGTCGTGCGCGGAGGGGGAGGCGGGGCGCTCGGTGACGGGCACGCGGGAGGGGCGGGCGGCGGCGAGGGCGCGGTCGGCCGCTTCCTGTTCGGGCAGTGCGCCGCCCCCCGCCTCGAGGTGGTAGGCGGTGGCGCTGGTGTAGTCGGCCACGGCCGCCGCCGCCCGGGCGAGGACGGCGCGGTAGGGGACCGGGTCGGGTTCGGGCCACAGGAACCGCTCGGCCAGGACGGTCAGGAGGATGCCGGTGGTGAGGCCGGCGAGCCGGGAGCCGAGCGTGCCGGGCTCGTAGGGCGGGAAGCAGGGCAGCACGTAGAAGAGCTGGAAGGCCATGGCGAGGCCGGTCAGCCGCGGTCCGCCGACCCCGCAGTAGGAGACGGCGAAGCCGACGGCGAACATGCCGGCGGCCGCGGCCCAGGGGCTGACGGCGAGGAGCGTGCCGGCGGTGACGAGGAGCCAGCCGGCGGGCAGGGCGGCCAGCAGGGTGCGGGTGCGCTGCTGGGCGGGGCCGGGGACGCGGCAGAACACGGCGAGCGGCAGCGCCCCGAACATGGCGTACATGGCCATGACGGGGTCGCCGGTGACGTACCGGAAGAAGTAGAACCCCGGGCAGCCGGCCGCCACCACCCACAGGGCGCGGCGGGCCGCCTCCGGCACGCCCTCGTGCCGCAGGAGCCGGCGGACGGGCATGCTCACGCCCGCCGCCACCTGGGCGCCTTCCGGCCAATTGTGAGGATCATAGTGTTTCCTCACATTAGGTGAAGTCCTGTCAGCTTCAAGGCGACACCCCGTCGTGCGGCGGACGGTCAGCACCGCAGCGGGTCCGCGATCACCGGCGTGGTGGGACCGGTGTTGCGGCACAGGGAGTAACCCTGGGCCCGCAGGTCGTCGACGATGCCGGGCAGCGCGTCAGGGAAGCGGCTGAAGAGGTGCCCGAGGATCACGCCGCCGCGCTTGTCCGCGGCGGGGGCGTCGCGGACCCGGGCGCGGAGCGTGGCGGGGTCGGGGAAGCGGCCGTCCGTGTTCTCCCAGTCGAGGGTGTCGACGGTCCAGGTGCACACGCGGGCGCCGAGGGCCGCCGCGATGCGGGTCTCGCGGGGGCCGTAGTCCCCGTACGGAGGCCGGAACAGCGAGCTCCTGACGCCGTCGCGGATCTCCCGGCGGGCGGCCTCGTCGGACAGGCCGGTCAAGTGGGGGTGGGACCAGGTGTGGTTCCCGACCCAGTGCCCCTGGCGGCGCAGGGTCCGGGCGACCTCCGGGTGCTGCGAGGCGTACTCGTTGACGAGGAAGAACGCCGCGCGGATCCCCCGTCCCCGGAGGTAGGCGCCGACCTCGGTGGCCCGCTCGTAGCGGTCGAAGGCCCAGTCGTCGAGCGTGAGCAGCACCCGGCCGGAGGTGTTGCCGCATCTCTGCTGATCGTAGGAGGCGGCGTGAGCCGTGACGGACGCGGCGGAGGCGACGGAAACGGCAGAGGCCGGCGGGCAGCACAGCGTCAGGAGCAGTGAGGCCAGGGCCGCGACGAGCGGCGGTCGGGATCGTACGCGGAACGCGTGGAGCACGGGTGACTCCTCCCGGGGGCACGGTTGGGGGTTCAGATGATTCCGGCAGCCGGGCGCCGCCGCCAGCAGTGCGCCGCCTACGGAGTCACATGGCGGGCTCGCGGGACGGGAAGTACGGGCCCCGCCGGGCGGGAAGTGCTGTGACGCCCGCCACGGCAGCGGCGTCCCGCGGCGGTCGCGAGCAGCACGAATGCGCGCGCGGCAAGGCATCCTTGCCCGTACGGCATTGGAACGGCCCCCGGGAAGCGGCCGAGGATGCGGGCATGAACACCACCAGGGGTTACCGCAGCGACGTCCTGGCCGTCGTGAGCCAGTCCGGACCGACCGTCACCTTCTTCGACGCCGCGACGTACGAGCGGCTCGACGTCATCGAAGTTCCCGCCCAGCCGCACGAGTTGTGCTTCGACCCGGACCGCCGGCTGCTGTACTGCGCGAGCACCTACGTGTCCGGTTACTACGGCGCCCACCAGGGCCGCGCCCGGCAGCTCACCGTCATCGACGCCGACGCCCGGAAGGTGATCGACACCGTCGGCCTCGGGCCCGACCACGGGCCGCACGGGCTCGCCCTGGACCGGGAGCGCTCCCGGCTGTACGTCAGCGTCGAGTCCACGGACACGGCGCCGGGCGGCGTCGTGATCCTCGACGCGGACACCCGCCGGCGCATCGGGCGGATCCCGGTCATGGCCGACGGCCCGCACTGGTTCGCGATCTCCCCGGACGGCCGCCGCGGCTGGTCCACGAACAAGGAGGCTCCGTTCGTCTCCGTCCTGGACCTGGAGCGGGACGAGTTCGCCGGGCGCGTCGCGGTGCCGGGCAGCGAGGGGCTGGACGTCTCCCGCGACGGCGCGTACGTCTACGTCGCCGCGCCCAAGAGCGACTTCGGGACGGCGCCCGCCGCCCGGCCCGGCATCCGGGTGATCGACGCCGTCACGGACGAGGTGGAGCGCGTGCTGCCGACGCAGGGCGTGGTCTTCCCGGTGCACACCACGGTCACCGGCGCGGTCCTCGCCGGCGAGCTGCGGATGGCGGAGGGCGAGGAGGGCGGCGTGCTGGGCGCCCATGAGGACGGGGTGCTCACCGTCTTCGCGCCGGGCTCCCTGGAGGTCGCCGGACAGGTGCCGGTCGGCCGCTTCCCGCTGACCATCACCTCCTCACCGGACGGCCGGGTGGGCTACGTCGCCAACGTCGTGTCCGGCACCGTGACCGTGGTGGACCTGGAGCGGATGGCCGTGATCACCACGCTGGACGTCGACCGGAAGGCCGAGGCGGGCGCGCACGGGCTCGCTTACATCCCTGCGGCCGGCTGAGCGGCACCCCGCAGCCCTGCCCGCTCACGACGGGGCGGGCCGGGCAGGGCCGGGGACCAGGCACAATCAGAGGATGTCCAGAACCTCCGGAAACCGGTCCCCCCGCCCCGCCGTCACCGCCGCCTCCCCCTGCCCCTGCGGGCTCGGCGCGGCCTACGGCGACTGCTGCGGCGCCCTGCACGACGGCCGGAAGGCGGCCCCGACCGCCGAACGGCTGATGCGCTCGCGCTACAGCGCGTTCGCCGTCCGGGACGCCGCCTACCTCCTGCGCACCTGGCACTCCACCACCCGGCCCGGCAGCCTGGACTTCGACCCCGGCGTGCGGTGGACCCGGCTGGAGATCCTGGGCACGACCGGCGGCACGGCGTTCCACCAGGAGGGGACGGTGGAGTTCCGCGCCCACTACACGGCCGGGGGCCACGCGGACTCCCAGCACGAGAACAGCCGCTTCGTGCGCGAGGACGGCGGATGGGTGTACGTGGGCGAGGCCTGATCGGCGGACCGGGCCCGGCAGGCCGGCCGCGGCCCGGCCGGTCGGCCGGGGCCCGTCACCCGCACGGCTCCCGCCACGCGTCCAGTTCGAGCTTCTTGCGCATGGAGCTGAGGCCGAGCCGCTGCGCCGTGGGGCAGAACTCCTTCGGCTCCAGGGCGTACTCCACGTGGAAGACCGCCTTGCCGCCCTTGATGAACGGCGTCAGCTTCTCGCACTCCTCGAACTCGGCGCACTGCTCGTTCACCGCGAAGTCGAAGTCGCCCACGAGGGCCGGGATCTGGTCGAGGTCGTTCTTCAGCCCGACGGCCATGCCGCGGTCGTGGGCGAGCCGGGCCAGCATCCGGTTGAAGGCGAGCTGGTCGTCCCCGGACAGCGGGAAGCCGGTGCGGTTGCGGTAACCCTCCGTCAGATCCGGCTCGACGGCGTCGAACCCCTTCTCACGGCACATGTCGAAGCGGGCCGCCATGATCGGCCGGAGCTCGTCCAGGCGGCGGATGTCCAGCCACTTCTCGCCCTTCCAGCCCTTGTTCCGCTCGCCCAGCAGCCGCTTGGGGAACGCCTTCTGGTCGGAACGGAAGTCCTCCCAGGCGCCGGCGTTGACGTAACAGATCACCTTGGCGCCGCGGTCGTGCAGCTCCTTGACCGTACCGGCGGAGTTCTCGAAGCCGTCGATGTCGTAGACGGGGACGCCGGCACCGGTGTCGACCTTGCCGTCGAGCTGCCACTGCCAGCGCAGACCGGGGCGGGGCTGCCAGTGCGGGCCGCCCGGGCGGCCGGTCCCGCCGGAGGAGCCGGACCCGGGCGCACGTGATGTCGTGGGCGCGGGCCTGTCGCCATGGTCGTCATCGGGCCCGTCATCGGGCTCACCGGCCGAACACCCGGCCAGGGCTGCCAGCACGAGCAGCGCGAACAGGGCGGCGCACGACCGCTGCCGCCGCTTCACCGCGCCCTCCCCGGAAGCGGCTCTGCGCAGGTGCGCGCCCGGAACGAGGGCGCCCCGCGCCGGAACGGACCCCACCCGTGGGATGACGCCCGGCCCGAGGAGAGGGCCGGCCCGTGCGGGCCGCCGTCCGCCGGCAGTACGCCGTCGCCCGCCCCGCGCCAGGACTCACCCGGCACCGGCCGGCCCGCGACCGGCTCGTCCCCGGCGTCGCCCTTCCCGGGGCCGAGCCCACCCGGCCGGGACGGGTCCTCGTTCAGGTAGGGCAGCGAGCGCCACGGGTTCGTGCCCTCGCCCGGCACGGCGCAGTGCACCCCCGCCCCGCGGCCGTCCGCCGTGCGGGCCACGTGGGCCGCACCACCGGGCGGGACGCCGTAGACGAGGTGACAGAAGCGGGCCGGAGGATGGTCGGCGGTCCAGGGCGGGATGGCGGCCCGGCGATAGGTCTCCCAGTCGCCCTCGAAGGTGACGAGGAGGTCCGCGATCCGGGCGTACCCGGGGTGGGGATGGGTGCCGGGGTTGAGGACGGCCGTCCCCGCGCCGAGCGCCTTGGCGAGCAGCACGAGCCGGCGGTAGTGGGGCAGCGGCGCGGCGGTCACGGGCACCTGGTCGAGGAAGACGCCGTCCACGCTGTACCAGCGGCGGTGGCGGCGGATGTCGGCGACGACCGCCCGCGGCGCGCGCCGGCCGTAGCCGGTGTCGACGTAGCCGAGCAGCGGGACGCCGGCGGCGCGCAGGCGGTCCGCGGCGGCGCCGAAGGCGGGGTCGGGGCGCTGCCCGGGCCCGTCGGCGGCGTTGAGGACGACGCCGCGGAGCCGGGGCGCGGCGCCGGCGAGGGCGGCCCAGGCCGCGGGGTCGGCCGCGGGGTGGACGTAGAGCGGGACGAGCAGCCGCCCGCCGCCCGGCGGCCCCGGCGGGGTCATCGGACGCGCTCCCCGGGCAGGCCCAGGGTCTCGGCCCAGAGGTCGGTGAGGGACTCGGCCAGCGGACGGCGCGGGTTCCAGCCGAGGGCCTTGCGGGCCAGGGAGACGTCGGCCTCCTGCCAGGGCACGGCGGCGGAGCGGGGCGAGCCGTCGCCGTCCTCGTCGAGCCGGCCGCGGAAGCCCGCGGCGGCGATCAGGCCTTCGGCGACGGCGCGGACGGGCCGGGCCGTGCCGCTGCCGATGTTGAGGACGGGCGGCAGGGGCCCGGGCGCGGTGACGGCGAGGGCGACGGCGTCGGCGACGTCGCGGGCGTCGACGAAGTCCCGGTGGGCGGAGAGGTCGCCGACGCGGACGCGGCCGTCCGGCGGGGCGTCGCGCAGCAGCCGGGCGAGGCGGCCGGGCAGCGAGGCGGCGGGCGCGCCGGGGCCCACGGGGTTGAACACCCGCAGGACGGCGGCGTCGAGGCCGGAGCCGGTGACGGCGAGGGTGCCGGCGAGCTTGGCGGCGCCGTAGAGGCCGAGCGGCGCCGCGGGGTCGGTCTCGGTGCGGGCCCGGTCGCCCGGCCCGTACTCGGCGGCGGAGCCCAGGTGCACCAGGCGGGCCTCGGGGGCGCCCTCGGCGAGCGCGGCGCACAGGACGGCGGGGCCCAGGGCGTTGACGCCGGTGAGGCCGACCGCGCTGCCGCCGACGGCGCCCGCGCAGTTGACGACGGCGTGCGGTGCGGCCTCGCGGAGCGCGGAGGCGAGCCGCCCGGCGTCCGCGCGGGCCAGATCGAGGGGGAGGTCCGCGCGGGGGGACCGGCCGGCGGCGAGCACCTGCGCACCCGGGAGGGCGCGCAGGCGCTCGGCGGCGTGCCGGCCCAGGAAGCCGGTGCCGCCCAGGACGATGATGCGCATGCCTGCCGTTCACACTCCCTTGATCAGCATGTCGCGGTGCAGGGAGAACTCCCGGTTGGCGCGGTCGTAGTCGTCGGGCCGGCCGATGTCGAGCCAGTAGCCGTCGAAGTCGTACGCGCGGGGCGGGGTCTGGGCCTCGAGCATATCCAGCACCAGTTCGTCGAAGCCCAGCGGAAGGCCGGGGGTGTAGCGGGCGAGGGCGGTGCGCGAGACTCCGTAGACGCCCATGGAGACCCGGTAGTCCATCCGGGGCTTCTCGGCGAACCCGACGACCCTGTCCGATTCGGTGGTCAGCACGCCGAAGTCGATGCTCACCTGCCGGGCGTAGGTCGCGATGGTCAGCGGGGCTCCGGACGCCACGTGCGTGCGGTACACGTCGCCGAAGTCGAGGTCGGTCAGGATGTCGCCGTTCATGGCGAGGAAGTGCTCGGGCAGCCGGTCGAGCATGGTGAGGAGGGGGCCCATCGTGCCCAGGGGGCTCTCCTCGGTGGCGTAGTCGACGCGTATGCCCCACTGGGAGCCGTCGCCGACGTAGGCGCGGATGATGTGGCCGAGGTGGCCGATGGCGAGGGTGCAGCTGGTGAAGCCCGAGCTGACGAGCTGGCGCATCACGATCTCCAGGATCGCGTGCTCCTCGCCGATGGGCACCAGGGGCTTGGGGAGGGCGGTGGTGTAGGGACGCAGCCGGACGCCTTTGCCTCCGGCAAGAATGACGACATGCATGGGTGCTGTTCCTCTCTGCGTGGGTGACGCCGGTGCGGGCGGCGAGCGGTGCCGCCGCGTCAGACGTTGTAGATGCCGGCCTTGTACCGGCCGAGGTTCAGCGGGTCGCGGAAGAAGGCGACCGTGCGGGCGAGTCCTTCTTCCAGGGTGTGCGCGGGGGCCCAGCCGGTGGCGGCGCGCAGCCGGGTCGCGTCGCACACCAGGCGCATGACCTCGGAGGCGGCGGGCCGGATGCGCTCCTGGTCGGCGCGGACCTCCAGCTCGGCGTCCATGATCTTGCCGATGAGGGTGACGAGGTCGCCGACGGAGATCTCCTCGCCGGTGCCGGAGTTGAAGGTGCGTCCGACGACGTCGGCGGCGGGGGCGGTGCCGACGGCGAGGAAGGCGGCGACGGTGTCCTTGACGTAGCTGAAGTCACGCGTGGGGCGCAGGTCGCCGAGGGTGATGGTGCGCTCTCCGGCGGCGACCTGACCGATGACGGTGGGGATGACGGCGCGCATGGACTGGCGCGGGCCGAAGGTGTTGAAGGGGCGCAGGGTGACGACGGGCACGTCGAAGCTGGCGTGGTAGCTGTCGGCGAGGCGGTCGCCGCCGGCCTTCGAGGCGGCGTACGGCGACTGGGTGTTGATGGGGTGGTCCTCGCTGATGGGCACGGTCTGCGCGGTGCCGTAGGTCTCGCTGGTGGAGGTGTGGACCAGGCGCGGGATGCCGAGGTGGCGGACGGCTTCGAGCACGTTGAGGGTGCCGGTGACGTTGGTCTCCACGTAGCTGTGCGGCGCGCGGTACGAGTAGGGGATGGCGATGAGGGCGGCCAGGTGGTAGACGGCCTCCGTGCCGGTGACGAGGCCCTGGACCGAGCCGGGGTCGCGCACGTCGCCGAGGACGACGTCGACGTTGTCCATCACCTCGCCGGGGAGGGTCTCCAGCCATCCGTAGGAGGAGAAGGAGTTGTACTGCACCATCGCGCGGACCCGGTGGCCGGCGGCGACGAGCGCTTCCACCAGGTGCGAGCCGATGAATCCTTCCGCGCCGGTGACGGCGACGGGTGCGGGTGCGGACATGTGGGTGTCTCCCTTGCGTGGGCGGAACGCGGCGGGCGCCGCGGCGGAGCGGGAACGTGCGGAGCGCTGTGCGGACGGAGCGCGGAGCGGACGGAGCGCGGAGCGGACGGAGCGGAACGGGCGGACAGCGAAGGGTGCGGGCGGTGCGGGCGGAACCGGGCCGAGCGGGCGGAGCGGACGGTGCGTCAGCGGTGCGCGGTGATCCGGCCGAGCAGGGCGCCGGCGGCGGCCAGCAGTCCGGCCGACGCCGCCGTACAGACGACGAGCTGGGTGGCGACGGGAGCGGCGAACCGCAGGGCGAGCGCGGCCGCTTCGGCGCCGGCCGCGCCGAGGCAGAGCAGGGCCGGGGGCCAGGCGACGCCGAAGGCCTGGAGGAGCAGCCCGGTCCACAGAACGGTGCCCAGGGCGAGCAGGGCGGCCATCCGTGCGGCCGTGACCGGCGGGCCGTCGGGCCACAGGGCCCCGGCGGCCAGGGAGAGCACGGCGAGCGCCGCGAGGTAGGCGGCGACGCACAGGCCCAGGATGCGCGCGGCGCCGAGTTTCAGTCCGGCGGTGGTGGTGGAGCGGGCGAGTGCCGCGAGGGCGGTGCCGCGGCAGCGGTAGAGCAGCCATTCCGCGACGCCCATGCTGAGGGTGAGCGCGATGACGGCGGCTCCGGCGGTGGTCGCGCCGGGGGTGCGGCGCAGGACGTCGCCGAGGGCGGCGAGGGTCGTCAGCACGCCGCAGCCCAGGCCGAACAGGCCGTACGGGACGGAGGCGAGTGGCGACAGGGCGGGCTGTGCGGGTGGTTTCCCTTCCCGGCGGGCGCGCAGGATCTCGTACGCGGCCGTGCCGAGCACGCCGCAGGCGGTGGCCAGGAGCAGGCCGGTCCGGACGGCGGCGGGCGGCTGGACGAAGAGGAGTGCCGCTCCCCCGGCCGTGGTGGGCGCGAGGGTGAGGAGCAGCAGCTTCTCCCGGCCGAGGACCAGGAGGACGGTGGCCGCGGCGAGGTAGGCGGCCTGGCCCGCCGCGAAGGCGGTGACCCCGGCCAGGCCGGGCAGGGCCGTGGCGGCGGCCACGGCCAGGAGGGCGCCGAGCGGGGCGCCCCACTGCAGGCAGCGGGCGGCCGCGGTGCGGCCGCCCGTCGCCAGCCGCAGGTAGGCGCGGTGGGCGAGGGCCTGGTTCCACGCCCAGGCCACGAGGGCGGAGGCGACGAGCCCCGTGGTGCCCTGCGGCAGGCCGTAGCCGTCCCGGGCGCCGGCCATGAGGGGCGCGGCGAGGGAGTAGCCGAAGCCGGGCAGGGTGAACACCAGGGCCCGCAGGACGAACCGGCCGGGGTGCACCTTCCAGGGGTCCGGGCGGGGCCCCGGCTCGGGGTGGCTGCGGGGCACGCGTGCGTACAGCTCCGCGGCGAGCTCGAAGGCGTCGGCGCGCCCGTAGCGTTCGGTGATCTGTTCGCCGGTGAGTCCGTCGGCCTCCAGGACGGCCGCGATCTCGTCGGGGTGGACGGCCGCGGCGCACACCTCGGCCAGTTCCTCGGCGAGTTCGTCGACGGGGTCGGCCGCCCAGCGGGGCCGCGGCCGGGGCCGCACCGGTACGGGTGCGGCCGCCAGGTCGTGGGCGGGCTCGGGCTCGTCGGGTACGAGGCGCAGTAAGCCGCTCATCCCGCACCGCCCGCGGCCATGGCCATGACGGGTCTCTCGGCGTCCGCGACGGCCGGGTCCGGCTGGACCGGTGTGTGCCGGGGACGTTCGAAGGGGCCGGACCGGCGGGTGCCGGCCAGGTCGTGGTAGATGTCGCGGAAGGCGTCGATGGTCTGCCGGAGGGTGAACTGTTCGATCACCCGCAGGCGGGCCCGCTCCCCCATGTCCGCGCGCCGCGCGGGGTCGCGCAGGAGGGTGAGGGCGGCGCGGGCCATGGCGTCGGCGTCGCGGGGCGGTACGACGAGGCCGGTGTCGCCGACGGCCTCGCGGACGCCGCCGACGTCGGTGGAGACGGTGGCCCGTCCGCACGACATGGCCTCGATGAGGGTGAAGGGGAAGCCTTCGCTGATGCTGGAGAGCATCACCACGTTGCCGGCTGCGTAGGCGTCGCGGATGTCGTCGACGCGTCCTTCGAAGACGACGGCCTCGCCGACGCCGAGCTCCGCGGCGAGCTTCT
Source organism: Streptomyces sp. NPDC008001 (assembly GCF_042958085.1). Taxonomy (NCBI): domain Bacteria; kingdom Bacillati; phylum Actinomycetota; class Actinomycetes; order Kitasatosporales; family Streptomycetaceae; genus Streptomyces; species Streptomyces sp. NPDC008001. Next base: position 238,286 of record NZ_JBIBIZ010000001.1, on the reverse strand, counting down.
CGCAGGCGGTGCGGTAGCCCTCGCCGCCGCGCGGGGTGCCGCCGAAGAGCCGCAGCCGGGCCTCGGGTATCTCCTTGCGGACGAGCGCGAAGGCGCGGATGAGCGTCTCCAGGCCCTTGATGGGGTCGACGCGCCCGGCCCAGCTGAGGGTCGGGTTCTCCGGCTCGGGCCCGGCGGGCGGGAACGCCGCCGGGTCGACGCCGTTGTAGACGGTGCGGATGCGGTCCGGCGGGGTGCCGCCGTGCTCCTCCCAGCGCCGGTTGTAGCGGTTGCCGGGAGTGACCAGGGAGGCGCACCGGTAGCTCTCCACCGCGAGGAGCCGGAACAGGCCGAGCATGAGGGCCTTGACGGGCCACCGGTAGGACTCGGCCCGGAAGCTCAGGTAGCGCTCGCGCAGGTAGATGCCGTGTTCGGTGAGGAGGAAGGGCGTGCCGTGCCGGTGGTGGGCGATCAGGCCGGGCAGCGTCGCGAGCCCTCCGCTGACGGCGTGGGTGACGCCTTCGGCGGGCGGGTTCGCGGCGAGCGGGCGCAGCGCGTGTTCCAGCAGGTCGGTGGCGAGCAGGGCGTCGTGCAGGGTCGGCCGGGCGGCTGCCGTGTGCAGGTGCGAGCGGTTCCAGACGCGGACGAGGGTGCGGGCCGCGGCCTCGCCGCGCAGGGCGGCCGACAGGGTGCCGGAGGGGGCGTGGTCGGCGAGGCGGTAGAAGGTGCGGGCGAAGTGGCGTTCCTGGTCCGGGTCCAGGAGGGACAGCAGGAACTGCTCGTAGGCGGTGAGGAAGGAGCGCAGGTCCCGGCCGCGCGGTGCGCGCCCGGGGGGCGGCGGTCCCCACAGGGGGTGGCTCTCCACCCCCCGGACGTGGCGCGGGAGTTCCCAGGCCAGCGGTTCGCGGCCGGTGCCGGTGACCGCGATGACCCGGAAGTCGACGTCGGGCATGCCCTGGACGAGCTGGTCGCACCACACGCTCACTCCGCCATGGCTGTGCGGGTACGTTCCCTCGGTGAGCAGCGTCACCGCGGGAGTGTCGGATGCCGTTTCGGCAGGCGGTCCGTGCATAGAACTCGGTTCTCTCCAGTGTCGGCGGTGCAAGGGGTGGTGCGGCACGGAGTCATGACGGGCCGGTCAGCGCCGGGTGGCGGCCCCGGGGCCGTACGGCACGCGTCCGGTGACGCCCTGGGGAACCGGGAGCGAGGTGGCGGCCGGGGGCTGTACGCGGGCGGTCGCGGAGGTCAGCGCGCGGGCGGCCGGGGTGCTGCCTGCCGGCAGGGTGAGGTCGAGCCGGGTCTGGGCGGCGGCGGGGGCGGCCCAGCCGGAGCGCAGGCCGGCGTAGGCCTCGCCGAAGGCGGAGTTGGTGTCGCTGCGCACGGTGCCGCCGGGCGCGGTGGCGGAGATCTGGGTGCCGGCGGGTGCGGAGACGGTGACCACGCTGCCGATGCGGTAGGCGGTGGCCTTGCCGGAGGCGAGCGCGGCGCTCCAGGCGGCCCGCTTGCTCATCTCCCCGCCGATGTCGCGCATGCGGAGGTTGACCAGCGGGGTGTTGCCGGCGTAGAGGGCGGAGTAGTCGGAGAGGACCTTCTCCAGGACGGTGTAGCCGATCCGCTCCTCGGCGAGGTTGGACTGGTGCATGAAGTGCGGCCGCGGGTCGTTGGCCAGGACGTGGCTCATGGCGATGCGCGCTTCGAGGGGCACGATGTACGAGGTGAAGCCGCTCCTGACGTCCAGCGGGGCCTTGAGGCAGGTGGTCGTGGACGAGTTCTCGCAGGTGCCGCTGCCGCCGTCGGCCTTCTTCGTGTACAGCCAGTTGTACTCGTCGGTCTGCTCGATGGCCTTGCCGACGTTGTAGTAGACGTTCATCGGGTAGCGCGGCACGGTGAGCGCGGGGCCCACCTGGCGCTGCTGGGGTTCGCGCGAGTTGTCGCTGCCTATCCAGCCGACGCCGTACTGGGTGAGGGACGGGGCGAGTTCGGGATTGTCCTTCGTCTGCTGGGGAAGGGTCTTCAGACCGGAGTGCTCACCGGTCACCAGCTCGTCCCTGTCGAGGCTCAGGCCCTGGCGCGCGGCCCAGTCCAGGTTGTTGCCGATCTCGCCGCTGATCGTCGTGCGGGGTACCCAGCGCACGTTGCCGAGGAGGTCGGTGGCGCACTTCCAGGGGACGACGGTGGTGTTCTGCACGCAGCCCAGGAAGGCGTGGGTGTAGGTGTGGTTGATCCAGCGGAAGGACTTCTGGTCGGTGCGGAGCTGGTCGAGGAGCGGGTCGTACGTCCCCCCGTGCTCCGATTTGTACTCCTCGCTGCCGACACCGTTGTAGGCCAGGTCGAGCGGCAGGTTGTGGCTCTGCGACCACTGCTTGGCGTACTGCGCGTCGGCCGCCGTCATCCGGATCGGCGGGCTGTCGGGGCTGGGGTTGCCGGGGCAGTCGACGTCGCCGGGGGTGCACTTGCGCTTGGCGTCCCAGCGGTCGTCGGAGGCGAAGACGTCGTCCACGTGCACGCCGAAGTAGTTGCGGGAGGCGCCCAGGTGGATGCCCTGGGTCAGCCACTCCACGATGCCGCGGGAGACCAGCCGGAACTGGCTCTGGTACTGGTTGGCGACGAAGGTGACGACGAGTTCGCTGCGGCCGTCGTGGGTGTACTGGCCGATCAGCGAGCCGCGCGCGGTGCTGCCTGGAATGGGCGCGTCCAGGTAGCTGGTGTAGGAGGCGCCCTGTTCCTGTTGCGCGAGGGGCGCGGCGAGATAGCCGTAGCTCTCGTTGACGGCGGTGTCGTTGTCCTCGAAAGGAACGTTTTTCTTGAGGTAGCCGAAGGGTCCCGTGGCGCCGTCGGCCGTCACCTGGGCGGTCTTCCCGTCGAGCGGGCCGCTGTAGCCTCCCCCGTCCTGGGGGGTGGTGAGCCCGACCTTGGGACTCGCGTACGTGTACGCGTCGACCTGCCGGATGCCGAAGCGCTTCTCGTACGTGGCCAGGGCGGCCATCTCCGGCGAGCCCGCACCGAACGGGTTCTCGTTGGGCAGCACGACGCCCTGGAACCTGGCCCGCGGTCTGCCGTCGACGGTGTCGCTCAGGAACGCCTCGTCGATGCGCTTCCGGCTGCTGTCCGTCAGGTCCACCTTGGTGTACGGCGTTCCCGCGCCGTCGAGCTCGGCGCGCAGCGCCTCCGTGGCGGGTCCGCCGTCGTCCACGACGAGGACCTGCAGATCGATCCTCGGCGCCGGGTCGGCGGCGTGGGCGCCGCCGGCCGGAGCGGCGACGGCGAGCAGAGCGGCCGCAGACAGCACTGCGGCAAGACGGGTCGGACGACCCATAGGATTCTCCCCCCAGGAGGGCGGCGCGCACGGCGCGGCCCCCGGTCCGAAGACACGTGTGCGCAGGGCCGGCGGCGCGGCCCGCACATCGTGTCGATCCCCAACTGATCCCCAATGGCACGGCCCCACGGCGGTCGCGCCTCCCCACCCGACCGCCTGCCGGATCCCCCCACGGCCCCGGACACCGACGCCCGTGACCGAGCCGCACGGCCGGAGCCGGACCGCACGGCGTAGCGCGGGCGGCGGGCACACAGGTGCCACGGATCGAGAGGCACTTGCGTCCCTCAACGGTCTCTCGACCGCCCAGGCATATAGTGCGCCATGCCCGGAGGTCTCGCTGGCCCACTCGGCATGAGGCGGGCTGAACTCGCGCAGTAGTGGCCGGAATTGGCCGCCGCGCGATCATGCCGACCGGGACGGGCCGTTCCGTCGCAGGACTTCGCGGCGGCATCGGTGACCTGTGGCAACATGGGCGCACGCCGCAGGCTCCCCGGCGCGCGCTCCCCGGCGCCCCACGGGTCCCGCGAGCGGCGGAGCGTTCCGAGATCGGCCGGATGACGGCCGTCCGACTTTTCGCCTTTGCCGCCTGATAAGTGCCCACATCCCCCGGCCGCCGCCGCAAGTGATCTCGCCACACAAGATCGCTCGCCAAGCCCGGACGCAACCGGAAGCAACTCCTCGCCCTCTAAGTAAGGTTGCCCTCCTTCCGCGCCGCGATCTTCCGTATGCGACCGCCGTCCCGGCCGCCGGTCCGACCGCCCGTCCGGCTGCGCCGATCGCCCGTCCCGCTCCCCTCGGGTTCTTCCCCGAGCCGGGGTCCAAGAGGCAGGGTGGGGGCATGAGGCTCTTGATACTGGGCGGCACGGAGTTCGCGGGCCGGGCCGTCACCGAGGCGGCGCTGTCCCGCGGCTGGCAGGTGACGGTCTTCCACCGGGGCCGGCACGCCCCGCCCGAGGGGGCGGCGTCCCTGCACGGCGACCGCACCGCACCGGACGGCCTGCGCGCCCTCGCCCACGGCGAGTGGGACGCCGTCGTCGACACCTGGTCGTGGGCGCCTTCGGCGGTACGGGACGCGGCGCGGCTCCTGGCCGGGCGCGCCGGGCGGTACGCCTACGTCTCCAGCGGCTCGGTGTACGTCTACCCCTCACCCGCCGGACACGACGAGGAGTGGCCCGTGGTCGGCGGATCGCCGGACGCGGACCACATGGACGACGCGGGCAACGCGGCCTACGCGGAGGCCAAGCGCGGCGGAGAGCTGGCCGCCCTCGGCGCCTTCGGCGACCGGGCCCTGCTGGTGCGGGCCGGGCTGATCCTCGGCCCCGGCGAGAACCTGGGCCGGCTGCCGTGGTGGCTGGGGCGGATCGCCCGCGGCGGGCCCGTCCTCGCCCCCGGCCCGCGCGGTCTGGGGCTGCAGTACATCGACGTGCGCGACCTCGCCGAATGGATCCTCGACGCCCTCGGCGCGGGGCTCGGCGGCCCGTACAACCTGGTGAGCCCGCCCGGCCACACCACCATGGGCGAGCTCCTGGAGGCGTGCGTCCGGGTGACGGGCTCCGGTGCCGAGCTGCGCTGGACCGCACCCGAGCGGATCCTCGCCGCCGGCGTCGAGCCGTGGACCGACCTGCCGGTGTGGGTCCCGCCCGGCGAGCTCTACGACGTACTGCACATGGGTGACGCCTCCAAGGCCGTTGCGGCGGGCCTGCACTGCCGGCCCGCGGCGGAGACCGTGGCGGACACATGGGCGTGGCTGCGGCGGATCGGCGGCCGGGCGCCGCAGCGGCCGGACCGCCCGCTGCCGGGGCTGGACCCGGAGCGCGAGGAGATGCTGCTCGGAGAGCCGGTGGCGGGCGGGTAGCAGGCCGGCGGCGGCAGGTCGGCGGCGGGCGCACTCCGCAATGTCCCTATACAGTGAAAAACTGAAATTCATCGTTAAATGACTCAACCTCGTCCGCTCGTATCCCCCTCTCTTCTGGAGACCACCCTCCAAGAGGAGTGACTGCCGTGGGCCTGACGTCCCAGACGTTCCTGCTCGTCCTCGCGCTCATCGCCGTCGCGGTGAGCGTGCTCGTCCTGTGGCTGTGGCCGCGCGCTGCGCGTAAGAGCCCGCTCGCGGTGGCCGGCCGGATCGGCCTGCTCGTGGTGACGCAGGTCAGCATCCTCGCGGTGCTCCTCGTCGCCGCCAACAACGAGTTCGGCTTCTACTCCACCTGGAACGAGCTGCTGGGCCGCGCGTCGAGCAAGCAGGTCATGCAGCGCGGCACGGACGGCGGCAAGCGGCCGCCCGCGCTCACCGTTAAGGGCCAGGAGTCCATCGGCCTCAAGGGGACCCGCGAGAAGGCCGGCCAGGTGGACCGCATCGAGATCCGCGGCCCGGTGAGCGGGCTGGGCATGGACGGCTACGCCTATCTGCCGCCGGAGTACTTCCAGAAGGAGCACGAGAAGGAGAAGTTCCCGGTGGTGGTGGCGATCACCGGCCAGCCGGGGGTCTCCAAGAACCTCATCACGCAGCTGAAGATCCCGCAGGTCGCCTCCACCGCCATCATGAAGAAGGAGATCAGGCCGACGATCTACGTGCTCGTCCGGCCCTCGGTGGTCGCCGACCGCGACACCAACTGCACGGACGTGCCGGGCGGCCCGCAGGCGCTCACGTTCTTCAACCAGGACCTGCCGCTGGCCGTGACCGACGCCTACCGCGCCGACGGCTCCCCCGCCGGCTGGGGCGCCGTCGGCAACTCCACGGGCGGCTACTGCGCGCTGAAGCTCGCGATGACCAATCCCGCCCGGTACGGCGCGGCAGCCGGCCTGTCCGCCGACTACTTCGCCCGGCAGGACGGCAAGACGGGCGACCTCTACGCCGGCAGCAAGGCGTACCGGAACGAGCAGGACCTCACCTGGCGCCTGGAGCACATGCCCCCGCCGCCGGTGTCCCTGCTCCTGGGCACCAGCAAGAACGAGGACAACTACGGCCCCAGCCTGAAGTTCGCCCAGAAGGCCAAACCACCGGTGAGGGTCGACAAGCTCGTCCGCGACGAGGGCGGCCACAACTTCCAGACGTGGCGCGAGGAGTACCCGGTGGTACTGAAGTGGCTGGACAAGGAACTCAAGGAGCAGGCGACCCGCAACGGCGGCCAGTAGCGCCAGTACCGGCCGTCGCGGGTGACTGCCGCTGCCGTCTCAGCCACTGAAGGGGCGGTCCCGCTCGGTCACCCGGGACGCCGGGCCCGCGGCGCGCAGGACGACGTCGAGGGCCGCGTACGGGTCGGCGGCGTAGCAGTTGCTGAACCAGGCCATGTTCGCCTCCACCACGGCCCACCGGGGCGCGCCGCCCCCGGCCGACATGAGGCCGGCGTCGACGACGACCGCGCTGGGCAGGGTGTGCCCGGCCGCCCCGGTCAGCCGGGAGGCGAAGTCCAGGATCTCGGCGCGTTGCGGGTGGCCGCCGAGCGGCACGGCGTCGAGACGGCCGAAGACGGCGTACTGACTGCCCGTACGGACCTCACCGTCCAGCAGGAACAGGTGCACCTCGCAGTGCCAGGTGACGACTTCGCTGATCTGGACGGGCGTCCACAGCGGCAGTCCGGGCCCGGCGGGCGGCCCGCTGCCGTCGCCGTACACGGCGGCCGGGAAGCTCTTGGCGGTGGGCGGCTTCACGAAGGCGGGCCGTGCGAGTGCGCGGGCTTCGGCCAGGGTGGCGGTGCGGATCGCGCGGCCGGAGAACGCACGGGGCAGCTCGGCGAGCCAGTCGCCAGCGGGCTCCAGCAGACCCAGGCCCAGGCGGTCGCGGACCCGGGCGGCGAAGAGCGGGCCGCCGTAGTAGTGGGCCTCTGTGTCCTCCCCGTCCCGGGAGTCCGCCATGTCCGCGCCGCGGGGCAGGGTCTCCACCCGCATCCCGCGCCGCCGGGCCGCGGCCGCCAGCAGTTCGGCCGTGGAGGAGTACTGCGGCGCGAGCATCAGCCGGGCCGCGGGGCGCGTGGGGGGCATGGGGAGCTCCAATCCGCCCATACGGCGAGATAGTGACCCAGCCTCAGGAGCCGATCGTTCCGGTTTGGTTCCAGAGCTTCCGTGCGCCCTGCTGGGCCGCTTGTCGGTGTGCAGATAATAGGGGCCGCGTTCCGGCGGAGCGGCCCCGTGGCCGGTGCCGCCGGAGGGCATCTGTATGTGCAAGAACACCCGGAACACCGATGGGGGCGTCAATGAACGCTGAGCTGATGGACGACGAGCAGCGGGCGGGTGCGGCGGTGCCCGTCGTACGGCGGCGGTGGCAGCGGGCCCGCCGGGCGGCCGTCGTCGCGGCGCTGGCGCTGGGTGCTTCCCTGCTGGTCTCCCCCGCCTCGGCCCAGGCCGTGGAGCAGGCCCGCCCGGCCGCCGTGGCCGCCGCGGCCGTCACGGCCGAGGGCCGGGCCGAGGTGACCACGGCCGCGGGCACCGCGCAGACGGGCGCTGTGCAGTCGGGCGCCGCGAACGCGCTGCAGGCCTCGCACCACCGGTCCGGGAAGGACCACGTGACGACGGCGGCGAAGAAGCCGAAGAAGGAGAAGAAGAAGAAAAAGGGCTTCTTCAAGAAGCTCGGCATCTTCCTGATCATCGTGCTGATCCTGGTGATCGTGCTCATCGTGGCGCTGATCGCCCTGGCGATCCACTTCATCCGGAAGGCGCTCAAGCGCCGTCGCACCTGAGCGGGCTGGTGAGTGACGAGGGGTGGGGGGGGGGGGGGGCGCCCCCCCCCCCCCCCGGGCCCCCCCGGGGGGGGGGGGGGGCCGGGGCCCCGGCGGGGGGGGGGCCCCCGGCCCCCGGGGGCCGGCGGCCCCGGCGCCCGGGGGGGGGGGGGGGCCC
>NZ_JBIBIZ010000001.1:0-230148 GCF_042958085.1 Streptomyces sp. NPDC008001 | reverse complement strand
TCCACGACCCCGCCGGCCGGGCCCCCCCCCCCCCCCCCCCGGGGGGGGGGGGGTGGGGGGGGGGGGGGGGGGGGCGGCCCGCCCCCCCCCCACCCCTCCTTCGCTTCAGCTGACGGTCTGGTCCCCGTCGGGCACGTCCTGGACGGTCACGACGGCCCGCGGCTGCCCGAGGCCCGCGGCGACGGCTGCGGCGATGCCGCCGGGGTCGGGCGCCTCCGGGAAGGGCACGGCCTCGCCGTCCCCGTAGCTCTCGACGGCCTTGGTGAAGTAGCTCGGGTCCCAGGCGCCGACCGCTCCCCTGACCTCGACCGCTCGCACCGCACGGGCACCGACCCGCCGCTTCAGCTCGGCCAGGATGCGGTCGGAGCGGTACTCGCCCGGCACCTGGAAGATGCTGGCGTGGGCGCCCACGAGACCGCCGTCGCGCAGCCGGACGGTCACGGTGAGGCAGCTCGTGACGCTCGGGTAGAGGAGCGAGCCGCCGGGGGCGGCCTCACCGACCTGCCCCTCCGTGATCCTCACGGCGGCGGTCCTGACGGCGGCCGCCCTGCTCTCCGTACCGCCCGGGGTCTTGCCGGCGACACTGCCGGCGCCGAGGGGAGCCGCCTCCGCGGCCGTCACGGCCGCCAGCTGCGCTCCTATGAGGACGGCGGCCGCGGCCACCGCCGATTTCGTACGTGTTATCGCGTTCACGTGATCATTCTGACCGCATGACCGTCACACGGCGGTCTCCGGCCCGAAGCGGCTGCGGACCGCGGTCTGTACGTCGTCCTCTTCGGCCGGGTCCGCGGCGAGCCTGCGCAGCTGCTCGACGACGCGGGCGTCGGCGGTGGTGGCGTGGTGCGCGGCGAGCTCGCGGGTCGTCTCCTCGCAGTCCCACAGGCACTCCACCGCGAAGCCGGTCGCGAACGACGGATCCGTCGCCGCCAGCGCCCGGGCGGTGCGCCCGCGCAGGTGCGAGGAGGAGGTCTCCCGGTAGATGTGCCGCAGCACGGGCGCCGCGCAGGTGATCCCCAGGCGTCCGGCGCCCGGCACGAGGTCCCACAGGACCGGCGCGTCGGGACCCTCGGCTCGGACCGTACGGCGCAGGGCGCCGAGGACGAGCGGCGCGTCGTACGGCGCGCCGCGGGAGGCGAGCATGCCGGCGGCCGCGCCGCCGAGGGCGTCGGTGCGGTGGATCCAGGCGCGGGCGCGCTCCAGGGCGGCCGTGCCGCGCATGCGCTCGAAGGCGGTGACGGCGGCCTCGGCCACGAGTCCTCCGGCGTCGGCGGGATCCGCGACGGCAGCCTCGATGACGTCGAGCGCCTGCGGGTCGTCGTGCTCGGCGAGGTAGCGCAGGGCGGTGGCGCGGGCGGCCCCGGTGCCGAAGGCGGCGGCCTCGATGATCTCCACCCGGTCCTCGGGGCCCGCGACGGCGTTCAGCAGGCGGGTCGCGGGGACGTGCCGGTGCTGGACGGGGTGCAGGGCGAGGCCCTCCTGGGCCCAGTCGAGCACTTCCCGGACGCTCCAGCCGGGCCGCGGGCCCGACGGGCGCAGCTGGCGCTGCCAGCGGTCGAAGGAGCCCTGTTCCTGCGCGGCGCGCACCCGGGCGGCGGTCGCGGGCGACTGCGCCTCGTCGGCCCACAGCCGCCAGGGGCGGGGCTCGAAGGCGTCGCGCACGGCCGCGGCGAGGGCCCGTTCGCCCTCAGGGCCGGCGGGGAAGCGGGCGAGGATGCTCTCGCCGAGGCCGAGCAGCCCGGCGTCGTCGTCGCGCAGCGCGAGCTCGTCCAGGGCCCAGGCCCAGTTCGCGCCGGAGATCGCGTACCGCCGCAGGAGCAGCAGGGCGTCCTCGCGGCCGTACGAGGCGAGGTGGCCGAGGACGGCGAGGGCAAGGCCGGTGCGCTCCTCGCCGGTGTCGAGGGAGTCGTCGGCGGAGAAGAGGTGCCGGTCGATCGCGTCGAGCCCGGCGTCGAGGTCCAGACACAGCCGCGCGTAATAGAGCGAGCGGTTCTCCACCTGCCAGTCGCGCCTGGGGTCGCGGAGGAGGCAGTGGTGCAGCGCCGCGAGCGCCTCCGCCCGCGGCGCCGCGAGGGCATGCAGGGTCCCGTCGCCGCGGCCTCGCTGAAGGAGGCCGAGCAGGGTGCCGCTGGGCGCTATGTCTGGATCGAACATGGGGTCAGCATCCGGTGCGGGGAGTCGGCTGGCAACGGGATTTCCGTCGTCCGGCATTCTTGCCGGTGTCCACCGGTGCTATGCGTGGTGAACAGGGGGAACTCGAGGTCGGTCGAGCGCCCCGCAGCCTACCCGGAGTGCAGGATTCCGCCGAGCCCCGTCCGGTTTGCCCGGTTCTCGACCGCTCCGGCCCCGCCACTCCCCCGGCCTCGCCCGCCCGGGGCCGCCCCGAGCCCCGGAAAACACTTGGCTCACTCCAAGGCGAACCTTCCTCCTCGCTTTCGGCCTGCCTCTGACATATGCCGTCGACACCACCGGATCGGGTGTTGCCAAAGCACTTACAGGCCCTCGCCGCCTGTGCAACAGTCGTTACGGCCCATCCCGCGGACCTACGGAGCCGGCCGCGCCGCTCCCCCCATCGGAGTACGACATGCCGTCCCCCCTCCACACGGAATCCTCCGCAGCTCAGCCGCCCGAGCACGGCACGGTCGACGCCCTCATCTCGCAGACGCGGCGGCTCCGCGGCGGCCTCGACGCCGTGCGCCGCGCGGCGGCCGCCGAGGAGGAGCCGGACGACGCCCGGAGGCGCTGGCACCGCGCCCTGTGCGACCTGGCCGCCCACCACCTCGACGATCTCGGGGAGCACCTGGGCCAGCTGCGCGAGGGCCCGCCGCCTCCGGGCGGCCCGGGGAGCGCGGTGGCGGATCCGGCCGCGCCGCCCGCACCGGCCTCCGCGCACCCCGGCGCTGCGGCGGGCCGCGTCGGCAGCGCCGAGTGGAATCTCCTCACCGACGAGGCCACCTGGTCCGACGAGCTCTTCCAGCTCTTCGGCCGCCGCCCCGAGGACGGCCCCCTGACCCTGGACGAGCTGCCTTCCTGGCTGCCCGAGGAGGACCGGGGCCTGCTCACCGCAATGGTCACCGGCTGCCTGGTGGACGGCAAGTCCATCGACGGCGAATTCCGCATCCTGCGCGGCGACGGCTCGCTCCGCACGGTCCACATGATGGGCGAGCCCGTCCTGGACGCCGACGGCGCCACGGCCTCCATGTGGGCCGTGTTACGCGACATCAGCGAGCTGCGCCGGAGCCGCCGGGCCGTCGACGAGACGTGCGACTCCCTGCAGCGCCGGCAGCAGATCGCGCAGACCGAGCACCGGATCGCGGTCGAGCTGCAGGAAGCCGTGCTGCCACCGTGGCGCGGCTCCCTGCGCTTCCCGCAGGGCGGAGCCCCGCACTCCGGCGGCGCCCCCGGCACCCTCGATCTCGCCGCCCACTACCTCCCTTCCGCCAGCAGCGCCCTCGTCGGCGGTGACTGGTTCGATGCCCTGGGGCTGCCCGGCGGGCAGACCCTGCTCAGCGTGGGCAGCCTCACCGGACACGGTGTGGCCGCCACCTCCGGCATGGCGATGCTGCTCGGCGCGCTGCGCGGCATGGCCGTGACGGGCGCCGAGCCCGGCCCGCTGATGGGCTGGCTCAACCGCCTCCTCGACGCCTCCGCACAGCCCGCCCTGGGCAGCGCCGTCTGCTGCCGCTACGACCCCGCGAGCCGCACCCTCGCCTGGTCCCAGGCGGGCCACCCCGCGCCGCTGCTCTTCCGTGGCGGGAAGGGCCGCGCGCTGCAGCCGCCGGAGGGCATGCTGCTCGGTGCCGTCGCGGAGGCCACGTACGGGCAGGCCGAGGAGCGCCTGGAGCCCGGTGACGTCCTGATCCTGCACACCGACGGGCTCTCGCCCCACAGCACGGGGCCGGTCGCCCGGACGGTCGGCGATCGTCTGCTGGACTTCGCCCCGCGCTTCGCCGCGGCGAAGTGCGCGCAGGAGTGCGTACGGGCCGTGCTGGAGGAATTCGGCAGCAAGGAGCGCGAGGACGACGCCTGCTTGCTGATCGGCCGCATCAACGGCTGAGCTGACCTGTCAATGACTGACCGGCCGTGGAAGCGTTAGCAGCGCGCCGCGCTACACCGCCAGGCCCCTGCCCCCGTTCCCTCCGCTCTTCTTGGTCTGCGGCTTGGGCGCCTTGGGCAGGGCGCGCTGGATCTCCTGCCGGAGGTCCTCGATCCGGGCGTATCCCACGTACCTCCCGGTGAGGCGGTACATCTCACGCAGGCGGTCCCAGGTGCGGTGCGAGGAGGTCTCGCCGATCGACACCAGCGCCAGCCGGGCGTAGGTGTCCGCCTGGTCGGGGTCATTGCCGATGAAGCAGGACGACGCCATGGAGATGTAGTCGAAGATCATCGACCGCAGGGTGTCGTTCCCCCGCAGGGCCAGCGCCTCCTTGGCGTGCCGCTGGGCGATGGCCGCGGCCGAGGGGTCGTGCTCGGCGAGGGTGCGGTAGGCGAGGGCCTGCATGCCGTGCAGCTCGACCTCGTCGAACTTCTGCATCCAGCTCGGGGGCGGTACGTCCCCCTTGTCGGAGACGAAGAGCTCCTCCGCCTCGCCCAGGGTCCGGCGCATGGCCTGGCCGCGGCCCATCGACGCCTGTGCCCAGGCCTCGATCGTGGCGAGCATGGCGCGGGTGCGGGGCAGGGTCTCCTCGCCGGAGCCCGACTTGGCGAGCTTCATCAGATCGAGGGCGTCGTCGGGGCGGCCGAGGTGCACCATCTGGCGGGCCGCGCGGGAGAGCGCCTCGCCCGCGCGGGGCCGGTCCCCGCCCTCGCGGGCCGCGTGGGCCGCGATGACGAAGTACTTCTGGGCGGTGGGCTCCAGGCCCACGTCGTGGGACATCCAGCCGGCGAGCACCGCGAGGTTCGCGGCGACGCCCCAGAGCCTGCGCTGGAGGTGGTCGGGGTGGTGGTAGGAGAGCATCCCGCCCACCTCGTTGAGCTGGCCGACCACCGCCTTGCGCTGCAGCCCGCCGCCGCGGGCCGCGTCCCACGCGCGGAACACCTCGACCGAGCGCTCCAGGGCGTCGATCTCGGTGGAGCCCACGGGAGCGGCCTCGTAGCGGTCGAGCCCGGCGTTTTCGGCGTGGAGGGCGTCCCGGCGCAGCGGATCGTCGAAGCGGGGGGAGTCGGAGGCGAGGACCGGATCGGAGTGCAGCCAGTCGTGCATGGCGGTGCTGAGTGCTGAGCCTGCGGCGAGCGCGGCGCCCGCGCCCACCAAGCCGCGTCGGTTGAGCATGAGGTCCATTCCCGTGAATTCGGTGAGGACCGCGGCGGTCCGCTCGGGCGGCCAGGGGAGGCCGTCCGCGGACTGCCCCCTACCCGCGCGCCCTCGCCGACCGAACCCGAGGTCCTCGATGGTCACGACACGGCCGAGTCGCTCGGTGAAGAGGGCTGCCAGCACCTTGGGCACGGGATCGCGCGGGGACTCCCCCATGTCGATCCAACGCCGCACTCGCGAAGTGTCGGTCGCCAGCTGCGGGTGGCCCATGATGGCCGCCTGCCGGTTCACGAGCCTCGCGAGTTCGCCCTTGGACCATCCGGCCAGGCCGAACAGATCCGCGAGGCGGGTGTTGGGTTCCCTTGTCACGTCAAGCCCCCAGGTTCTCGGCTGACTTGAAGGTAGCGGCCAGTCATGGACCAGGCGAGTATTCGCCAGGGTTCGCCAGGGTCCGCCACATGGTGTGCCACCCGCGGCCGGGTGTGATGTAGGAACGCGCCACCCCGGCCACCCGGCAGCCGGCTGCCGGCCGTCGCCGGCCGAGAGCCGTCAGCCGGTCTCCGGCGACCGCTCACCGGCCGTCGGCACCGGCAGGGCCCCTGCTTATGCGGGGTGCCCCGTGCATTCCCCAGGGTGCACGGCCGGCCCGGGTTCCGGGGCAGCGCGGCAACTCGTCGGCACACGAAGGGATCCGTTCCGCTCATGTATGCAGCCTCGTCCTCCGTGTCCGCCCCGCCCCGGCTCCGTCCCCCGCACGCCGGCGGCGGGCCGTACCTCGACCCCTCCCATGCCGCGGGGGCTGCCTTCGGGGGTGGACGGGCCCGGCGGACCCCGGGGCTAGGCGGCCAGCCGCTCAGCGGGAGAATCGACTTGTCCGGCCCTCAAGGTGCGCAATTGCGCACGGCGATCGCCGCGGTGCAGCGCATTTGCCCCGAGTTCAACGCGGTCCAGGTCCTCCACCGCGGCGGGCAGTCGGTGCTGCTGGTCGGCTCCACCGGCCGCACCACAGCAGTGGCCAAGTGTTTACTGGACCCCTCCCCGGCCTGGACCGAGCGGTTCCGGCAGGAAATAGCGACATACCGTGCGTTCGTCCGCCACCGTCCGCCGGTGCGGGTGCCGCGTCTCATCGCCGCGGACCCCGACAACTGCACGCTGGTGATCGAGCGCATGCCCGGGCGGCCCGCCGCCGTACAGCGCCACCCCTCGGACAACCCGCCCCGGGCGGACGTCCGGGCCGCGCTCGGTGCGATCTGCAGGGTCAATCTGTGGCGCCCCCCGGCCGGCATGTTCGACATGCCGCTCGACTACGGCAAGCGCATCGCGCGCTATCACGAGCTGGGGCTGCTGACCGATCGCGACATGGGCGACCTGCAGAAGCTGCTGCACGGGCTGGCGCACGTCCAGGGCCAGTTCTGCCACGGCGACGCCCAGCTCTCCAACATCCTCCTGGCCCCCACCGGCCCGGTGCTGGTGGACTGGGACCAGGCGGGCTGGTATCTCCCGGGCTACGACCTCGCCACGCTCTGGACGGTCCTCGGGGACGCCCCGGCGGCGCGCCGGCACATCAGCCAGGTCGCCCAGCAGGCCGGCACGGTGCAGCGTGACGCCTTTCTGGTGAATCTCATGCTCGTACTGACCCGCGAGATCCGTACGTGCGAGACGGCCGTGCAGCGCGCCATGCACGACCCCGCCCCCACGGCGCCCGGTGCGGCCGAGGCCGGTGAGGAACAGCGGCTGCTGCTGCGCAGGCTCCACGACGACTGCGCGCTCGCCAGGCGTGCCGTCCGTGCAGCGGTCGGCACCCGCTGAAGGCACCTCCCCCGGCCCCCTCCGCGACACGCCGCGCACACTGCGCGGCGTGTCGCCGTATGCAGGGGCGGAAAGGGTGCAGCCTCGGCGTCGAGGGTGCGGCGTCCGTGTGCGGGCAACATGCTTCGCAGCAGCATGATTGACGGATCGTCTGCCAGGGGCTACCTCTGGTTACGTCCGGTCTCGCACGCCCGCTCGCGCCCCGACCATTCCCGCGCGTGGCACGGCACGCCCCGAGGAGGCTGCATTGCGAGGATCCGTTCCCCCATCGTGGACCACCCCCTTGAGAGCCCTCCGAAGAAGCCGGGGGGCGTTCCGGGCGGCCGGCGTCATGGCCTCGGCCGCCCTGCTGCTGCCCCTGGCGCCCGGTGCGGCGACGGCCACGGTCAGCCGGCCGCGCACCGATGCGCTGCAACAGGCCTTCGCCGAGGCCGCCCGCGAATATCAGGTTCCGCAGAGCGTGCTGCTGGGCGTCTCCTATCTGGAGTCGCGGTGGGACAGCCACAGCGGTGCCCCGAGCGTCACCGGCGGCTACGGCCCCATGCACCTGACCGATGCCGCCCATGCCCTGGCCGCCGTCCCGCACCACAGTGACGGCCGCGAGGACCCGCGCGGCGACGGTTCGCGTCCCTTCGCCGGCCCCCGGGCCACCCGGCCCGCCGCGCTGCCGGCCGGCGAGCTCCCACCGAGGCTGCGCACCCTGGAGCAGGCCGCCCGGGTCTCCGGCCTGCCGCGTGAGGCCCTGCGCAAGGATCCCGCCGCGAACGTACGGGGTGGCGCGGCGCTGCTCGCGGCCGCCCAGAAGCGGCTCGGGCTGCCCCTGAGCGGGAATCCGGCCGACTGGTTCGGCGCGGTGGCGGGCTATCCGGGGTCCACCGACACGGCGACGGCCACGGCCTTCGCCCGTGACGTCTTCGACGTGATCCGCTCAGGTCAGCGGCGCACCACCGACCTCGGCCAGCGGGTCGCCCTGCCGGCCGCGCCGCGCCTGACCGACCGTACGGAGCAGGTGCGGCGGCTGGGCCTGGCGGATCTTCCGGACGAGGAGACCGAGTGCCCGGAGGCGGTGGCCTGTGAGGCGATCCCCGCCCCGTACGAGAAGCTGCAGGGCGACAACTACGGCAATCACGATCTCGCGGACCGCCCGGACTCGCAGAAGCCGGAGTTCATCGTCATCCACGACACGGAGGGGTCCTGGGAGACGACGATCAAGCTCATCAAGGACCCGGCGTACGTCTCGTGGAACTACACGGTGCGCTCCGCGGACGGCCACATCGCCCAGCACGTGCCCACGAAGGACGTGGCCTGGCACGCGGGCAACTGGTACGTGAACGCCAAGTCGGTCGGCATCGAGCACGAGGGCTTCCTCGCCCAGCCGGACGCCTGGTACACGGAGGAGATGTACCGCACCTCGGCCCGTCTGGTGCGGTATCTGGCGGAGCAGCTGAGCATCCCGCTGGACCGGCAGCACGTCCTGGGCCACGACAACGTCCCGGGCACAACCCCGGCGTCCATCAAGGGCATGCACACCGACCCGGGCCCGTACTGGGACTGGGCGCACTACTTCGACCTGATGGGCAGGCCGTTCCGCCCCACGGGCGGTCCGTACGCCGGCATGGTCACCGTCCTGCCCGAGTACGACGTCCACAAGCCCGCCTACACCGGCTGCACGGCCCCCGCCAAGGCCTGCGCCCCGCACGGTTCGGGTGCGGTGCGGCTGTACACGCAGCCGAGTGAGAAGGCTCCGCTGGTGAAGGACTCCGGGCTGCGGCCGGACGGAAGCGCCTCCACGATCGACGTCAACGACACGGGGGCCCGCGCCTCGACGGGCCAGCAGTTCGTGGTGGCGGAGCGCAGGGGCTCCTGGACGGCGATCTGGTATCTGGGCCAGCTCGCCTGGTTCAAGAACCCGGTGTCGCAGCCGACCGCCGTCAATGCCTTCGGCAAGGTGGTCACCCCGAAGGAGGGGCTGGCGGAGATCCCGGTGTTCGGGCGGGCGTATCCGGAGAAGGAGGCGTATCCCGCGGGAGTGCCCGTACAGGCCGTGGAGCCGCTGCCGTACCGGCTGCTCGCCGGGCAGGCGTACGCCATGGGGCAGCGGGTCAGGAGCGAGTATCTGTGGGCGAAGACCTTCGATCCCGCAGGCCACAAGGTGATCCGCGGCAAGGACGTGTACTACGAGATCCAGTTCGGGCACCGGGTGGCCTTCGTGAAGGCCGCTGACGTGACCGTGCGGCCCTCGAACCAGTAGCGCCCGCGGAGACGGGAGGAGCCCGGTGCGGCGTGGGCCGTACCGGGCTCGGGTGCGTGCGGGTGCCCGGCCGGGGCCGGGCGGGGGTGTCGTCAGGCCGTCTGGAACATCTCGGCCGGCAGGGGCTTGAGGAGCTGGTAGAGCTCGTCCGTGATGGGCCGGTCCCAGCTGGCGATGGTGACGAGGACGCCGTCGCTGCGGTCGAACTGGGTGCAGGAGATGCGGCCTTCGGAGCACTTGATGCGCCGGACGATCAGCAGGTTGTCCTCGTGCATGACGGGGATGTCCTCGGTCTCCAGCACCTCCACCGGCTCCTCGTTGCCGAGGGCGGCCAGGAGCTGGGTGACCTCGAAGGGCACCTGGCCCTCTTCGAGCTCGCGCGCCGGGGAGCCCTCCGGCAGATTGCCGATGATCATCGCCGGGCCGCGCCCGCCGAAGAGGTCGTAGCGCAGGAAGACACCCTGGCAGCTGCCGTCGGGCGCGGGCAGCAGCCCGGCCCCGAGATCGCCCGGCCAGTCCCCCGGGTCCATGGCCAGGACGTCGAAGTCCGGCCCGGTGGGCGTGGCGCTGCGGCGGCGGAGGAAGGACATGCTCACATCGTACGTGCCCGGGGCCGGGGTGTGGTTCCGGGGAGAGCTCCGGCGCTGCGGGTGACGGATGTGTTTCCGGTGCGGCGATCGGGGGCGGGAGCGAGTCAGGCGGCCCGGCCGGCGGGCAAGCCGGGCCAGAGCCCGCCCGGACGCAGCTTGTGGGGGCGCTGTCCGGGCGGACCGACGGCCGAAGAACACCGCCGCCGCGGCACGTTACCAGGCATCCAGGGGACTTCTGTTTACGGAAACTACCCTCCTGGAGCAAATGAGTGAATTCCCGAAACTTCCGTTATGCACCCGAGTTACTCAGGTCGCTTCCCTGTCTGTGAGAGGCAGCTAATCGATCGAAAGGCACAGACCGTGCTCAAGAAGGTACTCACGACGGCCGCCGTGACGGTCACCGCTGTCGGCACCATCACCGGCCCGGCGATGGCGATCGGCGACGACCAGGACGTCGCCAACGGCAACGCTGCGCACACCGGTTACGGCAACACCAAGACCGGTGGCAAGGAAAGCCCGCAGATGAGCCTGATCCAGGGCACGCTGAACAAGCCGTGCATCGGTATCGGCAAGATCGGCCTCCAGTCGCTGATCGCTCTGCTCAACATCGGCATCCAGGACGTGCCGATCCTCACTTCCCAGCAGCAGCAGCAGTGCACCGACAACTCGACGATCAGCGACGGCGACGACCCGCTGTCGCACATCCTCGACGAGATCCCGATCATCTCGGGCAACGGCTCGGGCAACAAGGGCGGCGGCCACCCCGGCTTCGGCGGCCCCGGCTTCGGCCGCCACTGACCGGCACCGCAGCCGCAACCGGCTCCGGCCGGACGGACTCCCCCCTGTCCCGGGCGCACGGCCCCGGGCAGGGGGTTTCCCTTGCCCATGGGCAGAAAACCGCTGGTCAGAGCGGTCGGCGCCGGTTCCCCGGCCGGTCGTATACGATGGGCCCGTGACTATGCTCGTCAAACGCCGCCACGTGGACCTCCTCCGCGTCACGAGCATGTCCTGTCGCCGTTACGGCTGATCTTCTTCCTGGCCGGCCCCTTCCGCGGGCCGTGGCCTGTTTTCTCTTTCCTTTCTTTCTCCCTGCCGCTTTCCCGGTCCCGCTCCGCCCTGCCCGCGTACCCCGCGGCGGCGGGCGGGCGTCCGGCGCACCGCCGTACGCGATTCCGGGCCCTCACGCTGTGGACAACCCTCATGAGCAACAAGCTTCCCGTCCTCGATCTCTCCGCCGCCTCCGCAGGCCCCGAGGCCCGTGCCCGCTTCCACGAGGAGCTGCACTCGGCCGCGCGCGACGTGGGCTTCTTCCACCTGACCGGCCACGGCGTGACCGAGGCCGAGACCGCCGAGCTGTGGCGCACCATGCGCGCGTTCTTCGCCCTCCCCGAGGCGGAGCGGCTGTCCGTCAGCAACCTCAACTCCCCCCATTTCCGCGGCTACACCCGCATCGGTGACGAGCGGACCGGCGGCAGCCGGGACTGGCGCGACCAGCTCGACATAGGCGCCGAGCGGGAGACGCACGTGCCCGCCGCGGACGAGCCGGGCTACTGGTGGCTGGAGGGCCCGAACCAGTGGCCCGCGGCCCTCCCGGAGCTGCGCACCGCCGCCCTGCACTGGATCGACCGGCTGAGCTCGGTCGCCGAGCGGCTGCTGCACGAGCTGCTGGCCTCGATCGGCGCCCCCGAGGACTTCTACGACGAGGCCTTCGCCGGCCTCCCCCACCTGCACCTGAAGCTGGTGCGCTACCCCGGCAGCGCCCCGGACGGCGCGGGCCAGGGCGTGGGCGCGCACAAGGACTACGGCTTCCTGACCCTGCTGCTGCAGGACGAGGTCGGAGGCCTCCAAGTGGAGGCGGCGGACGGGTCGTTCCTCGACGTGCCGCCGGTGCCCGGCGCCTTCGTGATCAATCTGGGGGAGCTGCTGGAGGTGGCCACGAACGGCTATCTGAAGGCCACCAACCACCGCGTGGTCAGCCCGGCCGGCACCCGGGAGCGCTTCTCGGTCCCGTTCTTCTACAACCCCCGCCTGGACGCCCGGATCGAGCCCGTGCCGTTCGCGCACGCGGACCGGGCGCCGGGCGTCACGCAGGACGCCCGCAACCCGCTCTTCGCGGAGTACGGCCGCAACGAGATCAAGGGCTGGCTCCGCGCCCACCCGCAGGTCGCCCGCCGTCACCACGCGGACCTGCTGACCGAGGGCAGCCTCGTGGGCTGACCGCCCGGAATGCCCGCGGAGCGGGGAGGCGCGGCCGCGCGCTACGTGAGGTCGAACTCCCCTTCGCGGGCGCCGAGTACGAAGGCGCGCCACTCCGCGGGCGAGAACACCACCGCGGGGCCCGGATTGCGTCCGTTGCGCATGGCGATGAAGCCTTCGACGAAGGCGACCTGGACGTCGCCGATGCCCTGACTGCCCGGCTGCCAGGCGGCGTTGTCGAGGTCGAGCTCGGGCGCGATGTCGCCTGCCAGTCGTTCGGTCGTCTCCGCCACAGCTGCAGCTCCTCCCGGTACGTCGTCCCGCGCCCACCCTAGCGAGCACGGCGTGCGCCGGACAGGCCGCGCGGCACGGGTGCGGGGAGGCGAGGAGCGAAAAGCGCCGAACGGCCGGCCGTGCGCTCCTTCAGGTGGCAGGAGGCCGGTGGCCCACCACCCACATGGAGAAGAACTGCGCGCCCCCTCCGTAGGCGTGCCCGAGTGCCTTGCGGGCGCCGTCGACCTGGTGCGCACCGGCCCTCCCCCGCACCTGGAGGGCGGCTTCGGCGAAGCGGATGAGGCCGGAGGCGCCGATGGGGTTGGTGGACAGGACGCCGCCCGAGGGGTTGACCGGCAGGTCGCCGTCGAGCTCCGTGGCGCCGGAAGCGGTGAGCTTCCAGCCCTCGCCCTCGGCGGCGAAGCCGAGGTTCTCCAGCCACATCGGCTCGTACCAGCTGAAGGGCACGTACAGCTCGGCGGCGTCGAGCTCGCGGCGCGGGTCGGTGATGCCGGCCTGCCGGTAGACCTCGGCGGCGCAGTCGCGCCCCGCGCGCGGCGAGACGAAGTCCTTGCCGGCGAAGAGCGTGGGCTCGCTGCGCATGGCGCCGCCGTGCACCCAGGCGGGCGGGTGCGGGGCCCGGGCGGCTCCGGCGCGGTCGGTGAGGACCACGGCGCAGGCGCCGTCGGAGGAGGGACAGGTCTCGGAGTACCGGACGGGGTCCCACAGCATGGGCGAGGAGCGCACCTGCTCCAGGGTGATCCCGTGCTCGTGCAGGTGGGCCCAGGGGTTCCGCAGGGCGTTGCGGCGGTCCTTGTAGGCGACGAGCGCGCCCACGCCGTCGGGCGCGCCGCTGCGGCGCATGTAGGCCCGCACGTGCGGGGCGAAGAAGCCTCCGGCGCCGGCCAGCAGGGGCTGCTGGAAGGGTACGGGCAGGGACAGGCCCCACATGGCGTTGGACTCGGACTGCTTCTCGAAGGCGACGGCGAGGACGGTCCGCCGGACGCGCGCCGCGACGAGGTCGGCGGCGACGAGGGCCGTGGAGCCGCCGACGGACCCGGCGGTGTGCACCCGCAGGACGGGTTTGCCCGTGGCGCCGAGGGCGTCGGCGAGGTAGAGCTCGGGCATCATCACGCCCTCGAAGAAGTCGGGGGCCTTGCCGAGGACGACGGCGTCGACGTCCGTCCAGGCCAGCTCCGCGTCCTCCAGTGCGCGCAGGGCGGCTTCGCGGACGAGTCCGGCGAGGGAGACGTCCCGGCGGGCCGCGGCGTGTTTGGTCTGACCGATGCCGACGACGGCGACGGGTTCCCTGGCCGTCCGGTTTCCGCTCACCGGGTCTCCCCCTCCAGTACGGCGACGAGGTTGTGCTGGAGGCAGGGCCCCGACGTGGCGTGGGCCAGCGCCCGGTCCGACTCGCCGCGGTGGATGCGGGCGGCCGCCTCGCCGAGCCGGACGAGGCCGGTCGTCATGACGGGGTCGGCGGCGAGCGCGCCGCCCGAGGGGTTGACGGTGACGGTGGCATCGAGGCGCAGCGCCCGGCGCAGGACGGTTTCCTGTGCGGGGAAGGGGGCGTGGAGTTCGGCCGTGTCGGCGGGGGCGCGGAAGGCTCCGGCGCGCTCGGCGGCCAGGCGGGTGGAGGGCGAGTCGGTGAGGTCGCGCAGGCCCAGGGCCTGGGGTTCGATGCGGTGGTCGATGCCGCGGATCCAGGCGGGCCGGTCGCACATGCGGCGGGCGGTGTCGCCGGCGGCGAGGACGACGGCGGCCGCGCCGTCCGTGACGGCGGAGCGGGCCGGGGCGGCGAGGGCGGCCTCGTCGATGTGCCCGGCGTCGGCGAGGGCCCGGGCCTGGAGGCCGGCCAGGTCGGCGGGGCCGGGCCACAGGGGTGCGACGTAGTAGGGGTCGAGCTGGCGGGTGAGGACGGCGTCCGGGTCGCCGGCGGACGGCTTCCCGTGGGCGTAGACGAGGGCCGTCCGGGCCCGGCCGGTGAGGATCTTCACCCATGCCTCGTACAGCGCCCAGGCCCCGTCCGTCTCGACGTGGGACTCGGCGACGGGCGGCCAGGCTCCCACGCCGTCGAGCGTCAGGGTGAAGGAGAAGGGGCGGCCCGCGAGGTAGTCGCTGGATCCGGAGCAGGTGAAGTCGGCCTCCCCCGGGGCGAGTCCGGCGCGGCCGAGCGCCTCGTGCAGGACGGGCAGCAGCATTTCGGTCTCCGACAGCCCGTCGGCGGGGCCCTGGTGGTCGCTGC
Organism: Streptomyces sp. NPDC008001; assembly: GCF_042958085.1. Taxonomy (NCBI): domain Bacteria; kingdom Bacillati; phylum Actinomycetota; class Actinomycetes; order Kitasatosporales; family Streptomycetaceae; genus Streptomyces; species Streptomyces sp. NPDC008001. The sequence goes on along the minus strand of NZ_JBIBIZ010000001.1, from coordinate 215,533 downwards.
GGGCGAAGGACACGACGGCGACGTCCCGGAGGGTCACAGCAGCCCCTTGTAGCTGTCGTAGGCCGCATCGGGTTCGCCGGTGGGCCGGAAGTGGTCGGGGTGGCGGCCCGTGCCGGTCCACACGGGCTCGACGCGCAGACCCATGCGGACTTGGTCGTACGGGATGCCGCCGATGCGCCCGTGGAGGGCGAGGTCGGCCCCGTCGAGGGCGATGTGGGCGTAGACGTAGGGGACGTCGATGTCCGCGCCCTTGGCCTTGATGTTGACGATGCAGAAGGTGGTGACGGTGCCGCGCGGTCCGACCTCCGTCTGGTCGGTCGTGGCGACGCCGCAGGTGGGGCAGACGCCCCGGGGCGGGACGTGGACCTTGCGGCAGGCGGGGCAGCGCTCGCCGGTGATCTTCCGGTCGGCGAGGGCGGTGAGGTGCCGGCTCAGGGCGCGGCCGGGCGTGTAGGTGTAGTCGAGGCGGGCGGGAGCGACGATGCCGGTGACGGGGTCGGCGAAGACGCCGTCGTGCGGTATGGCCGGGCCTGCGCGGTCCTCGCCCTCGTACGGCTCGAAGCAGCCGATGTCGGTGATGGCGCCGATGCGTTCGGGGGCCCAGCGGATGCGGACGCGCATGCCGGTCCGTACGGCGTGCGGGCCGGGGGCGTCGAGGGCGTGCAGGAGGGCGGTGTCGGCGCCGTCGAGGCGGACGAGGACCCAGGCGAAGGGGGTGCGCAAGGGCTGGCCGTCCCGGGGCGCGGGGTTCCAGGTCCAGGTGGTGACGGTCCCGGTCGGGGCGACCTCGGCGAGGTCGCGGATCTCCTCGGCGGTGACGGGGTCGTATTCGACGGGCGGCACGAGGACGCGCCCGTCGGCGGTCCGCACGCCGAGGACGGTGCGCTCCCGGAGGCCGGTGAGGAAGGCGCTCTGCACGGGGCCGAGGGAGCGGGTGAAGGGGAAGGAGACGGTCAGGGGCGCGGTGAGGATCTCCGGCACGGCGGGGCTCCCTTCAGGCGCGCCGGTAGACGGCGGGGCGCTTCTCGGCGAAGGCCCGGGTGCCTTCCTTCGCGTCGGCGCTGCCGAGGACGGGCAGGCCTCGTTCCAGTTCGAGGGCCAGGGCGTCGGCCTCGGCGAGGCCGGCGGTGTCGTGGACGCACGCCTTGACGGCCTCGACGGCGAGCGGCCCGTTGGCGTTGACGAGCGCGGCGGTCTCCAGGGCCCGGTCCAGGGCCGTGCCGTCGGGGACGACGTGGCCGATGAGGCCGATGCGCGCGGCTTCGGCGGCGGTGTAGGGGCGGCCGGTGAGGAGCATTTCGAGGGCGTGGGTGCGCGGGATCTGGCGGGCGAGGCGGACGGTGGAGCCGCCGACGGGGAAGAGGCCGCGGCGCACTTCGAAGAGGCCGAAGACGGCGCTCTCGCCGGCGATGCGGATGTCGGTGCCCTGGAGGATCTCGGTGCCGCCCGCCACGCACGGCCCCTCGACGGCGGCGATGACCGGCTTGCGCGGCCGGTGGTGGCGGAGCATGGCCTTCCAGTGCAGGTCCGGGTCGGCCTTGAACCGTGCGCGGCAGCTCTCGTCCACCGCCGGGCCCGGACCGTGCAGCGCCTTGAGGTCCATGCCGGAGCAGAAGGCCCCGCCCGCTCCGGTCAGCACGACGGAGCGGACGGCGTCGTCCTCGTCGGCCTCCAGCCAGCCGTCGTAGAGGCCGGCGAGCATCGGCAGCGACAGGGCGTTCTTCGCCTCCGGGCGGTTGAGGGTGAGCACCAGGGTGGCGCCGACGCGTTCGATCGTGAGGTGTTCGGTCCCGCTCATGGGCTGGCCTCCCGTCCCGGCGACCAGAACAGGGTGCAGGAGGCGTGACGGGGGCACAAGAGCCTTCCCCCCGATTTTCTGACATGCCGTCAGATTTTTTGGGCTTTCCTGGATCCGTCCCTTCCGCCCTGCGACGCGCGGCGCTCTAATGGGCGCCGGCCGCCGTTCCCCCGGGCAGGAGGAGACGTGGACTACAACCTCGCCGATCTCTTCGAGTCGGTCGTGGACGCCGTGCCCGGCCGGGAGGCCCTGGTCCACGCGGACCTCCCGGGGAGCGGGGCCGAGCGCCGGCTGACGTACGCGCAGCTCGACGCGGCCGCCAACCGGCTGGCGCACCACCTGCGCGACAGCGGGGTCCGGCCCGGTGAGCACGTCGGGCTGCACCTGTACAACGGCGTCGAGTACCTGCAGGCGTTCTGGGCCTGCCTGAAGATCCGGGCGGTGCCCGTCAACGTCAACTACCGCTACGTCGAGGACGAGCTGGCCTACCTCTACCGGGACGCCGACCTCGTGGCGCTGGTCTTCGACGCCGCGTTCACCGCCCGGGTGGCCGCGGCACTGCCCCGCACGGAGCGCTTGCGTCACCTCGTACGCGTGGGGACTCCTCCGGACGGAGCGCCCGAGCCGGCCCTCCCGCCCGTCCCCTTCGCCGAGGCCGAGGCGTCGGGGTCGCCCCTGCGGGGCTTCGGGCCGCGCTCGGGGGACGACCAGGTCGTCATCTACACCGGCGGCACCACCGGCCTGCCGAAGGGCGTGATGTGGCGCCAGGAGGACCTGTTCTTCTCGGGGCTCGGGGGCGGCGCGCCGACGGGCGAGCCGGTCGGGCACCCCTGGGAGCTGGCGGAACGGGTCGCCGAGGGGGGCGAGGGCCTGGTCTTCTTCCCCACCGCGCCGCTGATGCACGGCACGTCCACGCTCACCGCGCTCATCGCCTTCGACTACGGCCAGAAGGTCGTGCTGCACCGCAAGTTCGACGCCGAGGAGGTGCTGCGCACCGTCGCCGAGGAGAAGGTCACCTGCGTCTCCCTGGTCGGCGACGCGATGCTGCGGCCCCTGGTGGACGCGCTGGCGGGGCCGCTGCGGGGCACCGACTGCTCGTCGCTGTTCAGCGTGAGCAGCTCGGGGGCGATCCTCTCCGGCACCGTACGGGAACAGTTCGCGGCCCTGCTGCCGCACGTGGCACTGCTGAACAACTTCGGTTCGTCGGAGTCGGGCTTCAACGGCACCGCCGAGGAGGGGGCGGGGGCGGAGGGGGGCGGTCTCCGGCTGCGCGTCAACGACCGCACGGCCGTCGTCGACCCGGTCACGCACGAGCCCGTGGCGCCCGGCGAGGAAGGGCGGGTCGCGCAGCGCGGCCACGTGCCGCTCGGCTACTACAACGACCCTGAGCGGACGAAGGCGACCTTCTTCCGGGCGGGCGGCGAGCGGTGGGTGCTGCTCGGTGACATGGCGCGGGCGGGCGCGGACGGTTCGATCACCTTGCTGGGGCGCGGCTCGCAGTGCATCAACACCGGTGGCGAGAAGGTGTACCCGGAGGAGGTCGAGCAGGCGCTCAAGGCGCATCCGGACGTGTACGACGTGCTGGTCGCGGGCGTTCCGGACGAGCGGTGGGGACAGCGGGTCGCCGCCGTCGTCCAGCTGCGCGAGGGCGCCGGGCCGCTGCCGCCGGACGCGCTGCGGGAGCACTGCCGTGCGCGGCTCGCCGGGTACAAGGTGCCGCGCAGCGTGGTCTTCACGGAGCGGGTGCGGCGGTCACCGAGCGGGAAGGCGGACTACCGGTGGGCGCGGTCGGTCGTGGAGACGGGCGGGTAGCCGCGCTCGGCCGCGGGTCCGGCACTCCGTCATCGTCCGGAGGCGCGGCACGCCCTCATCCACAGGCCCGGCGCACCTCTTGACGCCCGCTCCCGCCCCTGGATACTTGTGACCATGCAACGACCGAACGATCGGTTGGCTCGCGAGGAGTCCGCCGAGTGGATGTCGCGCGACGAGCTGACAGCGCTGCAACTGGAGCGGCTGCGGGCCACCCTGCGGCACGCCTACGAGAACGTGCCCTTCTACCGGCGGTCCTTCGACGCCGCCGGCATACGGCCCGAGGACTGCCGCAGCCTCGGCGATCTCGCCCGCCTCCCCTTCACCACCAAGGCGGATCTCCGGGAGCACTACCCCTTCGGCATGTTCGCCGTTCCGGACTCGGAGATCCGGCGCATCCACGCCTCCAGCGGCACCACGGGCACCCCGACCGTCGTCGGCTACACCGACCGGGACCTGGACGTGTGGGCCGAGGTCGTCGCCCGCTCCCTCCGCGCCGCCGGTGCGCGGCCCGGCGACAGGGTCCACGTGGCCTACGGCTACGGCCTGTTCACCGGCGGCCTCGGCGCGCACTACGGCGCCGAGCGGCTCGGCTGCACGGTGATCCCCGCCTCCGGCGGCATGACCACGCGCCAGGTGAAGCTGATCCAGGACCTGAAACCCCGGATCATCATGGTGACGCCCACCTACATGCTCACCCTCCTCGACGAGTTCGAGCGCCAGGGCATCGACCCCCGGAGCACCTCCCTCACGACCGGCGTCTTCGGCGCCGAGCCGTGGACGGAGGAGATGCGCCGGGAGATCGAGGAGCGCTTCGCCATCGACGCGGTGGACATCTACGGCCTCTCCGAGGTCATCGGCCCCGGCGTCGCCCAGGAGTGCACCGAAACCAAGGACGGGCTGCACATCTGGGAGGACCACTTCTACCCGGAAATCGTCGACCCCTTCACGGGCGAGGTGCTGCCGGACGGCAGCCACGGCGAGCTGGTCCTTACCTCCCTCACCAAGGAGGCCATGCCCGTCGTCCGGTACCGCACCCGCGACCTCACCCGGCTCCTGCCCGGCACCGCCCGCCCCGCCTTCCGGCGGATGGAGCGGATCACCGGGCGCAGCGACGACATGATCATCCTCCGGGGGGTCAACCTCTTCCCCGCCCAGATCGAGGAGATCGTGCTGCGCACGCCGGGCCTCGCCCCGCACTTCCAGCTGCGGCTCACCCGCGAGGGCCGGATGGACCACCTCACCGTACGGGCCGAGGCGCGCCCGGAAGCGACGCCGGAGCAGCGCGCGGCCGCCTCCGGCGAGGTGGTGCGGCAAGTGAAGGAGGGCATCGGCGTCTCGGTGGCCGTCGAGGTGGTGGACGGCGGGACGCTGGAGCGGTCGGTGGGCAAGCTGAAGCGGATCGTGGACGAGCGGAGGCCACGGTGACGGGGCCGCCGCGGCGGGAGTCCGGCGGAGTGCGCGGCCACCGCGGCCGGCCCGCCCGTCGTCATCCGCCCGCCCCTCGTCATCCGCCCGAACGGCGGAACCGCTCCCGGAGCTCCCGCTTCAGCACCTTGCCGGAGGCGTTCCGCGGCAGGGCGTCCGCGAACAGCACGCGCTTGGGCACCTTGAAGGGCGCCAGCCGCTCCCGCGCGTACGCCACCAGCTCCTCCTCCGTCACGGTGCCGCGCGCGACGACCACGGCCGTGACCGCCTCGATCCAGCGTGCGTCGGGGAGCCCGACGACGGCCGCCTCCGCGACCGCCGGATGACCGTGGAGCGCGTCCTCGACCTCGCGGGAGGCGACCAGCACACCACCGGAGTTGATGACGTCCTTCAGCCGGTCCACGACCGTGAAGTAGCCCTCGGCGTCCCGCACCGCCAGGTCGCCCGAGTGGAACCAGCCGTCCCTGAAGGCCTCTTCCGTCTCCTCGGGCTTGCCCCAGTAGCCTTCGCACAGCTGCGGGGAGCGGTAGACGACCTCGCCCGGGACGCCGTCGGGCACGTCGGCGCCCTTGTCGTCCACGACGCGCGCCTCGACGAACAGCACCGGCCGGCCGCAGGAGTCCATCCGCCCCTCGTGCTCCTCGGGCCGCAGCACGGTGGCCAGCGGCCCGATCTCGCTCTGCCCGAAGCAGTTGTAGAACGCGAGCCGGGGCAGGCGGGCCCGGAGCCGCTCCAGGACCGGCACGGGCATGACGGACGCCCCGTAGTACGCCTTCCGCAGCGCCGACAGGTCCCGCGCCGCGAACCCGGGGTGGCCGGCCAGCGCGATCCACACGGTCGGCGGGGCGAAGAAGCTGTCGGCCCGCCCCGCCTCGACCAGTCCGAGGACGCGGTCCGGGTCCGGCGCGTCGATGAGGGTGTTCTCGGCCCCCACCGCCAGGTAAGGCAGCAGGAACACGTGCATCTGCGCCGAGTGGTACAGCGGCAGGGCGTGCAGCGGCCGGTCCGTCTCCCGGAGGTCCAGGGCGGTGATCGCGCTCAGGTAGGCGTGCACGAGGGCGCCGTGCGTCATCATCGCGCCCTTGGGCCGGGCGGTGGTGCCGGAGGTGTAGAGCAGCTGCACGAGGCCGTCCCGGCGCGGGCCGCCCGCCATGAGGATCGTGCGGCCCTCGCGCCGGTGCTGCTCCACCCGCTCCAGCAGGGAGCCCGCGGCGTCGCGCATCGGCAGCGTGCGGACGGCGCCGGGCAGCCGGTGGGCCAGGGCCGGATCGGTGAGCACCAGTGCGCTGCCCGACTGCTCCAGGACGTAGCCCAGTTCTTCGCCCGTCAGCTGGTGGTTGACGGGGACGTGCACCAGGCCGGCCCGGGCGCAGGCCAGGAAACCGATCAGATAGGCGTCGGAGTTGTGGCCGTAGGCGGCGACGCGGTCACCGTCGCGCAGCCCGCTGCCGAGCAGCGCCGCGGCGGCGCCCGTCACGGCCGCGTCCAGCTCGCCGTAGGTCCAGACGCGTTCCCCGTACCGCAGGGCCGTCCGGTCCGGCACGCGCCGGGCCGTGCGCCGCAGCATGCCGTCCACCGTGCTGTCGCGGACTCCCGTCATGCCCCGGATCCTGGGGCCGCCGGGCACGGAAGGTCAAGGGGCGGCCGCGGCGCGCCCGCGGCCGCTCGCACCGGGCGCCGCCGCTCACACCGGACGGCCCCGGTCCTTCCAGTAGGGCTCCCGCAGGCGGCGCTTGTAGAGCTTGCCGTTGGGGTCGCGGGGCATGGTGGCGACGAAGTCGACCGCCCGGGGCCGCTTGTAGCCCGCCAGGGCACCGGCGCAGTGCGCGAGGATGTCCGCCGCCAGAGGGGCGCCCGGTGCGTGGCCCTCGGCCGGTTCGACGACCGCGCGCACCTCCTCGCCCCAGTCGTCGTGCGGCACGCCGAAGACGGCGGCGTCGGCGACGGCCGGGTGCCCGAGCAGCACGGATTCGATCTCCGCGGGGTAGATGTTGACGCCCCCGGAGATGATCAGGTCGATCTTGCGGTCGCGGAGGAAGAGGTAGCCGTCCTCGTCCAGGTGGCCGAGGTCGCCGACGGTGAAGAAGTCGCCGATGCGGCCGTCCCGGGTCTTGTCCGCGTCCTTGTGGTAGGCGAAGCCGCCCGTGGCCATCTTCATGTAGACGGTGCCCAGTCGGCCGGGCGGGAGGCGGTTGCCGTCGTCGTCGAAGACGGCGAGCTCGCTGATGGGCCAGGCCCTGCCGACCGTGCCGGGCTTCTTCAGCCATTCCTCGGCGGTGGCGAAGGCGCCGCCTCCCTCGCTCGCCGCGTAGTACTCCTCGATGCAGCCGCCCCACCAGTCGATCATCGCCCGTTTGACGTGCTCGGGGCAGGGCGCGGCGCCGTGCACGGCGTGGCGCATGGAGGACACGTCGTAGCGGGCCCGGACGTCCTCGGGCAGGGCGAGCAGCCGCTGGAACTGGGTGGGGACCATGTGCGTGTGCGTGCACCGGTGGGTCTCGATCAGGCGCAGCATCTCCTCGGGCTCCCATTTGTCCATGACCACCAGCCGGTGGCCGATGTGCAGGGACGCGGCCGCGAACTGCAGCACGGCCGTGTGGTAGAGCGGGGAGCACACCAGGTGGGTGTTGCCGTCGAACGGCCGGATGCCGAAGATGCCGAGGAATCCGCCCAGATGGCCCTCCTCGGGCGGCCTGCCGGTGAGCGGGCGGCGGATGCCGCGCGGCCGGCCGGTGGTGCCGGAGGTGTAGTTCATGACCCAGCCGGCGGTGCGCCCGGCGGGCGGGGTGTCCGGGCGGCGGTCGAGGAGCGCGCCGTACGGGCGGAAGCCCGCGATGTTCCCGACGGCGTAGCGCCGGGCGGCGGGCAGGGCGGCCTCGTCGGCGGCGGCCGTCGCGGCCGCGGCGAACCGCTCGTGGGCGATGAGCGCCTTGGCCTCGCAGTCGGCCACGATCCAGGCGATCTCCGGCCCCACGAGGTGGTGGTTGACCGGCACCAGGTACAGGCCCGCCTGGGTCGCGGCGAGATGGGCGGTGAGGAGCTCGGGCCCGTTGGGCAGGACGACGGCGAAGGCGTCCCCTTCGCGGAGTCCCGCGGCGCGCAGCCCGTGGACGAGCCGGTTGGCGGCTCCGTGCAGGCGGCCGGCGGTCCAGGTGCCGCCGGCCGGATCGACCAGGACGACGCGGCCGGGGTCGGCGGCGGCCTGCGCCCAGAACCCGTTGGGCGGTTGGGGTGGCATGGGGCCTCCTTCGGATGGCGGGCGGACGGCGCGGGCGCGCCGTGCGGCGTGGCGCGGCGTCGGCGGAGGGCGCGGCCGGGGCGGTCAGCCGGGCGCCGCGACGCGGGTGGCGCCGGACACCGGGCAGGCCGTGCGGCGACGGAGCACAGGCAGGCCCGGCACTCAGCGGCCCGTACCGGCCGGACCGGAACCGTCCCCGGCAGGGGGCGCCGGGGCAGCCGCGTCGTCACCGGCCGCGGGCAAGCCCGGGGCATCCGGCGTGTCCGAGGACGGCCCTGCCTGCCGCGCAGGAGCGCCCGCCCCCTCCCCCGTTCCCGTAGCGATGCGGTTCAGGCGGGCGACGGCTCGTTCGAAGTTCCTCGTCAGGTCGTCGAAGACGGCCTGGACCCCGCGGCGGCTGTTCATGCTGCCGACGATCTGGCCGACGGGCGTGCCCAGCAGCGGTCCGGCCTCGTACTTCTGGATGCGGGTCAGGGCCTCGGCCACGAGGAGGCCCTGCAGGGGCATGGGGAGGGTGCCGGGGCCGGAGGGGTCGTCCCAGGCGTCGGTCCAGGCCGTGCGCAGCTGGCGTGCGGGCTTGCCGGTGAGGGCGCGGGAGCGCACGGTGTCGCCGGAGCCCGCCGCGAGGAGTTTGGCGGTCAGGGCCGGCGAGCCCAGGTCGGCCTCCTCGGTGGTGAGCCAGAGGGAGCCGAGCCAGACGCCCTGGGCGCCGAGGGCGAGCGCGGCGGCGGCCTGCTCGCCGGAGCCGATGCCGCCGGCCGCCAGGACGGGCAGCGGGGCGACGGTGCGGACGATCTCGGGGGTGAGGACCATGGTGGCGATCTCGCCGGTGTGGCCGCCGGCCTCGTAGCCCTGGGCGACCACGATGTCGATGCCCGCGCCGGCGTGGCGGGCGGCGTGCCGGGCGCTGCCGGCGAGCGCGGCGACGAGGGCGCCGTGGGCGTGGGCGCGCTCGACGACGTCGGCGGGCGGCGGGCCGAGGGCGCCGGCGAGGAGGGCGAGCGGGTGGTCGAAGGCGGCGTCGAGCTGGGCGCGGGCGACCTCCTCCATCCAGCCGGTGATGCGCCAGCCCTGCCGGTCCCCGGCGGCGAGTTCGGGGACGCCGTGCCGGGCGAGGGTCTCCCGGACGAAGCGGCGGTGCCCCTCGGGGATCATCGCCTCGGCGTCCGCCTCGGTGACGCCCTCCACCTTCCGGGCGGGCATGACGACGTCGAGTCCGTACGGTCTGCCGCCGGTGCGGGCGTCCATCCAGTCGAGGTCCCGGGCGAGGGCCGCGGGGTCGGTGTAGCGGACGGCGCCGAGGACGCCGAGCCCTCCGGCGCGGGAGATCGCCGCGGCGACCGCGGGGAAGGGGGTGAACCCGAAGACGGCGTGCTCGATGCCCAGCCGCCGGCTCAGCTCGGTCTGCATGGGCGGCAGGATGCCGCAGGCGGCGTGGCGAGGGAAGGCATTTTCTTGACACGCCGTCAGATACGTGCTCTGCCGGGCCCGTCCGCCGGCACCGTCCCCCGCGCGCTACGGCGGCCCGGACCGGCCCCGTACGGCCCGGACCCGGCGGACCGCCGCGACCTGCCGGTAGAGCTCCACGGCCTCGGTGGAGCGGCCGAGCTGTTCGAGGCAGTGCGCTTCGTCGTTGCGGCTGGTGAGGGCGTCCGGATGGTCGGCGCCCAGCACCCGCTGCCGGGCCTGCGCGACCTCGCGGTAGACGACGAGGGCCTCGGTCCAGCGGCCGAGCCAGCCGAGCCCGACCGCGACCTCGCGGCGGCTGACGAGCGTCTCGGGGTGATCGGCGCCCAGCACCCGCTCGCGCACCGCGCAGACGTCGCGCGCCTCGGCCAGGGCCTCCTCCCAGCGCCCCAGGCGGCCGAGGTTGACGCCCAGGCAGTGCCGGGCGCGCAGGGTGTCCGGGTCCTCGGGCCCCTGGGCGCGGGTGCGCTCGTCCACGAGTTCGCGGAACAGCCGCAGGGCCTCCGCGCTGCGCTGGAGGCGGCCGAGGCAGATGCCGGTCTCGTAGCGGGCGGCGAGGGTGTCGGGGTGGCCCGCGCCGAGCACGCGCTGCCGCGCGACGGCCACTTCGCGGTAGGTCTGCAGCGCCTCGGTCCAGCGGTTCAGCTGCCCGAGGGCGTAGCCGACCTCGTAGCGGCTGACGAGGGTGTCCGGGTGGGCCGGGCCCAGGACCCGGGAGCGGGTGACCGCGACCTCGCACGCCATGCGGTACGACTCCTCCAGCCGGCCCAGGCGGCCGAGGTTGAAGGCCAGGTTGTGCCGGCAGCGCAGGGTGTCGGGGTGGTCGGGGCCCATGGTCCGCTCGCGCGCGGCGAGCACGGCGGCGTACGCGTCGTGCGCCTCGAAGTGCCGGCCGAGCTGCCCGAGGACGTACGCCGTCTCCTGCCGCGCGGCGAGCGTGGCGGGGTGGTCCGGCCCGAGGGCACGCTCGCGCCCGGCCGCGGCGCGGGCGTACTCGCGCAGCGCCTCTCCGGGGCGGCCGAGCATGCTGAGGGCGAAGGCGGCCTCGTAACGGCTGGTCAGGGTGTCGGGGTGGTCGGGGCCCAGCACGCGCTCGCGGTCGGCGGCGACGGCTGCGTGCGCCCGGCCGGCCTCCTCCCAGCGGCCCAGCCGGCCCAGCCGCAGCCCCTCCTGATGGCGTGCGGTGAGGCCGGCGAGCACCGCGGGCGCCGGAAGGAGGCCGTCCGGGACCGCGGGCAGGGCGGGGAGGTGCCCGGTCCGCTGCGGGGCTCCCGCCTGCTCCGGCGGGCCCGCAGTCCGGGTACCCGTCGTCCAGGCACCTGTCGTCCAGGTGCCTGTGAGCGCCGCCGCCGGGTCGGGCGGCGGTGCCGTCCGCGGGCCGGGGCCGGTCGCCTTGGAGCCCGTCGTCATGTTCCTGGCCCAGCCGGGAAGCCGCGCGGGCTCGGGCAGCCGTGCGGACGCCCGCACGGGAAGGGCGCGGGGCCCGGGCAGCGTCCGGTACGCGGTGGCGAGGCGGGCGGGCCGGACGGGCCGGCCGGCGGGCTCCAGCCCGAGCAGGCGGGCGTGGAGGTCGGCGGCGTCGGGAGGACGGTCGTCGGGGTCCTTGGCGAGCAGGTCGAGGACGATGCGCTCGAAGGCCTCCGGCAGCTCCGGCCGGTGGGTGCGCGGCGGTTCGGGCGCGGTGTCCCGGTGTCCGACGAGCACGGCCCAGGCGTCGTCCATGTCGAACGGCGGGGCGCCCGTCGCGATCTCGTACAGCACGCAGCCCAGCGAGTACAGGTCGCTGCGGTGGTCGACGGGGCCGCCGCCGATCTGCTCGGGCGACATGTAATGGGGGGTGCCCATGGCGATGCCGGTGCCCGTGAGCCGGGAGGAGACCGAGGAGTAGCCGATGGAGTCACCGAGCCGGGCGATGCCGAAGTCGCAGATCTTCACGCTGCCGTCGGCCAGCCGCATGATGTTGGCGGGCTTGAGGTCCCGGTGGACGACGCCCTGGCCGTGGGTGTAGGCGAGGGCGGCGGCGATCTGCTCGGCGATCTCCAGGATGTCGGGCACCGGCAGCGGGTGCCCGCAGGCGTCCTCCAGGAGCTCGCTGAGGTTGCGGCCGCCGAGGAGCTCCATGACCAGGTAGAGCACGCCGTCGGACTCGCCGAAGTCATGGATGACGGTGATGCCGCGGTGCTGCAGGGCGGCCGCGACGCGCGCCTCGCGGCGGAAGCGCTCGCGCAGCACCCGCAGGTAGGACGGCTCGTGCCGCGGCCCCATGGGCTTGAGGCACTTGACGGCGACCTGCCGGCCGAGCGACTCGTCGAGCGCCCGCCACACCTCGCCCATGCCGCCCCGCCCGATGCGTTCGAGCAGGCGGTACCGCCCTTGGATCAGCCTGGTGTCCGCCATCCCGCGCCGCCGCCCCCGTCGATGCCCCGCGCTTCCCCCGGCCCGTCCAGTATGGCGGCCCGTCTGTGCAGGTTGTAGACGGAAGGGCGGGTACCGGGGCCGAGTCTGGCGACGGCGCGGAGGATGTGCTTGGGCGGCAGCTGCCAGCGGACGCCCGCGGGGATCAGGCGCAGCGCGGCGCCCGCGGCGCGCAGCCGGCGGGTGACGACGGCCGGGGGCGGGGCCGGCCGGCCGTACAGCTCGTGGGCCCAGGGAGGCAGCGCGGCGTACGCGAGGGAGGCCACCCGCCCCCAGACCACGGCGCGTGCGGGGACCGCCGGGAACGGCACGGGCGGCCGCCGCAGGAAGGCGTCGACGCCGCGGGCCTCCGGGGTGAGCGCGAGCTCGGGGCGCACCTTCTCGAAGTAGGCGGCCATCCGCCCGGCCGTGTCCGGCACGGCCTCCGGGGCGAGGCCGACCAGGCGGGCGGACTGCCGGTGCTCGGCGAGGTAGGCGTCGGCCTGGGCGCCGCTGAGGCGGATGCCGGAGCGGCGGACGACGTGCAGGTAGGAGTCGACCTCCGCGCAGTGCACCCACAGCAGCAGCCCGGGGTCGTCCACGGGATAGCGCTCGCCGGTGTCCGGGTCGGTGGCGGACAGCCGGCGGTGGATGCCGCGGACGGCGGCGCCCGCGCGCTCGGCGGCCTCGGTGGTGCCGTACGTGGTGGTGCCCACGAAGTTCGCGGTGCGCAGCAGCCGGCCCCACGCGTCCTTGCGGAAGTCGGAGTTCTGCGTCACGCCGCGGACCGCGCGCGGGTGCAGCGCCTGCAGCCACAGGGCGCGCACCCCGGCGATCCACATCATGGGGTCGCCGTGCAGCTGCCAGGTGACCGAGTCGGGCCCGAAGAGCCCGGGGTCGGCTTGCGGCATGGGCACCTCCCGTCGTCGTCAGGTGTGACCAAGTCCGATGGTTGACACTCGGCAATGCTCCTGACCTGCGGTGATGCCAACTAGCTTCAGCCCTCCCTGGAACGGAATCAGAAAGATAGTTGGCACATTGGTACACCGCAGATGGGAGGCACCGCTGCCGACTACCAGTTGCCGTGTTGCCGCATGATGCGCGTCAGGAAGCCGCCAGGTCCGTTCAGGCGATGGTCGCCGCAACCCCTACCCGGCAAGCCCGCTACGCGGCGCATCGGACAAGCCGGCAGACGTCGGCGGCTACCACTCGTCGCGCTTTAGCCCGTCGATTGTCAGTGACACCCCCTACGCTCGACTCGTCAACTCGAGCAAGGGGAGCCCCTTTGAGCACGGCGAGCAGGTTCGACACATTCCTAAAGAACATCAAGGTGACGGATGATCACCGCGCAGCTGCCTTCACGAGTGTCAACGCAATCGCCCGCAAGCTGCATGGGCATTACAGCAACACGCCGTACACGGACGCCTGCCGCATGGTCATCGGGTCCTACGGAAAGGACACGGCAGTTTGCCCGCCGCGGGACGTCGATGTGCTCTACTTCATGCCCGTCTCCGCGTACCGCCGCTTCTCCGAGTACCTGCACAACGGGCAGTCAGCACTCTTGCAGGAGGTCCGGTCCCTACTCCGTGAGCGCTATCCGCGAACTGAGATCGGCGGAGACGGACAAGTCGTGGTCGTTGAGTTTTCGACCGGCCACACGGTGGAGGTTCTTGCAGGTTGGCACGCCACCGGAGGGGGATGATCGTGCCTAACACACACGACGGTGGGAGTTGGCGGCGCGTCGACCACAACGCAGAGATCTCGTTCGTTGCCGATTCCGACGTCCGCACGTTCGGCAACACGAGAAACCTCATCCGCATGATGAAGATCTGGCAGTCCGAGTGCTCGGTGCCCATCAAGTCGCTGGTCCTGGAACTGCGCTGCGTGGAGTTCCTGCGGACCTGGGAGCACGCCCCGCGCTCCACGGCCTACTACGACTGGATGGTCCGGGACTTCTTCGCCGAACTCATCAAGAAGGTGAACCACAGCCGGGAAATCCCTGGCACCGACGAAAAGAAGCAGTACGGTGACGCCTGGCTGAGCAAGGCCAACAGCGCCCACAGCCGAGCGGTCATAGCGTGCCAATACGAGGCTGAGGACAGACGCACCGATGCCGCGCTCGAGTGGCGGAAGATCTTCGGCGGACAGTATGAATTCTAGCCCGGGTGCGCAGCATGCTGCGAACGTCCAAGCAATACGCGAGGCCTTCGGCCGCGTCGTCTACGCTCACAAAACCCATGAGAAGGCCAGGGAGTTGGAATCAGCGAAGGCCGACCGGTCGAAGTGGGTCAACATCGCCCTCGTGACTCTGACGTCGGGGACACTACTGACGTCGATCATCACCGATGAGCGGATGCTTCTCTACATCAGCAGCGGCGCCTCGGCCTTGGCGCTCGCGTTCACCATCTTCCAACTCAGTTTCACTCCCGAGGCAGTCGCGGAGCAGCACCGCACCGCGGCCAAGGAACTCTGGTACGTCCGGGAGTTGTATCTACACCTGCTCACCGACATCCAGACCAACCCACAGACCGTGGACATCCCACACCGCAGGGACGAGTTGCTGGAAAAGCTGAACCACATCTACCGACTCGCACCAGATACATCGAGCCGCGCATACCGAGCCGCGCAGCGCGCCCTTCAAATCGACGAGGACATGACCTTCACGAGCGCAGAGATCGATCGCTTCCTCCCAGAAGCCCTCCGATCCCCCTGACAAGCAGGGTCCAAGGCGTCGACGTACTGCTCGTGCAACAAGTGCGACGATTCATCCTCGACGGAAACATCCCCCTGTAAGGCGTCGCAGATTCAGCAACGATTGCTCAGGTATGTGGGTAGAGGGGCAGGCCGATCCTTATGCTGGACCTGTGCTGGCAGAAGTCTTACATGCGGAGACATGTCTCCGCATTCACCTGCGACAGAGGGAGGCCCCGATCACAATGGATGGCAATCTGCTTCGCGTACCGCGCAAGTCTCGCTCGAAGGATAGGCATGCCTCCCCTTCGAGCGGCCCGGTAAATAGTGAACTTGGCAACCAACCAGATCGCATCCGGAAGCCGTTCACCTGTTCCATTGGCTCGAAGATGCGGACTGAAGAGGTGGTCCCCTTCGGTAACGATGGTCCACACGATTATCGACCCTACCTGACGGTGGCGAGACGCCCCGTATTCGCTTCGTAGATCGCGGACTAGGATCTCCCAGTCCTGCCCGGGAATCTCCCAGGTAGACAGTTTGTCCCGCCGGCGCCCGAAATCTGTACGGACAGGTGCCCGTTCGAGGTCAAATGCGATGGCCTCCACCCCCTCCAGGAACTGAACCCATGCAGATTCGGGACTGCGTTGACGAAGCGTGCGGATACTAGATTTCGCGTCGGTGATAGGCATACCCAAGAGCTCCGCGCAGCTGGCTCGAGTGCCACCAACTGCCATCTCGACCAACTTCAATGAGGCCGCCCGGCGAACATGATCTACATTGTCACGGGTCCGAACGGTGAGCTGTTCGCAAAACTCTTGCAAGTGACGGACATACCAATCCAGCGGAACCAATTGTGGCACGTGACGTGCGGTAAATTTGCTGTCTCGTGAGGGGACTTGGAGTCCACGAGTACGCCTCCCCGTGTAGAAGCCGCGGCTTTGTGGTGCCATCGCCCGAGCGAGACGCTGCGACAGTGAGGCGTTCTTGATCAGGCTCCGGAACCGCGTACGGTCGCGCCGAAAAGCATGCTCTGCCAGCGCATGCATCGCATCATACAAGTCACCTGGCTCATCGATTGATAGCAACCGGTCCGCATGCAGCAGAAGAGCCGCGCAATGAAGGGATTGGGCGGGCGGGCCGGTCACCCGTCGGTTCAGCGAACTTTCAGGTTCCGCCTGCGTCAACTCCCTTCGGATGCCTTCTACGTGCACATCGAGCAGGTCACCCATAAATGATGACAGCGGCGCGAATTCCATCGACGCCGGCCAGGACAGCTTGATGAGCTGAGCGACCAGAACTATCTCTCGGAAATAGGTGGGATTGGCATGCAGGGGGGTCAGATGCTGCTCGATCCTCAGCTGGAGCGCAAAGTAGGTTGCTGCCTCTTCCAGTGGTAGGGCGGGGGTTGGAGTGTGGTCGCTGGAAAGGTCTGCGCCACACATGGCGGATGACCCGCGGGCTGGATCGTCGATGCTGATATTGCGACACCGCGCCGGGTGTTGCACTGCGCTGGTGGGATAGAGCACCAGACTCGTTCGTTTATAGAATGCGTCGTTGATGGGGCGATGACAGTCGGGGCATACATTGTTAAGCAGGCGCTGATGCCGGGTGCAGGCAAAGACAACTGGAAGATGCCAATGTCGCTGCCATGCACCGCCGTGGGCATGTTGGATGGGGCTATGGTCACCGATGAGGCACGTCGGGCAAAACCGGCTCGCAGCGGTGAAGGCCCATGGGCTGTGTAGCACGACACGACCGTCGCTCTGCGGTCCGGCTCGGGCCAGTGGCGTGTACGCAGAGGCGAGAGGGCGCAGTCCGAGTGTTACGACTTCATCGGCAGTGAGGCGGGTGGCAGCCGCGAATTCCGTCAAGGTGCGAGGTCGTAGCGCCACGAGTTGGTTGACCCTGAAGGCTTTCTCGTCAACTGCGAGCCCCGTCAATTGGCCGATTCTTGTGGGTGACCGTCCCAGGCGATGTGCCAGCCGAAGGATGTATCCGGGCAGGGACTCTCCCGTCAGCGGGGACAAGCTGCGCGGAAGCGACCCCCGTCCGGTGCCCCCCGTCATGTTCCACCTCTCGTCCGTCATCGCTTTCGAGTGCGCCGTCCACTTGATCTGATCCTGCACGCGATAACGAACCAGTCCGGTCTCGTCCACTGCGACACAATGCCCGCATGTTCACCCGTACGCGTGATTCAAGAATGTGCGAGCGACTGGCGGTGGGCTGGGCGCCGTACGGTCAAGGCGCTTTGGCGTACCGATCACGGCGTGGGGGTCTCTGATGGATTCGGCTGCCTTGGGGCTGACTTGGCGCGCAGAGTTGGCGCCGCCTCCTGGGGGTGCGTGGTCGGACGCGTGCGGCCTGGAAGACCTCGCCGTACTGGACACAGCGTTCACGGACTACGTGCAGGCCTTGGACCTCGACGAGGCGTGGCCCTTGCGCTGGAGCACGACGTGGAAGTTCGGTCAGACGTCGATCACCAGTCCGGTCCGCGACCTGGACAGGGCGGACCTTCGGCGTAGCGTTCCGGTGCGCCGATTCACCTGGCGCATGGATCAGTTCCACCGCCCCGGGCTCGAATACCTAATGGCCACCGACCGCCACCACGGTTTCGAGAGCCACGAGGAGGAGCGGCTACTGTTGGTCGCCGACTTCGCTGCCGGCCTGGTCGAGGCCCTGTGCCAGCCCTTCCGTCTTCGGTTCTTCTCCGATGGCAAGGCGATTCGGCACACCCCGGACTTTCTGCTGGTGACGGGCTCCGGGCTCTTGTTGATCGACGTACGTCCGGGCGATCGAATCAAGCCGGAGGACGCGCTCAAGTTCGCCGCCACGGCGGAGACCGCGCTGTCGGCGGGCTGGCAGTACGGCGTCGTGGCAGGGTGGCGCCGCCACGTGTGGACGAACGTGGACGCGCTCTCTGCGGAGCGGCGTCCGACGCCTGATGTGCTGGGAATTCAGGGTCAGTTACGCTGGATCGCCGCGCAAGGTCCTTTGGCATTTGGCGAGTTGACGGGGCGCTGCCGCATCCCGGCGATCGCCCGGGCTCACGCGATCCATCTGCTCTGGCATCGCCACCTCGGCGTCAATCTCTCGGGGCCGTTCGGGGACGCGAGCCTCATCCGCCTGGCTCCCGAGCAGCATCGCCGGGATTTGCCACGATGAGCACCGCAGCAGATCCCACGTGGAACCTGGAGCCGGGCGCCGAGCTGATCATCGGTGGCACCGCGTGGCGAATCCAGTCCTGCCTGCCTCATCTCGGCCGGGTCACGCTCGTCGACGAGGACGGCGAGACGTGGAAGACCTCGCTGAGCGAGCTGATGCATCGCCCGGACTGCCGTCCCTCCACCCGGACGCGTACGGACCTGCCGGCCGCAGACCGCGGCCGGCAACCCAAGGCGTTGTACGATCTGCAAGACCACCAACGCGAGATCGTCATGCTCCGTATGGAGCACCTACTCGAAGCCGAGACGGGGTATCGCAGCGGCGACCCGCTCAACGCGCTGCCGCATGAACCGCGGCCGCCGTACGACCCGGACACCACGACGCTGACCCAGCGCCGCAGCGCGAAGGCGAAGGAGCTGCTGAAAGCCGCAGCCGAGGCCCCCGCGCAGGCGAAGGCAAATGGTCTGCATAAGGTGAGCTTGCGCACGCTGATCCGGTGGGACACCGCACGGGCGAAGTACGGTCCGATCGGCGTCGCAGACGACCGCTGGCTGCGGGAGGCGACCGGGCACATGATCTCCCCCGAACTGCGGGAGGCCCTGTTCGCGGTGTACGCGGAGTGCTCGGATCGCCGCTCGAAAATGACCATGCGGGACAAAGAACGCCTCATTCACCAGTACATCCGGGAGGTGTTCGAATCGCCCGAGGCCAGATCAGCCGAGGGTGAGGCCACCAACGCTGACCCCGCTGACACACCGCGTGTGAAGATCCCCAACTACGACACTCTGCGGGCTATCTGGAAGGAGTGGTTCGGCTCCAACGGGGGTCGACAGCGCTACATACGCTCAGCGGCGAAGGCGCAGCAGTACGCGACCGGCTGGCATATCGTGGTGCACCGCCCCGGCCAAGTCGTCGCCTTGGACAGCACGGTGCTGCCGGTTAAGGTGCTAGACAACGTGTTCGGCGATCCCGTGTCTGTGCATCTGACGCTGGCGCTCGACGTCTACACACGCTCGATCGTGGCGTTCCGCCTCAGCCTTGTCTCCGACAAGTCGATCGACGTGGCCATGGTGCTGCGGGACATGATGATGCCGCTGCCGATGCGCCCGGAGTGGGGCAAGAAGGTGGAGTGGGCCTACCCCGGCGTCCCCAACACGGTGGTGGCGGAGTTCGCCGGGTACGAGGTCGCCGGACTGCCATTCTTCGCTCCCGAGACGGTGACCACCGACCACGGCTCTGTCTACCGCAACCACCACCTCGTCGAGGTGCAGCGGATCATCAAGGCGAACATCAAACCCAGCCGCGTTCTGCGTCCGACCGACAAGCACTCCGTGGAACGGACGTTCGGCGCCATCAGGTCGCTGCTGTTCGCCCTCCTGCTGGGCTACCAGGGCACGGACGTCGCCGACCGGGGCGTGGACCCGGAGGCCGACGCCTGCCTGACCGTGACGGAGATGGAACACATCATCGCCACCTGGATTGTCGAGACCTGGCAGAATCGGCGCTTCGGTTCCTACGCCCCGAGCTGGGACCCCCGCGGTGACCACAGCCCGAACACCCTGTTCGCGACGGCCATGTCCCAGGGCGGCTTCGCGCTGCGGATTCCGCCCGCCGAGCTGTACTACCAGCTTCTGCCGCAGCACAAGCTCGTGATCCACGGCAAGCGAGGGGTGAAGGTCAAGAACCTCTGGTACGACGGCCCCGCCCTGGATCCCTATCGCGGGAAGCTCTCCCGCCGCGGCGGGAAATACAAGAACAAATACGTCGTCCACCGCGACCCACGTGACCCGTGCTTCGCGTTCTTCCGGGACCCCAATACGCATGAGTGGCACACGTTGCGCTGGACCGGATTGCCGGAAGAAGGCGAGGTGCCCGCGTTCAGCGACGCCCGCGTCCGTGAAGCCATGCGGGAACTACGCAAGACGGGCCTTGCCCCGAAGTCGGACACCGAACTCCTGCCGGTTCTCCTGGAGTTGATCGGCGGCAACATCCCGGTCGAGAAATGGCCGACCCAGCTCTCCAAGAGGAAGCGCACCGAGCACGCGCGCGAAGTCGCCCAGCGGGCCGCGGCGACCGCCGACCGCCCCGCAGACGCGACCGAGAAGAAGCCGCTGCAACCCACCCCCGTTCCCGCTGCGCGGGCAGGTTCCGCCGACGGCAAGGTCGTGCCCCTGCGCCCGAAGGACCGCGCTCAGGACGTTCACGACGCGGTGACCAGCGAACGCCGGCGCCGCCGCGAGGCCGCGGTCCGCGACCAACTGCCCACGTCCCCCGACCTGTCCGAACGGCTACGCTCGTCCAGTTTGATGGCGCTGCTGGACGATGACTTTGAGGATGACGACTCCACCGTCACGGCCGGCGAGGCCGAGGAAGAGGCCAGCCAGTGACTTCGAAGCAGAACCCGCTGTCGTTTCTCCCCGGCCCGGCGGTGGACCGCACTACCTTCGAAGGCTGGAACCGATGGTGCGAGACCCGCGACGCCTTCGTCCCGGCGCCGATCCTCACCGCCAAGGAGTACGACAGCCTCACGAAGCGCCAGAAGCGCATCCACGACCTGCATCGACTCGCGACGCACAGTTCTTTGCCGATCCAGGCCACGCCGATGAGCGAACGTGTCGCCCACGCGGTGCTCGCCCGCGTCGAGGACGGCGCCTTCAGCCACAAGGCCGGAACCCGCGGCGGCATCATGGTCAACGGCGACGGCGCCCAGGGCAAGACCGAGACCATCTGCGAGGCCCTGGCCATCTTCCAGGAGGAATGGCTGGCCCTGAACAACTACGCGAACCCCGACGCCATGCCCGGCACCCGCGACCTGGTCGCCCCCGTCGCCTACGTACGCTGCCCGGTGAAGGCCACCCCCATCTCCACCTGCCAGCGCATCCTCGACTTCTACGGCGAGGACTACAAAGGGATGCGCCTGGAAGACCTCGTGCGCACCGTCAAGACTGCGGTCGTGGAGCACGCCACGAAGGCCCTGGTGATCGACGACATCACCCGCCTCAAGCTGCACCGCGAAGCCGACCAGGACGTCCTCGACCTAATCCGCGAGATGATGAGCATGCCCGTCACCCTCATCCTCGTCGGCGTCGGCATCCCCACCTCAGGCCTGCTGCGCGAAGGCCGCCGCGACCCCAAGACCCAGGAGTGGATCTACGAGCCTGTCCAGGACGCCGGCCGCAGTCCCAACGCTCACGCCGCCAGCCAGCACGAACGCCGCTTCCAGGTCGTCGACCTCGACCCGTTCAGGTACAAGACACCGGGGCAAATGGAGGCCTGGATGGTCCATCTCAGGCGCCTGGAGGGCGAGTTGCGCCTGCTGAGCGACACCTCCGGCATGCTCACCGAGGGCGACATGCCCGAGTACCTGTTCCACCGGACCAAGGGCGTGGTCGGCATCCTGGAGAAGCTCATCCAGCACGGCTGCCGCCGCGCTATGGAGGACAAGAGCGAGCGCCTGACCAAGGAGCTACTCAACCAGTTCACCGTAACCCCCGACGACATGCCCGACCTTGACGCCGGGTCCGGCGAACAACCCGACATCCCGCCCCACCAGCCGACGCAGAAGAAGAACACACGGGGCCGAAACACCGTGTTCGACGACGACGGCCCCGCTGCAGCTGGCGAAGCGGGCTGACGGAGGTGGCGCCCCGGCCGCTGGCACGCAGTCTCGCACCGTTGCCCGAGGAATCACTGCCCGGTCTGCTCCTGCGCCTGGCATTCCGTACGGAGCGTTCTCCTGCCAGGATTGCGCACCTTAGTGGACTGATCCGTCATCAGAATCGTCTTCCAGGCGAGTACCTGTTCTCCCTGCCCACCGAGCGGATCGTGCCGTTCGCCTCTGCCACCCGCATGCGCGTGAAAGAAGCCGACGCGCTGACGCTGTCGTCCTTTGCCGCCGCCTACCCGCCATTGGCGTCCGTACGGATGGACGGCAATCGAACCACCACGGCCGCGCGCAAGTCATGGGCTGCCATCATGTCTAGTCGGTACTGTCCCTCCTGCCTTTCCGGCAGTGCAAGTCCCGCGCAATCACGCTACGGCGGCCCCTGGAAGCTGCGCTGGCATCTCCCTGTCTCGTATGCCTGCGTCGCGCACCGCACCTTGCTCTCCCATACGTGCCCGAGGTGTGGGGGTTTGCCGAATCGGCCGACGAATACTGAGCGGCAAGGGCTGATCTTGCACCGCGCCACGATCGGATTACACCCGGCCCAATGCCGCCGCCCCCTGGCAGGCGCCGACGGCTCTCCGGCACCTGTCTGCGCTGCCCGTCTGGACCACGGACGCCAGGCCGCGCGGGTACCTGCAGACGAGCTGCGCATTCTCCTTGCCCTGCAGCATCGCATCGATCAACGGTTGATGCGTCGTCCATCGTCCGCGGATGCGGGCCAGTCGGCCCTGGATTGCTTCTTCTTTCCGGATCTCATTGTCGCTGCACATGTGATCCGACTCAGCTGGCCAGACGGCGCTCGATACGCTTCCTCAACGTCGTTGGCCGACCTGATCGACCACCATGTTTCCTCCACTGCCGCTCGCCCCCGCGGCCCGGGACCCAATGCGCGCAAGCCCACCACCTGGGGCGCCCCTGAGGATCCAGCCGAGTGCGCAGCGCTGCTCGTTGCCGCCGACGCACTCCTCGGTCACGAGGAGCGCGATGATGCTGAGGTGACCGATCGCGTCCGGCCACTGGCTGCAGCAGCGTTCAGTCGCAGCCCCGCCACCATCGGCGCTGCCTTGCGGCGTATGGACGTCTCTCCTGCGCTCGCTCGTTCGTTGTTACGGCATGACCAGGGGTTCTATCGTGCCGCAGGTCACCGTCACGCGCGGCAGAGACTCCCCTCCCGCTCGAGCTGCTTCCGAATCGAGCATGTGCCGGCTCTCCTGCCGCAGAAGTGGCTTTCCATCCATTTCGGGGACTTGCTGTCCCGCTGGGCGGACCAGACCGACTGGAAAGTTCGACACCTGCGGCGTGTAGGGGCACTCAAGCTCGCCGAGATGGGCGGCGGGGGCACATGGCCCGACTGCGCAGCGACTCTCCGCATCCCCTGGACCACCGCGCAGCAGTCCCTCAGAGTCGTCAGACAGGAGTTGAAGTCGCAAGACCTGTGGCCGGCGTTCGAGGCCTCCGTCGAGAGTGTGGCGAGACAATTGGATAAGGACGCGGATCGAGCCCACTATGGGAGACGCCGGGAGCTTCTCGAGTCTTGGCAGGTTCCGGCTCGTGACTGGGCCGAACTATGTGAAGGCTTGGCGCAGTTCGGGCAGGGTGCCACCTCGCCCACGTCGGCCACCGCGACCGTGCTGATTTGGACACACGTCACCCAGGGCGATCACCTTCACAGCCCCCTGGTCGGCACCCTGAGGAAGTCGGGCTGCAGCACTCAGCACCTGGTCGCGTCGGTCAATCAACTCTGTACCCCGGCCAACCGGAAGGGCAGCAAGCGCGAGTTGCTGCGCCGCCTCGCGGCGTACTCCGACATCCTCGCTACGGCCTGCGATCGGTTCGTTGATTTGCCGCAGATGGGCATCCTCAGCATATAGGGATCCGCCGCACCGGCACGCGGGACCGCACCTTCGTAGAAGTAGCCATGCCCAGGCGTCGGAGGAAGGTCACCCGCCGACGCCCCGGCCCGCACTGCGAGCATGCGCATCATCGCACTGAGCTGGGACGGATGCCGGGTGCTGCAGATCGCGGAACAGCTCGGCTGCCATCACAAAACGGTCCGCAAGTGGCTGCACCGGTTCAACGCGGCTGGCCTGGAGGGTGTAGGACGGCAGGAAAGACTTCAGTAGCGCACGATTGTTTTCAGTAGGTTCTTCAGTGACCGCACGAAAGATTTCAGTGCTCGGGTAGCGGTCACTGAGCTTGCTCGGGGCTGAGGTTCACCGACAGGGTCGGTGAACCTCAGCCCCGCTCGCGTGCCTGCATCGCTGGCGGGGCCGGCTGTCAACATCTCGAAGGGGGATGCCCGGCATGAGCGTCAGCCCTCTTGGCTCAAGAGTTCGGATTCACCCCGCGCACGACCCACCGCTACCTCAGGATGGACAGCAAGTAACTGTGACGTTGCGCGGACACCACGTGATGCTGCATGACCTTCGTCAACGGGTTGCCAGCCGTATCTGCGCTGCGTACGCGATGCGGAGCGCACGGCGGGTCAGGCGGACCAGGTAGGCGGGCGGTGGGTCCTGCCCGATGGCGGCGAGGACGTGGTCGTGGTGGAGGGAGAGCAGGACGGCGCGGCCGAGCCGGTGCAGGGGGCGGGGGAACCAGCGGTGGTTGAACTGGTGGATGAGGGCTTCGGCGCTGCGTCCTCCGGCGGGGGTTGGGCGGTACCACTGGGGGGATTGTTCGTAGTCGCGGAGGGCCTGCTGCATGCCGCTCCAGGTGGTGGGCAGGTTGCGGATGTTCATACGGGCGGCGATGGCGCGCCAGTGCTGGACCTGGGCGGCTTTCTCCCTGTCGGTGAAGGCGTCGATGTCGGCGAGGGTGAGGATCTCGTCGGACAGAAGAGTGAACAGTGCGATGCCGTGAACGTACGTTTCGTGGGAGAAGGGGTAGCTGCGGGCGTAGTGGTCGTGCATGCGCTGGACCCGGTCGATCGAGGCGGCGGCCTGCGGGCTTGCCGCGCCGTGCCGGACCCAGTGCTGGAAGTAGGCGATCGTGTCGTCGGCGCGGGCTTGTCCGCTGTGGTGGATCTTTCCGGTGCCGGCGCGGTCGACGGCGGCTGCCCCCTCGACCTCGCCGACGATCCGCATCAGGCCCAGGGTGTAGAGCAGGTGACTGGTGAAGGCTGCTCCGACCGGCGGGGTCATCCGCCGAGCGATGCCACGCATGATGCGCGCGTCACCTTCTGCGCTCTCGTGCCGGTAATCGGGCTCCTGTGGCAGCGGTTGTGACACGGGATCCTCCTGCTCGGGTGATCAAGGGCGGGTCGGGTGGCGGCCGCCGAGGCTGACGGACGCTCCCGCTCGATGGTGCGAAGGAGTCCGAACCGCCGCCTTGGGCGCATTCCGGCCCCCGTCGGTGCACGTCCGGGGGCCTGGGCGGGCTGGGCAGGGCGGGTGGTGTCAGGTGGTGAAGGTCTGGTGGCCGAGGACGCGGAGGAATTCCAGGCGTTCGGCGGCGTCGGTGCCGGGCTGGGGCCGGTAGAGGAAGAGGCGGTTGCCGGTGCTGGGGCTCAGGACGACGTCGCATTGCAGGTCGAGGCGGCCGACGTGCGGGTGGAGGAGGGTCTTGCGGGCGGAGCGGACGGTGGCGACCTCGCCCAGTTCCCAGATGGCGGAGAACTCCTCGCTGCGCTCGAGCAGGTCGTTGACGAGTTGCTCGCCGACTGGGTGGGGGCCGTGGCGGAAGACGGCCGCGCGCAGGTCGGCGACGATGACGCGGCCGAGTGATGCGTGGTCCTCCTGTGGGTACAGACCGCGGCCTGTGGGGTGGGTGAACCAGAGCCAGGCGCCGTTGCCCTCCCGGCCCGGACGGTTGGCCAGCGGTCCCAGCAGGGCGACGGCCGCGGCGTTCTGCACGATCACCGTGCCGAGCTCGTCGACGATCTGCGCGGGGGTGTCGGTGAGGGCGTCGACGATGTGCATCAGCCCGGGGTCGGCGTAGCCGTCGGCGGAGTGGTGTTGCGGGGGCTGGTAGCCGGCGACGGCGTAGAGGTGGTCGCGTTCGTCGGTGGACAGGCGCAGGGCGCGGGCGAGGGAGCCGATCAGGGCTTCGGAGGGGTTGACTCCGCGTGCCTGTTCGAGGCGTTCGTAGTAGTCGGTGGAGATGTTCGCCAGTATGGCCACTTCCTCGCGGCGCAGGCCGGGGGTGCGGCGACGTCCGCCGGGGACGAGGCCGACGTCGGCGGGGCGCAGGGCCTCGCGGCGGGCGCGCAGGAAGCGGCCCAGCTCTCGGCGGTCGGTCATCTTCGGTGCTCCCTGGCGGTACGGCGGGCACTGCGAGCGGATCGGGGCGAGGCCGGCTCGCAGTCGCTGACATGAATAGCTTGATATGTCCGCCTCCGGTTATCCACGTACTGCCGGACCGACGATAAACGCACCGTGGATACCTCTTCGTGCCTGCAGCAGGCTGGGAGACAGCCGCTGGGAGACCTCCTCCCGGGCCGGTGTTTTCGCACGTAGACGGTGCTTTGCAGCCGTCGAGCACTGCTGAGGAGCTTCATCCCATGGCCAAGTGGACCAGCGCCCGTATCCCCGACCAGAAGGGCCGGACGGCTGTCGTGACCGGGGCCAACAGCGGTCTGGGTTTCCAGACGGCCCGCGAGCTGGCCCGCCACGGCGCCCACGTCGTGATGACCGCCCGGGACCGTAGCCGCGGCACCGCCGCCGTGGAGCGGCTCCTGGCCGAGCAGCCGAGGGCGAGCGTCGAGCTGCGCCTGCTGGACCTGTCCGACCTGGACTCGGTGGCCGCCTTCGCACAGCAGATCGTGGACGACGGCCTGCCGGTGGACGTCCTGGTGAACAACGCGGGCGTCATGTGGCCCCCGCACCGGCTCACGCCGCAGGGATACGAGCTGCAGTTCGCCACCAACCACCTCGGCCACTTCGCGCTCACCGGCCTGCTGCTGGGCCGGCTGGAGAAGTCCGCCGCCCAGGGTCGCGACGCCCGCGTGGTGACGGTCAGCTCTGTCGAGCACCGCGGCGGCACCATCTTCTTCGACGACCTGCACGGCGAACGCGGCTACGCCCCGCGCGCCTACTACTCCCAGTCCAAGCTCGCCAACGCCCTGTTCGGCCTGGAACTCGACCGGCGGCTGCGCGCGGCCGGATCGACGGTGACCAGCGTCCTGGCCCATCCGGGCTACGCCAGCACCAACCTGCAGTCCAGTGGCCCGACCGGCTTCCTGCGGTTCTTCTTCTCCAAGATCGCCAATCCGCTGATGGCCCAGCCCGTCGAGAAGGGCGCCTGGAACCAGCTCTACGCGGCCACCGCTGCCGGGGTGAAGGGCGGCCAGTTCATCGGCCCGGACGGCTTCGGCGAGTACCGGGGCCACCCCGCCGTCGTCCGGCCCGACAAGGCCGCCCAGGACCTGGACGTCGCCCGTCGCCTGTGGGTGGTCTCCGAGCAGCTCACCCAGGTCCACTACCCCTCCCACTGACCACTGCCCGACACCATCACGTCCATCGACGAAGACGTCCGAAAGGCACCACAGATGAGCATGCACAAGCGCGTCCTCGGCCGCCAGGGCCTGACCACCTCCGCCCTGGGGCTGGGCACGATGGGGATGACGATGTTCTACGGCCCCAGCAACCGCGAGGAGAACATCACCACCATCCGCCGCGCGTTCGACCTGGGGGTGACCCTGTTCGACACCGCCGAGGTCTACGGTGGCGGCACCGGATCGAACGAGCGGCTGCTCGGTGAGGCCGTCAAGGGCTTCCGCGACGAGGTGGTGCTGGCCACCAAGTTCGGCTATGACCTCGCCAACCCCGGCGGTCTCGACAGCCGGCCCGACAACATCCGCAAGGTCGCCGACAACAGCCTGCGCTACCTCGGCACCGATCACATCGACGTCCTCTACCAGCACCGCGTCGACCCGGACGTGCCGATCGAGGAGGTCGCCGGGACGGTGAAGGAGCTGATCGAGGCGGGCAAGGTCCGCTACCTGGGTCTGTCCGAGGCCGGCCCCGAGACCATCCGCCGCGCCCACGCCGTGCAGCCGGTCTCGGTCCTGCAGACCGAGTACTCCGTCTTCGAGCGGCACGTCGAGGACACCGTCCTGCCGGTCGTGCGCGAGCTCGGGATCGGGTTCGTGCCTTATGCCCCGCTGGGACGCGGGTTCCTCACCGGAGCGATGAGGCCGGCCGACCAGTACACCGCGGACGACTGGCGCCGCCTCGACCCGCGCTGGCAGAGCGAGAACTTCGACGCCAACGCCCAAGCCGTCGCCGCCCTCACCGAGCTTGCCTCGTCCAAGGGCATCACCACCGCCCAACTCGCCCTTGCCTGGCTGCTCGCGCAGGGCGACGACATCGTCCCCATCCCCGGCACGCGCAGCCCCGAGCGCCTGGCGGAGAACACCGGCGCCACCGGCGTCACGCTCACCGGCCACGACCTCGCCCGGATCAAGGAGATCCTGCCGAACGGCGCCTTCGGCGACCGCTACGCGGCCCCCTTCATGCCCAAGGGCTGACACCGACCCCGACCCGCCTAGCCGACGAGGGGCTCTTCCTCTTCGAGTTGGCGGGCGGTGTCGTGGACGAGGGTGCGGAACCAGCGGTGGCCGGTGTCGTGGGTGTGGACGGGGTGCCACCACAGGGCCTCGTTGATCGGCCCGGCGTCGAAGGGGCAGGGGAGCACGCGCAGGGTCGGCGGGAGGGGTACGGCCCTGGTCAGGCGTCGCTGGATGACGGCGACGCGGTCGGTTCCGGCCACGTACAGGGGCAGGGCCAGGAAGCTGTCGGTGACGGCTTCGGGCTTGAGCTGGAGGCCGCTTTCGGCGAGGCGGTGCAGCATGAAGCGGGAGTCGCGCGGCTCGAACTGCCCCAGCACCCACCGCAGTTCACCGATGTCATCCGCACCGGGTGCGGCGAGGGTGAGGGGGTGGTGCTGGTCGGCGATGACGACCCACTCGTCGGCGAAGAGAGCCAGGCTCGGCAGTCCGCTCACGCCGCTGTCCCGGGGCGCGATCAGCCCGTCCGCCGCGGAGGCGCCGGTTTCACTGTGCATGGCTTCGGGGGTGCCGAACTGGCGGAACCGCAGCCGGGCGTGCGGTGCCTGTTCCTGGAAGGTGGTCAGGAGCCGGGGGCCGAGGACGGCCATGGCGTAGTCGGAGACGTGGAGGGTGAACTCCCGCTCGGTGGCGGCGGGGTCGAAGTGGGCTTTGGTGGTGAAGAGCCGGTCGGAGAGCTGAAGGACGCTGCCGGTCTGTTCCTGCAGTTGCCGCGCGAGCGGGGTGAGGCGGTAGCGGTTGCCCTCGCGTACGAGCAGGTCGTCGCCGAAGTGCCGGCGCAGGCGCGCGAGCATGGCGCTGGCCGCGGGCTGGCTGACCCCGATCCGCTCGGCCGCGCGGCTGACGTGCCGTTCTTCGAGCAGGGCCTGCAGGGCGACGAGCAGGTTCAGATCAGGACGGGCCACAGTCCCATACTATCAGCCAGCCTGATGGACCTATGCGGATCATTGATTTCCTTTATGCCTGGTGCGGCATAAGACTCGATGGCATGAACCATCCCGAACCGAGCCTCGCGCTCACCAACGCTCTGCTGATCGACGGCACCGGCGGACCCGTGATCGGCGGCGCGACCGTCGTCGTCTCCGGCGGCCGGATCGCCGCCGCCGGGACCGGCGCACCGGTCCCTCCCCACGCGACGGTGGTCGACCTGGAGGGCAAAGCGGTCCTTCCGGGGCTGATCGACGCCCATGTGCACCTGGGAGGACTGGGCTTTCGGAGCGCGCCGCCGTTCGGCGGCCGGGCCGCCACCGACGACTACGCCGCCGCTCGGGAAGGGGCCTTGCGGTACGGGGTCACCACCCAGCGCAGCCTGGGCGACTTCCTCCACGACAGCATCGCCGTGCGGGACGGCATCGAGAACGGCACCCTGGCCGGGGCCCGGGTCGTGACCAGCGGGCCGAGCTTCCAGGTCGAGGGCGGGCACCCCAACGCCACCGTCTGGGGCAGCGAGCCGGCAGCCGTACGGGAAGGCGCCCGCATGCCGAAGACGGCCGAAGAAGCGGAGCGCATGGTCGACGAGCTCGCCGCCGCGGGCGTCGACCTCGTCAAGATCATTATTTCGAACAACGCGATCTTCGGCCCGGCCCGCCCCGAACTGAAGATGCCCTGGCACCTCACCGAGGCCATCGCCGATGCCGCCCACGCCCGCGGGCTGCGGGTCGCCGCCCACACCGAGACCGTCGAGGACGCCAGGACGGCGGTCGAGCGCGGTGTCGACGACATCGAGCACCTGGTGCTGCGCGCGGAGGAACCGCAGGACGAGGCCGCCGCCGAGGCGCTGTTCGCCCTCATGGCCGACCGCGGCACCTACCTCGTACCCACCATGGTGGCCCACCAGTTCGAGGTGACCGCCGACGGGGACGCCCGCACCCTGCGCTACGGCAACCATCTGGTCCGCCGCGCCTACGAGGCGGGCGTACGGCTCGGGGTCGGCTCGGACGCGCACTCCCCGGGGCTGCACGGCTGGAAGCTGCGCGACGAGCTGGTGATGATGGTCCACGACCAGGGCATCCCGGCCCCCGCGGCCCTGTCCATGGCGACGAAGGCCAATGCCGAGCTGCTCGGCATCGCCGACCGCCTGGGCACCGTCGAGCCGGGCAAGATCGCCGACCTGCTGATCGTCTCCGGCAACCCGGCCCAGGACATCACCGCCATCGGCCGTGTCCACCAGGTGATCCGGAGCGGCCGAGTCGTCTTCGACGGCGAAGGAGCGTGACCACGTGACGAAGATCGACGTCCATCACCACTTCCTGCCCGACTTCTACCGCCAGGCGCTGATCGACAACGGGCACTCCCGCCCCGACGGCATCTGGGGCATCCCCGGCTGGGACGAGACCTCCGCCCTCCGGATGCTCGACGAGGCCGGGATCGCCAAGGCGTATCTGTCGATCTCCTCCCCCGGAGTCCACTTCGGCGACGCGGCCGCGGCCCGTGTTCTGGCCCGGCGGGTCAACGAGGAGGCCGCGCGGCTCGCGCGCGCCCACCCGGGCCGGTTCGGGTTCTTCGCCTCGACGCCGCTGCCCGACATCGACGGAGCCCTGGCGGAGATCTCGTACGCCTTCGACGAGCTCGGCGCCGACGGCGTGGTCTTCGAGACCAACTTCGACGGCCTCTACCTGGGTAACGAGCAGTTGGAGCCGGTCCATGTTGAACTCGGCCGCCGTAACGCCGTGTTGTTCCTGCACCCCACCAGCCCCGCCGCCCCCTGTACCGGGCATGCCCCGGCCCTGCCGTATCCGCAGCCCATGCTGGAGTTTCTCTTCGACACCACCCGGACGGTGACCGACATGGTGCTCTCCGGTGTACTGGAGCGTCACCCCGGCCTCCGCGTGATCGTCCCGCACGCCGGTGCGGTCCTGCCCGCCATCGCCTCGCGCGTCGACGTCATCGGCGCGCGCACGGCCGGCAAGGAACACCAGCAGCCGATGCGCAACGCCCTGCGCACGCTCCACTTCGACCTGGCGGGCATGCCCCTGCCCGAGATGCTGCCGGCGCTGCTGAACGTCGCCGACCCGGCCCGTCTCCACTACGGCAGCGACTGGCCCTTCACCCCGCTGCCGGAAGTCCTCGCCTGGGCCGGACGCCTCGAAGCGGCCACCACCGCCCTTGGTGAGGACGGCATGGCCAAGGCCCTGAGCACCAACACTGAGGCGCTCTTCAGCTGAACACCTGCTGTCTGCCGGCTGCGCGTGCAGCCGGCAGACAGCCCCGCACCGCGCAGTGAGCGCACGGGCGCCCTTTCACCGGCGGCGGTCACCGGCCGTCTTCTCGACGTGGTCGCCCATCACCTCGGCGAGGTGCTCCAGCGCCTGGAGCACCTCGGTGCGGGCGCCGCCCAGTGCCTGGAACATCTCGGCCTCCACCGTCAGGCGCCGGGGGAAGAGCGAGTCCATCAGGCGCTTGCCCTCCTCGGTGATGGTCACCAGCGACGCACGCCGGTCGGCCGGATTGGGCGCACGCTCGATCAGCCCCCGCCGCTCCAGCTTCGCCAGCGCCTTGCTCACCGCCGCCTGGGTCAGCCCCAGGTCCTCGGCGAGCCGGCGCGCGATCACCGGCTCCTCCTCGTACCGCAGCGGCACCAGGAAATCCAGCTCCTGCAACGTCAGCGGGGCGCCCTCGACGAGCGGCTCGACCGCGCGGTCCAGCAACGACGTGCACCGCTTGATGAGCGTCACGATCTCCATCGAGGACGTGTCCAGCCCAGGGTTGTTCGCCGCCCACTGGCCGCGGACCCTGCCCGAGTGCGCGTGCACCGGACCTCCAATTGCTTAACCAGTTATGTATTGGTTACGGTTTTTCTCATGGTATCCCCGACCCGAACCACAAACAGCACCCCCCGCACGGCCGCCCCAGCAGGCCGCAGCGCCGCCCTGATCGCCGTCCTCGGCGCCCTCAGCGCCGTGGCACCGCTGGCCACCGACATGTACGTGCCCGGCTTCCCCGCCATGGGAGCCGCCCTGCACGCGAGCAGCTCGGCGATCCAGCTGACCATGACCGCCTTCCTCGCCGGCCTGGTAGCCGGCCAGTTGGTCATCGGCCCCCTCAGCGACGCACTCGGCCGGCGCAAGCTCCTCATCGGCGGCACCGCCGCCTTCGCGGCCCTGTCCCTGGCCTGCGCCCTCGCCCCGAACGTCCAGACGCTCCTCGTCCTGCGCCTGCTCCAGGGCGTCGCGGCCGCCACCGGCATGGTCCTCGCCCGCGCCGTCCTCACCGACCGCTTCGACGGCCCCGAGGTCCCCCGCTACTTCGCCCTGCTCGCCCAGGTCCTGGGCATCGCCCCGGTGGCCGCCCCCGTCCTCGGCGGCGCCATCCTCAGCATGACCGCCTGGCGCGGCATCTTCGTCGCCCTCGCCCTGGCCGGCGCCCTGCTCACCGTGGCAGTGCTGGCCAAGGTCCCCGAGACCCTGCCCCCGCAGAACCGGCAGTCACAGGGACTGGCGAACACATTCCGCACCATGGGCGGCCTGTGCCGTCGACGCGCGTTCATGGGGTACGTCCTCGTCCTCGGCCTCACCTCGGCCGCGCTGTTCGCCTACATCAGCGGGTCCAGCTTCGTCTTCGAGCACCTGCACGGTGTCTCGTCCACGGCCTACTCCCTGATCTTCGCCACCAACGCCGTCGGCATGCTGATCGCGGGCTTCGCCTTCAGCAGGCTCTCCCGGAAGATCAGCCTCAACACCATGCTGACCACGGGCGTCGCCATATGCGGCCTCGGGGCGACCGGCCAGCTGGCCGTCCTCGGCACAGCGGGTGAAACCCTCGCGGGCACCTGGGCCGGCCTCTTCGTCACCCTCCTCGGCGTCGGACTGGTCTTCCCCGCCGCCACCACCCTCGGCCAGGCCCTCGGCCGCTCCGCCCCCGGAGCCGCCTCCGCCCTCCTCGGCGGACTCCAATTCCTCTTCGGCGCCCTCACCTCCCCTCTCGTCGGCCTCTTCGGCGAAACCAGCTCCACCCCCATGGCCCTCATCATGCTCGCCGCCGTCGCCCTCGCCGCACTCGCCCTGATCACCCTCGCCCGCCCCTGGCTCCGCCACGGCGAAACGCCCCCTGACAACTGACCCCCCACCCGGGCGGGAGCCCACGTTGCCTTCCCTCCGGTCTCCGCGGTGGCCGGAGAGAACCCGAATGGTGAGCGGCCACCTATCCCGCCACACATCGGCCAACCACGGATCCACGCTGCCGCCCGATGTACGGAGAAGCGAAAGCGGCCAAGTCCTGGCGCACGGTGTCCAGTCGCCCGGTCAGCTCCTGCGCGGAGGACGCCTTGGCGCCGCCGGTGTCCATGAGGGTCAGCAGCGGGCCGTTGAGACCGGGGCCGAACTTCTTGGTGATGGTGTCGTAGGTCTCGCGCTGGGTGGTGGACTTCGCCGCGCTGCCGTTGTCGGGCAGCGCCAGTTACAGGTCGCGGGCAGGCCAGGCCGCGGCCAAGAGCCCGGCCGTCACCAGCACGAGAACGCGCGCTGGCCCCCTGAGTCCAAACTCGTCGCGAGAATCGCGGACCCGAGGTGGCCATTACGTCGCTCGGGCTAGGCCCCGTTACTGCAGCCTCAACGCACCTCGTCGGCTCCCGCCCCTCACTCCTATTCGAAGCCTGCGACCAAAATGAGGTGCTGCCCCTCGACACGGACGCCGTCGTCGCGCAAGGAGCGGGGATACGAGGCGTGAAGGTTCTCGACCCACGCCACCAAAGCTGCAGCTCAGAGCCTCCATAGCCCATCGCATCTCGGCGCCTTCACGCCAGGAAGCCGCGCATTACGCTCGGTGCCAACTACCCCTCTTTTATGCCAACTAAGAATCCTCGTCACATCAGGTTAGCGGCGCACCCGCGGCATCCCCAGGCCGATCCAGGAGATGATTTCCCGCTGGATCTCGTTGTTGCCGCCGCCGAAGGTGAAGATGACGGCGGCGCGGTAGGCGCGTTCGAGTTCGCCGTGGAGGGCAGCCCCGGCGGACCCCTCCTTGAGGGGGCCCGCGGCGGCGAGGACCTCCATGAGCCAGGCGCAGGCGTCGCGGCGGGTCTCGGAGCCGTAGACCTTGACGGCGGAGGCGTCCTGCGGGGTGAGGGCGGAGCGCTGCAGGGCGTCGACCATCTGCCAGTTGAGGAGCTTCATCGCCTCCAGGCGCAGATGGGTGCGGGCGAGCCGGGCCCGGACCCAGCCGAGGTCGATGACGCGGCGGCCGTCGGCGAGCTTGGTGGCGGCGGCCCAGTCGCGGACGTCGCGCAGGGCGCCGGCGGCCGTGGTGCCGTGGGCGGCGAGGGTGACGCGCTCGTGGTTGAGCTGGGTGGTGATCATCCGCCAGCCCTGGTTCTCCTCGCCGACGCGGTTGCGGACGGGGACGCGCACGTTCTCGTAGTACCCGGCGGTGGTGCTGTGGGAGGCGAGGGTGTTGATGGTGGTGCAGGAGTAGCCGGGGGCGCTGGTCGGTACGAGGAGGAGGGTGATGCCCTTGTGCGGCGGTGTGCCGTCGGTGACGGGGGTGGTGCGGACGGCCAGCCAGATCCAGTCGGCGCTGTCGCCGTTGGTGGTCCAGATCTTCTGGCCGTTGACCACGTAGTCGTCGCCGTCGCGCACGGCGCGCGTGGTGAGCGAGGCGAGGTCCGTGCCGGCGCCGGGCTCGCTGTAGCCGATGGCGAAGTCCAGCTCGCCGGCGAGGATCCGGGGCAGGAAGTACGCCTTCTGCTCGGCGGTGCCGAACTGCATGAGGGTGGGGCCGACGGTGTTGAGCGCCATCAGGGGCAGCGGCACACCGGCCTGCGCGGCCTCGTCGAAGAAGATGAACTGTTCCATCGGGGTCCGGCCGCTGCCGCCGTACTCGGCGGGCCAGCCCACCCCGAGGCGGCCGTCCGCGCCGAGGCGGCGGATCGTGGCGCGGTAGAAGCGCTTCTGCTCGGCGGGGTCGTCGTGGCGGGCCGGGTCCCGGCCGGAGACCAGGCCCGCGAAGTAGTCGCGCAGCTCGGCGCGGAAGCGCTGCTGTTCCGGGGTGTACTCGAGGTCCACGGCCCCTCCAGGGTCTCGCCCGCGCCGACGGCGCACACCGTAGAACGTGTTCCAGGAATTCGGAAGGTACGGGGAGAGACGGGGAGCGGGAGGGGGAGGCGGGGCCGGAAAGGGGACGGGGACCCCGCCGGGCTTCGTCAGCCCTGCGAGGTCCCCGGTGTCCGGTGGCCGCGGCCCCGCGTCAGCGGCCCGCGTGGCGGCGGTGGCGGCCGCCGGCGGCCGCGCCGCCTCCCCCGCCCCGGCGCCGGCTCTGCGGCACGGGACGGGTGTGGCCGTGGTGGCCGCCGTGCTCCGCGGCCTCCAGCTCGGCGAGCTCCTGGTCCAGGCCGAAGCGCTCCAGCAGCGGGATGCGGTAGAGCCGCGGCAGCAGCCAGGCGTGCCAGACGCCGGTGACGAAGACGATCGCGGACGAGGCGATCAGGACCGACCCGAAGGTGTCCGTCGGGTAGTGGGCGCCGACGTACATCCGGGAGAAGGCGACGAGCAGCACGGCGAAGACGCCGAGGACGGCCACGGTGCGGCGGTGGCGGGACTCCCGGAGGAGGAAGCACGCGGCGATGACGACGGCGACCGTGAAGGCCGTGTGACCGCTGGGGAAGCTGTTGGAGCCGATCTCGGGGTCCAGCATGAACTGCCTCGGCGGCCGGGCCCTGGCCACGATGGCCTTCGCGAGCTGCGTGCTGTTCCAGCCGACCGCGACGACGAGGAAGGTGGCGACCGCCGTCACCGGCCGGCGCCGTACGAACAGCAGCCAGCCGCTCCAGGCCGCGAGGATCAGGACGCCGGCGATCGGGGATGCCAGCGCGCTGACGCCTTCCATGACCGTGTTCAGCCACTCGGTGCGGAAGGTGGTCTGGATCGTGCGGTCCAGCTGCAGGTCGTGCGGCTGGATGAGGTCGGTGTGCGCGGCGACCAGGCCCAGCACGATCGCGGCAGCGAACAGCAGGACGGAGTTGCGCAACCAGTGGCGCACGTACGGCATGGGTGGGGCGTCCTTTGTATCGGTAGGGCGGTACCGGCACGGCAGTACACGCGAAGGTGATGACCGCCTGCCGCAGGGGGAAACGGCACGGCTGTACGGCAAAGCTACACGCGCCTCACCCGCTCCCCGCGTGGGCGCCCGCCGCAGGCCTCCGGGCGCCCGCCGCCCACCAGGACCGGAGCACCCTGTGTGGGGAGGCTGCGCCTGTCGGTGACCCCGCGGGCACGTGGGCAGGGGTCCAGTCGCCGCGTCCGGGCCGGCGCCGGGCGACGGGATTCAGCCGATCGTGGGGCGGGCGCCCCGGGACCGGACCCGTCGCGCTTGACGTCACAGCCCGCTCCCTGGTTCCGCTGCCGCGGATTCTGTGCGGTATCTCAAACGCAGCATTCCGCTTCCCGGTGGCCGGATCCCGCTCCGTGCCCACAAGCCCCTTCAACCCCGGGCGTCTTGGCGGAGTCCTGCCCCGTGTCCGAACACACGGCCGGAACAGAGGAGCTGCACGCCATGAACGCACGCACCGTCCACAGAGCGCTGGCAGGGGCGCTGGCCGTCGCCGCCGTCACCGGGGTGGCCCTCACCGCCCCCGCAGCGGCCGCCCCCGCCACCCCGGGGCACGACCGGCACGCCGCCACCCGCAGCGCCATGGAGTCCCAGGTCAAGGCCGGCATACCCGGCGTCCTGGGCCGGGCCCGGGACGGTCACGACACCTGGCAGGGGTCCTCGGGGGTCGCCGACCTCACCACCGGGCGGCAGCGCCTGCCGCAGGACCGTTTCCGCATCGGCAGCGTCAGCAAGGTCTTCACCTCCGTCGTCCTCCTCCAGCTGGAGGCCGAGGGGCGGCTCGGCCTGGACGACTCCGTCGACCACTGGCTGCCGGGCGTGGTGCAGGGCAATGGTCACGACGGGCGGAAGATCACCGTCCGGCAGCTGCTCAACCACACCAGCGGGATCTACAACTACACCGCGGACCCGGAGTTCCAGAAGCTGCTCGGCCCCGGCTTCCCGGAGCACCGCTTCGAGACCCACACCCCGGCCGAGCTCGTGAAGATCGCGACGGCGCACGCGCCGGACTTCCGGCCGGGCAAGGGCTGGAACTACTCCAACACCAACTACATCCTCGCCGGCATGATCGTCGAGAAGGTGACGGGACGCCCGTACGCCACCGAGATCACCCGGCGCATCATCAAGCCGCTGGGCCTGCGCGCCACCACCCTCCCGGGCACGTCGCCGAAGATGCCGGACCCGCACGGCACGGCCTACACGGGGATGGGCGCCGGGAGCGGGAGCCCGAAGCCCTTCGACGCCACCGAGCTGAACCCGTCCTGGGGCTGGGCCGCCGGCGAGATCATCTCCACCACCGGTGATCTCAACCGCTTCTACGGGGCCCTGATCGGCGGGAAGCTGCTGCCCGAGGCGCAGCAGCGCGAGCTGCAGACCACCGTCTCCACCGGCAAGCAGATGCCCGGTGCCCGCTACGGCCTCGGTGTCGCCGAGATGCCGCTGTCGTGCGGCGTGACCGTGTGGTCGCACACCGGCGGCATCCACGGCTCCCTCACCGTGGCCGCCTCCACGGCCGACGGCAAGCACACCGCCGCGTTCAACCTGAACGGCGACTGGGCCGGCAACCTCTCCGCACTGGTCGAGGCCGAGTACTGCGGCAAGGCGCCGTCCGGAGGCCCCGCCGCCCTGACGCCCGACCTCTCGCCGCAGAAGGTGATGACGCTGCGCTGACCCGCCGGCACCTCTTCCGGTAGCGGGGACGTACGACTGCGGCCCGCGGCTGTTACCGGCCGCGGGCCGTGGTGCGTGTGCGGCGGCGGTCGTCCGGCCGCCGCCGCGGGGCGGGGTCAGCCCTGGCAGATCCCGCGGGCGTAGTCGAAGGTCGCGGTCGCCTGCGAGTACTTCCACTGCGGGGCCAGCAGCTCCGCGTCGAGCTGCCGGGCGGCGTCCGGGCTCTCGACCACGTAGCCGAAGTCCTGCAGCCAGGACGGGTAGAGGTTCTTCGAGCCGATGTAGAAGGCCGAACCGTCCACCGAGACCAGCTTGTGGTGCTGGGCGTAGGGCTTGCCGTCCGCCCACGTGGCGCTGTCCGAGCTGCGGGCGGTCGCGAGCTGCAGGTTGCCGCACATGGCGGTCTTCGCGCCCTGCGGGCCACCGGTGATCAGCGCGAGGCGGTTGCGCAGGACGTCGCTGATCTCGTTCAGCGACTTGATCTGCGAGTAGCCGCCGCTGCCGACGGCGCCACGGTTGGCGGGGTCGCTGACGACGATGCGCACCTTGACGCCGGCGGCCAGCTTCGCCGCGAGCGCGTCGTACAGCCGGACGTCGTAGCGCGGCAGCGGCGGGCAGGTGGCGTTCAGGTCCTGCTGGGAGATCTCGACGTGGCTGCGCGCACTGGCGACGAGCGCGCGCAGGGCGCTCTCCTCAGGGTTGACCGTGTCGTAGTCGCGGTCGGCGTTGGTGTTGTCGTGCAGGCCCACGACGCACTTGGTGTCGGTCGCCGCCGGCAGGTCCGGCCGGAAGGACGAGGAGGGGTCGGAGTCCTTGATGCCGACGCCGAGGCCGCCGACGGCGATCACGGGGACGTTCCCGGTGGCCGGGGCGGGCTCCGGGTTGGCGTCCTTCTCCATCGTGGGCATGCAGCCGGCGCCGGGGGACGCGGCGAACCACACGCTCGCGACGTTGCTCTTGTTCGCGCAGGTCCAGCTCCACAGCTGGTCCAGGTAGCGGCCCGCGGAGCCGGCGGCGGGGCCGGTCAGGGCGAGGTCGACGTCGGACACCGGGTGGGTGGTGTCGACGTAGTCGCCCTTCCAGCTGTTGATGCCGCCGGTGACCGCCGACCGGCCGTCCACGACCAGGAGCTTGGAGTGGTTCCAGGAGAACGCGGTCTTGGAGGTGGTCATCGACGCGACGTTGAGCTCGATGCCGTCGGCGGCCTTGCCGAGCTTGCCGCGCAGGTCGTCGCGGTACTTCGAGGGCAGCACGGTCATGTGGTAGACCGGCGCCGCCCCGACGAGGACGCGGACCTTCGGCTTGTTGCCCTTCTCCACCGACTGCTTGAGGCCCGCGACGATCGCGTCCTGGAACGCGCCGTCGGGGAAGGGGGCGAGGGTGGAGATATCGACGGTGCGCGTGGCCTTCGCGATGTTCTCGGTCATCCTGGCCAGCAGCCGCCGGGTGCCCGGGCGGTCGGTGCAGCCGGGGTCTCCCCAGCAGGCGGGGGTCTGCAGGAGCCAGCCGGCGGGGTCGCCGGGAGGGGCGTCCAGGGCGTTGCCCGCGGTGCGCTCCCAGACGTGGCCTTCGAGGCCGGGCGAGACCTGGCGGAGGGCCTGCTCGACGGCGTCGAGGTGCGGGGTGGCGGACGAGCCGGCGGCGTCGGCGGAGGCCGGGGTCGCGGGGAGCGCGGCGAGGACGGCGGCGGAGACGGCCGCGGAGCCTGCGACGCGGGACATACGGGATAAGCGGCGGAGCCGGTGACGAGCCAATGTGCTTCCTTCTCGGGGGTGCGGTGATGACCAGGTGATCATGAAGTGATCACCCGGTGAAGCTACCAGCCGACCGGAAGGAACCGTTCAGGAGGAGCAGCTGCTGCCACCGCCGCAGCTGGAGCTCGAACTGGAGCAGGAGGAGGAGCTGGAGCAGGAGGAACCGGAGGAGCAGCTGGAGTGGCCCGAGTGATGGGAGCCACTGGAGCAGCTGGATGCTCCGGAGCAGCTGTATCCGCCGTAGGAGGAGTACGAGGAAGAAGCGGCGGTCCGTGAGGACTTCGACGTCCTCGCAGGGGCCGGGCGCTTCGCGGACGTGTGCGTGCCGGGCTTCGATCGCGCCGCCAGCCCGAGCTGGTGCACGTACGGCTGGTCCAGCCCGGGCCCGCCCGTGCCGTGCACGGCGACGACGCCCGCGACGCCCTCCGGGTGCGCGTCGGCCGCATGGACGCTCCAGGGGCCGGACTTCCCGGTGCGGTCGGTGAACTCCCGGCCGCGCGTCGTGACCCCGGGGGGCTTCGGGCCGCCCGGCCCGTACGCGATGCGCAGCTTGATGCCGGCCGCGAGGAGGACGAGCCCCACCATCGGCACCGGGTAGGACGCGGGCAGGCCGAGCAGCCCCAGGGCGATGGTGCCTCCGATGACCAGGCCCGCCACCTGCGCCTCCGCGGCCCGCCGCCACTTCTCCACCGCGGCGCCGGACAGCATCAGCCCGTGGTTGACGAGCGAGCTCCGGACGGCGTCCACGGCCGCGTCGAACTGCAGTGAGACGCGGAGCCGGTACAGCGAGGTGCCCCAGTCGGGACCGCAGCGGGCCAGCAAGGCGCGCTCCACGGCGTTGTACGCAAGGGCCCGCTCCACCCTGAGCCTGCCGGCGCCGTCGACGGAGACCCGCCCGTCCTCGCACATGCGGGTGATGGCCGTGTCCGCCACACGGATCGGGCCGCCCCTCATGTACGCGACTTCGAGGAGGCCCGGTTCACCCGGCGCGGGCGGCGGGTCGGCGAGCGTGCGGCGGCGGGTGACGGTCAGCCAGGCCGCGGGGGCCAGGAAGGCGAGGAACATCGTGAGGGAGAGCGCGACGATGCCGGCGGTCATAGGTCGGTTGCCTTTCGGGTCACGCGTGAGCGCAGGGTGTGCCAGGCCGAGGCGAGGCGGGTGGCCGCGGGGCGGGCCGGTGCGGCCGGCGTCAGCCACGCCGCGAGGCGCTCCCGCTGCCCGGGGTCCGCGAGGGCGCCGTCGGTCTCCAGGAGTTGTGCGGCGAAGTCGTGGGCGTCCTGGCGGTAGCCGTGGTGCATGGGGCGGCCGCGGGCGTAGGCGAGGAACAGCCGCCGGAAGTCCGCCCCGAGGGTCGCGGGCAGCTCCGGCGCGACCTTGGCCACGACGTCGGCGCGCTTGCCGAGCAGTGCCCGGCGCTGGGTTTCCAGCCGCCCGGCGTCGTGGCCGGGCGGCGGTGGTGCGCCGGCGACGAGCGACGCCAGCAGGACGTGCTGGGCCCGTGCGAGGCGCTGCCGGGCGGCGTCGGTCGTGGGGTCAGACACCGGATCCCGCCTTCTGCCGGGCCGCCGGGGCGGGACGGCGCGCCCG
Source organism: Streptomyces sp. NPDC008001 (assembly GCF_042958085.1). Lineage (NCBI taxonomy): Bacteria > Bacillati > Actinomycetota > Actinomycetes > Kitasatosporales > Streptomycetaceae > Streptomyces > Streptomyces sp. NPDC008001. The sequence goes on along the minus strand of NZ_JBIBIZ010000001.1, from coordinate 174,319 downwards.
GTTCACCGTCGCCCTGATCACGTCCAGTTCCGCCGCGAGCTCTGCCGCCGGCGGGAAGTCGTCGTCCCGCTCCAGGAGGACGCCGGGGAGCGCCACGCGGGAGGACAGCTCGGCGAGGACGTCCAGGACGGGCCGGGTCACGGGGTGGGCGTGGGTGTCGTGCCACAGTCCGTCCCGTTCGGTCCCGCCGGCCACGTGCACGTAGGCGATGGCGTCGAGCGGGAGCTCGTCCAGCGCGGCCGACGGATCCTGGCCCAGGTTCACGTGGTTGGTGTGGAGGTTGGCGACGTCGACGAGCAGCCGGACGCCCGTCCGCTCGACGAGCTCGGCGAGGAACCGGCCTTCGGTGAGCTCTTCGCCGGGCCAGGTGATGAGGGCCGCGATGTTCTCCAGGGCGAGCGGTACGGGCAGCATGTCCTGCGCGATGCGGACGTTCTCGCAGAGGACGTCCAGGGCGTCGCGGGTGCGGGGCACGGGCAGCAGGTGCCCGGCCTCGGTGCGCGGAGCGCCGGTCAGCGGTCCCCCGGCCCGGACGAAGGCTATGTGCTCGGAGACGAGCGGCGAGCCGAGCGCTTCGGCGCGCTCGGCCAGCGCGGCGAGGCGGCCGAGGTCCGGCCGGTCCGCGCCGCCCAGGCCGAGGGAGACGCCGTGCGGGATCACGGTGGTGCCGCGCTCGCGCAGCCGCAGGAGCGGCTCGGGGAGATGACCGGGGCAGATGTTCTCGGCCACGACCTCGACCCAGTCGGCGCGGACCGGCCCGGCGAGGGCGCCGGCGATCTCCGGGCGCCAGCCGACCCCGGTTCCGAGCACGCCGGACACACCCGGCTCGTTCATGGTCTTTCCCCCGTCTTTCCCCGTACTCCCCCACGGCACCGAACATGTGCGCGCACAGGGCCTTTTCCCAGGGGAACACTTTACGAATCCTTTGGCGGCGGACCGGCCCCCGGCCGGGGCCTCGCGTACATCTCGCGTATGACGCGCCCCTTCCGTACCGGACCTCAGATGTACGGAACGCCGCCTCGTGGTCGGATTACTCCGGCGGTCCCGGGCCGTAGCTTCGTGATCATCAGTGGGGTGCTTCCCCCGGCCCTTCCTGTCGATCACGAAGTGAGGCAAACGATCATGTACGGCAAGGCATTCGCTCCCGAGTACCGGGGTTCCCTGGAAGACCTGTCGGTGAACGCCTCGCTCGAAGAGGTGCTGGCCAAGGCCGTGGAGCAGCGGCGGCGGGCCGAACGGGCGGGTTCCTCCCTGGACGCGGCGCACGCCGGGCTGGCCGTTGCCGAGGCGTGCCGCAGGCTCGGGCGGGTGGCGGAGGCCGAGCAGGCGTGGAAGGCGAGTTACCGCGCCGCGCGGGAGGCCGGCGACCGGGGGGCGATGGCGTGGGCGGTGTGGAGCGGCGGCACGCTCGCCCGGCAGCGCGGCGACCTGGCCCTGGCCCGGCGCTGGCTCGCGACGGCCGCCGGTCTCGCCGAGCAGGGCGGCGACGTCGTGGCCCGCGGCTACTCCCTGGCGGGCCTCGCCGAGACCGGTCGCATCCAGGGCGACTACGAGGCCGTCGGCGCCCTGCACGAGCAGCTGCTGGCGGAGGCGCGGCGCCGCGGCGAGGCCCGGCACACGGTGTGGGCGCTGGAGGGCATCGCGCAGATGCACCGCAACTCCGGCTCGTACGACACCGCGCTCGCGATGTTCGAGGAGGCGGCGGAGATAGCCGGGAAGGCCGACGACGCCCGCGGCCACGCGTGGGCGCTGCGCGGGATAGCCGACGTGCTGTCCGTACGGGGCGAGACGGGCCGGGCGCTGGAGCTGCTGTCGGAGGCGGAGGTGACGTGCCGGCGGATGAAGCTGGTCAGTGCCCTCGCCTACAACCACAAGATGCGGGGGAACGTGCTCTTCCGCGCGGGCCGTTACGCCGAGGCCGAGGAGTGCTACCGAGGGGCGCTGGCGGAGTTCGAGGAGATGGCGGAGCCGCGGGGGGCGGCGCTGGCCCGGCTGGGGCTGGTCAAGTCCCGGGCCCGGCTGGGGCGCGACCGCGCCGGGACCGCCGCAGAGCTGGACGACCTGCACCGTACGCTCGGCCGGATCGGCCTGCTGCACGCCCGGGAGATGGTCGAGGCGGCGCGGGCCGAGCTGGGGGTGGCGCCGGCCGGTGCCCGGCCGGCCGCCTGACCGTGCGCCCTTCTTCCGCGGCACACCCCACGACAGGAGAGAGAAGCCCCATGCCCATGCAGACCGGACTCCGCACCCCCGCGCCCGGGGCGATCGCCCGTGCACGGGAGCTGGCCGAGCCCGCGCTCAGAGCCGCCGTGGCGACGCTGCACCCGCTGCCGCGCCGGATGGCGGCGTTCTCGTTCGGCTGGTGCGAGGCCGACGGCACGCCGGGCGACTCCCCCGGGGGCAAGGGCGTCCGGCAGGCGTTCGCCCTGCTCGGCGCGGAAGCGGCGGGGGCGCCCGTCGGAGCCGCGGTGCAGGCGGCGGTGGCCGTCGAGCTGGTGCACACCTTCTCGCTCGTGCACGACGACATCATGGACGGGGACGAGCGGCGGCGGCACCGGGACGCGGCGTGGAAGGCGTTCGGCACGGGCCCGGCGGTCCTGACGGGCGACGCCCTGTTCGCGCTCGCGGTGCAGACGGTCGCCGGGGCCGGGGGCGGGCACGCCGGGCGGGCGGTGGCGCACCTCGCGGAATCCCTGGGCGAGCTGGTGCGCGGGCAGGCCGACGACCTGCTGTTCGAGAACCGGCCGTGGGCGGGCCCGGAGGCCGTCGGCCTGCCGGAGTACGAGGCGATGGCCGCCCGCAAGACCGGCGCCCTGCTCGGCTGCGCGCTGTCCCTGGGCCCGGTCCTGGCGGGCGCCCCCGCGCCGCAGGCGGACGCCCTCATGGAGGCCGGCCGACGGCTCGGGGTGGCGTTCCAGGCCGTGGACGACCTGCTGGGGATCTGGGGCGACCCGTACACGACGGGGAAGCCGGTGCACAGCGACCTCCTGCGGCGGAAGAAGACCCTGCCGGTGCTCGCCGCCGTCGCCCGGGGCGGCGGTGCGACCGGGCGCGAGCTGACCCGGCTGCTGGGCTCGGACGTCCCGCCGGACGCCGCGGCCGCGCAGCACGCGGCCGCTCTGGTCGAGGCGGCCGGCGGCCGGGACTTCGCCCTCGCCGAGGCGCACCGCCACGCCGCCGCCGCGCAGGAGTGCCTGCGCGGCGCGGGGCTCGCCGAGGACGCGGCCGGTGAACTCGCCGCGCTCTCCGCGTATCTGCTGGAGCGGCGCCTGTAGCGGCCCGGGCTACCGGCCCGAGGACGACGGAGCCGGGGACGACGCAGCCGGCTCGCAGGTGACGTCCCGGGCGGGCAGCTCTCCCGACAGGAGGTACGTGTCCACGGCCGCGTCGGCGCACGCGTTCCCGTTGAGGTACACGCCGTGGTCGCCGCCGGTGACCGTGACCAGGCGCGAGCCGCGCAGGGCCCGGTGGGCGCGCTGCGCGCCCTCGTAGTAGGTGGCCGGGTCGTGCAGGGAGTTGAGCATGAGGACGGGCGGCACGTCCTTGCCGGTGACCTTCACGCGCGGCGCCGGGGGCGTGGGCCAGGCCGCGCAGGCGGTGGTCAGCGCGAGCTCCCGGGCGCCGGCCAGGGGGTACTTGGCGGTGTCCTCGGCGCTGCGCCGGACCCAGTAGCCGGTGTCGCGGGTCCAGGGCGTGTCGGCGCAGGTCACGGAGAGGAACTCGGCGAAGAAGTTGGGCGCGAGGTAGGAGCCGAAGACGGTGTCGGCGGCCTGCCGTTCGGCGGGCGTGGCGCTGTCCCAGTGCTCCAGCGCGGCCAGGGCCGTCGCGAGTGCCGGGAAGCCCTGCCGCGAGTCGTAGATCGCCTGGATGGTGCCGCTGTCGAAGCGGTTGGGGTCGACGGTCTTCCCCTTGGTCTTGCCGCCGTCGAGGCCGAGGGGCCGGTCGTGCAGCGCGCTGCGGCGCCTCTCCCAGGTGGCCTTGGCCTCGGCGGCGGTCCGCCCGTAGTGGTAGGTGGCGTCGTTCTTCGCGAGCCAGGGCAGGAAGTCCTGCTCGAAGCGGCGCTGGAAGCTCTTGGGCTGGCCCTTCTCGAAGTCCTCCCAGGTCCCCTCGAAGGCGATGTTGCTGTCCAGGACGGCGCGTTCGAGGCGCTGGGGGAAGAGCGAGGCGTAGTAGGCGCCGACCATGGTGGCGTAGGAGGCCCCGTAGTAGGAGATCTTCCGCTCGCCGAGCAGGGAGCGGAGGAGGTCCATGTCGCGCACGGTCTGCTCGGTGGTGATGTACGGGAGGAGGTCGCCGTGCTTCTCGCCGCAGGCTTCGGCGAACTTGCGGGAGTTGGCGATCGTGCGCCGGACGGCTTCGGGCGAGCGGTCGCGGAAGTCCCCGGCGAAGAGGGCGTCGAGCTCTTCCTGGGTCTGGCACTGCAGCGGCGTGCTCTTGCCGACGCCCCGCTGGTCGAAGCTGACGATGTCGTAGGCGGCGCTTATGGAGGCCGCCTTCTTGGCGAGTGCCGCCGGCCGCTTGAGGCCGGAGCCGCCCGGGCCGCCGGCGGCCATCATCAGCACGCCGAGCCGCTGGGCCGGGCCGCTCGCGCGCACGCGCGACACGGCGATGGTGAGGTCCTTGCCCGCGTCCGGGTGGTGCCAGTCGCGCGGGACGGTCATCTCCGCGCACTCCAGGCCGGGCGCCACGTCGGGGCAGGGCTTCCAGTCCAGCTTCTGGGACGCGTACCGCTCGGGCACGGTCACCGCCGCGGGCGCCGCCGCGGCCGGCTGCGGCCGTGCGGTCACGGCTCCCGCCGGGACGGCACCGGCCGCGATCACCGCGGCCACGGCTGCCGACACGACGGAGGCGGCACAGACGGCCCGCCGCGACTTCCTGGACTCGAACATCGAAACCTCCTGGGCGTTGCTTGACGGTTCGATGTTCCCGGGCGGCGGGGCCGTGATCGATCCCTCTGCCATCCGTTCCGGGGGTGGTGCTGGTGCCACCCCCGGAACCCTTGGGAGCGCTCCTACTTCCGGAGCAGGCCGACCTCGGGGTACGCCGCGGACGGCCGGTCGAGCAGCGGGCCCGGGGTGCCGCGCAGGTGCCGGTCGAGGAAGGCGCCCACGTACGCCCGGGTGAGCGCGGTCGAGCGGGTGCCGTGCAGGCTGCCGTAGGCCTTCTTGACGTCGCCCGGCGGCATCTGCCCCGGCAGGCCGAAGCTGTCGACGAGCCAGGGGGCGTCGGTGAAGGTCATGTGGCCGCCCTCGGGGACGTCGAACCAGCGCTTCCAGCCCGTCAGGTGACCCCAGGCCTTGTCCCAGTCCTCCATGTGCTCGGCGTTGCCGGCGCGCTGCGCACCGACCAGCATCACGGGCTTGTTCACCGGGGCGGTGAGCTTCTGGGGAAAGTTGCCGTCGAGATTGACGGCGGCGTCCACGCGCGGGTCGTCCTGCAGGGCCCGCACCGCGCTCGCGCCCCCGACGGAGTGCCCCACGACGGCGATCCGGCGGGCGTCGACGGCGAGCGGGCTCCCGGGACCGGTCAGCCGGTCGAGCACGAACCGGAAGTCCGCGGCCCGGTTCGTTACGACGTCGGAGAGGTCGCGCTTCTCGCAGATCTCGCACGTCTCGATGCGCCCGCCGGGGAACTCCACCGGGGCTTCGTAGGTGTGGTCGACCGCGGCCACGGCGTACCCGCGGGACGCGAGGTCCTCGCCGAGCCCGGTGAGCGTTTCACGGGGCATCCCGAAGCCCGGTGACAGCACGACCAGCGGCCGCGCCCCGGGGGCCGGCCGGGCGCCGGTGGTGGCGTTGGTGCGCACGCCGGCCAGGTCCTCCTGGCCGAGCCACGCCTTGGACAGCGCCTTCGACATGTACGGGGCGTCCCGCTCCCCCCGGTGCCGGGCCGGGTACCAGAGCGTGACCATCAGCTCCCGCTTGCCGGCGGCGGGCTTCCAGGGGTCGTTGCGCGAGTCGTCGACGAGGCGCAGGGTCTTCGTGCCCACCGGCTCCTTGCCCGTGGGCGCCGGGACCTCGGCCGGAGCGCCGGCCTTCGTGCGTGCGGGCAGCTGTCCCGGCTGCTGTCCCGGGGCCTGTTGCGGTGTTGCCGCGGCGGCCGCGGCGGGGATCTGGGGAGCGGCACAGGCCATGAGGAGCGCGGCGGCCACGAAGGACCGCCGCGTCGTTTTCCGCGTTTTCCACTTCATGATCATTACGCTAATCCGGCCGGAAGGGTGCGGACGTCACCCTCAAGTCGGAGACGATCAGCCCTGCAGGGCCTCTTCGCGCGGTGCGGCGAATTCCTCGCCGCCGTCGCGGACGTCCTTCCTCCGGCGGTCCATCTCGCGCCATTCCGGGCGCAGTCCGGCCAGGTTGGTGGTGAGGAAGTACAGCGCACCGCTCGCCAGGAGGACGGGGACGAGCCCGGCGGAGGTGACGGCGAGCCCGGCGAGCAGGCCGCCGAGGGGGATGCCGGCCCAGGCGAGGGAGTCGCCGAGCGCCCGCACCCGGCCCAGGAGGCCGCGCGGCACGCGCTCGAAGGAGACGGCACCGAGGATGGGGTTGAGGAACCCGCCGCCGAAACCGCTCAGGGCGAACACCGTGAGCACCGCCCACAGCGGAGCGCCGCACGCGAGCACCACGAACTTCGGTGCGCCCGCGAGCAGGAAGCCCGCGAAGAACACGGGCCGGCGGCGCATCCGGTGGGCGAGCGCCGCGGCGATGAGGCTGCCGCAGACGGAAGCGATGCCCGAGGTGCTGCTCATGAGCCCGATGACGGCGGGTCCGCCGCCGGACCGCTCGGCCCAGACGGGCACGAGGACGGCCGCGAAGCCCGCTTCGATGAGGTTGGTGATGCCGACCATGACGATGACGGTGAGCAGCAGGGGTTCGCCGCGCAGGAAGGCGAAGCCCTCCCCGAAGCGGCGCCAGTAGCCCGCCGGTTCGCCCGCCGCGGAGCCGTCCGGTGACGTGTGGCCGTCACCGTCGCCGGGACGCACGGCGCCGCCCATGCCGCGGGGCAGGACGAGTGCGATGACGAGGGAGCCCAGGACGAAGGAGGCCGCGTTGACGACGAGGCCGGCCATGGGACCGAGGAGCGCCACGAGCGCGCCGCCGGCCGCCGGGCCGACGGTGGAGGCGAGGCGTTCGGTGACGCCGGACAGGCCGGTCGCCCGCTCCAGCGGGACCCTGCTGCGCTCGGCCGCCTCCGGGACCATGATCTCCTTGGCCAGGTCACCGGGCCCGCGCACGGCGCCGATCACCGCGACGAGGGTGAGCAGGAGCCAGAAGGGCAGCAGGCCGAAGGCGTGGAGCGCGGGGATCAGCGCGGCGGCCACGGCGCTGAGGGAGTCGGCCGACCACGAGATGACGCGCGGTCCGACCCGGTCCACCAGCGGGCCGGTGAACATCTTCACCAGCACGTACGGGGTCATCTCGCAGAAGGCGACGAGCCCGGTCTGCACGGCGCTGCCGGTGGTGACGAGGACGAACCAGGGCAGGGCGACCGCCGATACGCGCGTGCCGGTCACGGAGACGGCGGTTGCTGCGAGGACGCCGGCGAGGGGACGGATGCTGCGGGCGGGCGCGGGCGCGGGGTGCGGGGACTGCTGCTCGTCGCCGGCGGGTATCGGGCCGGCCGGGGAGGCGGAGGAGGTCATGCGGCGTCCTGCCCGTCCGCGGCCGGGTCGGGCAGGAGGTGCAGGACCAGCGAGACGCGTTCGGCGCCTGCGGGAGCGTCCGCACCGGGCCCGTCCTGCCGGTACCGCTCGATCACGGCCCGGAGTTCGCCGTCGAGCTCCACCGCCTCCTGCGGGGTGAGCCGGAGGATCCAGTCGCTCATGTCGAGCGCTTCGCGCCAGGGGCGCGGCAGGGCGGGGTAGGCGGCGACGGCGATCTGGGTGCGGAGGGCGTGGGCGGCGGCGACGCCCCGGACGAAGCCGAGCATGGCCTCGGGCTCCTGCTCGGCGAGGTCTTCGTCCTCGATCCGGGTGACCCGGTGGACGGCGCGCCACCAGCGCTCGCGGGCGTTGCCCAGTTCGGTGTCCTCGGCGACGAAGCCCGCCGAGGCGAGCTGCCGCAGGTGGTAGCTGGCGGCCCCCGAGACGATGCCGAGCCGCTCGGCGAGCCGGGTGGCGGTCGAGGGCCCGTACATCCGCAGCAGCCCGGTCAGCTGCACGCGTACGGGGTGGGCCAGGGCGCGCAGGCCCTTGGCGTCCAGGATCACATCGGTCATGGCCCCCACCGTAGAGATCACCAAGGGTCCTTTGCAAAGAAACCTTGGCGATCCGCCCCGGGGCCGGGGCCGGCCGCCGGGTCAGCGGACCGAGGCGTACGCACCGAGGGCGATGTCCGCGAAGTTGCGGAGGGAGTCCGTGCCGGGGGTGAAGTAGCCGGTGTGGCCGTGGGCGCCGCCGGTGGGGACGAGGCGGGCGCCGAACTCCGGGGAGGTCGGGTCGGTGCCGTGGCCGAGGCCCATGAGGTCGACGTTGGGCACCTTGCCGATCCAGTCCGAGGGGTTGCGCGCGGCCGCCCAGACACGGGTGCCGGTGTGCAGGTCCTTCACCGTGCCGGCCCGCATGCCGGGGCTGCCGAGCGCGACGAGGTCGGCCGCCTCGGTGCGGTCGAGGGAGGGCGCGGCCAGTCCGCAGACGACCGAGCCGTAGCTGTGGCAGAAGACGGCGGGCGGCGGCGCGGCGGGAGTGGCCGCGGCGGCGGCCAGCCCGGCGAGGAGGCGCTCCAGCCGGACGGCTCCGGCCCGCGCGAGCCGGCCGGTGGCGGCGTCAACGCCGAGGCCGACGGGCGTGGTGTAGCCGGCCCAGGCGATGACGGCGGCCGGGGTGCCGGGCGCCCGGCGCTCCATCTCGGACCGCAGCGCGGCGGCCATTCCGGCAGGCGTGCCGTACCGGTCGTGCGAGCGGTCGAAGGAGGCGAGGTCGATGTCCGAGCCCGGTACGACGACGGCGGTGTGCCGGGCCGTCGTCAGGTCGCCGGACACCTCGGCGACCTGGCCGCGCCCGCGGGGGTCGAAGGCCAGGATCCGGCGGCCCGGCGCGAGGAGCCGCTCGCAGTGACCGGCCCGCTCCCGGGCCTCTTCCCGCACGGCGCGCGGCAGGCCGGCGTCCCCCGCCCGGGCCAGGGCCTTCTCCCGCTCGGCGGCTATCGCCCGGCGGTTGGCCTCGTAGCGGAGGGCGACGGGCGCGCCGTCGAGATTGCCGGTCACCAGGGGGTGGCGGGCCGCCAGTTCCCCGCGCTGGTCCTCGGTGAGGCTCGCGAAGAACGCGGCGACCGTGCGCGGCGTGGCCGTCGCCGGGTCCGGCAGGGTGCGGTGCAGGAAGTGGTCCGCGCGCCATTCGGCCGTGCCGGCGGGCGGCCCGGTGACGGCCGCCTGCTCGCTGCCGGCAGCCCAGCCCGCCGTGCCCGCGACGACCGTGGTGGCCAGCGCGGCGGCAACCAGTGTGCGCTTGAAGCGGCCCATGAACGTCTCTCCCTCGCCCTGTGACGTGACGGGGGAAAGCTAGGGAGATCACGCCGGGGAGGGCGTCACCCCCGGGAGCCAATCCCGGGGTGATACCTCGGTAGGGGGTGGCCGCCGGGGATGCGGTTTCCGAGCCGCTCCGCGACCGGCGCGCGACCGTCGGTCACCCCCGCCCCCGGCCCGCGCGCCGCGTTGCGGAACCGCGCACGAAACTACACGCGGCCGATGTACGGCTGTTACAAAACAGCGGGGAAACAGCAGGTTGCGTTTCATAAGATCGAACGCATGATCCACGGGCGATTAGTTCTAATCGCCCTTTCGCTTTTCCACTGCGCTTCCGCGCAGCAGAGTTGGGGGAACAGCTGTGCCAGGGCACATACCGCGCCGACGCGTGCTCCAGGTCGCGGGCGGCGGCATCGTCCTCGGAACGGGCGCGGTGGGTGCCTGGCAGTGGCTGGCCCCGGACGCGAAGAAGTCCGGGCAGGAGAGCCACCCGGTGCGGCCCGCCAAGGCCACGACGTCCGAGTCCTTCGTGCACGTCATCGCCCACCCCGACGACTCCCTCTACTTCATGAACCCGGAGCTGGAGCAGTCGATCCTCGGCGGCGGCCCCTCCGTCACGGTCTGCCTCACCGGCGGCGAGTCCGACGGCCGCAACGAGCTGTCGACCGCCCGCGGCTACAAGCGGCTGCCCGAGAAGCGCGGCGAGTTCGTCCGCGCCCGGCTCAACGGCTTCCGCGAGGCGACCGCCCAGATGGCCACCGGCGACTGGCTCAGCCCCTGGACCGTGGAGCCGCTGTCCCTGCTTCCCGGCATCCAGGTCGAGCTGCACACGCTGCGCGCCGCCCCCCAGGTCCAGCTGATCTTCCTGGAGCTGATCGAGGCCCGCACCCTGCGCAACCCGCGCAAGGAGAGCCTGCGCGGCCTGTGGCTCGGGGCGACCCCCAAGCTGACGACGCTCCTGCCGGCCGGCAGCCCGGTCAAGCGCACCTTCCAGTACGGCCGCCAGCAGGTCATCGACACCCTCGTCGCGATCTTCGAGCGCTACCAGCCGACCGTCGTCCGCACCCTGGACCCGAACCCGGCGCACCTGCCGAAGCCGCCGGAGTTCCCCGACGCGCCGCCCGTCCTGCGCGGCATAGCCAAGTACGACCACCAGGACCACACCACGTCGGCGTTCTTCGCCCAGGCCGCGCTCGCCGAGTACTGGGGCCGCAAGCACGCCCGGCCGACGGCCGTGGACAGCTACGTCGGCTACGAGGTCGCCCACCTGCCCGCCAACCTCGACAAGGCCGTCACCGACCACAAGCTCAAGTTCCTCGACACCTACGGCTGGGCCGACGGCAAGGACTGCGGCGACGACGCGGGCTGCGGCGACCGCAAGGTCGGCAGCACCTCCCGGAACAAGTACCTCGGCTGGTCGAGCAACTGCCGCCACCGCGCCACCGGCACGATGCGCTGGGTGCAGCCCCTGCCCGACGGCCGCCTCGCGGCGTTCGGCCTCCTCGACGGCGCCGCCCAGTGCTGGACCGAGGCAAGAGCCGGCAGCGGCATCTGGTCCACGCCCACCACCGTCGGCGGCTCGATGCTGGAGGGCCAGATACAGGCGGTGCGCCACTCCGACGGCACCCTGCAGCTGTTCTCCATACGCACGGTGCTCCCCGCGAAGGACCAGCCGCACCGGCGCGAGGTCGTCACCGCACTGCAGAGCGGCAAGGGCTCCGGCGGCACCCCGTCGTTCGGCCCCTGGGAGTCGCTCGGCTCCCCCGAGCAGGACCCCGAGCGCACGATGGAGATGGGCTACCCCGTCGCCGTCGCCGGCAACGACGGCACGGTCCACGTCTTCGTCCGCACCTTCGAGGGCGAGGTGGCCCTCCGCAGCGGCGCCGGCGGCAAGGACTTCTCCGACTGGGAGACGCTGCCCGCCTCCGGCCAGCCCGTGAAGGCCGAGGACGGCCTCGACGCCGCCCTCGACAGCCAGGGCCGGATCCACCTCGTGGCCGCCGACACCAAGACCGTGTACCACTGGATGTCGCAGGGCACCGGCGCCCCGCTGCAGATGACCGACCCCACGAAGCTCCCGGCCGCCACCGGCCCGCTCTCCCTCGCCCCCCTCGCGAACGGCGGCATGCGCATGGCCATGCGCCAGCCCCGCACCTCGCGGGTGCTGATCGCCGACCGGCTCGGGGACGACAAGGGCTGGCGGATCTCCACCCAGTGCGAGCCGCTCGGCGGCCACAACCGGGTCGCGATCGTCCAGGCCGGGAACACGACCGTCCTCACCGATCACGACGGCAAGGGGCACGTCCGGCTGTCCGCCGGCTCGGGCCGCCCGGGCCCGTGGGCCGAGGACGGCATCCCGCACCGCGCGGTCCCCGGCGTCGCGCTCGACGGCAAGGGCAACCCGGTCGTGGTCGTCATGGGCCTGGACAACCGGCTCAGCAGCGCGCGGCTGCGCGGCACCGGCAAGGACGCGTTCACGGACTGGATCGCCCACGACGGCAAGGCCCGTACGAACGTGCAGTCGTAAGCCCGCGGCTACCGCCGGGCGTCCTCCGCGATGACCCGTTCGATGTTCCGCTCGGCCAGCGCCGTGATCGTCGCGAACGGGTTCACGCCGATCGAGCCCGGGATCAGCGCGCCGTCCGCCACGTACAGGTTGCGGTAGCCGGCGACCCGCCCGTACGCGTCCGTCGCCCTGCCCAGGACACAGCCGCCGAGCGGGTGGTAGCAGAAGTCGTCCCCGAACGCCTTCGCCCGCGGCCCGGACAGGTCGTAGCGGTAGTCGGTGCCGTTGGCCTTGTTGATCCGGTCGAAGAACGCCTTCGCCGAGGCCACGGCCGGGGCGTTCTGGCTCCGGTCCCACCGCAGCAGGACGCGGTCCGTGGCACCGTCGTGGACGAAGGTGCCGCGCTCGGGGTCCTGGTCACGGCCAGGTACATGCTGATGCCGGTCTCGAATCCGGCGGGCTCCGGCCGGCGGGTGATCGCCGTGACGTGGTGCAGGGTCTCGATGGTGACCCTGCCCGTGCCGAGCGCGGCGGCGAGATAGGTCTTGTCCAGGCTCTGCTTGCCGTGGTTGTTGCCGTACATGGCCTCGGCGGCGAGGGCGGACTTCGGCACCTCGCCGGCGGCCTCGCGCCGCATGTGGGCGAAGTCGTAGACGCTGGGGACGAAGGCCGTGCGCAGGCCCGCCTTCGCGGCCGAGGCGCGGGCGACGCGCGCGAAGCGGTACCACTCCGTCTGCTCGAACCAGTCCGGGTCGACGCGGTTCGCCCGGAGCATGGCCGTGGCACGGGGGAAGTGCCGGGCGTACATCTCTGCGGCGTCGACCTGCGGCAGCACCTCCTCGAAGTACGCCCGCCGGGGGACCGCGGCGATGCCGCCGATGACGAGCGAGCCACTGCCGGCCGGGCCGGGGGCGGCCGCACGGGCGCCGGCCGCCGTGACCGTGGTCGCCCCGGCGAGGGACGCCGCGCCGAGGGCGGCCCAGCCCAGCAGACGGCGGCGTGACGGACCGGCCGTTCCGGCCTCGGTGGCGTGATCCTTGCTCTTCGACACCGCACCAAAAGTAGTAGTGAGTCAGTGAAGGAATACAGAGAGTGCGGGCAACGGTCTCACGTCCAGTACAGGCCGCGCGCCCGGGACGTGGAGACGGTGCCCGGGTCGCGGACGCCCGGCGCCGGCGGGTCGTAGCACGCCTCGAAGCGGACGGTCTCGCCGTCCGAGACGGATCCCTGGTGGGTGAAGTCGACGAAGGACGCGCCCACCGTCGCGATGCGCTCGACGATCGGGCCGTCCCAGCGGGAGCCGTCCGGCCGCTGGTGGTAGAAGCGGCCCTGGAGCGTGCTGCCCGCGGGGACGCTGACGGTCAGGAAGACGGTGGCCGTGTACGCCTTCGCCCCGCTGATGAGCGCCTCGCCGTTGACGGAGAGGGTCGTCCAGGCGCCGGGGGCGAGCGCCGTCCGCGCGTCGCTGTACTCGCCGAGCGTCCGGGGCGCGGCGCCGCCCTGCGGGGGATCCGCGGGCCTGCCGGAGGCGCGGGCGGCGATGGCGGGGAAGACCACGTCGCGGAACTGTGCCACGCGGGCGTCGCCGGGGCAGGCCGTGCCGCTCGTGGACCACTCGGGGAACAGCCGGTGGTAGCCGTAGCCCGGCTCGTCCCACGCGCCGCAGATGCGTAACGGCAGGCCGTGGTACTGGTGCAGCCACACCCCCACCTCGACCAGTCTCTCGATCTGCCGGGCGTTCCACGGGTCGGTGTGGTCCGTGTTGGAGGCGGTCTCGATGCTCACGGCGCCCGTGCCGTCCGGGCGCCGGTTGGCCCGGTAGTTGGCGTCGGCGCGGGTCTGGGTGCCGATGTACTGCGCGAGGTCGCCGTCGTAGCCGAGGCCGAAATGCGACTCCAGGTTGCTGTCGCGCCAGTACTCGTAGAGGCGGCGCGCGGTCCAGGGCGCGCCCATGCTGTGCAGGATGAACTGGGTGGGCCGGATCGCCGGCTGGTCGTCCGACTCCGGCTGGAGCTCCATCTTCGTGGCGCCCGGGTACCAGGCCATCACGACTCCTCGGGGCTGGGGGGCTGGGTGCGCGCCGCACCGCACGGCGACACGCACGTCTGTTCGCGGTATGCCCGTTCCCCCATCCCCTGCCACCAGGAATGAAAGGCTCCGGTGGTGAAGGCCGCCCCGGAAAGGCGGGGGAAGCGCGGAGGGCTTTGAGGTATTACTTCTGATATGTCATCAAATAATCCGGGGACCCCTGATACCGCCGATGCCCGGCGGAGCTTCGACGATCTGGTGGCGGAGGCGGAGGCCGCACCCGTGGCCGGCTGGGACTTCTCCTGGCTGGAGGGCCGGGCCACCGAAGAGCGCCCGTCCTGGGGCTATCAGCGGACGATGAGCGAACGCCTGGCGCAGGTGGACGCGGCCCTCGACGTCCAGACGGGCGGCGGCGAGGTCCTCGCCGGCGCGCGGCGGCTGCCCCGCACGATGGTGGCCACCGAGTCCTGGCCGCCCAACGTCGCGAAGGCGACGAAGCTGCTGCACCCCCTGGGGGCGGTCGTGGTCGCGGATCCCGGCGAGCCGCCGCTCCCGTTCGCCGACGAGGCGTTCGACCTCGTGACCAGCCGTCACCCGGCGACCGTGTGGTGGGAGGAGATCGCCCGCGTGCTGCGGCCGGGCGGCACGTACCTCGCGCAGCACGTGGGCCCGGCCAGCGCCTTCGAGCTGGTCGAGTACTTCCTGGGACCGCAGCCGGAGGAGGTCCGGCGCAGGCGCCACCCCGACGACGAGCGGCGGGAGGCGGAGGCCGCGGGGCTCGGCGTCGTCGACCTGCGCTCCGAGACCCTGCGCATGGAGTTCTTTGACATCGGCGCGGTGATCTACTTCCTGCGGAAGGTGATCTGGATGGTCCCCGGCTTCACCGTCGGCGAGTACCGCGACCGCCTGCGCCAGCTGCACGAGCGCATCCGGGCGGAGGGCCCGTTCGTCGCCCACTCGGCGCGCTTCCTCATCGAGGCCCGCAAGCCCGTGTGACGTCCCGTGCGCGACGGCAAGACGGCGTTCCCGGCCGTTTCCTCCGGATCCCGTTCCGCCGCCCCGGTTCCCGTTCCGTCCCGGCGGTCTCCTCGGCAAGGTGAGCGGGACACCCGAGCTTGCGAGGAGAGAGCCCATGCGTGTGCGTTCGAGACTCCGGTTCCTTCCCGTGCTCACCGCCCTGGTGGCGGTCGTGGCGACGCTCGCGGCGCTGCCGCAGCCGGCCTCGGAGCCCGCCGGGACCACGGCCGTGACCGCCGGGCCGGGCCGCGGGGCGCCGCGGCCGGAGGCCACCGGAGTCGTGCTCGCCGTGCACGGCGGTGCCGGGACGGCGTTACGGCGCGAGGACACCGATGCCCGTACGGAGAAGGCCTACCGGGACGGGCTGGCCGCCGCCCTGCGCGCCGGCCGGAAGGTGCTGCGGGACGGCGGCAGCAGTGTGGCGGCGGTCGAGGCCGCCGTACGGTCGCTGGAGGACGACCCGCTGTTCAACGCGGGCAAGGGCGCGGTCTTCACGGAGGACGCGGGGCACGAGCTGGACGCGTCGGTCATGCGCGGCTCGGACCTGGCGGCCGGTGCCGTCGCCGGCGTCCGCCACGTGCGCAACCCCGTCTCCGCGGCCCGGCTCGTGATGGAGCGGACCCCGCACGTGCTGCTGGCGGGACAGGGCGCCGACGACTTCGCCGCGCGCAACGGCCTGCCGGTGGTCACCCAGGACTACTACTGGACGCAGGCGCGCTGGGACAGCCTGATGCAGGCCAAGGAGCAGAGCGGCCGCGGCCGGGCACCGGGCGCGGGCGGGAAGACCATGGGTGCGAAGGCCGTGGGCGAGGCCGCGACGGGCACGGTCGGTGCGGTCGCCGTCGACCGCGGCCGGGACCTCGCGGCCGCGACGTCCACGGGCGGGATGACCAACAAGATGGCGGGCCGGGTGGGCGACTCCCCGCTCGTGGGGGCGGGGACGTACGCGAAGAACGGCACCGTCGCGGCGAGCGCCACCGGGCAGGGCGAGGTCTTCGTCCGCGGTGCCGCGACGGCGACGATCTCCCATCTCGTGGAGTTCGGCGGCCGGGACGTGGCCACGGCCGCCCACGAGGTCGTGCACGAGCGGCTCACCGCCCTGGGCGGCACCGGCGGAGTGATCGCGCTCGACCCCCGCGGGGTGCTGGCCGCCCCGTACAGCAGTGAAGGCATGCTCTACGGCTACGTGACCGCCGGCGGCGAGGTGGTCACGAAGGTGTTCCCCGGCGAGTGAGGCGCCTGCCCGGCGGCCCGCCCGGCCGCCGGCGCCGGCTCACCGCGCGTACAGGTACATCGGCAGCCGCTCGGGCGCAGGCCCTAAGTTCCGGGGCGCCCGGTGCCCGGTCCGCCGCCCGGCGGCCGGGCAGGAAGCGGGCGGGCCCGGGGTAGAGGTCGCCGCGGCGGTGGACGACGTACGGGCTGAACACCACCGTGCTGCCGGCCGGCAGGCGCAGGCCCGCGAGCTCCGTCTCCCGGGTGGTGTTCCGCGGGATGAGCCATGCCGGCGGGTACAGGCGCAGGGCCTCGGTGACGACGCGCGTCGTCAGCGGGAGCCGGGGCAGGTCGTCCTGCGTGGCGGCCCGCCCCCGCAGGACGCCGCGTGCTTCCGCGGACAGTTCTTCCTCGGTCCCGGGGTGGCGCGACAGGAGGTGGCAGGACCAGGCCAGCGCGGCGGCCGTGGTCTCGGAGCCGGCGAGGACGAGGGCCGTGGCCTGGTCGTGGATGACGTGGTCGGCGACCGGTGCGCCCTCGGGCGTGCGGACGGACAGCAGATGGGAGAGGACGTCCTTGTGGCCGCCCGAAGGTTCGGCAGCACTTCGGGCAGAGGTACTAGCGGCGTGCGCGCGGCGGGCCTCGATGAGGCGGGTCGTGTGCGCCCGCCAGCAGGCCAGGGCCAGGGCCAGGGCGTAGCGGCGGTTGCCGGGGGCGGGCAGCCGGCCGGCCCCCGGCAGGAGCGACTGCCGGTAGATGCCCGTGAGGAAGGTGTCCAGGGCGTCGTGCAGTTCGCGGGCCTCGGCGGGCGGCAGGTCGGCGCCGAAGAGCGCCCGCACCGCGGTCTTGGTGGCGAGGGCGAACAGCTCGCGGCCGAGGTCGGTTTCCCGGCCGTCCTGCCAGCCGTCCATCGTCTCGGGGATCGTCCGCCGCATCATGCCGCCCGCAGGCCGGAGCCCGCGGGCCGCCGGGGCTGACGGGGAGCCGGTGGCGTCATCGGTCTGCCTCCCGGGTCGGCTGGGCGCGGCCACCGTAGCGAAGCCGCCACCGCGGAAGGAACCGCCGCACGGCCGGTGCCGCCGGTCCGGGTGAGTGCGGGGTACGCGTCGGGGGCGGGTGATCAGGCGCACGGCCGGGGCATGGCCAGGGCGCGTGCGGGGCGCGTGTCCGCCCGGCCGGGTCAGCCTGCGGTGGCCGCCGTGGTGACGTCGGCGACCAGTTCCACCATGTCCGGCCCGTACGCCTCCGAGTTCACGACCTTCAGCAGCAGGCAGAACGTGCCGTCGAGCCCGTGCCGGCGGGCGAGCGGGGCGTGGTGCCGGGCCAGGTACCTTATGGCGGCCTGGTTGGTGACGCTGCGCTGACCGGAGACGAGGAAGACCGGCCGGCTCCCGCCGGGCCCGGCCAGCCGGGCGAGCAGGGCGTACTCGGTCGTCCCCTTGTCCATCCGGTACGTCTCGCCGCCGATGGTGAACGCGCCCGCGTCGGGGCCCTCGTGGCCGGTGTCGACCCCGACGCCGGGCAGCAGCGAGCGGAGGTGGGCCTCGGTGCGGCGGTTCGACACCGGCCCGCCGACGCAGAACTCGGTGCGCACGCCGATCCCCTGGCGGGCGGCGTCGTGCACCACGATGTCCGCGTGCGCCCCGCACTCCTTGATCAGTGCGGCGATCTCCAGCAGCGCGAAGGCGTCGTGGCGTGCGACGCCCCAACCGCTCGCGCCGGGGTCCTGGTTGACCACGAGCAGGCACTCCGACCCTGCGGAGAGGCCGAAAAATGCTCGTTTGCGGCGGAGTTGGCGCCGCCACAGCTGTGTTCTGACGAACCAGCCCGCGGCAGCGCTGATCCCGCTGGCGACCAGGCCCAGAACGATGTTGCGCACGTCGTCATTCATGAGCGGGGAGCCTACGGGCCGGGGCGCCTCCGGGTCGACGCGCCTCGGCAGGCGGGGCCGGCGGCACGGCAGCCCCGCGGCGGCCGGCCGTAGAGTCCGCCCATGCTTCTATGGATCAACGGCCCCTTCGGCGGCGGAAAGACCCAGACCGCGCACGAGTTGCAGCGGCGGCTGCCCGGCAGCGTCATCTGCGACCCCGAGCACGTCGGCTTCGGCCTGCACCGGATGACGCCCCCGGGCCTGCGGGGCGACTTCCAGGACTTCCCGGCCTGGCGGCAGGGCGTGTACGAGGTGCTGGACCTGGCCCTCGGCAGGCTCGACGGCCCCGTCATCGTGCCGATGACGGTCGTGGAGCCGGAGTTCCTCCGGGAGACCGCCGGCCGGCTGCGCGAGAACGGCCACGACGTACGGCACTTCACGCTCATGGCCGGGCGCGCCACGGTGCTGCGGCGACTGCGCGAGCGCTCCGTGGTGCACGCCCTGCGGGCCGCCGCCGGCCGCGGCCCCGGCACGGGGCGGGAGAGCTTCGCCGTGTCGCGGCTCGATCCGTGCCTGGAGCGGCTGCGCGGGCCGGAGTTCGCCGCGCACGTGTGGACCGACCGGCTCACCGTCCCGGCCGTCGCCGACGCCGTCGCCGCTTCCGCCGGGCTGACGCTCGCCCCGAACACCGACGGCGTGCTGCGGGGACGGGCGCGCCGGGCGTGGACGGGGCTCAAGCACATCCGGTTCGACTGAGTCGTGCGGTCGTTCCGCCGGAAGGGGCCCGTCGGCCGGGCCGGGTGACGCCTGTCCCCCGGCACCGGCCGCGCTCTGCGGCTCCTGCGCCGCCCCCGCACTGCCCCGCGCACTGCCCCGCGCCGCTCCTACGCCGCGTGACGCCCTTCTCCGGGGGCCGGGTGCCCGGCGACGGCCGTGGGGTCTCCGGGCGTACGGTCGCCGGGCGCGTGGGCTCCAGGCGTGGGGTCTCCGGGCGTACGGTCCGGGACCGGCGCCAGGTGCGCGCTGCCGGCGGTCTCCGTGCGGGCCGCGCCGGAGGCAGGGGCGGTGAGCCGGGCCCTGGCGTCGACGGCGTACATGTCGACGTACTCCTGCTCCGAGAGCTTGAGGATCGCGTACATGATCTCGTCCGTGACCGCCCGGAGCACGTGCCGCTGGTCCGCCATGCCCGCGTAGCGCGAGAAGTCCAGGGGCTCGCCGAAGCGGACGGTGACCGGGACCAGGCGGGGCAGCCGGCGCCCGGCGGGCTGCGCCTCGAACGTGCCGATCATCGCGCAGGGCACCACGGGCGCGCCGGAACGGATCGCCATCTCCGCGACGCCCACCTTGCCCTTGTACAGGCGTCCGTCGTGGGAGCGGGTGCCCTCCGGGAAGATGCCGAGGAGCTCGCCGCGGTCGAGCACCCGCACGCCTTCGTCGACGGCGGCCTGGCCGGCGGCCCGGCCGGAGCGGTCGACGGGTATCGCCCCGAGCCCGCGGAAGAACGCCGCGGCGAGGCGGCCCTTGAGGCCCCGGCCGGTGAAGTACTCCTGCTTGGCGAGGAAGGAAATCCGGCGCCGGAGGGTCACTCCCATCAGGAACTGGTCGGTGAACGACTGGTGGTTGCCCGCCACGATCGCGGCCCCGTGCTCCGGCACCCGGCCCAGGCCCTCGACCCGGGGCCGGAAGAGCCACCGCAGCAGCGGCACGAGTACCACGGCCCTGAACGCGCAATAGAACATGCCAACGCCCTTCTCCCAGAGAGGCCCCCGCGCCGGGGCACGCTACTCGCGGGTATGGATCAGGGGGAGAAGGCAAATCAAGCCAGAGCGTGGCCGGTTGATCACGGACGGCTTCCGTGCAGGACGCCCCAGCGGAGCCGGCCGCGGCGCGCGGCGTCGGCCCAGACGGGCAGGTTCTCCTGGAGGTGGCCGAGATAGGCGTCGCTGATGCGGCCGCGGAGCTCCGCCGCGCGGGCCGCCGTCTCGTCGGTCAGCCGGACGTAGTGGCTGACCAGCTGGTCGCTGTGGTCCTCGAACCCGACGCCGGTCAGGCCGAGGGCGGCGAGCTGCGTGCGGTAGAACGACACGGTCGCCAGGGCGTCGACGCCGAGCCGGGAGACGGCCGGGCGCAGCAGCTCCGCGGGAGCGTCCTCGGCGGCCATGATGTCGGTGAAGGCCAGCGCTCCTTGCGGTTTGAGGACGCGGACCGCCTCGCTCAGCGCCCTGGGCCGGTCGCTGCTGTGGCAGAGGGCCTCCAGGGAGCACACGGCGTCGAAGTGGCCGTCGGGGAACGGCACGTCGTGGAAGGAGCCGGTGACGACCTCGACGAGGCCGTCCAGGCCGCGCGCGGCGTTGGCGGCGCGGTGCCGCTCGTTCTGGGCGGCGCTGAGGTTGAGGGCGACGACGCGGCAGCCGAAGCGCTCGGCCAGGCGGCGGGCGGTGCCTCCGTAGCCGGACCCGAGGTCGAGGACGGACCGCCCCGGGCCGAGCCGGTCCGCGAGCCGGTCGCCGACCCGGTCGACGGTGCGGCGGGAGGCGTCGGCCACGGGCTCGCCGGGGCGGGTGTAGATGCCGGTGTGGATGTCCTCGCCGCCCCAGACGGCGGCGTAGAAGGCGTCGACGTCGGCGGAGTCGTAGTAGCTGCGGGTCGCGTCCTCGCCGGTACGCGGTGTGCTCTGACCGGTCACAACTGCTCCTTCGCTCACGGGATCGTGCGGGACCAGCCTCGCCCGCCGCACGGCGCCGGCCACAGGGACGGAACCGGCCAGGACCGGGCCGTGCCCGCACCCACGATCGCCGGGCCGGGCCGCACCACCGGCTCACGCCGCAGCGGGCGCCGCCAGCTTCTCCAGGACCCGGGCGCGGAGCAGCTCGTACTCCTCGCGCAGGCGCTTGATCTCGGGCGGCCGCGGTATGACCACACCGCCGGTGACGATCTCCTCGGGGCCGAACTGCTCGCGCGTGAGGTCGATCTCCACGCCCTCCCCCAGGCGGTTCCACCAGTGGTAGTCGGTCTGCACGCCGCCGACCCGGACCTCGCCCCGGACGAGGTCGCCGCCCAGCAGGTCGTTGAGGACCATCGCGGTCACGCCGCACTGGTCGCGCGCGGGATTGTCCGGCGTCCAGCGCGGCCGGTACTCCGGTGTGCACGTGTCGGCGCCCCAACTGCTGCGGACGGCACGTTCGATGTCGGTGAGGAGACGAGGACTCATGCCACGCATCCTCGCACCGGGCACTGACAACGCCGGGAGGGCCGGGCCGCCTGACGCGGCGGCGCAGGATCACCCGTTGGTGTCCCGGACGGGTGCGGGCCCCGCGCGCCGCCGCCTAGGGTGCTGCCCACGTGACCGCTGACGAACAGGATCGAGGACACGTGGACGAGGAAGAGGACCGGAGGCTGCGGGCGATCGCGCCGGAGATCTCGTACACCACCATCGGGCTGATGCGCACGATCGTCGGCCTCGAACCGGCAGAGCGGGTGCCGGAGGAAGCCCTCAAGGCCGCGGACAGGGTGCTCGCCGAGCACGGTACGGACGGGCTGCGTGTGCTCGCCATGAGCCTGGCGGGCTGGATGGCCGTCGGCATCGAGAACGTCGCGCACCTGAAGGGCCAGACGCACGAGGCCGTCATCGACGACATCGAGCTGACCTGCCTGGAGGCCGACCCCGAGGGGTGAGCCGCACCGCCTATCCGGCGCCCTCGACCCGGAGCCGGACCTGCTCCTCCAGTTGCTGCAGGCTCCGGTCGAGGGCGCCGAGCACGTCCGCCTCGCCCGGGTCGAGGCGCCAGTCGGCGAAGGACAGGTGGACGGTGACCTCGCTCGCACCGGTGCCGTACCCGGCCACCTGGAGCCATCCCGTGTAGCCGCTGCCGTCCAGCGCGCCCCACTCCAGCCGCATCCGCTCGCGGTCCGCGCGGAACAGCGCGGCCGCGTCCTCGCCCGTGCTGTCCTCGTGGACGGTCAGGGCCGGCGGGTCCTGCGCCCGGACGTGCAGCTCGTCCGGGAGCCAGCTGTCGAACCAGGACACGACGCTCGCCTGGTCGAAGACGTGCTCGGGGAGGTCGGGCATCGTCCGGGAACGCTCGTATTCGCTCATGCCCTACCCATGACCCACCCCGGCGGTTCCCGCAACAGCAGTGCGGCACCCGGCCGAACGCCCACCGCCCGGGACACACGGCGGGAACGGGAATCCCGGGACCGCGCCGCGAAGTTGCACCCTGCTGTGAAGCACATCCGTGAAGCACGCCCGTGGAGCACGTCCGCGCGGCGGTCACGGCACGACGATCCCAGGAGGACGACATGACCAACCCGGTCGAGACGGCCGACCCGGTCGAGCACCGGTTCGTCGAGGTCAACGGCGTCAGGCTGCACATCGCCGAACGAGGGCGGGGGCCGCTGGTCGTCCTCCTGCACGGCTTCCCGGAGTGCTGGTACTCCTGGCGGCACCAGTTCGGGCCCCTGGCGGAAGCCGGGTACCGGGTGGTCGCGGTGGACCAGCGCGGCTACGGACGCAGCGAACAGCCGGACGACATCGGCGCGTACAGCCTGCTCCACCTCGCCGGTGACGTGATCGGGCTGATCCACGCCCTCGGCGAGGACAGCGCGGTGGTCGTCGGCCACGACTGGGGCGCGCCGGTGGCCTGGACGACGGCGCTGCTGCGGCCGGACGTCATCCGCGGCGTCGCCGGCCTGAGCGTGCCGCCGGTGCCGCGCGGCCCGGCGGCGCCGCTGCCCGCCCTGCGTTCCCTGTTCGGCGACGGTTTCTACCAGCTGTACTTCCAGGAACCGGGCGTGGCCGACGCCGAATTGGTGCAGGACCCGGCGTCGACGTTCCGCCGGATCCTGACCGGCGCCTCGGGCGACAGCCCCCTCACCGACCCGCCGCGCCCATGGGTCGTCCCGGCGGGCGCCACGATCCTGGACACGATGCCGGAGCCGAAGGAGCTGCCGGGCTGGCTCACCGAGGAGGACGTCGCCGTGTTCGCCCGCGAGTTCTCCGAGCACGGCGACCGGGCGTTCACCGGCGGGCTCAACTGGTACCGCAACATCGACCGGAACTGGGAGCTCCTCGCGCCCTTCCACGACCGCCGCGTCGAGGTGCCCGCACTGTACGTGGCGGGCGACCGCGACCTCGTACGGACCTTCCCCGGGATGCCCGAGCTGCTGGCCTCGCTGGAGACGGCGGTGCCGCGGCTGCACCGCAGCGTGACCCTGCCCGGCTGCGGCCACTGGACGCAGCAGGAGCGCCCGGACGAGGTCAACGCCGAGTTGCTGGACTTCCTGGCCGCCCTGGACGGGTGACGGCCGGCGGGGTCCTGCGCAACGGGCGCTCGGCCCCGCCGTTCACACGGACGCCGGGCGGCCGTTCCCCGACCGCCGGGCGCGGACCAGGAGGACGCCGCCCACGGCCGCGAGCACGGCGGCCGCGGCGCAGGCGGCGACGGCCGTCAGGCCCGTACGGGAGGAGGGCGCCTTCGCCCGCTCCTCCGGTGCGGCGGCGGCCTTCGCCGGTGCGGAGGCCGCCTTCTCCGGTACGGGGCCGCTCTTGGCTTCGCCGGCCGCCGCGACGGTGACCGCGCCCTCGCCGTGGCCCAGGTCCGGGAAGCCGCTGTGGACGACGATCTTCCAGGTGCCGGGCGGCAGGGCCTCGCGGGTGGTGTAGGCGGCCTTCCCGCCCCCGGCCGCCACCAGTTGCCAGGGCCCGAGGGTGCGCCCGTCCGGGCCGGTGGCCGTCAGGATGCCGGCGACCGGCTCGTCCACGGGGTCGCCGTCGTCGTCCCAGGTCGCCACGGCCCGTACGCGGCCGTCCGGCTGCGCGGCGCCGACGGTGAAGTGGATGGTGTCGCCGTGCGCGGCGGCCGGTCCGGCCGTGGCCAGGACGAGCGCGGCGGTGGCGCAGCCGAGGGCGGAGGCCGGGAAGAGGGGGCGCAGCTTCATCGTGGCGGTTCCTCTGAGGGGGGTGGAGGGTGCGGAAGGGCCGGCGACCGCAGGTGGGGGGTGGGGGTGGTGAGCAGCGGTCGCCGGCCCGGATCAGGGGACGGCCGTCAGAAGGCGGCCGTCAGGAAGAGACCGGCCGGGAGGAGACCGGCCAGGAAGAGGCCGGTCAGGAAGAGGCCGGTCAGGAAGAAGCCGGTCAGGAAGAAGCTGCCTTCGACAGGGTCCAGCTCTGGTAGCCCTGGCCGTTCTTCTGCTGGAGTTCGAGCAGCCGTCCGCCGTAGTACCAGCGGTTGCTGATGCCCAGCACCAGGGAGGAGCCCTCGGGCTGCAGGACGTACGCCCCGCCGCCGGCGCCGTTCAGCCGCCACTTCTGCGCGGCCGTGTCACGGCAGGGCCGCTGGGCGACGTACTGGCCGGCCACGGCCCGCCCGCCGGTGCCCAGTTCGAGGCACTTGCCGGTCTGGGCCGACTTCACGCGCAGCGTGCCGCCGCCGGCGTTCTCGAAGGCCCACTGCTGGTTGGCGTAGCCGTGCCGCTGGTAGGCGATGGCGACGGTGCCGTCCGCGGCGGAGCCGCCCCACAGGTCGACGGCCTGGCCGGTGAGGCCGTTGACCATCAGGTACGCGGTGCCCGGGCGGGTCGGGGAGCCGCCG
This sequence comes from Streptomyces sp. NPDC008001, assembly GCF_042958085.1. Taxonomy (NCBI): domain Bacteria; kingdom Bacillati; phylum Actinomycetota; class Actinomycetes; order Kitasatosporales; family Streptomycetaceae; genus Streptomyces; species Streptomyces sp. NPDC008001. Next base: position 149,637 of record NZ_JBIBIZ010000001.1, on the reverse strand, counting down.
TCCGCGGGGAGCGTGCGGAAGGCAGCGGCGCGCCCCGGCGCGGAGGACTTCCCGTCGGTGCCCCGTGCGGCGACGGCGACCTTGTAGGCGGTGTCGGGGGTGAGGTTGGCGAGGCGGACGACGGTGTCCTTGACCTCGGCCGTCTTCTTCCCGTTGACCAGCACGTCGTACCCGGCGGCCGCAGGGGCCTTCGGCCAGCTGACGACGGCCGAGTTCGGGGTGATCTGGCCGGCCTGGGCGTCGGGCCCGGCGGACGACGGCCGCGTCGGGCCGGCCGTACGGGTCGGCGTGGGGCCGGGGCCGGGGTTCGTGGTGCCGCCCCCGGCCATCAGGAAGCGGTTGTTCGCGATGTTCCAGTGGGTGGCCAGGTAACTGCCGGGCTTGGGGTCGGTGTGGAAGTAGTCGTCGTGGCCGCAGTCCAGGCGGTTGTCGTTGGCCCGGTCGGGGCAGATCGTCTGCATCTTCGGGTAGTACGGGGCGTCCGAGTAGCACATGATGTCCCACTCGTCGACGCAGTGCCCGGCCTTGCTGGTGTGCGGGGCGCTGTTGTTGACGGCGCCCAGGTTGTGGCCGAGTTCGTGGGCGGGGGTGCTGCCGCCCCAGCAGCCGGAGTCCGTGCGCCCGTAGGACGGGCCGAAGTTGCTGAGGTTGTCCTGGCCCGGGCGCTCGTCGCCGTTGAAGGTGCCGATGCCGCAGTAGACCTGGGCATCGGCGAAGACCATGTACTTGCGGTCGCGGCGGTTGAAGCCCTTGGCGGCCAGGGCGTTGTTCATCGCCCCGAACTCCTGCAGGTCGCCCGCGGGCAGTTCGACGTCCAGGACGGAGACCGTGCAGTCGCCCTCGGTGACGTAGCGGACGTGCCGCTCGCCGCCGGTCTCCTTGGCGCTGGCGTTGTAGATGACGTCGGTCTCGGCGGCCCACTGCTTGAAGGAGGCCGCGTACTGGCCGAACCGGTCGCGGCCGGGCGCGTGCACGTACAGCACCTGGACGCGGTTGCCGGTGGCGCCGTCGCCCTCGCAGACGACCTTGGAGCCGGAGCCGTCCCGCGGGCCGGCGGGCGCGCCGGAGCCGGGGCCCGGGGCGGCGGCCGCGGCCACGCCGCCCTTGCGGGCGTCGATCACGGCCGGTGCGCCGCCCAGGGCCTCGGCGGCCGAGGGGGCCTGTTCGCCGTCGCCGGTCAGGGGCGGGGGCCCGGCCGTGCCCTTGGCGACCGGCGCGGTGTCCTTGGTGATGTCGACGCCCTTGGGCGGGGCGTCCGGGCCGTGGGTGCACAGGCCGGCCCGCGAGACGCTGTAGACGCCGACGCAGCGGTCGCCCTTGGGGGCGGGCTTGAGGCCGTCGTAGACGAGGCCGCGGCGCTTGTCGGCCTGCGGGGCCGACTTGAGGGGGGCGGGCGGCTTCTTGTGCACCGGCTCGGCGGCCGGGGCGCTCGCCGCGCCCGGCGGCGGGTCGCCGGCCGTGGTCGCGGATCCGGCGCTGATGACGCCGAAGGTGATGCCGGCGGCCGCAGTGGCTGCGGCCGCCGTGAGTATCAGGCGGCGGCCGGTTCTGCTGCGGCGGTGGGTGTGCTTGCGGGGCAAGGGTTATCCCTTCGGTGGGGGTATGGCGTGGGGGGTTCGGGTTGCGCGGGGGGTGTTACGTGGGGGCTTGGGGCGGGGGTATCGCGTTGGGGGTTGCGAACGGCCGGGCGCGTCCGCGGCTCACCGCGTGGCGAAGACCTGCAGCCAGCGCGGGCCGTCGTAGGTGAAGGTGACGCCGACGCCGACCTCGGTGTAGGCGCAGTTGAGGACGGTCCGGCGGCGTCCGGGGTCGTTCATCCACGTGGTCACGACCGCGGAGGCGCTGCTCCGGCCGCCGGCGGCGGTCACCCCGTACGAGCTCCAGCGGTGGCCGGGCACGGAGATGCCGCGGGCGAAGGCGGACCACTGGTTCAGCGGGACGTGCGAGGCCGTGTCCTCGGTGTGCCGCTGGGCGATCAGGGCCAGTTCGGCGCTGTAGCGGACCGGCCCGCATCCCGCCTTGGCGCGTTCGGTGTTGACGATGCGGACGATGTCCCTCGCGGGCCCCGCATCCGGGTCGCGCGGCGGCGCGGTCCGCCGGGCCGGTGCCTCGGCGGCAGGCGTACGGTGCGGCCCGGCCGGTGCGGTGCTCCCGGCGGAGGGCTTGTCCGTGGCCGGAGTGACGGGGGATGCCGGTGCGGGTGACGAGGCCGCGGGGGCAGCGGATTCGCGTACGGGGATCCGGCCGCTGCTCTCGGAGCGGGCGACGGGCGTGGCGCCGGTGCGCTCCGGAGCGGCGGGCGCGGGGCCGCCGGCGGTGGCCGGGAGGAACTCGACGGAGCCCCCCGAAGCCTGCGGAACGGCGCGCTCCGGGGCCGGGGCGAAGAGGTGCGGGCCGCCCAGGGCGGCGCCCACGATGACGGCGACGACACCGGCGATGACGGCCCGGCGCGCCAGGCGCGTGGCCTCGGGCGGCGAGGACGGCGCCTCCCCGGGGGCCTCCGCGGCCTCCGCAGCTTCCGCGGCCTCCGCGTCCGTCACGGCGCCGCACGCCGTCATGGCACCGGTTCCCGCGCCGCCGGTCAGGCGGCCCAGCAGGGCGGCTCCGAGGGGGACCAGGCCGAGACCGGCGAGCAGGCCCTCCGCGGGCACCAGGGCGGACCAGTGACCGCCGCAGCCGGTGCAGCCGCGCGCGTGCCGGGCGATGCGCTTGCGCCACAGCGGGCTCGGCGCCCCGTCCCAGTCCCCGAGCACGGCCGTGAGCTCCGTGCAGCGCGGGGTCGTCGCGAGGGCCCGGACGACGACGCGGGCCGTCTCCAGCTGCGTCTTGGTGCGCTGGACGCGGACGGCGGTGTACTGCGGCGAGCGGCCGAGGGCCGCGGCGACCTCGGCGCGGCTCAGCTCGCCCGCGGCCTCCAGCCACCACAACGACATGACGACCTGGTCGTCGCCGTCGAGCCAGCGCGTGGCCTCCGCGGCCTGCCGGCGCTGTCCCTGCAGGCCGAGGCGGAGGATCGACCACTCGACGAAGTCGGGCTCGGGGGCCGCGGCCTCGCCGACCTCCTGCAGACCGCCGGCGGGGGCGTCCTTGCGCTCCGCGCGCTCCTTGCGCCAGTGGCTGCGTATCTGGTTCATGGTGATCGCGACGAGCCAGGAGCGGAACCCCTCGGGGTCCCGCAGCCCGCGCAGGCCGCCGACCATCCGGATCATGGTCTCCTGCACGACGTCGTCGACGTCCGCGTGCCCGTTCAGGGCCCGGCCGACGATGTTGTACACCAGGGGAAGGCAGGCGGCGACGAGTTCGCCCTGTGCGGCGCCGTCCCCGCCGCGCGCCGCCTCGATCACCCCGGCCGTGCTGTCCAAGTTCACGTTCCGCGCACCTCTTTCCGCTCCACCGCGTCGGCGGGCTTACGCATGGGAGACCAGGGGGCGCGTAGCGGATAACAGAAAAACCTGCGGTTCGGCGGAATCTTTTGTGGCGGGGTGGGTATGACGGGTGCTCACGCCCGGGCGAGGGCCCGGTCCCCGGCCGCCTGCCGGCCCGTACGGCGCCGGTAGTAGGCGAGGGTCACGGCCGTCAGGAGCGGCGGCCAGGCCAGCAGCGGGGAGTAGCAGGCGGCGAGGAGCGCGTCCTGGGCCGGGGTGCCCTGCCAGATGGGCTGATCCGGCTTCACGAAGGGGGCGCAGAAGAACCAGACGGCGAGGCCCGTCAGCGCCGTGGCGCCCAGCAGCGCCGGGACCACCGCCGCGAGCGGGCGCACCCGGCGGCCGCCCAGCAGGGGGATCCACCGCGGCACGGTCTCGCCCCAGGGCCGCACGAGTCCGAGCGTGAGCAGGGCGAGTCCTTCGGAGATCCCGGTGAGCGAGAGGACGTAGAGGGCCTCCCCGAGGGACATGTCGCCGTCGGGCGGGGCCACCGGCAGCCCGGCGACCAGCGCGATCCGCCACAGCCCCGACGGCAGGGTGACCAGGGGCACGGCGTGGGCCGCGAGGACGGCCCATCGGGGCACGCCGGGCAGGGCGTTCATCTTCAGCATGGGATCCATGCTGGTGGCGGGGCCGGGGCCCTCGCGTCAGCCCCCGGAACGGTCTTCCTCCGCCGCGCGGCGAAGGAAGAGACTGCCTGTCAGAGGACGAGACCTGCCTGTCAGAGGATGTCCCCGGCCGCCACGGCGACGAGTTCGGCCTCGAAGCCGTCCTCGTTCTCCAGGTACGCGGCGTAGTGGCCGGCCCCACCTGCGAAGGGGTGCCGGTCGGGGAACATCAGCCGCCAGCCGTGCCCGGGCGCCGCCTCCACGAGCGCGTCGACGGCCGCCCGGCTCCCGACGCGGAAGGCGACGTGGTTCATGCCCGGCCCGCACCGCTCGTGGGTGCCGCCCGTGAGCGCGGGCGACTGCTCGACGACGAGGTAGAAGGCGCCCTGCCGCCAGCTGCGGCCGTGTTCCCAGTGCTGGTGGGGCTCGTAGCCGAGGGCTCCGAGGAGCCAGCCGAAGCTCTTCTCGGCCCGCTGCAGGTCGGGCACCCACAGCTCCAAGTGATGCAGCACGCCCACGCCCCCGGTTCAGCGGATCGGTACGTCCGAGATCGTACGGGCGATCACCAGCCGCTGGATCTCGCTCGTGCCCTCGAAAATGGTGTAGATGGCGGCATCCCGGTGCATCCGCTCCACCGGATACTCCCGCGTGTAGCCGTTCCCGCCGAGGATCTGCATCGCCTGGGCCGTGACCGCCTTCGCCGTCTCGCCCGCGAAGAGCTTGGACATCGAGCCCTCCGCCGAGGTGAAGGGCTTGCCCGCGGTGGCCATCCAGGACGCGCGCCACACCAGCAGCCGGGCCGCGTCGATCCGGGTGCGCATGTCGGCGAGCTGGAAGGCGACGCCCTGGTTGTCGATGACGGGACGCCCGAACTGGACGCGCGTCTGGGCGTAGTCGAGCGCCACCTCGTACGCGGCGCGGGCGATGCCGACGGCCTGGGCGCCGACGGTGGGACGCGACGCCTCGAAGGTCGCCATGGCGGCGTTGTGCGTACGCGCGCCGCCGGAGCCGGCGCGCTCGCGGGCCCGGGCCAGGCGCTCGTCCAGCTTCGCCTTGCCGCCGAGGAGGCAGTGCCCCGGGAGGCGCACGTCCTCGAGGACGACCTCGGCCGTGTGCGAGGCGCGGATGCCGTGCTTCTTGAACTTCTGGCCCTGGGAGAGCCCCTTCGTGCCCGGCGGCACGATGAAGGAGGCGTGCCCGCGCGCGCCCAGCCCAGGCTCCACGACGGCGACGACGACGTGGACGTTCGCGATGCCGCCGTTGGTCGCCCAGGTCTTGGTGCCGTTGAGGACCCATTCGTCCTTGGCCTCGTCGTAGACGGCGCGGGTGCGCATGGCCGAGACGTCCGAGCCCGCGTCCGGCTCGGAGGAGCAGAAGGCGGCGACCTTCACGTCGTTCGCGTCGCCGTACATCTGCGGGAGCCAGGTGCCGATCTGCTCCTCGGTGCCGTTGGTGAGGACGCCGATGGCGGCGAGGCCGGTGCCGGTGATGGCGAGGCCGAGGCCGGCGTCGCCCCAGAAGAGCTCCTCCATGGCCATGGGGATGCCGAGGCCGGTGGGGTCGAAGAACTGCTGGGCGTAGAAGTCGAGGGAGTAGAGGCCGATGCGGGCCGCTTCCTGGACGACGGGCCAGGGGAACTCCTCGCGCTCGTCCCACTCGGCGGCGGCCGGGCGCATCACCTCGGCGGCGAAGCCGTGGATCCAGTCGCGCACCCCCCGCTGGTCCTCGTTGAGCTCCATCGTGAACTCGGCCACGCGGCCTCCCACCCCTCGGCACGGCATTACTCGCGGTAACGCGAGTATGTTACCGACCGGTAGTAGTGTCAACCGTCCCGCCTCCCGGATTCGCTGGGTGGAGCGGGTGTTACGTTGCGCAGGCATCACGATTCACAGGGGCGGGGAGGCAGGTCATATGGAAACCAGTCAGCGGGAGGACCAGCAGCACGCGGCGGAGCGCCGCCGCAAGGAGCTGCTCGAGGCCGCGGACCGGGTGGTGCTGCGGGAGGGGCCCGGCGCCTCGATGAACGCCATCGCCGCCGAGGCGGGCATCACCAAGCCGATCCTCTACCGCCACTTCGGCGACAAGGGCGGCCTCTACCGCGCGCTGGCCGCCCGGCACACCGACGCGCTGCTCGTGGGGCTGCGGGCCGCGCTGGACGCCCCGGCCGACCGCCGCGACCGCGTCGAGCGCACGCTGGACAGCTATCTCGCGGCCATAGAGGCCCGGCCGCAGGTCTACCGCTTCCTGATGCACCCGGCCGACGAGAGCCAGCCCTCCGAGCAGGGCTTCGACGTGGGCCGGCACTCGGCGCCCCTGCTGCGCCGGATGGGCGAGGAGCTCGCCCAGGTCATATCCGAGCGCGTCGACCTCGGTCCGGACAGCGACGAGCTCTCGCGCGCCTGGGGCCACGGCATCGTGGGCATGATGCACGCGGCCGGCGACTGGTGGCTGCGCGAGCGCCCCTTCCCGCGGGCGCACCTCGTGCGGCACCTCGCGGACCTGCTGTGGGGGCGGCTCGCCTCCTCGGGCGACCTGCCGGGCGGCCCCGGCTTCTGACCCGCCGCGGCCCGGCCGCACCCCTGCGTACTGTTACGTACTGCGTCCTACGCCGTACGGGCCGGCTCCTGCTCCACCGCCGCCTCCGTACGGCCGGCCCACGGCGCCCGGCGGACCGCCCGCAGCGCGCGGCGGCGGCGCAGGCCCGTCACACGGTCGAGGTAGAGCCCGCCGTCGAGGTGGTCGCACTCGTGCTGCAGGCACCGGGCGAAGAACCCGGTGCCGGTCACGCGCGCGGGCGAGCCGTCCAGGGTGAAGCCCTCGACCACGGCGTGGTCGAAGCGCGGCGTGCCCGCCTCGATCCCGGGGACGGACAGGCAGCCCTCCGGCCCGCGGACGACGACCCCGTCGGCCTCGACGAGCCGGGGATTGACCAGGTGGCCCAGGTGGCGGCGGTCCTCGTCGTCCGGGCAGTCGTAGACGAAGACGCGCAGCGGCACGCCGATCTGGTTGGCGGCGAGGCCCACGCCGCCCGCCGCGTACATGGTCGCGAACATGTCCTCGACGAGCCGGGCGAGGCCTTCGCCGAACTCCGTGACGTCTTCGCAGGGGGTGCCGAGCCCCGGGTCGCCGAGCAGCCGCATGGGCCGCACACGTCCGGAACTGCCGGGGATCGAGCCGTTTCGCATGGGCCAACCCTACGGTCAGCCCTACGTTCCGTGGACGGCCGGTTCGGGCCTGCGGCCGGATCTCGATAGGCTGATCCCCGACCGGGCCTCCTGGCTGGCGATTCGGCACGGAGGGGGCGTTCCACCACCGGCGGACCAGGGACGGGCACGGCGCCGGAACAAGGAGGATCTAGGACGATGGCAGGCAACTCGGGGCCACTGTCGCCGCGGGCCAAGCTGGCCGTGACGGCGGGCAAGGCGGCTGCGGCGGTGTCGCGGGCCGCGGGCCGCGGCAGCGGCTCGGTGATCGGCGGCAAGGTCGCGCTCAAGCTCGACCCCGACCTGCTGGCCCGGCTGGCGACCCACCTGGACGTGGTCCTGGTGTCGGCGACCAACGGCAAGACGACCACGACCCGGCTGATCGCCGAGGCGCTGCGGGCCAGCGGCCCGGTGGTGTCCAACGCACTGGGCGCGAACATGCCCGCGGGCATCACCTCGGCCCTGGCGGGCGGCTCGGACGCGCGCTACGGCGTGATCGAGGTGGACGAGAAGTACCTGGCGGGTGTCGCCCGGGACGTCTCCCCCAAGGCCATAGCGCTGCTGAACCTCTCGCGCGACCAGCTCGACCGGGCCGCGGAGACGCGCATGCTCGCCGAGAAGTGGCGTGAGGGCCTGGCCGGCACCAAGGCAGTGATCATCGCGAACGCGGACGACCCGCTGATCGTGTGGGCCGCCTCCTCCTCGCCGAACGTGGTGTGGGTGGCGGCCGGCCAGGAGTGGAAGGACGACGCCTGGTCCTGCCCGTCGTGCGGCGGCGTGATGCAGCGCCCCGGCGACGACTGGTTCTGCGGCGAGTGCGGCTTCCGCCGGCCGACCCCCAGCTGGGCGCTCTCGGGCGACTACGTCCTCGACCCGCACGGGTCGGCGTGGCCGATCCACCTGCAGCTGCCGGGCCGGGCGAACAAGGCGAACGCCACCACCTCCGCGGCCGTCGCGGCCACCTTCGGCGTCCCGCCGCAGGTCGCGCTGGAGCGGATGTACCAGGTGCAGGCGGTCGCGGGCCGGTTCGACGTGGTGCAGTTCCTCGGCCGCGACATCCGGCTGCTGCTGGCCAAGAACCCGGCCGGCTGGCTGGAGACGTTCTCGCTGATCGACGGGCCCCCGGCGCCGGTGATCCTCGCGGTCAACGCCCGCGGCGCCGACGGCACGGACACCTCGTGGCTGTGGGACGTGGACTACCCGCGCCTCGCCGGCCACCCGATCTTCGTCATCGGCGACCGCAAGCTGGACCTGGCCGTCCGGCTGGAGGTCGCGGGCCTGGACTTCCGGGTCTGCGAGACCGTGGACGAGGCCGTGCAGCAGTGCCCGCCCGGCAAGATCGAGCTGATCGCCAACTACACGGCGTTCCAGGACGTCCGCCGCCGCGTCGGCAACTGACCCCGCCGAGACTTGACAGGATTGTGAGCATGAGCCAGAACAGTCTGCGTGTGGTGTGGGTCTACCCCGACCTGCTCAGCACCTACGGCGACCAGGGCAACGTCCTGGTCCTGGAGCGGCGGGCGCGCCAGCGCCGGCTGGACGTCCAGCGCGTGGACATCCGGTCCGACCAGCCCATCCCGACCTCCGGGGACATCTATCTGATCGGCGGCGGCGAGGACCGTCCGCAGCGGCTCGCGGCCGAGCGGCTGCGCCGCGACGGCGGCCTGAACCGGGCCGTGGCCAACGGCGCGATCGTCTTCTCGGTCTGCGCCGGCTACCAGATCCTGGGCCACGAGTTCATCAACGACCTGGGCCAGCGCGAGCAGGGCCTCGGCCTGCTCGACGTCATCAGCACCCGCGGCGAGGGCGAGCGCTGCGTCGGCGACGTCCTCGCGGACATCGACGAGCCGCTGGGCCTGCCGCCGCTGACGGGCTTCGAGAACCACCAGGGCATCACCCACCTCGGCCCGACGGCCCGCCCGTTCGCCCGCGTGCGCTACGGCAACGGCAACGGCACGGGCGACGGCTTCGAGGGCGCGTACAACGACACCGTCTTCGGTACGTACATGCACGGCCCGGTGATGGCCCGCAACCCGCACATCTCGGACATGCTGATCAAGCTGGCGCTGGACGTCAACGCCCTGCCGCCGGTGGACGACCGCTGGTACGAGGCGCTGCGCGCCGAGCGGATCGCCGCGGCGACCCAGTCGGCGTAGCGCTGCCGACCGCATGACGGACGGTCGCGTCCCCCGCCGCCCACCGCTAGTAGGGTGGCGGGGACGCAACCGGACGACGGGGTCCGGTCCCCCGCCCTGTTGCGAAGGTTTCTCCCTGTCATGCGCATTGGTGTACTCACCTCCGGTGGCGACTGCCCCGGTCTGAACGCCGTCATCAGGTCCGTCGTGCACCGCGCGGTCGTCGACCACGGCGACGAGGTCATCGGCTTCCACGACGGCTGGAAGGGCCTCCTCGAAGGCGACCACCGCAGGCTCGACCTGGACGCCGTGGCCGGCATCCTGGCCACCGGCGGAACGATCCTCGGCTCCTCGCGCGTGCAGCCCGCGCAGCTGCGGGACGGCGTCGAGCGGGCCAAGGGGCATGTGGCCGACCTGGGGCTGGACGCCGTCATCCCGATCGGCGGCGAGGGCACGCTGAAGGCTGCCCGGCTGCTGTCGGACGCGGGCCTGCCGATCGTCGGCGTGCCCAAGACCATCGACAACGACATCGCGTCCACCGACGTCACCTTCGGCTTCGACACCGCCGTGGGCGTGGCCACCGAGGCCCTGGACCGGCTGAAGACCACCGCCGAGTCGCACCAGCGGGTGCTGATCGTCGAGGTGATGGGCCGGCACACCGGCTGGATCGCCCTGCACTCGGGCATGGCCGCCGGAGCGCACGCCATCGTCGTGCCCGAGCGGCCCTTCGACATCGGCGAGCTCACCGAGGTCGTCGGCCGGCGCTTCGAGGCCGGCAAGCGCTTCGCGATCGTGGTGGTCGCCGAGGGCGCCAAGCCGCGCGAGGGCTCGATGGCCTTCGAGACCGGCGCCACGGACGTCTACGGCCACGAGCGGTTCGCCGGGGTGGCCCGGCAGCTCGCCGGCGAGCTGGAGCACCGCCTGGGCAAGGAGGCCCGCCCGGTGATACTCGGTCACGTGCAGCGCGGCGGCACCCCCACCGCGTACGACCGCGTCCTCGCGACCCGGTTCGGCTGGCACGCCGTGGAGGCGGCGCACCACGGCGCCTTCGGCATGATGACGGCGCTGCGCGGAACGGACATCACGCTGGTGCCGCTGGCGGAGGCCGTCGAGCGGCTCAAGACCGTGCCGCAGGAGCGGTACACCGAGGTCGAGTGCGTGCTCTGAGCCCGTTCGCCCCGCGTCCTCCGGCTCTCCGGCGGGGCGCCCCCGGCCGCGGGCGCGGCCCGGGGCGCCTCTAGTCTGGTCCCGGCGCATTGGTGCGAAATGGGAGAGAGCGGATGGATCACAGCGGGCACGGCATGATGCACATGGACATGCCGCCGTTCACGCTGGGACGGGGTCTGCAGTTCAGTGGCGATCCATTCTTCATGATCGGCTGTCTGCTGGCGCTGGCCCTCTACGGCTGGGCGGTGGTCCGGCTGCGGCGGCGCGGGGACGCCTGGCCGGTGGGCCGGACCGTCGCGTTCGTGCTCGGCGTGCTGACCGTGTGGCTGGTGATGTGCACCAAGCTCAACGACTACGGCATGGTCATGTTCAGCGTGCACATGGTGCAGCACATGGTGATCAGCATGCTCTCGCCGATCCTGATCCTGCTGGGCGCGCCGGTGACGCTGACGCTGCGGGCGCTGCCGGCGGCCGGGCGCGGCCGCAAGGGGCCGCGCGAGTGGCTCGTCGGTCTGCTGCACAGCCGCTACATGCGGGTGATCACGCACCCGGTGTTCACGATCCCGCTGTTCATCGCGAGCCTGTACGCGCTGTACTTCACGCCGCTCTTCGACTTCCTGATGGAGTCCAGGACGGGCCACATCGCGATGATGGTGCACTTCCTCGCCGTGGGCCTGGTGTTCTTCTGGCCGATCATGGGCGTGGACCCGGGCCCGCACCGGCCCGGCTACGTGATGCGGATGCTGGAGCTGTTCGCCGGCATGCCCTTCCACGCGTTCTTCGGCATCGCGCTGATGATGGCCTCGGAGCCGATGATCCGCACGTACATGCACCCGCCGGCCTCGCTGGGCATCGACGCCCTGGAGGACCAGCAGGCGGGCGGCGGCATCGCCTGGGCGTTCAGCGAGATCCCGTCGGTCGTGGTGCTGCTCGCGCTGGCCTACCAGTGGTACCGCTCCGAGCAGCGGCAGGCCCGCCGCTCGGACCGCGCCGCCGACCGCAACGGCGACAAGGAGCTGGAGGCGTACAACGCCTACCTCGCGTCGCTGCGGTCGCGGGAGACGTGAGGGACGGGCGCACGCGCGGGATCTGGCGGCAGGGGCCGCGGCCGGGAGACGATGGACTCCAGGCCGCGGCCCCTCGCGCGTCGGCGCGCTTCCGGGCCGCCGTGAGGAGGTGCGGGGATGCCCGGTTCGGCGAAGGCGATGGCGGGGCTGACGGTGGGGGGCCTCGTCGTGGTGACCGCGTATTCGGTGACGATAGGCAGCAACGGCTGGCTGTGGTTCGCGTGGGTGATGCTGTCGCTGCTGACGATAGGGACGCTGGTGGCGCGGGGGGCGTGACGGGGTCGGGAGACCGGAGACCGGGGGCCGGGGGCCGGGGGGCCGGGGGGCCGGGGCCTTCAGAAGCGGAAGACGGGCCCGGTGGCCACGTCGAGCGCGCAGGCGTTGGGGAAGGTCTTGTGCCAGACGACGGGCCGGCCGTTCCATTCGCCCTCGGCGGTCGCGGTCACGGGGTCGTACTGGCGGGTGCACTCGTGCTCCGTGCCCGTCACCCGGTCCGGGTCGCCCTCGGCCCGGTGCAGCACGGCGCAGGCCTCCGCCGCGTGGGGGTGGTGGCCGGTGGCGTCCGGGCAGCTCAGGTGCACCCCGCGGATCCAGGTGTCCTGCGAGCCGGAGACGGTGAGGAGGAACCGGCCGGCGCCGGTCTCGCCGTGGCCGGGCCGGGCCGGCTCTCCGGGCTTGCCGGGCTTGCCGTCCGCCGCGGCCGGCGGTGCGGCGAGGGCGAGGAGCGCGGCGACGGCCGCCGCGGCGAACACGGCGGTACGGGGTAGGGACATCGGTGCCTCCTGGAGCGGGGGTGCCCGGGCCAAGGCCATCGCGCGCGGAACGCGCCGGGCAAGCTGCCACGCCGCGCCGTCGCCCGGGTGGCGGCGGCCGGTCACCCGGCCGGGGCGCGGCGGCCGCCGGCCCCGGTGCGGCACTGCGCTGACGTGGGTCAGCACAAGGGCGGACGGCCGCGGGAAGGGCCACCGTACCGCCCGTAACGCCCTTGCCAGGGCCGCCCGATCCCCCGGCCGCCGGGTCAAACCGTGCCGGGTGGGGGCGCGTTGGGGTGCGAGGGAGGCGCGAGGGCGCCGACCGCAAGGTCCGCCCCGCCGGTCCCCAGGCTCACCGCTCGTTCAGCCACTGCCCGTCGCGCACCGCCGCCAGCCACTCCGCCCGCAGCCGCTCGTAGGCCCTGCGCTCCTCGCCGTTGAGCATCCGGCCGCGGCGCTCGGCCAGGAACGCACGGATCGCGTCGTTGATCTCCTCGGGCGACTGGGTGAGGTCCGCGTTGACGGGCATGAGCACAGGCTACGAGGGACGGGCGGCCAAAACACCGAGAACCGTCGAGGTTCGCAGAATGCTCATCAAATGGTCATCCAGCCGGAAACCCTCCCCAGGTCCCCGGAAGTGCGGCGGGAAAACGGACGGCGCCCCGGTCCGCGAGGGACCGGGGCGCCAGGGGTGGTGCGGGGACTACTTCGTGGCGGCCTTCGGCGGCTCGGGGGTGGCGTGCGGGGCGCACGTCACGTCCTGGGCGTCGAGCTTGCCGTCGACGAGGTAGGCGTCGAGCCGGGCGTTGACACAGGGGTTCGCCTCGCCCGTGACGCCGTGCGAGCCGGCGCCCTTCTCCGTGATCAGGCGGGAGCCCTTGAAGCGCTTGTGCAGCTCCACGGCGCCCTCGTACGGAGTCGCGGCGTCACGCTCGCTCTGGATGATGAGCGTCTGCGGGAGACCCTTGTGCGTGGTGACCTCGACGGGCGTGCCCTGGGGGGCGCGCCACGTGGCGCACGGAAGGTTCATCCATGCGTTGGACCAGGTCATGAAGGGGGCCTGCTGGTGGACGCGGGTGTTGTCGCGGTCCCACTTCTTCCAGCTGGTGGGCCACTTGGCGTCCGCGCACTCGACCGCCGTGTAGACGGCGTTGCTGTTCTCCTTGGCCACGTTGCCCGCGGTGTCGGACAGGTCCGGGCCCGCGCCCTGGACCAGCGGCTTCTCGTCACCGGCGACGTACTTGCTCCAGACCTCGGCGACCGGGACCCACGAGGAGTCGTAGTACGCCGCGTCCTGGAAGAAGGTGATCAGCTCGGCCGGGCCGACGACCCCGCCGATGGGCTTCTCCTTGGCCGTGGCGCGGAGCTTCTCCCAGCCCTTCTGGACCTCGGCCTGCGTGGCGCCCAGGTGGAAGACGTCGTCGTGCTTGGCGACCCACGCCTCCCAGTCCTTGAAGCGGCTCTCGAAGGCGACGTCCTGGTCCAGGTTCGCCTGGTACCAGATGTTGTCCCGGTCCGGGTTGACGACGCTGTCGACGACCAGGCGGCGGACGTGGTCCGGGAAGAGCGTGCCGTAGACGGCGCCGAGGTAGGTGCCGTAGGAGACGCCCAGGTAGTTGAGCTTCTTCTCGCCGAGGGCGGCGCGGACGACGTCGATGTCGCGCGCGGTGTTCGCCGTGGTGAGGTACGGCAGCAGCTTGCCGCTGCGCTCGGCGCAGCCGTCGGCGTACTCGCGGGCCAGCTTGCGCTGGGCCCGCTTGTCGGCCTCGCTGCCGGGCACCGGGTCGGCCTTGGGCGCCGCCACGAACTCCTGCGGGTCAATGCAGGAGATCGGGGCGGAGTGACCCACTCCGCGCGGGTCGAAGCCCACGAAGTCGTAGGCCTTGGCGGTCTTGGCCCAGAGCGGCGCCTTGGTGGTGATCCGGCGCGGGAACCTCATGCCGGAGCCGCCGGGGCCGCCGGGGTTGTAGAGGAGGGCGCCCTGGCGCTCGCTCGCGGTGCCCGTCGAACGGGCCCGGTCCACTGCGATCTTGATGGTGGGCCCGTCGGGCCTGGCGTAGTCGACGGGCACCGTGACGTAGCCGCACTCGATGGGCTTGTCGAGGCCCCACGAGGCAGGGCAGTCCTGCCACTTGACGCCCGTCTTGGCCGCGCGATCGGCGGCCGTCTTCACACCGCGGGCCTCGGCGGCCCCTCCCGGCACGCGCTCGCTCGCGCCGGCGGCCGGGGCGGTCAGGAACCCGGCCACCAGCGCGCCGGTCACCAGGGTGCCGGCCGCGCCGAGTATTGACGTGTGTCTCACGTAGGAATCCCCCTGCTGGGTACGCCGCTTGGAGCGGCGGAGATCGCAATGCTGCAAGGGGATCCTTTCGCCTCCTATCCCATAAAAAACAGGTCGTACGAGTGTTCTTTACTAATCCGTAAGAATGACGAAACACAGGACGGCACGCGTGACACCATTTGTCACTGCTGCCCCGCATCACCCATATGGCACTAAATAGCGATATCCATGGCCGAAAGCCCGTTTTCGAGCAGCGCTCGCACCTGCAGCCCGTCCGGCGCGACCGCGCTCACGACGAAGGCCGGGCCGGCCAGCGGGGCGACGACGGCCGTGCGGCCCAGGGCCCGGGGCGCTACCAGCCGCTCCTCGAAGCCCGGGTCGACGACGAGGAGTTGACCGGCCGCCCGGTGGCCGCCCAGGACCGCCCCGCCGTCCCAGCCGGGCACCCCCGGCCCGTACGTCAGCTCCTGGTCGTAGAGCGGGCGCCCGCCGTGACGGACGGTCAGCCGGGCGGTCAGCCGCCCCGGCCGCTCCCCCGCCCGCCCCAGGATCTGCTCCTCCCGGAACACCAGCCGTGCGGTCGGGGCGAGTTCGACGGTGGTGGTCATCCGCAGCTCGCCGCCGCGGGCCGAGATGAGCGGCTCGGGCAGCCAGTGCAGCACCGCGCCGTCGCCGACGCGGATCCGCACGTCGTACGTGGCCGGGGCGCCCGTACGGCCCGGCAGGGCGATGGTCGCGGCCGTGGTGGAGAAGCGCAGCCCGGCGCCGTCCTCCACGTCGGCGGACAGCGTGAGGGCGTCGCCGCCCAGGGGCGCGCTCATCGCGCCCACCAGGCAGACGCGCGCCTCGCGCCCCGCAGAGCGCAGGCGGCGCAGCGCGAACGGGCCCGCGCCGTCGAGCACGGGCAGCGCGGTGCCGCCCCTGCCGTCCGCCGCGGCGACGATCCGGGCGGCGGCCAGCAGCCCGGCCCCCGGCCGGGGACCGGTGACGGTTGCGGTCACGGTCACCGGGCGGCGGTCCAGGCGGCGAGCTGCTCGCGCACCCACGCCGTGACGGGCTCCACGCCGCCCTCCGTGACGAGGGAGGTGAAGACGGTCGGGAGGTCGCCGCGCGCCGCCTTGGCGTCGCGCGCCATGCCCTCCAGGTCGGCGCCGACGTACGGGGCGAGGTCGGTCTTGTTGACGACGAGCAGGTCGGCGGTGGTGATGCCGGGGCCGCCCTTGCGCGGGATGTCGTCGCCGCCCGCGACGTCGATGACGAAGAGCTGCGCGTCCACCAGCCCTTTGGAGAACGTGGCGGTGAGGTTGTCGCCGCCGGACTCGACCAGGACGAGGTCGAGCGGGCCGGCCCCCGAGGAAGAGAACGCGGCCTCCAGGTCCTCGACGGCCTCCAGGTTGGCGGAGATGTCGTCGCGGATGGCGGTGTGCGGGCAGGCGCCGGTCTCCACCGCGGTGATCCGCTCCTCCGGCAGGACGGCGTTGCGCAGGAGGAACGCGGCGTCCTCGCGGGTGTAGATGTCATTGGTGACGACGGCGATGGACAACTCGTCGCGCAGGGCCCGGCACAGGGCGGCGACGGTCGCGGTCTTGCCGGAGCCGACGGGCCCGCCGAGGCCGATCCGCAGGGCGCGGCGCGTGCCGTCGGGGCGGACCGGGGAGGCGGCGCCGTAGGTGTGGCGGTGGGGGTAGGTCTCGGGATGGTCCAGGTGCATGGTCCCCTCCGGGGAGGTCGGTGATGGTTACGGCTCCGGTGGCCGCGGACGCCGCCGGACTCCCGCCGCCGTGGCGCAACGCCCTCGCGGCGGGAAGAGGCGCCGGCGGCCGGGCCGCGGACGTGCGCTAGCTCGCGAACAGGCGTACCGGCCAGGCCGCGTGGAGTTCCGCCGTGATGTCCAGCAGCGGTGCCGAGCACGCCGGCAGGGCGTCCGGCCCCTCCGCCTCCGCCCGCCGCGCGGCCCTTGCGGCGCGCTGCGCGGCGGCGTCGAGCTCCGGCGCCAGCCGCGCCAGCACCGCCGTCGCGTCGAACGGGTCGAGGCTCAGCAGGCGTACGGCCGCGGTGGCCGGACCGCTGACCGCCTCGTAGACGGATGCGTAGGCGGCGTCCAGCGGACCCAGTCCGGCGGACCGGGCGGCGAGACCGAGGACGACCGGCTGATGGGCTCCGCGCGGCCTGGCCGCGGCGAGGGCGTCGAGCGCCTCGGACGGCCAGGTGGCGCGGGCGGCGCGCATCAGCTGCCGGCCCAGGCGCCGGGCGGTGGTGCGCAGGGCGGGCACGGGCGTGCGGGCGTCCGCGGCGTCGTCGAGGGCGAGCGGGTCGAGCCCGGCGGCGGCCGCGGCGGCGAGGCCGGCGGCGGTGAGCCCGGCGGTGTGCAGCCGCCCCCGGCAGAACTCCTCCAGCGTCCGCCCGTCGGTGATCCGCCCGGCCTCGACGGCCGCTTCGGCCCCGCCGGAGTGCGCGTGGCCTCCGGCGGGGAAGCGCCCGTCGGCGAGGACGAGGAGGACGGCGAGGCCCCCTGTCCTCGCCGGAGGGGGCGGGGCGCCCACCGCGATGGCGTCGGTCGCGTGGTTCATCAGAACAGGAAGTAGCGCTGGGCCATGGGCAGTTCCGCCGCCGGCTGCGGGTCGATCACTTCTCCGTCGACGGTGACGGTGAACGTGTCGGGGTCGACCTCCACCCGCGGCCTGGCGTCGTTGTTGCGCATGTCGGCCTTGGTGACCCCGCGCGTGGACCGGATGGGGACGAAGCGCTTGCCCAGCCCGAGCCGTTCCGGGAGGCCGTCGTCCATGGCCCACTGGGTGACGAAGTTGAGGGAGTTGGACGCCGGTGCCCGGCCGTGGGCGCCGAACATGGGCCGGGGCAGGACCGGTTGCGGGGTGGGGATGGAGGCGTTGGCGTCACCCATCTGCGCGTAGGCGATCTGGCCGCCCTTGATGACGAGCAGCGGGCGCACGCCGAAGAAGGCGGGGTCCCACAGCACCAGGTCCGCGAGCTTGCCCGGCTCCACGGAGCCGATCTCGTGGTCGAGTCCCTGCGCGACGGCCGGGTTGATGGTGTATTTGGCGACGTAGCGCCGGGCACGGGCGTTGTCCGCCGGGCCGTCGCCGGGCAGGGCGCCGCGGCGCTCCTTCATCACGTGGGCGGTCTGCCAGGTGCGCAGCACGACCTCCCCGATGCGGCCCATCGCCTGGGAGTCGGAGGAGATGATGGAGATCGCGCCGAGGTCGTGCAGGACGTCCTCGGCGGCGATGGTGCCCGGCCGGATGCGGGACTCGGCGAAGGCGAGGTCCTCGGGGACGGCCGGGTTGAGGTGGTGGCAGACCATCAGCATGTCGAGGTGTTCGTCGACGGTGTTGACGGTGTGCGGCCGGGTGGGGTTGGTGGAGCTGGGCAGGACGTTCGCCTCGGAGACGACGGTGATGATGTCGGGGGCGTGGCCGCCGCCGGCGCCCTCGGTGTGGTAGGCGTGGATGGAGCGACCGGCTATGGCGGCCAGGGTGTCGCCCACGAATCCGGCCTCGTTGAGGGTGTCGGTGTGGATGGCGAGCTGGGCGCCGCTCTCCTCGCACACGGCGAGGCAGGCGTCGATGACGGCGGGCGTCGCCCCCCAGTCCTCGTGGATCTTGAAGCCGACGGCCCCGGCCCGCAGCTGGGCGCGCATCGAGTCGTAGGAGACGGTGTTCCCCTTGCCCAGCAGGCCCAAGTTGACGGGGTAGCCCTCCATGGCCTCGAACATCCGGGCGAGGTGCCAGGAGCCGGGGGTGATGGTGGTGGCCTTGCTGCCCTCGGCGGGCCCGGTGCCGCCGCCGAGCAGGGTGGTGACGCCGGAGGCGAGGGCCTCGTCGGCGGCCTGCGGGCAGATGAAGTGGACGTGGGCGTCGATGGCGCCGGCGGTGAGGATCCTGCCGTTGCCGGCGATGATCTCGGTCTCCGGGCCAATGACGAGGTCGGGGTGGACGCCGTCCATGGTGTCGGGGTTGCCGGCCTTGCCGATGCCGGTGATCCGGCCGTCACGGATGCCGACGTCGGCCTTGACGATCCCCCAGTGGTCGAGGACGAGGGCGCCCGTGATGACGGTGTCCGGGGCACCGTCGGCGCGGGTGGCGCGGGACTGGCCCATGGACTCGCGGATGACCTTGCCACCGCCGAAGACGGCCTCGTCGCCGGCGTGACCGGGGCCGCCGCTGCGGTCCTCCTCGATCTCGACGACGAGGCCCGTGTCGGCGAGGCGGACGCGGTCGCCGGCGGTCGGCCCGTACAGGTCGGCGTAGGCGACGCGGCTGAGCTCACTCATCGAGCGGTCCCCCGCACTCGCCGCGCAGGCCCTCGACGATGCGCTTGCCGCCGATGGGCACGAGGTCGACCCGGACGGGGATGCCCGGCTCGAAGCGGACGGCGGTGCCCGCGGCGATGTCGAGGCGCTTGCCGCGGGCCGCGGCCCGGTCGAAGTCGAGGCCGGGGTTGGCCTCGGCGAAGTGGTAGTGCGAGCCGACCTGCACGGGGCGGTCGGCGGCGTTGAGCACGGTGAGCCGGGTGCGGTGCAGGCCCGGGTTGAGGGCCACGGGTTCGGCGGCGTGCAGGATCTCTCCGGGGACCATCGGGTTCCCTCCCCGTCAGCAGATGGGTTCGTGGACGGTGACGAGCTTGGTGCCGTCGGGGAAGGTGGCCTCGACCTGGACGTCGGGGAGCATCTCGGGGATGCCCTCCATGACGTCCGCGCGGCTGAGCACCTTGCGTCCGGAGGACATGAGCTCGGCGACGGTGCGGCCGTCCCGGGCGCCCTCCAGGACGTGCGCGGTGATCAGGGCCACCGCCTCGGGGTGGTTGAGGAGCAGGCCGCGGGCCTTGCGCCGGGCCGCCACGTCGGCGGCCACGTGGAGGAGCAGTCGTTCCTGCTCCCGCGGGGAGAGTTGCATGCGTCCCACCTCACTGTTGTCCCGGGCTGTCCCGGACGGGCCCACCGGGTCACCCCCCGAGTTCAACACGGTGTTGACCTGGGGTTCTTCGGTCGGCGGCCAGGGATTGCAGATTAGGGCGGAACCTTTTCCAACGCGTTAACTGACTCTTTGCGTTGTCATGGCCAGAGCCCTGCGGGCCGCTGTCGCATGCATCTACTGGATCTTCTGGGCCGGATCATGACGGTCCGTCCGCACGACACGTACGACCGGCTACGGGCACCGCAGACCGCGGCCGTCGCCACGGCGCGGCCGGAGCCCGGCTCGCAGGCGTGTACGAAGCCGGTGAACGGGAGGGGAGAACGGGTCCTTCCGACGCGGGCGGTACGGGGCTCCGGCGCAGAGCGCCGGGGGCGAGGGGATCTCCGCGCCACGTGCGCCGGAGGGCCGTGGGTCCGCACGCGAATAAACCCGGCTCCGCCCCTTGGAGGATCACGGCGTAGACGGGGCGCGGTGATCGATTTGGGGCGGACGGCCGGATTGCGCCCGGGCGGGTACGAACCGCCGCAGGCCAGCGGCTCAGCCGGCTTGCGCGCACCCCATCAAATCGCCCCGCGTCCACCGGAATTGCCCAGAAGTGATCAGGCTCACATACCCCTGGTTCCGCTCGGAATCCGCACGAGGGCTGCGCCAAGATCCCTGCGACGACAAGACCCCGCCATCCCGGTGGGGCGGTCCCGGTGGACGCCGAACCCTGCCGCCGCCGGGATGCCGGGTCGACTTGAGTGCAACGGCAGGGATGGAGGACCCAAGAGTGGTGGGACGACCAAGAGTAGTGCGGTCGGCCCTTGGGGTGAAGCCGTTGACAGCGGCCGGGCAACCTTCGCCTGCCCGAACCCGACAGGTCATCCTTCACAGGCGGCTGACGAAGGGTTAGCGCATGGGCGCGCACAAACGTCCGTCGAAGCTGTCCAGGGCCGGTGCCGCATCGGCCCTCACTCTCGCCGCCGTCGGGGCCACGGTGCTGGCACCGGGCGGCGCGGCGGAGGCGGAGGCATCCACCGTCTCCAGCCAGGCACTCCGGATCGCGGCCTCGAAGCAGGGCTCCCCGTACCAGTGGGGAGCGACCGGTCCCTACCGGTTCGACTGCTCGGGCCTCACGCTCTACTCCTTCAAGCGGGCCGGGAAGAGCCTGCCCCGCACCGCCGCCCAGCAGTACAACAGCACCCGGCACGTCTCCCGGTCCGCCCGCGAGCGCGGCGACCTGGTCTTCTTCGTCTCCGGGCGCGGGATCTACCACGTCGGGATATACGCCGGGGACGGGAGGATGTGGCATGCCCCCAAGACGGGCGCGGTGGTCCGCCTGGAGCGGATCTGGACCAACAGCGTCCTCTACGGCCGGGTCGGCTGACACCGCCGGACCCCGCTGATTCCGGACCCCACTGATACCGGCTGACACCGGCTGACGCCGGCCGACCCGCCCGCGCGCCGCGAGCGCCGGTCCGGTCCGGGCGATCCCCGGACCGGACCGGCCCCACCGCCCGGAAAGGCCCGAGGCCCCCCGCAACCCGTGCGGGGGGCCCGGCTCGCCGGAGGGGAGTTCAGCGCTCGGCGCTGACCGGCGTGCTCCAGGGGAGGGAGATCCACACGGTCTTGCCGCCGTCGGAGGTCGGGGTGAAGAACAGCCGCCCCCCGTACTCCGCGGTGAGACAGCGGATGATCACCATGCCGCGGCCGTTGTCCTGCTGGACCGCGGCGGGCAGCCGCCGGGGGAAGCGGGGGTGGCTGTCCGTGACGCCGATGCGCAGCTGCTGGTCGCGGTCGAGGCGGACGTCCACGGTGAAGGTGGGCGACTGTCCCCGGGTGTGCTGCACGGCGTTGGTGGCGAGCTCCGAGACGATCAGGCGCACGGTCTCGGCGGCATCCGTCCCGCCCGGCAGTCCCCAGTCGGCCAGCACCTCCGCGACGTAGCGTCGCGCCGTGGAGACCGAGGCGGGGGCGCTCGGCAGGGTGACGGTGGCTTCTTGGTGGTCTGCCATGGCGGTGGCCCTTTCAGCCGAGGTCCCGCCGAGGCCGGACGCCGGTGCACCGCCCCGGGACCGGGGAGGACGCCGTGCGTCAGTGGGGGTGGTGAGCGGCCTCGGGCGGCTCTGTGCGACAGCCTGCCACTGATAACGGCTGTGATGGGAGCGATCCACCAAGATATGCATATATCTGTCGCTCGAAGCGGTGAACTCTACGACGAGCGACCGGATTCGCGCGGCACACTGGGCTATTGACACTGACGTATGACAGTGACAGTGACCTAGAGGACGTCGAGTCCACCACGGTGCGCACAGCGAACCGGGAACGACCGGAATGCCGTGCCCGCCTCGGGGGCAGAGGGAGGGCCGATGCGGTACGGACCTGCGGTACGCCGCCGCAAGCTGGGGGCGGAGCTGCGCCGCCAGCGCGAGCTGGCCGGGCTGACGAGCCTGGAGGCCGCGCGCGCGGTGGGCTGGCACCAGTCGAAGGTGAGCCGGATCGAGACGGGTGCCAGTGGCGTGAAACCGGCGGACGTGGCGCGGCTGCTGGACGCCTACGGGGTCACCGACACCGAACTGCGCGCGCTGCTGGGGGCGCTGTGCGGGGCGGGGTCGCCCGTGCCGGGCGAGGGCGCGGGGGCGCGGCGCGGCTGGTGGTACGCCTACCGCGACCGGCTGCCGCCGGCCTATCTGGACTTCATCAGCCTGGAGTCGGAGGCGTCGCGGTTAAGCACGCTGGAGACCACGGTGGTGCCCGGCCTGCTGCAGACGCCCGCCTACGCCCGCGCCGTGACCCGGGTGGCGCTGGGCGACCCCGCACCGGAGCAGGTCGACGAGCTGGTGCGGGTGCGCATGGCGCGCCAGGCGGTGCTGCGGGGGGAGCGGCCGCTGGAGGTGTGCGCCGTGCTGGACGAGGCGGTCCTGCGCCATGAGGTCGGCGGGCCGGAGGTCATGGCCGGGCAGTTGCGGCATCTGGTGGAGACGGGATCGATGCGGCACGTGCGGCTGCACGTCCTGCCGTTCTCCAGTGGCAGCCATATCGGCATCACCGGCCCTTTTGTTATTTTCTCATTTCCGCGCATTGCTGATCTGGATGTGGTGGTTCT
This sequence comes from Streptomyces sp. NPDC008001, assembly GCF_042958085.1. NCBI lineage: Bacteria > Bacillati > Actinomycetota > Actinomycetes > Kitasatosporales > Streptomycetaceae > Streptomyces > Streptomyces sp. NPDC008001. Next base: position 126,977 of record NZ_JBIBIZ010000001.1, on the reverse strand, counting down.
CGACCACTTGACGAGTAGCCTCTACCTGGAGCGGAAAGAAGACCTCCGGGCGTACGGCGCGGCCTTCACGACGCTGCGCGAAAACGCCCTCTCGCACGAGAAATCACTGGAATTCATCGCCGGGATCAACGACGGCGCGTAAGGAGGCACCATGTCCGCAATGCCTCGGTACGTACCCCACCGTTCCACCCCAGCCCCCGTAGTCGCCCCTTCGCTCCATGCGCTTCTCCGCGACGCCCCGTGGCGGCGCAGCAGTTACAGCACCGGATACAACAACTGCGTCGAAACGGCCGGACCGCTCCCCGGCCGCTTCCTCGCCGTGCGCGACTCGAAGAACGCCACCGGTCCCGCCCTGCTCTTCCGTTCCGCCTCGTGGACCAGCTTCGTGGAAGGGCTCCGCACCGGCCTCCGGTAGGACCGCCGCGGGCTCAGGCGGCCGGCGCGGTCCGTACGATCGCGCCGGCCGCCGCCTTCACCTGTCGGTCCGTCAGATCCGCGCGGGCGGTCAGCCGCAGCCGTGAGACCCCGTCCGGCACGGACGGCGGCCGGAAGCAGCCCACCGCGAACCCCGCCGCCCGGCAGTCCGCCGCCCACCGCACCGCCGCCTCCGGCGAGGGCGCCCGTACGGACACCACCGCCGCGTCGGGCCGCACCGCCTCGAAGCCCGCCGCCACCACCCTGCGGTGCAGTTCGGCCGCGATCTCCCGGACCCGGGCCGCCCGCCCGGGCTCGCGGCGCAGCACCGCGAGGGCCGCCAGCGCGGCGCCGGCCGCCGCCGGGGCGAGGCCGGTGTCGAAGATGAACGTGCGGGCGTTGCTCACCAGGTGCCTGATCACCCGCTCGGGGCCGAGCACCGCACCGCCCTGGCTGCCGAGCGACTTCGACAGGGTGACCGTGGCGACGACGTCCGGGTCGCCCGCCAGGCCCGCCGCGTGCACCGCGCCGCGGCCGCCCTCGCCGAGGACGCCGAGCCCGTGCGCGTCGTCCACCAGCAGCGCCGCGCCGTGTTCGCGGCACGCCGCGGCGAGTGCGGGGAGCGGGGCAGCGTCGCCGTCGACGGAGAAGACGGAGTCGGTGACGGCCAGCGCGCGGCCGGCGTGCGCGGCGAGGGCCTTGCGGACGGCGTCCGGGTCGGCGTGCGGCACGATCGCCTTCTCGGCGCGGGCGAGCCGGCAGCCGTCGATCAGCGAGGCGTGGTTGCCCTCGTCGGAGACGAGCAGGGCCGGGCCGCCGGCGTCACCCGGCCCGGCGAGCGCGGTGACGGCGGCGAGGTTGGCCGTGTAGCCGGAGGAGAAGACGAGCGCCGCCTCGAAGCCGCAGAACGCGGCGAGCTCCTCCTCCAGCCGGGCGTGCAGGGCGGTGCTGCCGGTGACCAGGCGGGAGCCGGTCGCGCCGGCCCCCCACTGCCGGGCGGCCGCCGCCGCGGCCTCGGTGACCTCCGGGTGGCGGGTGAGGCCGAGGTAGTCGTTGCCCGCGAGGTCCACCAGCGGCGCGTCGGCGGGGCGCGGCCGCAGGGTCCGGACGAGACCGGCCGCGAGGCGCCGCTCGTGGTGCGCGTCGATCCAGCCGAAGGGGTCCCGGCCCGCGCCGGGCGGGGAGCCCTGAGGGGACTCCCGGGACGGGTCCCGGAGCGGGTCCTGAGGCGGGTCCTGGGACATGCGGCCGTCCTTCGCGTTCCGGGGGGTGGGGCGCCGGTTCTGCGGTGCGTTCTGTGGGGCCCGGATAGAACCTCTCTAGAACGTAGCGGGCGTCACACCTGGTCAGGGTGTGGCAATACACACACATCAATCCGCCGGTGTTGTGCGATCTCTACCTTGGCCAGGGGCGCGGCCGTGAGCGAGGATCACCGCCATGGACCTGCTGAACACGCTGGTGGACAAGGGGCTGCGGCGCGAGCTGCCGACCCGCGAAGAGGCGCTCGCCGTGCTGGCGACCTCCGACGACGACCTGCTCGACGTGGTGGCCGCGGCCGGCAAGGTGCGCCGCAAGTGGTTCGGGCGCCGGGTGAAGCTCAACTACCTCGTCAACCTGAAGTCGGGGCTCTGCCCCGAGGACTGCTCGTACTGCTCGCAGCGGCTCGGCTCCGAGGCCGGGATCCTCAAGTACACCTGGCTCAAGCCGGAGGACGCGTCCAAGGCGGCGGCCGCCGGTGTCGCGGGCGGCGCCAAGCGGGTCTGCCTGGTCGCCAGCGGGCGCGGGCCCACGGACCGGGACGTCGACCGGGTCTCGAAGACCATCGAGGCGATCAAGGAGGAGAACGAGGACGTCGAGGTGTGCGCGTGCCTCGGGCTGCTCTCCGCCGGACAGGCCGAGCGGCTGCGCGCCGCGGGCGCCGACGCGTACAACCACAACCTCAACACCTCCGAAGCCACCTACGGCGCCATCACCACGACGCACACCTACGCCGACCGCGTCGACACCGTGCAGCAGGCCCAGGCCGCGGGCCTGTCCGCCTGCTCCGGGCTGATCGCGGGCATGGGCGAGAGCGACGAGGAGCTGGTGGACGTCGTCTTCTCGCTGCGCGCGCTGGACCCGGACTCGGTGCCGGTCAACTTCCTCATCCCGTTCGAGGGCACGCCGCTGGCCAAGGAGTGGAACCTCACCCCGCAGCGCTGCCTGCGCATCCTCGCCATGGTGCGGTTCGTCTGCCCGGACGTCGAGGTGCGGCTGGCCGGCGGGCGCGAGGTGCACCTGCGGGCGATGCAGCCGCTCGCCCTGCACCTGGCCAACTCGATCTTCCTCGGCGACTACCTGACCAGCGAGGGCCAGGAGGGCAAGGCCGACCTGGACATGATCGCGGACGCCGGGTTCGAGGTGGAGGGCGCGGGGACGACGACGCTTCCCGCGCACCGGGCGGACGCCGCCGCCGCGGGGTGCGGCGGGGGTTCGTGCGGGCCCTGCGGGGACGGCTCCGCCGAGGCCGCGGGTCCCGAGGCTGCATCCGAGGCCGGGACCGCGTCTGCGTCCGAGGCCGGGGCCGCTGCCGTCGCCGGCCAGGAGGCCCGTACGGACCTCGTCGCCGTGCGGCGCCGCGGCGCGGGAACGGACCTGCCGCCCAATGCCTGAACCGCTCACCCCCGGCGAGCTCCTCGCCCTCGACCGGCAGCACGTGTGGCACCCCTACGGTCCGATGCCGGGCCGCCAGGAGCCGCTGATCGTGGCGTCCGCGTCGGGGGTGCGGCTGCGGCTCGCCGAACCGGTCGACGGGGTGGGCGAGCTGATCGACGGGATGTCGTCGTGGTGGTCCGCCGTCCACGGCTACAACCACCCCGTCCTCAACGAGGCCGCGCGGGGGCAGCTGGAGCGGATGAGCCACGTGATGTTTGGCGGGCTCACCCATGAGCCCGCCGTGCGGCTGGCCGCCCGGCTCGTGGAGATCACCCCCGAGGGGCTGGAGCACGTCTTCCTCGCCGACTCCGGCTCGGTGTCGGTCGAGGTCGCCGTCAAGATGTGCCTGCAGTACTGGCGCTCGGCCGGGCGGCCGGAGAAGCGGCGGCTGATGACGTGGCGCGGCGGCTACCACGGGGACACGTGGCAGCCGATGGCCGTGTGCGACCCGGACGGCGGGATGCACGAGCTGTGGTCCGGGGCGCTCCCGAAGCACGTCTTCGCCGACGCGCCGCCGGCCCTCTCCGCCGGCCCGGAGGCCGTGCCCGCCTACGCGGCGCACCTGCGCGAGACGCTCGCGGCCCACGCCCACGAGCTCGCGGCGGTCATCGTCGAACCGGTGGTGCAGGGTGCGGGCGGGATGCGCTTCCACGATCCCGCGCTCCTGCGGGTCCTTCGGGACGCGTGCGACGAGCACGACGTGCTCCTCGTCTTCGACGAGATCGCCACCGGCTTCGGCCGCACCGGCCGGCTCTTCGCGGCCGGGCACGCCGGCGTCACGCCCGACGTGATGTGCCTCGGCAAGGCGCTCACCGGCGGGTACCTGACCATGGCGGCGACGCTGTGCACGCCGCGGGTCGCCGACGGCATCTCGCGGGGCGAGGTGCCGGTGCTGGCCCACGGGCCGACGTTCATGGGCAACCCGCTCGCCGCGGCGGTCGCGAACGCGTCGATCGACCTGCTGCTCGAACAGGACTGGCAGACGGAGGTCAAACGCATCGAGACCGGCCTGCGGGACGGCCTGTCCGAGGCGGCCTCCCTGCCGGGCGTCCGGGACGTCCGCGTCCTCGGCGCCATCGGCGTCGTCCAGCTCGACCACGAGGCCGACGTAGCGGCCGCGACGCGAGCGGCCGTCCGCGCGGGCGTCTGGCTGCGCCCCTTCCGCGACCTGCTGTACGTGATGCCGCCGTACGTGACGGGGGACGAGGACGTGGCCCGGGTATGCGAGGCGGTCTGCGCGGCGGCCCAGGTCGCGTGACGGGGGCACGGCACGGGTGTGCGGGGCACCCCCTGACAGTCCCGGAGCCCGGCCCCGGGCTGCGGGTACAGGGCGCGGCGGTCCCCCGAGCTACGGACGACGCCGTCCGGCACCGCCGGGCCGCGCCGTCGTGGCTCGGCGCCGCTGCCGCACGCTCCTCCCCCGCCGCAACGGCGATCAAGCCCCGCGGCGCTGTCCGGCGGTGCCGGACGTCCCCGCCATGACGCTCACGGGCCGGGCGCAGACCGCGCCGTCGTGGCTCGGCGCCGCTGCAGCCGAAGGAAGCCGCGCAGCAGCGCCGGCTCCTCCGCCGCAGCGGAGAGCAACCACACGCGGCGGCGCCCGGCGGTGCCCGACGGCCTCGCCGGCGCGCTCGCGGGCCCGGCGCCGCGGCCCGCCGTCCCGCCGCCGTACGTAATGAACCGCACCAGGGAACAGAAAGCTGAGGACACTCCATGCCCGTACTCGTCGTCACCGGCACCGGCACCGAGGTCGGCAAGACCGTGGTCACTGCGGCCGTCGCGGCGGCGGCGCGAGCTGCCGGTCGTTCCGTCGCGGTGCTCAAGCCCGCGCAGACCGGGGTCGCCCCCGGGGAGCCCGGGGACGTCGCCGAGGTGCGGCGGCTCGCGGGGGGCGGGGTGACCGGGGAGGAGCTCGCGCGGTTCCCCGAGCCGCTCGCGCCGGGCACGGCCGCCGCCCGCGCCGGTCTCGCTCCCGTGCGCCCCCCGCAGATCGCGGAGGCGGCCTCGCGGCTGGCGGAGAGCCACGACCTGGTCCTGGTCGAGGGCGCCGGCGGCCTCCTCGTCCGGCTGGACGAGGAGGGCACGACCCTGGCGGACGCGGCCCGGCTGCTGACCGCCCCCGTCCTGGTCGTCGTCCAGGCCGGCCTCGGGACCCTCAACACGACGGCCCTCACCGCGGAGGCCCTGCGCGGGCGGGGCCTGCGCTGCCCGGGCGTGGTGATCGGCAGCTGGCCGGCCGCGCCGGACCTGGCCATGCGGTGCAACCTCGCCGACCTGCCGGAGGCGGCCGGCGCCCCGCTCCTGGGCGCGGTCCCGGAGGGCGCGGGATCCCTCCCGCCGGAGGCCTTCCGCACGGCGGCCCCCGCCTGGCTGGCGCCGGAGCTGTCCGGCACCTGGGACGCCGCCGGCTTCGCCGCGGACCACCGCTGACCTGACCGCACCACCCGCCCCGGCCGCCTCACGCACCCCGCTCGCCCCAACTACCGCGGCTGCAGCGGTGCTTGCGGCGCGCCGACGGTGCGGGCCGGTCCGGCCGGGGAACAATCGCGGTAGTCGTCCCCGGAAAGGGGTGTGCCATGCCGCCGCTTCGGACCACCAGGTTGCCGCACGACGCCGTGCACCATCCTGTCTTCGCCCGCTTCTACGCCAAGGTGAGCCCGATCCTCGACGAGCGGGCCGGCGTGGGGGAACACCGGCGCGAGCTGCTGGCGGGCCTGTCGGGCCGGGTGATCGAGATCGGCGCGGGGAACGGCCTGAACTTCCCGTACTACCCGCCCGCGGTCTCCGAGGTGGTGGCGATCGAGCCGGAGCGCGGCCTGCGCAGGATCGCGGTGGAGGCGGCGGTGCGGGCGGGCGTCCCGGTGGACGTGGTGCCGGGCGCGGCCGAAGCGCTGCCGGTGAAGAGCGAGGCGTTCGACGCGGCAGTGACGTCGCTGGTGCTGTGTTCCGTACGGGATGTGCGGCGCGCGCTGGCGGAGCTGCGTCGGGTGCTCAGGCCGGGTGGTGAGCTGCGGTTCTTCGAGCACGGCAGGGCGGAGGGCCGGGCGCTGGCGGTCACCCAGCAGGCGCTGGACCGGACGATCTGGCCGGTGCTGTTCGGGGGGTGCCACACGGCGCGGGACCCGCTGGCGTCGATCGAGGCGGCGGGGTTCGAGCTCGGTGCGTACAGCCGGCTGAGGGTGCCGCAGAGCCGGGTGCCGACCCCGGCCTCCCCCTGCGTGCTGGGCGTGGCCAGACGGCCGGCCGTGCCCGATCCGGCCGGGCCGGCGGGCGGCCCCGCGTGAGCCCCGTCACACCGCGGCCCGCGGCACGGTAAAGCGGAGGAACCCTCCGTTAGATTTGGATCATGAGCCAGCACCCCTTCCGCTTCGCCGTCAACATGCTCTCCCCCGGCTCCGCCGCCGAGTGGCGCGAGAAGTGCCGCCGCGCCGAGGCCCTCGGGTACGACGTCATCCTCGTCCCGGACCACCTCGGGATGCCCGCACCGTTCCCGTCCCTCGTCGCCGCCGCCGAGGCCACCGAGCGCCCGCGCCTGGGCACCATGGTGCTCAACGCGGGCCTGTGGAACCCCGCGATGCTCGCCCGCGAGGCGGCCACGACCGACCAACTCACCGGCGGCCGCCTGGAGCTCGGCCTGGGCGCGGGTTACGTCAAGGACGAGCACGACCGCGCGGGCCTGCCCTTCGGCTCGCCGCGCGAGCGCGTGAACCACCTGGAGCACACGGTCCGCGAGCTGGAGCGGCTGCTCGGCGACCCGGAGCACGCGCCCCGGCCCGTCCAGGACCCCCGCCCGCCGCTGCTGCTCGGCGGCAACGGCAAGCGCATGCTGCGGCTCGCCGCGGAGCACGCGGACATCGCCGCGTTCTCCGGGGCGACGACGGGCGACGACGGCGTCGTCCGGCCCGTCTCCCCCGCGGTCCTGGAAGAACGGGTGGCCCTCTACAAGGGCTTCGCCGCGAACCGGCCCCGGCCCGCCGAGCTCAACATCCTCGTGCAGCGCGTCGTCGTGGGCGACCGCCGCGCCGCCGCCCGCGACCTGGCCGCGCGGGCCCCCGGCCTGACCGAGGAGGAACTGCTCGCCCACCCGCTGCTGCTGGCCGGCTCGGTCGCGGACATCGCGGACCAGGTCCGGGCCCACCGCGAGCGGTTCGGCTTCACCTACTTCACGGTCCTGGAACCCGCCATGGAGACCTTCGCCCCCGTGCTCGAAGAGCTCCGATGACCGGGCGAACCGGCTGAAGCGCGGCCTTTTGCTCGTCCTTTACCATGGGTGGACAGCTTCCCGACCGACATGAAAGGTGTGAGCGTCCGCCCATGGGCGAGCCTCCCAGTAGCCCCCGCGGCCGACATCGCGCGGTCCCCGTCCCTTCGTCCGATCATGGGACGGAGGTGAACCGATGACCGAGGCAGTCCTGCTGGTGGTGGCGTTGCTGCTGACGCTGGCCTGCGCCGTCTTCGTCGCGGCGGAATTCTCGCTCACCACCGTCGAGCGCGCCGACCTGGAGCGCGCCGCCGAGAACGGCGAGCGCGGCGCGGCGGGCGCGATCGAGGCCGTGCGCAGCCTCACCTTCCAGCTCTCCGGCGCCCAGCTCGGCATCACCGTCACCGGCCTGATCATCGGCATGATCTCCAAGCCGTCCATCGCGGCGCTGCTCACGGGCCCGATGGAGGCCGCCGGCCTCCGTGCCGGCGCGGCCTCCTCGACGGCCCTGGTGCTGGCCACGGTGCTCTCCACGGTCGTGCTGATGGTCGTCGGCGAGCTCGTGCCGAAGAACTGGGCGATCTCCCGCCCGCTGCCGGTCGCCAAGCGGGTCGCGGGCCCGCAGCGCGCGTTCTCCGCCGCCTTCGGCCCGCTCATCCGGCACCTGAACAACACCGCGAACCGCACCCTGCACCGGATGGGCCTGGAGCCCGCCGAGGAGCTGGCCTCCGCGCGCGGCCCGCAGGAGCTGGCCGCGCTCGCCCGCCACTCCGCCAAGGAGGGCACCCTGGAGGCGGACACCGCCGAGCTGTTCGTGCGGACCCTGAGCCTGGCCGACCTGACGGCGGAGAACGTGATGACGCCCCGCGTCCAGGTCATCGCCCTCGACGCCCAGGCCACCGCGGAGGACATCGCGAACGCCACCCGCGCGACCGGCCTGTCCCGCTTCCCCGTCTACCGCAACAACCTCGACACGGTCGTCGGCATCGCCCACATCAAGGACGTGCTGGCCATACCCGCCGACCGGCGCCCCCGCCACCCCGTCACCTCGATCCTGCGCGAGCCGCTGCTCGTACCGGAGTCGCTGACCGTGGACCGGCTCCTGGACCGGCTGTCGGGCAAGCGCACGATGGCCGTCGTCATCGACGAGTACGGCGGCACCGCCGGCGTCGTCACCCTGGAGGACATCGTGGAGGAAGTCGTCGGCGAGGTCCGCGACGAGCACGACCCCCACGAGGTGCCCGACCTCGCGCCCGCCGGCACGGACCCCGAGGGTCGGCCGCTGTACGACGCGGACGGCGCGGCCCGCACCGACCAGCTGGAGATCATCGGAATGCACGCGCCGGACGGCCCCTACGAGACGCTGGCCGGTCTCGTGGCCACCGAGCTCGGCCGGATCCCCGTCGGCGGCGACACCGTGGAGGTCGCGGGCTGGCGCGTCGACGTCGTCGACGCGACCGGCCACCGCGCGGCCCGCGTGCGCCTGACCGGCCCGCCCGCGGCGGCCGGCTCCGGCACCGGGCTCCACGAGGAGGCCGGCCGATGACCTTCGTCCAGCTTCTCATCGGTCTGGGAACCCTCGTCGTCAACGCCTTCTTCGTCGGCGCGGAGTTCGCCCTCATCTCGGTGCGCCGCAGCCAGATCGAGCCGTACGCCGACCGGGGCGACCGGCGCGCCCGCAGCGTCCTGTGGGGCCTGCGGCACATCTCGGCGCTGATGGCCGCGGCCCAGCTCGGCATCACGCTGTGCACGCTGGTCCTCGGTGTGGTCGCCGAGCCCGCGATCGCCCACCTGCTGGAGCCCGTGTTCGACGTGCTCCGGGTGCCGCACGGCCTGGTCCACCCCGTCTCGTTCGTCATCGCGCTGGCCGTGGCGACGTACCTGCACATGCTGTTCGGCGAGATGGTGCCGAAGAACATCGCGCTGGCCGAGCCGGTGCGCAGCGCCCTGCTGCTCGGGCCGCCGCTGGTCACCCTGGCGCGGGCGCTGCGCCCGTTCGTCTTCGCCATCAACTCCTTCGCGAACGGCCTGCTGAAGCTGTTGCGGGTGGAGCCGAAGAGCGAGGTGGCGGCGACGTACTCGGACGACCAGCTCGCGCGGATCGTCGCCGACTCCAGCGCGGCCGGCCTGCTCGACTCGCGGGCCACCGAGCGCCTGCGCGACGCGCTGGTGCTGGGCAAGCGTCCCGTCGAGGACGTGGTGACGCCCGTCGAGCGGGTGGTCTCGGCGCCGCTCGGCATCACCCCCGAGGGGCTGGAGCGGCTGTCGGCCGAGTCCGGCTTCTCCCGGTTCCCGGTGGTGGACGGCTCGGGCCGGATCCTGGGCTACCTCCACGTGAAGGACGCCCTGGACGCCCGGCCGCGCGACTTCCCCTTCCCGCTGCAGCGGATGCGCCGGATCGCGACGGTCCGGGCGGCGACGCCGCTGGACGACGTCCTCACGACCATGCGGGGCACGGGCACCCACCTCGCCGCGGTGATCGGCGAGGACAGCCGGCTGGCCGGGCTGGTCACCCTGGAGGACCTGCTGCGGGAGCTGGTGGGGCGGCCCGCGGCGTAGGAGCGGCCGGAGGAGCGGGAACGGGCCGGAGGAGCAGGAGCGGGCCGGAGGAGTAGGATCACCCGCGCCATGCAGATGAATGCCACGTACACCAGTTTTGCCGCGGTCGGGGACTCCTTCACCGAGGGCATGTCCGACGGGCGGCCCGACGGCTCCTACCGGGGCTGGGCCGATCTGCTCGCCGCGCGGCTGGCGGCCCGCACCCCCGGTTTCCGCTACGCGAACCTCGCCGTGCGCGGCAAGCTGATCGGCCAGATAGCGGACGAGCAGTCCGCGGCCGCCGCCGCGCTGGGCGCGGACCTGGTGACGCTCGTCGGCGGTCTGAACGACGTGCTGCGGCCCAAGTGCGACGTGGACGCGGTGTGCGCCCGGCTGGCGGAGGCCGCGGACCGGCTCGCGCCGAGCTGCAAGCAGCTGGTGCTGATGCGCAGCCCCGGCCGGCGCGGCCCGGTCCTGGAGCGGTTCCGCCCCCGCATGGAGCAGGTGTTCTCCTTCATCGACGAGCTGGCGGAGCGGCACGGGGCCGTGGTCGTGGACCTCTTCGCGGCCGACGTGCTGGGCGACGCGCGGCTGTGGGCGGACGACCGCCTGCACCTGAACGCCGAGGGGCACCGGCGGGTGGCCGAGGCGGTGTGGCAGGCGCTGGGCCACGAGCCGGAGGAGGACTGGCGCGCGGCGCTGCCCCCGGCAGTCCGCGCCGGCTGGGCGGCGCGCCGCGCCTCGGACGTCCGCTTCACGCGCGAGCACCTCGTGCCGTGGATCGGGCGCCGCCTGACGGGCCGTTCGTCCGGCGACGGCCGGGCGGGGGCGCACTTCAGCGCGGACCTGGGCCGGGCGTTCTGGGTGACGCCGCCCGCGGACGGGGCCGGGACCGGCGACGTGACGGGCTGGGTGCGGGCGGAGCCGTAGCGCCGCGCGGGCCCGGCCGGTCCGCCCCCACCGCCCTGCTCAGCTGTCCAGCAGCCGTCGCAGTGCGGCCTTGAAGTCGCCGACGAAGGCGTCGCGTGTCTCCGGGGCCACGAGGTCCAGGGACAGGTACGGGTTGAGGTCCTCCAGCTCGACCAGCAGGAGGCCGCCCTCGGGGGTGCGGCAGGCGTCCACGCGCTGGATGCCGTGCTCGATGCCGTTCCAGTCGACGAAGCGCTGCGCGAAGGCCAGGTCCTCCGCGGTGGGCTCGTACGGCACGAGCTCCCAGCGGCGCGCGGGGTCGGGCGCGTGGAGGGCGTACTGGAAGGCGTCGTCGACGAAGTAGAACGACACCTCGTAGCGGAAGCGGATCCGCGGCTGGACGAGGACGCCGTCGTAGGAGAGGTCCGCGAGCGCCTCCCGCGGGACGAAGCGCAGGCCGATGGAGTCCGCGCCGAGCCTGGGCTTGACCACGTACTCCTCGGCGTCCGGCAGGCGGCCGGCGTCCTCGGCGCGGTCGGCCGTCGGGATGACGGGGTAGCCGGCGGCGGTGAGGTCCAGCAGGTACTGCTTGCCGGCCATGTCGGCCTTGCCCGTGAGCTGGTTGTAGACGCGCACGCCGCCCTCGGCCGCGCGGCGCGCGAAGTCGTCGTACGCGGCCTGGTAGTGGAGCACGGGCCCGCTGTTGCGGACCACGACGGCGTCGAAGCCGTCCATCAGCGCGGCGGCGTCGAGCGGGTGGCACAGGGCGACGTCGAAGTCCTCGCGCAGCCGGGAGGAGAGGAAGATGTCCTCGTCACAGTATCTGCGTCCGCGCGCCGGGTAGGCGAGGTCGGTGACGTAGAGGACGCGGGGCTGGACGGCGGACGGCATGGCTCTCCTGACGCGGGTGACGGGCCGCTCCCGCCCGTTGACGGCCCGGGGGCGGTCCGGTCGATCATATCCCTGCAGGTCAGACGGAGATCATCCGGTGATTCGGAGCGAAGGAGAGACGGCGTGCCTGTCGACGGAAAGGCCCATCTGCGGATCGCCCGCCCGTCCCGCGACCTCGCGGCGGCGGAGCGGTTCTGGGCCGGGGGGCTCGGCCTCTCGGTCCTCCACCGGCACGAGGCCGCGCCGGACGCCCCGCCCGGGGAGGACCACTCCCTGCTGATGCTGGGCTGGCCGGACGCCGGCTGGCACCTCGAACTGGTGGTCTCGGCGGGCGGGTTCGTCGAGCCCGTGCCCACCGTGGAGGACCTCCTCGTCGTCTACGTCGCCGGGGAGGTCCCGCAGGAGCTCGTCGACCGCCTGGAGGCGCACGGCGGGCGGCGCGTCGCGGCCCACAACCCCTACTGGGACAAGTGGGGCGTCACGGTCGAGGATCCGGACGGCTACCGCCTGGTGCTGTCCACGCGCGAGTGGTCCAACGCGTAGGCCCTCACCGCGTGGCGTCGAGGATGACTCTCGCCACGAGCGCCGGGTCGTCGTTCATGGGCACGTGCCCGCAGCCGGGCAGCCGGACGAGCCGCGCCCCGGGGATCACCTTCTTGGCCCGGACGCCCTGGCGGTGCAGCAGCAGCCGGTCGCGCGTGCCCCACGCGATGGTGACGGGCACGTCCGCCAGCTCGTGCATGAACAGGACCCGGTTCCCGGCGGCCAGTGTGGCCGCGAAGCCGGTGCACTCGCGCAGCGCCCGCGTCTCCGCCATCACGGCGTCCGGCGAACGGCGGCCGGGGCGGGCGTAGATGGTGCCGGCGAGCGCCGCGCGGCCGGCGGCCGTGCGGGAGAGCCGGGCGACGGCCCGCGGGGGCAGGGTCTCGGCGCCGCGCCGCATGGCGCGCAGCATGCCGAAGGCGTAGCGCCGTTCGGCCTCGGTCCAGAAGCCGGCCGGGGAGATCGCGGTGGCGGACCGCACGAGCTTCTCGTGCGCGAGCTGCAGGGCGAGCAGCCCGCCGAGGGAGTTGCCCACGACGTGCGGCCGGTCCAGGCCCAGGGCCTCGAACAGCGCTCCGAGGACGGGGACGACGCCCTCCAGGTCGTAGGCCACGCCGTCCGGCAGGGCGGGGGAATTGCCGAAGCCGGGCAGGTCGACGGCGATGACGTCGCGCTCCGCGGCGAGGATGCCCGCGACCGGGTCCCAGGCCTGCAGGTGGTGGCCGATGCCGTGCAGGAGCACCAGTGGCTCCCCGCCGCCCAGCCGTTCGTAGGACACCTCCGCCGTCCGCCGTCCGGCGGGGGTGTCGATGGGGAAGACGACCGTGTCGGCCATGGTGGCTCCTCGTCATCCTGGAGTGACCGCTGAGGTATTGAGACAGGATGTCAGTAAGGGTTACCGCAGGGTAGACCTTGTACGAGCCGCGTACGAGTCGGGTCCGGCTCCGATACGGCCCCGGTGAGGGCTCCGGCGCGGGTGCGGCTGAGAGCGGGTTCATATGGACAACTCCCGGAGGGTCCGCTGGGATGGGCCGGTGACCGCACGTGACACCGCTCTCGACGTCTTCGAGGAACACCGCTCCGTCCTGGCCGGCGTGGCGTACCGCATGCTCGGCCGCGTCGCCGACGCCGAGGACGTCGTCCAGGAGGCGTGGCTGCGCTGGTCCGGCGCCACCGGCCGCGAGGACGTGCGCGACCCCCGCGGCTATCTCGTGCGGGTCACCACCCGGCTGGCCCTCGACCGGCTGCGCCAGGTGCAGGCGCGGCGCGAGGCGTACGTCGGCCCCTGGCTGCCCGAGCCGATCGCCACCGACTACGGCCAGGCCGTCCCGGACACCGCCGAGCGGGCGGTGCTGGCGGACTCGGTGTCGCTCGCCGTGCTCGTGGTCCTGGAGTCGCTCTCCCCGCTGGAACGGGCGGTCTTCGTGCTGCGGGAGGCGTTCGGCTTCCCCTTCGGCGAGATCGCCGTCACGCTCGACCGCTCGGAGGCGGCCGTGCGGCAGCTCGCGACCCGCGCCCGCCGCCATGTCGACGAGCGCAGACCGCGCTTCACCGTCGACCCGGCGGAACAGCGCGACCTCACCGAGAAGTTCCTCGCCGCCGCCGCGGGCGGCAGCATCGGCAGCCTGCTGGAGCTGCTCGCGCCCGACGTGCGGCTCGTCAGCGACAGCGGCGGCAAGGCCAAGGCGCCGCTGCGCGTCATCGAGACCGCGGACAAGGTCGGGCGCTTCCTGCACGGGGTGGCACAGCGGCCCCTGCCGGAGCCGGAGGCGCGCTTCATGGAGATCAACGGCCGTCCGGGCCTGCTCCTGCTGTCCGGGGGCCGCCCGGACACCGCGCTCACCCTGGAGGTGGCGGACGGCCGGATCTCGGCGGTCTACCTGGTGCGCAACCCCGAGAAGCTCCGAAGCCTGGCGGGACAGGCGGCATAACGGCCGCCGGCCGCCTACAGGCCGCCGGCCACCCGCAGGACGGCGCCCGTGGTGTACGAGGCGTCCGGCGACAGCAGCCACGCGACCGCCCCGGCGACCTCGTCGGGCTCGCCGGCGCGGCCCATGGGCACCTGGCCCGCCTTGCGCCGCGGCCGGTCGGGGTCGCCCATCGCCGCGTGGATGTCCGTGACGATCAGGCCGGGCTGTACGGAGTTGACGCGGATGCCCTCCTCCGCGAGTTCCTTGGACAGCCCCATGGTCATCGCGTCGACGGCCGCCTTGCTCGCCGCGTAGTGCACGTACTCGCCGGGGCTGCCGAGGGTGGCCGCGCCCGAGGAGATGTTCACGATCGCGCCGCCCCGGCCGCCGTGCCGGGTCGACATCTCCAGGGCCGCGCGGCGGGCGCAGATCAGAGCGCCCGTGACGTTCACGTCGATGACCCTGCGCATCCGCTCCACCGGCGTCTCGGTGAGCCGGCCGAGCAGGCCCGTGATGCCGGCGTTGTTCACCAGGCCCGTGACCGGGCCCAGCTCCGCGCGCACCGTGCCGAACAGCGCGTCCACGTCGCCCTCCACGCTGGTGTCCGCCCGGAACGTCACGCAGCGGACGCCCTCGGCGCGCACCGCCTCCGCCGTCGCCTCGGCCGCTTCGCGCGCGCGTTCGTAGCCGATGCCCACGTGGTGGCCGGCGCGCGCCAGCCGCACCGCGACCGCCGCACCGATCCCCCGGCCGCCTCCGGTGACCACCGTGACCCGTTCCATGACGCCCCGCCCCCTCGTTCTTCGCCCGCTGTCTCCGGCCGTCCTTCGCCCGTACGGTAATCGGGGCATTGGTCTTGACCAAGTCGGGGCACCGTCCTATGGTCGCCATACTGCAACAACCTTTAATAAAGAAGCGCGCAAAATGCTTTGCGGAGGATCAGGGTGGGGACCACGCAGCTCGAAACGGTGCCGGAGCCGAAGTACTGGCATCTGAAGACCGTGCTCAGCGAGGCGCTCGACTCCGAGTTCGCGGTGGGTGAGATCCTGCCGAACGAGCGGGAGCTCGCCGCCCGGTTCGGCGTCGCACGGGCCACGCTCCGGCAGGCGCTCGAACAACTGGAGCTCGAAGGACGGCTGCAGCGCCGCCGCGGCGTCGGCACCACCGTCGCCCCGCCGCGCGTCGGCGTCGCCGTCGGGGACGCCGGACAGGCCTGGCCCGGCGCCGCCGGGGACTCCTGGCAGGCCGTCGACTGCCTGGAGGCGGCCCCGCCCGCGGCCGTCGCCCGGCTGCTGGGCACGCCCGCCGGCCGTCCGGTGCACACCGTCCGCCGGATCCGACGGACGCACGGCCAGCCCGTCGCCGCCGAGCTGCTCTACGTGCCGGGGCAGTCCGTTCCGGGCCTCGCCGCGATCGACACCGCGTCAGGCGCCGCCCGCGCCCGCACGGTCCTGCGCGAACTGCAGCGCCTCACCCTGGAGGGCCAGGACCGCGCGGTGGAGCTGGGCTCGGCCCGCGCCGAGGACGCCAAGCAGCTGGACCGGCTGCCCGGCGCGCCCGTCCTCGTCGTCACCACGCGCTACGTGGCCGACGGCGGCACGGCGGCCGTGGCGGTGGCCACGTACCGGGCGGACACGTGCCGGCTCACCTTCGGTGAGACGGGGGTACAGCTCCTGGCCGCCGGCTGACGGGGCCGGGGCACCAGCCGGGGCCCCGTGAGTGGTCCCGTGGGTGTGCCGGGCATCCGGCGACGGCGGGCCCGGCCCTACCGGCGCGCGGTCACCGTGCTCTCCACCGCGAACAGCTGCTTCTCCACGTGGTCGAGGGCCAGGCGCAGCGCCCCCGTGGCCACCGCCGCCTCGCCGAGCACCGACTGCACCACCTGCGGCGGGCGGAGGCAGTAGCGGGCCAGTTCCGTCCGCAGCGGCTCCAGGACGCCGCTGACACCCGCCGCCCAGCCCCCGACGACGACCAGCTCCGGGTCCAGGGCCAGCACCAGCGCGGCCACGTCGTGCACCAGCCTGCGCATGAAGCGCTCCACGGCCGCCGCGGCCCGCTCGTCGCCCTCGCGCGCGAGCGCGAAGACCCGTGCCACCTGCGCCTCGTCCAGCGGGTGCAGCGGCTCGCCCGTCGTGGACAGCACCTCTTCCGGGGTCGCCTCGCGCCCCAGCAGGTGCAGGGCTCCGATCTCGCCGGCCGCGCCCCCGAAGCCGCGGTGCAACCGCCCGCCGATCAGCGAGCCGGCGCCGGGGCTGAGGCCCGCCAGGACGAACACGACGTCGTCCGACCCGGTGGCCGCGCCCTTCCAGTGCTCGGCCACGGCGGCCGCGTTCGCGTCGTTCTCCACGAGGACCGGGCAGCGGAACGAGCGGCGCAGCCGCTCCCCCAGCGGCAGACCCGTCCAGCCCGGGAGCGCCGTGCCCAGCCGCACCGTGCCGTCGGCCTCCACGATGCCGGGGCTGGCCACGCCCACGGCGCGCAGCCCGCCGCGCGGCACGCCCGAGCGCGCCAGCAGGTCGGCGACCACGTCCCGCACCCGGTCCAGCCGCTCGTCCGCCGGGGCCGTCTCCGCGACGTCCATGGACGCCGAGCCCATGACGCGCCCGCTGAGATCGGCCATCAGGGCGGCGATGCGGTGCGGCCCGATCTCGATGCCGAGCAGGTGCCCCGCCTCGACCCGGAAGCGGAAGCGGCGCGCCGGCCGGCCCTGGCGACGGGCCTCGCCCTCCTCGGCGGGCGCCTCCACCACGAGGCCGGACTCCATGAGGCCCTCGACCACGCCCTCCACGGTCGGCCGGGACAGGCCGGTGACCTTGACCAGGTCCGTGAGGGTGGGCGCGGCGGCCAGCGGTGACGCCGGAGAGGCGGCCGTGCGGAGCGCGTGCAGCACGACGGCCGAGTTGATCCGCCGCAGCAGCGACGGGTCCCCGCCGGTGAGCCGCCCCAACGTCGCCGCCTCCTCGCATTTACGCATCCTTTGCGTACTGGCCGGATCGTATCGGGTGCGATGGCCCGCGGCGAGCCTCGGCACTCACCCGGGCGTCACGAACCCCGACTCGTAGGCGGCGATCACCGCCTGGGTGCGGTCCCGCGCACCGAGTTTCGCCAGAACGGCGCTGACGTGCGTCTTCACCGTCTCCGAGCCGAGCAGCAGAGTCTTGGCGATCTCCGCGTTGGACAGGCCGCGGGCCATGTGGCGCAGCACCTCGGCCTCACGGGCGGTCAGGGCGGCCCGTTCCATGGCCGCGCGGGCCCGCTCGTTGCCGCGTCCGGCCGCGAGCCGTCGCAGGGCGGCCGGGAACAGCAGCGAGTCGCCGGCGGCCACCGTGCGGACCGCCTGGACGATCTCGGCGGGCGCGGCGCGCTTGAGGAGGAAGCCGTCGGCGCCGGCGCGCAGCGCGTCGTAGACGTACTCGTCGTTCTCGAAGGTGGTGACGACCACGATCTTCGGCGGCGCGTCCACCGTGCGCAGCACGGCCCGGGTCGCCTCGATGCCGTCGAGCAGCGGCATCCGGACGTCCATCGCGACGACGTCCGGCCGCAGCTGACGCACCATCGGGACGACGGCCGCGCCGTCCGCGGCCTCGCCCGTGACCTCGATGTCGGGCTGGGCTTCGAGGATGGCGCGCAGGCCCGCGCGGACGAGCGGCTCGTCGTCGACGAGCAGAACAGATATCGGCATCGGCACACCTTAGGCGTTCAGCGGCAGCAGGGCCCGCACCCGCCAGGCGCCCTCGTGCACGCCCGTCTCGGCGTGGCCGCCGAGGAGGGCGGCGCGCTCGCGGATGCCGCGCAGCCCGCTGCCGCCGCCGCTGACCGTGCTGCCGGCGCCCGCGGGCAGGGGGTTGCGGATGTCCAGCTCCAGGACGTCCGCGCGGACCGCTATGCGCAGGGAGACCGGGGCCGCGCCCGCGTGCCGCACGGCGTTGGTGAGCGCCTCCTGGGCGATGCGGTAGCCCTCGCGCGAGACGGGGCCCGGCACGGTCTCCAGGGCGCCGCTGACCTCGGCGGTGACCTCGGTGCCGGAGCCGCGGGCGGCGGTGAGCAGCCGTTCGACGCGGGTCAGGTCCGGGCGTCCCGCCGCGGGTCCGGGCGCGTCCTCGCGCAGGACCTTCAGGACGCGCTCCAGGTCTTCGAGGGCGTGCCGGCCCGTCTCCTCGATGGCGGTCAGGGCCTGTTCGGTGAACGCGGGCGAGCCGGCGGCGCGCGCCGCGCCCGCCTGGACGACGGCGACCGTCAGCGCGTGCCCGACGGAGTCGTGCAGTTCGCGGGCGAGCCGGTTGTGTTCCAGCAGCCGTTCCGTCCGCTCCTCCAGGGCGGCCAGCCGCTCGGCCGCCGAGGGGCCGAGGAGCGCCCGCGCGGCGCGGGCCAGCAGCTCGCCCATGAGGACGACGAAGGCCAGGAGCAGCACGAGCAGCAGCAGGGCCAGGAGGGCGTACGACCAGTGGCCCGGGCCGGTCCGCCCCAGCGGCGTGTCCGCCGGGCCGCCCCCGCACGCGCTGCCGATGAGGTTCACCGCCAGCGCCGGTACGTGGACCGAGAAGAACGCGGTCACCACACCCGCTTCGTACCGCACGATCAGCCACACCGCCGTGCGCCGGCGGTCCTCGGGGGAGGCCGAGCGGGCGGGCGCGAAGTCCGGTTCCCGGCCCGCCCGCCCCGGCGACCCGCCGGCCCGGCCGTCCCGCCGGGCGGGGAAGAGCAGCAGCTGCGCCTGGGTGCCCTCCGCGAGCCGCACCCCCGGGACCATGGCCGCCAGCGCCAGGAACGGGAGGGGCACCACCAGCAGCCAGGCGCCCGCGGGGCTGTTCACGTTGCCGAGCCCGGGGGACACGAACGCGAACACGGTGGCGACGACGGCGGCCATGACGAGGTGCAGCCAGCGGGTGTAGGTGACCGCGCGGGTCACCGGGCGCAGCGGAACGATCATGACGTCATCCTCGCAGCGGGGCGCGGGCGGCGGCCTCCCCCGCGCGGGGGAGGAGGTCCCCACGCACGGGGGAAGTGCCGGTTCCGGCGGGGCGCGAGGCTGTTGCCATGACCTTGATCGAGATCCGCGACCTCACCAAGCGGTACGGCCCGGTGACCGCGCTGGACGGGCTCACCGTGGCGATCCGGCCCGGCCGGGTGACCGGCTTCCTGGGCCCCAACGGCGCCGGCAAGTCCACCACGATGCGCATCCTCCTCGGCCTCGACCGGCCCACCTCCGGGTCGGCCCTGGTCGGCGGCAGGGCGTACGCCTCGTTCGCCGAGCCGCTGCGGCACGTCGGCGCGCTGCTGGACGCCGCGGCCGCCCACCCCTCCCGGACCGCCCGCGACCACCTGCTCACCCTCGCCCGCAGCAACCGCATCGCCGCCCGCCGGGTGGAGGACGTGCTGGAGGAGACGGGGCTGGCCTCCGCGGCGCGGCGCCGCGTACGGACCTTCTCCCTGGGCATGCGGCAGCGCCTGGGGCTGGCCGCGGCGCTGCTGGGGGACCCGCCCGTGCTGCTGCTCGACGAGCCCGCCAACGGCCTGGACCCGGAGGGCATCCTCCGGTTGCGGCAGCTGACGCGGCGGCTGGCCGGGGAGGGCAGGACGGTCCTGATCTCCAGTCACCTCATGGGCGAGATGGCGAAGACCGCCGACCACCTCGTGGTGCTGGGCCGGGGGCGGCTGCTCGCCGACGCGCCCCTGGACGACTTCGTCGGCGACGACGCGTCCCTGGAGGACGCCTACTTCCGCCTGACCTCCGGCTCCGCCGAATACACCACCCGGGAGGCCTGACCGCCATGACCCTCGTGCCCGTGCTGCGCTCCGAATGGATCAAGATCCGCTCCGTGCGCCCGCTGCTCGTCACCCTGTCCGCCGTGTTCGTCGCGACCGTCGGCGTCACCGTGCTGGTGCACGCCATGGTCGGCAGGGCCGAGGCCGGCAGCGCGGACTTCGAGCCGGTCTACGGCTCCTACTTCGGCCTCAACTTCGGCCATATCGCCGCCGTGTGCTTCGGCGTGCTGGTGGTGGGCACGGAGTACGGGGCGGGCGGCCAGATCCGCCTCTCGCTCGCCGCCGTGCCGCGCCGGGGGCTGTTCTGGTCCGGCAAGCTGGCCGTGCTGGCCGCCCTCGCGCTGCCGGTGGGCCTGGCGACCGGCTTCGGCTGCTTCCTCGGCGCGCAGGCCCTCCTCGGCGAGTACGGGGTGGGGCTGGGGGCGCCCGGCGCGCTCCGGTCGGCGATCGGCTGCGGTCTCTACCTCACGCTGCTCACCGTGTTCTCGGCGGGCGTGGCCGCGGTGCTGCGCAGCCAGGTCGGCGCGCTGTCGGTGCTCACGCCCGTGGTGTTCCTGATCTCGCCGGTCTTCGCGGGGGTCTCGGGCATCGGGAAGGTGGTGGCCTTCCTCCCGGACCGGGCGGGCCAGCAGATCCTGCACCCGGTCCCCGAGGGCCCGCTCGGGGCCTGGTCGGGGATGGGCGTGATGGCCTTGTGGGCGGCGCTCGCCGCCGCGGCGGGCTGGTGGTCGCTGCGCCGCCGCGATGCGTGACCCCCTCCGGGGAGGTGGCCGGTATCCGCGGCGGGGGCGGCGACGGCCGCTCGGTCTTCCCCGCCGCAGCGGACCCCGGCCACGGCGGTGCAGTCCGGCGGTGCCGGACAACGCCGGACTGCGATCAGGCCGGCTCGCCGTCGGCCGCCGCCCTCAGCCGCGCGAACTCCTCGGCCATCTTCGGCAGCGGCCAGTGCGCGTTGAGGCCGCTGGGGTTGGGCAGGACCCAGACGCGGGTGGAGCCCACCGTCCGCTCCTGCGGGCCGATCTTCGCGTGCTTGTCGCCGAAGGCGACGCGGTAGGCGGTCACCCCGACGACCGCGAGCCAGCGCGGCTTGAGCAGCTCCACCTTCGCGGTCAGGATGCGGCCGCCCTCGACGTACTCGGTGGTGCTCAGCTCGTCCGCGCGCGCCGAGGCCCGGGCGACGACGTTGGTGATGCCGAGCCCGTAGCCGAGCAGTTCCTCCTGCTCGGCGGGGCGCAGCTGACGCGGTGTGAAGCCGGAGGCGTGCAGGACGGGCCAGAAGCGGTTGCCCGGGCGGGCGAAGTGGTGGCCGGTGGCCGCCGACATCAGGCCGGGGTTGATGCCGCAGAAGAGGACGCGGAGGCCGTCCGCGACCACGTCGGGGACGAGGCGGTCGCGGGCGGCCTCCAGCTCGGCCGGTGTCAGAGGATCGCCCCCGGCGCGTAGGCGGCGGCCTCCGGGTGGCGCTTGGCGATCTCCTCGATGCGGGAGACCACGAGGGCGGCCTGGTCGGCGGCGGCGCCGGTGAAGGACAGCTTGTCGGCCATCAGGGCGTCGAGGCCGGCCCGGTCCAGCGGGATGCGCTCGTCGGCGGCGAGCTTGTCGAGGAGCTCGTTGCGCTCGGCGCCCTGCTCGCGCATGGCGAGCGCGGAGGCCACGGCGTGCTCCTTGATCGCCTCGTGGGCGACCTCGCGGCCGACCCCGGCGCGCACGGCCGCCATCAGCACCTTGGTGGTGGCGAGGAAGGGGAGGTAGCGGTCGAGCTCGCGGGCGACGACGGCCGGGAAGGCGCCGAACTCGTCGAGCACGGTCAGGAAGGTCTCCATGAGGCCGTCGAGCGCGAAGAACGCGTCCGGCAGGGCCACGCGGCGCACCACGGAGCAGGAGACGTCGCCCTCGTTCCACTGGTCGCCCGCGAGCTCGCCCGTCATGGAGGCGTAGCCGCGCAGGATGACCATGAGGCCGTTGACGCGCTCGCAGGAGCGGGTGTTCATCTTGTGCGGCATGGCGGAGGAGCCGACCTGGCCGGGCTTGAAGCCCTCGGTGACCAGCTCGTGCCCGGCCATGAGCCGGATCGTCTTGGCGAGCGAGGACGGCGCGGCGGCCAGCTGCACCAGGGAGGTCACGACCTCGTAGTCGAGCGAGCGCGGGTAGACCTGGCCGACGGAGGTGAAGGCCTGGGCGAAGCCGAGGTGGTGGGCGATGCGCCGCTCCAGCTCGTCCAGCTTCGCGGCGTCGCCGCCGAGCAGGTCCAGCATGTCCTGGGCGGTGCCGACGGGGCCCTTGATGCCGCGCAGCGGATAGCGGCCGAGCAGCTCCTCCAGGCGGGCGAAGGCGACGAGGAGCTCGTCGGCGCCGGTGGCGAAGCGCTTGCCGAGGGTGGTGGCCTGGGCGGCGACGTTGTGCGAGCGGCCGGCCATGACCAGCTCGGCGTTCTCCGCGGCGAGCTTGCCCAGGCGGGCGAGGACGGCGACGGTCCGGTCCCGGACGAGCTCCAGGGACAGCCGGATCTGCAGCTGCTCGACGTTCTCCGTGAGATCGCGGGACGTCATGCCCTTGTGGATGTGCTCGTGGCCGGCGAGGGCGTTGAACTCCTCGATGCGGGCCTTGACGTCGTGCCGGGTGACCTTCTCGCGCTCGGCGATCGAGGCGAGGTCGACCTGGTCGAGCACCCGCTCGTAGTCGGCGAGGGCGGCGTCCGGCACCTCGATCCCCAGGTCCTTCTGCGCGCGCAGGACGGCGAGCCACAGCCGCCGCTCCAGCGTCACCTTGTACTCGGGGGACCACAGGACGGCCAGCTCGGCGGAGGCGTAGCGGCCGGCCAGGACATTGGGGATGCGGGGCTTCACAGACACGCTGCCGAGTCTACTGTCGGTTGCTGCAGACTCCGGCACGGGGCTCGTTCGTAGCTTGCTACGAGCTACGGCGCCGTCTTCAGGGTGTACTCACAGCCCTTGGCGGACTTCCCGCCCGCACTGGCCGCGACCTGCTTCCCGTCGACCTTGATCGCGCAGGGCGGGGTCGCGAACTTGTCGTCGTGATCGGGTCCGGTCCCGTAGACGGAGCCGGGGACCAGGGCCAGCAGGACGCCCTGTTTGGGTTCCGTGCCGCGGAAGGCGACGTCGACGGTCTTCGTCCACGGCAGGGAGACCTGCTCGGTGGCGTTGTGGTCCCAGGCCACGTAGGTGACCTGGGAGGTGCCCGTGCCCCGCAGCTCGAAGGTCACGCGGTGCACGCGCGGCGCGGCGTCCGCCGCGGCGTCCCGGGCGGAGGCCTGCCGGGGCGCCGCGGCCGCGGCGCCGCTCCCGGCCTTCCCGGGCAGGCTCCCGCAGCCCGCCGTCAGCGTGGCCGCCGTCACGGCCAGCGCCGTCCAGGTGACCGCCTTGCGCATGATTCCCCCTAGCCCGGTCCGGCACGGAAGCAAGATCACTTCCGGCCGACGGTGATCATAGTGGGGATGCGCGAGGGATCAGCGGGGGACTTCCGCCGCGCCTCCCTCGCGGATGCGCGCGAGCACCCGCTCGTGGAGCGCCGCCAGACCGTCCTCGGGGACGGCCGCCGGGCTGCCGGTGAGCGTGTACCACTCCTCGGCGCCGGTGTACTGGACGTCGATCCGTGCCCTGCCGTCCGGCAGGGCGGCCGTGGCGACTGTGAGGTCGCCGGTGATAACGCCGACGTCGTCGGTCATCGCGCCGCCCGGCCCGGCGGTCACCTGGTCTACGAGGGGCCCGCCGGGCCGTCCGCCGGTCACCGGCGCCCGCCCGTGCTCTGCTTGCTCATCGGTCGCATGTGTCCAGCATGGCAGCAAGGGTGTCCTGCTCGCTCTGGGTCACGCTCAGCTTGTACACGTGCTTGACGTGGGTCCAGGCGCGGGAGTATGTGCACCAGTAGGAGCCCAGCGGCGGCCGCCACTGGTCCGGGCTCTGGTCGCCCTTGGCGCGGTTGGAGGCGGCGGAGACGGCGATCAGCTGGGGGCCGGCCAGGTCGTTGGCGAACCGCTTGCGCTGGTCCGTGGACCAGCTGTCGGCCCCGGACCGCCAGGCGTTGGCGAGGGGCACCATGTGGTCGATGTCGAGCTGGCCCGCGGCCGTGAAGTCCTTGCCGTCGTAGGCGCTGTGCCAGCGGCCGGAGACCGAACGGCACTGGTCGTCGGTCTTCACGTCCTGGCCGTCGCGGGAGAGGACCATCTCGCGGGTGTCGCAGGTGCCCATCTGCTTGATCCAGTGGGGGAACTTCGCGCGGCTGTATCCGGCCATCGAGTGCGGCGGCTCGACGGTCAGCCCGCTCAGCTCCTCCTTGACGGCGGACGCCGGCGGAGGCTCCGGCAGGTCCTGCTGCACGGGGGGCGGCGCGGCCGAGGCCGGAACGCCGGCGGGGACGAGGACGGCGGACAGGCACAGGGCTGCGGCAGTGGCGGCGCGGCGCCACCGGATTCGTGGGATCACGGACCAACAGATACCGGCAACCAATCCTCAATACAGGACATATCCCTCGGACGACGACGAGCCGGGGTGGCTCGTTGACGCCGTTGTTCACGGCGCGTTCCGCCGCCCGGCACCTCGTGGCGGTAGGAACGCCGGTGAGGACCGGAGCGATCACCGAGGACGGCGGAGCCGTCGGCACAGGAGGAGATTCCATGGCGCAGGGGCCCGGACGAGCGGTCGGCAGACGGACGGTGCTGCGCGGGGCGGCGGCCGGCGCCGCGGTGGCCGCGGTGCCGCCGCTCGCGGGGGCGGCGCCCGCCCTGGCTCTGGCGGGGCGGCCGGAGGCCCGGTGGGGGGTGCAGGCCGGTGACGTGACGGCCTCCTCCGGGCTGGTGTGGGTGCGCGCCGACCGCCGTGCCCGGATGATCGTGGAGACCTCGGCCACGGAGTCGTTCCGCACCGTGCGCCGCATCCAGGGCCCTCTCGTCGGGCCGGACACGGACTTCACCGGGCGCACGGCGCTGCACGGGCTGCCGCCCGGCGAGCGGATCCACTACCGCGTGCTGCTGGCCGACCCGGACGACCCGCGCCGCACCGGCCGCCCGGTCCACGGCACCTTCCGCACGGCGCCGGCCCGCCGCTCGGACGTGCGCTTCCTGTGGTCCGGCGACCTGGCCGGGCAGGGCTGGGGCATCAACCCCGACCGCGGCGGCTACCCCATCTACGCGCACATGCGCCGGCTGGAACCGGACTTCTTCCTCTGCAGCGGCGACAACATCTACGCCGACAACCCGATCGCGCCGTCCGTGACGCTGCCGGACGGCAGCACCTGGCGGAACGTCACCACGGAGGAGAAGGCGAAGGTCGCCGAGACCCTCGCGGAGTTCCGCGGCGCGTTCCGCTACAACCTCCTCGACGCCAACCTGCGCCGCTTCAACGCCGAGGTGCCCACGGTGGTGCAGTGGGACGACCACGAGGTGCACAACAACTGGTACCCGGGCCAGATCCTGGACGACGCGCGCTACGCGGAGAAGCGGATCGACGTGCTCGCCGCGCGCGCCCGGCGGGCCTTCTCCGAGTACTTCCCCCTGGCCACGCAGCGCGAGGACGGCGACGGCCGCGTCTACCGCGTCCTGCGCCACGGCCCCCTGCTGGACGTGTTCGTCCTGGACATGCGCACGTACCGGAACGCGAACTCGCCCGGCCGGCAGCCCGCCGACGCCCGGGGCATCCTGGGCGCCCGGCAGCTGGAGTGGCTCAAGCGGGAGCTGGCGCGCTCGCGCGCGGTGTGGAAGGTGATCGCCTCCGACATGCCGCTGGGGCTCGTGGTCACCGACGGCCCGGCGGACTTCGAGGCGGTGGCGCAGGGCGACCCGGGGGCGCCGCTCGGCCGCGAGCTGCAGATCGCCGAGCTGCTGCGGCACGTCAAGCACCGGCGCATCACCGGCACGGTCTGGCTGACGGCGGACGTGCACTACACCTCCGCGCAGCACTACGAGCCGGAGCGGGCGGCGTTCAAGGACTTCGCGCCGTTCTGGGAATTCGTCTCCGGCCCGCTCAACGCGGGCGGCTTCCCCGCGAACGAGCTGGACGGCACCTTCGGCCCGCGCCGGGTCTTCCTCAAGGCGCCCGCCACGGCCAACGTCCCGCCCGGGCGGGGCAGTCAGTTCTTCGGCGAGGTGGCCATCGCGGGCGACAGCGGGGAGCTGACCGTGCGGCTGCGGGACGAGGACGGCGCGGTGCTGTTCACCAAGGTGCTCCAGCCGGGGCGCGTCGGACAATGACGCCGCCCGCGGCCGGTGGGAAGGTGGGGCTGTCCGGCCGACCCGAGCGGAAGGTGGCTTGCCATGGCCGAGCAGGTGGACGCCGTCGTCATCGGCATGGGTCCGGGTGGTGAGCACGTCGCGGGCCGGCTCGCCGAGGCCGGGCTGAGCGTGGTGGGCGTCGAGGCGGAGCTGGTCGGCGGCGAGTGCCCGTACTGGGGGTGCGTGCCGAGCAAGATGATGATCCGCGCGGGGAACCTGCTGGCCGAGGCGCGGCGGGTCCCCGGCATGGCGGGCACCGTGCGGCAGGTCGTGCCCGACTGGGCGCCGGTGGCGGCCCGGATCCGCGACGAGGCGACGGACGACTGGAACGACCGGGTGGCCGCCGACCGCTTCACCGGCAAGGGCGGCCGCCTGGTGCGCGGGCGCGGCAGGCTGACCGGCCCGCGCTGCGTGGCGGTCGAGGGCGGCGAGGGCGGCGGGCAGGAGTTCGAGGCCCGGCTGGGCGTGGTGCTCGCCACCGGTTCGCGCCCGCAGATCCCGCCGGTGCCGGGCCTGGCGGACGTGCCGTACTGGACGAACCGGGACGCGGTCTCGGCGAAGGAGGCGCCGCGCTCGCTGCTCGTGCTCGGCGGCGGCGCGATCGGTCTGGAGGTCGCCCAGGTCTACGCCCGCTTCGGCACGCGCGTGACGATCGTGGAGGCGGCGGACCGGCTGGTCCCCGGCGAGGAGCCGGAGGCGGGCGCCCTGCTGGCCGAGGTCCTCGGCCGCGAGGGGCTGGTCCTGCGCACGGGCGCCCGCGCGGCCGCCGTGCGGCACGAGGGCGACGCGTTCGTGCTGACGCTGGAGGACGGCACGGACCTGACGGGAGATCAGCTGCTGGTGGCCACCGGCCGCCGGGTGGACCTGACCGGCCTGGGCCTGGAGACCGTCGGTCTCGATCCCGGCGCGCGGTCCCTCGCGGTCGACGGCCGGATGCAGGCGGCGCCGGGGCTGTGGGGCGTGGGCGACGTGACGGGCCACGGCGCCTTCACGCACGTGGCGATGTACGAGGCGGAGATCGCCGTCCGCTCCGTCCTCGGCGAGCCCGGCCCCAAGGCCGACTACCGGGCGCTGCCGCGGGTGACGTTCACCGACCCGGAGGTCGGCGCGGTGGGCCTGACCGAGCATCAGGCCCGCGAGAAGGGGATGCGGGTGCGGACGGGCCTCTCGCGCGTGCCGTCCTCGGCGCGCGGCTGGATCCACAAGGCCGGCAACGAGGGCCTGGTCAAGCTGGTCGAGGACGCGGACCGCGGGGTGCTCGTGGGGGCGACGGCGGCCGGGCCGGCGGGCGGCGAGGTGATGTACGGGCTGGCCGTGGCCGTCCAGGCGGAGGTCCCCGTGGAGTCGCTGCGGCACATGATCTTCGCGTACCCGACGTTCCACCGGGGCGTGGAGGACGCCCTCGCCGACCTCCGCGCACGGGAGTCCTCGCCGGACGCCCAGGGCCTGTCCGGCGGATCTTCGTCACGCGGCCGCCACGGCGCCCTGTAAGGGGCGCGGGGAACTGCGCGACAAGCCACGACGCTCCCGCAGAGGGCGTGCTGCGCTCCGCCCGGACTCCCCTGCCGCGCGCCGGCTGCGGGACGTCAGCGGCTGATCGCGCAGTTCCCCGCGCCCCTTACGGGGCCGCACGATCCACCGGACAGGCCCGGGGCGTGCCGCCGGTCGCGGGCTCGCGCACTCCGCCGGGCCTCGTGCCCGCGGTGCCCGGCCTTGCGCCGGGCGCTTCTCCCCGATTCGGGGCAGTTGGTAAAAAGAACCCGCTTAACCCATCGGTCACAAGCTGTTTGTGATCACGCAACACCCCTGCGTCAGGGTGGAACCCATGACGGACGAGACCACCGCAAAACCCCACCGCGCCCATCACTGGCGGCGGGACCTGGTCGAGCTGGCCGCCCTGTTCACCGCGGTCGCCGCCGCCGACGCCATGGCCAACACCGTCGCCCACGGACCCGACGGCCCCGTGCTGCTCGTCTCCTCGGCCGGCGCCCTGCTGGCCACCACGGCCTTCCACACCTGGTGGGCCCGGCGGCACAGCAGCCACGCTCCCCCGCCGGCACCCGCTCCCCCCGCTCCTGATCCCGCCGAGCCCGGCACCCCCGGCACCACCGGCACCACCGGCACCACCCTGTGGCGGATGCGCACGACGGTGCGCGACGAGCCCGGCAGCCTGGCCGCGCTGTGCACGGCCCTGGCCCGCCACGAGGCCGACATCCTCTCCCTGCAGACGCACCCCCTGGGCGACGGCGTCGTCGACGAGCTGCTGCTGCGCGCCCCCGCCGCCCTGGCCGCCAAGGACCTGGCCGACGCCGCGACCGCGGGCGGCGGCAGTGACACCTGGCTGGAGCGGGCCGACGCCCACGACCTCGTGGACGCCCCGACCCGGGTCCTCAACCTCGCCACCCGCACGGCGCTCGACGCCGCCGAACTCCCGCTCGCGCTGCGCCGGCTCTTCGGCCGCTGCACGATCCGCTCCGTGCCCGCCCGCTCGCCGCGCGGCGGCGCCCCCGCCGAGCCGGTGCCGGTGGAAGGGGTGTGGGAGGGGACCGTGATGCGGCTGCGCGACCCCGCCGGCGGCTCGATCACCATCGAGCGGCCGTACCTGCCCTTCACGCCCACCGAGTTCGCCCGGGCCCGCGCGCTGGTCGAGCTCGACGCCCGGCTGGGCCCCCGCGTCCCGCCGAGCACCGACGTCCTGACCCTGCCCGAGGGCAACGAGATCACCGTCCGGCGCGCCGGCTCCGGCGACCTCGCCGCGGCGCGCGCCATGCACGAGCGCTGCTCCGCCGCCACGCTCGCCCAGCGCTACCACGGGCCGGGCGGCGACGCCGACCGGTACCTGCGCCACCTGCTGAGCCCCCGCTTCGGCCGTACGCTGGCCGCCTGCACCGCCACGGGCCGCCTGGTCGCCCTGGGCCACCTGCTGTGGGACGGCGACGAGACGGAGGTCGCCCTCCTCGTCGAGGACGACTGGCAGCGCCGCGGCGTCGGCGGCGAACTCCTCGGCCGCCTGGTGGACCTGGCCGTGGCCGACGGCTGCCGCAGCGTCTACGCCGTCACGCGCTCCTCCAACACCGGCATGGTCGCCGCCATGCGCGCCCTGGGCCTGCCGCTGGACTACCAGCTCGAGGAGGGCACGCTCGTCATCACCGTCCGGCTCGACCCGGCCCGCGTCCCGGCCCTCCCGCCCACACCCTGACAATCCGGCCGGCTCCGGCCACCGGGCCGGGAATATCCGGTGACGCGGCGCACCCCTCCGTACCAGGATGTCCGCATGCCGAACGACACGAGCACCCCGCTTCCCCGCCAGATCGCCGACGCCTACGTCGACGCGTACATCGAACTCGACCCGATCACCGGCACCTACCTGGGAGTTGCGGCGTCCGCGACCCGGCTGCCGGACTTCTCCCCCGCGGGCCAGGAGGCCGTCGCCGCCCTCGCGCGCACCACGCTCGACCGCCTCGCCGAGGCCGAGCGGCGGCCCGGCGCGGACTCCGGCATCGAGCGGCGCTGCGCGCGGCTGCTGCGCGAGCGCCTGACCGCGCAGCTCGCGGTGCACGAGGCCGACGAGCACCTGCGCGCCGTCAGCAACATCCATTCGCCGCTGCACTCGGTGCGCGAGGTGTTCACCCTGATGCCGGCGGACACCGCGGAGGACTGGGCGGCGATCGCCGAGCGGCTGCGGGCCGTGCCCGCGGCCCTGGAGGGCTACCGGGCCTCGCTCGCGGAGGGCCTGGAGCGCAAGCTGCCGGCCGGGCCGCGCCAGGTGGCCACCAACCTCACCCAGCTGGGCGAGTGGATCGGCACCGGCAACGGCTGGTTCGGCGACTTCACCGCGGCGGGCCCGCAGGAGCTGCGCGCCGAGCTGGACGCCGCGGCCGCCGCCGCGACGGGCAGCCTGGTCGCGCTGCGCGACTGGCTGCGCGACGTCTACGCGCCGGGCGTCGAGGGGGCGCCGGAGGTCGTCGGCCGCGAGCGCTACGCCCTCTGGTCGCGCTACTGGAACGGCACGGACCTCGACCTCAACGAGGCGTACGCGTACGGCTGGTCGGAGTTCCACCGCATCCTCGGCGAGATGCGCACCGAGGCGGAGAAGGTGCTGCCCGGCGCGAGGACGCCGTGGGAGGCGCTGGCCCACCTCGACGAGCACGGCACGCACATCGAGGGCGTCGAGGAGGTGCGCGTCTGGCTGCAGCAGCTGATGGACGAGGCCGTCGAGGCGCTGGACGGCACCCACTTCGAGCTGGCCGAGCGGGTCAAGAAGGTCGAGTCCCGCATCGCGCCGCCCGGCGGCGCGGCGGCCGCGTACTACACCGAGCCGTCCGAGGACTTCTCCCGGCCGGGCCGCACCTGGCTGCCGACCATGGGCCAGACCCGCTTCCCCGTCTACGACCTGGTGTCCACCTGGTACCACGAGGGCGTGCCGGGCCACCACCTCCAGCTGGCGCAGTGGATGCACGTGGCGGAGCAGCTCTCGCGCTACCAGGTCACCCTGGGCGGCGTCAGCGCCAACTGCGAGGGCTGGGCGCTGTACGCGGAGCGGCTCATGGACGAGCTGGGCTTCCTCACGGACGCCGAGCGGCGGCTGGGCTACCTCGACGCGCAGATGTGGCGCTCCCTCCGGGTGATCGTGGACATCGGCATGCACCTGGAGCTGGAGATCCCCGCGGACTCCCCCTTCCACCCCGGTGAGCGCTGGACGCCGGAGCTGGTGCAGGAGTTCTGCGACCTGCACAGCGGGCGCCCGTCGGACTACGTGGAGAGCGAGGTCGTCCGCTACCTCGGCATGCCCGCCCAGGCGATCGGCTACAAGCTGGGCGAGCGGGCCTGGCTGGCCGGCCGCGAGGCGGCCCGCGCCGCGCACGGCGACGCCTTCGACGCGAAGGCCTGGCACATGGCGGCGCTGTCGCAGGGCTCGCTGGGCCTGGACGACCTGGTGGCCGAGCTGTCCGTGCTGTGACGGCGAGGGGCGGGCCCGCGAACTCCGCGGGCCCGCCCCGTCCATCAGATCCGCCAGGTGCGGATGCGGTCGGCGCACTCGTAGACGTCGACGCGGTACTCCTTGATGTCGCGCGCGAGGTCGACTATCGACCCGTACGGCGGGTCGATGCCCTCGCCCGCCGCGGCCATGTAGGCGACGACGACCATGCAGGCGTAGAGGCTGCTGCGGACCGGCAGCGGCTGCAGCCGGACGAGGGTGTGCATCAGGGCGGCCGCGCGCCAGGCCGCGTCGGGCTCGTGGTCGAACTTCGCCACGTCGAAGGCGTG
This sequence comes from Streptomyces sp. NPDC008001, assembly GCF_042958085.1. Taxonomy (NCBI): domain Bacteria; kingdom Bacillati; phylum Actinomycetota; class Actinomycetes; order Kitasatosporales; family Streptomycetaceae; genus Streptomyces; species Streptomyces sp. NPDC008001. The sequence goes on along the minus strand of NZ_JBIBIZ010000001.1, from coordinate 95,617 downwards.
CCGGGAGACGGCGGCGGCGAGGGCGGTGTAGTCGTGGACGGCAGGCTCTTCGTACAGCTTCTGTTCCTGGACTCCGAGGAGCCAGGGCAGGTCGATGAGCAGCGGCATCAGGCGGCGGCACCACCCGTGGACGGCGGAGCCTCCTCGGGGAAGGCGGCGTCGAACTCCGCCATGTGCTCGTTCCAGAACTGGGCGGCGCGCTCCACGAAGCGGCGGCGCTGCTGCTCGCGCACCGACAGGTCGTGCACGTAGGCCTTGATGCTCTTGCCGTCCGCGGCAGCGGCCTCGCGGATGGCCGCGAGCTCCTCTTCCGTGAATTCGATGTTGAGTGCCGGCATGGCACCACGGTACCGGCCGAGTACCGCGCGCGGCAGCGCCCGGGACGGACTTCGCGGGCGGGGCGCCGCGGCCGCTCAGCAGCCGCAGTCGTCCGCGGCGAGCGGGGCGGTCAGCGGGTCCGGCGGGAGCTGCCGGGTGCCGCCAGCGGTCTCCACGGCGTAGCCCTCGCGGATCCAGTACTCGATGCCGCCCAGCATCTCCTTGACGCGGTAGCCGAGCCGGGCGAGGGCCAGGGCCGCGCGGGTGGCGCCGTCGCAGCCGGGGCCCCAGCAGTGGACGACGACGGGGACGGCGGGGTCGAGGAACTGCCGGGCCAGTTGCGGGATCTGCGCCGTGGGCAGGTGGACGGCGCCGGGGACGTGGCCCTGCTCCCAGGCCTCGGTGGAGCGCGAGTCCAGGAGGACGAAGTCCCCGGCGCCGGCGGCGAGGGCCGCGTGCACGTCGGCGACGTCGGTGTGGAAGGCCAGGCGGGCGGCGAAGTAGGCGGCGGCATCGGCCGGGAGCGCGGGCGGGACGGCCATGACGCGGCTCGCGGTGGTTCCGGCGGCGGGAGCAGTGGTGGTCATGGCAGTGAATCTACGGTCCGAGACCACCGGACAGAACCGTCAATCCTCGGCAAAACTCTTGAGTTACCGGTGATTTCACTGTTAGACATCGCCCATGACCGGCTATTCCCCTGATGCCACCGACTGGCGCATCCTCGACGCCCTCCAGCACAACGGACGCGCCGGCTACGCCGAGCTGGCGCGGATCGTGAACATGTCCTCCAGCGCCGTCACCGAGCGGGTGCGCCGACTGGAGGAGGCGGGCGTGATCGACGGCTACACGGCCGTCGTCGACCCCGGGAAGCTGGGCATGCACGTCCTCGCGTTCATCCGGCTGCGGTACCCCAACGGGAACTACAAGCCTTTCCACGACCTGCTGGAGAGCACGCCGGAGATCCTGGAGGCGCACCACGTCACCGGCGACGACTGCTTCATGATCAAGGTCGCGGCCCGGTCGATGCGGCACCTGGAGGAGGTCTCGGGCCGGATCGGCGCGCTGGGGTCGGTGACCACGAGCGTCGTCTACTCCTCCCCGCTCCCCCGGCGCGCGATCGCCCGCTGAGACCGCTGATCCCGGTGCGACCGCCGGGCCGGCCGGCGGCTCAGGAGGAGCCGCCCACCTCGTGCCGTACGGACGAGCCCGACCGGCCCTTGACCACCCGCAGCTGAGCGGGCACGCGCCGGCGCAGGTCGGCGACGTGGCTGACGATGCCGACGGCCCGGTCCCGCTCGCGCAGCGAGTCCAGGACGTCCAGCACCTCGTCCAGGGTCTGCTCGTCCAGACTGCCGAAGCCCTCGTCGACGAAGAGGGTGTCCAGCCGTACGCCGCCCGCCTCCTCCGTGACGACGTCGGCGAGGCCGAGGGCGAGGGCGAGGGAGACGAAGAAGGTCTCGCCGCCGGACAGGGTGGCGGTGTCGCGTTCCTTGCCCGTCCAGTGGTCGATCACGTGCAGGCCCAGTCCCGAGCGGGCGTTCCCGCCGGCCCGGGCGTCGGAGTGGACGAGCGTGTAGCGGCCGGCGGACATGCGCCGGAGCCGGGCGGTCGCGGCGGCCGCGACCTGTTCGAGGCGGGCGGCCAGGACGTACGACTCCAGGCGCATGCGGCGTTCGTTGCGCGTGGAGGTTCCCGCGGCGAGCGCCGCCAGCTCGGCGACGCGGTGGTACTCCGCGCGGAGCGGGGCGAGGCGGCGGGCGTCGGCGAGGGCCGCGGCGGAGAGGCGGTCGAGTTCCCGGCAGCGGGTTCGGGCGGCGGCCTCGGCGGACGAGGCGTCGCGGAGCCGGGCGGTCGCGGCGGCGAGGGCCGTGGCGGCGGCCTCCGGGTCGGCGGCGGGGCGGGCGGCCGCCTCCGCGGCCTGCGGGTCGGCGAGTCCGGCGGCCACGGCCGCCTCCTCGCGGGCCCGGGCGTCGAGGCGCTCCTGCAACTCCTGCCGGGCCGCGGGGCCGAGCACGGCCTCCTCCGCGAGCGCGGGGTTGCCGAAGCCGGCGCGGAAGGCGGCGTCGGCGAGCCGGGCGTCGGCCTCCTTCAGCCTGCCGGCCGCGTCCTCCGCGGCGCGGACGGCCTCGACGGCGGCGGCCAGGACGTCCAGCTGCCGTTCCAGGTGGGCGGCCCGGCGGGCGACGGACTCCTCCCCGCCGCGGGCCCGGTCCAGCTCCTCCTCCAGGGCGACCAGGTCGCGGTCGAGCTGTTCGCCGCGCGTGGTGCGCGCGGTGATCCGCGTCAGGGCGGCCTGCCGGGCCTCGCGGCGCAGGTCGTGCTCGCGCTCGGCCCGGCGGAGCTCCTCCTGGGCCGCGTGCAGGCCGGCGCCCGCCGCGCGGGCCTCGGCCAGGGAGCGGCCCAGGCCGGCGGCGAGCGCTTCGAGCTCGGCCGCGGTGGCTCCGCCGGCGTCGGCCTCGGCGCGGGCGAGGGCGTCCTGGAGCCCCTGGAGCTCGCGGGCGGCCGCTTCGCGCACGCCGTCGGCGCGCTGGAAGGCGGCCAGCGCGGCTTCCTCGTCGGCGCGGTCGACCCGGCCGGCAGCGGCCCGGGCCGGGTCGGGGTGTTCGGTGGCTCCGCACACCTTGCAGGCGACGCCGGGCGCGAGTTCGCCCGCGAGCTCGGCGGCGATGCCGTCCAGGCGGCGTTCCTTGAGGTCGAGCCAGGTGGTGCGGGCCGTGACGGCCTTCTCCCGGGCGTCCGTCAGCCGTTGCCCGGCCGCGGCGGCGGCGCCGGTGAGGCGGTCGCGTTCGCGGGCGGCGGCCAGGCGCGTGCGGACGGGGCCGGTCTCGGCCTCCAGGCGGACGGCCCGGTTGGCTTCCTCACGGGCGGTCTCGACGCGTCGTTCGCAGGCGGAGCGGAGGGCTTCCCAGCCGTCGAGCCAGGCGGTGGCCTCGGCGAGCTCGTCCTCGTCGGCGCGGGCCTCGCGTTCCAGTCCGCGCCGCTGGGCCTCGATCCCGGCGGCGCGCTCCTCGGCGCGGCGGGCGGCGGACAGCGAGCCGAGCTCCTCGCGCAGGCTCCGTTCCCGTGCGGCGAGCTGCCCGGCCCCGGCCTCCTGCTGTCCCTCGGGGAGCGCCGCGCGGACGCGCTGCTCGGCGGCGACGGCGGCGCGGTGGGCCCGTTCGGCTTCGGCGCGCAGTTCCAGGAGGGGGACGACCCCGTCGGCGGCGCGGGCCTGCCGCATCCGCTCGCGGTCGGCCTCGTGCGCGCCGGACTGCGCGGCGAGGGCGTCGGCGCGCCGGCGGGCTTCGGCGTGCCGGTGCTGGAGGCGGGCGAGTTCGCGTACGGCGTCGGCGTGGTCCTGGGCGGCCCGGTGGGCGTGCTCGGCGGTGCGTGCGGCGACGACGGCGACGTCCCGGCGTTCCCGGGCGCTGCTGCGGGCGAGGGCGGCCCATTCCAGGACGGCTTCGGCGAGGCCGGGGTCGCCGGGGGCGAGCGGGGCCGCGGCCGCGGCGGCGCGCTGGGCCGGGAGGACCTGCCCGGCGGCGGGCATGCCGTCGGCGGGCCGGGGCGAGGCGTTCTCCCGGGTCCTGCGGCGGGGTGCGGGGACGCCGTCGCGGGCGCGGGCGGCGGGTGCGGTGGCGCCGCCCCCGGCCGCCGCGGCGGGCGAGGGCGTGCCCACCTCGGGCAGCGCGGGGTCGCCGGCGGCCTGCCGCATCCGGTGGGCGAGGGCGAGCAGTCCTTCGTCGCCGGCCCGTACGCCGGCTTCCGCCTCGCGCCGCAGCTCGGCGAGCCGCTTCTCGACGGCGGCGAAGCGGCCCGTGTCGAAGAGCTTGCCGAGCAGTTCGCCGCGGGCGGTGTCCTTGGCGCTCAGGAAGCGGGCGAACTCGCCCTGGGGCAGGAGGACGACCTGGCAGAACTGCTCCCGGCTCATGCCGACGAGCTGTCTGATCTCCTCGCCGATCTCCTGGTGGGAGCGGCTGAGGGCCTCCCACTTCCCGTCGCGGTGTTCGCGCAGCTCGCTCGCGGCGCGTTCCTTGGTGAAGCCGGCGCCCTTCTTCTTGGGGCGCATCTGCTCGGGGCGCCGCGTGATCTCCAGGCGCCGTCCGCCGACGGTGAGGTCGAGGACGACCTGGGTGAGGGTGTCGTCGGCGGCGTGGTCGCTGCGCAGCACCGGGCTGCCGGCGGTGCCCTGGCGGGCGCCGGGGACCTCGTTGTAGAGGGCGTAGCAGACGGCGTCGAGGACGGAGGTCTTGCCGGCGCCGGTGGGCCCGTGGAAGAGGAACAGCCCGTCGGCGGACAGCGCGTCGAAGTCGATGTGCTGGGTGCCGCCGAAGGGGCCGAACGCGGTGATCGTCAGCCGGTGCAGCCTCATCGGGCGCCCGCTCCTTCGGTGGTCTCGCCGAGCCGCACGTGGTCGAGGGCGGCGGTCAGGAGCTGCCGTTCGGGCCCGTCGGCGGCCAGGCCGCCCCGGACGTGGGCCACGAAGTCCTCGGCGATCTCCTGGTCGCTGCGGTCGCGCAGCCGCCGGGCGTACGAGGCGAGGGGGTCCTGCGGCGACCGCTCGGGGTCGAGGACGAGGCTGAGCACGTGCGGGAAGCGGGCGGCGAGCCGGGCCATGGGCTCGTCGGGGCGGTGCGGGTCGGTGAGCGTGGCCTCGACCCAGGCCTCCTCGTGCCGGGTGAGCTCCGGGTCCTGCAGGAGGTCGTCGAGGCGGCCGCGGATGCGGGCGAGGGGGCGGGGCACGGGGCAGTCGATCCGCTCGGCGGTCAGGGTGCCGCCGGCGCCGAGGTCGACGAGCCACATGGTCTTGCGGTGGCCGGCCTCGGAGAAGGAGTAGGCGAGGGGGGAGCCGGAGTAGCGGACGCGCTCGGTGATCGTCTGGCTGCCGTGGAGGTGGCCGAGGGCGGCGTAGTCGACGCCGTCGAAGACGGCGGCGGGGACCTGGGCGACGCCGCCCACGGTGATGTCGCGCTCGCTGTCGCTGGCGGTGCCGCCGGTGACGAAGGCGTGGGCGAGGACCACGGAGCGGGTGCCGGCGGGCCGGGCGGCGAGGTCGGCGCGGACGCGGTCCATGGCGGCTCCGAGCACGTCCGTGTGGGCGGCGCGGGGGGCGCCCAGCTCCTCGCGGACGAGGGCGGGCTCGAGGTAGGGCAGGCCGTAGAAGGCGACGTCGCCGTGGGCGTCGGCGAGGACGACCGGGGTGCCGCAGCCGGCCGGGTCGGTGCGCAGGTGGATGCCCGCACGGCCGATGAGCCCCGCGCCGACGCCCAGGCGGCGCGACGAGTCGTGGTTGCCGGAGATCATGACCGTGGGCACGCCGAGGTCCGCCAGCCGGTGCAGCGCCTCGTCGAAGAGGGCGACGGCGCCGAGCGGGGGGACGGCCCGGTCGTAGACGTCGCCGGCGACGAGCACCACGTCCACCCGCTGCTCCCGGACGGTGCGCACCAGGTGGCCGATGAAGGCGCGCTGGGCGTCGAGCAGGTTCACGCGGTGGAACGAGCGGCCCAGGTGCCAGTCGGACGTATGCAGGATCCTCACGGGCCCCAAGTGTTCCATCCGCGGACGGGTGGTGGGGCATGGCCCCGATGGGCGAACCGGACGGGCGGGGGCGGGAACCCGCTGAAAGGATCCAGAAATATGCGACTTATACGAAACGCCCGTGTCCGCCGCGGCAGCGCCCGCCCCGCCGTACGCGGTCCCCGCCGCCTCTTCGGTTCCCGCCGGTCCCTCCGTCCGCCCCGTCCGCTCGCCCTCGTCCTGACGGTGCTCCTGCTGCTGGCCGGCGGCGCCGCGTGCGCGGCCCGGGACGGGTCCCTGCCCGGCACCGGCGACGGCGACGACATGGCCGGTCTCGGCCGGCTGAAGGGGCAGGCGCGCGGGCCGGTCCAGCAGCCGCAGGCACCGGCGGCGCCGGCGGCTCCGGCGGCTCCCAAGCTCAAGCAGACCCCCGAGCAGCGGCTGGCCGCCGCGCAGCGCTGGGGCCTGGACCAGGCGCCGCTCGAGGCGCCGCCCCCGCCGAAGGAGAAGCCCCGGCTGTCCACGCCCGAGTGGGCGGACCAGGGGGACGGCCTGATCCCGGCGCCCGCCCGCGTCCCGACCGACCGGAAGATCGCGTTCCTGACGATCGACGACGGCGCGGCGAAGGACCGGGAGTTCCTGGAGATGGTGCGGGACCTGCAGGTGCCGCTGAGCGCCTTCCTCACCGACGAGTCCGCGGCCGAGGACTACGGCTACTTCCGCGACCTGCACGCACTGGGCGTCTCGATCCAGAACCACACCCTGCACCACCCGCAGATGAACCACATCTCCGAGGACGAGCAGTACACGGAGATCTGCGGCCAGCAGGACATCCTGGAGCGCGAGATCGGCGCCCGGCCGACGCTCTTCCGCCCGCCCTACGGCGACTTCGACGCCGACACGCTCGCCGTGGCCGAGGAGTGCGGCGCACGGGCCGCGCCGCTGTGGAACGAGGAGGCCTTCGCGGACCGGATGGACTTCCGCCACGACGACCAGCAGTTCCACCCCGGCGACATCATCCTCACCCACTTCAACGGCCCGAAGGCGTGGGGCGGCACCATGTGCGACATGCTGCGGACGGTGCTGCGCAAGGTCACCGAACAGGGCTACGCGCTGGCCCGGCTGGAGGACTACGCGTAGGGCCGGCGCTTGCGCGCAGAGCCAGGGAGGGGGCTCAGGCGTCCCCGTACGCCTCGCCGCCCAGCTCCAGGCGGGCGGTGCCGGCCGTGGTGTCCGCGAGCCAGGCGCGGAAGGACTCGACGTCCGCCTCGGGCAGCCCCACCTCGATGCGGACGTCCGCGCCGTAGCGCACCTCGCGCACGGCGCGGCCCGTCGCCCGCAGGTCGTTCTCCAGCTTTCCGGCGCGCTGGTGGTCGACGGCGACGGTCGCGAGCCGGAAGCGCTGCCGGGTGACGGTCCCGATGACGTCGAGCGCCTCGCCGACCACGCCCCCGTACGCGCGGATCAGCCCGCCCGCGCCGAGTTTGACGCCGCCGAAGTAGCGGGTGACGACGGCGACGGCGTAGCGGACCTCGCGGCGGAGCAGCATCTGCAGCATGGGCACGCCGGCGGTGCCGCCGGGCTCGCCGTCGTCGCTCGCCTTCTGCACGGCGCCGTCGGCGCCCAGCACGTAGGCGAAGCAGTGGTGGCGGGCGGCCGGGTGCTCCTTGCGGACGCGCGCGACGAACGCCTGCGCCTCCTCCTCGGTGGCGGCGGGCGCGAGCGCGCAGAGGAAGCGCGACTTGCTGATCTCGATCTCGTGCACGCCCTCGCGGGCGACCGTCCGGTACTGCTCCGTCATCCCGCCACCCTATGCGGCGGCCCGGGAATGGTGACGCGGGGATGATCGTTGAGCGGGCATGTACGCGGAACCGGGGATCATCCGGAAGATCATCGAGGAGACCGGCGGCACGTGGGCGCTGGTCGGTCTGTCGTCCAACCGGCAGCGGGCCGCCCACGGCGTGGCCGAGGTGCTGCGGCGCCACGGCAAGCGCGTCGTGCCGGTGCACCCCAAGGCGGAGGAGGTCCACGGCGAGCGGGGCTACGCGCGCCTGGCGGACATCCCCTTCCCGGTCGACGTGGTGGACGTGTTCGTCAACAGCGACCTGGCGGGCGCCGTCGCGGACGAGGCGGTCGCGATCGGCGCGCGGGCGGTCTGGTTCCAGCTGGGGGTCGTGGACGAGGCGGCGTACGAGCGCACCCGCGCGGCCGGCCTGGACATGGTGATGGACCGCTGCCCCGCGATCGAGCTCGGCTCACTGCGCGTGCGCGGGGCCGGAGAGGCGGGCGGGGCGTCGTAGGCGCAGCCCGGGCGTGAGGTTTCCCCCCGGCACGGGGGTCAGTGGGCGGGCGGGACGGCCACCGCCATCGTCATTTCCACGGGGACGGTCCCGTCGTTGCGGTAGGAGTGGGGCACGCTCGACTCGAAGGCGGCCGAGGTGCCTGCGGGGACGGTGAGCGGTTCGCCGTCCACGACGAGGGTGAGCTCGCCGGCGGTGACCGTGAGCAGTTCGAGGGTGCCGGCCGGGTGCGGGTCGGAGTCGCTCGCGTCGCCGGGGGCGATGCGCCAGTCCCACAGCTCGACGGGGCCGCGGCCCTGGGCGCCGACGAGCAGGGTGGTGTGGCTGCCCGCCTCCGTGGACCACATGCGCACCGTCTCTTCGCGGGGCACGAGGCGGACGCGTGCGGTCTGTTCCTGGTCGAGGAGCGTGGTGATGCTGACGCCGAGGGCGTCGGCGAGCTTGACGGTGGTGCCCACGCTGGGGTTCGTCCGGGCCTGCTCGATCTGGATGATCATGCCGCGGCTGACCCCGGAGCGTGCCGCCAGGGCGTCGAGGGTGAGGTGGCGCTCGCCGCGCCAGCGCTTGAGGTTGCGGGCGAGCGACTGGGTGAGCCGGTCGAGGTCCGTCGCCATCTCTGCGTCTTCTCTTCCGTCGGCCGTCGAATATTTTATTTCCGCAGTCAAAGATAGTGAACTACGGTGTGCTGAACTGCACCGTTCACCACACTGCACTGTACTGCGAGGTTTTCCCATGACGGCGGTCTTCGCCCTGACCACGAGCTTCCTGTGGGGGCTGGCCGACTTCGGCGGCGGGCTGCTCACCCGGCGCATCCCCGCCCTGACCGTGGTCGTCGTCTCCCAGCTGCTGGCCGTGGGCGTGCTGGGCGCGATCGTCGTCGCCACCGGCGGGTGGAGCGAGGCCGGGCCGCGGCTGTGGTTCGCCGTGGCCGCCGGGCTCATCGGTCCCGCCGCGATGCTCGCCTTCTACCGCGCGCTCGCGGACGGGCCCATGGGCGTCGTCGCCCCGCTCGGGGCGCTCGGCGGCGTCGCCGTGCCGGTGGGCGTCGGCATCGCCGTCGGGGAACGGCCGGGGCTGCTGCAGTTCTCGGGCATCGCGGTCGCCGTCGCCGGCGTCGTCCTGGCGAGCGGCCCCTCCCGCGGCGGCGCGCCCATCCACCGGACGACCCTCCTGCACACCCTCTTCGCGGCCTTCGGCTTCGGCACGGTGATGGCGCTCATCGCCGAGGCGTCGACCACGCTGACCGGCCTGTTCCTCGCCCTGTTCGTGCAGCGCGTGTGCAACGTGGCCGTGGGCGGCACCGCGCTCCTGGTCTCCGCACGGCGGGGCGGGGCGGTGCTGCCGCCGGAGGGCTTCGGTGCGGTGCGGGCAGCGCTGCCCGCGCTCGCGTTCGTCGGCCTGGCGGACGTGGCGGCCAACGGCACGTACAACCTCGCGGCGCGGAGCGGCCCGGTCACGATCGCGGCCGTCCTCGCCTCCCTCTACCCGGTGGTGACGGCACTGGCCGCGCGGGGCGTCCTGAGCGAACGCCTCCGCTCGGTGCAGGCCGCGGGCGCGGGCCTGGCGCTGGTGGGAACGGTATTGCTCGCGGCAGGCTGACGGGACGGCGGCCGGGCAATCATCTTTCCGCCGGTCCGCGACGCGGTGGTGCGCCACTCGTCGCGGACCGGCGGTGCCGTGCCGGGCTCAGCCCGCCGGCGGGCCGTCGTCCGGTGGCGGCGCGTCCGCGAGGGCCCTCAGTTGTTCCGCCGTCATCTCCGAAGGAATCGGTACCGGCGGCGCCGTCCGCAGCGGCGGCACCCAGCCCGTCCCCTCCTCCCAGCGCCGTACGACCTTCGCCGGGGCGCCCGCGACCACCGCGTGGTCCGGGACCTCCCCGCGCACGACCGACCCCGCGGCCACCACCACGTTCCGGCCGAGCCGCGCGCCCGGCAGTATCACCGCGCCGGTGCCCAGCCAGCTGCCGGAGCCTATGGAGACGGGCGCGCTGCGCGGCCACTGCCTGCCGATGGGCTGGTGCGGGTCGTCGTAGGAGTGGTTGTCGCTGGTGACGTAGACGTACGGGCCGCAGAACACGTCGTCGCCGAAGGTCACCCGCTGCGAGGCGACCACGTGGCTTCCCCGGCCGAGGACCACGCCGTTGCCGAGGCGGAGCACCGGGTCGGGCCCGAGGTCGAGGCCCGGCATCATGCCGGCGGTGAGCGTGACCTGTTCGCCGATGATGCAGTGGTCGCCGAGCTCGATCCAGCGCTCGCCGAAGACCGTGCCGAGCGGGAAGGCCAGCTTCGTCGCGGTGCCGATCCTGCCGAAGCGGTACGGGCCGGGCCGCTCGGCGGTGACCGCTCCGGCCTGCTGGATCCACTGCCAGCCGCGGTGCACCGCGCGGGACGCGGCACGACGCCCCCAGGCCCGCAGGGCCGTGGAGGCGTCGGATGAGAACGTGTTCCGGTTCTTCGGCACCCGGACACGGTAGTCGGCCGGGTGCCGGCCGGCCGCCGGGGTGACCTGTGATCTTCACCCCACCGGCCGGCCGGGCAGGTCAGTCCCCGAGGGCCGCCAGGGCCGCCCGGACCTCGTCGCGGAGCAGCTCGACGTAGTCGCGCGCCCAGCCCTCGACGGTCTCCCGGTCCCACAGGTCGGCCGAGTACTCGGCCATCCCCGCGAGCACGTCGCCCGCCGGAACGAGCCCGAGGGTGAGCTCCGCCCGGGAGGCCGCGGGGGCGAGGTCCTCGACGGCCACGGTCAGGCCCGGCATGTCGACGTCCGTCTCCAGCGAGCTCTGGTAGGCGAAGCCGACCGCGAGCCGGTCCGGCATGTCCACCCCCTCGCGCTGCATCAGGGGTGCCAGGCGCCGCGGCGGCATGATCTCGTCGATGCACTCCACCGACGTCCGCGCGACCCGGTCCGTGAGGGCGGCGAAGGACGCCGCCTCGCCGTCGCGCACCCGCAGCGCGAACCCCGAGGTCGTACAGGCCACGAGCGACTCGAACTCGCGGCGCTCCCGGTTGGCGTAGGAGATGCTGAACACGACGTCGGACTGGCCGGACTTGCGGGCCATCAGCCGGCCCAGCGCCGCCACGGTGACCACGTAGGGCGTGGTCCCCCGGCGCCGTGCCAGGCGCTCGACGTCCGCGCGCACGGCGGCGGGCACCGTGAACATCACGACGCCGCCCCGCCCGCTCGGCTCCGCGGGCCGCGGCCGGTCCAGCGGCAGGTCCACGCCGAACGGCACGCCGTCGAGCTCGCGCCTCCAGAACGCCAGCTTGCGCTCGTCGGTGGCGGGATCGGCGTGCTCCCGCTGCCAGTGCGCGTACGCGCCCGGCTGGTACGGGTCGGGCGCCAGCCCGTCGGGCAGGCCCTTCGCGGCCGCCCCGTAGAGCGCGGCCAGCTCCTTCAGGACCAGGCTGACGGCCCAGCCGTCGCACACGGCGTGGTGCAGGACGAACAGCAGCACCCAGGTGCGCTCGCCGGAGCGCAGCAGGCGCAGCGCCGGTCCCGCCCCGGTGGCGAGGTCGAAGGGCGCCTCGGCGGCCGCGGCGGAGATCCGCTCCACCGCGTCCGCGCGCTCCCCTTCGGGCAGCCCGGTCAGGTCCTCGACGGGCAGGCCCACGGGCCGGGCCCGCAGGATCTCCTGCTGCCAGCCGTCGCCGTCGCGGACGATGCGGGTGCGCAGGCCGTCGTGCCGGGCGACGAGCCGGGTCAGGGCGGTGCGCAGCGCGGGCACGTCCAGGTCGCCGGTGAGGGTCAGGCGCATGGCGACGTTGAACACCTGCGGCAGGGGGTGTCCGAGCTGGCCCGTGGCGAAGCGGGCCTGCTGCTCGGTGGCGGGCGCCCGGTGCTCGACGACATCGCCGATGCCGATGCCGATGCGCCCGCTGTCGCCGTCGCCGTCGCCGTCGCCGGAGGAGCCTGTGCCGCCGGACGCGCCCGCCAAGTAGGCGGCCATGGCCCGCAGCGTCGGCTGCTCGTAGAAGCGCACCATCGGGTACTCGGTGCCGAACTCCTCCCGGGCCCGGTTGACCAGCCGGATCGCGGTGATGGAGTGGCCGCCGAGGTCGAAGAACGAGGCGTCGGGCGCGATGGCGCCGGCGTCGGTGCCGAACTCCTCGGCCCACAGCGCCCGCAGCCGCCGCTCGGCGTCGTCCGGCGGCAAGGTCCCCGAAGCCGCCTCCGTGCGAGGCGCAGGAGACACGGCGGGGGCGGGGGCCGCGGCGGGTGCGGCCGTGACGAGGTCGGGGGCCGGGAGCCCCGCGCGGTCCAGCTTGCCGCCCGCCGTGACGGGCAGTGCGGCCAGGACCGTCCAGGCGCGCGGCACGAGGTACTCGGGCAGCCGCTCGGCCAGTGCGTCGGCCATGAGGTCGGCGAAGGCCTGCCGGTCGTCGGCGCCCTCCCCCACCGGGTCGGCGGGGACGGCGAAGGCGGCGAGGTAGGCCTCGCCCCGGCCGTTGCGGCGCGCCAGGACGACCGCCTCGCGCACCCCGTCCAGGGAGTTGAGCGCGCGGGAGACCTCCTCCGGCTCGACGCGGAAGCCGCGGATCTTCACCTGGTCGTCGGTGCGGCCGCGGAACTGCAGCCTGCCGTCCTCCGTCCAGCGCACGAGGTCGCCCGTGCGGTAGAGGCGAGCGTCCGGGCCACCGTCGGGGTCGGGCAGGAAGCGCCCGGCGTCCGCCTCGGGCCGGTTGAGGTAGCCGCGGGCCACCCCGGGCCCGCCGACGTGGAGCTCCCCCACGGCGCCCACGGGTACCGGTGCGCCGGACTCGTCCAGCACGCGCAGGCGCACGTTGTCGACGGGACGGCCGATCGCGATCTCCTCGTCGCCGTCCCCGCCGCCGGGCGCGACCGTCTCGACGGTGCACAGCACGGTGACCTCGGTGGGGCCGTAGACGTTGACGACCTCGTACGGGGTGCCGGGCCGGGGCCGGGTGTGCATCACGTCGCCGCCCATGAGCAGGTGGCGCAGCGGCGGCTGGGCGTCCGGCGGGAGCTGCAGCAACGCCTCGCCGAGGGCCGTGGGCAGGATGGAGAGCGTGACGCCCTGGTCCGCGTACCAGCGGGCGAGGGCGAGCGGGTCCTTGCGGGCGGCCTCGCCGGCCACGGCCACCGAGGCGCCGGCGGTGAGCGCCGGCCAGATCTCCAGGACCGAGGCGTCGAAGCTCTGGCTGCAGACGACGGCGCTGCGGTCGGCGGCGGTGAAGCCGAAGCGCCGGTGGTGCCAGGCGCACAGATCGGCGACGGCGCGGTGCGGCACGGCGACGCCCTTGGGGGTGCCGGTGCTGCCCGACGTGTAGATGACGTAGCAGAGGGACTCGCCGCCGGCCGCGGGCGCGGCGGGGGCGCCGGTACCGGTGCCAGTGCCCGCCGGGGCGTCGTCCGGGGTCACGACGGCGACGCCCTCCGGCAGCCGGAGTCCCGCCGCGCCGCCGGGCGTGGAGACGACGACGCGCGCGCCGGACTCGGCGATCACCTTCTCGGCGCGGGACCGGCCGAGGGCGGGGTCCAGGGGCACGTACGCGCGGCCGGACTTGAGGACCGCGAGCATGGCGACGACGAGGCCGGCCGAGCGCGGCAGCCACAGGGCGACCGGTTCGCCGGCGCCGCCCCGCTCCTGCAGCACGGCCGCCAAACGGCCGGCCCGCTCCTCCAGCTGACGGTAGGTCAGCATCTGGTCGCCGTCGGTCACGGCGGTGGCTCCGGGGGCCGCCGCTGCCCGCCGGGCGACCAGCTCGTGGACGGCGACCGCCTCCACGGGCCGCACGGGTCCGTGCTGCCACGCGGCCGGTACGGGGGCGCCCGGCACGGACGGCGGGACGGCCGCCGCGAGCCGGGACAGCGGGGCCTCGGGCGCCTCGGCGGCGGCCGCGAGCAGGTCCCGGAAGGTGCCGAAGAACCGCTCTGCGGTCTCCGGGTCGAACAGGTCGGTGTTGTACTCCAGGTGGCAGCGGATGCCCTGCGGCTGATCGGTGAAGTAGACGGTGAAGTCCGTCAGGGCCTTGTCCGGGCCCGCGTCCAGCGGCGTGGCCCGCACGCCCGGCAGCTCGAAGCGGAAGGGCTCGCTGCTCTGGAACTCGGCGAGCACCTGGAAGACCGGCGTGCGGTCCGTGACCCGCGGCGGGGCGAGCTCGCGCACCACCGCCTCGAAGGGCACGCCCGCGTGGTCGTACGCGTCGAGGGCGCGGCCGCGCACCCGGTCCAGGAGCGTGGCGAAGGACGGGTCGCCGGAGAGGTCGAAGCGCAGGGCCAGGGTGTTGACGAAGAACCCGAGCAGGTCCCCGGCCCGCTGCGGGCGGTCGGAGATCGGGGTGCCGATGACGATGTCGTCCTGCCCGGTGACCCGGTGCAGCATGGCCGCGTAGCCGGCGAGCAGCGTCATGAACAGGGTGCTGCGGCGGGCCCGGCCGAGCGCGCGCAGCCGCGCGGAGAGCTCCGGGTCCAGGGTGCGGAAGACGGCCCGGCCGTTGGACGTCATGACCGCGGGGCGCGGCCGGTCGGTGGGCAGTTCCAGGACGGGCAGGCCGCCGCCGAGCGTCTCGCGCCAGTAGGCCAGGTCCGCGGCGGCCTCCGGGCCCTCCAGGGCCGCGGCCTGCTCGCGGGCGTGCTCGGCGTAGCTCCACGTGAGGGCGGGCAGGCCGGGGTCGGTGCCGTCGAGACGGGACCGGTAGAGGGCGGACAGGTCGCGGGTGAGGACGGTCGCAGAGGCCGCGTCGACCACGATGTGGTGCAGCGACAGCACGAGGACGTGCGCGTCGTCGCCGAGCTTCACGAGCCGGGTGACGAACAGCGGCCCTTCGGCGAGGTCGAAGCGGCGGCCGCTCTCGGCGGCCAGGGTCTCCCGGACCGCCTCCTCCCCGCGCCCGGTGCCGTCCACGACGGCGAAGTCGGGCTCGGCGGGGGCCCGTACGACCTGGCGCGGCTCGCCACCGGTCTCCCGGAAGACGGTCCGGAGGCCTTCGTGGCGGGCCACGAGGCCGCGCAGCGCCGCGTGCAGGGCGGGCACGTCGAGCGGGCCGTCCAGCCGGATCGCCTTGGTCTCGTTGTAGGCGGTGCGGCCCGGCAGCATGCGCTCCAGGAACCAGATCCGCTGCTGGCCCGGCGAGAGCGGGGCCTCGACGGGGGCGGGGGTGAGGAGGGCGGCGGGCACGGCGGCCGGGGCAGGCGTGGGGGCCGGTGCGGGCACGGGATCCGGAACGGACTCGGAGGCCGGAGTGTACTCGGGAGCCGGTGCGGGCTCGGGGGCCTGCTCGTAGCGGCGGCGCAGGGCGTCGATGTGGGTGAGGCTCGCGCGCAGGTCGTCCGGCGCGACGCCGAAGTCGACGAGCGCGACGATCTCGTCGGCGCCGGCCGCGGTCACCGAGTCCACCACGGGCGAGACGGTGCCGACGGTGCCGATCAGCGCCCGCTGGTCGCAGTAGCGGTCGTAGGCGCGCCGGAACACCACGTCGAGGTCGTCCTCGCTGAGCGAGGAGAGGTCCACGTTGTGCCCGAGGCTGTTGGTGACGCCGCCGAACAGCGACAGCGACGCCCGCATGTAGCGCGAGAGGGGTTCGTACGCCTCGGCGCGGGCGGTGTCGTGGCCGGCGGCGAGGTAGGTGTGCAGCAGGACGGCCACGCGGCCGGCGGCCGGGTCCAGGCCGTGCTCCGCGCGGGTGCGGCGGTACAGCGCGATGTTCTCCGCGAGCTGCTCGACGCTCTGCGTCATCAGGTTGGTGACGATGCCGAGGTCGTGGCGGGCCGCGAGCACGAACGAGGCCGGGTTGCCGACCACCGCCGTGTACATGGGCGGCGCGTCCTGGACGGGCCGCGGGAAGAGCCGGACGTCGGCCTCACCGTCCCCGGTGGCCCGGCGCAGCGGCTCGCCGCGCCAGAACCGCCGCACCTGCTCCAGCTGCTCGTACATCGTCTCCTTGTGCCGGCCGAAGCGCTCGGGGAAGAAGACGAAGTCGTTGGCGTGCCAGCCGCTGGCGATGCCGATGCCGACGCGGCCCCCCGAGAGGTTGTCGGCCATCGACCACTCCTCCGCGACCCGGACCGGGTCGTGGAGCGGCAGCACGACGGACCCGGCGTTGAGCCGGATCCGCGAGGTCTCCCGGGAGAGCGCGGCGGCGAGCACGGCCGGGTTGGGGAAGAGGCCCCCGAAGGAGTGGAAGTGCCGCTCGGGCATCCAGAGCGCGTGGAACCCGTTCCGGTCGGCGAACCGGGCGGTCTCCATGAGCAGCTCGTACTTGCCCTGCTGGTTACCTTCCTCGGGATAGTCGCCGAAGAAGTAGACGCTGAAGTCGGGCGTGCGGGGGGTGGTTTGCGGCGCGGCCGG
Source organism: Streptomyces sp. NPDC008001 (assembly GCF_042958085.1). Lineage (NCBI taxonomy): Bacteria > Bacillati > Actinomycetota > Actinomycetes > Kitasatosporales > Streptomycetaceae > Streptomyces > Streptomyces sp. NPDC008001. The sequence goes on along the minus strand of NZ_JBIBIZ010000001.1, from coordinate 79,195 downwards.
TTCGGCGGCCGGGGCGGCGGCCGCTGCCGCGTTCCAGGCCATGGAGGCGACCCGTCGTTCCGGTGCGGGGGCCGGTTCGGGCGCCGGCACGGCCGGGCGGGCGCCGGGGAAGAAGCCCGCCCCCCGCAGCTCCCGCAAGGACCCCTTGACCGCATCGGCGATGAACTCCAGGTCGCCGTCCGTATGCGCCGTGGACAGGAAGAAGTTCCGCCACTCCCACACGTGCACGCCGCGCAGCATCAGGTGGTGGTAGAGCAGCTCCATGTCCGCCCGGTGGTCGAAGCGGAACTGCGAGCCGAAGTGGCTCATCCGCAGCGGGAACTCCTCCGCCTCGAAGAAGGCGTTGAGCGACGACGCCAGCTCCGCCGTACGGGCGTTGAGCCGCTCCTGCAGCTGCGGGCTGTGTTCCTTGAGGTGCGTGAGGACCGCCCGCGCGGCGACCATCGACACCGGGTGCTGGATGTACGTGCCGCCGAAGAACGTCGTGTCCGCGGGCGGGTAGCTGTCGTCCCCGTACGACCAGTAGCCGCCGTCGACGCCGTCCATGATGTCGGCGCGGCCGGCGATGGCCCCGATGGGGAAGCCGCCGCCGAGCAGCTTGCCGTAGGTCGCGAGGTCGGGCGTGACGCCGTACAGCTCCTGGGCGCCGCGGAGCGCGGGCCGGAAGCCCGTCAGCATCTCGTCGAACATGAGGACGATGCCGTGGCGCGCGGTCAGCTCGCGCAGCTTCCGGACGAACTCGACGGGCTGCAGCGCCGGGTGCCGGCTCTGCACGGGCTCGATGATGACGGCGGCGATGTCCCCGGCGTGCCGGGCGATGGCCTCCAGGGCGGCGTCGCTGCCGTATTCGAGGACCATCAGCTCCGCGACGGCGCTGTCCGGGATGCCGCGGGAGACGGGCACGGTGGTCCGGTTCTCCGGGGTGCCGGAGGGGCGGCCGAGGACGGTGTCGGCGTGGCCGTGGTACGCGCCGAGGAAGGTGACGATCTTGCTGCGGCCGGTGGCGGAGCGGGCGAGGCGGATCGCCGCCGAGTTCGCCTCGGTGCCGGAGTTGGCGAAGGCCACGCGCTCCATGCCGGTCAGCCCGGCCAGCAGTTCGGCCGCCTCGCCGGTTTCGACGTTGCGGGGGCCGAGCTGGATGCCGCGGGAGAGGTGCTCGCGCACGGCCTCGCCGACGAATGCCGGCTCGTGGCCGAAGAGGAGCACGCCGAAGCCCATGGTGATGTCGACGTACTCGTTGCCGTCGACGTCCTGGAGGCGGGCGCCGCTCGCCCGGCGGCCGGCGATGGGGTAGAGCATCTCCTTCGTGCCGCTGCGGAAGCCGACGACGGCCCGGCTGTCGGCGAGGACCCGGCGGTAGCGCTGGGCGATCTGCTTGGAGGTGGGGGTCTTCGCGGTGTAGCGGCGCACGAGGTCGGCCAGGTGCTCCTGCTGGGCGAGCGGGGCGCCGCCCCGGACCATGCCGGAGCCGCGCGAGACGGTCACCCGCGGGCCGTGCACGCGCCGCGGCTCGGCCGCCTGCCCGGCGGGCGGCTCAGCGGACTGCTCGACGGTCCGGTCCGCGGGCTGCTCAGCGGTCCGGTCCGCGGCGGCCGCCGGTTTCTCCGTGTCCGGCGCTTCCTCGCCCGGCGGACTCACCGCGTCCGCCGGGCCGCCGCCGAGCTGCCCGGCGATGCGGCGCGAGAGCTCGGCCATGGCGGCGATGTCCTGGCCGAGGGCCGCGGAAGCGGCGTCCAGGCCGGTCACCGGGCCACCGCCTTGCCGTTGAGGCCCGACGCCGCCGCGGCGGTCTGGAGCGAGAGCAGCTGGGAGAGCTGGGACATCATCTGCAGCTGTATCTGCGATATCTGCTGCAGCTTGTGGGCGAGGTCCTCCAGCTCCCGGCGCGTGGCGTACTCGGGGGCGCCGGCCGCCGGGACGACGGGCTCAGAAGCAGGGGCGGGAGCCGGGGCCGGGACGGGAGCCGGCGGGACGACGGGCTCCGGCGCCGCGTACGGCTGCGCGGCGGGCTCGGCCCGCTCCGCCACGGGCCCGGGCCTCTCCGCCACGGGCTCCGCGGCAGGCGCGGCCGCCTCCCCCGGCAGGCGGTCCACGATGAGCTCCGCGAGCCGGAGCGGCGTCCCGGTCTCCTCGAAGAGCTCCCGCATCGAGACCCTGACCCGGTGTTCCTGCTCCAGCTCGCGCAGCACGCTGATCATCTGGAGCGAGTCGGCGCCCAGGTCGAAGAAGGAGGTGTCGCCGGTGATGGCGGCCGGGTCGTGGCCGAGATGCCGGGCGGTCGACTCGACGATGCTACGGACGACCCGCTCGACCGCTGCCTGGTGCTGTACCACAGTGGCTCCATTTGTCGCTGGTGTTCCGGTACGTACGGCCGTCAACTCCGGCCCTGTCCAGTAGTCCTTGTGCTGGAAGCGATAGCCCGGCAGCGGGATCCTGCGGCCGCCGCAGCCCGCGAGCAGCGGCCGCCAGTCCGGGTCCGCGCCCGCGCAGTGCAGGGCCGCCGCCGCGTCCCACAGCGCCCCGAGGCCGGTGCCGCGGCGCAGCGACGGCAGCGCGCGCACGTCCGGCAGGGCCCGGCGCGCCAAGCCGCTGAGCGTGGTGTGGGGCCCGATCTCGACCACGGCCGCGGGCTCCTGCGCGCCGACGGTGCGCAGCACCTCGTCGAAGCGCACGGGCTCCCGGGTGTGCCGCAGGAAGTACGCGGCGTCCGGGGTCCAGCCGGGCGCGCGCACCGCGCCGTCCAGTCCGCTGACGAAGGGGACCTCCGTGGGCCGGAAGGCGACCGTGCCGAGCACCGCCCGGAAGTCCTCCAGCATCGGCTCCACGAGGGCGGTGTGGAAGGCGCGTTCCACCGGGAGGCGCCGGCCGGGTGTGCCGCGCTCTTCCAGGAGCGCGCACACGCGGTCCACGGCGGCGACGGGCCCGGCGAGCACGTGGGAGCGCTCGCCGTTGGCCACGGACAGCTCCGCGCCGGGGACTTCGGCGGCCAGGGCGAGGGCCGCGTCGCGGGTGAGCGGTACGGCCGCCATCGCGCCGGGGGCGCAGAGCTTCTGCATCAGCCGGCCGCGTTCGGCGGTCAGCCGCAGCCCGTCCTCCAGGGTGAGGGCTCCGGCGGCGAAGAGGGCCGCGTACTCGCCGACGCTGTGGCCGGTGACGGCGGCGGGGGTGATGCCCGCGTCCTGCCACAGCCGCGTGAGGGCGCACTGCAGCGCGAACAGGGCGGGCTGGGCGGTGTCGGTGGAACCCGTGTCCCCGAGGGGGTCCGCGGCCGGGGAGCCGGGAGCGGCGAGCAGCTCGTCGAGCAGAGAGCCGCCGCCGGTGAGGTCGCGGTGGTGGCGCTCGCAGGCGTCGAGGACCTCGCGCACGGCGGGGAAGCGCTCGTAGAGCTCGGCGGCCGTGCCCCGGTACGGGCTGCCCTGGCCGGTGAACAGGAAGGCGACCGCGGCCGCGCCCTCGCGGGGCGCCGTCCCCGTCGTCACGCCCGCCGGGGCCGTGCCCGCCAGCCAGGCGTCGAGGGCACCGGCGAGCACGGCGGGCGTGGTGCCGCGGGCCGCCAGCCGGTGGCGCCGGTGGGTGCGGCCGAGGGCGGCGGTGGTGACGAGGTCGGCGAGCGGGGTGGCGGGCCGCTCCCGCAGCCGGTCGCGGAAGGCGCGGGCGTTGGCGGCCAGCGCCTCCTCGCTGCTGCCGGAGACCAGCAGGACGTCCGGCGGGGCCGCGGCATCGGCCGGGCGGGGCGCGGGCTCAGGGGCCTGTTCGAGGATGAAGTGGACGTTGGTGCCGCCGATGCCGAGGGAGGTCAGGCCCGCGCGGCGCGGGTGGCCGTCCTCCGGCCAGGGCCGTGCGGTGGCGGGGATATAGAAGGGGCTGCCGTCGAGGGCGAGCAGCGGGTTGGGGGTGGTGAAGTTGGCCATCGGCGGGACGACGCCGTGCTTGAGGACGAGCAGCGTCTTGATCAGGCCGGCCAGGCCGGAGGCGACGTCGAGGTGGCCGATGTTGGCCTTGGTCGAGCCGAGGGCGCAGTAGTGGGTGCGGTCGGTGTCCTCGCGGTACGCGGCCGTGGCGCCGTCGAATTCGATCGGGTCGCCCTTGAGGGTGCCGGTGCCGTGGGTCTCCAGGTAGCCGATGGTGCCGGCGCTGACGCCCGCGCGGTCCAGGGCCCGGCGGATGGCGGCGCGCTGGCCGCCCGCGCTGGGGGCGGTGTACGCCTTCTTGCCGGCGCCGTCGTTGGTGACGCCCCAGCCGCGGATGACGCCGTGGACGGTGTCGCCGTCGGCGAGGGCCCGGTCGAGCCGCTTGAGGACGACGGCGGCGACGCCCGTGCCGCCGACGGTCCCGTCCGCACCCGCGTCGAAGGCTCGCAGCCGGCCGGACTTGGAGAGGATGGAGCCCTTGACGTACTCGTAGCCGAGGACCTGGGGCACGTGGAGGGCCGTGGCGCCGGCGAGGGCGATGTCGCAGTCGTCCGCGAGCAGCGCCTGCGCGGCGGTCTGCACCGCCACGAGCGAACTGGAGCAGGCGGTCTGGACGTTGACGGCGGGTCCGGTGAGGCCGAGCCGGTAGGCGGTGCGGGTGGCGGTGAAGTCGGGGGCGTTGCCCGTGACGATCTGCATGCCCGCCATCCAGTCGCCGGCGGGCTCGCTCGGGAGGACGTTGTTGAGGAAGTAGGTCTCCAGCGTGTACAGGTGGTAGCCCGTGGTGGCGTAGACGCCCACCCGGCTGCCGTCGCGCTCGTCCGGGCGGCCCGCGTCCTCCAGGGCGTGCTGGGCGCACTCCAGGAACATGCGCTGCTGCGGGTCGGTGAGCCGGGCCTCGCGGGCGCTCATCCCGAAGTGCTGGGCGTCGAAGCCGGTGACGTCGTCCAGGATCCCGGAGGCGCCGACGAAGCCGGGCGCCCCGTAGCGCTCGGCGGGCACGCCTGCCGCGGCGAGTTCCTCGTCGGTGAAGCGGGTGATGCAGTCCGTGCCGTCGCGGATGACGCGCCAGAACTCCTCGGGGGTGTCCGCCCCCGGTAACCGGAAAGCCATGCCGATGACGGCGATGCCGGGGACGGGGCGGTGCTGCCGGTGGGGCGTGGGTCTCATGAGGTGCGGCCTTCCGCCGTCGATACGTCCCGGGCCTCCCGGGGCTCGCCGGGCGTGTGATCGTCCCGGGCCTCCTGCCCGTCCGGCCGGTCCTGCGGCTGCCCCTCCGGCCGGTCCGGCCGGTCCGGCCGGTCCTCCTGCCGCTCCTTCTGCCGGTCCTCCTGCCGGGTGAGGGAGCCGCCGCGTTTGAGGAGCACGGCCAGCAGGACGACGCACAGGGCGATGGCCATGCCGTGGAACGTGGCCACGACCTGCAGCGGCGAGAACGACTCCAGCAGGGCCGCGCTGACGAGCATGCCGAGGCCGAAGCCGGTGTTCTCGGCCGAGGCGGACAGCCCGAAGAGCCGGCCGCGCTGAGCGTCGGGGGCGGCCTGGAGCCGGGAGACGTACACGATCTCCGTGAACCCGTCGGCCATGCCGGCCACCAGCGCGGCGATGATGGCCGGCACGGTGGGCAGGCCCGCGAAAACGACGATGAACGCCGCCGACATCACGCACGCCCCGAGCGCGAACGCCCGCTCCCCCGGCGTCCGGCCGGTCTTCTTGGTGACCCGGCCGAACACCTGCTGCGCGACGATGTTGCCGATGGCCCAGGTGGCCCAGAACTGGCTGATGAACGTCGCCGGGTGGCCGGGATCGAGGCTGTCCGAGTAAATGGGCAGGGCCACGTTGTGGGACGAGGAGCCCAGTCCGTCGACCGCCCGGACGGCGATCATCACCGCGAGCAGCGGTGCCGTGCGCAGCAGCATCCGGGCGAAGCCGCTCGCGGCGCCGGGCTCCTCCTGCCCCGCGCCCGCCTCCGCCGGCGTCTCCCCGCCGGCCGCCCGGGTCCGTATCGGCAGCAGGAACAGGACGCTCGCGGAGATCACGAAGGTGGCGGCGTCCAGGGCGAACGCCGTGGTGTACCCGCCGAGCTGCGCGACGACCAGGCCCGACGACGCGAATCCCGCGATCATGGCCAGCGAGCGGCCGGTGACGAGCAGGCCGTTGGCGCGGGCCCGGAGCCCGGGCCCCACGATCTCCGGGACGCTGGTGCGCAGCGCGACCTGGGAGAGGGTGGAGCAGAAACCGGTGATCACCGCCAGGGCGAAGAGCAGGCCCACGCGGGCGCCGTCGGGCGCCAGCAGCAGCGCGGTCAGCGCCAGCGCCTGGGTGAGGTCGGCGCCCACCATCAGCCGCTTGCGGTCGTGGGCGGAGACGAGGCGGCCGCTCACGAAGCCCGACAGGACGTTCGTCACGAGGCGTACGGCCATGAAGGCGCCGGCGGTGAGCGCGCTGCCGGTGACGTGGTAGACGAAGACGTTCAGCGCCACCATGTTCAGATAGCTGCCGTACGCCGAGATCCCGTTGCCGACGACGAGCAGACGGAAGTGCCCCATGCGCGGTCCCCCTCCGGTCGCTCGGGCTGCGGCGCCACGACCGGCGGCGCCGCCTCTCACACTCGCCCGGTTCGAAGCGGGGCTGGAGCCGCGGAAGTTGGGGACTTGACAGCCGACTTGCCTGCGATTAAAGGGGCATTGACCGGATGGCCACTACTTTTTGCTTGCATTTCGCCGAGTTCATGATTAGATCCCTTCAAAGCGTCGCGCGGGCGGAGGAACTTCACCCGCGGCCGGCCGCCCGGTCACCCACGCCGCGCGGCTCCGCCAGCCACATGGAGACGAGATGCCCGGCCGCAGCCTCCAGACCGGACCGCCGCGCCTGTCGCCCCGGGAGCGGCAGGTGCTGGCCCACATCGGCGCGGGGCTCACCTACCACCAGACCGCCAGGCGGCTCGGCATCAGCGTCCACACCGTCGGCACGTACCTGCGCCGCATCCGCGCCAAGCGCCCGGCCCCGACGCTCGCGGACCTGGTCCGCCTCAGCATCACCCAGGACGCGGGCCGGAGCGGCTGACGGCCGCCGGGCGGGAGCAGCGAAGAGCCCCCGGCTCCGTCGTACGGATCCGGGGGCTCTCGGGAAATGCCGTTCGCTGCTGCGGTCAGTCGGCGGTGCCGACCGGCTCGGCCTGGGCTGCGGCCGGTTCGGCGGCGCGGGCGGCCTCCGCCTTCTTGGCCTTGATCCGCATGACGACCAGCGAGCCGAGCCCGAAGAGCACGGCGGCGAGCAGGCCCAGCCAGGAGAACTTCTTCAGCCACTCCTCGGCGACCTTGCCGACGGAGTAGATCACGGCCACGGTGCCGCCGGCCCAGACGATGCCGCCGAGCACGTTGGCGATCAGGAACTTCCAGTAAGGCATCTTCAGGACGCCCGCGAGCGGGCCGGCGAAGATCCGCAGCAGGGCGATGAAGCGGCCGACGAAAACCGCCCACATGCCCCACTTCTGGAAGGACCGCTCGGCCGTGGCGACGTGGTGCGGGCCGAAGTGCTTGGGAAACTTCCGGCCGAGCCACTCCAGCAGCGGCTTGCCGCCCTTGCGGCCGATCATGTAGCCGATCGAGTCGCCGACGACGGCACCGGCGATGGCACAGGCGCCCAGCACGTACGGGTTGATGTGGTCCTGGGTCGCGGCCAGCAGGGTGGCGCTGACGAGGACGATCTCACCGGGAAGCGGGATGCCCAGGCTCTCCAGCCCGATGACCCCGCCCACCAAGAGATAGACGGCGATCGCCGGTACCGTTTCGAGCCACTCCTGGATGTGCAACGCCGGTTCCTCCCCGGTTTGACGATCTCTTCCCGGCGCGCGCCGCAGGGGCGCACGCCGGGAAGCCTACTGGAGGAGAGGACTCCCTCAGGTGCCCGCAGGTTGCGGCGGACCGGTTACTTGTTCGGCCGGAGGGTCCAGACGACCGTCATTTCGCCGGTCACGGCGCCGTCCTCGCGGGTGATCGCAATGTGGACGGGGAATTCCGGCCGGCCGCCGGCGTCCAGCTCGGCGACGACGTCGGCGGCCGGGCGGCCCAGCTCGGCGGTGGCGGTGACGGGGCCCATGGCGAGCTTCTTGTAGCCGATCTCGGCGCTGACGGCCAGCGGCACGGCGCGCGAGAGCTGGTCGCCGAAGGCGGCGAGGACGATCGCGCCGCTCGCGGACTCGGCGAGGGTGAACATGGCGCCGGCGTGCGGGCCCCCGACGTGGTTGTGGTAGTCGGGCTGGTCGGGGAGGCGGACGACGGCGCGCTCGGCGCCCGCCTCCTCGAAGACGAGGTTGAGCGTCTTGGCCATGGGCACGGTGGCCAGGAGCATGTCGCCGATCGAGGGCTGGGTGGTCTCAGACATACCCGCAAGTTACCAGCCAGTAGCTATGGCGGGAAGGGGCGGCCTCACCGATGTCACCATCTGCCTCTATGGTTATCGGCCATGTGGCCAGGACAGCAGCCGCCCGGGGGCGAGCAGAACCCGCAGGACTCGAATCCGTACAAGACGCCGGTCCCGCCGCCGGGCCCGCCCTCCGGCGCGCAGCCGGGCTACCAGCAGCCCAACCCGTACCAGCAGCCGGGCTACCCGCCGGCCGGCCCGGGGGCGAACCCCTACCAGCAGCAGCCTCCCGGCCCGCCGCAGCCCGGTCAGCCGGGCGGCGGCCCGCAGTGGCCCGCCCCGGCACCGGCCGGAGCTCCGGAGCCCCCGCGGGACAACCGCAAGCGGACCACGATCATCGCGATCAGCACTGCGGTCGCGGTGGTGGCCGCCGCGGTGATCACCGGTGTCGTCTTCCTGAAGGACGACGACAAGGAGAACGTGGCGAAGACCGACCCGACGAAGGCGCCGAGCGCGGCCGCCTCGTCGGCCGCGCCCTCCCCGTCCCAGGGCGCGAGCCAGGACCCTGCCGACAACCCGCGGGCGAACGTCGAGGTCAAGCCCGTGATCGACGGCTGGAAGGTCGTCACCAACAGCAAGCGGCACATCGCCTTCGACGTGCCTCAGGAGTGGAAGGTCGCCTCGCCGGGAACCAGCTTCGGCTTCCAGGACGAGGACGACCACTCCTTCCCGCCCAACGGCAAGGGCATCAGCATGTCCGGCGTGGCCTTCTTCAACGAGGACCGCTGCGACAAGGACGCCACCCCCGTCGCCGCGGGCACCAAGGGCGCCCAGGGCGCCAAGAGCCCGGCCGACGCAGCCGAGAACGAGGCGCTGAACTGGCTCTTCTGGGGCTTCGACCAGAAGAAGACCGGGAAGTTCAACTACTCCAAGGGCAAGGACTTCAAGAGCGACCACGGCATCACCGGAACCTCCTCCTCGGCCACGGTCACGGGAGTCGCCAAGAAGCACCAGTGCGCCACCAGCGCCAAGTCCGTGACCGTGACGTACAAGGACGTCAACGGCGACCTGGCGACGTGGTGCCTCTACAGCGCCACCGGCACCGAGGACGAGGTGCCCGACGACACCATCAAGAAGATCATGAGCTCGCTCCGGCCGCTCAAGAGTTCCTGATCCCTTGAGCTCCTGAGGTCCTTTGAGCTGCTGAGCCCCCTGGCGCCTCCCCCGTCCCGCCGCGCGGGCGCCCGGCGTCAGCCCACGCTGAACGCCCCGCCCGGCGGCTCGGGCGACCCCACGGCGTCCGCGTCGTGCACCGGCCCGGCCCCCGCGGCGAACCGCTCCAGGGCCGGGCCGTGCTCGACCCGCGCCGGGAAGGCGTCCGCGGCGGCGCGCCGGGCCAGCGCGGCGACCGGGAGTTCGGTGTGCGAGGCGACGAGGACCGCGTTGCCGAAGCGCCGGCCGCGCAGCATCGACGGCTCCGCGATCAGGCACACGTGCGCGAAGACCGCCGCGAAGGTGGCCACCTGGGAGCGGAGGAAGGCGAACGGCGCGCCGTCGGCGAGGTTCGCGGCGTAGCGGCCCCCGGGCCGCAGCACCCGCGCGGCGGCCTGCGCGTAGGACAGCGACGTGAGGTGGGCCGGCACCCGGGAGCCCCCGAAGACGTCCGCGACGATCACGTCGGCGGAGGCGGCGGGCGACGCCTCCAGCTCGCTGCGCGCGTCCCCGGCGACCACCTCGACGCCGGAGCCGTGCCGCAGCGGGAGGTGCTCGGCGACCAGGGCGATCAGCCCGCGGTCCGCCTCGACGACGCGCTGCCGGGAGCCCGGGCGGGTGGCGGCGACGTAGCGGGGCAGGGTGAGCGCCCCGCCGCCGAGGTGCAGCACGTCGAGGGGCCGGTCCGGCTCGGCGGCGGCGTCGAGGACGTGGGCGATCCGCCGGGCGTACTCGAACTCGAGGTGGGTGGGGTCGTCCAGGTCGACGTACGACTGAGGCGAGCCGTTCACCGTGAGCAGCCAGGCGTGCGGCCGGTCCACGTCGGGCATCAGCTTGGCGATGCCCCAGTCCACGTCCCGCGTCACGGGTATCGGTTCTCCTGGTTCTGTCACGCCCCTATTGTGCGTTCACGCGTGGGGTGAGGAGACCGTCCCGGTACCGACCGTGCGGCCCCCTTCGCGGACGACGAAGGCGAGGCCGGGTTCGAGGGGCACGTCCCGGTCGAGGGCGACGGTCATGGTGACGGTCTCCCCGGGCAGGGCGACGCCGGGCCCGGGGAGGTGCACGGTGCCGGGGACGTCGGCCGTCCGGACGTGGAACTGCGGGCGGTAGCCGGAGAACAGAGGGGTGTGCCGGCCGCCCTCGTCCGCCCGCAGCAGGCGGACGTCCGCGGTGAAGCGGCGGCGCGGCAGGACGCTGCCGGGGGCGGCGAGGGTGTCGCCGCGGCGCGCCTCGTGGCGGTGGAGGCCGCGGAGCAGCAGGGCGGCACGGTCGCCCGCCTGGGCGACTCCGAGCGGCCGGCCGAAGCTCTCCAGGCCGGTGACGAGGACGTCGCGGGGGCCGCCGGGCCCCAGGAGCTGGACCTGGTCGCCGAGGAGGACGGCGCCGCGCTCGACGACGCCGGTGACGGCCGTGCCGCGCCGGGCGAGGGTGAGGACGCGGTCCACGGACAGCAGGAAGGGCGCGTCCGTGTAGCGCAGGGGCGCCGGTATGTAGGTGTCGACGGCGTCGAGCAGGGCTTCGATCGCGGCGGTCCAGCGCGGGTCGCCCGCGAGCGCGCGCCGGGCCGAGACGCGGACGACGGCGGTGTGCTCGCCGTCGTAGCCGTGGGCGGTGAGCAGGGCGCGGACGTCCCGCTCGACCAGGTCGGTGTGGCCCGGCCCGCTCGCGTCGGCCTGCGTGAGGGCGACGACGAGGTGGCGCACGCCCGTCCGGCGGGCGAGCAGCAGGTGCGCGGCGGTCTGCGCCGCCGGCCCGTCCGCGGCGGAGACCGCGAGGACGGCGCCGTCGAGCCGCGCCAGCCCGGTGAGCAGGTTCTTGGTGAAGCGCGGGTCGCCGGGCAGGTCGGTGTGGGCGTAACGGCGGGTGTCGGTCTCGTAGGTGACGCGGGCGCAGGCGACGGTGCGGCCGGGGGCGGCCTGCCCGGCCTCCTCGGCGACGCGGCCGGAGGCGGGGACGGGGACGGCGCGGCGCCGGGTGGCGAGGACGTGGGTGACGGCTGCGGTGAGGGTGGTCTTGCCGTGGCGGGCATGGCCGAGGATGCCGATGTTCAGGTGCGGTTTGTGGCGCGGAAGGCCGGACGGTGGCCGGTGCATGCGGTCGATGCTCGCGCACGGTGTGCGGGGCGTCGAACGGTTTTCGCGGGTCGCGGCGGCCGGTGCCGGGGAGCGGGAGGGGGGCGGGCTGACGGCATTCGAGTGAACGTACGGGGAAGGAGAGTTCCGGCACCGCCCCGTCTTTCCGGGATGACGACCGCTTTATATCTCTGTCGGTTAGGCTCCAGCGATGTCCGAACCCGCCGTGCTCTCCCCCGGCCCCGCCGAGTCCCGCAAGCGCGCCCGGTTGCTGTCCCCGTGGTTCCGCCTGGGTCTGCTCGTGCTGCTGCTGGTCGCCGCCGGGGTCACGGTGTTCGCCCTGCGCCCGGAGCGGCTGCTCGCCGAGGGCTGGCCGCAGTTGTCGGGCGGTACGGCCGTCGTGCTGTTCTCCGCGGCGTACGGGCTGTGCACGGCGGCGTTCGTGCCGCGCCCGATCCTCAACGTGGCGGCCGGTGCGCTCTTCGGCGCCCCCGCCGGGACGGCGGCCGCCGTGGTGGGCACGGTGCTGGGTTCGGCGGCGTCCTTCGGGCTGGGCCGGCTGCTGGGGCAGGACGCGCTGCGGCCGCTGCTGCGCGGCCGGTGGCTGCGGGCGGCGGACCGGCAGCTGAGCCGGCACGCCTTCCGGTCGATGATGGCCGTCCGGCTCTTCCCGGGCGTGCCCTTCGCCGCCGCGAACTACTGCGCCGCCGTGTCCCGGATGCGGTGGACGCCGTTCCTGCTGGCGACCGCCCTGGGCAGCGCGCCCGCCACCGCTGCCTACGTGATCGCCGGCAGTCACGCGGCGACGCCGACCTCGCCGGCCTTCCTGGGGGCCATGGCGTTCATCGCGGTGACCGGGCTGGCGGCGGTGGTCGTGGCGTGGCGCAAGAAGGGCCTGACGCGGCGGCTGTCGCGTTCCTGACGGCCGGGCGCCCCTTTTCCGCCATCCGGGCGGACCGGCGCGCGCGGGCGGCTCCGGGGTGCTGTCCTGTCCTGGACAGCACCGCCCGAACGGCACCGGCCGTCCCGGACACCGAAAGGAGCCGTCTGGTGATCCCCGTCGAGCAGCTCTCCGATCCCGCCGTGCGCACGCTGGTGAGCGCCCTCAACGCGGGCGACCGCACCGCCTTCCACGAGTCCCTCGCACCGGGCGCGACGATGGCCGACGACGGCACCGACCGCAACCTCACCCAGTGGGCCGACCGCGAGATCTTCACGTCCAACGGCCACATGGACGTCGAGTCCGAGAGCGCCGACGGCCTGTCCCTCGTCGCCCGCTACCGCAACGACACGTGGGGCGAAATGCGCACCAAGTGGGACTTCACCGTCGACGGCGGAAAGGTGACCCGGTTCGAGACGGGGCAGGCCTGACCCGGCGGACGTGAGCCGACAAGCGGGCCGAGGGACCCGCAAGTCCGGCTCGTACCGTTTCGAGGCGCATTAGTGGGATGAGGTGACCCATCGCAATACCGGGAGGGTAGCGAGCTGGTCACGATTGAGGCGGAGCGGCCGTCGAGGGGTTGTTACCGAGGGTACGGTTCCCGGGTTCGTTCACACCTCACGTAACCCGATCCTCCGGGGGATGCATGCGCACCACTGCCGTCACCGCCTTCTGCTTCGTCGCCGCCATGTCGCTCGCCGCCTGCAGCAGCGAGACGAAGGCCGAGACCAAGTCAGCCGGCTCCTCGCCCTCCTCCGCCGCGGCACCCGCGGCCGGCCCCCTGGCCATGGGGAAGGGCACGGAGACCGTTGGTGCGGGCGGCGGCGGCAAGCTCGACATCACGCCCGTGAGCGTGGTGTACGCCGCCAAGACCGCGACCGACAAGCCCTCGCGCGGCCTGTACGCCGTGGTCGCGGTGCAGGAGCGCCCCCTGACGGACACGGCCGCCGCGGAGACCACGCCGACCGAGAAGGGCGGCTGGCAGTGGATAGCCAACGACGGCCAGGCCGTCGACAGCGAGGCCAACGTCTTCCTGCCCGGCTTCGACGCGGGCGGCCCCATCCGGGCCGGCGCCACCCAGGTCCGCGCCCGCACCTTCGACATCGCCGCGGCGCAGCGCGGCGGCACCCTCACGTACACCGACGGCGAGGGCAAGACCTTCCGCTGGCAGATCCCGGCCCAGGACTCCGGGCCTCAGGTGCCCCAGGTCAAGAAGGCCCTGGCGGGCTGACCGCCGGGCCGGGCCGGCGGCCCGGCGCTCCGGATGCGCGCCGCCGCCCTTCGGCGCAGGCTGGTGCCCATGGGCACGAGACTGCCGCCCCGGGCGGCGCGCGTTGCGGCCCGGGGCCCGGTCCGGCCCGGCGCGGGGAGAGCGGCCGTGGCCCTCGCGGCGGCGGCCGCCGTGGCAGTGGCGGGTGCGGCCTGCGGAGGGTCCGGGCACGCCGGCGCCACGATCACGCTCCCGGGCGGTCCCTCGGTCTCGCCGCAGTCCCGTACGGCCTCGTTCGGGGACACCTACGCGTACCACGACGGCCTCAAGGTGACGGTGTCCGACCCGGGGACGTTCACGCCCAGCGGCACGGCCCTCGGCCACCAAGCGGGCAACCGGGCGGTCAAGTTCACCGTCAGCGTCACGAACGGCACCAAGCACCCCCTGGACACCGCGGGCGTCCTGGTCACCGTGGAGTCCGGCGACAAGGCCGACCGGGCGCAGCAGATCTTCGACAGCGCGAGCGGCGTCGGCACGCCCTTCACCGGGAACCTGGAGCCGGAGCGGTCGGGGAAGACGACGTTCGCCTTCGACGTTCCGCCGGCCGGCCTGGCCCGGGTGAACGTCGCGGTGCGCCCCGGTTTCGGCCAGGACCACGCAACCGTCCACTGGGCGGGCCCGGTCCACTGACGCTGACGCTCCCTCAGGGCAGCCCGGGCCGTTGATCCACCCGGCCGCCGGCCGGCGTGCGTGCGCGGCTAGGGTGGCGGCTGCGGCGCGGCGGCTCATCTCCGGGAACCTGCCCGGACCCTCGTCCGGGAACGTGAGCCCGCCGCGACGGCGGAGCACCGCGACGGCGCGAGCCCGGCGGACTGCACAGCCACCGCAACCGGCGCGTTCGTCCCGATCCGCCGGAAGGCACAAGGCACGGTGGGAGACACTTTGATCGTCGTGGACGCCTCCGCCCTCGTCCTGGCACTCGCCGACGACGGACCGCGGGGCGAGAGCGCCCGCGCCGCGCTCGCGGCGGACGCCGAGTGGGCCGCTCCGGAACACCTCCTGGTGGAAGTGATGCAGTCGCTGCGCGGCATGTACCTGGCCGGGCAGGTGACTGCCGAGCGGGTGGCCGAGGTCGCCGGGCGGCTGCCGGGCCTGACGCTGCGCAAGGTGCCCGTGGAGCCGCTGCTGGGCCGGATGTGGCAGCTGAAGGACAACCTCACGCCGGACGACGCGGCCTACGTCGCCGTCGCCGAGGAGCTGGGGGCGACGCTCGTGACGGCCGACCTGCGCCTGCTGCGCGCCACCGGGCCGCGCTGCCCGATCCGGGGCATCACCGACGCGGCCGGCACCGCCGCCGCGCCGGGCCGCGCCTGACGGGATCCGGCCCGTCCGCGGGCCGCGGGCCGCCGTCCCGCCCCGCTCCGCCATCCCTCCACCGTCCAGTGAAAGGGGCACGATGACCACCACCGACGACGCCGTACTGCTGCGCCGGGAGGGGCGCGTGGGCCGCATCACGCTCAACCGGCCCCGGGCGCTCAACGCCCTCACCCACGCCATGGTCCGCCGCATCGCCGGCGCCCTGGACGCGTGGGAGCACGACGCCGGAGTGACCGCCGTGGTGCTCGACGGCTCCGGTGAGCGCGGTCTGTGCGCGGGCGGCGACGTCCGGGCCGTCCACGACGACGTCCGCGCCGGGGGCGGCGCGGCCGCCCGGGAGTTCTGGCGCGACGAGTACCGGCTCAACGCCCGCATCGCGGCCTATCCCAAGCCGTACGTGGCCCTCATGGACGGGCTGGTGATGGGCGGCGGGGTCGGCCTGTCGGCGCACGGCGGCGTACGGGTCGTCACCGAGCGGTCCTCGGTGGCCATGCCCGAGACCGGCATCGGCTTCGCGCCCGACGTCGGCGGCACGTACCTCCTCTCCCGGGCCCCGGGCGAACTGGGCACGCACCTCGCCCTGACCACCGCGCGCATGGGTGCGGGCGACGCGCTGCACGCCGGGTTCGCCGACCACTTCGTGCCGGCCGGACGGCTGGCGGAGTTCACCGCCGCGCTGGCGGACTCCGGCCCGGACGAGGCCGTACGGGCGTTCGCGGCCCCGGCCCCCGCCTCCGCGCTCGCCGCGCACCAAGGCTGGATCGACCACTGCTACGCCGCAGGCACGGTGGAGGAGATCCTCGGCCGGCTGACGGAGTGCGGGGAGGGCGGGGTGACCGAGGCCAAGGAGGCGGCCGAGGCGATCCTCGGCAAGTCCCCCACGGCCCTCAAGGTCACGCTCGGCGCGCTGCGCCGCGCGCGCCTGCTGCCCGGGCTGCCCGCCGTGCTGGAGCAGGAGTTCCGGGTGATGTGCGCGTCCCTGGCCGACCCCGACCTGCTGGAAGGCATCCGCGCGCAGGTCGTGGACAAGGACCGCAGGCCGCGGTGGCAGCCGGCCGCGCTGGAGGACGTGACCGACGAGGACGTGGCACGGCACTTCGCGCCGGCGGACGGGCCCGGCCTCGGCCTCTAGCCGCCCCTCCCCGCCCGCCGCCTACGTGCCGAACAGCTGCGTCCAGTACGTGCCCGCGCTGCTGCCGGTGGCGTAGCCGACGCCGATGTGCGCGAAGTCCGGTTTGAGGATGTTGGCGCGGTGGCCGGGGCTGTCCATCCAGCCCCGGACGACCTCCGGCGCGCTGCGCTGCCCGCAGGCGATGTTCTCGCCGATCCCCGGGTGCGGCGCTCCCGCGGCCCGCGCCCGGTCCCAGGGCTCGCTCCCCTCGGGCGAGGTGTGCGCGTAGAAGCCGCGGGCGACCATGTCGTCGCTGTGGGCTTGTGCGGCGGCGGCCAGCCGGGCGTCGGGGGCCAGTGGGCGCAGGCCGGCCGCGGCGCGCTCGGCGTTGGTGAGCGCGATGACCTCGGCGGTCAGCCGCGCCAGGCCCGCGGGAGTCAGGGGGGCGGCCCACAGAACCGTCCAGTAGACGTCCCCGCCGGGGCCGCTCACGTGGGCCGCGCCGGTGTGCACGACGGCCGGGTCGCGGAACGGCCGCGCGCGCTCGGGGTCGGCGAGGCAGTAGGCCACGAACTCGGCGGGGGTGCGCGGCCCGGACACGAGGTGCTCGGCGACGGTCAGGCAGCGGTAGCCGGCCGCGGCCACCCGCTGGAAGAGCGAGGTGCCGTCCGGGCTCCCGGCAGCGAGGCGGCCGTGCGCGGCCATGTCCGCGGCATGCGCGCGGGCTGCGGCGGCCAGGCGGTGGTCGGCGGTCACCGGCGGCAGCCCGGCCGCGGCCCGCTCGGCGTTCACGAGGGCGGTGAAGGCGTCGGCGCCGTCCGGGCCGCCGTGCGCCCCGTGCGCGTCAGCATCCCCGTAAGGCCGGGCGGCCGCAGGTCCGGGGCGCTGCCCCGACGCCCCGGAGTCCGTGCCGTCGTCGGCCACGTCCACGCCGAAGTCCCTGGCCACGCCCGCGAGTCCGTCCGCGTACCCCTGACCCAGGGCCCGTATCTTCCAGCCGGTGCCGCGCCGGTAGAGCTCGGCGAGCAGCAGCACGGTCTCCGGTCCGGGGCGCGGCGGCACGAACCGGGCCAGGACCCCGCCGCCGCTTCCGGCGACGGTCAGGACCGGTACGGGCAGGGCCCCGAGCCGCGTGCCGGGGGCCGCCGGGCTGACCACGACCGTGACCCGCGCCGCGCCGTGCCGCAGGCCGCGCGGGTCGACGGTGACGGTGTCGCCCGCGAGCCGGGCGCCGGGTGCGGCCGGCTGGTTGTAGAAGACGAAGTCGCCGTCCCCGGCGACCTTTCCGCTCTCGCCGGTAACGATGACCGACAGGTCGAAGGGCCCGGGCACGCGGAGGGAGAGCGCGCCGTCGGGCAGGGTGGCGTTGCCTCCGGCGACCAGGTCGTTCATCGCGGCTCCTCCGAACGCGGCCGCGGTCCGGCCGGTGCCGTGGAGAACGTGCGGTACGACCGGGAGGTTCCCTC
The DNA here is from genome assembly GCF_042958085.1 of Streptomyces sp. NPDC008001. Taxonomy (NCBI): domain Bacteria; kingdom Bacillati; phylum Actinomycetota; class Actinomycetes; order Kitasatosporales; family Streptomycetaceae; genus Streptomyces; species Streptomyces sp. NPDC008001. The sequence continues at coordinate 61,528 of NZ_JBIBIZ010000001.1, read as the reverse complement.
AGCCCTCGGAGGGGCCGTGGCGGAACGCCTCCAGCAACCGCTCCGCCGCCAGCCCCGCCGGCAACGTGCCCTCGCGGACCCGCTGTTCGATGCCCGGCCCGGCCGCCCGCACGGCGGGGTGGTGACGCAGCTCGTCCATGAGCTGCTCGCGGACCATCGTCCAGACCCAGTCGACCTGCTGCTCGCGCCGGCGGGCGGCCAGCGCGCCCGTGGTCTCCATGACCCGCCGGTGCTGCTCCAGCCGCTCCCAGACGGTGTCCAGGCCCGTGGACTCCCGGGCGCTGCACGTCAGCACGGGCGGGTTCCACGCGGCGTCCGGCGGCTGCAACAGGCGCAGGGCGCCCGCGAGTTCACGGGCGGCGGCCTTGGCGTCGCGCTCGTGCGGGCCGTCGGCCTTGTTGACGGCGACGAGGTCGGCCAGTTCGAGGACGCCCTTCTTGATGCCCTGGAGCTGGTCGCCGGTGCGGGCGAGGGTGAGCATGAGGAAGCTGTCGACCATGTCGGCGACGGCGGTCTCGGACTGGCCGACGCCGACGGTCTCCACGAGCACCACGTCGTAGCCCGCGGCCTCCATCACCACGATGGTCTCGCGGGTGGCCCGGGCCACCCCGCCGAGGGTGCCGGCGGTGGGCGAGGGCCGGACGAACGCGGCGGGGTCGACGGCCAGCCGCTCCATGCGGGTCTTGTCGCCGAGGATGCTGCCGCCGGTCCGGCTGGAGGACGGGTCGACGGCGAGGACCGCGACGCGGTGGCCGAGGCCGGTCAGCATCGTGCCGAAGGCGTCGATGAAGGTGGACTTGCCGACGCCCGGCACGCCGGTGATGCCGATCCGCCGGGCCGCCCCCGCGTGCGGGAGCAGCTCCGTCAGCATCCGCTGGGCGAGCGCCCGGTGTTCGGCCCGGGTGGACTCGACGAGCGTGATGGCGCGGGCGACGACCGCCCGCTTGCCGTCGAGCACACCTTTGACGTAGGCGTCGAGGTCGATCGTCCGTGCCATCGGGGCAGCAGCCTCACAGTTCGTGGCCGAGGACCCCTGCGAGGGTCTTCAGCAGGTCGTGGGCGGCGTCCGGGATGACCGTGCCGGGCGGGAAGACCGCGGCGGCGCCCATCTCCAGGAGCGCGGGGACGTCCTGCGGCGGGATGACGCCCCCGACGACGATCATGATGTCGTCGCGGCCCTGTTCCGCCAGCTGCTCGCGCAGCGCCGGTACGAGCGTGAGGTGGCCGGCGGCCAGCGAGGAGACGCCGACGATGTGCACGTCGGCCTCGACCGCCTGCCGGGCGACCTCCTCGGGCGTCTGGAAGAGCGGGCCGACGTCGACGTCGAAGCCGAGGTCGGCGAAGGCGGTGGCGATGACCTTCTGGCCGCGGTCGTGGCCGTCCTGGCCCATCTTGGCGACGAGGATGCGCGGGCGGCGGCCGTCCTCCCGCTCGAACGCCTCGACCAGGGCGCGGGTGCGCTCCACTCCGGACGACGGGCCGGCCTCTTCGCGGTACACACCGGAGATCGTACGGATCTGCCCGGCGTGCCGCCCGTAGACCTTCTCCAGTGCGTCGGAGATCTCACCGACGGTGGCCTTGGCGCGGGCGGCGTTCACGGCGAGGGCCAGCAGGTTGCCTTCGAGGCCCTGGCCGGAGCCCGCCTCGGCGGCGCGGGTCAGCGCGTGCAGGGCGTCCCGGCAGGCCGCCTCGTCGCGCTCGGCGCGCAGCCGCCGCAGCTTCTCGATCTGCTGGGCGCGCACCGAGGAGTTGTCGACCTTGAGGACCTCGATCTGCTCGTCGCTGTCGACCCGGTACTTGTTGACGCCGATGACGGGCTGGCGGCCGGAGTCGATGCGGGCCTGGGTGCGGGCCGCGGCCTCCTCGACGCGCAGCTTGGGGATGCCCGCGTCGATGGCCTGGGCCATGCCGCCGGCGGCCTCGACCTCCTCGATGTGCTGCCAGGCGCGGCGCGCGAGGTCGTGGGTGAGCCGCTCGACGTAGGCGCTGCCGCCCCACGGGTCGATGACCCGGCAGGTCCCGGACTCCTGCTGCAGCAGCAGCTGGGTGTTGCGGGCGATGCGGGCGGAGAAGTCGGTGGGCAGGGCGAGGGCCTCGTCCAGGGCGTTGGTGTGCAGCGACTGGGTGTGGCCCTGGGTCGCGGCCATGGCCTCGACGCAGGTGCGGGCCACGTTGTTGAAGACGTCCTGCGCCGTCAGCGACCAGCCCGAGGTCTGCGAATGGGTGCGCAGCGACAGGGACTTGGCGTTCTGCGGCTCGAAGCGCTTGACGAGCCGGGCCCACAGCAGGCGGGCGGCGCGCAGCTTGGCGATCTCCATGAAGAAGTTCATGCCGATCGCCCAGAAGAAGGAGAGCCGGGGCGCGAACGCGTCCACGTCCAGGCCGGCTCCGATGCCCGCCTTGAGGTACTCCACGCCGTCGGCGAGGGTGTAGGCGAGCTCCAGGTCGGCCGTGGCCCCGGCCTCCTGGATGTGGTAGCCGGAGATGGAGATGGAGTTGTAGCGGGGCATCTTCTGCGAGGTGTACGCGAAGATGTCCGAGATGATCCGCATCGAGGGCCGGGGCGGATAGATGTAGGTGTTGCGGACCATGAACTCCTTGAGGATGTCGTTCTGGATGGTCCCGGCCAGCTTCTCGGGCGGTACGCCCTGCTCCTCGGCGGCGACGATGTAGAGCGCGAGGACGGGCAGCACGGCGCCGTTCATCGTCATCGACACGCTCATGCGGTCGAGCGGGATGCCGTCGAAGAGCTGCCGCATGTCGTAGATGGAGTCGATGGCGACGCCCGCCATGCCGACGTCGCCGGTGACGCGCGGGTGGTCGCTGTCGTAGCCGCGGTGGGTCGGCAGGTCGAAGGCGACGGACAGGCCCTTCTGACCGGCCGCCAGGTTGCGCCGGTAGAAGGCATTGGACTCCTCGGCGGTGGAGAAGCCCGCGTACTGCCGGATCGTCCAGGGCTGGTTGACGTACATCGTCGGGTACGGGCCGCGCAGGTAGGGCGCGATGCCCGGGTACGTGCCGAGGAAGTCGAGCCCCTGCAGGTCGTCGGCGGTGTAGAGGGGCTTGACGCCGATGCCCTCGGGGGTCTCCCAGACGAGGTCCTCGGCGCTCTTGCCGGTGGCCTCCTTCAGGGCCGCGCGCCACTGGCCGGGGTCGGCGGGGGCGGCGTTCGCCGGGCCCAGGCCGATGCCGGAGAAGTCGGGGACCGGGGAAGGCGGCATCACACGACTCCCATGCTGTCGAGGACGGAGGACAGGACGGCGACGGCGTCGCCGCCGGCGAAGACGAACTCGTCGACCCCGGCCCGCAGATACGCCTCCCGCTGCTCGCCGCCGGGCTTCCCGGCGAGGAAGACCCGCTGCGCGCCCGCGGACTTGAGGGCGGCGGCGACGGCTTCGGCCTGCTCGGCGTAGAGCTTGTCGCTGGAGCAGAGGCAGGCCACGGCGGCACCGCTGCGGGCGAACGCCTCGGCGGCGGAGCCGGCGTCGACCGTGGCGGGGTCGTGCACGGGCTCGATGCCGCCGGCCTGGAAGAGGTTGGCGGCGAACGTGGCCCGGCCGGTGTGGGCGGCCGCGGGGCCGAGGGCGGCGAGGAAGACGCGCGGGCGGGCGCCGGTCGCGGCCAGGTGGGCGTCGGAGCGGGACCGCAGCGCCTCGTAGGCCTCGTCGCGCCGGACCCGGGGCAGGCCGCCGCCGGGGACAGCGGGCGCGGGCTCGCGCCGCAGCGGCTGCTCGCCGAGGTTCGGGAACTCGCTGACGCCGGTGACCGGTTCGCGGCGGGTGGCCAGGTCGGCGGAGCGGCGGGCCCAGGTGGCGGCGAGCCGCTCGGCCACCAGGCCGGAGCGCAGGGCCGCGGCCTGGCCGCCGGCGCGCTCCAGCTCCTGGAACCAGGCCCAGGCGGCGTGCGCGAGCTCGTCGGTGAGCGCCTCGACGTACCAGGAGCCGCCCGCGGGGTCGATGACCCGCGCCAGGTGGGACTCCTCCAGCAGCACCGATGAGGTGTTGCGGGCGATGCGGCGGGCGAAGGCGTCGGGCAGGCCGGCGGCCTCGTCGAAGGGCAGGACGGTGACGGCGTCCGCGCCGCCCACGCCCGCGCCGAGGCAGGCGACGGTGGTGCGGAGCATGTTCACCCACGGGTCCCGGCGGGTCATCATCACCGTGGAGGTGACCGCGTGCTGGCGCTGCGCGGCGCTCGCGGCGCCGGCGCCGACGACCTCGGCGACGCGGGCCCACAGCCTGCGGGCGGCGCGGAGTTTGGCGATGGTGAGGAACTGGTCGGCCGTGGCCGCGTAGCGGAACTCCAGCTGGGCGCAGGCCTGGTCGGCCGTCAGACCGGCGGCCGTGAGCGTACGCAGGTAGGCGACGCCGGTGGCGAGGGAGCAGCCGAGCTCCTCGGCCGCGGACCCGCCGGCCTCGTGGTACGGCAGGGCGTCGACGGTCAGGGCGCGCAAGCCCGGGCGGCCGTCGGCGCACAGCGCGGCAAGGCCGGCCGCGGCGGCCAGGGACTCGTCGAGGCCGGGTTCGCCGCCGGTGCGGGCCAGGGTGCCGAGCGGGTCGGCGCCGAGGTTGCCGAGGGCAGCGCGGGGGGCGATGCCGCGCTCGTCGTACAGGCGCAGCAGCTCCCGGGCGGCCGCCTCGAAGTCCGCGCCCGCGTCGAGGACGACGGGGGCGAGGTCGAGGTAGACGCCGTCGAGGGCGGTGGTGATGCCGTCGGCGGGGACGCCTGCGGGGCCGACGGTCAGCCACAGGGAGGTGACGCCGTTCTCCAGGTCGGCGAGCACCGCCTCGTTGGCCTGCCGGGGGTCCGGGTGGGCGTGGCGCTGGCGCACGTCCCAGCCGGTCGCGGCCGTCCCCTCGGGCCGGCCGCCGCGGACGAACGGGGGGAAGCCCGGGTAGCCGGGCACGCCGGGGGCGTCGTCGGCGGTGTAGAGCGGGCCGGTTACGAGCCCGTCCTGGAGTTCGGTGGCGAGCACCGCTTCGGCAGCCGGGCCGGATGCGTCAGCCGCGCCCGCTTTGCGCAGTACGCCCTCCACCAGGCGCTGCCACTGCTCGCGGGTGGGGTCCGGGAACTCGGCGGCCAGGGGGAAGCCTTCGTCAGGCAGGACCGTCATGGGGGGAAGGCTAGGGGAGCCGGGCCGTCCTGCAGCAGTGGCAACCGCTGTGACCTTGGCCTCTTCGGCGGCGGCCGTCGTGGACGGCGCGTCAGACCGGCTCGTCGGCCGGCTCGTGGCGCCCGGGCACCACGAACTCGCACCACACGCACTTTCCGGACCCGCGCGACTCGACGCCCCAGACGTCGGCGAGCCGGTCGACCAGCAGCAGCCCGCGTCCCGAGACCCCCGACTCCCCCGGCTCGCGGCGGCGGGGCAGCGTGCTGGACTTGTCCTCGACGTCGACGCGCACGCGCCGTTCGGGCCCGGTGATGATGCGGATGGTCACGACGGCCGCGCTGTCGGTGTGGATCAGGGCGTTGGTCACCAATTCGTCCGCGACCAGCTCGATTTCGTCGGACCGCTCGCGCGCGCCCCAGGCCCGTACCGCCGCGCGGATCATGTGGCGGGCCGCGGAGAGCGCCTCGGGGTCGGCCGGGGCGATGTTCTGCTGCAGCCGGCCGCCGCCCTGGGTGGCCGCGCCCTGGCGGCGCAGCAGCAGCACGGCCATGTCGTCCTCGCCCACGCGCTCCCCGATCACGTCGCACAGCCGGTCGGCCAGCTGGTGGAGTTCGTAGGGGCCGGCGCGGACGATCCCGGAGAGGCGCTGCATGCCCTCGTCGAGGTCGGAGCCCGGCTGTTCGACGAGGCCGTCGGTGAACATCAGCAGCGTCTCGCCCGGGTCGATTTCGACGGTGGTGACGGGATAGTCGAGCCGGCCGAACTCGGCGGAGAGGCCGAGCGGCAGGCCGCCGGAGACGGGCAGGCGCCGGCAGGTGCCGTCGGTGTGCCGCAGCAGCGGGTCGATGTGCCCGGCGCGCACCAGCTGGACGACGCCGGTGGAGAGGTCGGCCTCGGCGTAGGCGCAGGTGGCGAAGCGGTCGGTGTCGAGCTCGTGGAGGAAGGAGGAGGCGCGGGCCATGACCGTGGCCGGGGCGTGGCCCTCGGTCGCGTACGCCCGCAGGACGATGCGCAGCTGGCCCATGACGGCGGCGGCCTGGGTGTCGTGTCCCTGGACGTCGCCGATGACGGCGCCGACCCGGCCGCCGGGCAGCGGGATCACGTCGTACCAGTCGCCTCCGATGTCGCGGCCCATGCGGGCCGAGCGGTAGCGGACGGCGATCTGCGCGCCGGGGACGTCGGGGATGCGGCGCGGCAGCATGGCCTGCTGCAGGCCCTCGGCCAGGTCGTGCTCCTGGTCGTAGAGCATGGCGCGGGCGATGGCCTGGGCGAGGCTGCTGGAGAGGGCGATCAGGAGGTTGCGCTCCTGCTGGGTGAAGCCGCGGGTCTCGCGGTAGAGCATGCCGAGGGCGCCGACGGCGCGGGCCTGGGCGATCAGCGGCAGGTACGCGGCGGAGGAGATGCCGACGTCCTTGATGCGCTCCCACAGCCAGGGGTAGGAGGTGGCGAACTCCTCGCGGGACTCGATGAAGCGCGGGGCCATCGTGCGGATGACGTCGCTCATCGGGAAGTTGTCGTCGACGCGCGTGTAGCGGGTGCCGGGAATGTAGTGCTCGCCGGGGCCCTCGGCGACCAGGTGGATCCGGCCGGCCTCGACGAGGCCGAGGACGAGCAGGTCGGAGCCGAGGTGCTGGACCGCGCGGTCGTCCTGGAAGAACTCGATGACGTCCTGGACGGTGCGGGCGTGGGCGAGGGCCGCGGTGACGGTCTCCACGATCGTGGTGTGCGAGAGGCGGTTCTCGTCCCGTCTGCCGACGGAGTGGCCGAGCTCCTCGGTGGCGTCGCGGACGATGCCGATGATGCGGTGCGGGCGGCCCGCGGCGTCGCGCCGGATCCGGCCCTGGGCGTAGGCCCAGCGCAGTTCGCCGTCGGGGGCGCGGATGCGGTAGTAGGCGCTGTAGCGGTCGCGGCCCTCCTTCAGGGCGCGGGAGATGTGGGCGTCGAGGTCGGCCGCGTCCGAGCGGACCACCCTGTCGGACAGGGCGGACACCTGGCCGTCGAACTCCTCGGGGGTCAGCCCGAACAGCTCCAGGCCGGAGGCGTCCATGTGCAGCACGCCGTTGTCGAGGTCCCAGTCGAAGCCGCCCATGCGGTTGAGGGCGAGGGCGACCTCCGGGCGAGCGGGCCAGTCGCCCGGCACGGACCCCGCCGGCGCGGCGGCAGGCGTCGCTCCCCGATCAACCATAGAGCTACTCTGACACCTTTTGCCCGTTTCTTCGATGTGACTACGTGCTCCGGGTGGTACGGATACGCCATGGAGTGGTTCACCGCCCCGGGGTACTGGCTGAGCAGGCTGGTGGTGCAGCGCGGGCTCGCCGGGATCTACCTCGTCGGCTTCCTGGCGGCCGCCCTGCAGTTCCGCGCGCTCATCGGCGAGCGGGGGATGCTGCCGGTGCCGCGGTTCGTGCGCCTGGTGCCCTTCGGCCGGGCGCCCGGTGTCTTCCAGCTGCACTATTCGGACCGGTTCTTCGCCGCGTGGGCCTGGACGGGCGCCGCCCTGGCGGCCGCGGTGGCGGCGGGCGCCGCGGACGCCGTGCCGCTGTGGGCGTCGATGGCGATGTGGGCCGCCCTGTGGGCGATGTACCTGTCGATCGTCAACGTGGGCCAGACCTGGTACGGCTTCGGGTGGGAGTCGCTGCTGCTGGAGGCCGGTTTCCTCGCGGTCTTCCTGGGCAACGCCCGCACGGATCCGCCGGTTCTCGTGCTGTGGCTGATGCGCTGGCTGCTCTTCCGCGTCGAGTTCGGCGCGGGGCTGATCAAGATGCGCGGCGACCCCTGCTGGCGCGATCTGACCTGCCTGTACTACCACCACGAGACCCAGCCGATGCCGGGCCCGCTGAGCTGGTTCTTCCACCGCCTGCCCCGGCCGCTGCACCGCGTCGAGACGGGGGCCAACCACGTCGCCCAGCTCGTCGTGCCGCTCGCGCTGTTCACGCCGCAGCCCGGCGCGAGCATCGCCGCCGCGGTGATCGTCTGCACCCAGCTCTGGCTCGTCGCCTCCGGCAACTTCTCCTGGCTCAACTGGGTGACCATCGTCATGGCCTTCGCCGCGGTCGACGGCGACGGAATGGCCGACGTCCTCGGCCTGTCCCGGCACGCCCCGGCCCCCGCTCCCCCGGGCTGGTACGAGGGGATCGTCGTGGCGGCGGCCGTCCTCGTGGCCGTCCTGAGCTGGTGGCCGGTGCGCAACATGCTCTCGCGGCAGCAGCGGATGAACATGTCCTTCAACGCGTTCCACCTGGTCAACACGTACGGGGCGTTCGGCAGCGTCAACCGCAGGCGCTACGAGGTGGTGATCGAAGGCACCGACGAGGAGCGGATCGGGCCGGACACGGTGTGGAAGGAGTACGGCTTCAAGGGCAAGCCGGGCGACCCGCACCGGCTGCCCCGCCAGTACGCCCCCTACCACCTGCGGCTCGACTGGATGATGTGGTTCGCCGGGATCTCCCCGGCCTACGCGGAGCCGTGGTTCGGCCCCTTCGTGGAGCGGCTGCTGACGGGCGACCGCGACACGCTGCGCCTGCTGCGGCACAACCCCTTCCCCGGCGCCCCGCCGACCCACGTGCGGGCACGGCTCTACCTCTACCGCTTCACCACCCGGCAGGAGCGGCGGGAAACGGGCGCCTGGTGGCACCGGACGCTGCGGGGGGAGTTCCTCCCGGCGGTTGCGCTCCGCTCCGGGGAGAGGTGACGCGGGCCGGCAGCGGCGGACAGGAATTCCGCCCGGTCACCGCCGGCGACACGTGTCACGAGCCGCTGCGCTGCCCCCGCGGGCCCAGCCCGCACACCGCCAGCTCCGCGGCCGTGATCGACGGCTCGTTCCGCACCTCGCGGCCCGGGCCGCGCGCCACCCCCAGCAGCACGGACGGCCTGACCAGGGCCGTCATCGGCGCGGACAGCGTCATCACGTCGAAGAGCGAGCGCATGACGACCGGGTTCACCGTGGCGGTGCGCATCAGCCGCTGGACGTACCCGCGCAGCACCCGGGACGCCGCCGGGGGCCGCTCGCCGATCGCGCCCGGGTAGTTGATGTCCTCCCCGGTCGCCAGGTCCCAGGGGCTGCCCGTGGTGCGGCCGACCGCGCGCTGGATGCGCCGGGCCAGGCCGGGCGAACCCACCCCGTGCCCGGCCAGGAGGCCGCGGATCGCGGTCGCGCTGTGGGCCGCGACGGACATCCCCTGCCCGTAGACCGGGTTGAAGGTGGCGACGGCGTCCCCCGCCACCGCGAAGCCCTCCGGCCAGTCCGGCATGCGCTCGAAGTAGCGGCGGCGGTTGACCGTGCTGCGGGTGAGGTGGACGTCGGTCAGCGGCTCCAGGCCCGCGATCAGGTCGGCGATCAGGGGATGGCGCAGCCTGCGCAGGAACGGCTCGAACTCCCCGGTCTCCCGCGAGGGTTCGCCGCCGCGCGTGCCGCAGGCCGTGAGCAGCCAGCGGCCGCCCTCGACGGGGAGCATCGTCGCGCCCTGGCCCGGCAGCCGGCCGTGCGGGTCGGGCTGGACGCTGACGACGGGGAAGCGCTCGCTGCCCGGGGGCGCGCGGAAGACCCGGGTGACGTAGACCATGCCGGAGTCGACGGTCTCCTCGTGGGCGGGGCGCAGCCCGAGCTCGGTGAGGCGGCGCGCGGCCTGGGAGCCACGCCCGGAGGCGTCGATCACCAGGTCCGCCTCCAGCGCCTCCGCGGAGTGGCTGCCGGCGGTGCGGACCTTCACCCCGCTGACCCGCCGCGCGTCGCCGAGCAGCGCCAGCGCCTCCGTCTCCTCGCGGTACGTGACCCCCGGCAGGGCCAGGACCTTGTCGCGGACGACCCCGTCCAGCAGGTCGCGGGTGCAGGCCACCATGAACTGCGTGCCGGGCCAGCGCGGGTACCAGCCCTGCGGGCCGAACGCGACCAGCCCCGTCCCCAGCGGGACCCGGCGGGCGCCCGCGCTCACCCAGCCCTCCAGGGTGCCCGGCAGCAGGGACTCCACCGCCCGGGCGCCGCCCGACATCATCAGGTGCGCGTGGCGCGCCTGCGGCAGGCCCTTGCGCGGCTCCGTCCCCCCGGGCAGCGGGTCCCGCTCCACGATCACGACCTCGCCGGCGTGCGCGGCGGCCGCCGCCGCGACCAGCAGACCGGCCATGCCCGCGCCGAGGACCACGACACGGCCCGGTCTGCCGGAGGCGCCGGGAGCACCTGCGGAGGGGGCCTCGCGGGGAGAGGGGGCGGCGGAGGAAGCGGTTCTCATGCCACGGACCCTCCCCACGCCGTCCGGCGGCTACGCGCGGGTTCACCCGCGTGTGCCGCCCCGCGGCATGCGCGCCCGCCGCGGATCGCGCACCGTAGGACGAGAGGCGAGGAGGCGGTGGTGCGATGGACCCGGTGCAGGCGCTGGACCGGATCGCTTTCCTGCTGGAGCGGGCGGACGCGCCCACGTACCGCGTGAAGGCGTTCCGTACGGCCTCCGAGGTGATCGCCGGGCTGCCGGACGAGGAGCTGCGGCGGCGGGCCGCCGCCGGGACGCTGACCGACGAGAAGGGCATCGGCCCCAAGACCGCCGGCGTGGTGGCCGAGGCCCTCGCCGGGCGCGTGCCCGGCTACCTGGCCAGGCTGGAGCAGGAGGCGGAGGAGCCCCTGACCGAGGGCGGCGAGGCCCTGCGCGCGGCCCTGCGCGGCGACTGCCACCTGCACTCGGACTGGTCCGACGGCGGCAGTCCCATCGAGGCCATGGCACGGGCGGCGCAGGGCCTCGGCCACGAGTGGGCGGTGCTCACCGACCACTCCCCCCGGCTGACGATCGCCCGCGGCCTGTCGGCCGACCGGCTGCGCGCCCAGCTCGGCGTCGTGGCCGAGGTCGACGAGCGCCTCGGCGACGGCTTCCGGCTGCTGCGGGGCATCGAGTGCGACATCCTCGACGACGGCTCCCTCGACCAGGAGCCGGGCCTGCTCGACGAGCTCGACATCGTCGTCGCGTCGGTCCACTCCAAGCTGCGCATGGACGCCGACGCCATGACGAAGCGCCTGGTCGGGGCCGTCGCCAACCCGCTCGTCGACGTCCTCGGGCACTGCACCGGGCGGCTGCTGGCCGGCCGCGGGCGGCCGGAGTCCGCGTTCGACGCGGCGATGGTCTTCGCCGCGTGCGCCCGCTTCGGCACCGCCGTGGAGATCAACAGCCGGCCCGAGCGGCTGGACCCGCCGCGCCGGCTGATCCGCCAGGCCCTCGACGCGGGCGTGCTGTTCTCCGTCGACAGCGACGCGCACGCCCCCGGCCAGCTCGACTGGCAGATCCACGGCTGCGCCCGCGCCGAGGAGTGCGGGGTGCCCGCCGACCGGATCATCACCACATGGACGGCGCCCCGCCTGCTGGAGTGGGCGCGCGGGAAGGGATAGGCGGCAGACGATGGCCAAGGCCGCCGGGCGCGCCCCGGCCCCGCTGCCGGCGATCCGGCCGATGCTGGCGACCACCGGGCCGCTGCCGCCCGCGGGCGAGGAGGCGGCCTGGGCGTTCGAGGTCAAGTGGGACGGGATCCGCCTGGTCGTGGGCGTCCCCGGCGACGGCACCGTGCGGCCGGTCACCCGGGCCGGCACCGAGGCCTCCGTGACCTACCCCGAGCTGCGCGCCCTGGGCGAGGCGCTGCGCGGGCGGCCCGCGGTCCTCGACGGCGAGGTCGTCGTCCTCGACGGGGCGGGGCGGCCGGACTTCGGCCTGCTGCAGCGCCGCATGGGCGTCACCGACGCGCGGCGCGCGGCCCGCCTCGCGGCGGAGTACCCCGCCCGCCTCATGCTCTTCGACGTCATGCACCTCGGCGGCCGGTCCCTGCTGGGCCTGCCCTACGCCGAGCGGCGGGCCGTCCTGGAGGGGCTGGACCTCGCGGGGCCCGCCTGGTCGGTGCCGGCCTACGTCGCGGGCCACGCGCAGCAGGCCTGGGCCGCCACCCTCGAAGGCGGGTTCGAAGGCGTCGTGGCGAAGAAGCTGACGTCGCTCTACACCCCGGGCATCCGGTCGTCCGAATGGCGCAAGACCAAGCACGTCGTCACGATCGACGTGGTCATCGGGGGCTGGGCGGAGGGGCGCGGTGCGCTGTCCGGGCTGCCGGGCGCGGTCCTCGCCGGGGTGGAGGAGCCGGAGGGGCTGCGGTACGCGGGATCCGTCGGGTCGGGCCTGTCGGAGCGCGAGCGCCGGGACCTCGCCCGCTACCTGGCGGTGCTCTCCCGTACGGACCCGCCCTTCTCGGGGCCCGTCGACGTGCCGGGCGCGCACTGGGTCGAGCCCCGGCTGGTCGCCGAGGTCGTCTTCTCGGGCTGGACGTCCTCCGGCCGCCTCCGCCACCCCGTCTGGCACCGGTTGCGGCCGGACCTCACGCGGCTCGGCTGACCGGCTCGGCTGTCCGGCCCGCCGGCCCGGCCGGGGGACGCCGGCGGGCGCGCGGTCAACAGGAGGCAGGCGGTCACGGGAGGCGGGCGCGGGTGGCGTCCCCGGTGAGCGGGGCCAGCAGGTCGCCGTACTCCTCCGCCCGGTCCAGCACCTGCTCCGGGGTGAAAGCGAGGTCGTCCGGGTCCCGGCAGGCGGCGACCTCGTCCCAGGTGACCGGGGCGGCGACACCGGGGCTGTCCTCCCGCAGCCGCACGGTGTACGGGGCGGCGGTGGTCTTGGCGCTCGCGTTCTGCGACCAGTCGATGAGCACCTTGCCCCGGCGCTCGACGCGCGCCATCGACACCACGACCAGCCCCGGGTGCTCGCCCATCATGCGGGCGGCCAGCTCCTTGGCGTAGCCGCCCGCGGCCCGGCCGGGCACCGCGTGGACCGGCGCGTACAGGTGCAGGCCCTTGGAGCCGGAGACGACGGCGTGGGCCGTGAGGCCGTCGTCGTCCAGGAGCTGGCGCAGCCGCTGCGCGATCCGGCAGCAGACCACCAGGTCGGTGCCCGGTCCGGGGTCCAGGTCCAGCACGAGCCGGTCGTGGCCGTCCGGGCCCGCGGTCGCCGTCCACTGCGGGACGTGCACCTCGTACGCACCGAGGTTGGCCATGGCGACCAGGTCCGCCGTGGTGTCGACGACGACCTGCTCGGTGACGCCCTCGCGGTGCTCCACGGGGACCACCCGCACCCATCCGGGGACTCCCCCGGGCGGGTTCTTCGCGATCCAGCTCTGGCCGCCGGGGCCCTCCGGGGCGCGGACGAAGGAAGCGGGCCGGTCGGCGGTGTGCGCCACCATCACCGCGGCGATCCGCGCGTAGTAGTGCAGCACTTGCGCCTTGGTGTGGCCGGACGCCGGGAACAGCACCCGGTCCAGGTGGGTCAGGGCCAGCCGGTGGCCCTCGATCTCCACCGCCTGCCGCTCCGGCGAGACAGACATAAGGTAGGAATTCCCCGTGGAGGGATAAAACTATGCGGACCATGTGGAAAGGTGCGATTGGTTTCGGACTGGTGTCCGTACCGGTACGGCTCTACGCCGCCGTCCAGGAACACGGCCTCCGACTCCACCAGGTCCACGACAAGGACGGCGGCCGGATCCACCTCAAGCGCGTCTGCGAGGCCTGCGGCGACGAGGTCGACTACGGCCACATCGCCAAGGGCTACCAGGACGACGAGGGGCACACCGCCGTCGTCACCCAGGACGAGCTGGCCGGGCTGCCGCTGCCCAGCAAGAAGCTCATCGACGTGCTCGCCTTCGTCGACTCCGACCGGATCGACCCGCTGCAGCTGTCCAGCGGCTACTACCTGGCGCCCGAGAGCGCGGCGGCCAACAAGCCCTACGTTCTGCTCCGCGAGACCCTCAAGCAGACCGACCGCGTCGCCGTCACCAAGATCGCGCTGCGCACCCGGGAGTCGCTCGCCCTGCTGCGGGTCCACGGCGACCTGCTCACCCTGCACACCATGTACTGGCCGGACGAGATCCGCGACGCGGGCGACCTGGCCCCGCCCTCCTCCGTCACGGTGCGGCCGCAGGAACTGAAGATGGCCACGAGCCTCATGGACACCCTCTCCGAGGAGTTCGACTTCGAGGAGCTGGAGGACGAGTACGAGATCGCCCTCGGCGAGCTGATCAACGCCCACCTGTCCGACCGCCCGGTCCCCAAGAAGGAGACGGCACCCGCGCCGGACAATGTCATCGACCTGATGGCCGCTCTCCAGGCCTCGATCGACAGCGCGGCGAGAAAGCCGGGCGAAAAGACGGCGGAAAAGCCCGGAAGGACGAGGGGGACGGGGAGCACGGCCAAGAAGGAAGCCGAGCCGCGGAAAGCCGCGCGGAGCACCGCAAAGAAATCCGCCACCCCGCAAAAACGCTCGACCGCCAAGAAACCGGCGGCGGCCTCCGCCGGCTCCACGGGCAAGAAGACCGCCAAGAGCACTTCGGCCAAGGCCGCCAAGAAGACGGCGGCCAAGAAGCCCGGCCGCCGCGCCGCCTCGTGAAGCCGGCTTTGTGAACGCCGCTTCGTGAAGCCGGCCTCCTCGTGAAGTCGGCCTGAAAGCACCGCCCGGGCCGCCGGAGCGACCCGGCCCCGGCCGCGCTCACCGCACGGCATCACCCGCCGGCTCCACGCCCTCGCAGACCGCCGAGGCGAGCCGCGCCCGGGCGCGCTCCACCAGCCCGTCCGCCGCACACTGCTGGGCCACTTCCAGCCCCTCCCGCAGCCGGTCGGCGGCCTCGGGGAGCTTGCCCGCCTCCAGCAGCGCCGCGCCGTGGGCGACCAGGGCCTCCGCGAACTCGTACTTGCACGGCGACCGGCGCAGGTGCACCACGGCCTTCTCCAGCTTCACCAGGGCTCGTGCGGCTCGGCGACGAGGGCCGCCCGGCGCAGGGCGTCGCCGACGGCCGTGTCCGTGCCGAACACCGCGGCGTGCCGGACCGCCTTGTCCGCGAGGGCGCGGGCCCGCTCGGGGTCCTCGTCGGCCAGGGCGACGGCGAGGTCGAGCGCCCACGGGGCCCAGATGGTGTTGTTCCGGCCGCGCTCCTCCAGCCTGCGCCCGGCGGCCTCCAGCTCCACGATCGCCTCCTCCTTGCGCCCCTGGGCGAGCAGCAGCCGCCCTGCCAGGCAGGCGGCGTCGGGCAGCACGATCGCGGGCGTGTACGGCGGCCGGAAGCCGTTCTCCTCGGCGAACACCCGGGCTTCGTCGACCCGGCCGCGGGCGAGCAGGGTGTCGATCAGCAGGCAGGCGCCGTCCCAGTGGATCGGCAGGCCGGGCCCGAGGCGCTTGCCCAACTGCAGCCCCTTGCGCAGCATCTTCTCGGCCTCGGCCAGCTCTCCGCGGCGGCGGTGGACCAGCCCGACGAAGTCGTGGGCGAAGGCGAGGTGGCCACCGCTCCAGCCCGAGATCTCGAAGGACCGCAGGGCGTCGCTGAAGAGCTCCTCGGCGTGGTCGAGGCGGTCGGCGTAGGCGAAGGTGATGCCGATGATGCTGGGGACCTCGAAGCCCCACTCGGTGTTGGTCCAGCCCATGCCGTCGGCGAGCCGGCCGTCCACGAGGGCGCGCTCGATGTACTCGACGACCCGCACGGCGTCCTCGCCGCGGATCATGCCGTCGAAGCCGCGCAGCGCCAGCAGCGTCCGCTCGGTGTTGTCCCGGCCGGGGATGCGTTCGGCGAGCTCGGCGATGCGCTGGGAACGCCCGTGGGAGTCCTGCTCCTCGACCTGGATGCCCTTCCACAGATAGTGCGCGGCCTGCAGGCGCATCCGGCCGGGGCCGGGCGGAGTGCGGTCGGCCTGCTCCTTCACGACCTCGGCGGCCTCGCGCAGCTGGCTGTTGTGGGCGTAGGCCTGGGAGAGGCGGTAGGTGGCGTCGACGCGCAGGTCCTCGCTGAGGTGGGGCAGGGAGAGCGCCGTCTTGAGGTGGTTGACGGTGGTCGGCGGCGACGTGAGCAGTGCGGAGCAGCCCAGCTCGTAGAGGACTCCGGCTCGCTCCTCCTCGGGCGGCGGCTCCTGCAGGGCGCGCTCCAGACAGCGGCGGGCCGCGTCCGGCGCGCCGACCGCGAGGTGTTCGCGGGCGGCGATGCGCAGCTGCTCGACCAGCTCGGAGTCGTGGTCCGGGTGGACCTCCAGGAGGTGGCGCGAGGCCGCGGCGGCGCCCAGCCCCGCCTCGGTGACGGACCAGGCCGCCTGCCCGTGCATGGCGGTGCGGGTGGCCGGCGGGATCGAGGCGTAGATGGCGGTCGCGATCAGCGGGTGGACGAACTCCAGGTCGATGGAGCCGGTGAGGATACGGGCGTGGCGCAGCTTGTCGGCGCACTCGGCGGCCTGGGCGGGGCCCATGCCCGCGAGGTTGGCGGCCAGGGACGGCTGGATCTCCGTGCCGAGGACGGCCGCCGCCCAGGCGAAGCGGGTGACGGCGGTGCCGAGCCGCTCCAGGCGGGCCACCAGTCCGCTGCCGCGGGAGGCCGCGCCGAGGTCGCGCAGGAGGGAGGCGGACTCCTCGACCGGCTTCAGGCCCCGGTCCTGCGCCTTGGCGATCAACTCGACGGTCTCGTAGGGATTGCCGCCGGTGACGGCCCAGACCTCGCGGCAGAAGGGGGCGTCGGCCGGGTCCTGGAAGGACTTGCGCACCAGGCGGTCGACCGCTTCCGGCGTCAGGGCGCGCAGCTCGACGGGGCGGGCGGCGCGGCCGGTGACCATGTCACGGAAGCCGGGTGCGGATTCCGGCAGTTCCTCGGGTCGGTAGGAGATGACGGCGAGCAGCGGCGCCTCGCGCAGCCGCACGGCGAAGTACCCCAGCCACGTGAGGGACTCGGCGTCGGCCCAGTGGGCGTCGTCGATCAGCAGGACCACCGGGTCTTGGTTGGTGGCGAGTTGGGTGACGAGCCAGTCGATGCCGTCGCGCACTCCCTGCGGGTCCTGCGGGCCGACCGGCGGGACGATGCCCAGGGCGGGGCCGGCGATGTCGTACCAGCCGCCGAGCACCCTCTTGCGCTCGTTTTCGGACATCGGCGCCAGCGCCGGCTGCAGCAGCTGGCGGACGACGTGGAAGGGGATGGCCTGAGCGGACTCGCTGCCGCGCGCGGAGAGGACGGTGCACTTGCCCGTCTCCATGGCCAGCCTGCGCGTCTCGGCGAGCAACGCCGTTTTCCCCAGGCCCGCTTCACCGCTGTAGAGCAGCAGGCCGCCGAGCCGGGGCCGCCCTTCGGTAGCAGTTCCGCACAGCCTTTGCACCGCTTGTTCAGCGGCTGCGAGCTCGAGCTCCCGCTCGAACAGGGCGG
This sequence comes from Streptomyces sp. NPDC008001, assembly GCF_042958085.1. NCBI lineage: Bacteria > Bacillati > Actinomycetota > Actinomycetes > Kitasatosporales > Streptomycetaceae > Streptomyces > Streptomyces sp. NPDC008001. The sequence goes on along the minus strand of NZ_JBIBIZ010000001.1, from coordinate 44,250 downwards.
CGGATGCGTTCTGTTCACGCTGATGCCCTGACATGGCGATGTCTCCCCGGAAGATGTGGTGGAGCGAGCCTAGCCCCGTCCGTGAGGCCACGGGCAGGGTTCGGCAGACGGACCACCCAGGAGCGTGACCTTGCCCGGAAGCGCCTCCCGCGTACGTTCCGCACCACGGGAACCGTACCCACCATGCACCGAACATATTTTCCTATGCTTCGCAAATCCATTCGGAATTCGAAGCGCGAGGCCATTATGGATCCTTTCGAATTTCCGCGTCAGGCCGATCTGCGAATATGACAACTTCGCGCCGGAGCCCCCCGCGACCGGCTACGCTCCATGTCGCGCAGCGGGTTGTGGCGACTGCTTCACGGTGCGCACAAGTGCTGCGCCGGTGCCGTTCTCCGCGGGGACACCCCCGGGAATTCCACGCGCCGGGCCCCGTCGCAGAAACGCCTTCTTAAGAGTTCCGAGGATCCCGATGGTTGGTACTGGCTCGTCAGTTCAACGGCGGCCCGTCTCCGCTCTGATATGGCTGATCTCCCCCCTGGTCCTGGCCGTGTGCACGGGAACGGCGATCCTCGCCGTGACTCCCGTCGCCCGCGTCCCGGTGGCCTGGTGCGGGGCCTCCGCCACGGTCGCGGTGGCGCTGGCAAGCTCCGAGGCCGCACGGCGGGGACGGGTCATCGGCGCGCTGCGCCGCCGCTGCGCCGAGCAGGAGGCCGGCCTGCGGTACCAGCTCGACCAGCACGAGGCCGAGACCCGGCGGCTGGCCAAGGAGCTGCTGCCGCGGGCCATCCACCTGCTGCAGCGCGGCGCCCCCACCGAAGTGGTGCTGCGGCACACCCTCCCCGTGCACGACCTGGAGCCCGGCTACGCGGCCGCGCACCGGTCCGTGCTGAAGTCCGTCATCGAGGCCGTGCAGGCGGAGGAAGGGCTGCGCGACTCCGCACAGCGGGCCTTCGTCAACATCGCCCGCCGTATCCAGGCCATCGTCCACCAGCAGGCCTACGACATCCGGGAGATGGAGCACAAGCACGGCAACGACCCGGACGTCTTCGGCGACCTCCTCCACCTCGACCACGGCAACGCCCTGACCGGCCGCCTCGCGGACAGCATCGCGGTCCTCGGCGGCTCCCGCCCCGGCCGCCAGTGGAAGAACGAGATCCCGCTCTACAACGTGCTGCGCGGCGCCATGTCGCGGATCCTCGAGTACCGGCGCGTCGACCTTCACTCGGTGGCCGACGTCGCCGTGGTCGGGGCGGCCGTCGAGCCGGTCATCCACGCACTGGCCGAGCTGCTGGACAACGCCACCCGTTACTCGCCCCCGCAGACCCGGGTGCACCTGACCGCCGTGGACATCCAGTCCGGCATCGCGGTCGAGATCGAGGACGCCGGCGTCGGCCTGACCGACGAGGCCCGCCGCCGCACCGACCGCGTCCTGTCCCGCGAGGGCGCGCTCGACCTCGACGACCTCGGCGAGGCGCCACGCCTCGGCCTGGCGGTGGTCAGCCGGCTCGCCCGCACGTACAACTTCCTGGTGTCGCTGCGGCCCTCCGCCTACGGCGGGGTGCGGGCCGTCCTCGTCATCCCCATGGACCTGATCACCGCCAGCAAGCACCCCGGCGGCGACATCGCCCGCGCCCCCAAGCTCCCGCCCATCAAGTCCAAGCGCCGCCCCGGCCAGAAGATCCCCCCGCCCGCTCCGCAGACGGCGCCGCCGATGATGGAGCACCCCATCCCGCCGCCGCTCGGTGACAGCGGGCTGCCGCAGCGGCGCCGCCGGCGCGGCCCCGCGCCGCTGCCGTTCGGCCGGGGTGCGGCCGAACGACGGGACCGGCCGCCGGCCCCGCCCGCCGAACCGGCCGCTCCGGAGGAGGCCCCCAAGCAGCCCGGGATGTGGCTGGCCGCGTTCAACCGCGGCATCAACGGGGAGTCCCTGGAGCCGGATGCCGGCCGGGCGAACAGTGATATCCCGTCAGACAAGGAAGAGTAGCCAAGTGACGCAGCCGCGGTTCAACATGGACTGGATGCTCAAGGACCTGGCAACCAGTGTTCCGCAGACCCGCCACGTGATCGTGCTGTCCTCGGACGGCCTGCGCATGGCTCAGCACGGCACGGACCCGGACGCCGCCGACCGCCTGGCCGCCGCCTGTGCCGGACTGCAGAGCCTCTCCACGGCGATCGCCGGTGAATTCCCGCACGGGGACGGGCAGATGCGCCTGGTCGTGATCGAGGTCGACGGCGGATTCTTCTATCTGATGGCCGCCGGCGCCGGGGCCTTCCTGGCGGTGCTGGCCGACGACGACGTGGACGCCGAGCTGATGGGCATGCGGATGCGGGACCTGGTGGCCCGTATCGGATCGCACCTCACGAGTCCGCCCCGGGTCGGCGGGTCGGTGACATGAGCGCGGAGGGACCCGGCTCCCCGACGGCGCCCGGCAGCCCCGACCGGCTGTACATCCTCACCGGAGGCCAGGCCCGCGCGGAGCGGAAGACCGAGCTCGACCTGGTGACGCTGATCGTCTCCCGGTCCGAGGCGGACCCCGGGCTGCAGCCCGAGCACGCCGCCATCGTCAGGATGTGCGCCTACCCGCTCTCCGTCGCCGAGATATCGGCCTACCTGGAGCTGCCGGTCAGCACGCTGACCCTGCTGCTCACGGAGCTGGTGGCCGGCAGGCACGTGGAGGCCCGGCCGCCGGTCCCGGCGGCGGCGCTGCCCGACGTACAACTTCTGGAGGCGGTGATGAATGGACTACAGAAGCTCTGACTCCGCGGGGTTGGAGACCTATGCGGGGCCGCGCAGCGAGGACGTGCTGCCGGCCTCGGCCACCGCGGCCGTCAAGGTGGTCATCGTCGGCGGGTTCGGGGTCGGCAAGACGACCCTGGTCGGCTCGGTGAGCGAGATCCGGCCGCTGACCACCGAGGAGACGATGACCCAGGCCGGCGTCGGCGTGGACGACGTCGCCGGCATCGAGCACAAGACCGAGACGACCGTGGCCATGGACTTCGGCCGGATCAGCATCAACGAGCAGCTGGTGCTGTATCTGTTCGGCACCCCCGGCCAGGAGCGCTTCTGGTTCCTGTGGAACGGCCTGTTCGAGGGCGCCCTCGGCGCCGTCGTGCTCCTCGACACCCGCCGCATGGACGTCAGCTACGACGTGATCGGGCGCCTGGAGGAGAAGGGCGTGCCGTTCGTCGTCGGCGTCAACCGCTTCCCCCAGGCCCCCAAGTATCCGATGGAGCAGCTGCGGGCGGCCATGGACCTCGACGACTCGGTGCCCATGGTCGACTGCGACGCCCGCGACCGCGCCTCCTGCCGCGACACCCTGCTCACCCTCATGCGCTATCTCTACACGCTCACCACCGCCTCCCCGGAGCACCAGTGACCCTCCCTTCCGAACAGTCCCGCGCCTCCTCCCCCGCCGGGCCTCCCCCGCAGTGCCCGGCGCACTCCACCGGCCCCGGCGGGATCACCCGGCTCTACGGCCCGGAGGCCGAGGCCGATCCGATGGGGCTGTACGAACGGCTGCGCCAGAAGCACGGCCAGGTGGCCCCCGTCCTGCTGCACGACGACGTCCCGGCCTGGCTCGTCCTCGGCTACCGCGAGAACCTCGACGTGGCGCGCACCCCCTCGCGGTTCTCGCGCGACTCCCGGCGGTGGATCGAGGCGCGCGAGGGCCGGGTGGCCCCCACCCACCCGCTCGCCCCGATCACCACCTGGCAGCCGATTTGCGTCTTCGCCGACGGCCAGCAGCACGAGCGCTGGCGCGGTGCCGTCAACGACGCCATCGCCCGCTTCGACAAGCGCGGCATCCGCCGCCACGTCACGCAGTACTCGAACCAGCTGGTCGACCAGTTCTGCACCGCGGGGCGGGCCGATCTGGTGCACGACTTCGCAGAGCAGCTGCCGATGATGGCGATGACCCAGCTGCTGGGCATGCCGGAGGCGTACAGCCCCCAGCTGGTCAACGCCGGCCGGGACATGATCAAGGGCAGCGAGACGGCGATCGCCAGCAACGAGTTCGTCCAGGAGACGCTGCGCAAGCTGGTGGCGCGCAAGCGCGTGGAGCCGGGCGCCGACTTCACGAGCTGGCTGCTGGAGCACCCCGCCGGGCTGTCGGACGACGAGGTGCAGCAGCACCTGCGGCTGGTGCTGATCGCCGCGTTCGAGACCACGGCGAACCTCATCGCGAACACCCTGAAGATGGTGCTGACCGACGTCCGCTTCCACGCCTCCCTGGCCGGCGGCCACATGACGCTGCCGGACGCGGTCGAGCAGGTCCTGTGGGACGAGCCGCCGTTCATCACGATCCTGGGCCGCTGGGCGACGCAGGACACGGAGCTGGCGGGTCAGCAGATCAAGGAGGGGGACGCCCTGGTCATGGGGCTGGCCGCCGCCAACATGGACACGGTGATCCGTCCCGACCCCGACGTTCCCGTCCACGGCAACCGCTCGCACCTGGCGTTCAGCGGGGGCCAGCACGAGTGCCCGGGCCAGGACGTGGGGCGGGCGATCGCGGACACGGGCATCGACGCCCTGCTGATGCGGCTGCCCGACCTCACCCTCGCCGTGGAGGAGTCGGAGCTCACCTACCGCTCCACTCTGATGTCCCGTCACCTGACGTCGCTGCCGGTGAAGTTCACGCCGCGGGCGCCGCTGCCTCCGGAGGAGACGACGGCGCCCGTGCCCGTGCCCGCGCCCGAGCTGCCCGCGCCCGTTCAGCCCGAGCGGGCCGAGCAGCCGGCCATCCCGGCGCCTCCCGTACGGGCCGCCGGGCCGGAGGCGTCCGGTCCGCGGCGGTCGTGGTGGAGGTCGCTGCGGCGGCTGCTGGGGCGGCGGTAGCACCCGTCATCGAGCTGGTCCCACCACCAGGCGATGGAGGGGATGGGCAGGGGGGCCGGGCTGTCGTCCGACGGGCCCGGCTTCCACCACTCACTGCGGACGGTCCCGTAGGGGTCCTGGTAGCGGGCGCAGCTCGCGGCCCAGTCCAGGTGCCCGCGGACGAAGTGTCCCAGTGCCACCAGATAGCAGCGCAGCTCCACTCCGGCCCGGGGCCAGACCTGCTCGCGCAGGCGCAGGAAGAGCGTCATGACGCGGTCGCGCATCGCCATGGCCTCCTCCTGGGCGCGGGCGGGCTCCCAGCCCCGCTCCTCGGCGAGGACGTCGATCAGGTTGAGGTTGTCTCCGGCACGCTGGATCTCCTTGTTCCGTGAGTAGAAGTCGTTGTCCCAGGCGACGAGCGTCCAGGTCATCTCGGTCAGGGCGCGGACCTCGGGCCGGTCCAGGTCCCGGTCGTCGAGCTCGTACCCTCCGGCGGTGTCCATCAGGGCCGTGGAGGGCGCCATGCCGATGGCGCGCATCCACATGGCGGTGTAGTCGTTGACGGACGGCAGGGTCAGGTCGCGGCGGCAGGCCGCCTCCCACACCAGGCCGGACAGGTACGTGCGCATGCCCTCGGTCCAGCGGCGCAGCTGGGGCGGCGTCGCGTACCCGGCCAGTTCCAGGCGGACGGCCCGCAGTGCCGCGGCGTGGGGCGCGTCATCCGGCCACTCCGGCACCGGTGCCTCCAGGACGCGCATGATGCGGGAAGTCGTGTGCGCCAGGCCGTGGGCGGTGGCGGTCGACTCGTCGCACAGGGCGTCGTCCAGGGAGAAGAGCACGGCGTGGAGCTTGCCGACGACGGTGAGCGGTCCGGGCCGGCCGTAGGGCATGGTCCGGGCCGTGAGCCCGCCGAAGTCGCACCGGGCGAGGCGCTGCCGCTGGTGGGCCGACGCGTCGAGCTGCCGCTGGAGCATCCAGTCGACCGCGGCGCGGTCGATCTCCCGGACGCAGGGGTGCACGGCCGGCGCTATCGGGCAGTAGAAGGGCAGGTCTTCCAGGGGCTGTACTGATATGCGGTTCCGCACGCCCGTCACGGCGCCTCCCCAGTTCGGCTCGCAGCGTTCCTGTCCGCTTTTGCGCGGTACCTGCCCATGGTGGACCGGGGGTAACCCGCGGCGCATACCCGGTCACACCTTTCCAGCGCAGGACGCAAGGCCCACTTCGGATCGTTTCTGAACGGAACAAGGCAAAGGGGCTTTTCCGATGAGTGTCAGCGATGGAATATTGCATCCCGATGCTGGAGTTTTTTCCCCATGATCCTCAGCTGTTCGAAAACCTAAGGGTTGGCCGGATCCCGCGCATGCGCCGGGCAGACGGGTGATCGACGACCTACGGCTCCGGTGACCGTCCGGGCCCAGGGAGGCACGGCATGACGACGCAACCGCAGGGCGGGACGCACCTCCGGCTGCCGGTCCGGCCCTGGCCGCGCGCGGCCGCGGCAGTGGTGGCGGGCGCGCTGCCCGCCCTCGCGTTTCCCACCCCTTCCCTGTGGTGGCTTGCGTATGCGGCGCTCGTCCCCTGGCTCTCCCTGATCCGCTCGGCTCCCACCGCGCGGCGGGCGGCGCTCGACGGCTGGCTCGGCGGTGGCGGGTTCCTGCTCGCCGTGCACCACTGGCTGCTGCCGAGTCTGCACGTCTTCATCCTGGTGCTGGCAGCGCTGCTGGGGCTGTTGTGGGCGCCGTGGGGCGTGCTGGTCAAGCGGCTGCTGGGGGGCACGCCCGGGCCGGGGCGGGCGGCCGTGGCCCTCCTCGTCGTCCCTTCCGGCTGGTTGATGGTCGAACTTGCCCGTTCCTGGGAGTATTTGGGCGGACCGTGGGGTCTGTTCGGGGCGAGCCAGTGGCAGGTGGCACCGGCTCTGAAGATCGCTTCTGTAGGCGGTATCTGGCTGGTTAGTTTCCTCCTCGTGGCCGTCAACACCGCTGTTTCCACGGCCATTTGGGCCCCTCGCGCGCGTATCACCGGACTAATCGGCCTGGCGGGCTGCGCGGCGGTCGTCGCCGGGGTGTGGTGGTGGGCGCCCTCGCCGCGGGAGGCGGGCACCGTCCGGATCGCGGTCGTGCAGCCGGGAATCGTCGAGGGGGCGGGCAGCGTCCAGCGCCGGTTCGACCGCCAGGAGGAGCTCACCCGGCAACTGGCCGGGCAGCGGGTGGACCTCGTCGTGTGGGGCGAGAGCAGCGTGGGCGGCGATCTCGCCGGGCACCCGGAGCTGCGGGACCGGCTCACGGCGCTGTCCCGGGCCGTGGGCGCGGACCTGTTGGTCAATGTGGACGCGCGCCGCTCGGACCGGCCCGGCATCTTCAAGAGTTCGGTGCTCGTCGGTCCCGGCGGGCCGACCGGCGACCGCTACGACAAGATGCGGCTGGTGCCGTTCGGGGAGTACGTGCCCGCGCGCTCGGTGCTGGGCTGGGCCACGTCGGTGGGCAAGGCGGCCGGCGAGGACCGCAAGCGCGGCGACCGGCAGGTGGTGATGCACCTTCCTCCCGGCCCCGGGGTGCCGGGAGGCCTGCGGATCGGTCCGCTGGTGTGCTTCGAGTCGGCGTTCCCCGACATGAGCCGGCAACTGGCGCGCGACGGCGCCCAGCTGATCGTCGCGCAGTCCTCCACCTCGACGTTCCAGAACAGCTGGGCCCCGTGGCAGCACGCCTCCCTGGCCGCACTGCGGGCGGCCGAGACGTGGCGGCCGGTGGTGCACGCGACGCTGACCGGAGTGAGCACGGTGGCGGATCCCCGGGGCCGGGCCGTCGGCGCGCCGCTCGGCCCGGACCGCAGCACGGTCGCCGTCCGCGACGTACCGCTGGCCGGCGGCACCAGTCCCTACGCGCGCTACGGGGACTGGATCGTCCTGGTGGCCTTTGCGGTCGTCGTCTGCACGGGCGCCTTCGAGGGCGCCCGTGTGATCCGGCGCCGCGTCAGGAAGCCTGCTCCAGAGCGTCCCTGACGATGCGTTCGCACAGCTCGTGGGTGCGCAGCGCGTCCTCGGCGTCGAGGACCTTCCCGGCCCGTACGGCGTCGAGGAAGGCGAGGACGGCCTGCTCGATGCCGCGCTGGCGGGAGACGGGCACCCAGTCGCCACGGCGCCGGGTGCTGGGCTGGCCCTTGTGGTCGACGACATCGGAGAGGTTGAGCACCTGCCGCTTGGTGTCCTGCCCGGAGACCTCCAGGACCTCCTCGCCGGAGCCGCTCCGCCGGTTCATGGTGCCGATGGCCGTGAAGCCGTCGCCGGAGAGCTGGAGCACGACGTGGTGCATGAGGCCGCCGCGGACCCGGGCGCGGACGTCCACGTGGTCGACGGGCCTGGGTGCGAGGAAGCGGAGGGTGTCGACGACGTGGATGAAGTCGTCGAGCACCAGGGTGCGCGGGTCCTCGGGGAGTCCGGTGCGGTTCTTCTGCATCAGGATCAGGTCGCGCGGGTGGTCGAGGCACTGGGCGTAGGAGGGTGCGTAGCGGCGGTTGAAGCCGACCGCCAGGCTGACCCCGCGCTCCCGGGCGAGCCGGACGAGGCGCTCGCTGGTGGCGAGGTCGTAGGCCAGGGGCTTGTCGACGTAGACGGGGACGCCCGCTTCGAGGAGGCGGGTGACGAGCTCGGGGTGGGCCGCCGTCGCGGCGTGGACGAAGGCCGCGTCGAGGCCGGCCGCGAGCAGGGAGCCGAGCTCGGTGTGGCACTGCGCTTCGGGGATGCGGTGGGTCTCCGCGACGCGCCGGACGGTGGCGGCGGTACGGGTGTGCAGGTGGAGTTCGAGCCCCGGCTGTGCGGTGAGTACCGGAAGGTACGCCTTCTGTGCGATGTCCCCGAGCCCGATGCAGCCGACCTTCACAGCGCCTCCCTGGTGCGTGCCTTCGTTCGGGAAGCATACGGGTGTACCGGAGGGTGCCAGTCCGCTATGCCGTCGTGGCCGCGGAGGACGACGCGCGGGCCGAGCCGGTTGACGACGGTGAAGGCGGCGGTGCGCAGGGCCACGGCGGGCGGGGCGGAGAGGGAGACCAGCCGGGCGATGCGGGCGGAGCGGCGGACGACCTCCATGGTGCGCGGCAGGCGCTGAGCGGTGTAGGCGGGCAGGGCCCGGGGGAGGTCGTCGGCTCCTCCGGCGAGGAGGAGGCCGAGGACGGCGCCGTCCTCGACGGCCTGGCAGCCGCCCTGGCCGAGGTTGGGCGCCATGGGGTGGGCGGCGTCGCCGAGCAGGGCGACCCGTCCGCGGTGGTAGGCGGGCAGCGCGGTGGTGATGTGGTGGACGTCGTTGCGCAGGACCGCGGAGGGGTCGGCGGCGGCGAGGATCGCGGGGACGGGGTGGTGCCAGCTGCCGAAGCGGCGGCGCAGTTCCTCGAGTTCGCCGTCGGGCGACCGGCCCCCGGCGGGGGTGACGGCCTGGGCGTAGGCGTAGACGCGGCCGTCGTGCAGCGGGACGGTGCCCCAGGTCGTGCCGCGCCCCCAGGTCTCGTGGGCGGGGAAGGGCTCGGAGGGGCGGGGCACGACGACGCGCCAGACGGTGAATCCCGCGTAGTGGGGGGCCGGGTGGCCGGGGAAGAGGAGGGCCCGGGTGGCCGAGTGGATGCCGTCGGCCGCCACGACGAGGTCGGCTTCGAGGTCTCCGGCGGGGGTGGTCACGCGGGCGGGGCGGGCGGGGCCGCCGGGGTCGGCGAGGGCGGCGGGGCTGCCGGTCCGTACGGCGTCCTCGGGGAGGCGGGAGGCGAGGAGGGCGACCAGGTCGGCGCGGTGAGTGACGACGACCGGTTCGCCGAAGCGCCGGGCGGCGGCCTCGTTGCTCGTACGGGAGAGCCAGCGGCCGCCGGGCAGGCGCAGGCCGCCGTCGGCCTGCCAGCCGGACAGGGCGCGGGCGGCGTCACCGGCGCCGAAGGTGTCGAGGGCGCGCAGGGCGTTGGCGGCGAGGGCGATGCCGGCGCCCACGGGTTCGAGGGCTGCGGTCCGTTCGAGGACGGTGACGGCCCAGCCCTGGTGGTGCAGAGCGGCCGCGGCGGTGAGGCCGCCGATTCCGCCGCCGATGACGACGGCACGGGGTGACTGCATGACGTTCCCTCCCGAGGGTCACTACGGATGTAGTGATGCTGAGGCTACTACGGCCGTAGTGGGCTCGCACTACTTCTGTAGTGAGAGGGGGCGGTAGGTTGAGACCCATGCCCGCCGACCAGCCCTCCGCGCCCGCATCAGCCGTCCCCGCCACCTCCGCCTCCGCCGAACGCCCCGCCGGGGCGCCCGCCGGGGCACCGGCCGTTTCGCCCCGCGCCGCGCTCATCGCCGACACGGCCCTGGCCCTGCTCGCCGAGCGCGGTACGCGCGGGCTGACGCACCGGGCGGTGGACGAGGCGGCGGGGCTGCCGCCCGGCTCGACCTCCAACCACGCCCGGACCCGCCTGGCGCTCCTGGAGCTGACGGTCCGGCAGCTCGCCCGGCGCGACGCGGAGATCCTCACCCCGGCCGAGTTCCCCGGCCCGGAGAAGGGGCCCGACGCGCTGGCGGACTCGGTCGCGACCGTGCTGCACCGGCTCCTGACCCGGCGGCGGGACCACGTCCTCGCGCGCTTCGAGCTGGCCCTGGAGGCCGCGCGGCGCCCGGAACTGCGGGCGATCTACGACGCGGCGGGCCGGGGGTTCCGCGATCTGATGGCGGAGCTGCTGACCGCGGCCGGGTCCGCCGAGCCGCAGCGGCACGCGCTGTCGCTCGGCGCGTGGTCCGACGGCGTGCTGTTCACCTGCACCGCGGGGCCGTACCACGACCGGGTGCCCGGCCGGGAGGAGTTGCGGGACAGCGCGGGCGAGCTGTTGCGCGGCATGCTCGGAGAGCCTGCGGGGAGAGGGAGAACCCCTGGGGGCGACGCCTGAGGGACGGGAGGAAAACCCCTGGCAGCGACACCTGCGGGACGGGAGGATGACCGCCATGACGACCACTGAGCGCACCAAGCCGCCCACGATCTCCGACGAGCGCACCAGCCTGGAGAGCTGGCTCGACTTCCACCGCGCCACGCTGGCCCGGAAGTGCGCCGGCCTGGACGAGGCGCAGCTGCGCGAAGCCTCCGCGCCCCCGTCGCCGCTCTCCCTCATGGGCCTCGTCCGGCACATGGCCGATGTCGAGCGCTCCTGGTTCCGCCGGTGCCTGGCCCGCGAGGACGCCGGGCCGATCTACTACAGCGACGAGGACGAGGACGGCGACATCCACGTCACCGCGGAGGACAGCTGGGAGGAGGCGTACGCCACCTGGCAGGCCGAGATCGCCGCGGCCCGGGAGGCGGCGCGCGGGCGGTCGCTGGACGACCGCGGCTTCGCCCCGCACCGCAACAAGGAGTACGACCTCCGCTGGATCTACCTCCACATGATCGAGGAGTACGCGCGCCACAACGGCCACGCCGACCTCATCCGGGAACGGATCGACGGGGCGACGGGGACGTGACCCCGCGGCCGCTCCACGGCCGTCCCGCAGTCACCCCGAGGCCGCACGCTTGATCGCCTATCACCCGTGCGGGTAATTCCCAACGCAGTCGGCGGCCCAGCAGAGTTGAGCGGGTGCATCGACTGCCTGCAGTGACGGTCCTGGCGGCGGTGGCGATGGCGACCGCCGCCGGTTGCGTCTCGGTCTCCCAGCGCCCGTCCTCCCACTCCCCGCCCCGCCCGCCGGGCCACGCCCGGCCCGGCGAGGCCGCGCCCGGTCCCGCCCGGGAGAACCTGATCACCATCGCTCCGGACGGCGCGGGCGGTGCGGGCGGCCCGTCGGATCCCGCGCAGGGGCCGGGAACCGCCTCGGCCGGCGGCCGGGCCGAGCACGATGCCGCCACCGGCCGCTCCGCCTCCCGGGCCCACGGGGACCCGGCGGACCCGTACGCCGCCTCCGGGCCGCCGGGCCCCTCCTCGGAGCACGCGGACTCCTCGGGCTCCTCCGCCGCCTGGGCCTCGCCGCAGCACTCCCGCCCGGCCCGCCGCACGAGCCGCCCCGGCTCCTGGGCGCCGGACCGCTCCACCGGGCCGGACAGCGGCCCGTCCTCCTCACGGAGCGAGGCGCCGGCCGCTCCGCCGTCGGAGGAGCGCCCCGCCGGTCCCCCGTCCGCGGCCGAGTCCCGCCGGGAAGCGCCGCCGCCCGCCCAGGCACCACCGCCCGCCCAGCCGCCCGCCATGCGCCGCAACAACGTCTGCGCGCTCGGCCGGGAGCACGGCCGCTGGCAGCAGGGCAGCGACGCGTCGAAGATCTGCGACTCGGTGTACGGACACTGACGGGCGGCGCAGGGCGTACGGTGCGCACCGTGCACGGTGCGCGGTGCGCGGTGCGCGGTTCACGATGCGGCAGGGCCTTCCGTACCCGGCACTGCCGCACCGCGCGGTTCCGGACCGGTCAGAGGGCCGGTGCGGACGCCAGGTCCGGGATCCGCCAGTCGATCGGCTCGTGGCCCTGGGCCGCGACCGCCTCGTTGATCTGGGTGAACGGGCGGCTGCCGAAGAACTTCTTCGCCGACAGCGGCGAGGGGTGGGCGCCCTTGACGACGACGTGCCGGGACTCGTCGATCAGCGGCAGCTTCTTCTGGGCGTAGTTGCCCCAGAGCACGAAGACGGCCGGGTCGGGCCGGGAGGCCACGGCGCGGATGACCGCGTCGGTGAACTTCTCCCAGCCCTTGCCCTTGTGGGAGTTGGGCTCCCCGCCGCGGACCGTCAGCACGGCGTTGAGCAGCAGGACGCCCTGCTCGGCCCACGGCTGGAGGTAGCCGTTGTCCGGGACGTCGTAGCCGAGCTCCTCGCGCATCTCCTTGTAGATGTTCCGCAGGGAGGGCGGGGTCTTCACGCCGGGCCGGACCGAGAAGCACAGGCCGTGGCCCTGGCCCGCACCGTGGTAGGGGTCCTGGCCGAGGATGAGGACCTTCACCTGCTCGTACGGGGTGGCCTCCAGGGCTGCGAAGACCTCCCCGCGCGGGGGGTACACCGGCGCCTTCGTGCGCTCCTCCTCCACGAAGTCGGTGAGCTCCTTGAAGTAGGGCTTGTCCAGCTCCTCGGCGAGGACACCGTGCCAGGACTGGGGCAGCGCGTCGGTGACGGTCACGTCAACAACCTCCGGGGTTCGATCCGTTCTCGCACGAGAACTTACCGGCGACCACTGACAACGGCCGATTCCCGGTCCCGTTCCCCGCTCCCCGGCCGGCTCCCCGTGCCCCCGCCCCTGTCCCCGTCCGGCGGCCTCAGAACCCCGCGTTGAGGAAGATCCCGCCGTCCACGACGAGCGTCTGCCCGGTGATCCACGCGGCGGCGTCCGAGAGCAGGAAGGCGGCCGCGCCCCCGATGTCCTCGGGCACCCCGAGACGGCCGAGCGGGTACGAGGCCACGACCTCCTCCTCGCGCCCCTCGTAGAGGGCGGCGGCGAACCTGGTCTTGACGACGGCCGGCGCGATGGAGTTGACGCGCACCCCCGGGGCGAACTCGTGCGCGAGCTGCAGCGTGAGGTTGACCATGGCGGCCTTGCTCATGCCGTACGCCCCGACGAACGGGGAGGCGGAGATGCCGGCGACGGACGCGATGTTGACGACCGCCCCGCCGTTCTCCTTCTGCCAGGCCCGCCACGTCTGCTGGGCGAAGCCGAGGGCGGAGATCACATTGGTCTCGAAGACCTTGCGCGCGACGCCGAGGTCGAGCTCGGCCATGGGCCCGAAGACGGGGTTGGTCCCGGCGTTGTTGACCAGGTAGTCGATGCGGCCGAACTCCTCCATGGCGTGCTCCACGGCGGCGGCCTGGTGGGCCTCGTCGTGGGCCTTGCCCGCGATGCCGATCGCCCGGCCCGCGCCGAGCGACTCGACGGCGTCCTTGAGGGCGTCCTCGTTGCGGCCGGTGATCACGACACGGTCGCCGCGGGCGACGAGCGCCTGCGCGATGCCGTAGCCGATGCCGCGGCTGGCGCCGGTGACGAGGGCGACCTTGCCGGTGTCCTCCTGACCGTCCCGCCGCTCCTGCTGCTCCTGCTGTTGCTGTGCTGCGGTCATCTCCGTGCTTCCTGTCAGTTGAGCGGTCCGCCGGCCACGTACAGCACCTGCCCCGAGACGAAGCCCGCCTGCTCGCCGGTGAAGAAGGCGACGGCGTTGGCGATGTCCTCGGGCTCGCCCACGCGCTGCACCGGGATCTGGCTCGCCGCGGCGGCCTTGAAGTCCTCGAAGCCCATGCCGATGCGCTCCGCGGTGGCGGCCGTCATGTCGGTGGCGATGAAACCGGGGGCGATGGAGTTGGCGGTGATGCCGAACTTGCCGAGCTCCTTGGCGAGGGACTTCGTGAAGCCCTGCATGCCGGCCTTGGCGGCGGCGTAGTTGGCCTGGCCGCGGTTGCCGAGGGCGGAGCTGCTGGAGAGGTTGACTATGCGGCCGAAGCCCGCGTCCACCATGTGCTTCTGGCAGGCGCGCGACATCAGGAACGCGCCCCGCAGGTGCACGTTCATGACGGTGTCCCAGTCGCTCTCACTCATCTTGAACAGCAGGTTGTCACGGGTCACGCCCGCGTTGTTGACGAGGATGAGCGGCGCGCCCAGCCCGGCGGCGATCCGGGTGACGGCCGCGTCCACCTGCGCGGCGTCGGAGACGTCGCAGCCTACGGCGAGGGCCGTGCCGCCCGCCGCCGTGATCTTCTCGACGGTGCCCGCACAGGCCGCCTCGTCGAGGTCGAGGACGGCGACCGCGCGGCCTTCCTGAGCCAGGCGTACGGCGGTCGCGGCACCGATGCCGCGGGCCGCGCCCGTGACGACGGCCACGCGCTGCTCGGGCTTGGGCATACGGGGGTCTCCTCACCTCGAAGGCCGCCCGCCCGCCCGGCGCCCGGCCGGACAGGTGAGCAACCGCTTAGTAGCTTCGACGGATCAGACGCTAGAAGCCCCGCCACCCGCTGTCAACGTCTTCCCGCGCGCCCCGTGCGGCACCGCGCCGCGAGCCCGGTCGCCGGGCCGGGCGGGTCACCGGACCAGCAGGTCCAGCAGCCGTTCCGGCTCGCCCTCCGGATCGGCCGTCAGGCCGGCGTGCACAGGGCCCGGCTGGACGACCGTACTGCGGGGAGCGATCAGCCAGCGGAAGCGGCGCCCCGGGTCGTCCCCGGCGGCCTGGCCGGCCCGCTCCCCGCCGAGGCACACGCCTTCGACGGCACAGAGCGCGGCCCGTACGCCCTCGACGTCGGCCGCCGGGTCGAGGGCCAGCAGCCGGGCCTCGTCCAGATGGACGCGGGCGGCCACGTAGCCCGTCGCCTGGCAGTAGACGACGACACCTGCGTTGATCTGCTCACCGCGTTCGACGCGGGGGACGACCCGCAGCAGTGCGTACTCGAAGACTTCGCGTCCGTTGTGGCGCCCGGTCACTTCCCGGCCCTTCCGTCGAGCCTGACACGCACCCACTCCGGCGCCTGCGAGGGCTTGTCCTTGCTGCGTTCGCCGACCGTGATCCGGTCGCCGATGCTCCGTGCCCGCTCCAGCAGCACCTCGACGTAGCGCCGGCGCACCGCGTCGGGGCCGTCGAAGCCCGGCTCGTCCGCGAGCCACTCGTCGGGCACGTCGGCCGCGACCTCGGTCAGCAGTTCCTCGGTGACGCGCGGCGCGAGCTCGGCCGCGGCGGCGGCGAGGTCGGGGCCGAAGGTCGCGAGGACGTGGTCCGAGGCGTCGTAGGGCTTGGCGGCGGCCGCGGCCGCGCCCGGCCAGTTGTGGTGCCAGATCATGGTGGCGCCGTGGTCGATGAGCCACAGCTCGCCGTGCCACACGAGCAGGTTCGGGTTGCGCCAGGACCGGTCGACGTTGTTGACCAGCGCGTCGAACCAGATGACGCGGCCGGCCTCGGCCGCGCCGACCTCGAAGGCGAGCGGGTCGAAGCCGAGGGCGCCGGGCAGGAAGTCCATGGCGAGGTTGAGCCCGCCGCTGGCCTTCAGCAGCCCCTGCACCTCCTGGTCGGGCTCGCCCCGGCCGATGACCGGGTCGAGCTGGATGCGGGCCAGGTCCGGCACCCGCAGCCCGAGCGCGCGTGCCAGCTGCCCGCAGACGACCTCGGCGACCAGCGTCTTGCGGCCCTGGCCGGCGCCGGTGAACTTCATGACGTACGTCCCGAGATCGTCGGCCTCGACGATGCCGGGGAGCGAGCCGCCCTCACGCAAGGGCGTGACATATCGGGTGGCGGTGACCTCTGGCAGCATGAACAACGACTCCAGCCTCTGGCGTGAAGTGAGCATAGTAACCGAGCGTGACAGCCGGGTCGCCGACGCGGTTCTGACGAGGTGACGGGTTTTCCCGACGGAACGGGCCGTTCTCACACAAAGGCGTGACATACCGGGTATCTGTGTCTTCGGGGAGCAATGCCCAGCGCCGCTGCCGGACTTCCACCGGCCTTTGAACGCGGGTGGCGCCGGCGCCGTATGACTCCCTGAAACTGCACGACCAGAGGAGCGAACATGAACCACACGTCACGCACCGCTTCCGTCACTCCCCCTGCCACCACCGACTCCACCGCCACCCCCGGCTCAACCGCCCCTAACGACTCCCCTGACTCCACCGCCTCCCGGGCCTCGTACGGTTCCACCCGCCGCAGTGTCGTCGCGGCGGCCGGGGCCGCCGGTCTCGTCACCGTGCTCGCCGCGTGCGGCGGAGGGGACGGGGGGAACGGCGGGGGCGGCGGGGACGACGAGGCGAAGGGCCTGGACGGGGGGATCGCGAAGACCTCGGACATCCCCGAGGGCGGCGGCAAGGTCTTCCCGGACCGGAAGGTCGTGGTGACCCAGCCGGCGAAGGGCCAGTTCAAGGCCTTCTCCGCCGTCTGCACGCACCAGGGGTGCGTGGTCAAGGACGTCTCCGGGGGGACGGTGAACTGTCCCTGTCACGGCAGCAAATTCAACATCGCGGACGGGAGCGTGCAGGCCGGCCCGGCGCAGCGGCCGCTGCCCGAGCAGAAGGTCTCCGTCCACGACGGTTCCCTGCACCTGGGGTGAGACCCGGCGTCAGCCCCGCCGGGGCGCGCCCCGCCAGCCGCGCAGGACGGCGTCGGCCGTGGTGACGGTGGCGACGAGCGCCAGGGTGTGGCCGACCATGGCCGCGGTGTAGTCCGCGGGCACGCCGGCGATGGCGTCGGCGGGGACGACGGCGGTGTAGCCGAGGTTGACGGCGTCGAAGACGGTGTTGGGGACGGCCACGTTGGCCGAGACGCCGGTGACGACGAGGGTGCGGCAGCCGAGGTTGCGCAGCAGGGCGTCCAGGCCGGTGCCCGCGAGGGGCGAGAGCCCGTGCAGCCGCCGGACGACGAGGTCGCCGTCGCCGACCGGGATCGGGTCGGCGACGCGCACCGCCCGGGTGCCGGTCAGCTGCTGCACGGGCAGCCGCTCGGCGGCGCGGAAGAGGCGGGCGTTGCGGCTGGCGCCGCGGCCGTCGGGGCGGCGCTCGGCGATGGCGTGCACGACCTGGACGCCCGCGTCGTGCGCGCCCGCGACGAGGCGGGCGATGGTGACGAGCGCGCCGGAGGTGCGGGCGGCGGCGGCGAGCTCGGGCAGGGCGCTGCCGGGTCCCACGACGCCGTTCTGGCACTCGACGGTGAGCAGCACGGTCGTCGCGGGGTCGGCCGCCTCGGCGGGCGGGTCGGGTGGTGCCATGCCGGTGCCTCCCTTCCGGGCTCTGCCGGCGTGGGGGTGAGGGCCGGGCCGCGTGAGGGTAGCGGGCATTGCGCCGGCGGGGGAAGGGGCCCACACTTCTGACACCTGGTCAGAATTGCGGGGGTGCGGGGAGGGGCACGATGGCCGTCACCCAGCGGCGGGGCCGCCGGATCATGATGACGGACGAGGAGCTCGACGCGTTCCTCGCCGGGCAGCGCACCTGCCGTGCGGCCACGGTGGGACGGGACGGGCGGCCGCACCTCAGCGCCCTGTGGTTCGTCTGGGACGGGTCCGCGGTGTGGCTGTACTCGCTCGTGCGCAGCCGCCGCTGGGCGGAGCTGCGGCGCGACGCCCGGATCGCGGTGCTGGTGGACGACGGGCGGGAGTACGGGGAACTGCGGGGCGCGGAGCTGTCCGGCACGGCCGTCTTCGTCGGCGAGGCGCCGCGCACGGGGCTGCCCTGCCCGGAGCTGGCCGCGCCGGAGGCGCTCTTCGCCGCCAAGTACTTCGGGGGCCCGTGCTCGATGCCGCACGACGGCCGGCACGCGTGGCTCCGGCTGTCGCCCGAGGCGGTCGCGTCCTGGGATTTCCGCAAGTTGCCGCTTCCCGGGACTTCCGCAAGCTGAGGGCCGGCCGCCGGGGCGAGGGGACGCCCCGCCCCCTGAGGAGGCAGCCGTAAGCCCGGGCCCCTCTGAAGAGGCAGCGGTCAGCCGGGCCCCTCCGAGAAGGACGCGGTCAGCCGGCCACCTTCTCGCCGGCCACCCGCAGCGCCTCGACCGCCGCCCGGATGGAAGGGCGCCGGTCCGCGTCGGCGCGCCAGATCGCGTAGACGTGACGGCGCACCGTGTGCCGCACGGGCACCACGCGCACCCCTTCCGGCACCGGGCCCCGGCCCAGCCGCGGTGCGACGGCGACGCCGAGCCCGGCGGCGATGAGGGCGAGCTGGGTGTGGTGCTCCTCGGCCATGTGGGAGATGCGGGGCTCGATGCCCTTGCCGCGCAGGGTGAGCATCAGCCAGTCGTGGCAGAACTCGCCCCGGGGCCAGGAGACCCAGTCGTCGTCGGCGAACTCCTCCAGGTCGACCTCCTCGCGGCCGGCCAGCGGGTGGCCGACCGGCATGGCCACGTCGGCGATGTCATCGAGGATCGGGGCCTTGGCCAGGCCGTCCGGCATGGGCAGCGGCTTGTTGTACCAGTCGAGGACGATCGCGACGTCGATGTCGCCGCGGACCACCCGGGGCACGGCCTCCTCCGGCTCCATCTCCTCCAGCCGGGCCCGCAGCTGGGGGTGGGCCCGGCGCAGCCCGGCGAGGGCGGCCGGGAAGAGGCCGCGGGCGGCCGTGGGGAAGGCGCCGAGGAGCAGCTCCCCGACGGCCTGCCCGCGCTGCGCCTCCAGGTCGGCCTGGGCCAGCTCGACCTGCGAGAGGATGCGTGAGGCGTGCTCGGCGAGCAGCCGGCCGGCGTCCGTGAGCCGCACTCCGCGCCCCTGCTTGGCGAGCAGCTGCTGCCCGGTCTCCCGCTCCAGCTTGGCGAGCTGCTGGGAGACGGCGGACGTCGTCACGTGCAGCCCGTCCGCCGCTGCACTGACGGAACCGTGGCGGGCTACGGCATTGAGGGTACGCAGGCGCTCCAGGTTCAACATGTAAGAAACTCTACGCGATAAACCCTACTTAAATTTACTTGTCCTAAGGTGTGGAAGCCGTCATTCTGACGACCATGCGCACCACGGCAATCCCCGGCTCCAACGCCCCCTCGGCTCTCCCCGAACACCCGGCCCCCGTCGCCGGCCCCATACCCCGTCAGCCGCAGCGGGGCCGCCCCGCCGTCGACTGGAGGATCCGCTTCGGTGCGCTCGCGCTCATTTGGGGCTGCAGCTTCTTGTTCATCAAGCTCGGCACGGACGGCTTCGCGCCGCTGTACGTCTCCTTCGGCCGCATGTTCTTCGGCACGGCGGTGCTCGCCGCGACGCTGGCCGTGAAGCGGGAGCGGCTGCCGCGCGCCGCCCGCACCTGGGGCCACCTGGCCGTCGCCGCCTTCCTCCTCAACGCCCTGCCCTTCACCCTCTTCGCCTACGCCGAGCTGCGCATTCCCTCGACGCTCGCCGGCATCTGCAACGCCACGACCCCGCTGTGGGGCATGGTCCTCTCGCTCGTGGCCCTCTCCGAGGACCGGCCGACGCGGCGCCGGTTCGCGGGCCTGGCCATCGGCTTCGCCGGGGTGCTGACCGTGCTCGGGGTCTGGCAGGGCTTCTCTGGACAGGACGCGGCCGGTACCGCCATGGCCCTCGTCGCGGCGGCCAGCTACGCGGTCGGCTGGATCTACGTGCGGCGCACGCTGGCCGACACCGGCGACTCGAACCTGTCGAAGTCCGGCGCGCAGCTGCTGCTGGGCACGGTCCAGCTTGCGGTCGTGGCCCCGCTGGTCGCCCCGGTGCCCACCTCCTTCCCCGCCGTGCCGCTGCTGGCAATCTTCGCCCTCGGGGCGCTGGGCACGGGCCTGGCCTTCCTCGTCCAGTACGGGCTCGTCGCCGAGGTCGGGCCCACGACGGCGACCATGATCACCTACCTCGTCCCGGTCGTCTCGACCATCACCGGCGTGGCCTTCCTGGGCGAGCAGCTCAGCTGGAACACCCCCGTCGGGGCGCTGATCGTGCTGGCCGGAGCCGCCCTCACCCAGAGCCGGACCGGAAGCGGGCGGGGCCGGAAGGACACCATCTCCCCCGCGGTGAAGGCGAACACGACCGGCTCTCCCGCGGCCGGCACCGCGGTGAAGGCCCGTCAGTCGTAACGCCCCGCTGCCGTAGGACGGGTCGCGGCCGCCAAGGCGTCCGCGACCCGTTCCGTTTCGCCCGCCGCCAGGGCCGAGACGGTCAGCCGCACGCCGGGGGGCGACGAGAGCCGGAACCGGGCCCCCGGCGCGACCGCCCAGCCCGCGTGGAGCAGCCGCGCCACCGCCGCCGTCTCGTCGGGCACGGGGAGCCAGACGTTCATGCCGCTGCGGCCGTGCGCCTCGATGCCCCGCTCGCGCAGGGCCCGGACGAGCGGATCGCGGCGCCGCCCGTACGCGGCGGCCACCTTCACCGCATCCACCGCGCCGCTGCGCCACAGCTGCACGACGGCGTCCTGCAGGATGTGGCTGACCCAGCCGGGCCCGAGACGCTGCCGGCCGCGCACCCGGTCCACCGTGACGGCATCGCCCGCGAGCACGGCGAGGCGCAGGTCGGGCCCGTAGGCCTTGGCTACCGAGCGCACGACGACCCAGTGATCGGTGCACCCCGTGAGGGTGTTCAAGGGCAGGTCGACTATGCCGTGGCCGTGGTCGTCCTCGATCAGCAGTGCCTGCGGATGGCCCGCGAGCACGGCGCGCAGCTCCTGCGCTCGGGCCGCGCCCACCACCGCACCCGTGGGGTTCTGCGCGCGAGCGGTGACGATCAGGGCCCGGGCGCCCTGCTGCAGCGCCCGGTCCGCCGCACCCGGCAGCGGGCCGTCGTCGTCGACGGGCACGGGAACGGGCCGCAGCCCGAGGGCCGGGACGAGGTCGAGGACGCTGCCCCAGCCCGGATCCTCGACCGCGACGGCGTCACCCGGCCGCATGTGCACGGCGAGCACCCGCTCGATGGCGTCGAGCGCGCCGGAGGTGACGGCGAGCGGCCCGTCCGGGACACCGTCCGCCGTGAAGGCGGCCCTGGCGAGCCGCTCCAGCTCGGTGTCGACAGCGGGCGCCCCGTACAGCGCGGGGGCCTCGGCGGCGCGGGCGGCGGCAACGGCGAGCGCCTCGCCGAGCGGGGGCAGCAGGGCGGGGTCGGGATTGCCCGCCGAGACGTCCCGGACGCCCTCGGGGACCTCGACGTGGAGCAGCTCGCGGGCCGTGCTGGCCGGGCGGTGGCGCACACGGCTCCCCCGGCGGCCGGCCGTCTCGATCACCCCGCGCTCGCGCAGCGTGCGATAGGCGGCCGCGACCGTATTGGGATTGACCCCCAGCTCGACCGCCAGCTCCCTCATGGGCGGGAGCAGTTCGCCGGGAGCCAGCTTGCCCGCGCCCACGGCGTGCTCCACGCTCGCGGAAATCTCTGCTGCGCGGCGACCTTCGATCCGATACTCTCCTAGCACAAAGAAGATTATGCACTAGTGCAATGGAGTTGGCAATGACGGTTTCGCCGCCCGCCGCGTACGAGCAGACCGAACGGACGACGCCGACCCGCGCCCGCGAGCGCGCGTCGTACTACCGCGAGGTCGTGCACGCGATCCTCGACGCGGGATACGTCTGCCACCTCGGCTTCGTGCGCGACGGGGCGCCGGTCGTCCTGCCCACGCTCTACGGGCGCGTCGGCGACCGGCTCTACGTGCACGGCTCGACGGGTTCGCGCCCGCTGCGCGCCGCGGGCGGGGCGGGAGACGCGGGCATGCCCGTCTGCGTGACCGTCACCCACGTCGACGGCCTCGTCCTGGCGCGCTCCGCCTTCCACCACTCCCTGAACTACCGCTCGGTCGTGGTGCACGGCTCCGCCCGCCAGGTGACCGGGGAGGCCGAGAAGCGCGCGGCCCTCGACGCCCTGGTCGAGCAGGCCACGCCGGGCCGCTCGGCGGACTGCCGCCCGGCCTCCGCCAAGGAGCTCGCCGCCACGGCCGTGCTCCGCCTCGACCTCGCCGAGGTGTCGGCCAAGATCCGCGCCGGCGGCGTGAACGACGAGCCCGAGGACCTCGCCCTCCCCCACTGGAGCGGCATCGTGCCCGTGGCCCCCGCGTACGGCACGCCCATACCCGATCGGCACCTCGCGCCGGGCACGCCCGTACCGGCGTACGTCACCGCTCTCTGAGCGGGCTTCGACGCGCATCGGGGGTCGCGCCCGCGGCCCCGCCCGCCCCGGCCCCCGCCGCCGCTTCGCCACCCCGGGCCACCGGAGCCGCCACGGCCTTCTTCGGCGTGGAGGACTGGGCGATGAAGGCGCCCACCAGCACCAGGGCGCCGCCGAGGAGCTGGGGCAAGGACAGGTGCTCGCCCAGCAGCACCCAGGCCAGCACCGTCGCGATCACCGCCTCCAGGCACGCGACCACGCCCGCGACCTGCGGCGACAGCGAGCGCACGGCGAGCACGCCGGTGAGGTACGCGGCCACGGTGGCGATCAGCACGATCCAGCCGAGGAGCAGCACGGCGGGCACGTCCGTACCGTTCATCCCCGCGCTCCCGGTGAGCACGGACCAGTCCATGTCCCAGGGCCGGGCGACGGCGGTGAGGACGAGGGCGCCGACAAGGAGCCCGTAGGCGATGACGCCGAAGGGGTCGGCGGGCTCCTCGCCGTCGCTTCCGTGGTCGGACAGCACGAAGTAGCCGACCTGGCAGCACGCGGCGCCGAGGGCCAGCAGCAGCCCCACCGCGTCGAAGCTCATGCCCGACCACACCTCGACCACGCAGGCGAGCCCGGCGACGGCGAGCACCACGCCCACGGCCGCGGCGCGGCTCACCGGCCGGCGCTGCACGAAGCGCACCCAGCCCAGCAGGAGCGCCGGCCCGAGGTATTCGACGAGCAGCGCGACGCCGACCGGGATCCGGGATATCGCCGCGAAGTAGCAGGCCTGGACGCCCGCGACGGCCAGCAGGCCGAAACCGGCGAGGAGGGCGGGGCGGCGGGTGACGAGGGCGCGGTGCCGCCAGGCGACCGGCAGCAGGACCAGGGCCGCGCCGGCCACCCGTAGCCACACCACGTGCAGCGGGTCGAGTCCCACCTGGATCAGCGGCTTGGCCGCGACGCCGGAACCACCGAACGCGAGCGCGGAGACCAGGGCGAAACCCAGGCCCGCGCTTCTCCCTTGAGAGGCTTGCATCGGCACATCATGCCAGCCGATGACATGACCGTCACCCCTCCAAGCTCATGACGTAATGATCAGGGAAACGGACAGGGGGATGCCACGGCACATGACGTCATGGCAGGTCACGGCTCATCAGGTCGAGGTCCGCCGCAAGCAGGCCGGTGTCCGTGCCCGCCCGGCGCATGACCTCGGCCGCGCGGCAGCGGCGGTCCCGGGCGAGCATCGCCAGCAGATCCGTCCCTTCCGCCCGGTCGGCGCCCCGCGCGCGGGCCCGCGCGAACGCGCCCTCCAGGGCGGCGGCCGCGGCGGGCGACCAGCCGGGCGCCCGGCATGCGAGGAGGACGGGCAGCGAGCCGGAGTCCTCGACGGTGCCGCTCCAGCGCAGCCCGTAGCCGATGGTGCGCTGGACGAGATAGCCGAGCAGCCGTACCGACTGGCCCTCGCCCTGCCCGTCCACCGCGCGGCACACGGCGGGGTCCGCCTCCATCAGGGTGTGGAGCAGGTGGGCGGTGTCGGCCTGCCGGTCACCGTCCCGCACGGCACGCCGGCGGGCGCCCGTGACCGCGGCCGCCAGCTCGGCGCTGAACAGGCCTTCTCGGACGACGCCCGTCGCCCCCTTGTCTCCTATGCGGCTTTGCACCCTCCCACCCCATCAGCCACCGGCCGCCCGGTCATCCCCGCAGGGAAGCATTCGCGCATCCCACGGGGGTTGGGTACGCACGGCGGTTTCCTCCTCCTTGAGGAGGACGGGCACGTCATCGTCCTCAGGGGGTGTTCCCGCCGGAAACGCGGGAACACCCCGCCACCGCCGCGCGCCGCGCCCGGGCCCGGGCCCGGCGGCGACCCGCCGGGCCACTTTCTCGTATTGGCCCTGGCCTGCCGGTCCTTCGGCGTCGTAGCGTCCGGCCATGCGCATTCGAATCGTCGACGCCTTCACCGACCGGCCCTTCGCCGGCAACCCGGCCGGGGTCGTCCTCTTCGACGGGGACTTCCCCGGCGACGACCGGCTCCAGAAGATCGCCGCCGAGGTGAACCTCTCCGAAACGGCCTTCGCCCGCCCCCTCACCGGCGCCTCGCAGGACGCCGACTGGGCGCTCCGCTGGTTCACGCCCCTGACCGAGGTCGACATGTGCGGCCACGCCACCCTCGCCACGGCGCACGTCCTGCACACCACGGGCGCCGCGACCGGCACGGCCCGCTTCGCCGCGCGCTGCGGCGTCCTCACCGCCACCGCGCACGACGACGGCTCGATCACCCTGGACTTCCCGACCGCGC
The DNA here is from genome assembly GCF_042958085.1 of Streptomyces sp. NPDC008001. Taxonomy (NCBI): domain Bacteria; kingdom Bacillati; phylum Actinomycetota; class Actinomycetes; order Kitasatosporales; family Streptomycetaceae; genus Streptomyces; species Streptomyces sp. NPDC008001. The sequence goes on along the minus strand of NZ_JBIBIZ010000001.1, from coordinate 19,717 downwards.
CGCTCGCCCCGGTCGCCCTCCCCGGCGGCGTGTCCGAGGCCCTGGGCGCCGAGGTGCGGAGCGCCCACGACACCGGCCCCCACATCGGCGACCTGCTGGTCGAGCTGGCCGACGAGAAGACCGTCCGGGACCTGGCACCCGACGTCCGGGCCCTCGGCAGGCACTCCCGCCGGGGCATCATCGCCACCGCCCCGGCCGAGGACCCGGCCCGCGGCTACGACTACGTCTCGCGCTGCTTCTTCCCCAACGTCGGCATCGACGAGGACCCCGTCACCGGCAGCGCGCACACCGCGCTCGCCCCGTTCTGGTCGGGGCGGCTGGGCCGGGACGACCTGACGGGGCTCCAGGCGTCCGCCCGCACCGGCCTGGTACGGACCGGGCTGCGCGGTGACCGTACGCTGCTGACCGGCTCGGCCGTCACCGTCATCGAGGGGGACCTGCTCGCCTGAGCCGGGACCGGGCAGCCGGACCGGACGGCCGGGCCGGACGGCCGGGCCGGACCGTCGGGTAAAGCCATCACGTCAAGCCGTCGGCAGCCAGCCCACCTTGCCCGCCAGCAGCGCGTACCCGACGAACGCCACGACGTCGATCAGCGCGTGCGCGGCCACCAGCGGCCCGACCCGCCCCCAGCGCCGGTAGAGCAGGACGAAGACGACGCCCATCACCATGTTCCCGATGAGCCCGCCGACGCCCTGGTAGAGGTGGTACGAGCCGCGCAGGGCCGCGCTCGCCGCGAGTGCGGCCGCCGGCGTCCACCCCAGCTGTCCCAGCCGGCGCAGCAGGTACCCGACGACCACGACCTCCTCCAGCACCGCGTTCTGCACCGCGGACGCGACGAGGACGGGGATCTTCCACCACACGTCGGGCAGCGACTCCGGCACCACGGTCAGGTTGAAGCCCGCCGCCCGGACGCCGAGGTAGAACAGCAGCCCGGTGCCGCCGATGGCCGCCGCCACGCCCGCCCCGCGCGTGAGGTCGGACGCCGGGCGGTCCCGGTCGAGACCGATGGCGCGCAGGCCCGGCGTTCCCTCGCGCAGCAGCAGGTGGGCCACCAGGAACACCGGCACCAGCGCGGTCGCGATGCCGAAGACCTGCCAGGACAGGTCGAGCCAGGGGCGGCCGGGCGCGTGCGAGGCGTTGAGGTTGGCGGCCTGGTGCTTGAGCCCGCCCGGCCGCGTGAGCGCGCCGACGAAGCTGATCAGCGACGAGACCGCGCTGGCCCCCAGTGACAGCGCGAGGACGAGCAGCGTCTCGCTGCGCAGCGTGCGCCGCAGGGCGGTGCCGCCGGGCAGCGGTCCGGACGGGGCACCGGGCGGGAGGCCCGGCAGGATGCCGTCCTCGCCCTGCGCGTTCTGCCGCACCTGTGCCTCCCCTTCCGCCCGCCCCACCAGCGGAGGCGCCGTACCGGGCCGCCCGATGCGGCGGCCGCCGTCACAGCTTGCCCGACGCGCCGGAGCCCGCGGGGCAGGGGGTACGGGTGAGGGGGAGCGTGTCAGTCGCCGGGGCCGGCGGGCCAGGTGTGCACCGGTGCGCCCGTGCGCATCAGCTCGCAGTAGCGGCGGGTGGTGACGGCCAGCGCCTTGTGCCGGTCCAGGCCGCTCTCCAGGGCCCGGTGGTAGGTGGCGGCCTGCCAGGACGCACCGTTGGTGCGGCGGCGGCAGCGGCCCTCGATCACCCCGAGGTAGCGGTCCCGGTCCGAGGGCTCCACGCCCCAGGCGTCGAGCCCGGCCGCGGCGAGCGGCAGCAGTTCCTCCTGCACGAGCCGGACGGCGGGCACCCGCTCAAGGGCCGCGGCCCGGCCGCCCCCCTTGACCGCCTTGGGCCAGCGCAGCCAGGCGTCGATGCCGTGCCGGCAGGCCGCGTCGAAGTTCTCCGCGGCGACGGGGAACGGCAGCCGGGTCCACACCGGCCGCGGCTCCTCCGCGAGCGCCCTGACCAGCCCGTAGTAGAAGGCGGTGTTGGCGATGACGTCGGTGACGGTGGGGCCCGCGGGCAGCACCCGGTTCTCCACCCGCAAGTGGGGCACGCCGTCGGCTATCCCGTAGACGGGCCGGTTCCAGCGGTAGACCGTCCCGTTGTGCAGCGTCAGCTCGTGCAGCCTCGGCACGCCGCCCTCCGCCACGACGCGCACCGGGTCCTCGTCCGCGGAGATGGGCAGCACCGGCGGGAAGAAACGCAGGTTCTCCTCGAACAGCTCGTACGCGGAATCGATCCAGCGCTCCCCGAACCACGTGCGCGGGCGTACGCCCTGGGCCATGAGCTCGGGCGGGCGGGTGTCGGTGGACTGCACGAACAACGGCGGGCGGGACTCGCGCCACACCTCCCGGCCGAAGAGGAAGGGCGAATTGGCCCCGACGGCGATCTGCGCGGCCGCAACGGCCTGCGCGGAATTCCATACGGCGGCGAACCGCCTGGGCGTCACCTGCAGATGCAACTGCACGGAGGTGCAGGCGGCTTCGGGAGCGATGGACTCGGCGGTGCAGGTCAGCCGCTCGACGCCCTCGATGTCGATCGCGAAGTGCTCGCCCCGGGCGGCCACGACCTGCTCGTTCAGCATCGCGTAGCGCTCGTCGGCGGAGAGGTTCGCCGAGACCAGATGATGGTCCTCCAGGGTCGGCAGAATACCGATCATCACGATCCCGGAATCGACCTCCATGGCTTTGCGATCGGCATAGGAGAGCGTGGTGCGCAACTCTTCGGCAAGCTGGTCCAGGACGCTCCCGGAGAGCCGGTGCGGGACAATGTTCACTTCCAGGTTGAAACGGCCGAGTTCGGTCTGGAAATCACCGCTGGCGATACGTTCCAGCACTTCGGCGTTCACCATGCTCGGCATCCCGTCGGTCCCCGCGAGATTCAGCTCGATCTCCAGGCCCATGAGATTCCTGGGGCGGTCGAAGCGCTTCTCTTCCAGCAGTCTCGCCAGTGCTTCCAGGCACTGCCGGAGCTTGGCGCGGTGGCGCTGCCGGTCGGCGAGGTCGATGCCCCCGGCCACGACCTTATCCCCCATCGCAGGGTCCCTTCTCACGTGGGTCGCCGCGGCGCCGGCGGCTCGCGTCACGGTCGATGATGCCCAGCCAATGTGATCGATAACGCCCCGGCGGCACCGCATACCCGCTACGCTCTCGGCAACGCATCCGGTGGCACATTCCCTGGGCATGCCGGGGCCCCTGGCAATGCCGATAGCGCTGGTGATAAACACCGACGAGATTCGGCCTACCCTGCCCGGGGAACAATGCGAGGTAGCACGCCCGGCGGAGGCGCAGAATCACCGAAATCACCCCCTGACGGGGCCCTGATATCCCCTTGCCGGAAATACCGGCGACAGCTAGCCGAAACACCATGTGAACACGTGTCGTATAAACTTCGGGGACGAGGCGGAGAGTAGGCGCACGGCCCCGGCAGTCGGTGAGGTCCCGGCCCCCCTCCGACCCCGCACGCCGACAGCGCTGTCCGCACCCTGCCCCGCACCACGTGTCTCCGAAGTGAGAGGCGACCCACCATGCCGCTGCATGTCCCCCCTGCCCCTGCGCCCGCCCTGCGCAGTGTCCTGAGCGCCCTCGGATCCCCCTCCGCCGTCCGCGAGGCCCGCACCCCGTCACTGAAGGCCGCGCAAGGACCGCTCACCCCCGAACTCCCGCTGCCCGTCCACGTACTGGAACAGGTGACGGGCCGCGGAGGCGCACCGCGCAGCCGGCTCACCGGCTGGCGGTTCCTGATCCGCGGCGCCGAGCGGGTGGTGGCCGCCGGCGAGACGGTGCGGACGGCGGACGGCTGGGCGTTCGCGCACTTCTGCGAGGGCCCCTACCTCGCCTCCACGGAACGCGCGCTGCGGCAGGCGGAAGCCCTGGCGACCCCGTACCAGCCCCGGCTGCTGTCCGTGCCCGAGCTCTACATGCTCACTCTCTGGCTGCACGGCGACGTCAACGCCGACGCCGCCTCGGGACTGCCCGGCCCCGGCGACCTGCTGGTGCCGCTCGCCCCGGCGCCGCCGGGCATCGCCGCGCACCGTCCGCACCGGTTCAGCGAGTTGATGCCGGTCCTCACGCTCCGCCTGGCACCCGCCCCGCTGCTCAAGACCCCCGCCTGACCCCGTCACCGGCCCCGGGGGCCCCACCCTTCCCGCCACGCCTCACCCGCCCTTCTGCACGGGCCCTTCCCCTGTACGCCCCGCGGCCACCGCCGCGGGGCGTACACGTGTGCTCATCCTCATGGCCTAGCCCATACCGGCCACGCACAACCATCCGTCCGGACAGTCGTGTTGGGGGCAACCGCCCGCATGGGTGACGCGTCTCCAACGAGTGAGGAGCGCTGCCGGGAAATCCCTGCGGAATCTCGCCCGTGGGGCAACACTGGTATCGACCAACCGATTCGCCAACGGGGGGCGGCATGAATACCGAATCGAGCCGCAGGACAGCCACCACATCGCAGCGAAAGATCCCTCCCATGTGCCAGCACCAGCCCACGTGCCCCTCAGCCGACTCCGCCGACCGGGAAGCCGCGCACCTCGTGGCGCACCACCCGGAGCAGGGCTGGAGCCTGCTGTGCAACGGGGTCCTGCACTTCGAGGACACCGGTGAGCTGCTGCCGGACGGCCGGGTCATCGCACCTCACCGGCCACTGGACACGGGGAATGTGGTGACGGCCGCCTGAGCTCGCATCACCACGCACAGCACGGCACACGCACGCGCACACAGGCAGCACCGCACCTCACCCGCACAAAAGGGGCCGGCCCGGCGAGATCGCCGAACCGGCCCCGACCTGGTCCGGGCCCCTTGAGCGAGGCCCGTCCTCCCGGTCAGCCGTCGTAGTCCTCCAGCGGCGGGCAGGAGCACACCAGATTGCGGTCGCCGTACGCACCGTCGACGCGCCGCACCGGCGGCCAGTACTTGTCGGCGGCGGAGACCCCGGCGGGGAAGACCGCCTCCTCACGGCCGTACGCGTGCTCCCAGGCGCCGGTCACGGACGCGGCGGTGTGCGGGGCGTTGCGCAGGGGGTTGTCGTCCTTGCTCCACTCCCCCGAGCCGACCTTCTCGATCTCGGCACGGATCGCGATCATCGCCTCGCAGAAACGGTCCAGCTCGGCGATGTCCTCGCTCTCCGTGGGCTCGATCATCAGCGTGCCGGCCACCGGGAAGGACATCGTCGGCGCGTGGAAGCCGTAGTCGATGAGCCGCTTGGCGACGTCGTCGACGCTCACGCCGGTGGCCTTGGTCAGCGGCCGCAGGTCGACGATGCACTCGTGCGCCACCAGGCCGTTCGGGCCGGTGTAGAGCACGGGGTAGTGCGGCTCCAGGCGCTTGGCGATGTAGTTGGCGCCGAGCACCGCGACCTGGGTGGCGCGCTTGAGGCCCTCGCCGCCCATCAGCCGGACGTACGCCCAGGAGATCGGCAGGATGCCGGCCGAGCCCCACGGCGCCGCCGAGATCGGGCCGACGCCCGTCTCCGGGCCGGCGGTGGGCTGCAGCGGGTGGTTGGGGAGGTACGGGGCGAGGTGCGCGCGGACGGCCACCGGGCCGACGCCGGGACCGCCGCCGCCGTGCGGGATGCAGAAGGTCTTGTGCAGGTTGAGGTGCGAGACGTCGCCGCCGAACTCGCCCGGCCGGGCCAGGCCCACCAGGGCGTTGAGGTTGGCGCCGTCCACGTAGACCTGGCCGCCGGCCTCGTGCACGGCGGCGCAGATGTCGGCGACGTGCTCCTCGAAGACGCCGTGCGTCGACGGGTAGGTGATCATCAGGACGGCCAGCTCGTCGCGGTACTGCTCGATCTTGGCGCGCAGGTCCTGGATGTCGACCTCGCCGTCGTCCGCGGTCTTGACGACGACGACCTTCATGCCGGCCATCACGGCGCTCGCGGCGTTGGTGCCGTGCGCGGAGGACGGGATCAGGCAGACGGTGCGCTGCTCGTCGCCGTTGGCGCGGTGGTAGGCGCGCACGGCCAGCAGACCGGCGAGCTCGCCCTGGGAGCCTGCGTTCGGCTGGATGGAGACCTTGTCGTAGCCGGTGACCTCGGCGAGCCGCTCCTCCAGCTCGGTGATCAGCGTGACGTAGCCCTCGGCCTGCTCGACGGGGGCGAAGGGGTGCAGCGCGCCGAACTCGGGCCAGGTGACCGGCTCCATCTCGGTCGTGGCGTTGAGCTTCATGGTGCAGGAGCCGAGCGGGATCATGCCGCGGTCCAGGGCGTAGTCCCGGTCGGCGAGGCGGCGCAGGTAGCGCAGCATGGCCGTCTCGGAGCGGTGCTCGTGGAAGACCGGGTGCGTGAGGTAGTCACCGGTGCGCAGCAGGGCCTCGGGGAGCGCCTCGCCGGCCACGGCGTCGAGCGCCGCGACGTCCTCGGCGGTTCCCTGCACCCCGAACGCCGCCCAGACCGAGGCCAGGTGGGCGCGGGTGGTGGTCTCGTCGCAGGCGATGCCGACGTGGTCGGCGTCGGTCAGGCGCAGGTTGACGCCGCGCTCGCGGGCGGCCTCGACGACCTCGGCGGCCCGGCCGGGGACGCGCGCGGTCAGGGTGTCGAAGTAGGTGCCGTGGACGAGCTCGACGCCGCCCTTCACCAGGCCCGCGGCGAGGATCGCGGCGTAGCGGTGGGTGCGGCGGGCGATCGCGGCCAGGCCCTCGGGGCCGTGGTAGACGGCGTACATGCCGGCCATGACGGCGAGGAGCACCTGGGCGGTGCAGATGTTGCTGGTGGCCTTCTCGCGGCGGATGTGCTGCTCGCGGGTCTGCAGGGCCAGGCGGTAGGCCTTGTTGCCGTCGGCGTCGACGGAGACGCCGACGAGGCGGCCGGGGAGGCTGCGGGCGAACTGCTCGCGCACGGCCATGAATCCGGCGTGCGGGCCGCCGAAGCCCATGGGAACGCCGAAGCGCTGGGTGGTGCCGACCGCGATGTCCGCGCCGAGCTCGCCGGGCGGGGTGAGCAGGGTCAGGGCGAGCAGGTCGGCGGCGACGGTGACGATCGCGCCGAGCTCGTGGGCGCGCCCGATGACCGGGCGCAGGTCGCGTACGGCACCGGAGGCGCCGGGGTACTGCAGGAGGACGCCGAAGACGCCGCGCTCGGCGATCTCGTCGGGGATGCCGGCGGTGAGGTCGGCGACGACGACCTCGACGCCGGTCGGCTCGGCGCGGGTCTCGATGACCGCGACGGTCTGCGGGAGGGTGTCGGCGTCGATGAGGAAGACGCCGTTCTTGACCTTGCCGACGCGGCGGGACAGGGACATGGCCTCGGCGGCTGCGGTGCCCTCGTCGAGGAGGGAGGCGCCGGAGGTGGGCAGCCCGGTGAGGTCGGCCACGACCGTCTGGAAGTTGAGGAGGGCCTCGAGGCGGCCCTGGGAGATCTCGGGCTGGTAGGGCGTGTAGGCCGTGTACCAGGCGGGGTTCTCCATGACGTTGCGCAGGATCACGGGCGGGGTGAACGTGCCGTGGTAGCCGAGGCCGATCATCGGGGCGAGGACCTGGTTGCGGTCGGCGAGCGTCCGCAGCTCGGCGAGCACCTCGGCCTCGCTGCGGGCCTCGGGCAGGGCCAGGGCTCCCACGCTCTTGATCACTTCCGGCACGGCGGCGGCGGTGAGTTCGTCGAGCGAGCCGAAGCCGACCTGGGCGAGCATCTTGGCCTGCGCCTCGGCGTCGGGCCCTATGTGGCGGCGCTCGAACGGGGTGTCCCGCTCCAGGTCGGAAAGGGAGATGCGGTGAGCGGTCATCTGCGGAGGCCTCCTGGTCGTTGCGACCTGCGAGGGGTACCACGGCGCGGGTACCCGGACGGCCTCCCCCTCTGTCATCTCAACCTGAGAGCTTCACCGGCCCGCGGCAGGCGCGGCCCGGCTTTCACCGTCGGTGAGGAGGGGCTTCGGCGCTGTGGCTGACCGGGCCCGCCCTGCTTTCCAGAGTGACCTCGTCCGTGCGGTACCGGGTGCCTGAGAGATTCCGGGGAGGATTTGCTCCTTCGGCGCCTCCGCTCCGCCCCGCTGGGGGCTTCCGGAGGACTCTCCCGCACGGATTCTGCGGCCACTCGCCAGCCTACCAGCGCGGCTTTACCGGCGGATCTCCCGAGTGGCCGCTTCCCGCTTTGTGTTTTTGGGTGGGAAGAGGCGCCGATTCTGGGAGGAAACCGTGCAGAGCGACATCGATCCCCGGAGCTTGATCGGCCGGAAGGTCTTCGACCGCGACGGGTCGAAGGTCGGCACGGTGGACGAGGTCTACCTCGACGACGCGACGGGCGAACCGCTGTGGGCGGCGGTACGGACCGGGTTCTTCCGGCGGGACGCCTTCGTTCCCCTGGCACCCAGCGAAATCACCGGGGAAAGCCTGCGCACCCCGTACGACCGGGCCTTGATCAAGGAAGCCCCGGACTTCGGCGTCGGCCGCCACCTCTCCCCCGAACAGGAACTCCAGCTCTACCACCACTACCGCCTCCCCATCCCCGGCACGGGGCCGGCCGCGGCCGGGGGGCCGGGGCCGGGTTCGGCGGGACCGCCCGCGGGGCCGGGGGCGGATGGCGGGCCGGGGGCGGGCACGGGCCCGGGATCGGGGTCGGGATCGCCTCCCGGGCCTGGTCCCGCTACGGGGCCGGGATCGGCTACGGGTCCGGGCTGGATGCAGGGGCGGGACCGGATCCCGGGCGGGGGCCTGCTCTAGGGACGGGCTCCGGTGCGGGCGGGCCGGAGCCGCATACCGGGCGGGGATCCGCTCTACGGGGGGGGCCGCTCGCAGGCCAGGCGCCGCGGGGCCGTGCCGGTTCCAGAGCGGGAGCGGGAGCCGTGGCCTGCCCTACGGGCTGGAGCCGCTCCCGGGCCGGGGCCGTGCGGGCCGGGCCAGTCACAGGGCCCGGGCCGGAGCCGTCACCTGCCCTCCGCGCGGGGACCACCGCACAGCAGGGACCGGATTCACGGCCGAAGCCCAATCCCGGGCACGGATCTCCCCTACGGGATGGAGCCGCCGCCGGGGCCACTGCGGGCCGGCCCCGGCGGCGGCCACCGGTCGGTGCCTACGCCGCCGCGCCGCTCTTCGGGGAGGCCGGGCCGGGGGGCTCCGGGGTGGCGGGGGCGCCTCCCGTCCCGTCCGGGGCGGCGCCCGGCAGGGCCGTCCTCACGAGCGGGAGCGGCTCGGCCGGTTCCAGTGCCGGGTCGTCGACGGCGAACGTCCGTACCCGGCCCGGCTCGGACCAGGGCGTCTCGAAGCGCACCGTGACCCGGCCGACGCCGCTGCCCTGCACCCACCCCGCCCCGTACTCGGCGTGGCACACGTCCAGGCCCGGCAGCCAGCGCCGCGGCCGCTCCGCCGCGCCCGCAGCCTCCCCCGGCTCCGTGCCGGAACCCCGCCCCGCCTCAGCCGCCGCGGCGCCCCCCGCATCCACCGCCTGCGCGGCAGCTGCCGCCTCGCTCGCGGCCTGCGCGAAGAGGTCCTCCTGGGTGTAGTCGGCGAGGCCGCTGACCCCGACGCCGAGCAGCCGGACCCCCGTCGTGGTGTCGACGCCCTCGATCAGCCGGGCCGCCGCCTCCCGGACCACCGCGGGATCGTCCGTCGGGCCGCGCAGGGTCTCGGAGCGGGTCAGCGTGGAGAAGTCGTAGCTGCGCACCTTGATGACGACGGTGCGCCCCGACCGGCCGGCCGCGCGCAGCCGCTGCACGCAGCGGTCGGCGAGCCGGGAGATCTCCAGCTGCACCCGGGTGCGGTCGGTGAGGTCCTCCTCGAAGGTGTCCTCCACGGACACGGACTTGGCGTCGCGCTCGGCGACGACCGGACGGTCGTCGTGCCCGGTGGCCAGGGCGTACAGCCCCGCGCCGTGGGCCTTGCCCAGCAGCCGCACCAGCTCCGCCTCGCCCGCCTCCGCCGTCTCGGCGACGGTCGTGATGCCGGCCCGGCGCAGCGTCTCGGCGGTGGCGGGGCCGACGCCCGGGATGACGCGCACGGACATGGGCGACAGCAGCCCCATCTCGGTGCCGGGCTCGATGAGGAGCAGGCCGTCGGGCTTGGCCTCCTCGGAGGCGATCTTCGCCAGCATCTTGGAGGCGGCGAGCCCCACCGAGCCGCTGAGACCCGTCGCCGCGCGGATGTCCCGCCGCAGGCGCTCGCCCACCGCCCGGACGGCCGCGGCGGTGGGCTCGACGCCGCCGGCCTCCAGGTCCACGAACGCCTCGTCGAGGCTGAGCGGCTCCACCAGCGGGGACAGCGCGCCGAGCAGGCCCATCACCACCTCGCTGACCTCGCGGTAGAGCGTGAACCGCGGGGTGAGGTAGGCGGCGTTGGGGCAGAGCCTGCGGGCCTGGGCCGTGGCCATCGCGGAGCGGATGCCGAAGACCCGCGCCTCGTACGACGCGGTGGCCACCACACCGCGCGGCCCGATCCCGCCCACAACCACGGGCTTCCCGCGCAGGCTGGGCTTGGCCGCCTGCTCGGCCGAAGCGTAGAAAGCATCCATGTCGAGATGCAGGATGGTGGGCGCGCCTCTCACGACACCGATGCTGCCGCATGCCACTGACAATCGCACGCACGTTCGTTCGGCGGGCGGAGGCCTCGCAGGTCAGCCGACGCGGTTGCGGCGCCGCGCCAGCTCGTCCGCGGGGTTCGGGCGGATGAGCGTTTCGCCGGTGTCCACGCGCTCGCCGTGCAGCTGGGACAGCGCGCTCTCGACATCGCGCCACACGACGCCCACGGCGATCCCGAAGACGCCCTGGCCGCCCTGGAGGAGATCGACGACCTCATCGGGCGAGGTGCACTCGTAGACCGTCGCCCCGTCGCTCATCAGCGTCATCCGCGGCAGGTCGGCCACGCCGCGCGAGCGCAGGTGCTGGACGGCCGTGCGGATGTTCTGCAGGGAGACCCCCGTGTCCAGCAACCGCTTCACGATCTTGAGGACGACCACGTCCCGGAAGCTGTACAGCCGCTGGGTGCCCGACCCGTACGCGGGCCGCACGCTCGGCTCGACCAGGCCCGTACGCGCCCAGTAGTCGAGCTGGCGGTAGGTGATGCCGGCCGCGGCACACGCCGTCGGCCCTCGGTAGCCGATGAGATCGGCCTCCGGCCCCCGCGGCGTGGTGACCGCCGCCGGGGTCGCCGGACGGGGTGCCTGTTCGACCGCTCCCCCGAACAGCGGATACGGACTGCCGACCGCCGTCCCGTCGCCCATGCTTCTCACGCCGACCTCCGTCCTTGACCTGCCCTCTCGACGGTAGGCAGTCACCAGGGGTGCGTCAACGATCGCCACACTCGGCACGCCGAGTGATAATCACCCAGAGAGTGGTTTTGCGTGCCCCTGCGCCGGGAATGGCTAATCGAATGCGCCGCGGCGGACCGTCTCGCGCCGCCCTGCCGCCCGCCGCTCCGGCCGGCTCACTGGCTGCTGGAGCCGAAGTCCTCCGGCGAGATCTGGTCGAGGAACTCGCGGAACTTCTCGACCTCGTCCTCCTGCTCGTCCGGGATGGCGATCCCGGCGTCGTCCAGCACGCCGTCACTGCCGTAGATCGGCGTGCCGGTGCGCAGGGCCAGCGCTATGGCGTCGGACGGCCTCGCGCTGACCTCCACGCCGCTGGCGAAGACGAGCTCCGCGTAGAAGACACCCTCGCGCAGGTCCGTGATCCGGACCTCCGTGAGCTGCTGGCCGACCGCTTCCAGCACGTCCTTGAAAAGGTCGTGGGTCAGCGGGCGGGCCGGGGCCATGCCCTGCTGGGCAAAGGCAATGGCCGTCGCCTCTCCCGGTCCGATCCAGATCGGGAGGTAGCGGTCGCCTCCCACTTCACGCAGGAGCACGATCGGCTGGTTGGAGGGCATTTCCACCCGGACACCCACGACATCGAGCTCGTTCACACAGCAACCCTAGGACGTGCCCGGCAGGTTTGGGTAGTCGGGCATCCGCCGGTCAGTGCGAGCCCGCGTGCAGGGCGGCCTGCACGAGCGCCGCGTGCAGGCGCACGGACAGCGTGGCGAGCTCGCGCGTGGTGGCCTCGGCATGGGCCCTGGTCTGCGGATTACGGTGCCGCCGCAGTGGTGCGACCACCTGTTCGACAAGACCGGCCTGGCGGTCGGCGGCGGCCTTCATGGCGCGAAGATGGCGCGGCTCCAGGCCGAAACGGCCCAGGTCCGCCACGAGGCGCGCCACGGCCACCGCATCTGCGCCGAATCCGCCGTCCGGGTGGGGCGTGACCAGCCCGTACGACTCCCACTCCGCGAGGTCACCCTCCGTGACACCCGTGGTGCTCAGCAGCTCTTCCCGGCCGATCCGGGCAGCCGGGGAAGGCACCGGAGCGCCCGGCTCCGTGCCGGCCGGCACTGCGCCGGCGTCGGCCCCGGACGGGCCCGCGGCCCCGCCGTCGACGGCCACGAGGGCGGCGTCGCGCGGCTTCGCGGGGGCGGGCAGCTGCGGCGTCTCGCCCCGCTCGCGGGCCTCCAGGTGCTCCTTGATGACCCGCAGAGGAAGATAGTGATCACGCTGCATGCGCAGCACGCAGCCGAGCCGCTCCACGTCCTCCGTACTGAACTTGCGGTATCCGGACGGCGTGCGCTGCGGCTCCACCAGGCCCTCCGCCTCCAGGAAACGAATCTTGGAGATGGTGACCTCGGGAAACTCCTCGCGCAGCAGATTGAGCACCGTACCGATGCTCACCAGCCGCCCTTCCGCTCCGGCGGCACCGGTAGACCCGGCACCGCCCGACGGTGTTCGAAGCATGGCCCTTCCTTGGGGTCTCCTCCCCCGGACGGGATCCGGGAGAGGGTCAGATGCCCCGCTGGCTGCCGTAGAAGACCAGCCGGTACTTACCGATCTGGACCTCGTCGCCACTGCTCAGCGGCGTCGAGTCGATCCGCTCGCGGTTGACGTAGGTGCCGTTGAGGCTGCCGACGTCGGAGACGGTGAAGCCGCCGTCCTGGCCTCTGCGGAACTCGACGTGCCGGCGCGAGACCGTGACGTCGTCCAGGAAGATGTCGCTCTGCGGGTGCCGGCCCGCCGTGGTGATCTCGCTGTCCAGCAGGAACCGGCTGCCGGAGTTCGGCCCGCGGCGGACCACCAGCAGCGCCGAACCCACCGGCAGGGCGTCGACGGCGGCCTGCGCCTCCGGGGAGAGCGACGGGATCGGCGTCTGGCCGGTGGTCTCGGAGTCGTACGCCTCGAGACCGGAGATGGAGATGGTCGAGGTCGTCTCCGAGGCGCGCTCGGCCACGGCACCGGGCCGCAGCGGAGCACCGCAATTGGAGCAGAACCGGCTCGCCTCGGCGTTCCGGTGACCGCACCTCGTGCAAACCGGCAAGGCAGACCCTCCGTACGAGCTCGAGGTCGCTGGTGCCCCGAAACCTATGCGCCCGGTGGCGGCAGGGTCAACAGCCGACCCGCCCGGAATGTCTCCTCCCGGAGCCGCCGTCTCATCCCGGAACAGCGGGCGCTCCTCGGGGGCGCCTCCCTGGTCCCGGCCACCCTCTGCGGGGCGCGACGCACGGTGGCGGGCGCTGCCACCGTCCTGGCGTGCGCTCTTGCCGAACAACTTCGCAAACAACTTCACGGGCGATTCCCCTTGACCGAAACAGACCCGCCCGTGGGGCAGGACAAACCCTCGATGCACACACCGTCCGACCTGGACATCCATACAACGTCCGTGGTCAACAGACAGTTTCCACCACGCACCCTCGACTTGGTGCGCCGACCCCCCGCAAGCTCATGGCCTCCCTCTGAAGCCCGCATGACCGCCCGCCTCACTGCGATGACGACCGAGCGTAGTCAGGCCGCTTCGCCGGGCGCAAGGCGTCCACAATGATCTTCTCAGACCGCTGGACCGAGACGCCCGCCTGCTCCTTCTCCAGCGTCTGCACCACACCACCGGGGATGTTGAGCGCCGGCTCCAGGTCCTGCGGCTTGCCGATCACCTTGAACCGGTAGGGCTGGGAGACCTTCTTGCCGTCGATCTCCACCCTCCCCGCCGCACCCGAGAAGAAGGTGTTGGCGGCCACCCGCACGTCATTGATCTGGATGGCCTCGGCGCCGGCGGCCCGCAGCTCCTGGATGGTGTCCAGCAGCTTGTCGGCCTCGACGGCGCCCTTGGGGTCGCTCACCGTGAGCTCGATGCCCGGCCCCTGCGCCGCCACCGTACCCGCGAGCACGCCGAGCTGCTGTTCTTTTTGCGCGGTCTGCTTGCGTGCCTCGGCGGCCTGGTTGGAGCTGCTCTCCAGCTCGGTGCGCTGGTTCTCCAGCCGCCGCTTCTCGTCCTCCAGCCGCTTCGTGCGGTTGTCGAGCTCGTCCAGGATCCGTACGAGGTCCTCCTGCCGGGCCCCGCGCAGCGCGCTGTTGTCACTGGTCGACCGGACCTGGATGGCCAGGCCCAGGCCCAGGACGCACAGCAGCACCGCCACGGTGAGCTGGGCCCGCGTCAGCCGCGGCGGCCAGAGGCTGCTCACCAGGCGCTGACGGCCGGTCACCGGCGCTGGGGCCGCCGCAGGGGGCTCGGGCGCGGGCCCGGCCGGGGGCCCGGGAACACGCCCCGGCCCAGGCCCGGGCTCCGGTCCGGGCTCGGCGCCCGGTGCGGACCCGGCGTCAGAAACCGGCTCCGGCCCGGGCACTCCCGGCTTCTCCGGCCTGTCCGGCTTGTCACTCGCTCCTGACTTACCCGCCGTATCGCCCTTACCGGGCTTTGCGGCTTTCTTCGGTCCTTCGGTAGGCGCTCCCCCGGCAGGCGTCCCTTCACCGGGCGTCCCTTCGCCGGGCGTCCCTTCGCGGGGCGTCTTCCCCGTCGGCTCCTCCTCGGGAGCCGGCCCGCCGGGCGTGTTGTCGTCGTTGCTCATCGGCCTCACGCCCGGAAGACGTGCCGGCGAATCGCGGCCGCGTTGGAGAAGATGCGGATGCCGAGGACGACCACGACACCGGTGGAGAGCTGGGCCCCGACGCCGAGCTTGTCGCCCAGGAAGACGATCAGCGCGGCCACGACCACGTTGGACAGGAAGGACACGACGAACACCTTGTCGTCGAAGATCCCGTCCAGCATCGCCCGGAGGCCGCCGAACACCGCGTCGAGCGCCGCCACGACGGCGATGGGAAGGTAGGGCTCGACCACCGTCGGCACCACGGGTCGGACGACCAGTCCGACCACGACTCCCACGACGAGCCCCAATACGGCGATCACGATGTGCCCTTCCCTGTGTCGGTGGCGCGACCCGCCGCGCCACCCTCCTGCGGCTGTGCGGTACGTACGATCAGGCTCGGCGCGGCGGGCAGCCGCACCTCTCCCTGAGCGGAAATGCTGTAGCGGACCCCGTAGTTCTGCTGCAGAGCACGCAGGTACTGACCGTCGGCGCTGCGCTGGAAGGCATTGGCCAGCCGCTGTCCGTCACCGACCGCCAGCACCGTGTACGGCGGCACCAGCGGCCTGTTGTCCACCAGTATGGCGTCACCCGCGGCCCGGATCGCCGACAGCGCCGTCAGCCGCTGCCCGTTCACCGAGACCGCCTCCGCGCCGGACTGCCACAGGCCGTTGACAATGCGCTGCATGTCACGGTCGCGCACCCGGCCCGTGTCCGAGAAGCCGTTGCTCTCGCGCGGCCCGCCGCCACCGCCCGGCTTCGTCTGCTTGGCGTCGTCCACGACCAGCTTGACCCCGGGCCCCTGCACGGTGGTCGCGCCCGCGAGCAGCGCCACCAGGTCGGCCTTGTCCCCGCCGTGCTTCTCGAGGACGTCGCGCTGCTTGGTGCCGACGGCGTCCCGCAGGGTGTCGACGTTCTTCTGCAGCGTGTCGGCCGCCGAGGTCTCCCGTTCGATGCGGTCGATGAGCTGCTGACGCTCCTTGGCCAGCGTCGGTGCCGATATCTGCGCCTGCGCCGCCCCCAGCGTCACCACCACCGCGGCGAGCAGCAGGGCGGCCGCGAGCCCCAGCTTGGCCCGCAGCGGGCTCGGCAGCCTGCTGCCGCCGGCGGCCTTCCGTCTCGCCGCAGCCTCGGCATAGCCGTCGTCGAGGCTGTGGTCCATCACGTTGGTCAGCAGCGACATGGAGGCATCAGGGCGCGGAGCCGGCGGGGCCGTGCTCCGAACGGGGGGCTGCTGCGACATGCCGCACATCGTCGCACGTCGGGGGCGCCGTCTCCCAATGGCCCCACCGGCGCGCCGGAGGCGGGATCGCTCCGGCACCGGTCCGGCCCCAAGGAGACGGCGCCCACCGGGTCCTGACCCGGCGTGGGCGTCAGCGCCCGGCGCCGTCCACGACCGCCGACCACTCGTCGAGCAGGGCCTGCGCCGAGGCGTCGTCCGGCCCCTCGGCCCACAGGTGGGTCACCGCCTCGGCCGGGTCCGGCAGCACCATGACCCAGCGCCCGTCGGCCTCCACGACCCGCACGCCGTCGGTCGTGTCCACGTGCCGGTCCCCGGCCGCCTCGACCACGGACCGCATCACGAGCCCCTTCACGGCCCACGGCGTCGGCAGGTCGCGGCGGAGGACGTGGGCACGGGGGATGCGGGCGTCTATCTGGCTGAGCGTGAGCTGCGTGCGCGCCACCAGACCGATCAGCCGGACGAACGCGGCGGTGCCGTCGAAGACGCTGCTGGACTCCGGGACGATGAAGCCGCCGCGGCCGTCCCCGCCGAAGATCGTGGTGTCCGCACGGCCGACCCTGGTCAGGTCGTCGGGCGAGGTCGTCGTCCACTCGACCTGGGTGCCGTGGTACGCCGCCACCTGCTCGGCGATGCGCGTGGTGGTCACCGGCAGCGCCACCTTGCCGCTGCGCCGCTCGGCGGCGACCAGGTCCAGCAGGACGAGCAGGGCCCGGTCGTCCTCCACGATCCGGCCGCGCTCGTCGACCAGGGAGAGGCGCTCGCCCACCGGGTCGAACCGCACGCCGAACGCGGCACGGGCCGACGCCACGATCTCCCCGAGCCGCACGAGGGCGGAACGGCGGTCGTCCGCGGTCTCGGTGGGCCGGGACTCGTCCAGCCCCGGGTTGATGGTGAACGCCTCGACACCGAGCCGGCCGAGCAGGCTGGGCAGGACGAGGCCGGCGCTGCCGTGCGCCGCGTCCACCACGACCTTGAGCCCGGCCTCGCGGACGCCGCTGGTGTCCACGGACCTCAGCAGTGAGCCCGTGTACGAGTCGTAGACGCTGGAGGGGAAGGAGAGGTCGCCGATCTCCCCGGGGAAGGCCCGCCGGTACTCCTGGCGGGCGTAGACCCGGTCGAGCTTGCGCTGCCCGGCCTGGGAGAGGTCGGCGCCGCGCTCGTCGAAGAACATGATGTCGACCGAGTCGGGCACCCCCGGCGTCGTACGGATCATGATGCCGCCGGCGCTGCCGCGGGCCGTCTGCTGGCGGGCCACCGGCAGCGGCACGTTCTCCAGGTCGCGCACGTCTATGGCGCTGGCCTGCAACGCGGAGATCACGGCGCGCTTGAGCGCTCTCGCACCACGGGAGTGGTCACGGGCCGTGGTGACGGTGGAGCCCTTCTTGAGCGTCGTCGCGTACGCGCCGGCGAGCCGTACGGCGAGCTCGGGCGTGATCTCCACGTTGAGGATGCCGGAGACCCCCCGCGCGCCGAAGAGATGGGCCTGGCCGCGGGACTCCCAGATCACCGAGGTGTTGACGAACGCGCCCGCCTCGATGGTCTTGAACGGGTAGACGCGGACGTTGCCCTGAATAATCGATTCCTCACCGACCAGGCACTCGTCGCCGATGACGGCGCCGTCCTCGATCCGGGAGGCGCGCATGATGTCGGTGTTCTTGCCGATGACGCAGCCGCGCAGGTTGCTCTGCTGGCCGATGTAGACGTTGTCGTGGACGACGGTCTTGTGGAGGAAGGCCCCGCTCTTGACGACGACATTGGAGCCGACGACGGTGTGCTCGCGGATTTCGGCGCCGGCTTCGACCTTGGCGTAGTCGCCGATGTACAGCGGCCCGCGGAGGGCGGCGTCGGGGTGGACCTCGGCCCCTTCGGCGACCCAGACGCCGGGCGAGATCTCGAAACCGTCTATGTCGACGTCGACCCTGCCTTCGAGCACGTCGGCCTGGGCCTTCACATAGCTCTCGTGCGTGCCGACGTCCTCCCAGTAGCCCTCGGCCACATAGCCGTAGACCGGCTTGCCCTCCTTCATCAGCTGGGGGAAGACATCACCGGACCAGTCGACGGGGACGTCGGGCCGGACGTAGTCGAAGACCTCGGGCTCCATGACGTAGATGCCCGTGTTCACGGTGTCGGAGAAGACCTGGCCCCAGGTGGGCTTTTCGAGGAAGCGGTCGACCTTGCCGTCCTCGTCGACGATGGTGATGCCGAATTCCAGGGGATTGGGAACACGGGTGAGGCAGACGGTGACCAGTGCGCCCTTCTCCTTGTGGAAACGGATGAGGTCGGTCAGGTCGAAATCGGTGAGGGCGTCTCCGGAGATCACCAGGAAGGCGTCGTCCTTCAGTGCTTCCTCGGCGTTCTTGACGCTGCCCGCGGTGCCGAGTGGCTTTTCCTCATTGGCATAGGTGAGCTCCATGCCGAGCTCTTCGCCGTCCCCGAAGTAGTTCCTGACGAGGGAGGCGAGGAACTGGACTGTCACCACGGTCTCGGTGAGTCCGTGCCGCTTGAGCAGTCGCAGCACATGCTCCATGATCGGGCGGTTGGCGACCGGTAGGAGCGGCTTGGGCATGCTCGAGGTCATGGGGCGAAGGCGAGTGCCTTCACCACCGGCCATCACGACGGCCTTCATGTCGGAAGCGTCCTCCTTGCGCGACGACGGTCAAGCCGAACAGAACGCCCGGGGACGGCCGGAGGTGCGGCCGGAGTCTGCGCCGGGCTCAGTCGGCCGTGGTGTCCGCCTTGACCAAGCGGCGGACCTGGACCACGTAGAGGATCCCTGCCCACCAATAGAGGGTTGTACCCCATCCGGCGAACGCCCATCCGAAAATCGCGGCGAGTGACGGCAACCAGCCGTGTCCGTCACTGAGAAGCAGCAACGGGAACGCGTACATCAGGTTGAAGGTCGCGGCCTTGCCGAGGAAGTTCACCTGCGGCGGCGGATAGCCGTGGCGCCTCAGAATCCACACCATGACCAGCAGCATCGCTTCCCGGGCGATGAGGGCGGCGGTCAGCCACAACGGCAGGATCTCACGCCAGGTCAGGCCGAAGAGGGTGGAAAGGATGTAGAGCCGGTCGGCGGCGGGGTCGAGCAGCCGGCCGAGGCTGCTGATCTGATTCCAGCGCCGGGCGAGCTTTCCGTCGAGATAGTCACTGACACCGCTGAGGGCCAGGACGAGGAGCGCCCACCCGTCGTGCTCCTGGAGAATCAGCCACAGGAAGAGAGGGACGCCGACCAGGCGCGCCATGCTGAGGATGTTCGGGATGGTGAGGACGCGGTCGGTCTGGACTCGCGTCTCCTGGACCTCCACCCGGGGGCCTCCTGTGGGAAATATGCGAACGATACCCCCTGACCTTACCCTCCGGTGTGGTGCGGCAGTGGCGAGGGGCGGACGGGTACAACGCAAAAAAGCCTCAGGCCCGGGATAAATATCCCAGGCCTGAGGCTAATAATAGTTCGGCGGCGTCCTACTCTCCCACACGGTCCCCCATGCAGTACCATCGGCGCTGAAAGGCTTAGCTTCCGGGTTCGGAATGTAACCGGGCGTTTCCCTAACGCTATGACCACCGAAACACTATGAAATTCGAACCGCCGCACCCCGCAGGGGGCGTGTTCGTTACTTCAGAACTAACACAGTGGACGCGAGCAACTGAGGACAAGCCCTCGGCCTATTAGTACCAGTCAGCTCCAACCGTTACCGGTCTTCCACACCTG